>JBBEBX010000006.1:0-11908 GCA_040882115.1 Methylophaga sp. | reverse complement strand
GACAACTACAGCTTAAGTGTTGGTGTTGATGGTGTCAGTGGTCTGTTCAGTGGTGGCGAGCCGATTGTGCTGAGCCTGAATGGCAATGTGGTTGAAGGCATTGCAGACGGCGAAGTGATTTTCACCGTCAGTGTGGATGCGAATGGCCTGGTGACCTTGACACAGGATGGCCCGATTGACCATCCGGGTGAAGCCGATGATGGTGATGCGACCAACAACGACGCCAACCTTGAAACGCTGGCTGCGGGGGCAATCAGCCTGAACGCCGATGTCACCGTGACCGATGGTGACGGCGACGTGGTGGAAGACACCATCAGCGCTGATATCAGTGGCGCGATTAACTTTACCGATGATGTGCCGACGGTTGACGTAAATGCCGATCTACTGGAAATTGATACACCGGCATTTCTTGATGAATCACCTCTCCCTGCTGATGGTGGGGATGGTGTTTACAGCACCAGCATTAATGTCTCGGCAGCCTTTGTCGCCGGTGGGTCGGTTGATTTTGGTGCCGATGGCCCGGGTGAAGTAACGTTTTCGGTATCTTTAACTGGCGATAGTGTTGGTTCAGGTCTGTTCATTATTGATGATACGGATACCAGTGTTGAGGATGGTGACGGCTATGGTCAGGGTGATGAAATCATGCTGGTCGACAATGGTGATGGCACGGTTAGCGGTATGGTTGATGACCTGGAGGTCTTTATCATTAGCGTCTCAGCTGACGGTGTCGTTACATTTGCCTACAGCAACCAAGTCGACCCAGTTAATATCTGGCATGACAATACCAATGACAATGATGAAGCCGCCTTGCTGCAAACGGCAGTGAGTGGCCAGTTGGTGGTGACACAAACGGTCACGGATTCTGATGGTGACAGTGTGACTTCAGAAGGTCTTGATATTGGTAATGGTGAGTACTTCGGTATCCAGGATGATGGTCCGATTGTTCCGATTAGTCCTGCTACTGCTAACGTTATTAACATGGTTGGTGCAAATTTCACGGGACAGTTGGACATTGACGGTGAAATCAATGACAACATTGGTACTGATCTGAATGGCACGCTAAACTTTACTGTTTCGGATGGTACCGCTGTTACAGGTACTTTTAGTGGTGATGATGCACCATCTCAATTGACTTCTGGTGGCCTAGATATCTTCTACTACACAGTTGACAATGTGTTGTACGGTACGACATTTGTGCCTGAAAATGATGAAGACATATTTGATCCAGATAGTGACGAGATTGTATTTAGTGTGACGCTAAATGTGGATCCTAATGGACCTGATGATTACACCTTCACTTTGAATAGCAAGATTGATCCGAAGATCCAAATAATTGAAGTTAATCAGGGTGATAACTTTGTGGTGACTGGCGGTAACACAGCCTATGTGTTTCTTACTGCAGATGTCGATGCTCTTACAACGACAGATCTGTTACTAACACCAATTAGTTTCGCGACAGATGAATCGTTGCATGATGTTGGCGGTACTATTAATAATGACGCTAATGATACCGCAGTCAATCAAGGTCAGGTAATTAGCACCGACGAAGGGCTGCGTATTAACTATGTGGACGGCATTACTGGTTCACCGGCATCTGGTGGCTCAGGTTATGATCCTGTCAATCCTGACCATACTTTTACCGAGCATGTACTAGTCAATGGTGCGAATGTAACTTTTAACGTTAAAAATAACGATGCTGCCACAGTTAAATTTGCGGCATCTAAAGAAACAGAAGATCCAACAACAACAACTACCGATTTGGTAAAAACTAATGCTCAAGATGTTGATATTAGTTACATCACGATCAATGGTGTTGAGGTAACACCAACTGAAAACCCAACCAGCTATACCGTAACATTCCAGACTGATGGTACGGTTGATATAGTTGGTTTGGTGGATGGTGATGAAGTTGCTGTCTTTGCCGATGGCGAAGGGTATACGGCGGTAGAGTACATCAACATTGGTGAAGATCCATTCTCATTATCAGGTTTTGGTTTCGAGGTGCCAGGCGAAGAGTTAGAACTAACTTTCGATAGCTTCCCACTATCTTTGACTGACGCTGATGGGGATTCAATTGCTGTTGATCCTATTTCTATCACATTGTCGCCAGAAAGCCTGTCCGCCACCGTATCTGAAGACTCGTTACTGCCAAATGGCTTGCCAGAAGAAGGTGAGGCAGATTTTGTAGATCAAGGGGTGATCAATACTGCTGCTTTTGCCAGTGCAGCTTTGACACTTGCTATCCCAACAGAGTCTCTAAGCTCAGATGGTGAGCCTATCATTTGGTCATTGTCTGAAGATGGCAGAACCTTGACAGGTAGTGTTGGAGAGACGGATGTCATCATGGTTGCCCTTACTGATGAGGTTGTTGGTGACTCTCAACAAAACTATACGGTCACCTTATTGGGACCGATTGATCATCCGAATCCTAATTTAGAAGATCAGTTAAGCTTCAAAGTCAATATTCTGGCTAATGATGGTGCAGCAGGTAATGTCACTTTAACGGTATTTGTTAATGATGACTCTCCCGAGGTTGAGCCATTCCAGCAAGAAACGGTTGCAGCAGTTGATACGCCAGTGGTTGGCAATATCTTCGACTATGCCGATGATGGCAATATCTTGCCGGATGCAGGCTTTGGTTTCGGTGCTGACGGTGGTTATGTGCAAACAGTCAGTATCGGTGGCATGTCATTTAATTATGACGGTGAAACTATCACTGCAGTGGGCTCGGATAATGCGGTAACGGGTTATACGGCCGATGGAAATGAGCTGACCGTCACGACTTTCAAAGGTGAAACCATCACCATTGATATGGATAACGGCGATTACCAATATGTTACTACTGGTGAGATTGGCGGTACCTTGCCAAGTAATGTGGCGCCGGAAGTAAATGTAACCGAAAAAGGTGGCCTGCTGGGTCTGGTCGGAGTCGAAGCTTTGAATCTGATTGATCTTTCGCAGAATCAGCAATTTAATGCCAGTGATGTTAATAATAATATTCACACGGTTGAGATTGTTTATGACCCAGTTTTAGGTATCAGTATAGATTTACTTGGCCTCGCGGGTTTGAGGACTTGGGAATTCTCACAAACATTGGCTGATGAGCTTGGACTAGAAGTTGTAGTAAATCATGAGTTGGCTGAACTAGACTCTCTATTTAGTCTTATCGAACTCATAACATTAGGCCTTGTTGATGCTGATGTAACAGATTTTGCATCATTAACGATCACCTCTATAGATGGTGGCCCAATCGATAATGCCAAGCTTAATGAGTTCCTGGGCACGGTTTATCTGACAGGCGGTGTGTTGGATGCATCTCTGCTGGATTCAATTTCCATCTCAGCGACCGATACTGGTGATGATGGTATTGCTGGTAATGGTGATGATTTAAGTGACTCTGCAAGCTTTAATGAGCTGATTGATGCGGATGTCAATCTGCTGAGTTCACCTAATGATCTGATCATCGAAGGCAGTGATGGTGATAACACGATTGATCGTTCTTCAAGTACATCGGGTGAGCGTATTTATGGTCTGGATGGTGATGACACGATTACCGCGGGTTCAGGTAACGACCTGATTCGTGGCGGTGCTGGTGACGACACGATTGATGGTAATGCCGGCAACGACATTGTTATTGGTGGTATCGGTGATGACAGTCTGACGGGTGGCAGTGGTAATGACTTGTTCCGTTGGGAAAAAGGTCATGCCGGCACGGTTGGTACACCAGCAGTTGATACCGTTACTGATTTCAGTATTGCGGCATTAGCAGTCGGTGGTGATGTGCTGGATCTGAGTGATTTACTGCAGGGTGAAGCCAGAGTCGGTGATTTGTCGGTTAATCTGACTGAGTTTATGAGTTTCAGCTATGACGAGATGAGCGGAAATACCACTTTGTCAATCAGCACAGATGGCTCGGGCGATGTTGACCAGTTGATTGTCTTTGAAGGTGTCAATTTCTTTGATTTAGGTGACACCGATCTGGAAATCATTCAATCACTGCTGCAAAGCGGTCAATTACTAGTTGATGAAGCACAGGCCGGAGAAACCTATCAGGGTGGTTATACCGATGTGGATTTTGTGGTCACCGATAATGATGGTGACACCGAAAACACCAATGTTCGATTTGACCATGACGGCATTGAATTCGAAGGTGAAGGTAATGTCGCACCTGAAGTCGATGTTTCTGGTGATGGTTTACTGGGGCTGCTCGGTGTATCTGCACTGGGCGCAATCGACTTTGGCACTAACCAGACATTCAAAGCCTTTGACCGTGATAACAATATCACCCGGGTTGAAATTAACTTTGGTGCGGTCATTGCTGCATTGGGCGGTTTCAACCTGACATTTAGTGTAGAAGCTGCTGAAGCCTTTGGATTACAAATCACCGCCAGTGATGGCAGTGCATTAAGTCTGCTGGGCAACACAGTTTCGATTCTGGATTTCTCCGGTCTGGTTATTACCAGTGAAGATGGCGGTACCATTGATAATCTGGCGCTGAACGCCTTCCTGGCAACCGTTGAAATTCGTGATGAGAATGCTGATTTGTTGAATCTGGATGTCAGTGCTGACGTACTTGATGCTGTGACTATTACGGCAACCGATGCGTTTGGTTTGACTGATTCAGAAACACTGGCCACATTGTTAGAGGCTGAGGCACTAGATGATTCACAGATTGGCGCTGCAATTAACGTCGTTGCTGAAGTTGATGCAGGCATAATTTCTGCGGACGCGGAACTTGAAGCAAGCCTGGTGCTCGGTGGTGATAATGCTGATACCTTGATTGGCAGTGACTTTGATGATGTGCTGTTTGGCGGAGAAGGCGATGACACGTTGATCGGCGGTCAGGGTAACGACATCCTAATTGGTGGTGAAGGCGCCGATATCTTCAAATGGAATGCCGGCGATGATGGTACTACTGAGTCACCAGCGGTTGATGCGGTCATTGACTTTAACGCTGCAGATGGTGATGAATTGAATGTTGCAGATTTGTTGACGGATGTTGGTAATGATCTTAGTGATTACCTCACTGCCGCCTACGATGAAGCAACTGATCAAACAACTGTTAATGTCTACACTAATGGTGGGGCCAAAACTGATGGTGAACCGACACAGACGATTATTGTTTCTGGTCAGTTAGATCCGACAAGTATGGATAATCTGTTGAGTTCTGGATCAACTGCGGTTGAATAACATCGGAAGTTAGGAATGGACAAAAAGCCCGCGATAGTGATATCGCGGGCTTTTTTTATGCTGCCAGTTGGTAATGAACAATGATTATAAATAACCCTCATCATTGCGAACATAAAAAAACGTCTTTGCGAACGTAGTGAAGCAATCTGAGGGCTAAATAGATCGCCACAGCCATAGGGCCTCGCGATGACGTGAAAATAAAAAAGTCTCGCGATAACGGGATTATTTATCGGATGTCATTCTCGCAACAGCGGGAATCGAGTCGGCTTGATCGATTCTAGCGAGGAATGGGACTAGCCACAGCCGTGCACTGGATTACGGATAATTGCTCACTCAGGCGCCTGATAATCAGGAATGAGAGATTTTTGCTTAAATCATCAAATTTATATAGACTAAGCTAATTAAACTAAGTTTAAGGGGGCGTTATGGAATCTGTTAATATGCACGAGGCAAAAACCCGTTTATCTCAACTAGTAGCAAAGGTTGCTCAAGGCGAAAGCTTTGTTATTGCTAAAGCCGGTAAGCCAGTTGCGAAAGTAACGGCGGTTGATAGCCCTGGACCAGGTGAGCAAAAGCGCCTCGGGTTTCTCGCCGGTCAGTTTAAGGTCCCTGATGATTTTGACCGTATCGGTCACCAAGAGATAGCCGAAATGTTTCGAGGTTAATATGAATCTGCTTTTGGATACTCACATACTCCTATGGGCAGCAGCTGAGCCCGATCGGCTTTCTGAAAAGGCCATCAAGTTAATTAACGATTCACAAAATAAGCTTTTTTTCAGTGCGGCAAGTATCTGGGAAGTGGTTATCAAAAATAGCCTTAATCGACCTGATTTCAGCGTAGATCCTCACCTTTTACGGCGCGGCTTAATTGAAAATGGTTATCTGGAACTGCCCATCACCGCTCAACATACCTTGGCTGTTGTGCATTTACCCGAGATTCACAAAGATCCATTTGATCGCATTTTGGTAGCACAGGCAGAATCTGAGGGTATTTTATTGCTTACGGTGGATGATTTAGTTGCTAGCTATCCAGGTCCAATCCAGCAGGTTTGACAGGCTTCTATGATGATAGCTGAAGATTGGTCAGGGTCAGGCACGATTGAATTTTCACACAGTCATTTCCGCGCAGGCGGAAATCCAGTCGGAACGTTGAACAAGCTCCCAAACTTGCCGTTTATTTTTTCGTAGTGTGATTATCAGCCTAAGCCTTGCGCTGGGTCCCCGCCTGCGCGAGGACGACAATTTCTGTGAATTCAGACTTTGTAATTTCTGCTTCACCCCGTTATTCCCGTTAAAACTGTTTTTTTTCATCCTCACTCAGTCATTTCCGCGTAGGCGGAAATCCAGCTCCAAGACTGTGCATCAGGATTTGAACGTGCCGTTTTTTTATAGCGCGTATTTTTATCCCGAGCCATACACTGGCCCAAGCGGCAAACCCTGCCGCTATTTTTTGCCTATGTTGCCGCACTTTTCCTAAGTTAATGAATTTACCCTGAAATCAGCGTTTGGCACAAAAGCTGCTAAATGCTTTGCATCGTTAATTTGTGGCAGGAGTCTGTCGATGGCAATCAACTTTGATAATGCACTGGGTATTCACGCTGATGCACTGCGAGTCCGCACGCAGCGGGCAGAAATTCTGGCAACCAATCTGGCCAATGTCGATACGCCAAACTTTAAAGCTAAAGATATTGATTTTCGTGAAGCCTTAAAAGCGGCAACGTCTGGTCAAAGCGGCAATCTCAATACCACCCATCAAAAGCATATTCCGCTTACCGGCAATGGCCCGGATAACCCGCAAGTGCAATACCGGACAACGGTTCAGGACTCGCTGGATGGCAATACGGTGGATGAACAAATCGAACAGGCACAGTTTATGCAAAACGCTGTTCAGTATCAGGCGACGCTGGAGTTTCTCGGCGGTAAGTTCCAGAGCCTGACCAAAGCATTACGCGGAGACTAAACATGTCCTTATTTAATATTTTTGATATCGCCGGCAGCGGCATGAGTGCTCAGTCACTACGCCTCAATACCACAGCCAGTAATTTGGCCAATGCCGATAGTGTCAGCAGCAGCTATAACGAGACCTACCGTTCACGCCAGCCGGTTTTTCAGACTGTTCTGGATAATGCTGAGCAGGGTTATAAACAAGGTTCGGTGCAAGTAACGGGCATTACTGAAAGTCAGGCACCTATCAGACAAGAATACAATCCGGCGCATCCTCAGGCCGATGAAAATGGCTATATCTATCATTCGAATGTCGATCCGATTGCCGAAATGGCCAACATGATGTCGGCATCACGTTCGTATCAAAACAACGTAGAAATCGCCAACACCTCTAAACAACTGCTGCTGCAAACCTTGCGGCTTGGCGAATAAAGGGAGATTTGCAAATGGCTATTGATAGTGTTGGCAATAATCCTTATGCCTTTTTGAATGGTACTAAGTCAGCCGAAGACAGCAATAAAAGCAATAATCCGGGCCAGCTGGCCATGGAAGATTTTATGTCGCTGATGACTACCCAGTTACAAAATCAGGATCCGCTTAAACCGATGGAAAGCGGCGACTTTCTGGGGCAGATCGCGTCATTCGGTACAGTCAGCGGTATTGCAGATTTACAGAATTCGTTTTCCAGTTTTGCTAAAGCGATGCAGTCGGATCAGGCTTTACAAGGTTCATCCTTGGTGGGTCGTAGTGTGCTGGTGCCATCTTCAATTGGCACGATGACGCCGGATCAGCCATTAAAAGGCCAGATTAATGTGCAGGAGCCGGTAAGTGATTTGACAGTAAAAGTCTTCAATGAAGGTGGCAGTTTGGTGAAAACCATCGAAATGGGTTCAGCTTCAGGCTATACCAATTTCCAGTGGGATGGATTGAATGAAAATCAACAGCCCATGCCGCCGGGTATTTATCAGTTCCAGGCCACAGGCACCGTTGATGGCAAAAATACCGCCTTTGCCACGGCAACCGTAGCAAGAGTGGACAGTGTTTTGGTGGGCTCAGGCAGTCAGGGTTTAACAGTTAATTTGGCCGGCATCGGTTCAGTGCCATTTAAAGAAGTACAAGAAATAATTTAAGGAGTATGGGCTATGTCATTTAGTACAGCGTTAAGTGGTTTGAATGCGGCAACGGCCGATCTCAATGTCAAATCCAATAATATTGCCAACGTCAACACCACCGGTTTTAAACAATCGCGTGCTGAATTTGGTGACGTGTTCGCCGTCTCTGCATTTGGTACAACAAGCAAAACCGCGACGGGTAATGGTGTTGTTTTGCAAAACGTTGCCCAGCAATTTAACCAGGGTAATCTGGAATTTACCGATAACTCGCTGGATCTGGCGATTAGTGGTGAGGGTTTTTTTGCTTTGGCACCTGAGCTTGGTAGTGGCGAGGTGATTTATACCCGTGCCGGTGAGTTCAACGTTAATAAAGATGGCTATGTTGTCAGTAATGAAGGCTGGTTTTTAAGAACCTTCCCGGTCGATGCTGCGGGTAATATTGCCGCAACCAGCATGACGGCAACCGGTCCGATTCAGCTGCCACCGTCGGTAGGTGCGCCTGAGCCAACCACGCAGTTAACCATTGCCACTAACTTGCCTTCGAATGCGGATCCCATTTCAACTGATGCCGTCGCCTTGGTTGAAGGTACATACACCTCTGCCACTCCGGTTACGGTGACAGATTTTAGTACAGACACTGCCAGTTTTGATGTTGCTGGCTCCACCATCTTGCTGAATGCTGATTATGGTTCTGTGAATGGTGTGCTTACCGAAATTAATACGCAATTGCCAGCAGGTTACTCTGCAGCGCTTGATGGCAGTGATAATCTGATTTTTACTGGTCCGGATGAAAATATCCCGGTGGTAAATAATTTTGATGGTGATGTTGATGGCGGTGGTGCAGTCGTTGCTGATTTTGTATCGGGTGCGGGTAGCGCCGGTACAGCAGCAGCTCCCGGTGAGATCGTACCAATCGATCCTACCAATCCGGACAGTTATAGCTTTTCAACATCAGCAACGATTTTTGATTCTTTAGGTAATGAGCATGTTTTGACGACTTATTATCAAAAAATTGATGCAAATGCAGATGACGGTGGTTCAGCGGTTGGTGATAATCAATGGCAGGCAGCGGTTTTTGTTGATGGGGCTGATGTCGTCGGTGGCACGGCGGGCACACCTTTCGAACTTGCATCAGATATTCGTGTCGCGTTCACAGCGGATGGCAGATTGGATTCGGTTGACCCTTCGCCACTGGAAGTCGCTTTTGATGCCGATGGTGCCGGCGGCCTGTTTGAATGGACCAGTGGTGCTGATGGTCAAGTGGTCAATATTTCATTGGCCGGTTCCACACAAAACTCAGGTCCTTTTAATGTCGGTGCGTTAACCGTAAATGGTTTTCCAACCGGCCGTTTGACCGGCGTGGATGTCAGTGATGAAGGTTTGATCCGGGCTACATACAGTAATGGTCAAGCGGTACCTATCGGTAAAATTGCCTTAGGTAACTTTGCCAATCCACAGGCATTGAACAAAATCGGTAACACCGCTTGGCGCGAAACCACCGATTCTGGCCCCGTTATAGCCGGTGAAGCTTCAACCGGCAGTTTCGGCCAGGTTCAGGCGGGTGCTTTAGAAACCTCCAACGTAGATCTCACCAAAGAACTGGTGGGTTTAATTACCGCGCAGCGGAATTTTCAGGCGAACTCTAAAGCCATTGAAACCAATAACGCGATTACTCAGACGATTATCAATCTGCGTTAATGCTTTCTATTCAAAGCTTTGTTGGCGGGCATTTTTGTCCGCCAACTTGTATTTTGTTGTAGCCAAATTGTCGTGTAATAAGCCATTCCAAAAATGGCACTAACAATATCTGCAATCTAGTCCCCGCCTTAATAAAAAATCCGGCCCACAATTTGCATAATGATATGCAGATAAGTCATCCAGTTATTTAAGTGAGGTAACAATGGATCGCATGCTGTATATCGCAATGAACTCTGCCCAGCAAACCATGCTGGCGCAGGCGACTAATGCCAATAATTTAGCCAATGTCAGTACCACCGGGTTCCGTCAGGATTTTGAACAATTTCGTGCTATGCCGGTATTTGGTGAAGGGCTGCCGAGCCGGGTGTATTCGATGACCGAGCGCCCGCAGACCGATTATCAGCAAGGCGCCATTATTTCGACAGGCCGTGAGTTAGATATTTCGATACAGGGCGAAGGGTTTATTGCCGTGATGGGCAAGGATGGCCGTGAAGGTTATACCCGCGCTGGAGATATGAAAATAACCGAAACCGGCCAATTGGTCACCGGTACCGGTTTGCAGGTCATGGGTGATGGTGGGCCGGTTGCTATTCCGCCTGCCGAAAAGGTAGAAATTGCCGGTGATGGCACGATTTCAATCCGCCCAATCGGTGGTGCCGAGAATGAAGTCGCTATTTTGGATCGAATCAAACTAGTCAAACCTGACTTACAAAATCTGTTTAAAGACAATGATGGCCTGATGCGGATGATGGACGGCGGCGATGCGCCGGTTGACGCCACTGTCAAAGTGTCTGCTGGCACGATTGAAGGCAGTAATGTGAATGCCGTCGGCGCAATGGTCAAAATGATTGAACTGCAGCGTCAGTACGAAATGCAGGTAAAAATGATGGCCACTGCAGAAGAAACCAGTGCTTCATCGGCACGGTTGTTGCAGCTTGGCGGTTAATGACGCCATCGTTTAATTGCGTCACTTTTTTGGAGTAGCACCATGAATCAAGCACTTTGGATTGCCAAAACCGGTCTCGATGCTCAGCAAACCCGGATGTCGGTTATTTCTAATAATCTTGCCAACGTTAATACCACCGGTTTTAAACAGGATCGGGCAGTATTTGAAGATTTGCTTTACCAGACGATTCGTCAGCCGGGTGCACAATCTTCCGCTGATACCCAGTTGCCATCCGGTTTAATGATTGGTACTGGTGTCCGTACTGTGGCGACCGAAAAAATCCACACTCAAGGCAGTATTGTTCAGACCCAAAATGCACTGGATGTGGCGATTAATGGTCGGGGGTTTTTTCAGGTACTGATGCCGGATGGTGATATTGCTTATACCCGAGACGGTACCTTTCAGCGTAATTCCGATGGCGACATGGTGATGTCCAATGGTTATCTTCTGGAACCAGCGATTAATATTCCCGAAGACGTGCAATCACTGACCATTGGCATGGACGGTACCATCAGTGCGCAACTGCCCAATCAGGCAGATAGCGTGATTCTTGGTGAAATTGAACTGGCTGATTTCATTAACCCAACCGGTTTACAAGCCATTGGTGAAAACCTCTTTAAAGAAACCGCTGCCAGTGGTGTACCGGTTGTAGGTACGCCGGGTTTAGATGGTATTGGTAGCGTTTATGGTGGCTCTCTTGAGACCTCAAACGTTAACGTCGTCACCGAGTTAATCAATATGATCGAAACGCAGCGGGCCTATGAAATGAACTCCAAAGCCATTTCAACTGCTGATCAAATGTTGCAATACGCTAGTCAGAATCTTTAATTAAAACAGTTATTTAAAAACCGGTAATTATTGCCGCTCAGGCGGCAAGATACCGGTTTTTTGTTTTTATCGCCATAGGGTCGATCCGTGTCAGCCCAGATGGATTTGTCACTCAGTCATTTCCGCGAAAGCGGAAATGTGGATTCACGCTTGAAGTGCAACGGTTGTAATTGTTTTGAAAATACCTCGG
>JBBEBX010000005.1:0-398112 GCA_040882115.1 Methylophaga sp. | reverse complement strand
CCAGACCTGGTGCTACTAAACCCATCATTGCGATTGATAAAGTTTTCAGCTTCATAAAGTTACCCTCTATTGCTTTTTAGTATGTACGACACGAACAGCTCACAATTGAACTTCATGCGTAGGGCAACCATAATCTGACGAAAAACGTTCGTCAAGACATTTTCCGAAGTTTTTTATGACTTTTTCCATTATCTTTTCGGGAAAAAATTCCCGAAAAGATAAGATATTGATTTTTATGATATTTATTTATTCCACCAAAAATCAGGCATGATCATTGATATAAGCAATTGCGGCCCTAATTGCTGACTCGGTGCGCAAACGTCCGGCCAGTTCGAGGGTAACATCCAGCGAAGGTGACACCGTATTACCGGTTAACGCCACCCGGATAGGCTGCGCTACTTTACCCATGCCTACTTCATGTGCTGCTGCGCACTCCTGTACCTCATGATGTATTAACGCCGCTTGCCAATCGTTTAAGTTTTCAAAGCGACGCAAAATGTCTTGCAGAATCGGCAGACTGTCTGCAGCAAGATGTTTGCGAGCGGCTTTTTCATCATAGTCTCGAATATCACGATAAAAATACTGACAGCTCTCGGCCAGTTCTTTGAGGGTTTTAGCCCGCTCCCGCAATAATTCGACAACTTTAGGCAAAGTGGGCCCTTCGCTGGGATCAATATTCAATTGGCCAAGATGCCAGCTCAAATGATGAGCAACATGTTCCGCCGGGCTATTCTTTATATAGTGTTGGTTTAACCACAACAGTTTTTCGGTATTAAAACTGGATGCCGCACGGTTTACGGCACTGATATCAAACAACTGAACCATTTCGTCCAGCGAAAAAACTTCTTGATCACCATGCGACCAGCCGAGGCGTACTAAATAATTCAGCAACGCTTCAGGTAAATAACCCTCGTCACGGTAACTCATCACACTCACCGCGCCATGTCGCTTGGATAAACGGGCACCATCATCGCCGAGGATCATCGGCACATGCGCAAAAATCGGCGGCTCGGCGCCGAGTGCACGGAAAATATTGATCTGTCGTGGTGAATTATTCAGATGATCATCACCACGAATCACATGCGTCATTTGCATATCCAGATCATCCACCACAACGGTAAGGTTGTATGTTGGTGACCCATCGGGTCGGGCAATAACCAAATCATCCAGTTCAGCGTTATTAAAACTGACATCACCGCGAATAGCATCATGAACGATCACCTGACCCTCAGTCGGGTTTTTAAAACGAATCACCGGCGACACTCCGGCAATTGGTTCGTTACGATGCCGGCAACGACCGTCATAACGGGGTTTTTCTTTATTGGCCCGTTGCTGCTCACGCATCGCTTCAAGCTCATCTTTAGAGCAGTAGCAATGGTAGGCATCACCCTGGGCCATTAACTGATCGATGATTTCTTTGTAGCGGTCAAAGCGCTGCGTCTGATAAAACGGCCCTTCGTCATAGTCCAGTCCCAGCCAGGCCATGCCCTCTAAAATAGCGTTTACTGATTCGATACTGGACCGTTCCAGGTCGGTATCTTCAATACGCAATACAAAAGTGCCACCATGGCGACGGGCATACAGCCATGAAAATAAAGCCGTGCGGGCACCGCCAACGTGTAAAAAACCGGTTGGGCTGGGTGCGAAACGGGTACGGATAGTCATGTTCAATGTCTCTGCTGGAAGTCTGCTGGAAAAAAGCGTTATTGTAGCAGTTAGGGCTTGTAAAACCTGAGGATTGCGATTTATGAAATATTTTTTACTGATAACACTGCTGAGCTTTACCGCGTTGGCCTGTGCTGTTTCCGATGCCGACTATCCGCTGCAAAAAGTCGCCGACGGCATTTATTTTCATCAGGGTATCCATGAAGATGCCAATGCAGAAAATATTGGCGCAATTGCCAATGTCGGCTTCATTATCGGTGAACAATGT
The DNA here is from genome assembly GCA_040882115.1 of Methylophaga sp. Classification (GTDB taxonomy): domain Bacteria; phylum Pseudomonadota; class Gammaproteobacteria; order Nitrosococcales; family Methylophagaceae; genus Methylophaga. The sequence goes on along the minus strand of JBBEBX010000005.1, from coordinate 396,179 downwards.
GTTGCCGTTATTGATAGCGGAGGCAGCTATCGCGAGGGTCAACTTTTAAAACAGGCATTACGGGAAATTACTGAATTACCGGTCTGCTATGTCATCAACACCCATGTGCATCCGGATCATATTTTAGGCAATGCAGCATTCACTGATGACGATCCCGCGTTTGTCGGTCATGAGAAGTTGCCGGCGGCTTTAGCCTCTCGCGAGGATCATTTCGCACGTAACTTTTCTGAGAATCTTGGCGATGCATACACTGGCACTAAGTTTATTGCTGCTGACACACTGGTCAGTCCAGAGCAACCATTATCACTGGACTTAGGTGGTCGTGAAGTGATTTTAAAGGCCTATCCCACCGCTCATACCGATCATGATTTAACGGTACTGGACCAACAAACCCAAACCCTGTGGACCGGTGATTTATTATTTCGCGAGCGCATTCCAGCCCTCGATGGCAGTATCAATGGCTGGATCTACACGCTTCAGCAGTTGCAATCGGAAGATTATCAGGCGATTATTCCCGGACACGGTCCGGCAGCTATCGGTGAAAATGCTGACTGGGATAAATTATTAACGTATTTAACAACCGTTCGCGAAGAAATTCGAACGCAGATAAATGACCTCGGCACATTGGAGCAAGCGACAGCAACAGTGGGCCTTTCCGAGCGTCAAAACTGGGAACTCTTCGAACAATATCACCGTCGAAATGTTACCGCTGCTTTTGTCGAACTGGAGTGGGAATAATATTTTTAGGAGAGAATTATGCTCGGTCGAATTCTAACAATTTTAAGCATCAGCCTTGGACTGATGCTGGCCGTTCAACCCGCTTATGCGGCGACCCCGAATGAGCCGATGTGGCCTATCCTCAAGGAAATCCACTTTGAAGGTAAAGACATTCGCGAAAACGCCGATGATTTGATTGCCCTTGACACACCAAAGCGTGCTGAAGACGCCGCTATTGTGCCCATCACTATTACGCTATTGCAGCCACAAACAGCCGATAAATATGTCAAAAATGTCCATCTAGTCATCGATAACAACCCGGAACCGTATTCCGCCAACTTTCATCTGAGTCCCGAAGTAACTGATGTTGAAATAGGTACCAGGGTGCGCGTTGATCAATACACCGACATACGGGTGATTGCCGAAATGAATGATGGCTCAATGCATATGATCAGTAAATATGTCAAAGCTTCCGGCGGCTGTAGTGCACCGGCAGGTAAAGATGCCGAAGCGGCACTGGCGCGGTTAGGCCAAATGCAAATCCGCATGCGCCAACCGACATTGGGTGAACCGGTACAAGCACAGGTCATTGTCAGCCATCCTAATTACAGTGGCCTGCAATATGACCAGAAAAACCGTAAATACATCAATTCGCATTATGTCGAGAAAATTGATATTGAGTACAACGACAAAACCTTGTTAAGTGTTGATGCCGGTATTTCAATCAGTGAAGACCCAAGTTTGCGCTTTAATTTTGTCCCAACTGAAAATGGTGTGTTGAAAGTGCGGGTAGTGGACAGCAAAGCAATGGAATTCTCTGCTGATAAACAAATTTAGAGCCTAAACTTAATCCATAAAAAAGGCCGCTATTGCGGCCTTTTTTTATAATTATCTTTAACGCAGCTTATTGTAATTTACATTCCTGATAAGCGGCTTTAATGACGACATCGTATTTATCCATAGTCTTATTCAACAGATCATCATCACGGAATTGCGCACCTCTATCTGCTGGCAGGTTTTTATACATATAACCTGTGCTCACATCTTCAAATTCAGTTTGCGTAAAAGCGGCATCAATTTGATCAATGACACATGAGCATTTGTGAACGCTTTCATAAACATTCATATCGCCGTTAGCAGTCATACAATCCTGCACATACTGCACTTTGGTGACCGTAGAGAAATCTTGTTCACTGTGGTCATCGGCCATCGCCAGTCCCGGTAAAAAAGCCATACCGGCGACAAGCATCGTTAAACTGGTTTTAGTCATTCATTACTCCCTTCTTCTCTTGTTATGATGGTTCTTAGTAATTGGCATAGCAAATTAAGTTCCTAAACGCCAAAATGCCACGCAGACGGTCATGTTAATTTTCCTGATCATGCCAAGATAAGGTAAAATTTAATGTTTAATCATGCAACTACTAGGCGCTGAACAGGAGAACCCGATGAAAAAATTGTTGCTGCACCTTGACACCGATCCGGTGGCAAGTACCTTTGATCAAGCAGTTGCCTATGATTCCGGTGTGGATAATATCATCGCCCATGGTGGTGCGACACGAGATAATGTCACATCGCATGTACATGGCATGATTTTTACCCGCGGCGGCAAAAACCTGAAAAACAGCGCTATTTTTATCGGTGGATCCAATGTCCCTGCCAGCGAACTGGTCGGCCAGGCGGTTAAAAAAGCCTTTTTCGGCCCGGTGCGCGTTTCAGTGATGCTGGATCCGAATGGCTCTAACACCACTGCTGCTGCCATTGCCCGCAAAGTCATGAACAACTATGACATTACCGGCAAAAAAGTCGTTATTTTGGGCGCCGGCCCGGTCGGTCAACGCACTGCGTTATATTTAATTAAAGAAGGTGCAGGTCAAATTGTCCTGACTTCCCGCAGTCTGCAGCGCAGTAAAACCACTACCGACCAAATGAAAAAAGCCTATGGCGTTGACATCATTCCCGGTGAAACCCGTAGCGATGAATCGGTGGCCAAATTATTGAAAGATGCCCATGTCGCCATCGCCGCAGGTCCTGCTGGTGTCTGTATTGTTCCTGAAACAAGCTGGGCCAGCAGCAAGACGCTGGAAGTCATTGCCGACGTTAATGCCGTGCCACCGCTGGGCGTTGAAGGCATGGAAGTCATGGATGATGGCGTTGAAAAACAAGGTGTGCGTTTTTATGGTGCTATCGCCATCGGTAACTTCAAAATGAAAGTCCACCGCGGCGCGGTATCGTCATTATTTGACAGCAATGATCTGTTTCTTGATGAAACCACGCTTTACGATATTGCCTGCAAAATTGACAACGGTTAGTGAAGACAACGGCCAATCTATCTTTTAATCCGGCGGCGCTGATTGAAGTCAGTACCCCGGCACGACTGCATCTGGGCTTTCTGGATTTGGGCGCAAGCCTGGGACGTCGTTTTGGCAGCATTGGCCTTGCTATTAACAGTCATCAAACGGTTATTCAGGTTACCGGTGCAGAAATCACCACAGTTGGCGGCATTGATAACCCAGCTGTGGTCAGCAAAATCACCCATCTGGTTGAGCGCTTTATCAGCCATTGCCAGCCCGTTTTGCAGAATATCGCCACTGCGCCAGCGCTAACAGTGCGTCAGTTAATCCCGGAACATGCCGGCCTCGGTTCAGGTACCCAATTAGCATTAACGATTGGTCGCGCATTGGCTGAGTTTTATAAACTGCCACTGAGTACTGCTGAAATTGCCACGATTATGGCGCGTGGTCAGCGCTCCGGTATCGGCATCAATACCTTTGATCACGGCGGTTTTGTAGTCGATGGTGGTCTTGGCAAAAATAGTTTGCTGCCGCCAATGCTCATTAATATGCCATTTCCGGCTGAATGGCGGGTATTACTGATTTTTGATCCACAATATCAGGGCGTGCATGGTGAAGCTGAACGTCAGGCATTCAGCCAATTACCCGATTTTCCAAAAGCCAACAGTCAGGCAATCTGTCAGTTAACGCTAATGCAATTATTACCAGCCCTGGCTGAGCAGAATATTGATGCTTTTGGCAGCGCCGTTACCGAGATACAGGCACTGATTGGTACGCATTTTGCGCCCATTCAGGGCGGCTTATTTACCAGCCCCAATGTTGCACAGTTAGTTGAGCTGGCAAGGCAAGCAGGTCATCAAGGCATTGCCCAGAGTTCCTGGGGACCGACAGGCTGTGTTTTTGTCGACAGTGATGCCGCGGCCCAACAACTGCAACAGCATTTACAGACTTATTGCGCGCAACAACCTGCACTTGAAAATATTGTTATCAATATCAGCGAGGCAGCCCAACAGGGTGCCCGTATCAGGCATTTTGCTGCGCCACCGACAATTTCTCAATTAAGGAGTCATCATGGCTAAACGTTCGATCATTCATATGATTAACCCGATGAAACATAACAGTCCGTTTGATATCAACATGGCACTGGATGCCGGCTACGATGTTTTGATGCCGTACAACAATGTCGAACTGAAAGAAGTCGCGGGTTTAGTACAAGATGCGATTTTTTCGCGTGGCCCAGCCGGCGTCAAAATGACCGGTATGTTTATTGGTGGCCGTGATATCGGTGTGGCCATGGATATGCTGGAAGCCGCTAAAAACGCCATGTCGCCGCCGTTTGAAATTTCGGTCTTTGCTGATCCCAGTGGTGCTTTTACCACCGCTGCGGCGCTGGTTGCCTGCGTTGAACGCGAACTGAAGAAAAATTTTAAACAGGATTTCAAAGGCTGCCGTGCTGTTGTGTTCGGTGGTACTGGTCCGGTTGGTCTGGCGACAGCAGTAATTGCTGCCCAACAAGGCGCTGACACAACGATCGTTGATCACTTTTCGATTGATACCGCGCTGGAATTTGCTGATGAAGCCAAAAAACGCTATGGCGTGACGCTACGTAGCACCACTGCTGCATCAGATGCAGACAAAGCGCGTTTGCTGACTGATGCCGATGTCGTTTTCTGCACCGCTAAAGCCGGTATTCAGGTATTGAATGCCTCGGTACTGGGAGATGCCAAACAGCTTAAAGTTGCCGGTGACGTTAACGCGGTCGCACCACTGGGTATTGAAGGTGTTGAACTGATGGATAACGGCACGCCTCTGAAACTGGCAAAACAGTGTCCAGATGCAGTAGGCATTGGTGCGTTGGCCGTTGGTAACATTAAATATAAGCTACAGCAGGCTTTATTAGAAGAGACTCTGGAAAGCGACAAACCGGTTTATCTGGACTTTCGTAATGCCTTTGATGGTGCCCGTAAACTGGTCTGAACAATATCCAAAATCACTGATCCTGATTGCCGCCCAAAGTGGGCGGTTTTTAGCACAAATGGCACACCGGGCCGGTTATCCAGTCCGGGTCGCCGATCAGTTTGCCGATGTTGATACCCTGGCGATGGCCGAACAACATTTGTTGTTAGCTGACTTCGATCAGCTCAGCGACCATCAGTTTCTGCAAACGATTATCGAACTGGCGAATAAGCAACCAGCCATTTTGATTATTGGCACCGGACTTGAGCGGTTTTTTAATTGTCTGACACTTCTCCCGGCCAATATTCAATCAGCTAATAATGGTTTGTCAGCTTTGCAAACCTGTCTGACACCATCTCGCTGGTTTGCACTGTTATCAGATTTGGCAATCCGCTACCCGCTTAGTCAATTTTCCTATCCAGCCAACCCCCATGACTTTTTACAAAAGCAGTCTCGGCAATGGGGCGGTAGTCATATTCAGCGCCCCGCCCCACCAGAGCCTTCAGGGGTTTATTACCAGCAAAAAATCCATGGTCGCAGCGCTTCCGTGTTGTTTATCGCTGCGGGAAACCAAATCCGGCTAATCAGTTTTAATCAGCAATATTGTCGGGCGCCAGAACAAAATGATTATCAACTATTAGCGGTTACCAACAGCCTTGAGATAAGCGATTCGCAGCGACTGTGGCTGTTACAAATCTGTGAAAAGCTCAGTCAGGCATTAGGCTTACGCGGTTATCAATCACTGGATGTCATCATTGATGATCAGGCGCGCATTTGGCTACTGGAATTAAATCCGCGGCCCAGCGCTTCGCTGCAGTGTTTACCGGCCGATTGGCCGCTGCTCGACTGGCATTTACAAGCCTGTCAGGGACAACTGCCTGATATTGAGAATTTGCCTGTCGCTCCGTCCCGCGTTTGGTATTGCTGTTATGCCAGTCAGGATTTAACGATTCCGGCTGAGTTTGACTGGCCTGAATATGCTTGCGATCTGCCGGCAGCAGGAACTGGTTTCGCCAAAAACCAGGTGATCTGTAGCCTGCTGTTTGAACTTACAGCAGAGGATGTCCTACAACATGGTCAAAATCTGGCAACACAGTTGCAATTACAATTACAAAACACGCTTGAAAAGCCATTAAACAGCGCCATATAAAGCGTCAGTCAAACACGGAGATCCATTAATGAAACGCATCATGTTATATCTCGGCACCAATATCGCGGTTTTAGCCGTCCTCAGTTTCACTATGCGGCTGTTGGGTATTGATGGCATGCTCAATGAACAGGGTGGTCTGGACATGAATGCGCTGCTGATTATGGCAGCGGTTATTGGTTTTAGTGGTTCGTTTATTTCACTGCTGATTTCCAAATGGACTGCCAAACGCATGACTGGCGCAGAAGTTATTACTGAGCCGCGCAATAATACCGAACGCTGGCTGGTCGAAACAGTCGCCCGTCAGGCAGAAAAAGCAGGAATAGGCATGCCGGAAGTTGCTATTTACAATGCACCGGAACCCAATGCTTTTGCCACTGGTGCCAACAAGAATAATGCGCTGGTTGCCGTCAGCACCGGTTTAATGCAATCAATGACTGAAGATGAAGTGGAAGCCGTTCTGGCGCACGAAGTCAGCCACATTGCTAATGGCGATATGGTCACCATGGCTTTGATCCAGGGCGTGGTAAACACCTTTGTCATTGTACTGTCGCGGGTAATTGGCCATCTGGTGGACCGGGTGGTCTTTAAAACCGAAAATGGTCATGGTCCGGCTTTTTGGATCACATCGATTATTGCCGAATTAGTACTGGGAATTCTGGCCAGTATTATTGTTATGTGGTTTAGTCGTCAGCGTGAATTCCGGGCTGATGCCGGCGCTGCTAACTTAGTAGGTGCCCCCAAAATGGTCGCCGCTTTAAGACGTCTGGCAGGCACTTCCACCGAACCATTGCCTGATCAATTACACGCTCTGGGTATTTCCGGTGGTAAAAAAGGCGGATTGAGTGCGCTATTTATGACCCATCCACCACTTGAATCGCGAATTGCAGCTTTACAGCAACGCTAAGGGTTAACAAAAAAACGGGGCTTTCGCCCCCTTTTTTATGCTTCTTCGTCGAAGTTATAATCAAGTTCCGGTGATGGCTCATGAATATAAAAGCCCTGCGCGTAATCAACGCCCAAACGCCATAACAATGCCAAGCTATTAGCATCAGCAACAAATTCAGCAATACAGCGTTTCTCAGCCTGTTTGGCCATATCAATGATGGCTTTGACCGCTGCCTGATTTTCCAGATCATGGGCCATATTTTCGACAAAATTACCGTTAATTTTCAGATAGTCGACATCTAGTTCATGCAAACTGTGTGAGAAATCGATACCACTACCAAAATGCTCCAGACCAAATTCACAGCCGATTTTTTTCAGCTTGGCGATGGTCTCTTTGCTTTGTTCTAAATTATCCAGCGCCGCCGTTTCACTGATTTCAAACACCAGCGAATCACCTTTCAGATTCTGTGCCTGCAGACTGGCTGACAACCAATCGACAAAGTCTTTCTCATGCAGCGTTTGCTCGGAAAGCTTGATAAAGAACCGGGTACTGGCCCGTTGTTTATGATGCTCACTAAGCATCGCCAATGCCCTGCGAATCACCCACTTATCAATTTCAGTCATCACCTGCAGGCGATCTGCGGTATCAATAAATTCTTCAGCTTTCAGCGTTTTACCGGAATCCAGCTTCAAACGCAGTAAAACTTCATACAGCTCTTGCTCAGGACCATGCAAACTGACAATCGGCTGAAAATGCAAAAAGAAATCATCATTTTGCATCGCCGTTTCGAGTATTTGCTGCCATTGCTGACTGCTCGCCAGTGGCTGCATTTGTTCAGCCGGCTGATAACGGGCAATTTGATTACCGCCAGCTTTCTGCGCGCGGATACAGGCACGATCGGCATTTTCCAGCGCCACGGACGCTGATGCAACATTCTCACTGATCCGGCTGATACCGATACTACAATGCAGATCTATAATTTTGCCATTGGCTTGCGATACATACTCATCAATCGCCTTGCGATAGGCTTCGGCGCGATTGTCGACTTCCCGTTCATTGGCACTGGGCACAATGACCGCAAATACCTGATCGGCAAAACGGCCGAGAATTTCACCGTCGCTCAGCGTGCGGCGTAATAAATCACCGACACTTTTAATCACCATATCGCTGGTACCCAGGCCAACCTGCTCTTTGATTGTCTGAAAATCATCCAGCACGATAAACAGCAATTCAGCATCACCCAGCCCTTCGGTAGCGGCGTTAATGGCCTTTTCCAACTCATCGCTAAACCGGCTGCGAGTATAAAGGCCGGTTAATAAATCATGATCACGCAGTAATTTCAGTTTGGATTCATTGCCACTAAAGATACTGTCATCCCGAATCACTACCTGCGTGCAGTTTTCGCCTTCAACATTGGCATGGGAAAACTCTATATTGGCATCAAACACCTCACCATCGCCCTTCAGGCATTGCACGGTAACGGTTTGCGGTAACGCATCGGTGGTTTCAGCAAACTGCCGGAAGACCATTTTAAATTTCGGGTGATCTTCAACAGCAATCAGATCTAGAATCGGTAAACCGTCGATATCTTCGGCTTCTTCATAGCCGAATAGCGTCAGATAAGCGTGGTTAACATAAATATGCATACCTTCATGCATATAGGCGACAGCATCACGCGAGCTTTCCAGCAGCGCCTGTGAGCGTTTTTCGCTTTCCCGTAGCGCCCGTTCATTGCGGCGTGACAGTCGTCTGACATTCAAATTCGCCAGCTCACGCTCGGCAGCAAATTGCAGCCGGTCAATATCGCCCTGATACACCACATCTTGAGCACCGCAGCGGAATAATTCTTTTTCAGCATTGCTATCACTGCAAATGACCAGACAGGGCAGATCTTTACCCAGCCGCTGCAATAAATTAATGATTTCTAAAGGCGTTAAATTCGGCAGATGATCGCGACAAACCAGTAAATCCCAAGTTTGATTACTGAGTAGTTGTTCCAACGCATGAAAATTATCTTCGCGCGTAGCACGCACGGCATGACCGGCACTGCGCAATACATTAACGACCGCATCAGTATCGGTCAGCGAATCATCGACAATTAATAAACGCAGTATGCCTTCAGCTCTTGCCACGCTACCCACCTTCGCTAAGTTGTGCCGGTTTTACCGGACGGCTGCCCTCAAGTCGCGTCATTGCCTCGGACATCCACGATTCAACTTGTTGATTGATGCTGGTGGCTGACTGACCTTGCGTGGTTATCTTAGCGCCAATTTGCATTTTGATCACACCCGGTTTTTTCAAAAAACCGCGTTTCGGCCAAAAATGCCCGGCATTATGGGCAACGGGGACCACCGGCACACCGGCATCAACAGCCAACCGCGCGCCACCAATACCAAATCTGCCTAAGCTGCCCACCGGCATTCTGGTGCCTTCCGGAAACACCACCACCCAGGCACCAGAAGCCAGACGGTCTTTACCCTGTTCAATGATCTGTGCCAAGGCTTTGCGACCTGCTTTACGGTCGATGGCAATCGGATTCAGCGAAGCCAGACCCCAGCCAAAAAATGGCAGCCACAGTAATTCGCGTTTCAGTACCCAGACTTGCGGCGGAAACACCGCCTGCAACGCCAGCGTTTCCCAGGCAGATTGATGTTTGCATAGGATCACGCAAGGCTCATCAGGAATCAATTCACGGCCTTCAACTTCCAGTTTAATGCCACAGATAATTTTCAGCAGCCAGATATTCCAGACTGCCCAGCGACTGATAATCCGGTAGCGAAATTTAAACGGTAATGGCCACAGCAGCACGCCAAGACAGGAGAACAGTACGGCGCTGATACTGTAAATAATAAAAAACAGGGTGGAGCGTAGCCAAATCATCAAGCTGCTGGCTCCAGCAACGCATCGGCAACGGTCGCTAAATCATCATAAACTGGCACGCCCTCGGGAATACCCGCCGCTTCAGTGGCCGCACCATTACCGGTCCGTACCAAAATCGGCCGGGCACCTGCCGCTTGCGCAGCTTCAATATCACGCAGCGAATCCCCCACTGCCGGCACATGTTCCAAACCAATTCGCAGCCGATGGGCTAAATCGTTATAAGAACCGGGTTTGGGTTTACGGCAACTGCAATTATCATCGGGGCCATGCGGACAAAACATGATCGCCTCGATCCGGCCACCCACTTGCGACAACATCCGGCGCATTTTGCTATGAATGCGGTTGAGCATTTCCACATCCAGCAAACCGCGGGCAATACCCGACTGGTTGGTGATCACCACCACCCGAAATCCGGAATAATTGAGGCGGGCAATCGCTTCCAGACTGCCGTCAATCGGCTCCCATTCGGCCGGCGATTTAATAAAATCGTCCGAATCGTGATTAATCACCCCATCGCGGTCCAGAATAATCAACGACATGGCAGCCTCCGCTTATTGTTGCAGACAGGAAATATCGGCAACACCGATAAATAATGCCCGGGTTTGATTGAGTAGCGCCAGACGATTATCGCGCACAGCCGGATCGTCGGCCATCACCATGACATCGTCAAAGAATTTATCAATGCTGTCACGCATTGTCGCCAAACGCTTTAATACTGCCGAATAATCGGCCTTTTGCATTAATGGCGCCACCGTTTGTTGTACTTGCATCACCAGCGCTGCCAAATCCTGTTCAGCCTGATCACTGAGTAAGTCGGCTTTGAGACCTAATTGCTGATCATAAGCACCATTTTTTCGCAGAATATTATCGATCCGCTTATTGGCGGCCGCCAGCGCATCAGCTTCCGGTAAAGCCCTGAAGCCACTGACCGCTTCCAGTCGCTGCATAAAGTCCAACGGCCGGCTCGGTGCTACCGCCAGCACCGCTTCAAACGTATCACCAGTAAAGCCGTTATCCAGAATATATCCGCGCAGCCGTTCAAACATATAACTCTGAACTTGATCGGCAGCGGCTTTTTCAGTGAGCTTATCAGCAAAATTATCGGTGGCGATTTGCAACAGTTCGGCCAGATCCAAATCCAGCTGCTTTTCAATAATAATCCGTAACGCACCCAATGCCGCGCGCCGCAATGCAAAAGGATCTTTAGCACCGGTCGGCGGCTGGCCAATACCAAATAAGCCAACCAAAGTATCGAGTTTTTCAGCCAGACTCAGCGCCTGACCGATACCGCCAGCAGGTAAATCATCACCGGCAAAACGCGGCATATATTGTTCATCAAGTGCATTGGCAACCGCGGCAGGCTCGCCATCAAGCGTCGCATAATTACGGCCCATAATGCCCTGTAATTCTGGAAATTCACCGACCATTTCGGTCAATAAATCGCACTTTGCCAATTCCCCGGCGCGCTGGGCTTGCGCCGCATCGGCGCCAATTTTTTCGGCAATAACGGCTGCCAGTTTGGCTACCCGCTGCGATTTATCGTAGACAGTACCCAGCTTATTTTGGAATACGATGGTTTTTAATTGTTGTTGTCTTGCCGATAAAGGTTGCTTGCGATCGGTATCCCAGAAAAATGCCGCATCACTGAGCCGTGGCCGAATAACCCGCTCATTACCGGCAATGACCTGCGCCATATCACGGCTTTCAATATTACAGACCGTAATAAAATTCGCTAACAGCTGACCGGTTTTTGCCTGCACCGGAAAGTATTTCTGATGACCCTGCATCGACGAAATCAATGCCTGCGGTGGCAACTCCAGAAAGCGTTTATCAAAACTGCCGGCAATTGCCACCGGCCATTCCACAAGACCGGTGACTTCATCAAGCAAGTCTTTATCAATAATCGCTTCACCACCCAGTGTGCTGGCTAATTCTGTTACCTGACCAAGAATTGCTTCGCGCCGGGCAGCAAAATCAGCCATAACATGGCCTTCGGTTTCCAGCTGCGGTGCATAACTGCGGGCACTGTTAATGCGAATCGGCTGAGGATGATGAAAACGGTGACCATAAGAAATGCGATCAGCTTGGGTGTCGAGAATGGTTGCCGGCACCACTTCATCACCGAGCAACATCACCAGCCAGTGTACTGGCCGGACAAATTCAGCACTGGAATTACCCCAGCGCATCCGTTTGGCAATCGGTAAAGCGTCCAGTGCCTGCTGAACGATCAGTGGCAATAATTCCGCCGCGGACTGACCGGCTTGCTGTTGGCGATACACCAGCCATTTGCCTTTATCAGTTTCCAGGGTTTCCAGCGCATCAACTTCTACGCCACAGGATCGGGCAAAGCCTTGCAGCGCTTTGCTGGGATTGCCTTCATCATCAAACGCCGCACTAACGGCTGGACCGCGTTTTTCGATTTGTCGATCAGCCTGCTGGGTCTGCAAATCATAAACCGTCACTGCCAGACGTCTGGGCGCCGCATACGCCGCTGTAACGGAAAAGCTCAATTCTGCCGCTTTCAGCCCTTGCTCAATACCGCCTAATAATGCGCAACTTAAAGTGCCCAGCGTCGTTGGCGGCAGTTCTTCGGTACCCAGTTCAAATAAAAAATCCTGCTGGCTCATGCGCTGGCCTCCTGCTTGGCCAACATCGGGAAGCCCAATGATTCACGGCGATCAAAATAAGCTTGTGCCACAGCGCGCGCTAAAGTGCGCACCCGTAAAATAAAACGTTGTCGCTCGGTGACCGAAATCGCTTTGCGGGCATCGAGTAAATTAAAGGTATGCGATGCTTTGAGCACCATTTCATAGGCGGGCAATGGCAGGCCGGCAGCAATCATGCGTTCACTCTCGGTTTCACAGGTATCAAACAGATTAAATAAATGCTCGGTATTGGCGTGTTCAAAATTATAGGCCGACATTTCCACTTCATTTTGCAGGAAGACATCACCATAAGTGACTTTGCCGAGCGGGCCATCGGCCCAGACCAAATCGTAAACACTTTCAACGCCCTGCAAATACATAGCAATCCGTTCCAGGCCATAGGTAATTTCGCCGGTCACCGGTTTGCATTCCAGACCACCAACCTGCTGAAAATAGGTGAACTGCGTGACTTCCATACCATTCAGCCAGACTTCCCAGCCCAACCCCCAGGCACCCAGTGTCGGTGATTCCCAGTTATCTTCAACAAAACGAATATCGTGGATGGTGGTATCCAGTCCCAGCATCCGCAGCGAACCTAAATATAAGTCCTGAATATCCAGCGGCGACGGTTTAATCACTACCTGAAACTGATAATAGTGCTGCAAGCGGTTGGGATTATCACCATAACGGCCATCGGTCGGTCGGCGCGAAGGCTGTACATAAGCGGCGCTCCAAGGCTCCGGGCCAATGGCACGCAAAAAAGTCGCGGGATGAAAGGTCCCGGCACCGACTTCCATATCATAAGGCTGTAATAACACACAGCCCTGCTCTGCCCAGTATTGCTGCAGGCGCAGAATCAGTTCCTGAAAGGTTTTTGGCGTAGCTGCCGGCACCGCAGACTCAGTCATGAAGGTTCTCTTTTCGGTCGAATTTTAAAATGCGTCGATTATAGCGAATATAGGCCTTGCTTGTAGAGTTGCCGATCACTGTCAGGCATTGTGGCAACAACAATTTACCGGCACCGATACGGTACAATAACGACAACATTTCACAGGAAACAGCAGCCTATGACCCGACGTATTGGCATCGTGATGGATCCGATTGCGGCCATCAATACTAAAAAAGACAGCAGCCTTGCCATGTTGTTAGCTGCTCAGGCACGGGGCTGGCAGATTTTTTATATGCAGCAGTCAGATGTGTTTTTGCGCGACGGTCAGGTGCTGGCATCGATGGCCGCATTAACAGTGCAAGACGATCCTTATGATTGGTTTCAGCTCGGTGATGCGCAAATTGCACCGCTGCATTCGCTGGATGTCATATTGATGCGCAAAGATCCGCCGTTTGATATGGAATATATTTACAGCACCTATTTGCTCGAACAAGCGCAGGCCAAAGGCGTATTGATCGTTAATGATCCGCAAAGCCTGCGTGATGCCAACGAAAAATTGTTTACCGCCTGGTTTACACAGTGTTGTCCGCCGACACTGGTGACACGGCAAAAATCACTGATGCGCGAATTTCAGGTGCAGCATGGCGACATTATTATTAAACCGCTGGATGGTATGGGCGGCGCCTCGATATTCCGGGTTATGCAAGGTGATCCGAATTTTTCGGTGATTGTCGAAACCCTGACCGAAAACGGCAGTAAATCAGTGATGGTGCAACAGTATTTACCGGCTATCAAAGACGGTGATAAACGTATTTTGCTGATCAATGGTGAGCCGGTACCTTACGCATTGGCGCGGATCCCAGCCGATGGCGAAACCCGCGGCAATTTAGCGGCCGGCGGCCGCGCCGAGGGTCGAGAACTGACTGAACGGGATCGCTGGATCTGCAATCAGGTGGGCCCCAAACTACGTGAAAAAGGCCTGCTTTTTGTCGGCCTTGATGTCATCGGCGATTATCTGACCGAAATCAATGTTACCAGCCCGACCTGTATTCGTGAGCTGGATCGTTTGTTTGATCTGAATATTGCCGGTGATTTAATGACTGCGATTGAGAAACAATTATGCGCTTGATGAGTTTTATGTTGCTAAGTCTGTTCCTGCTCGCCGCCTGCGGTGAACAGCCGGCGCAAACGACCAAAATCTATGCCTTTGGCACTGAAATTGACATCAGCATTTATGGCGAAGACGAAGCGACATTTGAGCGTGCCGTTGGCCAGCTGGAAGACACTTTTTCTGACGTCAATAATTTATGGCATGCTTGGCAGCCCAGCGTTTTAACCCGCATTAATGACGCTATCGCAGCCGGTGACAGCATTGCCGTCAATGACAATGTCGCCGGCGTTATTGGCCAGGCGCAACAACTGGCGCGTGACAGTAATCATTTATTTAATCCCGCGGCCGGGCAGTTATTTACCTTGTGGGGTTATGAGCAGGATGATTGGTTTGAATCGCGGCCACCGCCTGAGCAATCAGAAATTGATAAGTGGCTGGCAGCCAACCCGACCATGGACGATATTGTTATCGACAACGGCCAACTGCGCAGTCATAACCCGATGGCAAAACTGGGGTTTGGCGGTTTTGCCAAAGGCTATGCGGTTGATGCGGCGATTAACGTCCTGAAAGCCGAAGGTATAGATAATGCCATTATTAATATCGGTGGCGATTTACGGGCGATTGGCCAACATGGCAAACGACCATGGAATATCGGCATTCGTCATCCCCGTCAGGATGCTGTGCTGGCCTCAGTCACCGTTGAAGACGATGAAAGCGTTTTTAGCTCCGGTGATTATGAGCGTTATTTTGAATACCAGGGCAAACGTTATTCACATATTATGGATCCACGCACCGGTTATCCGGCTGATCAGGCAATGTCGGTGACGGTCATTGATGATAATGCGGCGCGCGCCGATGCCTCGGCGACAGCATTATTTGTGGCCGGCGATAACTGGCCGCAACTGGCTGCCAAAATGGGCTTAAAACATGTCATGTTAATGACCAATGAAGGTATGCTGGAAATGAGCCCGGCGATGGCGCAGCGGGTCAAACTCATCAGTTATCAGGATGAGCCGGTATTACGCGACATTCCTTGATTTGAGCTGATTTTATGGATAACTACAGCAACGATCGTCTGATTTTCACCCTGCTTTTCTCGGTGATCATTCACGTTGCCGTGATCCTTGGCGTCAGCTTTGATGTGTTTTCATCACCGACCAACGCGCCGGTTAATAATCTGGATATCACGCTGGTCAAACAGCAAACCTTAAAAGCGCCTGAAGAAGCTGATTTTCTGGCACAGGCCGATAATGAAGGTGGCGGTGAACTTGACACACCCACGCCTGAACCGACAGCCGATTTACCGGTACCGTTAGCAGAGGACAGTCCAACCTCGCCACCGCCGGTCGAAATGACCGAAGTCGAACCGCTGGAAACCGTGCCGCTAATAACGCCGCCAGCCGTTATTCCCGAACCCGAACCCGTTGCTGAACCAACACCTGAGCCCGAACCCGAACCGACACCCGAACCCGAGCCTAAACCAGAAACAAAGCCCGAACCAGAGCCGGAAATTGCTGATGAAAAAATCACCAGTGAAGTAGCCGAGCGTCAGGTAGAAAGTGCTGAGGCCGAGACTGACACACTGGAATCTGCCGAAAAAATTGCTGAGCCCGCCGCGCAACGACCCAGTGCCCAGCAAATGATGGCGCAGGCACGCAGCGAAATCAGCAGCTTGCAGGAACAGTTGGCCAAAAGCAGTAAAACGTTAAGCGAACGGCCGAAAAAACGGCGGATTTCCGCCGCGACAAAAGAGTTTGCCGCGGCGGCTTATATGCGTGCATGGGAAATGAAAGTCGAGCGCATCGGTAATATGAATTATCCGCAGGAAGCCCGCGAAAAAGGCATTAATGGCAGCCTGATGTTATCAGTCGATATTCGTCCTGATGGCAGTGTGCCGGTCAATGGCATCGTCGTTTCCCGATCTTCAGGCCATAAAGTACTCGACGATGCCGCCATCAAAATTGTCCGGCTCGGCGCGCCCTATGCCAACATTCCTGATGACGTCCTGAAGGACAACGATATGCTGACCATCATCCGCACCTGGAAGTTTGAAAGTCAGCGTGGTCTTTCAGCGCGTTAGGTGTAAATATAATCTCTAATCTGCGCTTCTGATTTCTGGATAAGGTTTTTGGTCAGTGTATGGCTAATGTGTTTCTGTGTGGTATGACCGATTTGCTGACGTAATAACCCCATAAATCCTGACGGCGCCACAATCACCAAATCGTTGAAATCGCCACCAACCCGGCCGGCTTCCAGCCTGTCGCTGAGTGACTGGGCAAAACGCTGCGCCTGTAATTTTTGTGGATCACTATGCGGTTCCAACGCATGCTGGCTGGAACCCCGGGAATGACGACCGGGCCGGTCAGCAACCAAGTCATGATTTTGTACCCGGCTGGCCGGATTCACAAGATCATCGATTTCAATTAACGGCTGATTTTTACTGTCGACGGCAAAGATTCTTGCCCGGCTGCTTTCGGCGACCACTATCCATTTCTGCTTCATCTTGCCACTCCTCAGAAAGGCCTAACTTAATGAAATTTGCGGATGTTACAGTCTGAATTATGCGCCGGATTTTTGGTCGCGGCATTAATCCATTTTTAACAATTCATAACCCAATTGCGCTTTATTGACCGGATTATCCTGCAAAGGCAGATGCTGCTTTAATTCCCGGGCAAATCGTTTTAAAACTTCCAAATCACCGTGGCGCAATTCCAGTTCAATTTCATGAATCGGGGTTTCAGCATCAGTCGTTTTCACCCGGCCTTGATCATAAGCCAGCTCAATATGGGTGCCATCAATATCCAAATCCCAGGTTTCACGGCTGAATTCAGTGCTGAAAATACAGCGTAATTGATTCCATTGACCGGGGTCATCAACGATTGAAGCTAACGGTGTTTGTCTGAGCAACGCTTTATCAAATTCGCCGCCCAATAAAGGCTGATCCCACTCTTCACGTTGATGCAGACCATCTTTAACCTGACCGGCATTTTTAACGGTTTGCAGCCATTGCCCTTCGACTTTGCGCAGCCGTAGCGCAATACGCATCTCGCGCAATGTGAAATGTGGTGTATCAAAATAATCAGTGCGCAGCGATTGGGTTTTGCGGCTGGTCACTTTGTCCTGCAACCAATCCAGCGCGTACAAATCCAGCGGCGGGCCGCTGACCGATAATTTAATTTCTTGTTCTAAGCTCATTTCAGTAAGTGCTTTAAATAATGACCTGTGTGCGAATTTTTATCTTGCGCCACTTGTTCTGGTGTGCCAACTGCAATGATCTGACCACCACCTGATCCCCCTTCCGGGCCCATATCAATGATCCAGTCAGCCGTTTTCACGACATCCAGATTATGCTCAATGACCACGATAGTATTACCGCGATCGCGCAGATGATGCAGCACTTTCAGCAATTGTTCGATATCAAAGAAGTGCAGGCCGGTGGTCGGCTCGTCGAGGATATAAAGGGTTTTACCAGTATCGCGTTTCGACAGTTCTTTGGCCAGCTTGACGCGCTGCGCTTCACCGCCAGATAAAGTGGTCGCATTCTGGCCCAGCTTGATATAAGTCAGACCGACATCAATCAATGTTTGCAGTTTTTTGGCGACCACCGGAATGTTTTCAAAAAACACATTGGCATCTTCAATGGTCATATCCAGCACTTCGGTGATGGTTTTGCCTTTGTAGCGGATATCCAGCGTTTCGCGGTTATAACGCTGGCCTTTGCAGACATCACAGGGCACATAAATATCTGGCAAAAAGTGCATTTCGACTTTAATCAGGCCATCGCCCTGACAGGCTTCACAGCGACCACCTTTAACATTAAAGCTAAAGCGTCCCGGCCCATAACCACGCGAGCGGGCTTCCGGCGTGCCGGCAAACAACTCCCGAATCGGTGTAAATAATCCGGTATAAGTCGCCGGATTAGAGCGCGGCGTGCGGCCAATCGGGCTTTGGTTGATCGCCACCACTTTATCGAGTTGATCCAAGCCCAAAATTTCGGTGTGCGGCGCCGGTTCATCGGAAGCACCGTTCAAGGTTTTCGATGTTAATTTCAACAGTGTTTCATTGATCAGCGTTGATTTACCACTACCCGAGACACCGGTGACACAGGTCATCAGACCAATCGGAATATCGACATCAACATGCTGCAGATTATTACCGCAAGCGCCGCGCAGACCAATCACTTTGCCGGCATGGGCTTTCTGGCGTTTCTCCGGCACGGCAATCTTAAGACGGCCGGATAAATATTTGCCGGTCAGCGATTTTTCGCTGGCCATAATATCGGCAGGCGTGCCCTGGGCGACAATTTCACCGCCGTGGACACCGGCACCGGGACCAATATCCAACACATAATCAGCGCTGCGAATAGCATCTTCGTCATGTTCAACGACAATCACGGTGTTGCCCAAATCACGCAGCCGGGTCAACGTCGCCAGCAACCGATCATTATCCCGCTGATGCAGACCGATTGATGGCTCATCGAGGATATACATGACCCCGACCAAACCAGCACCAATTTGACTGGCCAGCCGAATCCGCTGTGCTTCACCGCCTGACAAAGTATCAGCACTGCGTGCCAGATTCAGATAATCGAGGCCGACATTGACCAGAAAACTTAAGCGCGCACCAATTTCACTGATGATCTTGTCGGCAATTTCGCCTTGTTTGCCCGGAAGCTGTAATTCTTCAAAAAAGCGTTTGGCTTCGCCAATCGGCAGGCTGGTAATCTCGGGCAAATTTGCCTGCTGAATAAACACATTACGAGCAGCCTCAGTCAGCCGGGCGCCATGACATTCAGGGCAGGCACGAACCGAATGAAATTTAGCCAATTCATCGCGGACACTGCCTGATTCGGTTTCATGATAACGGCGCTGCAAATTGGGCACGATGCCTTCAAATACATGCTTGCGGCTGACCCGCTTGCCGCGGTCACTGAAATAACTGAAATCAATCTCGTTACGGCCACTGCCATAGAGAATTACTTCCCGGACATTTTCCGGCAGATCCTCAAATGGCGTGTCCAGATCAAAGTCAAAATGCGCCGCTAACGACAGCAGCATCTGATAATAATAGGCATTGCGCCGATCCCAGCCGCGAATCGCGCCGGCCGCCATACTCAGTTCCGGATGGGCCACCACCCGCGCCGGATCGACAAACTGTTTCATGCCCAGACCATCACAGGTCGGGCAGGCACCAGCCGGATTGTTAAATGAAAACATCCGCGGCTCGAGTTCAGCAATTGAATAACCACACTGACTACAGGCAAAACGTGCCGAAAACAGCGTCACATCAGCATCATCATCCATGGCCACTACTTTGGCGACGCCATCGGCGAGTTTTAACGCCGTTTCAAAAGATTCTGCCAACCGTTGCTGAATATCAGCACGGACTTTAAAGCGATCGACCACCGCTTCAATCGTGTGTTTTTTGCGCAGCTCCAACTCCGGCGGACTGTCTAATTCAATGACTTCGCCATTGACCCTGGCCCGCACAAAACCCTGCGCCCTTAAACCTTCCAGAACATCGCGATGTTCACCTTTACGATCCTGGATCACCGGCGCCAGCAAAATCAGCCGCTTGCCTTCCGGCATTGCCAATACGGTATCGACCATTTGACTGACAGTTTGCGCGGCCAGCGGCAGGTCATGCTGCGGACAACGCGGCTCACCGGCGCGGGCAAACAATAACCGCAGATAATCGTAAATTTCGGTAATGGTGCCGACAGTGGAGCGTGGATTATGCGATGTTGATTTCTGTTCGATAGAAATCGCCGGCGATAAACCTTCGATATGATCGACATCGGGTTTTTCCATCATCGATAAAAATTGCCGCGCATAGGCCGACAATGATTCCACATAGCGGCGCTGACCTTCGGCATACAAAGTATCAAACGCTAAAGACGACTTGCCCGAGCCCGACAGACCGGTAATGACAATCAGTGAGTCACGCGGCAGGTCGACGTCTATGTTCTTCAAATTATGGGTACGGGCGCCGCGAATGCTGATTTTTTTCATGCAAGTTCCGTAGTAAAATCAAACGGATCAATATACTCTGTCCCGCTATCATGACGCAAAAACAAACCGCAGCGGCCGCTCTTAGCGCGTCGGAAAAACGCACTATTTCGGGCTTATCGCTGATATTCGCACTGCGAATGCTAGGCTTATTTATGATCCTGCCGGTATTCTCATTATCTGCGCAGCAATACAGCCACAGCACACCTTTATTAATTGGTCTGGCCATCGGCGCTTATGGTCTGACGCAGGCCTTATTGCAAATTCCGTTTGGTATGCTCTCTGACCGCATTGGCCGCAAAAGAGTCATATTTGTCGGGCTGCTATTATTTGCGCTGGGCAGTGTATTAGCCGCTGTTGCTGATTCGATTTATACGGTGATTGCCGGCCGGCTTTTACAAGGTAGCGGTGCGATTGCCGCGGTGGTGATGGCCTTAACCGCCGATTTAACCCGCGATCATCATCGTACCAAAGCCATGGCAGCCATTGGTATCAGCATTGGCTTATCATTTTCGGTGGCATTAGCCAGCGGCGCGGCATTGGAAAACTGGCTGGGCCTGGCCGGTATCTTCTGGGCCACGGCGATCATGGCGATTTTAGGCATGGTGGTGTTGAAATGGTGGGTGCCAACGCCACATCGCCGGCAGGTGCATCAGGAAATGAAACCGGCCAGAGCGCAGCTTAAAGCCGTTCTCGCCAACCGGCAGATTATGCGCATGGTTCTTAGCATTCTGATTTTGCATTTGCTGCTAATGTTGAGCTTTTTTGCCCTGCCGATTGCTTTGCATGATTTTGCCGGTATCGCCAAGGCGGATCTGGCACAAACCTACCTGCCTATTCTGCTGTTGGCCTTTATCGCCATGGTGCCGTTTATTCTTATCGCCGAAAAACAGCGGCGGATGAAATCCGTGTTTCTTGGCGCCATCATAGTATTAGCTATTGCCCAGTTGGGCTGGGCACTGCAACCGAGTTCGTTACCGTTATTGCTGCTTTGTTTATGGCTGTTTTTTACCGCGTTTAATGTGCTGGAAGCCGGTCTGCCGTCGATGATGTCCAAACTCAGTCCTTTGCAGCATAAAGGCACGGCAATGGGCGTCTATTCCAGTGCGCAGTTTATTGGCGCCTTCCTCGGCGGTTTGCTCGGCGGGGTGATTTATAGTTATGGCGATATCAGCTGGATCTTTTTTTCAGCGTTCACTTTATGTTTATTATGGCTGCTGGTGATGTGGCCGATGCAGGCACTGACACATTTCAGTAACCGGATTATTCCGCTGGCTGGTTTAACAGCAGCCAATGCAGACCATTATCAAAGCCGGTTGGAAGCTGTTCCCGGTGTAGTGGAAACCATTTTGGTGGTCGATGATCAGCTTGCCTATGTGAAATTTCTCGCCGATGATATCGACCTAAGCGAATTGGAATCCGTCGTCTGATTCTGCGTAAAATGACGCAAACTCAAGAACAAAGGAAAAAATCATGTCAGTAAACAAAGTTATTCTGGTCGGCCGACTGGGCGTGGATCCGGAAAGCCGCGCTTTTCCAAACGGTGGATCTATCTGCAATCTGCGCATCGCCACCTCAGAAACATGGCGTGATAAACAAACCGGCGAACGCCAGGAACGTACCGAATGGCACCGCGTTGTACTGCGCAATAAACTCGGCGAAATCGCTCAGCAATATTTGCGCAAAGGCTCGCAGGTCTATATCGAAGGCCGCATCCAGACCCGAAAATGGCAAAACCAGCAAGGTCAGGATCAATACACCACTGAAATCGTCGGTAATGAAATGACTATGCTCGACAGTAAAGGTGGCAGTGGCGGCGGTGGTGGTGACAGCAGTTACGACCAGGGCCAGAACCGGCCACAACAACAAAATAATAATCAGAATAGCGCCCAACCAGCCTCTGCATCTGCCGGCCCTGATTACGGCGGTGGTGATGCCGATTATTATGATGATGATATTCCGTTCTGAGAAATCGCCACAAAACAAATCATCAAGCCCCGTTCCGCGGGGCTTTTTTATGGGTAAAGCCTTGCTGTCAGGTCGATTCGGTGGGACGATGTAGTTAAAAAGCAAGAGTAAAATATGCAACACAAAATCAAACAAACCTCAGTCAGACCCCTGCGCACCCTGAACCTGTTATCCCAGGAAGAAATCCGCCGCCTCAGTAATCCCGGCGAAGATCTGCACCGCCTGTTTCGCGACTGTGCATTGGCGATCCTCAATACCGACAGCCACGAAGATGATGCCGAGCAGATTTTTAATAAATTTGCCGATTTTGATATCCGGCTGATCCCGCAAGAACGCGGCATTTTGCTGCAAATCGATAATGCCCCGGCGCAATCTTTTGTCGGTGACACACTGATCCGCGGGATCCAGGAACATTTATCGTCAGCACTGCGCGATATTGTTTATACCGACTTTAAAATTCTCTCTCAGCACCCGGAAACCTCCGAGCAAATTACCGACAGCGTGTTTATGATTTTGCGCAATGCCAATGTGGTGCGGCCCGATATGCCGCCTAATATGGTGGTCTGCTGGGGCGGTCATTCGATTCCGCGTCTTGAATATGATTACGCCAAACACGTGGGATATGAGCTTGGTCTGCGTGGTCTGGATATCATTACCGGTTGCGGTATCGGCGCCATGAAAGGCCCGATGAAAGGTGCAGCTGTTGGTCACGCCAAACAACAAATCAAAACCGGCCGTTATATCGGCATCAGCGAACCAGGCATTATCGCCTCAGAGTCCCCTAATGCCATTGTTAATGAGCTGGTGATCATGCCGGATATTGAAAAACGCCTGGAAGCGTTTGTCCGGCTCGGCCATAGTTTTATTGTGTTTCCCGGCGGTGTTGGCACCGTTGAAGAAATCTTCTATCTGCTGAGTATTTTGCTGCACCCGGATAATAAGCAAGGCATTCCATTGATTTTTGCCGGTCCGGCAAGTTGCCAGGAATATTTTGAGACCTTGGATCAATTTCTGAAAAGCTGTCTCGGCGACGATATCAGTGACTTGTATGAAATCATTACCGGCGACCCGGATAAAGTTGCCCAGCGCAGCCGCGAAGGTGTCACCAGTGTGCAGCAATCCCGGCGGAAAATGAAGATGCCTATTACTATAACTGGCAGCTTTATATTGACCCGATGTTACAACAGCCGTTTATTCCCACCCATGAAAATATGGCGCAATTAAGACTGTTTCCGGACATGCCCAAACATGAATTAGCGGCGCAAATGCGCGCCGCGTTTTCCGGCATTGTCGCCGGTAATGTGAAGACATTCGGCATCCGTCAGGTTACCGAACATGGTCCATATCAGATCAACGGCGATCCGGCATTAATGCGGGCGATTGATGATTTACTTCGCCAGTTTGTTCGCGATCAGCGGATGAAACTGGGTCAGGATGCCAGTCGTTACAAGCCCTGTTACCAAATCATTAATCCTGATGCAGGTGAAACACTTTATTCATGATTTGCCAACGGCCATCGGTTTTTAACAGATTAAATAAATCGGTAAACCGTAAATCTGTCCAGTTATCCGATTCCAGACGCGCGGTGGCAACAGTGCCGTAAATATCAATACTGGCTATGACGCTTTGGATATCGGGTGCCGGACCATTTTCATCATTCCAGTCATATAAGCCCTGAATAGGTCCGGCGAACAAATCCTCACCGACATAACCATAAATCGTCGCATCCTGATGAAATCCCGGGCGCATCAATTCACCGACACCGGCGCGGGCACCATCAATGTAATGCTGAATAACCGCGCGAATCGCCTGATAATCATCAATATTTGCTGCTTGCATGGCAATTTCTCCCAAGTGAAAAACAGGATCAGCCTAGCATAGAATTATTGGGAAAAATGCCTGCTGCGCCGCCAGCAAACAGGCTTATTCAGCGAGTTTAAAATGCCGGCGGGACAGCCAAATCAGCAGCAATACCGGCACACCCAGCAACGCTGTAATCAGGAAAAACTGCTGGTAACCCATCGACTCCACCATGGTGCCGGAATAACCACCGAGAATTTTCGGCAGCAAGGTCATCAGCGAACTGAAAATCGCATATTGCACCGCAGTAAACGAAATATTGGTCAGGCTTGATAAAAAGGCGATAAACGCCGCACTCGCCAAACCTGCCGATAAATTATCAGCCGAAATCACGATATACAGCATGGTCAGATCATTGCCCATTGAAGCCAGCATCATAAACAGCAAATTGGTCAGCGCTGATAACACCGCGCCCAGAAACAAAATTCGCATCACGCCATAACGCATCGCCAGGATGCCGCCGACAAAGCCGCCGAAGATGGTCATAAACAGGCCAAAGGTTTTCACCACCGTGGCAATTTCCGGCTTGGTAAAGCCCATATCCTGATAAAACACATTGGCAATTACACCGAGCACAATATCGGAGATCCGATACAAACCGACCAACGCCAATAACAACAGCGCTGCCGACAAACCATAACGACGGAAAAAATCGGCAACCGGCTCAACATAACTGCGTTTTAAAATCGTTCGCTGCACCAGACCCAATGCAATTAAACCGCGGCCAATCGACACCGCAACCACCGTCGCCAGCAATAACCGCATTAATTCGATAACAACGGTGGTCAGCGGACTATTCAGCAAAACAGGCAGCAATTGGCCATGCATTTCTGCGGCCCACTCACGGGTCAGATAAAAGCAGCCGATAAAACCTGCCATCGCCAGGGCAAAGGCCAGTAATAAACCCAAATAATCTTGTCTACTATCAATGACTTTTAACGGATCAACATCCGGCTCGCGGCACACTAAAGTCGTGACCACACCAATCAGCATCAACGCGGCCATAACAAAATAACTATGACGCCAGGCCAAATAGTCATAGTTGTATACTTCTGAGCCAAAATAACTAGCTAAATACAATGCACCCGCCCCGGCCATCAGCATGCCGATCCGGTAACCAGCGATATAGCTGGCCGACATCAGTGCCTGTAATCGTGGTTCTGCAGACTCAATCCGATAGGCATCAATCACCACATCCTGCGTCGCCGCAGAAAAACCCAGCAATACCGCAGCAACCGCCATCAAAGTCAGCGAATGGGTCGCCGGATCCACCATCGCCATCAATAAGATCGAGCCGATAATCATGAATTGCGACAACAATAGCCAACTGCGCCGCCGGCCCAATAATTTATGCAGCCACGGCAGCGGCAACACATCTAATAATGGTGCCCAGACAAACTTGAAGGAATAACCGAGCGCCGCCCAACTGAAATAGGTGACTGCGCTGCGCTCAATACCGGCCTCACGCAGCCATAAACTCAGCGACGAAAAAATCAGCAATAACGGCAAGCCCGCGGCAACGCCCAAAAACAGCATGGTCAGGACTTCTCGGGTAAAAAAACCTTGCACACTGTCCTGCCAGGAACGGATACGATCAATCAAACTACAGTCTCAGATTAAGTTCAATCCGCTAAAGTACCATTGACGCATCCGGCAATCCACTCTGCAATCCGGCTGGCAGTTGGTCACAATCATTGTCGTGCCCCAGCCGCTTGTTGATAATGCAAAATAACACTGACCCGCATCACTAAAATGGCCAAACAACGCAAAATTATTCATGTCGATATGGATGCCTTCTACGCCTCCGTGGAGCAGCGTGATTTCCCCGAACTGAAAGGCAAACCGCTGATTGTCGGTGGTCAGCCCGACAGCCGCGGCGTGGTCGCGGCCTGCAGTTATGAAGCCCGCAAATTCGGTATTCATTCAGCCATGGCCTCGTCACGGGCTTATCGTTTATGCCCGCAAGCAATTTTTGTCCGGCCAAGATTTGAAGCCTATAAAGAAGTCTCCAATCAAATCCGTGACATCTTCTGGCGCTACGCCTCAGAAGTCGAACCACTGTCACTCGACGAAGCCTATCTGGATGTCACCTTTACCGAATCCTTTAACGGTTCAGCAACACTGATTGCCAAAGCCATTAAACGTGAAATCCTCGCTGAAACGGGCCTGATTGCCTCAGCCGGCGTGTCCTACAATAAATTTCTCGCCAAAATCGCTTCCGATATGGACAAGCCCGATGGCCTGTATCTGATCCGCCCCGAGCAAGGTCAGGCCTTCGTGAACGAACTGCCGATCGGCAAATTTCACGGCATAGGCCCGGCGACTGAAGCCAAAATGAAAAGCCTAGGCATTCATACCGGCTATGACCTGCGGCAAAAAACATTGGCTGAACTCACCGAACGCTTTGGCAAATCCGGCCAGTATTATTTCAATATCGCCCGCGCTATCGACGAACGGCCGGTCAGAAGCACCCGTATCCGTAAATCGTTGGGTAAAGAAACCACCTTTGCCGAAGATATTAACTCCGTCCCCGAATTAACCAATATCTTGCTTGGCCTCGCTGAACAAGTGCTGGAAAGCCTCGCCAAACAACAACTGCAAGCCAGAACCGTCACCGTCAAAGTGAAATATGCCGACTTTCAGCAAGTCACCCGGGCACAGACGCTGGATCACAGTATTGATTTTGCTGATTTGCAGGAATGGTTGCCGAAATTGTTGGCGCGGACTGAGGCGGGTGAAAAACCTGTTAGGTTGGTTGGGTTGAGTTTGAGTGGGCTTGATTTGGAGACTGCTATTGGATATGGCCAACCACAGTTGGATTTGGCGTTGAATGAATTAGGTTAAGTAAAGAAAACTTATTTTTTTGTTTATATAGCTAAAATTAGATTCAAAAAAGGAATTTCATGATCACCCTTAAACCAAAATGTTCATCTATCAACTTCAAAAACATGGAGAAGACAAAGGAAAATTTCATTCTTATCCTATACGGTACCATTGAAAAGGAAAAGCTAGACCAAGAGATTCAGCATAACCAAGAAATCGTCGATGGCGGACATGATTCAACAGGCCACTTTAAAGAAGAAATTGATTTTCTGAACAGGCTTAAATCTTGCCCTTATTATCAAACTGATAGTTTGCCAAGGGGAATTGAAAAAATAATTCTCCAAATTATGGAAAGCTACACGTTTTGGCATTCCATAAATGAAATTGATTCAAATTTTTTTCTAACCCAAGATAACTTCATACACAACCTCATAAATGTGAGTATTACATTTATGGTTAGCTGTGAGTTGGCTAAGCTATTTAATAACAAACCAGACGATTTTTCGCTAAACAACATCTGGAATCATGATGTTGATGAAATAAGAAAATCTAAAATAGTGTCAGATCAAGAAATTGACTACATAACGGAACAGTTTTCTAGAAACGATTCCACTAGGGATCAAGCGATAAAACGCTTCTTGGATTTCCGCAACAAATCAGTTGCCCACAATACAAACAATACCGGCATGCATTGGTCTGATTTTGTTAAAACAATTAATTTTGTTATCAGGGCTTGGGGAATTATTGACGCGTATTACAGCCCCAATTGCTTTCCACGACCAATTCAACTACCAGATCATCTTTACACTCCACTCAGATCGTATTTTTCTTTTAAACAAATTAAAGAAATGAAAGACGCTAGATTAAAACTAATGAATGAGATGTTCGCGGCAGCGTCAACCAGTCTAATAACTGGAGCAAAGGATTCCATCAAACCATTTGGTGATCTGAAGGTTACGGTAAAATTAAATCCTAGCGCGTAGATTGGATTGAGGTACAAAACCCAATAATCTAAATCATACCGCTCATTTTATCGCTGCCGCTGGGCGTTCAATCCTAAACCAACATCTTTTATCAATATTTGACATACCATATCTGATATATACTCTTTTTGATATGTGGCACATATTTGAGCATAAGCGCGTAACAAAGAATCTTTCAGGGGCCCCTGTTGAAGTAAAAAAACGTTATGAAAAGTGGAAAGACATTGTTTCCATTTCTGGACCAGAGGGATTAAGGCTTATTCGAGGCTTTAATGATGAGGCGTTATTGGACAAGTGGAAGGGTTTTCGCTCCTCGCGGCTCAATACTCAGTTCCGCGTAATTTACAGTGTCGAGAATGATCAGGTATTGGTCGAAGTTGAAAAGGTCACACCCCATGACTATGGGAGGAAATAAAATGAGTGAATATCAAAAAGCGAAACGGCATATTGAAGTCACGGTCGGCGAATCTGTGCGGATTCTGCGTGAGTTTCAGGAAATGAGTCAGAACGAACTGGCTACCGCGACTGGCATTCCACAATCAACGATCTCTGCCATCGAAAATGATCGAGTACGCCTGGGTGTGGAGCGTGCAAAAGTGCTGGCCCGAGCGTTACAATGCCATCCTGCTGTGCTGGTATTTCCGGGCTGGGATATCAAGCACGAATCTGCGGCTTAAAGAACGACCCCATGTTGGGTACCGTTGAGGCACGAAACCCAACATTTCCGATGCCTTAATGTCGGGCTTCATTGCATTCAGCGTCAACCAACAGTCATAAGATTCGTGCCTAGGCGGGAATAACAGACTTTTCTTTTGTTGGGCTTCGCAAGCTCAGCCCAACCTACCATTTATTACTATGCGTTTGATTTAAGGCGATTTTTCATAATTTTAAAACGGCTCAACGCACATTTCACAAAGTTGCCGTCTTTATGCTTGAATTGCTTCTTCAGTGCTTTTTTCACTTCCCAGGTACCTTTATAGCCATTCGGGAATACTACTAGGTCACCGGCTTTGAAGGTGGTTGATGGGCCACCATCGTTAGGGGTCATTTCACATTCACCTTCGACGATATAGGCTATTTCTGTGGTCACAAACGACCATGGAAAGGTTGAGACTTCTTTTTCCCATGTTGGCCAGTGGGTAACGCCCAGTTGTTTTAAACGTGCTTCACTGGGATTGCTATCAACGGTAATTTCTTTCATTTTTATTCCTGAAATTTAGGTTTAAACCTCTAATCAGACTGATTAGGGTTGCGGTATCGTTTTTTGCGTGCCCTATTCTGCCTGTCTTTTATCGATAAACCGAATTTATCGGGCACAGCCCATACCTAAACCAACACTCAGTCAGCTTTATATAGCTTTTCTGCTGAACTCTTTTCGGTCACAGATAAGCAAATATCGGAATTAACAGCGTCTTTTTTTAGCTGCGAAGCACACAAAAAAGCAGCCATTCGCTCCAGCGAATGACTGCTTGTGTTCAGCGGTGGAATCAATAGTAAGCTGGGTGGCGCCTAATTAATCATTCCCCCAGAACTTCCACCATTGTCTGCGTGATTCATCATCGTGATCCGCGCCGCCAAACTGCCACCATTTCCGGCTATGTTCTTCCCGGGATTCCTGACCCTGTTCTGAGCCTTTGCCCCACTCCTTGCGATCTTGATCCATTTTTTTGTCATGATGCTTGTCCATGTGTTTCGAATCATGCTCGTAATTACGATATTTTTCGTCATCGCCGTGATGCTTCTGATCGTGCTGCTCATGCTGTTTCTTGCCCTTATCGTGAGCATTGTCGTGGCCGCCGGCAAAGCTGTTTGCCGAGAAAATGGCTAAGGCCATTATGGATAGGATAGTAATGATCTTGTTCATGATTTTGTCTCTTTGAAAAGATGAAAAACCCATGACAATCGTGTTACCGATCATGGTTAAAATTCAGTATACGCTTGAGAAACAAATTACGTTGGCGCATTAAGATTCTTAGGTTTCATGGCTTTCAACCCAACCTAAGGTCAAAGGGGATTTTCCGGATCCTGCCATGCGAAGTCACGGCCGATTTGCCATAATGCCCTTTTACTTTTAGTACTGAATTTCTTATGCAGCATGTCGGGCAATCCGCGCTGAACGTTTTACAACGTGTTTTTGGTTTCAACGCTTTTCGCCACAATCAACAAACCATTGTTGATCATTTGATTGACGGCGGTGATGCCCTGGTGTTGATGCCGACCGGTGGCGGTAAATCGTTGTGTTATCAAATCCCGGCGCTGATTCGGCCGGGCACGGGCGTGGTGGTATCACCGCTGATTGCCCTGATGCAGGATCAGGTGGTGGCATTAAAAGAGCTGGGTGTGAATGCCGCGTTTTTAAATTCCAGTTTATCAGCCGCTGAAGCGCGCGATGTGGAAACGCAGCTTGAAGCCGGCGAAATCGATTTGCTGTATGTCGCTCCGGAGCGCTTGTTAAACGAACGCACATTGGCGATGTTGTCGCGGATCCAGGTGTCGTTGTTCGCCATTGATGAAGCGCATTGTGTGTCGCAATGGGGTCATGATTTTCGTCCGGAATATCAGCAGCTGCGTATGCTGCATGAACGATTTCCCGATATTCCGCGCATTGCGCTGACCGCCACCGCTGATAAACGCACCCGCATTGAAATCATCGAACAACTCAATCTGCATGACGCCAATGTTTATCTGAACAGCTTTGACCGCAGCAATATTTTTTATGCCATTGCTGAGGCCCAGCAGGCTAAACAACAGCTGTGGCAGTTTATTGAAAGTCAGCATGCCAACGACGCCGGCATTGTTTATTGCCTGTCGCGTAAAAAAGTCGAGGCGATAGCCGAATGGCTGCAACAACAAGGCCGCACGGCATTGCCTTATCACGCAGGATTACCAGCTCAACTGCGCGCCCATACCCAGCAACGCTTTTTACGCGAAGAAGGCGTGATCATTGTCGCGACAATCGCCTTTGGTATGGGCATTGATAAACCGGATGTGCGCTTTGTCGCACATTTGAATCTGCCGAAAAATATCGAAGCCTATTATCAGGAAACCGGACGCGCCGGCCGCGATGGTTTGCCGGCCAATGCCTGGATGGCCTATGGCCTGCAGGATGTGATTACCCTACGTCAGTTTATGCAGGACTCTGATGCGCCCGATCTGATTAAACGGGTCGAACACCATAAGCTTGATGCGATGCTGGGCTTATGCGAATCGATCAGCTGCCGGCGGCATGCTTTGCTGGCCTATTTTGATGAAAACTCGCCGGAAAAATGCGGCCACTGTGATAATTGCCAGAACCCGCCCGAACATTTTGATGCCACCGAAATCGCCCAAAAAGCCTTGTCTTGCGTGTATCGCACCGAACAACGCTTCGGTGTTAATTACCTGATTGATGTATTGGTTGGCAGTGATGATGAGCGCATCCAAACCAATCAGCATGACCAGCTGAGCACTTTCGGCATCGGCGCCGAACTGAATGCCACGCAATGGCGCGGTATCTTTCGGCAACTGATTGCCACCGGTTATCTGGATATTGATATCAATCGCTATGGCGCACTGCGTTTAACCGAAAAATGCCGGACCATTCTGCGCGGAGAACAAAACCTGCTGCTGCGTAAACAACAGCCCAAACAAGCGGCCAGTAAAACCGCTAAAAAACAATCACTGGTGCGGCCTCAGGATCAGGCGCTTTGGGATGCACTACGTGAATTGCGCAGCGAAATTGCCAAAGAAAATGGCATGCCGCCGTATGTGATTTTTCATGACAGTACTTTGCAAGAAATGTGTCAGACCCGGCCCAATGATATGCCAGCCATGGCTCGAATTTCCGGTGTGGGTGCGCAAAAGCTAGAACGTTATGGCCAGCCATTTTTAGCGGTGATCCAGCAACATCCGTTATCGGAATTGTTAAATAACGGCTTGCGCGATACCGTCAATCAGTCATTGATTTTGCATGAGCAGGGTTTATCACCGGAGCAGATTGCCGTCGAACGTGAATTAAAAACCAGCACCGTTTACAGCCATTTATCAGATGGTATTGAAGCCGGCCTGCTTGATGTCAAAAAAGTGCTGGATCTGCAGGATGCCGAATTCAACGAGATTGTCTCGACCATCGAATCGTTGGGAGACGAAGCCGACAGCCTGAAAGCGGTGTTTCAGGCGCTTGATGAAGCCTATGACTATGGTGTGATTCGTTGTGTCAGAGCGTCAATCTACTAATCATCAGCAGCGGGCTAGCGCTGTTCTGATTCCAGCCGTTGAATCTCTTTAATCAAAACTTCTGATTTCTCAGTGATAGCCGCAAACTTGCGCAAATCACCACTGCGCTGGGCCAGCATGGCTTGTTCTTGTTTCTGGGCGAGCTGCTTTTTAAGTTTTTTGACGGGATCTGACTTAAACAGCGAAAACATGCGTTGCTTCTCCTTTTGGTGATGCTAGTCAGAAAAGCTCAGAGCTTTAAAGTTCATCCGTCAGGCAGCGAATAATCCGGAGGAGAAACGTTCATCCTGAGCCAGCTGGAGACCAAAAATTGGCAGGTTTCTGCTGATGCCGCAATTACTGAAACTATCTTCACTATCGGCGCCCCCGGAGATCCAACAAAAAACCTGAAAACGATCTATCCGGCAACGTCCCTTTTTATCAGGTGACTTGCCACCACGGCATGATTTTGTGGTCGCAATGAAGCACTACCCTTATTTACGCTGAATCACACAATTATTCCGACCACTGTTTTTGGCTGCGAAGAGTGCCTTATCGGCCCGATTAAAAACATCGTCAATACTATCGTCGCCTTCAAACATCGCCAGGCCGGCAGAGGCGGTAATCGGCACGGGGATATCCTGATATCGAAAATGGGTTTTTTCCACAATCTCACGGACTTTATTGGTCAGCACCAGTGCATTATCTATATCCGTTTCGGGAAATAATCCGACGAATTCTTCCCCGCCGAACCGCGCGATAAAATCCGCTTTTCGGACCGCTTTGCTGAAGATCTGCGCGATTGTTTTCAAAACAACGTCACCGGCGCTATGGCCAAACCGATCATTTACATTTTTAAAGTCATCAACATCCCAAATCACCATGGTCAATGGTTTTTGATAACGCTGCCAACGGACAAATTCTCTTTCAAGCACGTCATTGAGTGCCTGCCGGTTCCAGATCCCGGTCAGGGCATCTTTTGAGGCCTGCTCCTGCGCATTTTTTGTCACTTTGCGTAAGGTTTCAGCTTCTTGTTCCATTGTCTGAAGTCGCTGATTAAGTTGTTTGATTTGTTCCTGTGCCCGGATGGAGCGTTCGACATCGGTCTGATGGGCATGATTAATATGCTGGTTGAGATTTTCAAGCCGTGAGCTGACTGTTTGCCTTAACTGGGTCAGCTCAGTGGCATCTTCGACTTCCAGCCGCAGACCGTTCATTTCTTCTTTGACATTGTCGCCAATCTGACGTCGCTGCGTGTAGGCGTCGACTTCGTCCTGTTCAAATTCACTGAGATGCTGATCAAGCAACGTGATCTTGTCGGTCAGATCGATGAGAAAGGCTTCGTATTCTTTCTTTTCATTGATGACCGCTGCACCAAGTTCACTGACTAATCTGGCGATCTCATTAATCACCCCGGGCAACTGGCTCTGAACAATGCCACGTTGGATTTTATCCCTGATTTTTGTAGCTTGTTGGTTGAATTCTCGTGGTAGCGATAACTGCTCCAGTAGGATGATAAGTATTTCAGGGGAAGAAGAGGCAGCACCTTCCAATCTGCCAGATGAAATGGGGTCCGACAGATCGTCTTTCCGGTTTCTCCCCTTTTGCCGTAACGATCCGAACAGTCTGGTAAAAAAGCCCCGGGACGCTTGACCTTCATCATTCAAAAAGCCTTGCTGTATCAGACTTGATATTTGTTCGATGACTTCCGGAAGCGCTTTTTCATCTGCTTTCCGCGCTTTTTTTCTGAGCGCTAACGCAGCTTTTTCCTGATCTTTTGGCCAGGTAATTTGCTCAATCAGTTTGACCAGATCGGCGCCACTACCCGGTTTATCCGCAGCCTTTTCCTCCATCTGACTGATGCTATGCTCCAGTCCACTCAATACCTCTTCAAATTTAAGCGGATTGCGACTGTTGCCACGCAGTAACTTGCGAAGTGTTGACAGATGCTTGTCCAGTACCGGATCAAGTCCCTGTGAGATCAGGGCAAGGCGACTCAGACTCCGCTCCAGCAGTTGATCATAGTTTTGCTGTTTTTCAAGAGAGTCGGAGACTTTAAAAAATTTCTCCTTCCATTCTTCTACCTTGGGATTCTGCTCTGCCATTGACATGCCCTAGTCTTGCTGAAAAAAAACCCATAATTTCATTATGTTTTAATAATCACACGCTGAGAAGGGATACTTTGTCTGTCAGCTATTCGGTAACTCATACTCGTAATCCACCGTCAGCGGCGCATGATCGGAGAAACGTTCATCACGGTAAATATCGGTGGCTTTAACCTTGCCTTTCATGTTCGGACTGAGAATGTGGTAGTCGATACGCCAACCAGTATTATTGGCCCAGGCCTGACCGCGATTCGACCACCAGGTGTATTCATGCTCGGCTTGCGGCAATTCACGAAAAGCATCGACAAACTGCAGATCATAAAACAGCTTATCGAGCCAGGCGCGCTCTTCAGGCAGGAAGCCGGAATTTTTCTGATTGCCTTTCCAGTTGCGGATATCTTCGTTTTTGTGGGCGATATTCCAGTCGCCGCAAACAATAAACTCGCGACCAGCATCGAGTATTTGCTGCAGGCGCGCTTCGATAAACGCCATACAACGATATTTCACTTCCTGGCGCACATCACCGGAGGTGCCCGATGGTAAATACAATGAGACCACACTTAATTTGCCAAATTGGGCTTCGATGTAACGGCCTTCGTTATCAAATTCGTCATTGCCCATGCCAACAATGACCGCATCAGGCTGTTGCCGGCAATATAAAGCCACGCCGCTGTAGCCGGGCTTTTGCGCATCATGGTAATAACAGTGATAACCATCGGGATGAAATTGCGGATCGCTGAGCTGATGGATCTGCGCTTTGGTTTCTTGAATACACACGACATCGGCATTTTGCTTAGCCAGCCAATCGAAAAAACCCTTGCGCGCTGCGGCCCGGATACCATTTACATTCACTGTGATGATCCGCATCTTTCCCTGTCCCCAAAAATTTGCCAATGATACCATTTACAAATGGGTTAAAAATCAGGATAATGCCCTGTTCATAAACAAACAGCTGATTTTTAGGAGAAGCACTTTGGCAAACTCAGCACAAGCAAAAAAACGCGCTCGTCAGGCGGAGAAACACCGTCAGCTGAATACCAGTCAGCGTTCTGCTATGCGTACCACTATTAAAGCCATCAGAAAAGCGATTGCTGCTGGTGATAAACCACAAGCTACTGCTGCTTTCCAAGCTGCAGTGCCTGTTCTGGATCGTATGGCACGTAAAGGTCTGATTCACAAAAACACTGCCGCACGTGGCAAAAGCCGTTTGAACAACGCCGTTCGCGCGCTGTAATTCAAACACAACGTGTTGCAAAGAAAACCGGCTTTCGCCGGTTTTTTTATGTCTGCTATTTACGCGGTGACCACCAGGTTATCGCGGTGGATCAATTCAGGTTCATCGATATAGCCTAACAATGGCTCAATCGCTTGACTGGGTTGACCCATAATTTTGGCAGCTTCCAACGCATTGTAATTGACCAGACCCCGGGCAACTTCCCGGCCCTGTAAATCACTGCAAACCACCAATTCGCCACGCGAAAATTGACCTTCCACGGCGCGTACGCCGACCGGCAACAGGCTTTTCCCTTGCTTACAAATCACGTTCACCGCGCCGTCATCAAGCATGAGCCGACCTTTGGGAATTAAATGCCCCACCAGCCATTGCTGACGGGCTTTAATCGGCTTGATATCAGGCCATAGCAAAGTACCAACACCATGACCTGCCGCTAAATGCCGTAAATTATCAGGCTGTTTGCCGGATAAAATCACCGTGGTGGCACCGGAACGGGCTGCGCGACGAGCCGCTAATAATTTGGTCGCCATGCCGCCGCGGCCCAGTTCACCTTTACTGTCACCGGCCATCTGATCCAGATTAGGATTACTGGCTGCTGAAGCCGCCAGCATTCTGGCATTGGGATTTATCCGCGGATCACTGTCAAAAAAACCATCCTGATCGGTGAGAATCACCAGCACATCGGCTTCAATCAGATTGGCGGTCATTGCCGCCAAGGTGTCGTTATCACCAAAGCGGATTTCTTCGGTGGCAATGGTATCGTTTTCATTAACGACCGGCAGCACGCCCATTTCCAGCAGGGTTTGCAGGGCGCTACGGGCATTTAAATGCCTACCGCGATCCGATAAATCCGAATGAGTAAGTAAGATCTGAGCGGTATGTATGCCGTAATACTGGCAGGCGGTGGCATAAGCATGGATCAAATTCATCTGACCGACACTGGCCGCTGCCTGTAATTGGTTCAGGGCATGCGGCCGTTTGCGCCAGCCAAGTTGTTGCATACCCGCCGCAACCGAGCCTGAGGTGACCAGGACGACTTCTTTACCCTGACGGCGTAATTCGGCAATTTCACCACTTAACCAGCGAATCCGGTCAATATCCAGCCCTTCACCGGGCTTGGTTAGAAGCGCGCTGCCAATTTTAATGACCCAGCGACGGGTCGACACCAATTGTTGATGCGGGTTTTCCAAGCTTATTCCTCAGCTTCAAGATCCTCTGGTGCGGCTGTTTTTCGCTGCGATTCCAGAAATTCCATGACATCGTCACACAAAGTGGCACAACCTTCACCACTTTTGCCACTGACCCGGTAAACCGGACCTTGCCAGTTTAAGCGGCTAAGCACTTCCTGACACAATTCTTCACGAATATCTTCCGGCACCAAATCCATTTTATTAAGTACCAGCCACTGTGGCTGTTTGCCCAGGGCCTCGCTGTAGCGTTTTAATTCATTGGTAATGATATTAACGCTGTTAACCGGATCTTGTTTAACATCGACCGGCGCCATATCCACCAGATGCAACAGCAAGCGGGTACGGGTTAAATGCCGTAAAAACTGAATGCCCAAACCGGCACCCTCAGAAGCACCTTCGACCAATCCCGGAATATCCGCGATGACAAAACTGCGTACATCTTTTAGCGTCACGACGCCAAGATTCGGATGCAAAGTGGTAAACGGATAATCAGCGACTTTAGGCTGCGCTGCTGAGACCTGGGTGATAAAGGTTGATTTACCGGCATTGGGCAAACCCAGCAAACCGACATCAGCCAGCAGCTTCATTTCCAGACGTAAGTGACGTTCTTCACCGGGGGTACCGTCAGACGTTTGTCTAGGCGCGCGGTTGATACTGGATTTGTAACGCAGATTCCCCAAACCATGCCAGCCGCCTTTAGCGACCATTAATTTATCGCCGGATTTAACCAGATCACCGATTAATTCATCGGTATCATCATCCCAGGCTTCGGTGCCAACCGGCACCTTAATGACTAAATCATCACCTCGGGCGCCACTACACTGCCGGCCTCGGCCATTTTCTCCGCGCTCTGCCTTAAAATGCCGCTTATAACGGAAATCGATCAGCGTATTGACCTGCTCATCGGCGACGATATAAATATCGCCACCATCGCCACCATCGCCGCCATCCGGTCCGCCAAAAGGAATATATTTCTCGCGGCGAAAACTCAGGCAGCCATTGCCGCCATCACCCGCCTTAACGGTAATTTTCGCCTCATCTACAAACTTCATTTACGGACCTTTAACTTCCTCTGCAAAACTCAGAGGCTAAATACAAAAAACCCCGCATCAGCGGGGCTTTTGGCTGTCTGCCCCGACAGGGCTTACAGAAAATTTACTCAGCAACAACGCTGACAAATGTGCGGTTATTTGCACCTTTGGTTTCAAACAATACTTTACCAGTTGCTGTCGCGAACAAGGTATGGTCTTTACCAATACCAACGTTACGACCGGCATGGAATTTGGTGCCGCGCTGACGTACCAGAATGTTGCCACCCAATACGGTTTCACCACCGAAGCGTTTTACACCAAGGCGTTTCGACTCGGAGTCGCGACCGTTACGTGTACTACCACCCGCTTTCTTATGAGCCATGTTTAAATCCTCTTCTTAAATCTATTCAGCAATCCGAAATCAAGCACTGATGCCGGTGATTTCGATTTCAGTAAACGATTGACGGTGACCCATCTGTTTACGGCTGTGCTTACGACGGCGGAACTTAACGATCTTCACTTTATCAGCACGACCATTGGCAGCCACTTTCGCAGTCACTTTGGCGCCTTTAAGGTATGGCGCGCCGATTTTAATGTCGTCGCCTTCACCAACCAAAAGCACTTTATCCAATTCAACTGTTTCACCAGCTTCTGCGAACAGTTTTTCTACGCGGAGGGTTTCGCCCTCTTTAACACGGTATTGCTTACCACCAGTCGCGACAATAGCGTACATCGCTGTCTCCAAAAATAATTAATTATTGCAGGTAACCCAACAAAAGACCGGCAATTGTAGCCCGTTTACCCTAACAGATCAAATGCAAATTGAAATATTTGCGCATACACGGCCTGCATGCCAAAGTACGCGTTTTAGCTGACAACAGGCACGCAAGCTTCGTGGATATTCAATCCATTTACGCGTTAATCCGCCAGGATATGGATGAAGTCAACGCTATGATACAACAGCGTTTGCATTCGGAAGTAGTTCTGATCAACCAATTAGGTCATTACATCATCAATAGTGGCGGCAAACGCTTGCGGCCAGCTATCGCTCTATTAAGCGCCCGCGCTTGTGGTTATCAGGGTGATGCGCATATTAATCTGGCGACCATTATCGAATTCATTCACACCGCCACTTTGTTACATGACGATGTTGTCGATCATTCGCAAATGCGCCGGGGTCAGGAAACCGCCAACAGCGTGTGGGGTAATGAAGCCAGCGTTTTAGTCGGTGACTTTTTGTACACCCGTGCCTTTGAAATGATGGTCGAGTTGGACTCGATGCGGCTGATGCAAATCTTGTCGCACACCACCAACATCATCGCCGAAGGTGAAGTACTGCAATTGCTCAATGTCCACGATGCCGAAACTACCGAGCAGCGTTACTTGCAGGTAATTCATCATAAAACGGCCAAATTATTTGAAGCGGCCGGCCAGCTTGGTGCGGTATTAAGCAAAGCCGATATCGACACTGAAAAAGCGCTGGGCCAATATGCCATGCATTTGGGCAGTGCTTTTCAGCTGGTTGATGATTTACTTGATTACAGCGCGCAAAGTGACACGCTGGGCAAAAATATCGGCGATGATTTGGCTGAGGGTAAACCAACTTTGCCGTTGATTTATGCCATGCGTCACGGTGATAAAGACCAATCGGCACTGATCCGTGAAGCTATTGAAAATGGCGAGCGAAACCGGATTGACGACATTATTGCCATTATTCAAAGTACCGGTGCCATTGATTACACGGCACAAACCGCTCGCGAGGAAGCCGACGCGGCTAAATCGGCGCTGCAACGGCTGCCGGATTCAGAATATAAAACTGCATTATTGTCGTTGGCAGATTTTGCCGTTTCCCGGGAATTTTAAAGTGCCGGTTTTTGCTGCGATTCAAGTTCAACAGGTAAACTGCTGGCATGACTGACTTTTACAAACATCACGTGTTTTTCTGCACCAATCAGCGCGACGATGCTGAGGGCAAAACCTACTGCATGCAGCATGATGCCCAAGGGCTACGCGACTATGCCAAACAACGTGTTAAAGCGCTAAAACTGAAAAAAGTCCGCATAAATACTGCCGGTTGTTTAAATCGCTGCGCCCAGGGCCCGATCATGGTTATTTATCCTGAGGGCATTTGGTATCAGTACCATAATCAGGCGGATGTTGACGAAATCATCGAGCAGCATCTGGTTAATGGTCAAATTGTCGAGCGGCTGCAAAAATGACCCCGCAGGAATACTGCCGTGATAAAGCCGCACGCAGTGGCTCCAGTTTTTACTATAGTTTCTTGTTTCTGCCGCAACCACAACGCGATGCCATCATGGCGTTATATGCGTTTTGCCGGGAAGTCGATGATGCCGTTGATGAAATTGCCGATCCGATAGTTGCTGTGCAAACACTGCAATGGTGGCGCGGCGAAATTAGTAATACCTTTGCCGGTAAACCCAGCCATCCGGTCGGACAGGCACTGGCTGATGCGCTCAAACAGTTTGATCTCAATGAAGAATATTTCATGGAGATCATTGACGGTATGGCCATGGATTTACAAACCCATCGGTATCCGGCCTTTAAACATCTGGCTTTATATTGTTATCGCGTCGCCAGTGTCGTGGGTCTGCTATCAGCAGAAATCTTCGGTTACAGCGATCGTAAAACATTAAAATTTGCCGAAAAACTGGGCCTCGCCCTGCAGTTGACCAATATTATTCGTGATGTCCGTGAAGATGCCGAGCGCGGCCGGATTTATCTGCCGCAAGATGAGATGGCCCAGTTTCGGGTCAGTGAACAACAAGTTTTGTCCTTGCAAAACTCCATTGAATTAACCGAATTATTGGCGTTCCAGACGCAACGTGCCCAGCAGACTTATGATGAAGCGCTGGCATTACTGCCTGATGCAGATCGCAGCCAGCAAAAAACCGCGCTGATTATGGCAGTCATTTACCGCTGCACACTGGATGAAATTGCTGATGATGGTTATCGGGTCATGCATCACCGCGTTGCCTTAACACCGCTGCGCAAACTCTGGCTGGCGTGGCGAACATCGCGGCAAGCCGGCAAATATAAGCCCTGACATGCGGGTAATTATTGTTGGCGGTGGCTGGAGCGGTCTTGCCGCAGCCGTTGAACTCAGCCAACAGCCATGTGAACTGCAAATTTTTGAAGCCGGTGCCGTTCTCGGCGGTCGCGCTCGCAGTGTTCATTGGCAGGGCACCGACGTTGATAATGGCCAGCATTTAATGCTGGGCGCATACCAACAAATGCTCGCCTTAATGCAACGACTCGGCATTGATGCCGATGCGGTTTTTAGCAGGCAAGCAATCGATTTATCGATTTTCGACCCCCATGATAAATTACTGAAAATCAGTAGTCGCGGGGTTTTTCCGGCCGCGTTAAACCGATTGTTTCACTTGTGGCGAAGCAGTGATTTTAATAGCGTGCTGGCTGTAAGACGCCTGCAAACCCAGTTAAACGCCTCCCCTGTTTTGCAAGATCTCAGTGTCGATGATTTGTTGCAGCAAACAAAACAACCGCAACGCCTAATCCGCCAGTTATGGGAACCGCTGACACTGGCGATGTTGAATACGCCGATTGCTGAGGCATCAGCCGCCGTATTTGCCAATGTCCTGAAGGCAACTTTGTTTGCCGGCGACAATGCGACTGAGTTATTGATCCCCAAAGTGCCGCTTGGTGAGGTATTACCGATCCCAGCTGCAGCCTTTTTACAACGGCGCGGTACTGAAATTGTCCTTAATAATCGGGTTCAGTCATTGCTGACCGACAATAGCCGTGTCATTGGCGTGATTGAC
Source organism: Methylophaga sp. (assembly GCA_040882115.1). GTDB lineage: Bacteria > Pseudomonadota > Gammaproteobacteria > Nitrosococcales > Methylophagaceae > Methylophaga. Next base: position 354,458 of record JBBEBX010000005.1, on the reverse strand, counting down.
CAGCATGGTCATCAACATTTTGCCGATGCTGTAATTTTAGCTTTACCGCCCTCAGCACAGACGAAACTTCTGCCCGGTAGCACGAACCCGGCGACTGAATACCCAATTTGTACGGTGTATTTACAATATGCCGCTTCACTACGCGCCCCTAAAATAATGACCGGTTTCAGTGGCACCGTATCGCAGTGGTTATTTGACCGCAGCGTTCAGCAACCAGGACTGATGGCCGTGGTTATCAGCGGGCCTGGCTCGCATACGCAGTTAACAAAAACAGAACTTATCAGCGTTGTCAGTCAGGAATTAGCCGACTTGCTGCCAGACTGGCCACAAACAGCCGATAATGCATTAGTGATTCGGGAAAAACGCGCTACTTTTGCCTGCACGCCAGCGTCCCAAAAAATGCGTCCAAACGCTGCGACAAACATCGAAAATTTGTGGCTGGCCGGTGATTTTGTCCAGCACCCGTTTCCGGCAACATTGGAAACTGCCATCAGCAATGGACAGCGTTGCGCCCAACAGATTTTGCAGATTATTGACTAAACGTGTTACAACGCACAAACACAATAATTTATTGTGTGATCCATTTGTCGAATTCATTGAGTTAGCTTGCTATACTCAGTTATTAATCAACCTAAAGAAGGGAATGTCATGTTAAGTCGTTTGCGTTTATTGTTAACCGGTCTGTTTTTGAGCTTCGCGCTAATCGCCTGTGGAGATGATGCAGCCAACACGAATGAAGCTGCTGACACGGCTGCCCCAGAAATGGAAACCGCTGCTGAACCCGCTGCCTCTGCTGACACAGATGCTGAAAGTGACATGACAGAAGCGGGTCTCATCGAAAAATACGGTCAGCCTGATTTAACACAGGAAAGCGCCATTGATGATCTGAAAATTGTTCATCATGAGTGGTACACCGACGAAGGTACTGTCAGTGTGCAGATTCACAATGGTGAAGTTGCTTATAGCCAGTTCACGCCAAAACAGTAAGCTTTATGCAGTTTACGGCTGAAGCGAATCTGCTTCAGGAGCATGTCATTATCGTTACCGGTGCCGCTGGCGGCATCGGTAGCGAAGTGGCAAAAGCTTATGCCAGACAAGGCGCCACCGTGGTCTTGCTGGATAAACACCTACCGGCATTGGAACAAGTCTACGACGCTATCGTTACTGATGGCAGCCCACAACCCGCTCTGTATCCACTTGATTTGAAAGGCGCTAGCGCGCAGGACTATCAACAATTGGCGGAACGAGTTTCCAATAATTTTGGTCGACTGGATGGCTTGGTGCATTGTGCCGCCTCGTTGGGACAACTGGCACCAGCAGTTCATCAAGATTTAAAAATCTGGGGTGAAACGCTGCATATTAACCTGACAGCAGCTTTTTTGCTGACGCAGGCATGTTTGCCACTATTACAAAAAACCACCTCACAAAGCTTTATCGTTTTCACTACCGACAGTAATCAAAACAAAGCCTATTGGGGCGCTTACGGTATCAGCAAAGCGGGACTTGAAAATCTTTGCCAACAACTGTCGAAAGAACTCGAAGCGGAAAACAAAGTTCGTGTCTGCTGCCTGGATCCGGGGCAAACCCGTACTAAGCTGCATGCCCGTGCTTATCCTGCCAAAGATCCCAAACAACTCCCGGAACCAGCAGCCGTTGTTCCCGCCTATTTATATCTTGCCAGTCCGCATAGTGTGCATCTCAACGGTCAATGTGTTAATGCCTTGTCAATTCTTTGACAGCTATAAATAACCCTCTGTTTTATAATGCCTTTTATCTGATGGCATAAAAATCGCTTATAAAATGGCACACAACCTTTATTGAGTGCTATTTATGATACAGTCAGTCACCACAGATCGCAGTAGTTTACGTCTGTTTTCAGGTGAACATCAGTCCACCATTCAGGAAAACAGTGCTGACACCGAGCTATTGTTACAACGTTTACCAATGCTGTTACAAACCACGCTGGATCTACGTCAATTGTTGCAATTATTTCATCAACAAGTTCAGTCAGTATTGCAGCTCGATGGTTTACGTTTACAGCATCCGCCATTGCGCCAGGATCTGAAGTTCGGCAATACCGTTCATCATAACTGCCATTATCAGCTAGAAATTGATAAACAATCTCTGGGCAAACTGACCATAAGTCGTGGTCGGCGTTTTAGCGACGATGAAATTCTGCTTATTGAAGATCTGCTCTGTAAGCTGGTTTATCCGCTGCGTAATTGTCAGCAATATCAGCAAGCGCTGGATGCGGCAATGACCGATAAACTTACCGGCATGCCGAATCGTGAGGCATTTGACCGGCATTTGGGCCGAGAAATTGATCTGGCGAAGCGGCTAAATTTGCCGCTTAGTTTATTAGTCGTTGATATTGATAACTTTAAAGCCATCAATGATGCCTATGGTCACAGCAGTGGTGATCGGGCCCTGACACTGATCGGTCAAGCGTTAATTAATTGCCTGCGCCGAAGTGATATTGCTTTTCGGTATGGTGGCGAAGAATTCACCGTCGTACTCAGCCATTGTGATCATAATACAGCTCTGCAAGTAGCAGAAAGACTGCGTCAAGCAGTGAGTCAACTGACCTGCCATGATGGCAGTCGCAGTTTTTCACTGACCGTCAGTATTGGACTCGCGCAAATGAAAGCCGACGAAAACTGTTATCAGATATTTGATCGGGCTGATAAGGCCTTGTATCAAGCAAAAGCTGATGGCCGTAACCGGATTACTTATGCAGGCAGCAACAACTAGTCACGCCCACGGATCCGCGGTGCTTTTCGGGGATTAAATTTTTCCGGCCGGGCTTTCTTAGCGCCACCCCGTTTGGGTTTTTCATCGCTATTGACAGGCTTTTTCGACGGCCATTTACTAGCAGGTTTAGCCGTTTTTTCTGCTGGATTACTGGTTTTTATTGCGCCCCGGCCTGTTTTTTGTGCTACTGCCGCCGCTTGGCTTTTCAGGCCAGCTTCTTCATACAGATTATCCAGATCCTTGCCTTCCAGCGCCATCCAGCGACCAGGTTTAAGCTTATTCGGCATAATCACCGGACCATAACGCAATCGCATCAGACGGCTAACTTGTACACCAATGGCTTCCCATAACCGCCGCACTTCCCGATTGCGGCCTTCCTGAATAACCACGTGATACCAATGATTGGCACCTTCACCACCCGACTCCTGAATATCGGTAAACTTGGCTTCACCATCTTCCAGCATGACGCCATCACGCAATTGCTGCATCATTTCCGGTGTGACTTCGCCCAATACCCTAACGGCATACTCGCGATCCATTTCACTGGAAGGATGCATTAGCTGATTGGCCAGTTCGCCATCGGTGGTCAGAATAATCAAGCCACTGGTATTTAAATCCAGTCGGCCAACACTGACCCAGCGGCCTTGTTCGGGTGCCGGCAGTGATTGAAAAATTGTCCGCCGGCCTTCTGGATCATTGCGCGTACACACTTCGCCAACTGGCTTGTGATAAAGCAATACTTGTTGTGGCTGTTGCCAAACCCGTTTGGGTGAACAAGGCTTGCCATCTAATTTTATGGTGTCGCCTTCTTTGATCTGATCACCCAGGCTCGCCACTTCGCCATTAACGGTGACTTTGCCTTCCTGGATCCAGGTTTCCAGTTGCCGGCGCGAGCCGTAACCAGCACGGGCCAATACTTTTTGAATACGTTCTGCTGCCATAGTTTTCCCCCGGCTGACTATTTGTAAGCCAGCCCCATTGCGGCGCGGACCTCATTTAAGGTTTCTTGCGCGACTTCGCGTGCCGCAGCACTGCCATCATCGATAATACGACGCACATCTTCCGGATGCTGACTGAATTCAGCCGCACGCTCACGGATAGGTTTAATTTCGGCGCTGACGGCATCAATCAGCGGCCCTTTACAATCCAGGCAACCAATACCGGCACTGCGACAACCTTCCTGTACCCACTGCTTTGTAGCATCATCGGAATACACTTCATGAAGCTGCCAGACCGGACATTTATCAGGCTCACCGGGATCGGTACGACGCACCCGATTCGGATCGGTCGGCATGCGTTTTAATTTTTCGGCGATATTTTGATCGGATTCACGCAGCGAAATGGTGTTGTTATAAGACTTGGACATTTTTTGGCCGTCCAGTCCCGGCATTTTCGAGGCAGGCGTCAGCAGCGCTTTTGGCTCTGGCAAAATAACTTTACCGCCACCTTCTAAATAACCAAATAAACGCTCCATATCGCCGAGCGCTAAATTTTGCTGATTTTTCAGTAATTCCCTAGCGGTTTCCAGCGCGCTGGCATCGCCCTGCTCCTGATAAGCTTTACGCAGATGGTTATACAACTTGGCGTTTTTCTTGCCCATCTTTTTGACGGCAGCTTCGGCTTTTTCTTCGAAATCGGCTTCGCGGCCATACAGATGATTAAAACGCCGCGCGACTTCCCGGGTCAACTCTACATGCACCACCTGATCTTCACCCACCGGCACTTGTCCTGCACGGTAAATCAGAATATCGGCACTTTGCAACAGTGGATAGCCTAAAAAACCGTAAGTCGATAAATCTTTTTCTTTGAGCTTTTCCTGCTGATCTTTATAGGTTGGCACCCGCTCCAGCCACGACAAAGGCGTCACCATCGATAACAATAAATGCAGTTCGGCATGTTCCGGCACCCGTGATTGCAAAAACAATGATACCGCAGACGGTTCTATGCCGGCCGCCAGCCAGTCAATAACCATTTCCCAGACACTGTCTTCAATTACTCGGCTATCTTCGTAATGGGTGGTCAGCGCATGCCAGTCAGCGACAAAAAAGAAGCTGTCGTATTCATGCTGCAATTTGATCCAGTTTTTAAGCACACCGTGATAATGCCCGAGATGCAATTGCCCCGTGGGGCGCATGCCGGAAACAATCCGACGTGACTGAAAAGCTACCGTGTCCACCCTATACTCCAGTATGTGTTTGGTTAAAACAGGCCATTAATCAAACCCGCAGCCTGGCTAAAACTGATGCCCAGCCAGAATGACAAAACCTGCACTGTCGCGTTCAGCATCGGCGATAAAATCACACCGAGCAGGCCTAACGCCAGTAACCCTAATAATATAAAAAAGCCGAACGGTTCAATACGGCTGACCTGCCAGCTTAACTTATTCGGCAATAAACTCACTAAAACCCGGCCACCATCCAGTGGCGGCAACGGTAATAAATTCAAAAACATCAAAATGGCGTTGATCCAAATACCGGCAAGGCCCATATACAACATCGGCTCACCAGTCGTATTGCCGGACTGCGCCAGCATAAAGCCAATTTTAGCAACAATTGCCCAGCCAATGCCCATGATCAGATTGGCCATCGGTCCGGCCAGCGCCACCCAGGCCATATGCGCTTTAGGTTTGCGTAAATTTTGATACGTCACCGGCACCGGTTTGGCCCAACCAAAAATAAAGCCACCAACAAACAACAAAATCCCCGGGACCAAAATCGTGCCCACCGGATCAATATGTTTAATCGGATTCAATGTTAACCGGCCAAGCATTTGCGCGGTGCGATCACCAAGTTTTAAAGCCATCCAGCCGTGGGCGACTTCATGCAAGGTAATGGCAAATAACACCGGAATGGCCCAGATAATAATTTTCTGGGCGAGACTGAACTCATCCATTAAGTTGTTCGGCTCCGCCGAGATACGGTCGTAATGCAGTCGGAATGCTAATACTGCCATCGGCCTGCTGATGATTTTCCATCAGTGCCAGTAAGGTGCGGCCAACCGCTAAACCTGAGCCGTTCAGGGTATGCACTAATTCCGGCTTACCCGTTTCCGGGTTACGCCAGCGCGCTTGCATACGCCGTGCCTGAAAATCGCCGAAATTACTGCATGAGGAGATTTCCCGATAGGTTTCCTGGCTGGGCAGCCAGACTTCCAGATCGTAGGTTTTTTGCGATGCAAAGCCCATATCGCCGGTGCACAGCAACATTTTCCGGTACGGTAATTCCAGCAATTGCAGAATTTTTTCAGCGTCAGCAGTCAGTGCTTCATGAGCTGCTTTTGATTGCTCAGGCGTGACAATTTGTACCAATTCGACTTTTTCAAACTGATGCTGACGGATCAAGCCGCGTACATCACGGCCATGTGAACCGGCTTCACTGCGAAAACAAGGCGTGTGTGCGACCCATTTCAAAGGCATTTTATCGGTATCGACAATGACGTCACGAACCAGATTGGTCACAGGCACTTCAGCCGTTGGGATTAAATAAAATTCACCGTCATCGACTTTAAATAAATCGGCTTCGAATTTTGGTAACTGACCGGTACCGCGCAGTGAGTCGGCATTAACCAGATACGGTACATAGGTTTCGGTGTAACCATGCTGATCGCTATGCGTATCCAGCATAAACTGGGTCAACGCCCGTTGCAGTCGCGCCAGTGGCCCGCTTAAGGTGACGAACCGGGCCGCACTGATTTTGGCGGCGGCTTCAAAATCCATGGCAGCCATTTGCGCCCCTAAATCGACATGATCTTTGGGCGTGAAATCAAATTGGCGCGGTGTGCCCCATTTGCTGACTTCAACATTGTCGTTTTCGTCTTTGCCTTGCGGCACATCATCCTGTGGCACATTAGGCATTTCCATGGCCAGGGCATTAAGTCGTTCTAAAACCTCGGCAAGACGCGCTTCTGCCGCTTTATGTTTGTCACCTAAGTCGTCAATTTCTGCCAGAAGTGGCGCAATATCTTCACCGGCCGCTTTGGCTTTACCGATCAGTTTAGAACGGCTGTTTCGTTCAGTTTGCAGTGCCTGGGCATCGAGTTGCGCCTGTTTACGCTCCTGTTCCAGCTGCGCCAGCAACTCGACATCCAGCTGAAAGCCACGTTTGGCTAATTGCGCTGCTAATGCAGCTGTATCCTGACGTAATAATTTCGGGTCTAGCATAAAAATCTTAAATTCCGGTTTGCGCCGTCCAGCTGACAATATGGTCGGGTTTGACCAAAGTTCTCAGCGTCGGCATCAATTCAGCAACGCGCTCTGGCGTATCAAAAAATTCTATAACCATCGGCAATTCCGATGATAAATCCAGCAATGAAGCCGTATGTACGCGACCATCATTGCCCAGGCCGGCAATACCACGAAACACGGTAAATCCACGCATTTTGTTGGTTTCCAGCCATTTAAATACTTTGCGAATATCATCGCGGCCCTCAGCGAGATATAAACGCACCATTAATACTTCAGTATTCATAACTGTCGGCCCGTTGCCATGCCAATCCAGGTGGCGCCCAGACATAAAAACACACTGAGCAGCACATTGAGAATGCTTTTCAACACTTCGCCTTCTTCCAGCAAAGCCAGCGTTTCCAGCGAAAAGGTTGAAAACGTCGTGAAAGCGCCAATCACGCCAACCAATATGCCAGCGCGCCATTCCGGCGACAGACTGAGTCGTTCCACCAGCAACACAAACAACACGCCGATACACAATGAACCGACAACATTCACCGCCAGCGTGCCATAAGGAAAATCCCGGCCCATCAGGCGATACACACCATTGGACATCAAAAACCGTAATACTGCTCCGATGCCGCCACCGGCAGCAATTGCCAATAATTGTGTCACGACTGCTTCCTTAATAAGCGGCGATCAGCCGCGTAGTTTACCTGATTCATTGCCAGCACTCACGGTTTAACTCAGGCATAGCGTTTAACCATGGCACTTAACGGTAACGGTTTGATTTTGCTGGCATGGCCGGCGCTGCCAAAAGCCTGATAACGGGCCTGACAAATGGTTTGCATCGCGTCGGTGGCGGCCATCAGAAATTTGCGCGGATCAAACACTGCCGCATTATTTTCATCATGTAAAAACTGGCGGATGGCACCGGTTGCGGCCATGCGCAAATCGGTATCAATATTGACCTTGCGCACGCCATATTGTATGCCTTCGACAATTTCCGGCACCGGCACACCATAAGTTTCAGCAATATCACCGCCATACTGATTAATCACGGCCAGCCAGTCCTGCGGCACCGAACTTGAGCCGTGCATAACAAAATGGGTATTTGGTAAACGCTGTTGTAACGTTTTTAAATGGCTGATGGCCAGCACTTCACCGGTGGGTGGTTTGGAAAATTTATAAGCGCCATGACTGGTACCAATGGCTACGGCCAGCGCATCAACATCGGTTAACCGAACAAACTCAGCGGCCTCGTCCGGATCAGTTAATAATTGGCTTGGGTCCAGTTTGCCTTCAGCGCCATGACCGTCTTCTTCGCCCATTTCACCGGTTTCCAGGGATCCCAGACAACCCAACTCACCTTCAACCGAAACGCCACAGGCATGGGCAAAATGAGTAACTTCCCGGGTGACGCGGACGTTGTAATCAAATTCCGATGGCGTTTTCATATCTTCGTGCAGGGAGCCATCCATCATCACAGAGCTAAATCCAGATTGAATGGCTCTGACGCAAACGGCTGGGTTGGCACCATGATCCTGATGCATTACCAGCGGAATATGGGGATATTGCTCCAACGCTGCCTGCACTAGATGGCGAAGAAAAGGCTCACCAGCATAATCACGCGCACCAACACTGGCTTGCATGATCACCGGACTGTCGACGGCATCAGCAGCCTGCATAATGGCCTGTACTTGTTCCAGATTACTGACATTAAAGGCAGGCACTGCAAACTGATGTTCGGCGGCATAATCAAGTAATTGCCTTAAGGCGATTAACGCCATATTAACTCCCGTTGTGTGCTGTTATTCGCAGCTGCCCCGATCTCCCGGAGCGACCATTTCACCGACTTTAACCAGCTTCATCGCATTGGTGCTGCCCGGTTTTTCCAGGTCACCTTTGGTAATAATCACTATATCACCATCATGAACCACGCCGCGACGCTGCAACTCATCAATAACTTCTTTGTTTAACGCGGCATGATCGGTGTGCTGTATTTTAAAGGCCACCGGATAAACGCCGCGATATAAGGTCATTCGCCGCTGACTGGCCAAATGCGGTGTCAAGGCAAAAATCGGCATACCTGAACTGATGCGTGACATCCATAACGGCGTTGAGCCGGATTCAGTTAAGGCGGCAATGACTTTGACGTCCATATGATTGGCTAAATACATCGCGCCCATAGCGATAGCTTCATCCATACGCTCAAATTTGGAATCAATGCGATGTCGTGAAACGCGAATTTCCCGCTGCTGCTCGGCTTGCAGACAAATCCGATCCACCGCCTCAATAACTTTAACCGGATATTTGCCCACCGCCGTTTCACCCGACAGCATCACCGCATCCGTACCATCCAATACCGCATTGGCAACATCAAACACTTCAGCGCGGGTGGGAATGGCATTTTGGATCATCGACTCCATCATTTGCGTCGCGGTGATCACCACTTTATTCATCTGCCGCGCTTTGGCAATCAGCTTTTTCTGAATTGGTGGCAAGGCTGCATCACCCACTTCAACACCCAAATCACCGCGCGCCACCATAATGCCCTCGGCCGTCAGCAAAATGGCATCTATTTCTTCTAGGGCCTCAGCGCGTTCGATTTTGGCAATAATGCCGCCATAGCCGCCGGCATCACGTAATAATTGCCGGGCTAATTCGATATCGGCAGCACTGCGGGGAAACGAAACAGCAATATAGTCGGCCTGCATGCCGGCGGCGATTTTGATATCGGCCATATCTTTATCGGTCAGCGCTTTGGCTGATAAGCCGCCACCCTGACGATTGATACCTTTGTTATCCGATAACCGGCCACCGACCACGACTTTGCAGTGGATTTGCGTGTCATGGACTTTTTCTACCCACAAGACGACGCGGCCATCATCAAGCAGTAAGGTGTCACCGCGTTTCACATCATGCGGCAAAGCTTTGTAATCAATCCCGACCCGGAAGATATCGCCTTCTTCATTACCAAGCGCCGCATCCAGAACAAACTTTGCACCTTCTACCAGCTCAATACCGCCATGTTTAAAGCGGGCGATACGGATTTTTGGCCCCTGCAAATCAGCTAAAATACCAACCTGCCGGCCATAAGCCTCTGCCCGATTACGAACCGTTTCAGCCAGACGGGCATGGGCTGCCGGCTCACCATGAGAAAAATTTAACCGCACCAGATCGACACCGGCTTGAATCATGGCGTCCAGTACTTTGGTATCGGAACTTGCCGGGCCGAGCGTTGCTACGATTTTGGTTCTGCGCCTGGCAGCCACTGGGGCCTCCTTGGATTATTCCGCGGCGCGTTGCTCCAGAATTTCGACGGCGGGGAGTGTTTTGCCTTCCAGAAATTCCAGAAACGCACCACCACCGGTTGAAATATAAGACATATCGTCGCAGATTTTGTATTTGCTGACTGCTGCCAGCGTGTCGCCGCCACCAGCGATGGAAAACGCCTTGGACTCGGCAATCGCCATCGCGATTTCCTTGGTGCCTTCCCCGAACTGGTTAAATTCGAACACGCCGATCGGGCCGTTCCAAACAATGGTGCCCGCGTTCATCAGAATGTCGGTCAGCTGCGCTGCTGATTTAGGACCGATATCAAAAATCATATCATCATCTTGCACCGCCGTGACGGCTTTCAATTCGGCTTCAGCATTTTCGGCAAAACGTTTGCCACAGACCACATCCACCGGCACTGGAATAGCAGTACCTCGTTGCTGCGCTGCATCGCTGAGCTTATGACAGGTCTCCAGCAAGTCCGGTTCATACAATGACTGACCGACGTTATAACCAGCGGCGGCAATAAAAGTATTGGCAATACCGCCGCCAACAATCAGCTGATCGACTTTTTTCGACAGAGCTTCCAACACGTTTAGCTTGGTCGACACTTTCGAGCCCCCCACAATCGCCACCATCGGCCGTGCCGGATTATCCAGTGCTTTCGACAATGCTTCGAGTTCAGCGGTCAACAACGGGCCGGCGCAGGCGATTGTTGCGTACTTAGCAATGCCATGGGTGGAGGCCTGCGCGCGATGCGCGGTGCCAAAAGCATCCATCACAAACACATCACACATCTGTGCCATGCGTTTGGCCAGCGCGTCATCATTGGCTTTTTCGCCAATGTTAAAGCGCACGTTTTCACAGATCACCAGTTCACCGCGCTCGACCGGTATAAACTCCGGCTCCAGCCAGTTTTGTTCCAAACGTACTGGTTGTTTTAATAATGCAGAAAGATAATTTGCCACCGGCGCCAGCGAATATCTATGCTCGTATTCACCTTCTGTCGGCCGGCCAAGATGGGACATGACCATCACTTTGGCGCCCTTTTCCAGCGCCATTATTATAGTCGGCAGAGAAGACATAATTCGGGTGGCATCCGCCACGACACCGGATTTTAACGGTACATTCAGATCCTGGCGGATCAGGACGCGTTTATCGGTCAGATCCAGATCTGCCATCTTGATAACAGACATCGCAATTCCTCTCTCGTTTTTATGGTTATATCGTGCGCTACTTGATTATAGCGTTTGCGCACCATAAAAAAAGCCACCGCGTAGGGTGGCCCTGTTTTTTATCTGTGAATCATCTTGTTAACAGGCAACATGCGCAACAAGACGCATCATATTGCAGGTATAGCCATATTCATTGTCATACCAGGCCACCACTTTGACAAAGGTACTGTCCAGCGCAATACCGGCTCCGGCATCAAAATTAGACGGCGCCGTGTGACCACGAAAATCAGTCGACACCACATTGTCTTCGGTATAACCCAATACACCCTTGAGCTCACCATCGGCAGCCGTTTTCATCGCCGCACAAATATCTGCATAGCTGGCATCTTTTTCCAACTCAACAGTTAGATCGACGACCGACACATCAGAGGTAGGCACGCGGAAGGCCATACCGGTTAATTTGCCATTTAATTCCGGCAATACCTTGCCCACGGCTTTAGCAGCGCCGGTGGATGATGGAATAATGTTTTCGAGAATACCGCGACCGCCGCGCCAGTCTTTCATTGACGGGCCATCGACGGTTTTCTGGGTGGCAGTGGCCGCATGCACAGTGGTCATCAGGCCGCGTTTGATACCAAATTTATCATGTAGGACTTTGGCAACCGGTGCCAGCGCGTTTGTGGTGCAGGAGGCTGCTGAAACAATCGCTTCACCGTTGTAGACATTGTGATTAACACCATAAACAAACATCGGCGTGTGATCTTTAGACGGTGCAGACTGCACAACTTTTTTGGCACCGGCGGTAATATGCGCCTGACAAGACTCTTCGGTCAGAAAGAAACCGGTGCATTCAATAATCAAGTCGGCACCGACTTCAGACCATTTTAAATCGGCTGGATCACGCTCAGCGGTGACCCGAATGGTTTTACCATTGACCAGCAGATGACCATCTTTAACGCTGACCTCACCGTCAAAGCGGCCATGGACTGAGTCATATTTCAGCATATACGCCAGATAATCTGGATCCAGCAGATCATTAATGGCGACCACTTCAATGTCCGGAAAATCTTTTACTGCCGCCCGAAAAGCCATACGGCCGATTCGGCCAAAGCCGTTGATACCTACTTTAATGGTCATGGTTGTTCCTTAAAAATCTGTTTGTTTGTGATCTCATCGCTGTTATCGCTTTAGAGCTTATTTATCTTTCAATAACACAAATCAGAACACTAGCATTAATTGCAAAAAAAATAGCCAGCCGATTCTCACCGGCTGGCTATTTCGATTTAGCCTGTCATTTCAGCGAACTGAATTACAGCACTGATTTGACTGTTTTAACAACGTTTTCGACTGTGAAGCCGAAGTGTTTCATCAAATCACCGCCTGGCGCTGATTCACCGAAGGTATCAATACCAACCGTGCCGCCTTCCAGACCAACATATTTACGCCAGAAGTCGGTAACACCGGCTTCGACTGAAACACGTTTAACGCCTGGTGTCAGAACGCTGTCTTTATAAGCTTGATCCTGACGATCAAAGACATTGGTTGATGGCATTGACACCACACGTGCATTCACACCGTCGCCTTTCAACGCTTCTTGTGCTTTAACGGCCAGATCCACTTCTGAACCAGTAGCGATCAGAATCACGTCGGCTTTACCGCCTTCGGCTTCTGATAACACATAAGCACCTTTACGAATTGCATCAAAAGCAGCTGTGTCGTGTTTACGACCTGGAATACCCTGACGGCTCAGTACCAGACTGGTTGGGCCATCCATACGCTCAACAGCAGCAGTCCAGGCAATCGCAACTTCGGTTTCATCAGCAGGACGCCATACATCCATATTCGGGATGTAACGCAGACCAGCTGTGTTTTCGATTGGCTGATGCGTCGGACCATCTTCACCCTGACCAATAGAGTCATGAGTCAAGACCGCAACAGTACGAATTTTCATCAAAGCAGCCATACGCAGTGCTGACTTCGCATAGTCAGAGAACATATGGAAAGTACCGCCGTAAGGCAGCAGACCACCGTGTAAAGCCATACCATTCATGATGGCAAACATACCAAACTCACGAACACCGTATGAAATGTAGTTACCAGTCTCTTTACCAGACACATGTTTAAAGCTGGAACAGCTGGTCAGGTTAGAGCCAGTCAGGTCAGCAGAACCGCCCAGGAATTCAGGTAAGGTTGGTGCCAATGCAGCGATGACGTTTTGTGATGCTTTACGTGACGCAACGCTTTCTGCTTTTTCATTCAAATCAGCGATGACTTTAGCTGATGCTTGCTCCCAGTCCGCAGGCAGTTCGCCGGCCATACGACGTTTAAATTCTGCCGCCAGTTCTGGATATTCTTTTGCATAAGCGTCGAATTTTTTGTTCCACTCAGCTTCAGCTGCATCGCCTTTCGCTTTGGCATCCCAACCAGCATAAACGTCTTCAGGGATAACAAATGGCTCGTATTCCCAACCCAGTTCTTTACGGGTCAGTGCCACTTCTTCTTCACCGAGGGCTGCACCATGGCAGTCGTGGCTTGCAGATTTGTTTGGTGAGCCAAAACCGATAATGGTTTTGCAGCAAATCAAAGAAGGTTTATCAGTGACTTTTTTCGCCGCTTCAATTGCTTTATTGATGGCATCTGAATCATGACCATCTACAGATACAACGTGCCAACCGTAAGCTTCAAAACGCTTAACCGTATCATCGGTGTACCAGCCATCAATATGACCGTCGATAGAAATATTGTTGTCATCCCAGAAAGCAATCAGGTTGCCCAGGCCCCAGGTACCGGCCAATGCGCAAGCTTCGTGAGAAACACCTTCCATCAAACAACCATCGCCCATAAATACGTAGGTGTGGTGGTTAACAATGTCATGACCTGGTTTGTTGAATTGGTCAGCCATTAATTTTTCAGCCATCGCAAAACCAACACCGTTGGTAATACCCTGACCTAATGGACCGGTGGTGGTTTCAATGCCTGGCGCATAACCGTACTCAGGATGACCGGCACATTGTGAATGCAGTTGACGGAACGTTTTCAGCGATTCCATCGGCAGTTCATAGCCGCTTAAATGCAGCAATGAGTAAACCAGCATAGAACCGTGGCCATTCGACAGAATGAAACGGTCACGGTCAGCCCATTTCGGGTTGTTCGGGTTATGTTTCATGTGGTCGTTCCACAAAACTTCAGCGATATCCGCCATACCCATTGGCGCGCCCGGGTGACCCGAGTTCGCTTTTTGCACTGCGTCCATGCTGAGCGCACGGATCGCATTTGCTAAATGTCTGCGTGTAGCCATTATCTAAGTTCTCCTGTTAAAAAAATTATGCCGCTCGCCATTTGATCGAGCAGCCCATACTGGGGATTTGCGCGGCCGGGCCCTGCCCGGTTAAGGCCACTTGTTGCATGGCTTCAAATAAATCACGACGCGCATCCACTGGCGCAGCTTCTTTGCGGCTGGCGTCCAGACGCCCCCTATATTGCAATTGTAAGTCCTGGTTGTAACCAAAAAAATCCGGTGTGCAAACCGCGCCATAGGCTTTGGCAACGTCTTGCGATTCATCATATAAATACGGAAAGGGAAACTGATTTTCTGCTGCGATGCGTTGCATATTATCTAAGGAATCTTCCGGATAATCTGTCACATCATTGGCAGAGATGGCCACGGCATTGATGCCCAACGCTTTTAAGTCGTGGGTATCACGCACCAGCCTGTCCAAAACCGCTTGTACATACGGGCAATGGTTACAAATAAACATCACCAACAAGCCTTTTTCACCACGGCATTTGTCCAAAGTCCAAATGTCACCGTCGGTGCCCGGCAAGGCAAAATCAATTGCCGGCTTGCCAAATTCGCAAATTGGCGTTTGTGTACTGACCATTCGTTTCCGCTCGTGTTATTTAACCGCTATCCCGCTGACAAATTGCTGCAGAAAAGCGTTTGTTTGAATCCACTTGCAACGCGGGATAGTACCAGAAAAATGCTTTTTGGCGAAATGTGCTGCACAACATTATTTGTCAGACCCCAAGCCACCAGCGACACAAAATGCTGCGCAAATTCAGCAGCTTGCAAGTTGTCACCAACGGCGTTTTAACGGGAACATTCGGGCTGCGGCGGTTTTGTGAATGCTTTGCTTTATCCGCCACGCGCTAATCGCTACTATGTGCTAATTGCTTTTTCTAAAGTCAGGATAACGCGTGCCCCGAAAATCCCCATCACGTCGAACCACCAAACCGAGTTTTTTTGGCCGGCTATTGCGCAGTAAATGGCTGCGCTGGCTGTTAATTTTACTGGTCATTGTCAGCGTCATTGGTTTGTGGCTGATGGACCGGCATATTCGCGCCGAATTTGAAGGCAAACGCTGGGCGCTACCGGCCAAAGTATTTGCCCGGCCTTTAGAGCTTTATGCCGGTGCCCCGTTATCAATTAATGATTTAAAGATTGAACTGCAGGCGCTCGGTTACCAATTTACCGATTCAGCACAAAGACCCGGTCAGGCCAGTGTCTCGGCAACACGCGCCATCATTGCCAGTCGTGGTTTTGACCTGGCTGATGAACAAGAACCAGCGCAACAACTGCTGCTCGACTTTGCCGGCAATGAGCTCAGCCAGTTACGTAATGTCGCGGGCGAACAACTGACTTTGGCGCGGTTGGAGCCGGCACTGATTGGCGGTATTTATCCGCTGAATAATGAAGATCGGGATCTGATTCAGCTCAACGATGCGCCTGAGGCCCTGGTTGATGCATTGATCGCTATCGAAGATCAGGATTTTTACCGTCACTTTGGCATTTCGCCCAAAGGCATTGCCCGTGCTATGTGGGCCAATATGCAGGCCGGCGCTTTTGTCCAGGGCGGCAGTACGCTGACCCAGCAGCTCATTAAAAACTTCTATCTGACCGCCGATCGCACGCTATTGCGCAAGCTGATGGAAGTGCCGATGGCGTTACTGCTGGAATTTCATTACAGCAAAGATGAAATTCTAGAAGCGTATTTAAATGAAGTTTATTTAGGCCAGGATGGCAATCGTGCGGTTCACGGTTTTGGCCTCGGCGCGCATTATTATTTCGCGCAGCCCTTGCCGGAACTACAACTGCAGGATCATGCATTGCTCGCCGGCATAGTCAAAGGCCCATCCTATTTTGATCCACGCCGGCATCCGCAGCGTGCCAAACAGCGCCGGGATCTGGTACTGAAAGTACTGCTTGATCAAGACAAAATTACTGAGGCCGATTATCTGCTGGCGGTAAATGCACCGCTGGGCGTCGTCGCCAAAGGCACCTTAACCAAAGAGGCCTATCCTGCCTATCTGGATCTGGTTAAACGACAGCTGCGTCAGGAATACGCCGATGAAGATTTAAATTCGGAAGGCCTACAAATTTTCACTAGTCTGGACCCAATCAGCCAGCGCAAAGCCGAAACGGCACTGACCACCACCATTGATAATCTGCAACAGCAACATGGTGAAAAGCTCGCCGAGTTGCAGGGCAGCATGGTGGTCACCGATCCACAAACCGGCGAAGTACTGGCCATTATCGGTGACCGGCGTACCCGTTATCAGGGCTTTAACCGTGCTTTGGATGCCAAAAGGCCCATGGGCTCGCTGGTTAAACCGGCGGTATTTTTAACAGCGTTGGAAAACGGCTATACGCTGGCGAGTCCGGTTGATGATTCCCCTTATCACCTGGAATTACCGAATGGCGATGTCTGGGAACCACAAAACTATGATCGTCAATCACACCAGGATATTCTGCTGATTGATGCATTGGCACATTCGTATAACCTTGCCACGGCACGGCTGGGTATGACGCTGGGTCTCGATAAAGTGATTGCCACTTTAAAACGTCTGGGCGTAGAAAAACCGCTGCAACCCTATCCTTCCCTGCTGCTCGGCGCACAAAGTCTATCAACATTGGAAATGGCCGCAATGTATCAAACCATCGCTGCCGGCGGCTTTCAAATCCCACCGCGCGCCATTCGCAGTGTCAGTGATGCCGAGGGCAAAAGCTTGTCACGTTATCCATTCAAATTGCAGCAAACCATTGCGGCACAACCCATTTTTTTAGTGCAAACTGCCTTGCAGGAAGTGATGCGCGCCGGCACTGGCCGTTATGCCGCGACACAATTACCGGCCGGTACCCGCGTTGCAGGCAAAACAGGTACATCCGATGATCAGCGTGATAGCTGGTTTGCCGGTTACAGTGCCAATCGTCTGGCCGTGGTCTGGCTGGGCCTTGATAATAATCAGAGCCTGCCGTTTACCGGATCGGGTGGTGCGTTGCCAGTTTGGACCCGTTATATGGCCAGTGAATCTTTATTGTCACTGGATAACATACCACCGGCGAATATCGACTATGTCTGGGTTGACCAGCAATCCGGCAAATTAAGTGATCAACGCTGCGAAAATGTCCGGCAACTACCTTTTATCAAGGGTAGCCAGCCGCTTGAGCAGTCAGACTGTGTGGCAGCACGGCTGGAACCGCGTGATAATAATCCGGTACAAAAATCAATCGATTGGATAAAAGGTTTATTTAACTAATGGCAACATTGACTGGAAAACTCCGACTGCTATTGGCATTGCTGATATTGGCAGGCTTATCCGCTTGTAGTACATCGCCGGTGTATGCCCCACCGGTGGAAAGCCGCACCGAACCAGCGAAAGAGAAACAACCTGCAGAAGCCGCAGAAGCAGAACAACCGGAGGAGCCGGCCGCGCGTACCAGTGGTATTGAAGATGCGCCTGAAGCGATTGAAGAAACCGCGCCAGCAGTTGCGACACCGTTTCGTTCCAAGCCTGCCGTCATTGCTTTGCTGGGCAGTGCCCGCGCCGCACAGCGCGATGGTGATTTGCAAAAAGCGCAGACTGATTTACAGCGGGCGCAGCGTATTGCACCGCGGGATCCCAACATTTATTTCGAATTAGCCGATATCCATTACAAAATGCAGGAATATCCACTGGCCGAGCAAGTTGCCCTGAAAGGCGTTTCCGTGGCGGGACAGGATCGGGATTTATTGCGTAAATTCTGGCTGCTGATAAGTGAAATCCGCTATGCCAACGGTAATAGTACGGGTGGTCAGCAAGCCGAGCAGCAAGCAGATCAGTACTAGTTTCGTAAATCCAACACGTCCTGCATATCAAATAAGCCGGTTTGCCGCTCGGCAAGCCAACTGGCTGCGCGCATCGCGCCGTAAGCAAAGGTCATGCGGCTGGAGGCTTTATGGGTAATTTCCAGGCGTTCGCCTTCGGCAGCAAATAATACTGTGTGATCACCGACCACATCGCCGGCACGCACAGTAGCAAAACCAATAGTCTGCCGATCACGTTCGCCGGTACGGCCTTCACGGCCATAAATGGCACAGTCTTTTAAATCCCGGCCCAATGCGTCAGCGACCACTTCACCCATCCGCAACGCAGTGCCGGACGGTGCATCAACTTTATGGCGGTGATGGGCTTCGATAATTTCAATATCGACGCTGTCGCCGAGCACCCGTGCTGCCAGATCCAATAACTTCAGTGATAAGTTGACGCCAACACTCATATTGGGCGCCAGAATAGTGGCGATATTACCTGCAGTGTCGTCGATAATTTGTTTTTGCGCTGCATCAAAGCCGGTAGTGCCAATGATCGGCCGGCATTGGTTTTGTGCGCAATAAGGCAATAACGCCATGGTCACTTCTGGCAACGTGAAATCAATAATGACGTCGGCAATTTTGGTCGCCGCAGCCACATCGTGACTGATAACAACACCCAGTTTACCCACCCCGGCTAATTCACCGGCATCAACACCAATCAGGCTGGAATCGGCGCGATCAATCGCTGCTGCTAATTCTAATCCCTCAGTCTCTTTGACTGCCTGAATCAGACAGCGCCCCATACGCCCAGCAGCACCATTAATGGCAACTTGAATAGCCATGAATTTTCCTCAATTGACCTGAACAGGCCTTAAAACAGTGAATACTGACGGCAACATAGCCGCTCAGCACCAGCTTGGCAAATCGCTTTACTCAAAAAAACGTTTAACGCCATCCAGCCAGGATTCATGTTTAGGATTATGGGTACCGCCGGTACCTTCCAGTGTTTCGGCAAATTCTTCGAGAATTTCTTTCTGGCGTTTGGATAATTTCACCGGTGTCTCAACAATGACCCGGCATAACAAATCACCGGTGACGCCACTGCGCACCGATTTGACGCCTTTGTTTTTCATGCGGAATTGCTGGCCGGTCTGTGTGCCTTCCGGAATTTTCAGCACAGCTTTGCCTTCCAGAGTCGGCACTTCCAGATCACCGCCGAGGGATGCCGCGACAAAGTTGATCGGTACATCGCAAAACAGATTATTACCATCGCGGGTAAATACATCATGGCGTTTTACCGACACTTCGACGTATAAATCGCCGGCCGGTGCACCGCGGGAACCGGCTTCACCTTCACCGCTCAAACGGATCCTGTCACCAGTATCGACACCGGCAGGGACTTTCACCGACAGGGTTTTATGCTCTTGCACGACACCTTCACCATGACAGTCACCACAAGGCTCCTGAATCATTTTGCCGGTGCCACGACAGTGCGGACAGGCTTGCTGAACGGTGAAAAAGCCTTGCTGAATTCTGACCTGTCCATGACCACCACAAGTGGTACATGTAACCGGTTGTGTGCCTTTTTTAGCGCCACTGCCATCGCAGGTTGTACATTCAACATGTACCGGAATACGGATTTTGGCTGTGGTGCCAGAGACCGCTTCTTCCAGCGTTAAATCCAGCCGGTAGCGTAAATCGGCACCGCGAAAACTCTGCGCGCCACCGCCACCACCAAAAATATCATTAAAGACATCGCCAAAGATATCGCTGAAACCACCCGTGCCACCACGGAAACCACCGCCACCAGCGCTGCCATCAACACCGGCATGACCAAATTGATCATAGGCCGTGCGTTTCTGGTTATCAGATAACACCTCGTAGGCTTCTTTGACTTCCTTGAATTTGGCTTCGGCAGTCGCATCATCCGGATTACGATCCGGATGGTATTTCATCGCCATGCGCCGATAGGCTTTTTTAATTTCCGCCTCGGTGGCATTTCGGGAAATACCCAGCAACTCGTAATAATCTTGTTTGGCCATGGTTCGCTTTATTGTTATTCCTGAAACAAAACAGGCGCAGGTTCAATGCCTGCGCCTATTTTTTTAACGACGTGGTTGTTTACTGTTTTTTGTTGTCATCGACTTCTTCAAACTCAGCATCAACAACATCATCGCCTTGTGCTTTTTCATCGCTGTCGGTTGCAGCTTCGCCTGCTTCAGCATTTTCAGCGTAAGCACGTTCGGCAAGCTTCGCCGCAGCTTCAGATAAAGCATTGGTTTTGGCTTCGATATCGTCTTTGTCTTCACCTTTAATCGCCGTTTGCAACTCTTCAACAGCCGCTTCGATCTTGGCTTTTTCGTCGGCTTCGACTTTGTCGCCCAGATCTTTCAGAGATTTGGTGGTCGCGTGGATCAGACCATCTGCCTGGTTACGGGCAGTGACCAATTCATGGAATTTACGATCTTCATCGGCATGCGCTTCGGCATCCTTGACCATTTTTTCCACTTCATCGTCGCTCAGACCACTTGATGACTTAATAACAATCGACTGTTCTTTACCGGTCGCTTTGTCTTTGGCCGACACATTCATAATGCCGTTGGCATCAATGTCGAATGTCACTTCAATTTGCGGTACACCACGTGCTGCCGGTGGAATATCGGCCAAATCAAAACGGCCCAGGGATTTATTGGCAGAAGCCATTTCCCGCTCACCTTGCAGTACGTGAATGGTCACTGCTGGCTGGTTATCATCAGCGGTTGAAAACACCTGATTAGCTTTGGTCGGGATAGTGGTGTTTTTCTCAACCAGTTTGGTCATCACACCGCCCATGGTTTCGATACCCAGACTCAACGGCGTAACGTCGAGCAGCAAGACATCCTTAACATCACCAGCCAGAACACCCGCCTGAATCGCAGCACCAACGGCAACGGCTTCATCAGGGTTAACGTCACGGCGTGGATCTTTGCCGAACATTTCTTTAACTGCTTCCTGCACTTTAGGCATACGGGTCTGACCACCAACCAGAATGACGTCGTCAATATCAGAAATTTTCAGCCCGGCATCTTTCAGTGCCATTTTGCATGGCTCCATGCTGCGGGTGATCAAATCTTCAACCAATGATTCCAATTTGGCGCGGGTCAGACGGATTTCCATATGTTTTGGACCCGATGCATCTGCAGTGATGTACGGCAGATTAATGTCGGTTTGTGAGCTGGATGACAGTTCGATTTTGGCTTTTTCAGCAGCATCTTTCAAACGCTGCAATGCCAGTGGATCTTTGCCCAGATCAACGCTCTGATCTTTCTTAAATTCTGCCACTAAATAATCAATGATGCGTTGATCGAAATCTTCACCACCAAGGAAGGTGTCGCCGTTAGTGGCCAGCACTTCAAATTGATGTTCACCTTCGATATCGGCAATTTCAATGATCGATACGTCGAAGGTACCACCACCTAAGTCATAAACAACAACGGTAGAGTCACCGCGTTTTTTGTCCATGCCGTAAGCTAAAGCTGCGGCAGTTGGCTCATTGATAATGCGTTTGACTTCTAAACCGGCGATTTTACCGGCGTCTTTAGTTGCCTGACGTTGTGAATCGTTGAAGTAAGCCGGCACGGTAACGACTGCCTGGGTGACTTCTTCACCGAGGAATTCCTCAGCGGTTTTTTTCATTTTCATCAGCACACGGGCTGAAATTTCAGGTGGTGCCATTTTCTTTTCATTGGCCATCACCCACGCATCGCCATTATCGGCTTCAACGATTTTATACGGCACCATATCGATGTCACGCTGCACCACATCTTCTTTAAATTTGCGGCCAATCAGACGCTTGATACCGTACAGGGTATTTTTCGGGTTGGTGACTGCCTGACGTTTGGCCGATTGACCAACCATCACTTCGCCATCTTTGTTAAATGCCACAATCGATGGCGTGGTCCGATCACCTTCGCTGTTTTCGATGACACGGGCTTTGCCGTCTTCCATCACCGCGACGCAGGAGTTAGTTGTTCCTAAGTCGATACCAATAATTTTAGCCATAGTTATTTGTCTCCATCATGCTTGAATTCATACTGGCCGGGCCAGCTGTTGATAGTTAAGTGGGGCGAAGCGATTAAAATTTCAAGCCCCTGCTTTTTATAAGTCTATTGCGCGACCACCACCATCGCCGGCCGTAACAGGCGACCATTAAAGCGGTAGCCCTTTTGCATTACGTTAATCACGGTGTTGGCTTCAACGCCCTCGGCGGGTTGCATGGCAACCGCCTGATGCAATTCTGGGTCAAACGCCTCGTTTTGTGGATTGACCGGTTCCAGTCCGAATTTGCCGATTGAGTTAAGCAGCAACTTCAAGGTCATATCCATGCCTTCGCGGACTTTTTCAACATTGGCATCTTCATCCTGAGCAGCGTTGATACCCAACTCAAGACTGTCGCAAATCGGCAATAATTCGCTGACGAATTTATCCAGCGAATGTTTATGAGCGTTTTCCAAATCGCGGCTGTGACGGCGGCGCATGTTTTCTAAATCGGCGCGGGCCCGCAGCAATTCGTTCCAGTGTTCATCAGCTTTATTGCGGGCATCTTCCAGCAATTTAGCCATTTCCGGCGTGTCAGCCGCCGAGTTTTCACTGGCAACATCGGTCTGCGTTTCAGGGGATTCCGGCATCTCGGCTGCCGATTCGTCTACTGTGTTTTGTTTGTCTTCTTGGCTCATGATCAACCCGTTTCTGCATTACTCAAGGTAAGCAGGAGTTGGGGGCCAAAAATTACTTTTCAAGCGCGATGGCTGATTTTTTTCAGATTTTTAGTTTTTTTGCTGGGCTCTTAAGACGATTTTAGCCAGACGCACTTGCCGCCGCTGGCTTGTTGCAGTTTTTCTAGCATGGCGTCGTGAGCGGCTAATTCTTCGGTACTGGCTTTGATGACTTTGATAGCTTTTTGGCTGCCAGCGGTGATGGTGTTGTCTGATGGTGAGCGTTCCTGCGGCACCGCTTGTTCGGCGGCCAGCGATAAACTGACCTGACCACCGGTCATCGCCAGATACACATCGGCCAGAATCTCGGCATCCAGCAAAGCGCCATGCAGTTGGCGATTGGTGTTGTCTACGTCATAACGTTTGCATAAGGCATCAAGATTGTTTTTCTGGCCGGGATGCCGGTCTCGGGCCATTTTTAAGGTATCCAGCACCGTGCTAATGGTTTTAATGCTGGTTTTTTGCCCGGGGATTTTACCTAGCTCATGATCCAAAAAGCCTACGTCAAACGGCGCATTGTGGATAATCAGTTCCGCGCCATCAATAAACGCCAGAAATTCATCAGCAATATCAGCAAACAACGGTTTGTCCGCGAGAAATTCCGGGGTAATGCCATGCACTTCCATAGCACCGGCATCAATGTCCCGCTCGGGATTAATATATTGATGAAAATTCTGCCCGCTGAGCCTGCGGTTAATGATTTCCACACAGCCGATTTCAATAATGCGGTGGTCATCTGCGGTCGACAGACCAGTGGTTTCGGTATCGAGTACGACCTGGCGTTTTACCGTGGTTTCAAGCATATCAACCTTACTTTTTGAGGGTTTCACGAGCAGCGACGGCCAGTTGATCGGCGCGTTCATTTTCCGCATGACCAGTATGCCCGCGCACCCATTGCCACTCAAGTTGATGCTTTGCGGCGGCAACTTCCATGCGTTGCCAGAGATCGGCGTTTTTGACCGGTTGTTTACTGGCAGTGCGCCAGTTTTTGGCTTTCCAGCCCGGCAGCCATTCTGTCATGCCTTTCATCACATATTGTGAATCGGTGGTGACCGTCACTTTACATGGCCGCTTAAGCGCTTCCAGGCCGGCAATCACGGCCATCATTTCCATACGATTATTAGTGGTGTCTTTTTCAGCGCCGGCTAATTCTTTTTCGGTATTTTTGGCGCGCATCACCACGCCCCAGCCACCCGGTCCCGGATTACCACTGCAGGCACCATCGGTAAAAATTTCAACGTGATCCATATTGTCCTTGTCGTGTCACTGCTTTCCCGGCCATACCGGCATTGGGGAATAAATTAGGTCGTGTCCACTGGCTGCGCAATGGTGTCACCAAAAAACGCCGTTTTTTAGCAACGATGACCGTTACCGCACCAAAAAATGGCCAAAAACGTGGGCCAAATCGTGCCATAAACTGGCTGTTTGACCATTTGCCAGCGTGGTTTACCGGCAGTTGATACATAAATGCCCGCCGTTCGACGACCTCAAAATCGAGTAATGTCAGCCAATCCGTCAACCGCCAGCGACTGAAAAAATGCCCGCGCCAGGGCTGTTTGCCGCGCCAACTGAATAAACGGCGCAGCCCCCATAAACTCAGCGGGTTAAACACAAAAAGCACAATACTGCCATCATCACTGAGGATCCGGTCTGCTTCGCGTAATAGCTGATGGGGCGTCTCGGCAAATTCCACGGCATGGGTGACAACTAACTGATCAACAGTGCCCGATTTAAATGGCAAAAACTGACTATTCGCCTGTAATTGTCCCTGTTCATCCAGCCACGCCTGATAACAAGGCCTTGTAAACGTCGGCAAAATTCGCTCGCCACCACCGATTTGCAACTGAAAATAGCCGGTAAAACCCGACGAGTGACGCTGTAACCAGTGTTTTTCAGCTGCCAGCACTTGCGTTCCCAGTGGACTTTGCCACCAGGCTGTCATCTGCTGCTGTACTGTCTTATCATGGTTCATAAATTTCCAGGAGCTTAATGTGTCAGTACATGCCATTGCGGCATTTAACGATAATTATATCTGGCTGATCCAATCCGCGCAGTCCCGACAGGCGTTGATTGTCGATCCCGGTGATGCACAGCCGGTATTGGCGGCGTTGCAACAATTGGATCTGACGCCGGCTGCTATGTTGATAACCCATCATCATCATGATCATACTGGTGGTATTGCCGCATTGCGCCAGCAATTCAATATACCGGTTTATGGTCCGGCTGCTGAACAAATCAGTGAGGTTACCGATACCGTAAGTGCCGGTGACATATTACGCCTGAATGATTTTACTGACGCTTTGGTGTTGGATACCGGCGGTCATACCCCAGGCCATATCAGCTATTTAATGGCCAACCAGCTGTTTTGTGGTGACACTTTATTTGCTGGTGGTTGTGGCCGTTTACTGGGCGGTACTGCAACGCAACTATTTGCCTCATTACAGCAGATTGCCGCGCTACCGGCTGCCACACAAATTTACTGTGCCCATGAATATACGCTGGCCAACTTACAATTTGCCTTAGCTGTTGAGCCCGGCAATACGGCGTTACAACAGCGGTTTTCAGACAGCAAAGCCATGCGAGCAATTAATCAGCCGACAATACCTTCAACTCTGGCGCTGGAAAAAGCCACCAATCCATTTTTGCGCTGCGAAACACCTGAAGTGAAGCAGGCGGCCGAGCAGCAAGCCGGCCAGACTTTGGCCAGTCCGCTTGCTGTGTTTACAGCCCTGCGCCAGTGGAAAGATAACTTTAAGTCCGCCTGATATTACCTGGCATTTCAGCAACGATTATCTATATACCAGAGCAAGCACTTGCTGCTGAAAGCCAGCCAGACGCAGGGCTGGCTATTTCAACCAGCAAAACTGTTAACTTAAGTACCAGCGGAATTCTGCGGCAGTTGGTTTAAATGTAACTCCATTTGCGGGAATGGAATGATGATGTCATTGGCATCAAAAGCCAGTTTCACCTGCTCTAACAATTCGGCTTTGGCAATGCCGAAATCGACGCTTTTCACCCAGGGCCAGACAATAAAATTGACGCTGTTATCGGCTAACTCACTCACCCGGATAATCGGCTCAGGGTCTTTCATAACCAGCGGATGGGCTGAGACGATATCGGTGAGGATTTGTTTGGCTTTGAGCAGATCACTGTCATAGCTGATACCAAAGACCAAATCCACCCGTCGGGTATCGCGCGCCGAATAATTGGTAATGGTATCGGCATAAATCTGGCCATTGGGCACCGTCACTTCGCGATTATCGGTGGTGCGCATAATGGTGCTGAATATAGTAATCTTTTCAACAATGCCCATGATGCCGGCAACTTCGACAAAATCACCTAATCTGAACGGCCGGTTGATAATCAGCATGACGCCCGCCGCGAAATTCTGCAGTGAGTCTTTTAATGCCAAACCGACGGCCAGACCGGCAGCACCTAACACCGCGATCATTGAAGTGGTATTGACGCCTAACTGATCCAGCGCGGCGATAAAGACAAAAATCAGCAACACCACATTGGCGATAGTGCTGATGAAGTTAATCAGAATGGGATCTATATTACTGCGCACCATCAGTTTGCGCGCCATTTTCATTAGCCAGCGCACCACCACGCGACCAATTAATACGATGGCAATCGCCAACAAAATATTCAGCAGCAAATCACCAATTAAACTTCCACTTTGCATGTTAAGTCCTCTGTTGCAGGGTTTTGACAATGTCGCGAATCAACGCCGGCCCCTGATAAATCAGGCCACTATAAATTTGCACCAGTGCAGCGCCAGCATCGAGTTTGGCCCGGGCATCTTCGCCACTATTAATACCGCCCGCGGCAATAATCGGCATATCCGCCGGTAGCGCCTGACGAAATTGCCTGACAACCTCCGTCGACTTGGTACATACTGGCCGACCACTTAAACCGCCGGCCTCTTCAGCATGTTTTAAACCGCTGACGGCGTCACGATCCAAAGTGGTATTGGTGGCAATCACCGCATCCACCTGAAAACGGCTGAATGTGTCTGCCAGCTGTAACAGCTCTTCGGCCGTTAAATCCGGCGCCACTTTGACGGCCATGGGTACATAACGTTCATGTTTTTCCGCTAAATCAGCCTGACTGTTTTTCAACGCAGCCAATAAGTCATCCAGCGCTTTGCCAAACTGCAAGCTACGCAGCCCCGGCGTATTCGGCGATGAAATATTAATGGTCACATAATCAGCATGGGCATAGACCTTGCCGAGTCCAATCAGATAATCATCGAGCGCTTTTTCGACCGGCGTATCGAAGTTTTTGCCGATGTTGATACCCACTTTGACATTAGTCTCAGCGACTTGCACTTGCTCGAGCAAATGCTCAACCCCTAGATTATTAAAGCCCATACGATTAATAATTGCCTCGGCTTCGGGCAATCGAAACATCCGGGGCCGGGTATTACCGGGTTGCGGCCTGGGCGTCACGGTACCGACTTCAACAAAGCCAAAACCGAGCAATGCCAATGCTTCTAAATAATCAGCATTTTTATCAAGCCCGGCTGCCAGCCCCACTGGATTGGCAAAATCAATGCCCATCACCGTCACCGGTTTAACCAACGGTTTAGGCATCATTAATTTCAACAGACCAGTTAATTCCAGCCATTTCAGCGAATTCAGCCCCAGATGATGCGCTGTCTCGGCATCCAGTCGGAACATCAGATCACGTAGTAATGGATAAATATTCATAGATTTAAAGCTACCTGATAACCGGCAAATTTACGGATATTAAGCACGCCACTGTCGAGCAACAGATATTGCCCTTTGATGCCTTGCAGCACGCCTTCTATTTGGGGTGTTTTATCAAAATTCAGTGCTTTGATTTTGTCTGGATACTGCGCCACCGGATATTGAATCGACAGCATATTTTCAGCCGGCAATGGGGTAATGGCACCCGGCTCAAACTGCGCTTGCAAAGCGGCAATATCAGCAGCGAATTCCTGCATCAGGCGATCCCGCTGTGCCGGCAAATCCAGTGGTTCAGCATCACCTTTCAACATTTTCCGCCAGTCAGTGCGATCCGATACATGCTGTTTAAACAGCACCTCCACCAAGCCTGACTGATAACGACTTTTTACCCGGAAAATCGGCACCGCCTGCGTCGCCCCCTGATCCAACCAGCGGGTCGGTACCTGGCCGATACGGGTAATACCGACTTTCAGACCCGAACTGTTGGCCAGATAGACAATATGATCCTGCATACACACTGATAAACCCCAGTCTGGCTCCCGGCAAGTCCCTTTATCAAAATGGCAGATTTCCGGCTTCATAAAACACAGATCACACTGCGCCAGTTTTTGCGAACAGGGAAAACAAAAGCCGCCGCTGTAGCTTTTGTTGGTTTTACGCTGACAATTCTGGCAGTGAATCGCACCGGCATAACTAAATTGTAGCGGCTGGCCAATAAGTTCATGCATCGCCACCTGACTATTACCCAAAGACAATTGGTACTGCGCGCGACCATCGGCCGGCAAAATCGCCTGCATCTTGCTCAGCTGCCCTTCAAATATCGCCACATTTTGCTCCTGTATAAACAGCGCTTAGTTTACCTGAGCAGGCCGACATCTGCTTTTTGACTGCTGCTGAATCGTTTAAACGCATTTATCGCAATCCATCATTTTTAATCGTAAATGAATGTAAAACCAGTTATCGGCAGGCCCCGTTTTTATGTGACATAGCCATGACAAGACCACATTGTGACTGGCATGCCCTGACAAATTGGCGTATAAACTGAACGCAATTAAATGCTTAGGCACCTAAGATGAAGCTATATGTTAAATCTTAAAAAGCTGATATGGCCGACGCTAATCGCCCTGAGTGTGGTGGTTTCCGGCTGTAGTACTACCAGCAAACAAACCGAAGTCACCAGTACCGGTGAAGCGGATTTGATCCTCGAAAAACGTCCCGCCAACTGGCAACGTAACCATCTGGTTGAATTGCCCTCTCAGGAACTGGATATGCGGGTATTTGAAGATCCCGAAGAAATCGTCGTTGACGACCTCTGGCAGCGGCTTCGTAGCGGTTATGGTATGTCCGATTACCGAGTATTACACCCCGAGACCCAATCCCGCCTGACATGGTTCGTTAGTCACCCAGATTACGTCAACCGCGTGGTTGAGCGTGCTCGTCCCTATTTGTTTCATATCGTCGATGAACTTGATAAACGTAATATGCCGATGGAAATTGCCTTGTTGCCCGTTATCGAAAGTGGCTTTCAGCCCTTTGCCAATTCGCCCAGCGGTGCCGCTGGCATTTGGCAGTTTATTCCGGGCACCGGTAAAGTGTTTGGTCTCGAACAAACCTGGTGGTATGACGGCCGCCGTGATGTGATTCGCTCTACCGATGCAGCGCTCGACTATTTGCAAAAACTGCATGGTTATTTTGGTGATTGGGAGCTGGCTCTGGCCGCTTACAACGCCGGCGAAGGTACCGTTGGCCGTGCCATTAAAAAGAATATTGCACAGGGCCGGGACACCGATTTCTGGTCACTGGATTTGCCAGCCGAAACCACTACTTATATCCCCAAACTATTGGCCGTGGCGCACCTGGTTAAACAGCCGGCGCAATATGATATCCGGCTCAGCCCCATCAACAATAAACCGTATTTGACCGAGGTAAATATTGGCAGTCAGCTGGATTTAACGCTGGCCGCTGATTTGGCAGGAATGAGCAAAGATGATTTATTTAAGCTCAACCCCGGCTTTAACCGCTGGGCAACTGCGCCAAACGGCCCACATAAGTTGGTGCTGCCGATTAGCAAAGCCGAAAATTTCAAAACCGCGTTGGCACAATTGCCCGAAGATCAACGATTAAGCTGGCAGCGCCATAAAGTCCAGGCCGGTGAATCACTGGGCCAGATCGCTAACCGGCATCAAACCACGGTCACCGCTATCAAGCAGGCCAATAACTTATCGGGTAACCTGATTCGCGCCGGCGCTCATTTAATGATTCCGGTGGCCAGCGCCAATGCCACTGAACAAGAACCGGCAGCTGTTGCGATTACTAAAGGTAAACGGTCCAGCTATACCGTCAAATCCGGTGACAGTTGGTGGAATATTGCCAAGCAACATGCCGTTGATGTCAGCGAACTGGCTGCCTGGAATAACAAATCACTGAATGATGTACTGCACAGCGGTCAGCAACTTTTGGTCTGGCAAGCCGATACCAGCAAAACTAATCGTAAGGCCGTTAATTACACCATTCAAAATGGTGATTCTTTGTGGAAAATCTCTCGAAAATTCAATGTTAAAGTTGCTGATGTCCAGGCCTGGAATAACCTCAGTGAACGTAGCCTGCTGCGTCCCGGCCAGCAACTGACGCTGTACGTCGAAAAAAGCTGAGCTGCGACCCGGACTGTGTTACATGTTGCGCTGTTTGAGCCGGAAATTCCGCCCAATACCGGTAATATCATTCGGCTTTGCGCCAATAGTGGCGCGCAACTACATCTGATCCAACCACTGGGTTTTGCACTCGACGATAAACGTCTGCGCCGCGCCGGCCTCGATTATCACGAATTTGCCAATTTGCAGCTACACGCCGACTATTCGTCGTTTGAACAATGGCTGGGCCAGCGGCCAATGTTTGCCTGCACCACGAAAGCCCGTCAGCATCATGACGCAGTACAATTTACCGATGAATCAGTGCTGTTGTTCGGCCCGGAATCGCGCGGATTGCCGGCCACTATTTTAGATGCGCTGCCGTTCAGTCAAAAAATCCGTATCCCGATGCGGCCTGACAGTCGCAGCCTGAATTTATCCAACGCCACAGCCATTATTTTATTTGAGGCCTGGCGGCAACTTGATTATCAAGGTGCGATGCCACTTATCTGACCGAATCGATTGTCTGCAGGTAAAACTCGGGGTTATGATGCATATTCGCCCTAACCAATGCCGGCAGGAGCCAGTTGCGTATGTTGATTTTCGCTGAATTGCTTACTGCTGCCCGCTGCTGATATGCCGTTTAAATTACCGGACAATATGCCATCGTTGAATCTCAGCATTCCTGCTGAGCGCGACGGCACCAGTAGCATTGAGCTGAATGAATCGCTATTGCGGCATTGGCTGGATAAGCTGCCGAAAAATAACCTGCCACAACTGCTTGAAATTTATCACGATGCCCTGAAGCGTTTTAACGGCAATCAGGTGCCGCTCAAAGATCGCTTGATGCTGCTGGATATGTATCGCGGCCCGCTCAATCAACTCTTGTTTACCCTGACACCCACCGAATTACGCCGGCAAATCCGCGATAGCCAGCAACGCCGGCAAATCATCGACGATCTTGGTGAGTTGATGAATCAGCTGGCAATCGGTTACAAAATGGTCATCCTCGAAGCTGGTCAGGTCAAAGCCAACCTGGATCGTAATCCGCTCGGGCATATGGCGATTTACCGAACCTGTGAACAACTCAGTTATTTAGCACTGCACAGCTACAAGTTTTACCGCAGCGTGCCGGCCAAATTATTTCGGGAATGTCATCAGCTGTATTTACTCTGTGATGTTGCAGGTGTGACCGACAAACCACCGTTTGTCACCAGCCAATATCAGGCTTCGGACAGTTTGGCCCGGCGTTATGCGCAGATCATGTTACTCAGCATCAGCAATCCTTATGGCCTGCAAAGCGGCGATGTATTAACCGTTTATAAATTATTGCGTGGCCTGGCCGCCTATGCCGAAATTGCCCCGTTGCCCGAAGATGGCCAGCCTGTCGCCGGCCAGTTTTATATCAACTGCTTAAGTGATCGCACGCCGCTGCCCAGCATTTTGCCCAGCCTGGATCAGGACAAACGCCCGCCAACGCTGATGCTCAATACCAAACAGGTATTAATGGCGGTTGGTAATCTGTTTCAGCAAACTGATCACGGTCTTACCGAACAACAGTTACAACTGGTTCGGCAACTGGCCCCTTTTTTAAATACTTCATATCAGCGTAAACAGGTCAGGGTCGATTTTACTGGTAGCAAACAGGCTTATTTTGCGGTGGGCTTGCCTGCCGTCCATCAGGCACTGCTACAACGTGATCAGCTCAGTGAAACTCACATTGCCGGTATCAGCGGTCCCTGGGAAATTCTCAATAAAAATGATTTTGGCTATTTGCTCAGCCGCTACCAGCCTGATGCCAGCCATGATCTGCAAGTCGGTGATTTTGTCGGCATTATGGAAATCGCTGATACCGAACATAAAGCTGTTGCCCGTCTGGCTGTGATCCGCTGGTTGCGCAGCGACGATCAGGGTTTATGCAAAGTGGGTGTGGCCCTGATGGAAGGTGAGCCGTTGGCGGTGCAATATGCAGTAGATGATAGTGAATTACTGCAGCCGGGTCTGCTGATCCCAGAATTGCCGCGACTGCATCAACCGGCAACTCTGGTCACCGCACGAGGGGTATTTCGAAATGGTCGTAGCCTGACGGTGAAAACGGCTAGAAAACGCTTTAGCTTTAATATTATTGCCGACAGCCTGCTGACCCAGAATGCTGATTTTGAACGTTTCAGTTTCAAGGATGCACCGTTGGCTAACACTA
Source organism: Methylophaga sp. (assembly GCA_040882115.1). Lineage (GTDB taxonomy): Bacteria > Pseudomonadota > Gammaproteobacteria > Nitrosococcales > Methylophagaceae > Methylophaga. Next base: position 321,728 of record JBBEBX010000005.1, on the reverse strand, counting down.
CTGATGTCGCCGCCTGACCAATCACTTACCTGAGCAGTCTTTGCTCGATTCTTGCTATCATTGATTCTTAGAAAAAGAATCGCTGTTATGAATAATGCTTTGCGTTTTTGTCTTACCTGTCTGCTCGCATTACTGTTGTTAGCACCCGCGCAAGCGGATGAGGCAAATCCAGAAACCGTTACTTTAAAACTGAAGTGGCAACATCAGTTTCAGTTTGCCGGCTTTTATGCGGCGCAGGCCAACGGCTATTACGCTGACGAAAATCTCGAGGTCATTATTGAAGCCCGTGATAAGCGTGAAAATGTCATCGAAACAATCGCCAGCGGTGGCGCTGAATATGGCATTGGTGACATGGGCTTACTGGCACAATATGCCAACGGCACCCCTATTAAAGCCCTGGCAGCCATTTTTCAACATGATGCGCTGGTATTGATCAGTAAGCGCAATTCCGAAATTGCCAGCCCTTACGAGTTGCGCGGCAAACGCATAATGTTTGATCAAAGCGTGGGAAACAGCGTGATGTTGAATGCCTTGCTGGCTGATGCCGGCCTGACCCCCGGTGATTACCAGCATTTACCTTTAAGCCGTGATATCAATAGCTTGATCAACGATGAAACCGATGTCATGTCTGGCTATATCACCGATCAACCGTTTCGCCTCCGGCAGCAGGGTGTCGCCATCAACATTATTAATCCGCAAAGCTACGGATTTGATTTTTATGGTGATATTTTATTTACCAGTGATCGGGAGCTGCGGCATTTCCCGGATCGGGCGACCCGCTTTAAACGGGCAAGTCTCAAGGGCTGGCGCTATGCACTGGAACATCCCGAAGAAATCATCGATCTCATTGTTAAAAATTATAAAACACAGCTGAGCCGTGAGCAGCTGCGTTATGAAGCGCAGGAAGTCCGTAAATTAATGATGCCGGATCTGCTACCCATTGGTCAGCTGGAAGTCTCCAGGCTCAGGCGGGCTGCCAATATTTATCACCGTCTGGGCATTGCCCCGGCGCTCAGTGATATCCGACTGGAAAATTTCATCGCGGATAAAAATAGCTTCTTAAAACTCACCGCAGAAGAACAAGCCTGGTTGGATCAACATCCGGTGATTCGGCTGGGCATTGATCGTGAGTTTGCCCCTTACGAGTGGATCGATGATGACGGGCAATACGTCGGTCTGGCAGCCGAATATATTCACCTTCTGGAAGATCGGTTGGGCGTAAAATTTGATATTGTCGCCGACCGGCCCTGGCATGAAGTCCTTGATATGGCCAAACGTGGTGAACTGGACATGCTGGCATGTCTGAACAGTAATCCAGAGCGCACCGAATACCTTGATTTCACAATGCCTTACATCACCAACCCAATCGTCATCGTCAATGCCAACCGTTACGGTTATATCGGTTCGTTGGAAAATCTGACCGGTAAAACCGTCGCCATTGAACGTGATTATTATGTTCAGGAAAAGCTGGCCCGCGATTACCCGCAGATTAATTTATTACTCACCGACAACACCCAACAGGCCCTGCATAAAGTGGCTATTGGCGAAGCTGACGCCTATGTCGGAGATGCTGCTTATGCCAACTACGCTATTAAAAAAGCCGATTTGATTAACCTGCAGTTTGCCGGTCAGACCGGTGATATGACCGCCTATCGGATTGGCGTTAATCCCGCGCATCCACCGCTACTGTCAATGATTAATAAAGTGCTGGCCAGCATGACGCCCGCAGAAAAACAACGTATCGAAAATACCTGGATGGGACTATCTCTGCCGTCCGGCCCACCGACCGAACTGCTTTGGAAAATCGCCCTGGCAACACTGTTTATGTTGGTGCTATTGGCTATCTGGCTGCTGCGCCTGCGACAATCGAAACTCATCTTAAGCCGCAGCGAAAGCAGGCTACGGGCAATTATTAATACTTCACCGGTGCCACATGTCATTCATGATGATGCGGACAACATCAGCTTCATCAATCAGGCATTTATTGAGACCTTCGGTTATACGATGGCTGATATTCCGACGGTTGAACACTGGTGGCCACTGGCCTATCCCGATGCTGACTATCGGCAGCGCATAAAAAAGCTATGGCACCAGCATTTACAGCAGGCAAAACATCCGCATACACCGTTGCAGTCACTGGAAGTGGAAGTGCGCTGTAAGAATGGTCAACTGAAATATGTGCTCGCCAACACCACTATGGTCGCGGATTCCAAACAACAAAATTATGTGGTGATTCTATATGACATCAGTGATCGCAAACGTGCCGAAGAAAAACTCAAATTGTCTGGCCGGGTATTTAATCAGGCCCATGAAGGTATTTTAATTACCGATGCCAGTGGGCGGATTGTCGATATCAATCCGGCGTTTACCGAAATTACCGGTTATAGCCGTGCGGAAGTGATTGGTCAGCCCCCCTCGTTGCTGAAGTCGGGCAGGCATCCTGATGCCTTTTTTAAGGATATGTGGCAGCAATTATTTGATGAGGGACATTGGCAGGGCGAAATCTGGAATTGTCGTAAAAATGGTGAATTATTTGCCGAACTGCTGACTATTTCAACATTAGTCGACGAACATGGCGACACCTTGCATTATCTGGGGCTGTTTTCCGATATTACCAAAAGCAAACAGCAACAACAGGCGCTGGAAATGATGGCGCATTACGATATTTTGACTCAACTCCCCAATCGCAGTTTGTTTGCTGACCGCTTTCAACTGGCGATTGCCCATAGCGATCGGCAACACAGTTTACTGGCAGTGATATTTCTGGATTTGGATGGTTTTAAGCCAATCAATGATCGTTATGGTCATGAAATCGGTGATCAGCTGCTGGTCGAAGTATCACAACGCATTAAAGCGTGTATCCGCGAAGACGATACCGCATCAAGGCTGGGCGGCGATGAGTTTGCCATTTTGCTTAATGATGTAAGCTCGGTAAATCACTGCGAACGGCTGATTGGCCGCATACAGCGTAGTATTGCCCTGCCTTATAAAATTGATAACGATCCCATCCAATTAAGCGCCAGTATGGGCGTGACCATTTATCCTCTGGATAATGCCGATGCCGACACCCTGTTGCGGCATGCTGATCAGGCGATGTATCAAGCCAAACAAGGCGGGCGTAATCAGCATTATTTGTTTGATGCGCTGCATGATCAACAGCGTCTGCATCTGCAAAGTCAGTTGGCCTATTTACAGCAAGGCTTTAATGACAATCAGTTGTGTCTGTTTTATCAGCCCAAGGTGAATATGCGCAGCGGCAAGGTGGTTGGTTTTGAGGCCTTGCTGCGTTGGCAGCATCCACAACGTGGACTGTTGGAACCGGCCGATTTTTTACCCGCTGCTAATGATGCTGAGCTGGAGATCCGTATTGGTAATTGGGTTATTGAACAAGCGCTGCAACAAACTCAGCAATTACATCAACATGAATTGAAGTTGTCGGTCAGCGTCAATATTTCAGCTTATCATCTGCAGTGGTCGGGCTTTTTTGATGCACTCGACTATGCGCTGTCTAAATTTCCTGATGTGGATTCCAGCTATTTATTATTGGAAGTGCTGGAAAGCAGCGTGCTCAGTGATATTCACAATATTTCCAGCATTATCCGCAGTTGCCGCAAAGGGCTTGGTGTTCGTATTGCGCTGGATGATTTTGGCACTGGCTATTCGTCATTAAGTCATTTACGGCATTTGCCAGTAGACGTCATTAAAATTGACCAGAGCTTTGTCCACGATATTCTTGATGATGCCAATGATTTCACCATTGTTGATGGCGTTATTGGTCTGACTGAAGCATTCCAGCATGAAGTGATTGCCGAAGGGGTCGAAACCATCGCCCATGGTCAGATGCTGATGACCATGGGCTGTGATCTGGCGCAAGGTTTTGTTATTGCGCCGCCAATGCCTGCGGATACTATCGAAAACTGGCTCCGCGAATACCAAGCCAATCCAGTCTGGCTGGAACACGGCAAGTTAACTTTGAATCCACAGCAGCGTTTACTCACGCTGATGCAGTTACAGAGCGATGTATGGCTGCAACGGGTCATTCAGAATTTGCAGTCCGATCCGGATCTGATCCATGGCTGGCCATTATTGAATCCGAAAAAAAGCCATTTCAATCATTGGATCGATCAGGCCCGCAAAGAAGGTTTATTTAACCGGCACTGGTTAGATCAGTTAAAACTTGCCTTCACAGAGCTTTTCCATGCGGCGGCCGGCCTGAAAAATCAGTATGAAGAAGATCATCAGGCTTTGGCGCGTACCGGTATTGACGATTTACAGGCCATTCACCGACAGATCCTGCGATTGCTGAACCAACCGCAGCAGTGGTAATACTGCGGCCGGCCGGCACGATTGGTTTATTTTTCTTTGAGAAGATCGCGGATCTCGGTCAGCAATATTTCTTGTTTAGACAGCGTCGGTGGGCCTTCCGGCGCAGCTTCTTCCTTGGCTTTCAATGAGTTCATTACTTTGACGGCAACAAAAATCGCCAGTGCAATAATGACAAAATCGACTATCGTCTGAATAAAAGCGCCGTAAGAAAGCAAAACCGCTGGCGTGTCACCGACCGCTTCTTTAAGCACAATCGCCAGATCCTTGAAATCAACACCACCCAGCAATAAGCCCAGCGGTGGCATAACCACATCCGATACAAACGATGAAACAATTTTGCCAAAGGCTACACCGATAATGATACCGACGGCCATATCCACCACATTGCCTCGTAAGGCGAAATTTTTGAATTCCTTGATCATGCTCATTTACGTTCTCCTGTCAGGCTTAAAAATCAGTTTTCCTTATAACAGGATTTTGCAGAAAACGCAGCGTATTTCAGGGCTCTACCGGACTGGGCAAGCCCGTCAATGCTTCATTAAGAATGGCTTGCTCGACCTGTACCCGCTGATGGGCGCGCGCTGGAATACGAATCACCAGATGAATTTCATCCGCTTCCGGCACTTGCAATGTCACCCGTGGCTCGACAGAAGGTATTTCGACGCCCCGATGCTGACTGATTTGCTTCATATAATTACGTACTTCATTCATGTACGGCAAACAATGCCGGTTGGCAGCCTGCAAAAAGGCTTTTTGCGCTGACTGCCAGTCATCTTCACGCTTAAACGGCACTATAAACACATGCAAAATATAATCGTTGGTGTAACTTTCGTTAATCACCGGCTCCGCGACAAACATGGCATTGGGTAAGACAATCAAACGGCCGGTACGCTGATGCGTCAGCTTGCCCGGGCCGACTTCCAGAATGGTGGTCGCCAGTAAATTCTGATCAATGACATCACCCCGGAAATCCTTTACCTGAATCCGGTCACCAACGGTAAACGAGCCGGCACCAGTTTTCAGAATTGAGCCCATCACACACATAATCAGCTCTTTGGTAGCAACCACAAAAGCCACGGCAATCGCCACAACTGACAATGCCAGGGTTCGTAACTCCTGACCCCAGATAAAAATCAGCCCCAGCGCCATCAGCAAAAGCAGACCATTACGGGTCTGCACCAACCAGCGCCGGCGCAGCTCATAGGACTCGACTTTCTGTTTGATAAAGCGGGCGATCAATGCGCGCAACAGCAATACCCCGGCGATCAGGATACTGCTGCTGATCACCAGACCGATTAAAGAATCGGTCAGAATGATTTCACTGGGAAATTTAAGGTTATTAAATGATTCAAACATCTTTCAGATACCAACAGAATCCGGACTAGCTGTGCCGCGGTGCAAACATAATAATTGCCATGCCCAGCATGGCCACTAAACCACCGATAACATCCCAATGGCTGGGCCGGATACCATCCACCCACCACAACCAAAATAATGCGGTAAAAATATACACGCCGCCATAAGCGGCGTATACCCGCCCCGCTGCAGCAGGATGCAAAGACAGCAGCCAGGCAAATAATGCCAGACTGAATGCCGCCGGGATCAGCAGCCACACAGGTTTATCATGCTTTAACCACAAATATGGCAAATAACAGCCGATGATCTCGGCCAGCGCTGTGGCAAAAAACAAAGCGATGGTTTTGATTTCAAACATAGCGTTATTCCAGTTTGGCTTGTATTAGCAGTGTAAAGGAAAGTGACCAAAAAGCAGGCATAAAAAAACCTGCCGGAGCAGGTTTTTTTGGATTCGATGGTGGCTACACCTAGATTCGAACTAGGGACCCCATCATTATGAGTGAGAATCAAGCACCCATAAACTTACTCCGTACTACTGCCGCACTGCCTTAAAAATCCATATAGCTCAGTATGATACAGAATTACAAGCCATTTTTGAAGAAGTTTAATGGTAGTACGAAGTAGCGACAATAACTATACAAATAACTATAGCTATTTTTTTCTACTCCCAGGAATGAGAGGTAGATATCTACTCGACAGATAAAGTCACAAGGTTTACAATCCTTAAAGTTTTAAGATTTTTATAAACCCGGATACAATCTTTTAGGAGAAGGCAATGTTTGGGGAACGTCTAGTTCGAGCCCGAAAAGCTGCCGGGCTCTCAATGCAGGCACTTGCCACTCAGGTAGGCATATCAGCTAACGCAATCAAAAAATATGAACATGGCGAGAATATGCCATCTTCGGCAAACTTACTAAAAATTGCTCGAACTTTGAATGTTCGATCGGAGTACTTTTTTCGCCCTGTTAAAGTTGAGCTCAAAGGTGTTGAGTATCGTAAACACGCAAACACACCACAAAAACTTTTAAACCAAATTAATAGCGATGTTCTAGAGCAAGCAGAACGCTGGAAAGAACTGCTCGATTTATATCCCGACTCAGTAAAACCAGTTCCTGATTTCTCAGTACCAAATGTTCTGCCTGGAAAAATCAGTTCAGCCGAAGATATTGAAGAGCTAGCAAATCAGGTCCGAGCATCTTGGTCGTTAGGTCTTAATCCCATTTCTGACATGATTGATACCCTAGAGTCACATGGTGTGATGATTATCGTGACCGATATTGAGTCGAAGAAAAAGTTTGACGGCTTGGCTGGAACCATTCAAAAGACCCCCATCGTTGTTATCTCGAGTTATCAGCCTGGAGACCGACAACGATTTACGCTTGCTCATGAGCTGGGGCACTTAGTGCTTAAAGGTCGGCTTCCGGAGGATATGAACGAAGAAAAGGCATGCAATCATTTCGCTGGAGCCTTTCTTCTACCTCGTGAATCGTTACTCCAACATCTTGGCAATCTGCGAAGTGCCATCGAGGGACGTGAACTGTTCATGCTGAAGCATGAGTTTGGAATAAGTATGATGGCTGTGCTGATACGATCAGGGCAGTGCGGAGTAATTAGTGAAAGTCTGCAAAAACGATATTTTATGCAGTTTAGTAAGTTGGGCTGGCGCACTAAAGAACCTGGAGAGCCCTACCCAAATGAAACTACTTATTTGTTTAAACAGCTTGTATATCGTGCACTTGGAGAAGACTACATAGGAGAATCGAAAGCTGCTGAGTTGTTAAAAATGTCATTATCAAGCTTTCACCAAGAACGAAAGCTAGGGATGCTGAGCAGTGCAGCTGTTAATTAGTGATGCCAACATCCTAATTGACTTGGAGGAGGGCCAACTCATAGCGTTATTGTTTGAACTTCCCTACAACTTTTCAACTCCAGATATCCTTTTTGTAGAAGAGCTTGAACAACAACATGAGTATTTGCTTGATTTGGGGTTAACTACTAGAGAATTAACTGGACAATCAATGATGCAAGTTGTGACTCTCACGCAAAAGTATACAAACCCCAGCCGAAATGATTGTTTTGCCCTAGCTCTCGCAAAACAAGAGAGCTGCCCTCTTGTAACTGGTGATAAAGCTTTACGGGCAGCTGCCGCCAACGAGGGAGTGTTGGTGAAAGGAACACTTTGGATTATCGAACAAATGGTTCGACAAGATCTCATTACAATATTAGAAGCTAGAACATCATTTCAGTTGATGAAGGCAGCTGGCAGACGACTACCGTGGGATATTGCAGAGGCAACGCTTCGAAATATTGAAACTGGAAATTGAATGAAATTAATTAGTTCGAAAATTGATACTGGCTAAGTTCATATTTAGTTCCAAAGGAATCCAAGCAACTAATGACTGATCGGATTGTTCACCAAATTGATCAAAGTATTTCTAGTAGAGTAGATAAGCGCCTTTTCTCCCATTTTAATGACGATCGAAACCTTGTCTTGCTTGGAGACCCAGGCGCTGGAAAAACTCACCTCTTTAAGCATTTTGCAGACCTTAACGGCGGGCGTTATATCACCGCAAGAGACTTTCTTAATGTTTCATTAATCACCCTGCAAGGAGAGAAGTACCTTTTTATTGATGCACTGGATGAGAAACGTAGTGGACGTGGTGTCGATAACGTTATGGACGCGATTGCAGCCCGTCTAGCGGAATTGACATTCGATCATGTGAGACTGGCTTGTAGAGCTGCAGATTGGCTGGGAGATTATGATCTTTCTGCCCTAAAAGCAGTGCTTTATCCCCAAGATGTAATTAAGGTTCTTGTACTAGAAAAATTATCTTGTGATGAACAAGAAGATCTGTTGCTTAGTATCGGTGAAGCAGAACCAGAAACATTTCTCATTGCTGCAAAAAAGCGTGGACTGGAATCCATGCTTGAGAACCCTCAGACATTAAAGATGCTTTGGGAACAGGTAGGCGCACGAAGCTGGCCAGCAACAAGACAAGAGCTATTTGCTAACTCAATAGAATTGCTGGTGTCTGAACACAATCTAGTTCATAAAATACAGTCTTCGATAGCATTCACTCTTGAAGAACGGTTGGAGGCCGCAGGAGCAGCCTGTGCCTTACGGTTGATAAGTGATATTAAAGGGATAGGCCTTAGGGAAGTAAGTCAAGACTATGGATTCCCGAGCTACAGTGATGTGTCATTGACACCTAAAGAACGCCTACTCAGCGTATTATCCACACGACTATTTATAGCTGATGAGACTGGAGATACAGCAGATTATTTACATAGAACACTCGCTGAATTTATAGCTGCGAGATGGCTCGCTGCTCAGATCAGAGTTGGTTTGCCATTCGGACGAGTAAAGGCCTTAATTACACATGAGGGAACTCCCACAACGGAGCTTAGAGGTCTTAATGCTTGGTTGGCAGTTCATCTGCAAGAGCATGCATTAGAGTTAATTGATGCCGATCCTTTTGGAGTAATGACCTATGGCGATGCTGCAACTTTAAGTTCTGAAGCTCGCCTACATCTTATCAATGCCCTGTCTAAGCTTGCCGAGCGCGATCCATGGTTTAGGTCAGGACATTGGGATACTCCCGTATCAGGCTTGGGTCAGCCAGATCTAGTACCTAAGTTTCGTGAAATATTGTCGGGGAATGGTAATTCTCTTAGCCTACGTAGCATCGTCCTTGATGCAATTTATGAAGGACTTCTTGCTGGAGAAATGCTCGACATATTATCTGAACTTGCCCAAAACTCTTTGGTAGGGAACATGGAGAGGATTTCTGCTATCGACGCAATGCTTCAGGTCGGAGAGCTTGGGCGCGGATCTGTTTTAGGCATATATTCGCAACTATCTAATGTCAAGAATGATCTCTATGTACGTTCCCATATAATTCGTTCATTGTATGGAAAAGGGGTAGGCCCAAGTGAGCTGTGTGCCATACTTTTAGATGCACTTGTCAATGGATCGGAGCTGCAAATTGGTACATTATGGCGTTTGGAATCAGTTATACCTGATGACGATATCGTTTCAATTCTTGAGGGCTTCACACCAATAGAAGTGTCATCGGACGAAGACCATGATTACCACAATAATTCTGATGTTGTTCAATTTGTAGATGCTTTAATTTGTCGTGCCGTTGGTGGAAGTACTGCGCCTAGCCCTGAAATTCTTCTTAATTGGCTCAACAAGCGAGCACGGATAGGCCACCACTATAATAGAGAGAGCAGTGAACGCCTAAGGAAAGTGCTATCTGAAAATCGGACTTTATTGACTAAAGTTACAGAGTTTTATTTGGCGAACTCGTCCACAGGTGAACCTTGGCATGTAATGCATACCTTTGAAAGGCTTATGACAGGGGCAGCTGACTGGTCAATCATACTTAAAGTTACTTGTTCTGATTTGCATATAGTGGAACCTGCAATCCGTCCTTTCTATCTAGAAATTGCTTTAATGTCTGCACTCAGGGTAGGGCCTTCAGCATCGGCAGAATTTGATTCTCTACTATCGTTGCGAGATCAATCAATGTTTGCTGGGATCATAGAGCGGTACGCTACTTCTAAGGTTCCAGAATGGCAAACAAAAAACCTTGCAAGACGAGTTCGCCGAGAAGCAGAGAGACAAGAATTCCGAGAACAACGCCAGCAAAACTTTAAAGAAAATCTTGACGCCATTTTAGAGGGTAGGCATCTAGGATGGATGGAGTTTTTAGGGCTGATTTATTTTTCAAAATTCAGCGACCTAGATGCAGAAGCATCCCCAATACAACGTCTGAACTTGGAGCTTGGTGTATTGCAGGCTCAACAGGCTCTAACGGCTATAGAGAAATTCGCATGTGAAGGCCTATATCCGTCAGTTGAAAAAGTGTTGGAACTCCATGCTCAGGACAAGTACCAGAAATATTGGTTTGCAGTCATTGCAGGTCTCTGCGAGTTTCATGAAAAAGGCAAATCACTAGATTTTTTAGACGAAGATAGACTTCGCTCCGCTTTGATCATTGACCGCCTGCATCCAACCTTTACAACTAAAGGGAATGTTAGTAGTGAAAGACAACATGCTTGGAAATCTGATCTATTGGAACGTCGCCCAGCTTTTGTGGCAGATGTTTATTATCACCTGGTCAGGGCCCAACTAAGTACTGGTAAAGAGCACGTGTTTGGACTCCATGAGCTTGTCTGTTATGAGCAGCTCGTAGATGTGCGCTCTAAATATGTAATTCAGTTACTCTGGGAATTTCCAGTATGCAAACGAACTGCTTTAGAACATCTTATTGTAGCGGCTTTTCCAAATGAATCTAACGAACTGAGTAAGCTTATCCCATTAGGCCGCGATGCGGCAACCAAAGCCGGAAACTTTGAGGCTTGGGTAGTTTGGACCGCATTCGGACTCCTTTTAGATGTACCTGATTGTTTAGAGGATATTAAAGGTTCAGATGAGGAGACTGGGGAAAAATTGATCTGGGCAATACGCGACGCATTCGGATCTTTTAGAAAACCTGTGAGCCAGGCTTCAAGACCGGTTACTGAGTTCATTGAGGAGTTTGTGATTCAATTCGTCGGTTCAAGGATTAGTTGGACTGAACATCCAGATGACGGTTGGTCTGGAGACACTAACCCTTGGGATGCAACAAATTTTGTAGTTGAGAGAATCAATAAGCTAGCTGGATTACCAACCAAAGATGCAACTGATGCCCTTGGGCGACTAACTATCGATAATTTAATTGGCAGTTATCGCCAATGTTTACTGCATGCCTCTGCAAAACAACGCATCCAGAGAGCCGATGCAAACTTTAAACGTCTACTTTGGTTTGAAGTGCAGGAGACATTAAAAGGTGGTGCGCCTGCAAATGTGGACGATCTACAAGCACTTGTAATAACGCATATCCATGATATTGGAAGACGCATAATTGGAAGAAATACAGACCCTTACAAGCAATTCTGGAACGTGACAAGTTATGGTCATGTAAAAAGCCCAAAACCGGAAGAGGACTGCAGAGATAATCTTGTAGAAATGCTACGACCGCTTCTAGCTCCGCTAGGTTTGAATGTGGAGCCAGAGGGCCACATGTCATCTGATAAACGTGCAGATGTTTGTATTTTCGCTAATAATATGAAATTGGTGATAGAACTCAAACGTGATTATCACCCAGAGCTATGGACTGCTGTTGAACGACAGCTAGAACGATTTTATACACGAGATCCTGAGTGCCAGGGACTTGGTATTTATGGCGTTTTCTGGTTTGGCGATAAGAGACCGAGAATGATTCCTGCACCACCGAATGGGAGTTCGCGACCTGAATCAGCTGAAGAACTTGAGGAGCTCCTGACAAATGAGATTTCAGACCACCTTAAGCCTAAAATTAAAGTTTTTGTGTTCAATGTTTCAGGCCAATATGATTAGTTTGATAGTTTCTATGTAATTTCTAGTAGAAACAAGCTTCTAGCCCACTGTTTTCCTCATATTTTAACTCAATGAATTCATCAAACTCTGAGTCTAAACTAGGTATGGACTTATTGTTTTTCTCATCCTCTAATTCATGCTCAATCATTTCGGCAATCGTGCCAAGCTTGGCATCGTAATCACTCGCCATGTCTTTCTGGCCAGCCTGACGCATGGAATCTGTCAGTTCATCATTGCTTTCCTGGTCGGTGTAAAAATTCACACTTTCTTTGTGCCTGGATGCTGCCACATATGACCACTCGCGGCCGGTTTGATTACCGGCCAGAACGTGTGCCCGGTCAACAGATAAGCCCTGCGCTTTGTGCACTGTGGTGGCGTAGCCGTGGCTGACAGAGTACATCTCTTCAAAATCAACCGAAACCGACTCACCGCTGTGATCCAATTTGACCTGAAATCCGTTTTCCTCCATTTTTTCAACTTGGCCAGTCGCGCCATTCCAGACGGTTGTATTTTCATCGCCACGCTCTCCGAAAGCATGTTTCTTTCCGAAAATCACTTTGTCACCGCTGGCAAATTCTTTTAATCCGGTAGACGTTTGTAGCTTTGCTGCATCATCACCCAACTGGCCGCGCTCCTGCAGCCCTTCACGTATAGCCCCATTCAACAAACCCACTTCGCGCCTGGACGCTGCCACGACAATCGAGCTTTTGCCCTCGTCCATGTCTGACAAATAACCATTTGCAGCTTTTCTGCTCGCGGTGACCATGTCCTCCTCAACGTGAAAATGTCCGTCCTTCTTCAGCATTGCCAAGCCTTCGCCTGCTCTACCTACCCGGAAATGGCCGGCAATGGTTCGTTCTCTTTCTGTTTTCTGTCGGCGCACGTCTTTCAGCTCGATCATGCCTATGCCATCGCGATCTGCAATGGCTCGCATCGGCGCGCCTGATTCAATCGCCTGCAGCTGCCGAGTATCACCAACCAAAACAACCTTTGCGCCAGCGTCTTCAGCCATTTCCAACAAACTGGCCGTTTGCCTGGTTGATTGCATTCCGGCCTCATCGACAACGATCACGGTTTTTTCGTCCAGTTTTGTCCGGCCTGTGCCGATCTCAATTTCCAGCAGCGTGGTGTTTTTGCTCTCGATCCCGGCCTCGTTTTTCAAATTCCGCGTTGCTGCATTACTGACAGCGGTTCCGATCACAGTGAACCCGTCGTTTTCGTAAGCTTCACGCACAGCGCCGAGCGTAAAAGACTTCCCTGCACCCGCCTGACCCTGCATGACGGCAATCTGGCCACTTTCCTGGGTGATATGCCTAACAGCAGATTTTTGCTCGTCGGTAATGGTTGGCATTTCGTCCAGCGCTTTATTGACTGCGCGATCACTAATTTGGTGACTGTCGTTTTCGTTCATTCGGTCAGCGCGATCCAGCATGTCCTGCTCTGCATCCAGCACCCCCTGAGTGGTGTAGCGCTGGCCGCCTTTGATGTGATCCGGCTTGTCTTCTCCTTCTTCACGCACCGGCTCTTTCAGTGCAATTACATGTTCACTTTCCAACAGCTCATCCGTGAATTGCTCGGCCTCTTTCGCATTCAAAAAACCCTGGCTTTCTACTGCCACGGCTGCCCGGATCTGCACGTCGGTCACTGTTGCGCGCTTCTGTGTCAGCTCCTCCATGATTTCCGCGCCGCTTTTCATTGTCGGCGCAGGTTCTGGCGCTTCTAGCTCCGTCAAATTTTTAACATATTGATCAGTTACGCCGTATTCTTCGGCCTGCTCGCCCCATTTTTCATGTAACTCATCACGGCTGACCGATTCCTTATTGTCTCGCGTGCTGAGCGCTGCCACGTTCGCGGCTTTTGCACCGCTGTTGCCTGTTCGCGCAAGCTCCTCCTGGATCTCGTCGCGTCGGCTCGACCAGTGATCGGTCAGCTCCTGATTCATTCCTTTAATGCCGAACGAGTCGCCATCTCGCTCAACCTGAAAACCCATTTCTTGCAGCTGACTGGCCAACTCTGTGCGATAAAGCGCACCAGCGGCCATTTTGTGATGTGTGTCAAAGTCGATGCCGCGGCCATCTGGAGACATATTCATGATGATGCAATGTGTATGCAGTTGCGGATCTTGATTGCGGTTTGTGCCGTGCTCGTAGGCTGCCACCGTCAGGCCGCCAGATTCGCGCTTTTCAGCGCCCCCGTGGCCGTGACGTGTCGAGACTGCCTCTCGCTCTAAATAATCCAGAGAACTGGCCACAGCGGACTTGTTAGCTGCTGCGATTTTGTCTCGATCTGAATCCTCCGCAATTGCCCACGCTGCCGAAACGGATTTCGGTGCTGAAAATGTAGCGTCCCAGCCGGGCTTGTGTTTGTCGCCTGCATTTTTGGCCAGCTGGTCGCCGGTGCCAGGATGAAAACCCTGCATGCCAGCCAACAGCTCGCCGTCTTTTAATTCGCCAGACAGCCCCAGCTTTGCAGCACCGCTGCCCATCCATTCGCCGGGTGGTTCCTCGCCCTCTTCATAGTAGTCATCAATAGCGCTTTGTGATTCGTAATATTTGGCCAACGCATAGGCGTCTTTCGCACTTATCGATCTGATCGATAACATTACTCGACCCTCGATTTTAACCAGGACGAAAGCTCGTCAACTTTGCTGTTTAGATCGTGTAATTCCTGAGCGTGTTTTTCGGCCCGTTTGAGCATTCGCTCCTGGTCGGTTTTAACCGATAACAGCGCTCTAAATGTGCCTGCCTGGCTCTCGCCAAAATGGGCCTGAAGTGCTTCAAATTTGTCCATGTCTTGCCGTGACAATCGGACGGCGATCCTCAAGTTTTTAGTTGTCATATTTAGCCTCTAAATGTGTCGAACAAAAAAGAGAAAAAACCAACACACCAGCGGGAACGTGTTCGACAAGCGCAAAGCCGCGCCACTGCGCTGGATCTGCTTTTCTGCTCTTCGGTGTGTCGAACAAATCGTTCGACACGATAAAGCCTTATGCAGCAAGGCTTGCAGCCAGCTTTTCGGCTGCATTGGCGGCACCGCCGGGTGCGTCAGGTGTAAACCTCGGAGAACTGTTTCTGTTTTGTGTGTTTTTGTCATGTGTCGGATCCCGATTTGCCGTCAGACTTCAGGCGCAATTTTGAGCTCTTTTTTTCCTCGTCTGACATCTGTTCTCTGAACGATTTCAGGGACTCAAAATCGTCGAACTGAATCGGTTGGAAACTGCCCACTGGTTTCCGTCGCAACGGTTCAAACCGCACAGGAAAATCATCGCCTTTATAGTCGAGTTTTACCCGTCGCTGGCCACGCCCTGAAAACAAAAAATATCCGTTGAGATCGAGCAAATTCAGAATTTCTGACGGTAAAACCGCCCGGTCAATGTGCCGCTGATATTGCAGATTTTCCGAACGGCCACTCTCGCCACGTGACGTGCTACGTTCTTTGCGCTGATTCTCACGGTCGCCAATCTGCTGGCTGCAGTATTCGGCCGTATCGGCATCTGCTGCCCGTAAAATCAACTGATTACCGGTCGTGGCCAGTACAGACTGCGCCCCGTCGTGACCGTAAATCTCACGCAGCTGCGAAATACTGTGAATGCCCAGAACATGGGCTAGACCAAATTTCCTACCCATCGCGGTCACGTGAGACAAAACGTCCAGCTGTCCCTGCTGATGAATCTCATCAAGCACCAGCCATACACGACGATCTGGATCCTCGCGCCCCTCAAGAACACGGCGGGCGGCGATATCGATCCACATTCTGCGCAGCGGTTCGTAAGTTTTTCCTGATGCCTGTGAGTAGGGCAGCCACAACCACCGGTCATCACGTGCACTGATAAAATCACGGATAGAAAATCCGGCGCTGCCTGCCTCTGGGTTTAACCTCTCCCAGGGCTGCAACGCCAAGGCGATAATCGATAAAATCGAATCCCGCCCTTTCGTATTGCTGCCAGTGATAACGCGCTCGACAGTCGTATTTTTCACAACCTCGGCCAGCTGATCGTCATTGAGGCGCAGCAGCTGCAGCACATTTTTATTTTTGCGTGCCTGGTTGCGAAATAGGTATTCAAAAAACACCTGCAGCAATGTTCGTGCTGATTGATGCCAGGACTCAGATTCACCAGTGCCGGGGTCGATCACGCTTTCTGCAAACTGCCTGCACTCGTCATCAAATTTCATATCAGCCCAAATTGACCAATCAGCGGAACGCTCATCCTCCGGACTCAGGATCACGTCGCCCTCACGATAGAAACGCGCCATCATCTCGCCACCTGGGTCGGCAATCACAGCTTTTTGTCCCCGCTGTCGGGCTGTGGCCAGGATCTGCATGATTGCCTGTGATTTACCTGTGCCAGTGGTGCCGAATAGAGCGAAACCTCGCGTTTCTACCTCAGTCGGAACGCGTGTTTTGCCAAATTTCAGCGCGTTCTTAGTGTTTACTGAAACCCGATCCCGACTGATATTTGCACCACGCAGTCGCCACTCACCCCCCACACCGAACCAGTAGAAACTAAACGCCGTTGCAGACACTGCAGCGAGCATTGCCATCATGGCACTGCCGGCTGCAAACAGTCCGACATAGGAAAAAACGTCTGCAGCAGGCGCGCCGGCATTGCTCCGAGTAAACACCCAGATCAAAAATTCATTTACAGGCGGTAATACACGCATTAGCCCATCCGCCTGCTGCTCTCTGAAAAACAACCCAGCCAGAACGCCTGTCCCGATAGTGCTGATTGTGATGATCCACTGTGGTCGATTCTCGCGGCTAGCTGTCAGACTGCCCAACATCCAGCAAACAATCAGTACCAGCGTTGCAGCCGCCGCTGAAAAAAACACTGTTAGCGCATGCGGTGCCCAAAATTGCACATCTGCAAAAATCGTAGAAAAAATATTATTCATCGTTGCCACTCTCCAAATCTGTCTCCAGTTCGATCTCGATCTGGCCAGTCGTTTCTGCATCTTTTAATAAATTATTGATTTCAGGTGGCCGCAGCTCTTCCAATTGTTTTTTTTCATAACAAGGTTCAATTTGTTTGCACATTTTTGCTTCCTATTTACCGTTTATTTGATTGTTTCTTAACTCAATCAAGTTAGTGAGTCGTGCTCGATATTGAGGGAAGTTCTCTCCTCGAATTGGTTCTGGCAGACCATTTTTTGCTGCCCAGCTTGTTAGCTGCTCATCATGTCTGGGCAAATGCGTTTTCTGACTCTGTGTCGGCTTAGCCGTTGGAGTCAGGTCATCAAGCCATCGGCGTTGATTTAGATATGTATAGGGGTATGGAATTGTCTGCCAACGGGGTAGCGAGCTGACAAAGCGCTCGATATTCTCAACTGCATTTTGTTTATCACCATCACCTAAGGTCTGCCATTCTCGTTCGGCAGCCACTCTATTTTTTTTGACGGGATAGCTTTCCCAAAAATATATAAATTCAATATTTAGTTGTTGTAGATCCTTATTAAGTATTGCGTGATGATTTTCGCTATTAGAGGATTCCTCTATTAGTGAATTTTGCAAATTGGAAAAATCATGATCAGGTTTATTATCAATAACTTGAGGAATGTCATAAACAAGCCAATTAACATGGCCGCCTTTAAGTTTCTTCAATTCCACATAGCCCGCATCACGTAGATCTTTCAACATACGTCGAATTGTGTGCTCACCGGATTTACGCTGTTTTGCGAGCACCTTTGGCATTACCTGCCAGTTGTCTTTCTTACTTAACAGGTAGGCCAACAGACCAAGCGCATCCCAATCAAGATTTTTGTTTTCGATAAGTTCGTCGCTGAGGACTGTGTATTTCTCATATCGTTTTGTACGAATAATCATAGCTATATAGCTTTGGTCAGACTGGGTAACCCGACTGTGTCCAAACATCCTGCTTGGACGGGTTACCCAGCCTGATCAAGCCCTACCCTCGCTGCTCATTAATCCATTCATAAACTGCTGGCAGGTAAATGAACATTTTTCGTTGTCCGACTTTTCTTACCGCTTTTGCAAAGCCATTATGTCGCCGGTTTTTGATGAGATAATTCAGTTCCGGTTCAGTCAATAAATGTTCGAACCGTTGAACAAACTCTTCCTTACGTAATAGCTCGTTCTCTCTAATTCCGTGATTATCTGTTTGTCTTTCGCGCATAGCTGCTACTCCTATGTTGAACTGGAGCGCAGTCTTTCTTAGTTCCCAGAATATTTCTACGAATAACCGGATATTGGTCCAAGCCGGTTATTCATTGACTTTTTTTTTGAAACATGAATCGTAGATAAATAAAGGGTTACAAGGTAGTTTTTAATGAAACTAAAGATTTTGCATTGATCTTGTCCAGAAGTTAGCCGCGCATAATGTTTAACGATTGATGCTGTATCTTAGGCAAAAAAAAACCCGCATTCTGCGGGTTCAAAATTGTGAAGTGAATGGCATTGAATGACGGGGTGTGAGCAATGACCGAGAAGCTACAATACTGGTGGAGTTCCGTGACTGAAAACTGAGTCCCCGAGAGTGGAAGCCTTGCGGTCGCAACGGTGAATGCGAGGCTACGTCTTATTTTCGCATTCTATCGGTATGCCGCCAACTGTGTATGGGTATAGACTGTTCCGTATGCGATAGAAACGGTAGTGGAATGGAATTTTCAGACTAGCACACTGGCGGCAACCCGCCATAAGCGGTCACTCGTTTAACGATTAAGTTATGTGGTGCAAATGAAGCGCAGCATGGCTTAGATTCGAACGAGCTCTTCGTTATTTGTTACTTTCGATTCAACCTTCCCTCGCATTAGTTATGGTTTTGCTGTTGTATTTATCCTTTTCAGTTCTTACGTTGGCTTTGAAAGGCTTAGCAAAACATGAGGCTATCGAGCATTGATTATTCATTTTCAATAATTTCAATTTCTTCTTCGGTAAAGTTATAAAGCTGATAAATCAATTGGTCGATTTGAGCTTCTAAATCATTTGTATCAGCTTGAAGGCTTTCCTTTTTTGAGTCAATGACCAGGTTAACAAGTGTTTCAATATTCATCTGCTCTTCAGGTGACGGCACTTTGATGGGGATTGTTTCTAAAAAGACTTTTTGCATCATATAGCCCCCTGTATCAAGCTTGGTTACATACTCTTTGATTAAATATCTTCCTAGTTTGGAATTAAGCAGCCCCAACAAGTATTTGATGTGTTCACCTGTAGCTATGAAGGTGGTCTTATCACAATAGAAAGAATCATCATCAAAACCGAATCTTGGAAAATTTGATAGGTCATTTTTGTGAATTCGCATGGTTTCCGCATACACTAATTTTTCTTTTTTGAAATCTTCCCAATATGCTATTGAGTCTTGTATTTCAAACCATTTTCCATTAGTTTTTTTTCTAGTTTTTTTTATTTCACCTTCGGAGTTGATGAATTCCTCTCCTGTTTGATTGAGTTTTGGTAAGAACTGTTCTAAGTATCCTTTAATTCCTTGATACTCATTGATATTGATTTTTAAACTCGGAAGCGTAGTGATTAAGTATAAATCGTCATGATGAATGCCATACTTTCTTATATCGCGACCCCTCAAATAGGGAAAGATCAGCTCTGCGCTTTTAGGATCTTTTGATATTAGTTCACTCCGAGTTTTATTGTTAATAATAAAAGCGTCATTAAAACCCGTTTTAATTCCATAGTTGATATTTATATTCCAATCTTTTAGCTCTTTACCATCGCTCTTAAGCTTATCATTTATGGACTTTTCTTCTTCAGGAGTAATTGACCAATAATTGGAGCTAAGACCTGATATCGCTATTTTGTTTTGCTCAACGTATTCAGTTATGTTTTCAAGCTCCAAACCCTGTTGTACATACGTAGCATTTTTTATTCCTTCGGTGGAACCACGTGTAAAGGTTAAGATACTAGTATCAACAGATGCTTCAGGAAAAACTTGAAAGTAATTGAAGTCAATCAGCTGATGGCAATGCGTGTTTGAACATAAGAATTGTCTGAGTGATTGACCATAATTTGCCCTAAGCCATTTATTTGAAGTAATAAAACTAAGTACGCCTTTTGATGTTAGTATTTCTAATCCCTTTTCATAGAAAAGGGCATAAATATCACCCATCATTTCAAAAGTTTGATATTTCGATTTGATGCTATCAAAATCAAACTCCATCTTCTGGATTTGTAGATAAGGTGGATTCCCAATCACCGCATCAAACCCGACAAAATCTCCATCGTTATTTAATACTTCGGGAAATTCAAAACGCCATTCAAAAGCGTTTTCAAAAATCTTATTGGCTTTTATTTCTTCAATTTCAGCTTCTAACTTTTTGGTATCTTCGTTGAGCTTCTTTACTTTCTTGTTTAGAGCAGTTTTTTCCTTTTTACTCATCTCAAAAAGCTGACCTTGATTGGTCATGTGAAATAACTCGCCTGAAAGTTTTTCAAGCTTTTTTACTTTTGGGTCGTTGAACGAAATTTCACTTCTAAAATCAGACTTGATGTCAGTAATCAACTGCTCCATTTCTCTTTTATGTTCTTTGGTTCGAGCGTTTCGGTAAGAGTCGACGGCAACGCGGTAACTTTCAATTGTGTACTTGCTTTTCTTCAAGGCTTTTTTCAGGTCAGCGTTAATGTCAAAGCGGCTTACCAGTGAGTTGCCACATTTGATGTTAATATCAATGTTCGGAAGCGTTTCGAGTTCGGTGGCATTTTTGTAATATGCATTTTTCAAAAGCTCAATCCACAAACGCAACCGGCAAATCTTGACAGAGTTCGGGTTGATATCAACACCAAAAAGGCAGTTTTCTATGATAGTTTGTTTTTCGTGAAAGAGTGTTTCCTGAATCCGCTGGCTTTCTTTGTTTTTGGGGTTGTAGCCGAATAGTTCTCCTTCTTCGTCTGTTACAATGAGTTCATCATTGACGATTTCTAAGTGGTATTCTTTCAAACGTTTGCCGTCACGGTCTTGCAGGATTTTCAAATGTTTTTTTATGGCAATCATTTCATTAAGTGCCGAAACCAGAAAGTGCCCTGAACCAACGGCAGGGTCACAAATTTTCAGGCTATTTACGATTTCATTGGCTTCATTTCGATCTTCAATTTTGTCGTAAAGATCTTCAAGGTCTTTGCAGTTCCAGTTTTTGGTTTCGTTGAATTTTTGAACAACTGCTTTGCGGATGGTTTCACGACACATATACATGGTGATAAAACCTGGAGTGAAAAATGAACCATCTTTATAACCATTGATTTTCTCGAATATCAATCCAAGTACAGAAGCGTTAATGAGTGACTTATTTTCTTCCTGAATTTCTTCCGAACCTTCACCGCTGAAATCGTAGGCGTTCAAGAATTCAAAAAGATACTCGAGTGTATTGAGCTTACCTGTTCGCTTTTTTCCGTGCAGGTCTTTTAGTACGGTAGATGAAATAATTGGAATGGTTTTATCGTCGCTTAAATTACTAATGAAAAGCGTGTTCTGCTCAATTTCGGCAGGCTCAAAGAGTGATGAATTGAGATAAGGTACTTTTTCAAAAACTTTAATTACGTCTTCATTTCTCCCGTCATACTTCCGAGCTAAAACTTGAAAAAACAAGCTATTCAGCTCGTCGTAGTTTTTAATCTTGTCAAGATTAAGAAACGAGTAGGATTTGTCGCCTTTATGGTAGGTGATGAGTTGGGCTTCTAACAATTTCAGGAATAGAATTCTGTTGATCCAAGTAATAGATAGTTCAAGAGAAATATTGAACAACCTTTCCTGCTGACTGCTTCCAAATTGGTTCGGTCGTTGCAAACGACTAAGCTTGTCTAAACTATCAAGCTGAATGATGGCGTTTTCTAGAATAGTTCCCGAGAGCCTTTCACCTGCTTTGTTTCGTCCAATCAGTTTTTTGCTTCCTTTCTTTGTTTCAGTCAATCCGATAATGTGGAGCAACTCGCTGTAAAACCGCTTATCAAGGCTATTACTGTCGTTGGTAAAAGGAAGTTTTAAGAGGTGTTCAGGTGATAGTAGTTTGAAAAGGGCAATCAGTTTATTGTCGTCTGCTTTATCATTATTACGTAAAGGCTTCTGGTAGTCCTGTATATTGAAGTAAGTAAACTCAATTTCGTTTTTGATCTCTGCAATAAATGGCTCAGCAATTTGCTTGTAGAAAAAGTCAGTTCTTGTGTCCGCCAATCGTCCTTCTTCAAAATCTTGAAATTGTTTTACAACTTTCTTGTTCTGGGCAAAAAGCCTATCAAAAGTAGTTGCATCAAAAACGAACCATTCATTTATGTTTGTGATAATCAGATGTTTGGTTTCAAGATTGTTTTGCGTGATTCTCTCCCTTAGATAGTAAAGCACCAACTCCTGGAAAGCTTTTACGTTCAACTTTTCAGTCGTAACCATTTCGCTTTTATTGGTCGGTTTCTTTGCTTCAATGATTACACCGACGGTGCTTTTTGCTTTGTCTCCGTTATGGATTACAAGGTCATTTCGTCCTTTGGTGTTGATAAAATGATTCGGGTCGTAATAAGTCTTTCTGAGAAAGTCAATGACAAGGTTTTTATGAAACTCTTCGGATTCTGTGTCATTTATGCTGTCGAGTAGCCGTATGAGATTAGTTTTGAAGCCTTCGATTTCTATTCTGTTGGGTTTTACTTTCAAAAAGGCTTTGTTCAGCGCTTTTCTTGGCTTCAAGTTGTGTATCTCCATTTACTCTTTATCTTCCTTTCAGTTATTCAATTCATTATTTTTCTGTCGAGCGCTGATAAAAAACACATACTATTCGGAAATATAAGGACAATTGTGCTTATATTGCTATCTCTCGCACTTATTTTCGTCCGACACATAACTAAGTGAAGGGACACTTTGTCCGCTAACCTTTTTATCGATTATGAAAGGTAACATCGCTGGGAACCATGTTGTTTCAATAAAATATGTTGATAATTTGAGTATAGCTAGTATTTATTCAAAGCGTCCACTTTGCATTTTTAACTAGAGATCCGCTTTGTTTCGATAGCCGACCAAGTACCCCTGTCAAAATAATTATTGGGTGTCTAACGTATTAATCGCCCAACAAAAATGTTACTTACCAACTTACTCATTATAATCAATAGCTTATTTACACATAACATGATACAAGCTTAAGGTAATAGCATGTTGGCTTTCTCGTAATTTTTGCCGATTTCAGATCTTTCTCTGCTGTCCATTTTGTTCAATTTCACGATCATATTTTCCAATTTATAGGTATCAATAGAGACAGTTAAAAAACCACCTATTCGTGCCAGATCAAAAATGTCTTTTTGATCAACATTGATCAGTCCAGAAGACTTCAGGCTCTTCAAAATTGAGAGGTTAAGGTTTGCGTTGGTATTATCTGTATGTATAAACATCACAGTACCCCCTCAAGTACTTTACCGACACTTGATTGTAAAGCCGCTGCCTTATGATCAGTACTTAGGTGTGTATAACGTTGTGTTGATTGCAATGATCGATGTCCCAAAATCTGAGCGATTTCTACCATAGTACGTCCAGCCATTGCCATAGTTGAAGCGACATCATGTCTCAAATCGTGCCAACGGAAATTCTCTATCTTTGCCATTTCACGAGCATTAACCCATTGTTTTTTAAAATCAGATGGCACCCTCGGATCAATAGTGGAAGCAAAAATCAGTTCATTCCCAACCTGATGTTGATCCTTAAGTAAATTTAGAACTGATTGAGGAACCGGTGCAGTGATCGGATCACCATTTTTTGTCCGTCCAATTGAAAGTAGCCCTCGCTCAAAATTAACGTCAGACCATCTCAACCACAATACGTTTGATTTACGTAGTCCGGTAGATAAGGCTAATAAAAATGCTAAATAAAATCGACCACCAATCTTACGACATGACTCAATCAAGCGTTTTTTTTCGTCATCACTTAAATATCTTACCCGTTGATTGTTAACCGGTTTATTTTGCACTTTTTTGGCAGGATTATTGGAAAGGTATGTCTCGCTCGATTCATCGTTTTTACGAATAGCAAAGTTAAACATTGCAGCCAAAATAGCTTTGTACTTATTAAATGTTGCAGGTTTTTTTTGTTCCCACTTTTTTAACGCTTTCCTGCAATCATCGCTAGTGATTGAATCGAGTAACTTTGATCCAAAATATACCTTGAAATATTCAACCGCATATTCACGCACGGCATCTGTACCAGACCAACTTTTAAGATAATCATCCGCCAACCTTTCAAATGTTACCGAGCAGGGCTTTTTACCAGAGGCAGCAAAATTTTCAATATCTGCCAAATAACGAGCAACCCAAATCGTTGCATCCGTTTTGCGTTTAAAGCGTTTTGTCTTGTGATTGCGTGAATTGTGAGTGATTGTAGCGATGTATCTTACTTCCCCTGATGAAGGAAGTACTTTCTTTGTGATAAATGAACCAGCCATTTTCTGAAATCTCCAAATAAGCGTTAATTCCATAGGTAACTATAGAAGTAACTATACTTTTCAAAATTTCAGTACCACAGTTGTACCATGACTTTCGTCCTGAAAGTCAGTCCCATTGCGGGATGAAGAGTGGTGGCTACACCTAGATTCGAACTAGGGACCCCATCATTATGAGTGATGTGCTCTAACCAACTGAGCTATGTAGCCACGAAGCCGAGCATTTTACGTTGCCGGTGATTAAATATCAACCATTCAAAATGGTTTACAGCCAGTCGCTGAGCTGAATACCAAAACCAATGCTATTGGTGTGAGCATTATAGTCAATCAGGCTCTCACCATAGCCATTAAAATATTGCACATAGCCGCGAAGTCGATCAGTCAGTGGGAAGCTCCACCCCAGTTGCAGTGCACCGTAGTTGTCACTGGTCTCAAGATTATTGCGGACAATGGCTTCAAAGCTGTGTTCTTCGTGTTTATAAATGACACCAAACTCAAAATTACCCATGTAGTCTTCTATATCCGGATTGTCATCATTCTCCGAGCTTTCCTGAATACGCAGCCATGGTTTAAACGATAAATACCAGTCACCACGTTCAATAATAAAGTCAGCGTATACCCGGTTCCAACTGCGTGATAATGTCCCTGACTGGCCATTGGACTGATGCGATACACCGAGACGGTTCACCGAGTTTTTCCAGCCAAACAATTCTAAATCGTTACCAAACGACAACCAGGCTTCCGGTTCATGGTTGGAGTCCCGAAACGGCTCCGAGCCTTCTTTGTTAAATTGCTGCCAGAAAGAGCGGTTGGTGTAGGCGACAAATAAATCGGCGCGGTTTTTAAACATACCCCGAACCAGCGGCGTTTTTAAGCTAATTTGGAATTTGGTTTCCCACGGCTGGAAATTGTAATCGCGATTGGGATCATCTAACTCAAATGGGGTTTCATTAGCTTTCGACATATTATTAGCGAAAATAATGTAATTAGGCTTGTGCGGCATCAGGGCAAATGGATTGCGCGCCTGGGTTTTTTCCAGCAACAACCGGCGAGTCACCGCGGAACCATCTTCGGTGGCAATGGTGTCGTCTTGCAACGTGATATCGACATCATTTTTCAGACCGGATGCTTGTTGGGGTGTATCCGGCACAGTGGTGTCCAGCGACTCAACTTGGGCAGCTTCTTCAACATCCAGTATCTGCTGCGCTCTACACAGTTGTCTGACCTCACCAATGGTCATGGTGTCATCGGCAATGCCCATTTGCGTCAGCATGCACTGATCCAAGCCAGGTTGTGCCTGCACAACCGGCAAACCAGCAAACAACAACAGGCCCAGCCAATAAAGATTACGCATCAGATTTTAATCTCCAAAAGCACCTGACTTAGTTTGCAAGTTGCTGTCTGACATGGCAAATGCTTTACACATTAAACCGGAAATGCATCACATCACCATCTTTGATGATGTACTCTTTGCCTTCCAAACGCCATTTACCGGCATCTTTGGCACCTTGCTCACCGTTATACTGTACAAAATCGTCATAACTGATAACTTCTGCGCGGATAAAGCCTTTCTGAAAATCGGTGTGAATAACGCCGGCACCTTCCGGGGCAGTGGCACCTACTTCAACGGTCCAGGCGCGGACTTCTTTGACGCCGGCGGTAAAGTAAGTCTGCAAACCCAATAATTGATAACCGCTGCGGATCACTCTATTCAGGCCGGGCTCATCCTGACCCAGTTCAGCCAGAAACTCGGCTTTGTCTTCATCGGCTAAATCAGCGATTTCAGATTCAATGGCTGCACAAATCGCCACCACCGTTGCATTTTCTTTTTCAGCCAGCGCTTTAACAGCATCCAGCGCCGGATTATTGTCAAAACCATCTTCGGCAACATTGGCGATATACATGGTCGGTTTGATGGTCAGTAAATGCAGACCGGTCATTAAATCCAGCTGATCGGCATCCAGATGCATCGCCCGCACCGGCTGTCCGGTATCCAGATGCTCACGCATTTTTTCCAGTAGCGCCAAACGCGCTTTAGCTGTTTTATCGCCGCTTTTGGCATCTTTGGCAGTTTTCAGAATCGCTTTTTCAACCGATTCCAGATCAGCCAGCGCCAATTCAGTATTAATCACTTCAATATCATCGATCGGTGATATTTTGCCGGCAACGTGGACCACATTTTCGTCTTCAAAACAGCGTACTACATGGGCGATAGCATCGGTTTCACGAATATTGGCGAGGAATTTATTACCCAGGCCTTCGCCTTTGGAGGCGCCGGCGACCAGACCCGCGATATCAACAAACTCCATTGTAGTCGGCAGGACTTTTTGCGGTTTAACGATAGCCGCCAGTTTATCAAGGCGCGGATCGGGCATCGGCACGATACCAACGTTCGGCTCAATGGTGCAAAACGGGTAGTTCTGCGCTTCGATGCCCGCTTGGGTCAGCGCATTAAATAAGGTCGACTTACCGACATTTGGCAAACCGACGATACCGCATTTAAATCCCATGGAAAATCCTATTGTGAATGCAGCCAGTTCATGGCTTTTTCGAGTTGGTTATTCAGCACATCAGGCAGCGTTCGCAGCGCGTCATCGATACCGTGCAAAATCTGTTGGCGATCATCCGCTGACGGTTTGCTCAGCACATAATCAGCCACTTGTTTGCTGTTACCGGGATGACCAATGCCAATCCGGCAACGCAGAAAATCTTTTTGGCCACCATTTTGCGCAATGATATCGCGCAGGCCATTATGACCACCATGACCACCGCCTTTTTTCAGACGAATCGTACCCGGTGGTAAATCCAGTTCATCATGAATGACCAGCAGGTTTTCAGGTGGAATTTTGTAGAAATTAGCCAGCGCTGCAACTGATTGACCGCTACGGTTCATAAAAGTCAGCGGTTTGAGCAGCCAGATTTTGGCTTCTGGAGTGGTGTGCTGGACCAGCTCGCCCTGAAATCGACTATCGGTTTTAAACGATACGCCGAAATCAGCAGCTAACTGGTCCAGTAACCAGAACCCGACATTATGCCGGGTGTGTTGATATTGGGAGCCGGGATTGCCCAGACCGGCGATGATCCAGTTGTCCATAATGGCTCCCAGTGACGCAGATTAATCTTCTGATTTGTCTTCGTCTTTTTCTGCTTTTGGTTTTTCTTCAGCTTCTTCAGCGTCTTCAACTTCGTCTTCTTCAAGCTGCGTGACACGTGGCTCATGAATACTGACCACTGCCTGATCGTAAGATGAACGTTCACCTTCTTCCAGATGCTCATCCTGGCTATGGCTCAATGCCGTCAGGGTGACACCTTTAGGCAATACCAATTCTGATAAATGAATGTATTCATCCATTTCCAGCTTGGCAATATCGACTTCGATATATTCCGGTAGATCTTTCGGCAAGCAGGCAATATCTACTTCCGTCATCAAATGCGATACCTGACCACCGGCTTTAACGCCCGGTGCGATGTCTTCATTCAGGAAATGCAACTGCACGGTCATGGTCATTTCATGTTTGGCATCAACACGCAGGAAATCAGCATGAATGATTTTGTTGTCATTCGCCGGATGACGCTGCAGATCTTTCAACACAACCTGGTTTTTCTTGCCATCAATCACAAGCGTCAGAATGTGCGCATAAAACGCTTCTTCAGCCAAATGACGGATAAACTGGTTATGATTAACCGAAATCGATACCGGTTTTTTCTCGGTACCATAAACAACAGCCGGTACTTTACCCGCCCGACGCAGGCGGCGGCTCGCACCTTTCCCCTGGTCAGTACGCGCTTCGGCTTGTACTTCAAATAAATTTTCCATCTCTTTCTCCAAGACTAAAAAACGGACCTGGGTCCGTTATCAAGCCACTTTAACGTGGCATTTGCCTCCCCCGCGACCAGGTTCGGCACATTCAACCCAAAAGGGCTAATCCATATACAAAGAGCTAACTGACTCTTCGTTACTAATTCGGTACATCGCTTCTGCCAGCATTTCGGCAATGCTCAGCACGCGAATTTTAGAACTGGCAATGGCATCAGGTTGTAATGGAATGGTGTCAGTAACCACCAGTTCATCGAGCAACGATTTGCCAATATTAACTACTGCAGGGCCGGATAACACCGGATGCGTACAGTAGGCGACGACTTTATTGGCACCATGTTCTTTTAAAGCGGCCGACGCGGCACATAAGGTGCCCGCCGTATCGACCATATCGTCAACCATGACGCAGGTACGGTTTTCAATTTCGCCGATAATGTTCATTACCTTGGCAACATTGGCCCGTGGCCGGCGTTTATCGATGATCGCCAGTTCCACATCCAGATGTTTAGCCAGTGCCCGGGCACGTACCACACCACCGACATCCGGCGAAACCACCACCAAATCATCATATTTATGCTTCCAGATATCACCGAGCAAAACAGGTGAGGCGTAAACATTATCCACCGGGCAATCAAAAAAGCCCTGGATCTGATCGGCATGTAAATCAACCGTTAATACACGGTCAGCGCCGACACCCGTCAGCATATTGGCAACCACTTTGGCAGTGATCGCTACGCGGGCCGAACGTGGCCGGCGATCCTGGCGGGAGTAACCAAAATACGGCACCACCAGGGTAATTCGTTTGGCAGACGCGCGACGAATCGCGTCGGTCATCACCATTAATTCCATCAAGTTATCATTGGTCGGCATGCAAGTCGGCTGAACGATAAATACGTCTTTACCACGCACATTGTCGAGAATTTCGACCATGATTTCGCCATCGCTGAATTTTTCAACCGTGGCTTTACCAAGAGAAATATTGAGGAAATTTGCAATGCTTTCAGCCAGCTTACGATTTGCATTGCCGGTGAACACCATCATGTTGTCATCGGCGGTACGCTGCTGTAACTGGAGGATTCTATTTTGAGTCACTAGTTGAGCTGCCGAGTTCAATCAAAAAAAACAAAAAGAGTGGCTGGGGTACCTGGAATCGAACCAGGGATGGCGGGATCAAAACCCGCTGCCTTACCGCTTGGCTATACCCCAACTGTTTCAAACTCATTCTCTGACAATCATTAACCACCGCTGGCGTGGTTATCGATTGCGGCCAACAATGGTGATTGGTTACACCCTTTGGCGATAAAGCCCTGCCATGTTGCCGGCAGTTGTTGCCAAATTTGCTGTGCCTTGGCAGCTGTTTCAAAGCTGGCAAAAACGCAGGCACCTGTACCTGTCATTCTTGGGTCAGCATATTGTGCCAACCAATCAAGCGCTTCGGCAACTGCCGGATAACGCCGCTTGACCACTGCTTCGCAGACATTACTGCCTTCCCCCGAAAGGAAGCCCGATATTTTGATAGGTTCGCAGTCGCGTGTCAATTCAGATGCAGAAAATATTTCACCTGTTGCTACCTGACAATCCGGAATCACTACTAAATACCAAGGTTCCGGCGGTGACATCGGTGTTAACTGCTCACCAACACCTTCTGCCCAGGCGGCGCGGCCGCGCACAAATACCGGTACGTCTGCGCCTAATTGCAGTGCTAATTCCGCCAATTCGTCTTCCGATAACTGACAGCGCCATTGCTGATTTAATGCTACTAAGGTCGTTGCAGCATCACTGCTGCCCCCACCCAGTCCACCACCCATTGGCAATTTTTTATCCAGATGAATATGTGCGCCCTGCTGAATATTGGCGGCTTTTTGTAATAATTTTGCGGCGCGAATAATCAGGTTATCGTCTTCAGCTACACCGGGAAGTGAAGGAGACAGGGTAATTTGCGGTGCATCGGTGACCTGAATGGTTAAGCTGTCGCCATAATCGAGGAATTGAAACGCCGTTTGCAGCAAATGATAGCCGTCAGCGCGACGGCCAGTGATATGCAAGAACAGGTTTAACTTGGCCGGTGCCGGCCAACGACACTCGGTCAAGGCTGATTCCAGCCGGAAATCACCAGCCGCACACTTAAGTCATCGCGTTTGATAAACACCTTATCGGGGATTTGCTGACCGGCAAATGGCACATAACGCAAAAATTCTACCTGCCAACCAGCCTGGTTGAGCACCACTAATTTACCGTCATTATCAATTTCTCGCATTGTGACGGGCTCGTCCTCAAATGGCAGTCCTCTCACCCAATCGCGTAAGGCACTGACCGGCAATCGCCAGCCAAGCACTTCTTCCAGCAGTTGCTCAGGGGTGTCTGCAGTATATCTGTCACCTTCCGAGGTCAGCATTTCAACTTGTTGGGAATTGCCAGTAAGCTCGACTGCGCCCTGGGCAAACGGTCCGGTCAGCCGGATCTTAAAGTTATCTTTATTTTGCTGCCAGCTGACGCCGGCATTCCAACCCTCTTTGCCTTGCTGAATCAACGTCCGGCCGCGAAACGACCATTGATCAAGTTGCTGTAATTCGGCCGATCGCTGCTGCCACAGAGTTTCGGCAGAGGTTACCGGCTTGGTTTGCCAAAATGGCGTACAGGCGGTGGCGAGTAACAGCAGACTGGCGACCAGCAAAGATCTCATGGTTTAAATCGTTTTAGGGTTTCGTTTAACACTTTATTGTCAGCATCCTGTTGTTTGGCTTTTTCCCAGACCTCGCGGGCTTCGTCTTTCTTGCCCTGCTGCCATAACACCTCACCCAGGTGGGCGTTAAATTCCGCATCGCCTTGTACGGCAATGGCCTGACGCAAGTATTTTTCTGCCAGTTCCAGCTTACCCAGCCGGTAATAAACCCATCCTAAACTATCCAGATAAAACGGATCGCCGGGTTTGAGTTCGAGTGCCCGCTCAATCAACTTTAAAGCTTCCTGATGCCGATCGGTACGATCAGTCAGCGTATAGCCCAGTGCATTCAGCGCCTGAGTATTGTCCGGATCTTTAACAAGGATCTGCCGCAAATCGGCTTCCAGCTGCTTCATATCACCCATCGATTCTGCCAGCATCGCCCGGCTGTACAGCAATTCAAAGTCATCGGGAAAACGCTGTAAGGCCTCGCCATACAATTGCATGGCTTCTTTTTTCAGCTCCTGCTCTTGTAAAAATGCTGCTTCAAACAAATAAAATTCCCGCGCCTGAGCCGGCCGTTGCTGACGCATCAGTTCCAGATGTTTGCGGGCTTTATCGATATCACCCCGTTCCGCCAGCAGACCGATATAACGACCCTGAGCACTATCAAACCGCTGACTATCCGCCGGTACCGAGGCAAACCAGACTAAAGCCGCTTCGGTATTACCATTCATTTCTTCAGCAAGGCCCATAAAATAGCCAGCTTGCTGGGCCGGATCGCCTTTACGCAGCAATTCGGTGAAGTAACTTTTGGCGGTCTGGCCATCTTTTTCTTCCAAAGCCAGCAGGCCAAGGGCAAACAGCACTTCTTTATTGTCAGGATTTTCCAGATTCAGCTCTTCAAATACGGCTTTGGCTTTGGCCGTCTCACCGTTCTCACCAAGCAATTTGGCATAGTTAAAACGTAATTCATCACTGGCATCTGCTTTTTGTGCAGCTTTGGCAATCAGTTTCAGCGCTTTCTCAGGATCGCCGCTACGCTGCAGGATTTCAGATTTCAGCGTTAAAAATGGCTCATGCTGTGGTTTTTCGGCAAGCAGAGCATTCACTTCGGTAAGTGCCACATCATATTCTTTGTAAAAAACCGCTAAGCGCGAGTAAGCAAATCGCGTTTCCGGATCATTATCAATATAGCTTTGCAGCCGTCGCATCATTGGCAGCGCGGTGGCGCCATCAACCATATCGCTTAAATGCTCCGAAAAGGTCGCTAAATAGACGGGAGCTTTTTCTGGTGCCAGGGCTATCGCCTTGTCCATGGCGTCAATGACTTCATTATATTGCTGGTCATTCAGTAAAAATGGCACTTGCATAACCAGCACATCAGTGTCACTAGGATCGACTGTTTTCCAGCGATCCAATGCATTATTGATACGGGTTTTGTCACGCGAGAAAGTAGCTACCCGCGCCGAACGCTCCGCCAAAGCTGGCGAATCAATGCTACTGGCCGCTTCCCGATATAAATCACTGGCAACGCCAATCGCACCACGTTGACCGGCAATTTCTGCAGTCAGAATGTAATAAACCAATTCGGATGTCAGTGGTAAATAGGTTTTTTCGGGCGCTTTAATCACGACCGGCTCTGGTTCGGTTTCGGTTTTCGCCTGTTGCGCAGGTGTCGCAGTACAAGCCAGTAGAAACAGCGGCAGACTAGACCAGGCTGCGCCGCGCATAATTTGTCCGGCACCGAACCAAAACTGTTGCAATAAATCCATATTAAAACGACCTGCGCGATTGAGTTTGATAGAATGGCAAATTTGGTTTATCACTCATTAAATACCCGACAATCCGGATTTTGGTTGTAGAGTTTACCAGCATTTAACGCGACGCTTAATTTATGCATCTTGTCTGTTTCGGCATCAACCATACCACAGCCCCGGTCGCTGTCCGCGAGCAGTTCAGCTTTGATAACGAAGCCTTGTCTGAAGCACTGATATCACTACTGAAACAGACTGATATTGTTGAAGCCGCCATTATTTGCACTTGTAACCGTACCGAATTGTATTGCCATGTGGATGAGGATTATGACAATGGCATTTTGCGATGGTTGCAGCAGATACGCAGCGATAAAATTAACGAGGTTTTGCCATTCAGTTATCAATATCAGGACGCTGAAGCGGTAAGGCATTTGTACCGTGTCGCTTGTGGGCTGGACTCAATGGTGCTCGGCGAACCGCAGATTCTTGGTCAGCTGAAATCAGCCTATTCACAGGCGGTCAACGCACAAACATTAGGCAAATCGCTCGGCCGGTTATTTCAGCATGCATTTGCCGTTGCCAAACAAGTGCGTACTGATACCGCGATCGGCAACAGCCCGGTGTCGGTAGCGTTTGCCGCCGTCAGTTTATCGAAACAGATTTTCAGCAATCTCAAGCAAGCCACTGCATTGTTAATCGGTGCTGGGGAAACCATTGAACTGGTTGCCCGGCATTTGCATGACAATGGCATCAAACGCATTATCATTGCCAACCGTACTGTTGAACGCGCCCACGCCATTGCCAAACCCTTTAATGGTTATGCCATCAGTCTCAGCGAAATGCCGGCGCATTTGCCCGAAGCCGATATTGTTATCAGCTCTACTGCCAGTCAATTACCTATTCTCGGTAAAGGCATGGTGGAAAGTGCCCTGAAACAACGTAAACGGCGACCGATTTTTATGGTCGATATTGCCGTGCCGCGTGACATTGAACCGGAAGTCGGTCAGCTCGACGATATTTATTTGTATTGTGTTGATGATCTGCACGATATTATTGCCGAAAATCTGCAATCCCGGCGAGATGCAGCCAAGCAAGCCGAAGAAATTATCGATGCGCAGGTAGATCATTTTGCCGGCTGGATGCGCAGCCAGGATACCGTCCCGGTGATTCGCGCCATTCGCGATGAAGCCCAGCAACACAGCAATGTTGTGCTGGAAAAAGCATTACGGCAAATCGAACAGGGCATCGCGCCGGAACAGGCAATGGCAGAACTGGCCCGGACGCTGACCAATAAAATTTTGCATGAACCCAGCCGCCAGCTACGCTTATCGGCATTTCAGAATGACGAAGCAAACCCTTTACTGGCTGCGGCCCGGCAGCTGTTTAATATTAAGGATTAACACTTGAAAGACTCGATCCGTCACAAACTGGAAGCA
Organism: Methylophaga sp.; assembly: GCA_040882115.1. Taxonomy (GTDB): domain Bacteria; phylum Pseudomonadota; class Gammaproteobacteria; order Nitrosococcales; family Methylophagaceae; genus Methylophaga. Next base: position 287,600 of record JBBEBX010000005.1, on the reverse strand, counting down.
CTGACTGAACGTCATGAAGAGATCAGTGGTTTGTTGTCCGAGCCTTCGGTCATGGCCGATCAAAAGAAATTCCGCACGTTGTCTCAGGAATATGCCCAGCTAGAGCCGGTCATAAAAAACTTTGCCACCTACTTGAAAACGCTCAGCGATATTGCTGAAGCGCAAGCGATGCTGGCCGAAAGCGACCCTGATCTCCGGCAAATGGCCCGCGACGAAATCCAGGCTGCTGAAGAACGTCAGGAAACGCTGGAACTGGAACTGCAAAAATTACTGCTACCCAAAGATCCTAATGATCAGCGCAATATTTATTTAGAGATCCGCGCTGGAACCGGCGGTGATGAAGCGGCCATTTTTTCCGGCGATTTATTCAAAATGTACAGCCGCTACGCTGAACGCCGCCGCTGGCAAATTGAGATATTAAATAAGGCCGAAGGTGAACATGGTGGTTTCAAAGAAATCATCGCCCGTATCGTCGGCGATGGCGCTTATTCACGGCTGAAGTTTGAATCCGGTGCCCATCGTGTACAGCGCGTCCCGGAAACCGAGTCGCAAGGCCGCATCCATACTTCAGCTTGTACCGTGGCGATTTTGCCGGAAGTTGATGAAATAGATGAAATCGACATTAATCCGGCAGATTTAAAGGTTGATACCTTCCGTTCATCCGGCGCTGGTGGCCAGCACGTTAACACCACTGATTCAGCGATTCGTATTACCCATATTCCGACCGGCATTATTGTCGAGTGTCAGGAAGAACGCTCACAACACAAAAACCGCGCCAAAGCGATGTCAGTACTGCAATCACGGATCATGGCTGAACAAGTCGACAAGCAACAAGCTGAACAAGCCGAAACCCGGCGTTTGCTGGTGGGCAGCGGCGATCGCAGTGAACGGATTCGTACCTACAACTACCCGCAAGGTCGGATAACCGATCACCGCATCAATTTAACTTTATACAAACTAACCGAGATCATGACCGGCGCGCTCGATGAGGTCATTGAGCCGCTGATCAACGAGTATCAGGCTGACCAGTTAGCACTGCTTTCTAAAGATGAGTAGTACCTTTCATGCCCGCCAGCAGTGGTGGATATCAAAGGTAAATAAGCCCTATTACCTCAACCAATCCCGGGGCGGTAAAAAGTCACTATATAGTTTGGCCTCGGGTGTACCGGCTTCGGGCTGCCAGTTATAACGCCATTTCACCAACGGCGGCAGTGACATCAGGATCGATTCGGTACGGCCGCCAGATTGCAGACCAAACAATGTACCGCGGTCATATACCAGATTAAATTCAACATAACGGCCACGGCGATACAGCTGGAAATCCCGCTCACGCTGGTCATATTCAATGGTCATTCGCTGTTTTACGATGGGCAGATAAGCATCCAGATAACTGTCGCCGACGGCCTGCATAAAGGCAAAGCAGCGCTCAAAACCCCATTCATTCAGATCATCAAAAAACAGACCGCCGACACCACGTGCTTCCTGGCGATGTTTCAGGAAGAAATACTCATCACACCATTGTTTGTAGCGTGGATAAACATCATCACCAAATGACTGGCAGGCATTAAATGCCGTCTGATGCCAATGTTTGGCATCTTCTTCAAAACCATAATAAGGCGTTAAATCATAACCGCCACCAAACCACCAAATCGGCGCCTCACCGTCTTTTTCAGCGATAAAAAATCTGACATTGGCATGTGATGTCGGTACGTAAGGATTGTGGGGATGTATCACCAGGGACACACCGAGCGCAGTAAAATTGCGACCGGCGAGTTCCGGGCGGGCGGCAGTCGCCGAAGCCGGTAAATTCTCGCCAAATACTTCGGAGAAATTAACGCCGCCCTGTTCAATCACCGCGCCATCAGTCAGCAAACGGGTTCGGCCGCCACCACCAGCATCACGCTGCCAGGCATCTTCGATAAACTTACCCTGGCCATCAGCTAACTCAAGACCATTGCAGATAATATCTTGCAGGCGTAGTAAGTAGTCACGAACAGCATTGATATCCGGCTGACTCATCGTAGTACCTCATCGGTCATAGCATCACGAATGGTGCTGGGTTGCTTTAAGCCACCACAAGCACCGGTCATAACATAATCTACTTCCGGTAATTGCCAACGCACCTGAAAAGCGTTTTTTGCCGGCTTCAAACCGGTCAGATTGGCACTGGTCGAGACCAGTGGTCTGCCGAATTGACGACATAATTCAGCCGCAATCGGATGATCGGTGACTCTGACTGCCAGCGTTTGTCTGCCACCGGTTAATAATGGACTGACATCCGGCTTGACCGGCACCAGCCAGGTATTGGCACCCGGCCAGGATTTAAGCACTTTACTGAGTACCTCTGCCGGCAGCGGTTCAATATAATCCTGCAGTTGGTTAAAATCGGCAGCGATCAAAATCAGGCCTTTTTCCGGTGGTCGCTGTTTCAGCCAGAGAATTTCCAGCAGCGCATCGTCATCCTCAGGATCGCAGCCAATGCCATATATCGCTTCCGTCGGATAGGCGATAATGCCGCCGGATTCGAGCGTCAACAATGCTTGGCGCAGCTTAAATTGAGAATAACCAGTCTCTGACATTATTAATCCTTTTTGCAGCACTTCACGACAATTGACGTTTTTTAGCTAACATTTCTTTGATAATAGGCATTATAAAAACCGCCATAGCCTCTGCCATCAGTTCACCGGGTACGACAACATTATGACTATTGGAAGCAAAGGCATCTTTGATCTGCGACAAATTATCAACAATATGTTTGGCCCAGCGATCCGTAAAACTAATCACGCATAACGTATGCTTTGCAGCCGGCAGCGCTTTGGCGGCAAAAGGATCGGCAATATCCACCAGCGGTATGCGCTGAAAATTGATATGCGTACGGGAAAATTGTGGCGTGATATAGCGAATATAATCTGGCACCCGCTGGCTGATAATATCGACCACCGCATCCTGTGAATAACCACGATTCAGGCAATCACGCTGAATTTTCTGCATCCATTCCAGATTAATCACTGGCGCGATACCGATCAGCAGATCCGGGTATTGGGCAATATCAATATCATCGATAACCGCCGCACCATGCAACCCTTCATAAAACAACAAATCACTGTCTGCAGCTAACGGCTGCCATGCTGTAAAAGTGCCTTCCGGGCAGGCAAACTGATTGGCTTCTGCTTCATCATGCACATAATGACGTGATTCACCGCTACCGTTTTCGGCATAGGATTGAAACAGGCTTTCAAGGCGCTCTAAACAATTTGCCTCAGGACCAAAATGCGTCAGGTTCTGGCCATTGGTCAATGCTGCAATACTGGCAGCCCGCATTGCGACCCGATCATAACGGTGAAAACTATCGCCCTGCACCATTATCGGCTTGATATTCAGCTGCTGAAAAAGGTGCTCAAAGGTTTGTTTAACCGTTGATGTGCCGGCGCCTGAAGAACCGGTTACTGCGATAATGGGATGCGCGACTGACATGCAGTATGCTCCCGGCGATTACCGCGCGGCCTGTTCCCGGGCGACGGCACGATAGGCAATATCAGTGCGGTAATAAGCATCTTGCCAGTCAATTTTGGCTACCGCCTGATAGGCTTTTTGCTGCGCCTGTAACACGCTGTCGCCCAGGGCCGTCACGCATAACACCCGGCCACCATTGGTGACGATATCATTACCCTGTTGACGGGTTCCGGCATGAAATACCTTGGCTAAATCGGCATCGATGGCATCCAGACCATTAATGACATCACCTTTTTGATAGTCATCGGGATAACCGCCTGCTGCCATCACCACACCAATGGCAGCGCGCGGATCCCAATCGGCAGTGATTTTATCCAGACGTTTTTCTAATGCCGCAAAACACAGCTCAACCAGATCTGATTTTAAACGCAGCATGATCGGCTGGGTTTCGGGATCGCCAAACCGACAGTTAAACTCAACCACCTTCGGGGCGCCGGCTGCATCAATCATCACGCCTGCATATAAAAAGCCGGTATAGGGCCGGCCATCGGCTGCCATACCTTGGACGGTCGGATAAATAATTTCAGTCATGATCCGGTCAAACACCGTATCGGTGACTACCGGTGCTGGCGAGTAAGCGCCCATACCGCCGGTATTCGGGCCTTTATCGCCATTATCGCGGGCTTTATGATCCTGAGAAGTCGCTAACGGCAATACATTTTCGCCATCGACCATGACAATAAAACTGGCTTCTTCGCCGGTCATAAATTCTTCAATCACCACACGGCTACCGGCATCACCAAACTTATTACCGGCCAGCATATCTTCTACCGCGGCAATGGCTTCGGTTTCAGTAAAAGCGACAATCACACCTTTCCCGGCTGCCAGACCGTCAGCTTTAATGACGATCGGCGCACCCTGTTCTTTTATATACGCAACTGCAGGGGCAATTTCGGTAAACACCTGATAAGCGGCGGTGGGAATTTGATGGCGGGCCAGAAAATCTTTGGTAAAACTTTTTGAAGCTTCCAACTGCGCGGCTGCCTGCGTCGGACCAAAACAACGTAATCCGGCTAATTCAAAAGCATCAACGACGCCCATCACCAGCGGTATTTCCGGCCCAATAATGGTTAAATCAATAGCGTTTTGTTGGGCAAAAACAACCAGTTCATCAATGGCTTCAACAGCAATCGGCACATTTTGCATGCCCGGCTCATTGGCGGTACCGGGGTTGCCCGGAGCGACAAAAACCTGCTCACATTGCGGCGACTGACTGAGCTTCCAGGCCAGTGCATGTTCTCGCCCGCCACCACCAATTACCAATACTTTCATAGCCCGTCGCAACCTGTAGAAAAGGCGCTCATGATAACGTAGATGACAGCATAACCAAAGCTGACCAACCACCCAAAACCCTGCCAGCACCGACACGGTCATTGCCGCTGGGATCGGAATTGATTATCTTGGCATGTAACCAGTTAACACACGGAAATTACTGTGGAAGATTTGAAAACCTCAGAGGCCTGGCGCGTATTCCGAATTCAGGCCGAGCTAATCGATGGCATTGAAAGTTTAAATAGTCTTGGCCCTGCCGTGTCGTTATTTGGCAGCGCCCGGCTCACTGAGGATTCGCCTTACTACCAGGGCGCTAAGCAAGTCGCGGCATCGTTATCACAAGCCGGTTTTTCGGTGATCACCGGTGGTGGGCCGGGCATTATGCACGCGGCCAATGCCGGCGCGTTTGGCCGGGGCGCACGTTCCGTGGGTTTAAATATCGAACTGCCGCTCGAACAAATCCCCAATCCGGATCAGGATCTGCGACTCAGCTTTCGATACTTTTTTGTCCGCAAACTGATGTTCGTTAAATACTCGATGGGCTATATCGTCTTCCCCGGCGGCTTTGGCACCTTAGATGAATTTTTTGAAGCGCTGACACTTATCCAAACCGAGAAAATCCGGCATTTCCCCGTCATTTTATATGGCAGCGACTTTTGGCAGGGCCTGCTGGACTGGCTCGACAATCGGGTCAGAGCTCTGAGCTGTATTGGTGAGCAGGATTTGCAGTTATTTCATCTGGTCGATAAACCTGAAGACGTGTTGCCCATCATCCAGACCCACTTTGATGCACTTGGTGCTCACCCCGAAGACGACCAGCGCTGGCCGGTGTAATTAAGCTGCAACACAATTCCCATCAAAGAATCATTCGTGTATGATCGCGCCCTTGCTGCCCGGGTGGTGAAATTGGTAGACACAAGGGACTTAAAATCCCTCGACTTCGGTTGTGCCGGTTCGAGTCCGGCCCCGGGCACCACTTATAATTTTAAGTCTATATATCAGCAACTTAATCAAGCACTTAAGCTACGCTTATTGTCGTATTGATTCAATACTACGTAGCTTTCTACTTAAATTTCTATATTAAAAATATTATCGGTAAAGATTCTCACCTCCGAAATATTCTCCTCTCTACCAATATTTTTTTTCTGTAATTATTCCAAGTTGAAGATTCATTGAGAATTTTTTTCTGTAGAACTAGATAAATCCCAGCATAACTTTTCCATGCCCCGGCCTTTGCCAACTATCTCTGATAATCTCTTTGAAATACCTCATCATGCACCTATGGCTTATCATTCGGCTCCAAATTATTCTTAATCGTTTTAAGTGTAATCATCGGCTCGTACTAAGAGCTCTAAAGTGATGCCACGTTAAATTTCAAACCAAAAGTTAGCAATCCAAGCAAAGTTGCCAAGATAAAAAAAAATACCGTACTATCAAGCGCTTTAGTTAGTGCAGTTACTGCAAAAACAGGCGCATGAAGATATTTGCCTTGTAAATTAAAGGAAACACTCGGTTATGGACACTGTGATTAAGTTGAAAGATGGAATTGAATTCGAGGTAGAGGTTGCTGATGGAGATTATCAACAAATATCCACTGGATCTCACATTGACAAGTCAATAGATGGTCTTAAGCTTATGTTAAGTAAGGTTGCGATTGCTGTTGATGATGGGTTAAAGGGCTTAAGTGATAGTGTCGAGCCGGGCTCAGCAACTGTAACATTAGGTATCAAAGTTGGAATAGATGGTAATTTTTTTATTGCAAAGTCAGCCGTTGAAGCCAACATTAAAGTAGAGTTTAAGTTGGGGAAAAGAAATGGATAATTCTGTAGTCAACATTTGCGATGGTCAAAAAAATCTCAAAGGCACTGGTTTTGTAATAGATCTGAATGATCAAGGAGCATTCGTTGTAACAACTGCTCATGTCATAGATGACTGCAATAATATAGAAGTTAATGGTCTACAAGCATCAATCAATAAAAATCAAAAAAGTGATGGACTTGATTTAGCTTTGCTATTTGTAGAGGGTCTTAATTTAGAGCCACTTCGTATCTCTTTGAGTCATGATGAAGCACCCTCAAAAGTTCTAGTCACAGGTTACTCAAGAATTTCACCAGGGAAAAAACTCGAATCAATCAATGTAGACAACCTAAAAAAAATATCAATAGAGAATGAGTTTAGAACAAGTAATTTCTACAAGCTGATTGGTGATGAGAAAATTACAAAAGGGTATAGTGGCTCCCCTGTTGTATGTAGAGAGTCAAACACCGTCATTGGTGTTATAACTCATCAGGGAGGAGAAGATAACCTTGCGTTATCATCCGAGTACATATCAAATCTTCATATAATTAATGACTCTTACTCATCAAGTGAAGAAAGCATTCCAAAGAAAAACTATAAAAAAATCTCTCTAGATGGAAAATTCACTCATGACCAGTCGCTCATAATAGAAACTCAGCTAAAAGAAAACTTAGACAAATCACTCGAATCATTTTCAGGACAACCAAACATCTGGGTTGAGCCCCAAATCCATTATGAATCCGAGTATACCAATGCAGTCCAAAAGATTGAAAAAATTGAGTTTGAGGATCTGATTAAGAATCCACGAGATGCTGTAATAGTGGGTCGACAACAATATGGCTTAACTTCTCTTGCTCATAAATTGGTACACGATTCTTGGGTAAACTCATCATCTAAATCATTTTGGTTATACTTGGATGCACATGAGTTGAAACCATACAAAAATGAAATTGAAAAGTACACATCTAGAAAACTCAATAAAGCTAACATCGATCTAAGTGAAGTTGAGTGTGTAATTTTAGATGAGTTCTCTAACCAGATAACTAACTCTGATAAGTTGGTTAAAGAACTATTAGATCATTTTGATGAAATACCAATTGTGATAATGCTGACTACTTCAAATGTCAGTGGTCTTAGCAACCCTCAAATTCCCGCCAGCAGAGCTTTCACAAAATATTATCTATGGGCTCTTCCGAGATTTGGTGTACGTAATCTGGTTAGTAAGTACAATCACAACGCACACATAGGCGATGAGGATTTAGTTGTAGAAAAGCTCGTCTCAGATTTAGAGGCGCTAAATATTCCTAGAACTCCGATTAACTGCATCACTATGCTCAAGATATACGAGCAGCAGTTTGATGAAAGCCCTGTAAACAGAACCGAAGTTATTCACCGCGTTCTATATTTGCTCTTTGATATTGGAGACTTACCTGTCTACAAATCAAGACCTGACCTCAAAGATACAGAGTTTGTTTTAGGTTATTTTTGTGAGCAGCTTCTTAAAAACAAAACGAGTTCTTTTTCAAGAGACAGTTTCATTAAAGATCTTAAACTTTTTTGTAGTAAGTCAGAAATTGATTTAGAAATAGATGTAATCTTCGATGTATTGTACAAAAACAATATCATTGTTCAAAGATCATCAACCTTTTGTTTTAAGTTTTCCTATTGGGTTTACTACTTTGCTGCTCATCGAATGCATCATAACTCCGAGTTTGCTACATATATGCTTACTGATATGGCGTATGCTTCTTATCCTGAGTTAATAGAGTTTTATACTGGCATTGACCGACATCGTGAAGATGCTTTAGTAAAACTAACTGAAGATATTTCCACTATAAGAAAAATTGTTGAAACAAAGTGTGGAATACCAGGCGAGTTAGACATATATGATATGGCGACTTGGAATCCTGACGCTAAACAGATAGAAAAAATGCATGAACATGTTAGCGAAACCGTCAGAGAGTCAAAGTTGCCTGAGGCAATAAAGGATCAATACGCTGATAAAACCTACAACCGCGCTAGACCATTAAACCAAGAACTCCGAACTGTTCTCGAGAATTATTCGCTTATGCGATTGATGAACAGTATTAGTGCTGGCTCAAGGGCTCTTAGAAATAGTGATTATTCAAATCCAGAAGTAAAACATAAGCTTCTGAGAGAGATTTTGTTGAGTTGGGAACAACTGGCAAAAGTACTAGTTGCTATCTCCCCCATTCTTGCTACAAGAGGTAGTGTTAGTGTTGATGGAGCATCATTCACATTAGTCGATGAACCAAAGGGAACGCTTGAGCAGCAGTTAAATAAGATAATCCAGTATCTTCCAGATAACATCATTTCTTGGTATAAAAATGACATTTTCTCCGTAAAAATGAGCTCATTAATATATAAACATGGCTTAAGAGAAGATACCACTAAATTCCTTGATCATTTATTAAAGCTCTTAATTATTAGAAAACGTCCAAAGAATTGGGATACACAAATTTCTGAATTTATAGATAACAGTCATAAAAATTCATTTTACTTATTTGATGTTTACTCAGCTCTCAAAGATGAGTATAGGTTTGGATTTATTTCGCAGTCAGACCTTCCTAAACTCGAAATTCTAATAAAAATGTGTGCCGCAAAACATCAATTGGGAGTAAAAAGAGTTAATCAGAAGACTTTAAAAAAAGTGCCTGATAAAGTAATACCCGAGCGAGATGAGTCTGCGTTGTAATTTATCTTGACCTCAGTAAACGCTTCAATATTAACATGCATAATTCTTTTTAATAGCTGTATTGAAGAGTCATGACTTTAAATATCAGGGAGTTAGAGGTAAAAAATGCTCAAGAACTTGCAGAGTCATTAATCTCGGTAGGGCAGCCCCATAAAGATTCATCAACCAGAGTTTTGAGTATTAGCACAGCTAGTTTGGGTTTGAACACAGAAGAAACGGTTCATCTCCTTAATGAACTTACCGCAAAAGCTACCAAATCTAACGTAAAACAACATCAAGAGAAGCACAAATCCTGCCTCAAACATATCCTTAACACTTTAGCGGTTTGTGCCTTCCGTTTTGAGTGGCTGGTATTACCGACCAGTCCTCCTAACTTTAAACCTGACCAATACCTTGCAAAACTTGGTTTTGACCAACGCCGAATGGAACGCTGCGTTAATATCCTTGAGGATGAAGGCATCATGACTCCTGGCAGAAAAGGTCACCTAGGAGGTAAAACTGCACCAAGCAGGGCTTCTCAGTATTACCCCACTGAAAACACCATCCGAAGGTTTTGTCACTCATTATATTCTGAGCCTGAGAGCTTTAATGACTTGACCGATGAGAGGCTTTATCGTTTCAAGCGTTTCAATGAGGAGGATCTACCTAATCCAGATTCATACCGATACAAGTTAGACATAATTCGCAACTACAACATCTTTATGAGTGAACATTCTTGGGCGATGAAAAGTCCTTCTTATAGGTCTATAAAAGACTTTGACTGTAGAAGTGGTCGAATCTTCAATTACTATCAAAATCTTGCTGAGCGCAGAATTAAAATACGTTCCAGAACACTTATCGATGGACACCCTATAAAAGAAGCTGATTTCTCAGCCAATCATCTTAGAATGGCATCATATTTCTTCGGTGTTCATGATCTACCCCCAGATCCATATTCTAGTGTTGCAGAGGCGGCAGGCTTAACCAGGGATCAAATAAAGAGAGTTTTTACAGAATGCATTGGTGCATCGTCGTTAAGAGCTAAAGGGAATTTACACAAAAATGCGCATATCCACAGAATCCCTCTTAACACTGGACAATATGGTGGAGCAATTACAACTCTAATTGGCATCTATCCTTGGCTAGAGAATGTCCTTTTTCACGATTATGGTGCAAGACTACAATATCTAGAAGGGGAAATTTCTATTGAGATGATGCATTGGGCAACACAGAATCAAATTCCATTAATACCTGTCCATGATGCTTATGCGGTAAGACAACAAGATTATGAAGTGACCCTCAAAGTCATGCATGAAAAATGGTATCAAATCATGGAAAAAGCAAGAAAAGATGACTTTATCAATAAGACTCAATATACCACTGCTATTGTTAAAGAAAGGGAAGATAAAGCTAAGCAGGGTCGTCATAGACACTAGCGTATACACCTCCCTGTAAAGCCCCATTTACACTAGCTTCAGAAACTCTTCATATTAAATATTGTTTGTTTTAATGACCGGTGACTTCATGCCTATTAGGTAAAATGTCTACCTTGTAGATATTCAGACTAAGCTTTCTACATAATTGATTAATAAATATATTTCCTATACTTTGAAATCACTATTGATGAAACAAAGGATCTGTGAAAATGAAATATATCGCATTAATTCTATTAGCATTTTCATCACCAACGTTGGCTGAACACGTCTGGAAATGCACTAGCCCTACTGGCTCTGTTTCTTTTCAAAACATTCCTTGCTTCGGTTCAAAGTCATCCAATGAAGAATTAATTAGTATAGATCCAGTGAATAGTGTTGGCGTGGGTACCAAAACTGGTGAGAGATATCGCACGACAGGCCAGAACACTATCAGCAACCAGTCAGGCATCAAACAACGATCTCAGGGCAGTAATTGGAACGACATGCAAACATCATCACAGCCCACTCAATCATCATCAGAATCTTATAATAATAATTCCAGCAGCTTATCTGGAAGCTGTGCTGGCATAGAGTTTCAACTGGAGCAAATTCAAGATCAAATGCGAGCAGGTTACTCAGCCCACAAGGGTGAGAGATTGAAACGAGAACGAAGAAATCTTAAAGACAGTTATAACGCTAATTGCAGATAATTTGTTTTTCTGTAAGTATGCCTCGGCACGCTATGTATACAGATAAGCCATGACCTACTGCTTTCTAAACTACCCCCCTTACCTTCAATATTACAAAGATTCTCTTGCTCGCTTTTTTATAGCTAAGCACCAAGAAGATCTTCCATGATCTTCTGTGGCATTATTTCCGTTGACAGCCACTACCCTACTGCACTGCATACAATATACGATCAGAACGCATTTCAGATCGTTTTAGGGATGGTTTTTGGGGCTCTGGTTGTGTCTCTTGTATCAAATGCGCATTAATCAGCAACATTGCCTCTTGTAATGTCTTTAACGAGTCCTGATTAAGCAAGCCTGATGCAGCATATCCCTGCATTTGTTTGGATAAACCCAGATCTTTTCCCGACCATCCGCCCAGAATTGCCATTGTTTGTGCATCAATACCCCTAACATAAGCAGTGTGTTTAAAGGCATGTCTGAGACTGTAACTGGTAGCGGCCTTATTAACTTGCTTGCATAAACTGTTTAACTGAGCCGAATAAGTATCCGTAGATCGTTGATAATTTTCTGCGCCAAAGAAATGATACGATCCGTCTTCAAATAATTGTGCTAAGTCTCTTATCCTTTGCACATTAAAGACTATCGGCAACACTCTTTTACGCTGTGAAGTTTTTAGATCTCCATCCAAAATGATATGAGGGATAGCATGATCTAACTTTACTCTGTCTCTTTTAAGTCTCATCAATTCAGAAATATGCGTCCCTGTTTGTACCATCAACAAGATCAGTAATTCCTTATATGGCTGATAATCAGCTCTGCTGGTATCACTAACCAATGCCAACAAGGCAATTTGTTCATCACCATTGAATGTGTGGCGCTCTTTAGCTTTTTGATCTTGTCGAAGTTCCGGTCTTTGGATATTGATATTTAGATGATGTTTTCTGATCCCCGTTCTTAGAACTGCCTGAATAGTATTTAACTCTCTACCTATTGAGCTTGGAGAGGGAGAAGGCTTTTCTTTATTAGCGATATTGGTTTGTCGCTCATACTCTCGGGCTTCAACGTATTGTTGCAATGCCTGATTTACGGAGATTGCCTCCAAGACTTGATCACCCACTACATTGATGAATCTTGTGAAGATTGTTTTAATCCGTTTATCTTCGCGCTTGTTATCATCCAGCCCTTTTTTGGCAGCATAAGCAGTCCAACAGTCGCTATAAAGATATTGGATCTGATTATTTTTGCTCGGCTGACTTAATAATTTCCATGCCTGATGCTGAATTTTCAAATGTTCCGGCAGCTCTGCGGTTTCAGTAAACTCGATATTGTTCGCTTGGTTGTAATTTTCTTTAGAAGAATATTCAGCTAATTCGTCAAAAATGCCGGAATGCTCGACCATCAATTGCAAAGCTGAGCTCTGATAGCGATTTTCGGAGGCTTTATCAGCTTCAAGCATGCCAGAGCTGAGTCCATTGACGCGCAAAAACACTTCAGCTTTTTTAATAAGCTCATTTTTCTCAATGACGGGTAAATTTATCTGTTTGAGAGACTCAATATATTGTTCAAAGTCATCATGTGCCTGCCTCCATGCCTTGATTAGCAGATCCTCACTGCAACTGACCGGCAGTAACTGTCTGCGATAGTTGGCCTTCCCCTCAAACGTGGGGTGCTCTCTTAATTGCTTGGGTACAGATCGAACGTATGCCCAAGTGCCGTTGTTTTTGGTTAGTCCTTTCAACAATTTTGTATGCCTCATATAAATCCTACTTAAAAAGCTACGTATTCTTCTTCCATAAAACCTGAGAATTACAGGTTAAAATACTGATTTATATAGACTTTAAAGAATCGAAAAGGTTCCGGCCCCGGGCACCATCAGAAATATCAAAGCCCCAACACGGAAACGTGTTGGGGCTTTTTTGTCTCTCTAATTTCAGGAAGTATTTTCAGGTAATATCAGCCCATGAAAAGAGTAAATGGAAGAATCACTTCTTGGGATGATGACAAAGGATACGGATTCATCTCCTCCATGGATGGTGCTAGCCGTACATTTGTTCACATCAAAGCATTCAAAAATAGAATCCGTCGTCCAGTCACTGGGGATCTAGTAACTTACTCAGTTTCCAAAGACACAAATAATCGTCCATGCGCTGCGAAAGTGTCGCTTGTTAGGGTTAAGGAAAATGGGAAAAGCCATAGACGCTCTTATGCGATGCCAGATTTTATCGGATTTCTTTTTCTTGTGACTTTAGCAAGCGCTGCATGGTGGGAAGCAATTCCTAGATCGTTAGCAACTGTCTACTTTGTTCTTAGTGTTCTAACGTTCATTCTCTATGCAAAAGATAAGTCAGCAGCCCAGAAAGATGACTGGCGAATCAGTGAAAATACACTGCACCTGTTTGCACTTGTTGGTGGGTGGCCCGGTGCCCTGGTTGCACAAAATAGGCTGCGACATAAATCAAGAAAACAGCCCTTTAGAACTATATTTTGGGTAACTGTAACAATGAACTGTGGAGCATTAGCTTGGTTGCTGACACCAGAAGGGGAACAAAAATGGCTAATATGGGTAAATGGGGCGCTCTCAAACATGCCTTTTCTGTAGCAAGGCGTGAGGATATAACTAGAGAAAGAGCTTAAATCCCTCGGCTTCGGCTTTGCCGGTTCGAGTCCGGCCCCGGTACCATTAGATACATCAAAGCCCCGATACTGAAAAGTGTCGGGGCTTTTTTGTTTGTTATTTATTCAAACGTTTACTAAGCAGCCTGTGCCAAAAATAAACGATGCTAATGGTCAGCAAAACCCAGCAATATATAAAGGCACTGACGCCATTCTCAAGCTGGGCGATTTGCAGCTCGCCATCCAGCGTATCGCCAAAAAAATTCCTTGCCTGAATAATTGCCACGGGGATTGATGCCAACCAAATGGCTATCGTCAGGATGGTGGCGGTCTGAGTCATTGCCCAGCCATATCGTTGCTTGTCATGCTGCCGCTGAAAAATACGTTTTGCATGCAAATAGGTTCCGCTGAGGATAATGCCTGAAAGCATCAGACCAAACACAAACCACACCGCTTTTGAATAAAGTCCGGCAAAGTTGCCAAAATGCAGTGGGTCCGCCATATCTGACCAGAGCCAGTATATTGGCAAATCGCTGGCATGTTGTTTATAGACGGGTTCACCGGTATTGAGGTCTAAATAGAGTTGATTGGCTCTGTCACGCACCAGCGGCCAGCCAGTTTGTCCCTCAACATAAATCAGCTTGTCGGTATTTTGCTGGGCCAGCGTAATATTCAAGTCTGGATATTGCTGCTGAATACGCTGAAAAGTTTGTGCAATATCAACATCCCCGGCCTTATCCGCATCTGATGATCCGATTGGAATAACTGCGTTTTCCGCATCACCTGCATAGCTAATGATGCCATCAACAAACTCATAGCGAACCGACTCAAAGACATACCAAATACTGGTCAGGCTGATAACGACGATAAACCAGATACTCCATAAGCCTAGCGTCTTATGGGCAGCGCTCAATAAACTTCTTAGATTGTGAAACCGAAACTGCAAAAAGCGGCGCCACCAGTGCTTGTAAAAGACTAAGGCGGCAATCAATGACACCGTCAAGGTGATGGCAAAAAATCCCACCAGATAAAGGCCCCAGGGCATTGGATAAAAAATCCGCCGGTGTATATCCCGAAAGAAACGCTGTAAATTGTAGGCTCTAACCGTATCGAGAACTTCACCGGTTTCAGGATCGATTAGCAGTTGTTTAACAGCTTTATCAGTCTGTTTAATAGTTGCGGTTGCCGGCATGCCCTCGTATTGCGGTGCAACCGTAAAAAATACCTGACCATTTTCTGCTTTATGGGCCGTTTTCCATATCGCCGGCCAATTCATTTGCTTGGTCGCAGGTTGACGCATTTCAGGCGTTACCAGCCAGTCCAGTTCATATGAAATAACGGCAAATGTACCGGTCCAGCAAATCAAAAACAGCATTAACCCCGTCACAATACCGGTGAAGCTGTGAACCCTGAACCACAGTTTACCTGTCATTTTTATTGTCTATCCGGAGTGTGCCGGTCGGTGTTTTCTCACCGACCGGCTATGACTTAAAACTGCAATCCTACGGCGCCCAATACGGTAAACGGCTGACCATAATGAAAAATCGCCTGTGTACTTCCCCGTGCGTAATATTCTTCGTCGGTCAGGTTTTTGAGATTCAGCTGCGCGGTAAAAGTACGGCCGCCGGATATCGGCTTTTTGTACCAGACTGCGGCATCAAAGACGGTGAAGTCATCTATTTCGATACTGTCAAACTGCGCCATGCGCTCACTTTCATATCTGACACCGGCGCCCATACCAACATGCTGTAAGCGGCTACTCGGGGCAAATTGATAGTTCAACCACAGCCGGGCCGTATGTAGTGGCACATTGCCGAGGCGATCACCAACACTGTCCGGATCCCCTGCATTTTCTAATACCTCGGTGTCGGTATAGGCATAGTTAGCGATGATATTCAGCCCATCGGTAATGCGGCCATTCAGATCAAACTCAAAGCCGCGACTGCGTTGATTAACGCCGGGGAAAAAGGCAATCCCACCACCGGTTTCATTAAAAAAGTCCTGGTCAAAAACAGCGACATCCTCTTTTTCAATTTCATAAACCGATGCGGTTGCCAGTAGACCACCATTGAGAGACTCGAATTTAAGACCGGCCTCATATTGAATACCCGTTTCCGGGGCCAGCTGATTGCCCTGACGATCTTCTGTACCTGATAATTGCGGATTGAATGATTCACTGACGCTGACATACGGTGAGAGCGTTTCTGTCAACTTATAAAGTAAACCTGCTCTTGCCGTAAATTCCTGATCACGAATAGAAGTGGACGCCAATCGGTCTTTTTGCTCAACACTGTCATAACGGCCACCCACCAGTAATTTCAGCCGGCCATCTTCCAGCATTGAGATCTGATCATGAAAATACACCGCCGCCCAGTTGCGCTCATCATCAAAGTCTTTTTCCAGCTGCATATCGGCAGGCGGCGTAAAACGCACATTCGGATCATCATTAATATCAACAATTCCCGCATCTTGCCGATAACGGCGGAATTCACTGGTTTGTCTGATTAAATCCAGACCGATAAGTGCTTCGTGGTCCAATCCGCCGGTACTGAAACGAGTTTGCAAATCGGTGACAAACTGCACTTCATCTTCAACCCTTTCCTCATTCTGATAACGCAGCTCCAACTGTTGCTCATCAGCGCTTACACGCGTGTGGCGGATAGATTCATTTTTCGGCAGGCTGCGATGAAATTGCAGCCGATTGGTCAAGGTCACATTGTCATTGAAGGCGTGCTCCAGTGTGTAACCGGCAAAAATATCTTCCAGTTCACGGCCATCCAGCGTTTTATCGCCAAAGAATGTATCTCTGTCGACCAGATCCGAACCATTCGCTGCAACCGGTACACCACTGTCATAAGGTAATCGTTCACGCGTGTAAGTTAAATCCAGAGACAGGCTGGTATTTTCACCGGTCAGAAAAGTCACGACGGGAGCTACTGCGAGGCGATCTAGAGAAATATCATCGCGAAAAGAGTTACTGTCGGTATAAGCCGCATTGAATCGGTACAAAATCGTTTCAGCATCATTAACCGCACCGGTGCTGTCAACCGTTGTACGGGACAAATCATCGCTGCCAAACTGTTGCCGGAATTCGGTAAAAGGCTCCGCCTGCGGCATTTTAGTAGTGTAGTTAACAACACCACCGGGTTCCAAAGCACCAAACAAAATTGATGCCGGGCCTTTAAGCACTTCAACAGATTCGATATTAAATAAGTCGACCGCGCCGATCAGACTGGCCCGCATACCATTTCTCAATAAATTCGGTGATTCAAAGCCGCGAATAAATGGTAACACTTCTGATTGGGCATTCAGCGTATTGCCTGATTCCACAACACCACTGACATTTTGATAAACATCTTCCAGGCCAAGAGCGCCCTGATCTTCCAGTACTTGCTTTGAAATAACCTGAACCGAAAATGGTGACTCGGATATTGGAATGTCTGTTTTGGTGATGGTCTTTGACTGGTTAATGGCGTATTCACTGCCCTGCTGGCCGGTCACGCTGATGGCATCCAATGTCAGACCATCGTCTGACTGATTGGTATTACCAGCATAAGTCACGCCTGAAAAAATCAGAGATGAAATCACTAACATCAGTGGTTTACGTCGAAAAATAGTGCGGATCTCAGGATACATGGCTAGCCCTATAAGCTTAATCTAAATAATAATGGTTATTATTATTGACCATAGCTTGCCGAGTGTAAAGGCATGTTAATTTTTCTTCTGTCATCAGCAAAAGTTCTGCTCTGATAGAACTACTTTTTAATGGCACTTGCAGGGTTATAACGCTTAAGAACGGCTTTATGCGATATTCAACTTTGTACAAGCATAAAACAGCATCAACATCGGATGACCTTTAACACCACAAAGCTAATACTTGGGGTGTGTGGGATATCGAACCGACTGCAAATTGTCACAGTTCGGGTATAGTTAAAAATGTTTTTTCATTTAAGAAGGTACACAAAATGCTTAAATCAACAACGACGTTTACCCAAGCGAGAAACATTGCAATGGCACTGACCATGTCATTCGCGGCTGCTACCCTGGTTACGGCTTGTGGCAATGATGACAGTGCTGACAATACACAGAGCCCGGAAACTGAAATGAGCGCCGGTAATCAGAACAACATGGACGGGGCTGAAAACAATACACCGACGGCATCAAACACTGAAGATGAGCCTGTCGCTGAGTTTGATCAGTCAGTTACTACTGCCGAACCTGAAGCAACAGACACTAATGCCTCATCCGATGAGGCGGCCACTAAAGCCGATGAACCAAAAAGCGAAGGCGCAGAAACACATGTGGTAACGGCACAAGGTCTTGCATTTGATCCGCTGGTCATCAAAATTAATCCCGGTGACACTGTCTCTTGGCGCAAAATGAGTACACATAACTCTGAATCTATTGATGGCTTGATTCCCGAAGGTGCCGAGAAATGGAACTCGCCGATGAGTCAAAACTACGAACGGACTTTCACGCAGGAAGGCATCTACATATACAAATGCACACCGCATATTGGTGCAGGTATGGGTGGTGCGATTATCGTGGGTGACCCGGTGAACCTCGAACAAATTAAAAGTGCCGATGTGGCTGGCGCTGCTGGACGTCTGGTCAAAAAGGCTATCTCTGAAGCAGAAAGCATGTAGTTCTGCAATCTGAAGGTCGGTGTGAGTCCGGCCCCAACACCATCAGAAAAATTAAAGCCCCAATACTGAAAAGTATTGGGGCTTTTTTGTTTGACCAGTCATCAACTGACTTTTGAGGTGGAGCCTGTCACCCGTGAGCCTCCCGGAGGTGATTACTGCTTACTTTAAAATTGGCATGCCAGCCATCAAAATCCGAAATGGCTAAAGGCCGGGAAATATAGTAGCCCTGAATAAAGTTACATTTATTTAATTTTAAATAATCATAAACTTCTTTGGTTTCGACGCCTTCAGCTACAACTGACATATTTAACTTATGCGCTAAGCCAACGGATGCTTCAACAATATGAATTGATGATTTGTCATCTGGTAAATTTCTGACAAAAGACTGATCTATTTTTATTTTCGATATCGGCAGTATATGAAGATATTGCAGTGAAGAATAACCTGTACCAAAATCGTCGACAGAAATCACCACGCCAGCTTCAGCAAGAATGTTGAGTTCTTTGGTACATAAACCAATATCCAGCATAAAAGCGCCCTCAGTCATTTCTAACTCCAGGTTGTGAGCATCCTGACCATATTTCTCCAGTAGATTAAGAACCTTTTCAGCAAAACCTTCCTGTGTAATGTTGAGCGGAGAAATATTGACAGCAATTGGAATCAGGATATTTTGCTTTTCCCACAATGCGAGCTGTTTGATGGCTTCTTCAATTGCGAAATACGTTAAAAGATAAATTAGTGTGCTGTGTTCTGCACAAGGTATAAACACCCCGGGCGGTATATTGCCACGCTCCGGGTGAGACCATCGCATCAATGCCTCAACACCACACACTGCACTGGATGAAACATCAATTTTTGGCTGATAGTGAAGTGATAGCTGACCTTTTTCAAGCGCATTTACAAGCTCACCAAGAATTACCATATTCTCTTTTGATGAGTGATTGAGTTCATCCGTGAAACATATGAAGTCACGCTTACATTCGTGAGCATGATTCATTGCCGACTCGGCTTGTTCAAGAAAAACATTTGGCTCGCTGGACAGCGTTTCAAAAGGGATAAAACCCATACGAAAATCCACATGGATAGGGATTCCATTGAAGACAAATGGTAGTTTCGCTGTATTGGCCAGCTGTTTAAGAAGTGTGTGTGTTTTGCGATGTGGAATATCGGTAATCAATGCGCCTATTGAGCCTGCATCAGCTCTGTAAACATAGTTAAAATGGGTGAGTTCATAAAGTCTTTGGCTGAAACGGCCATGGATTTGCTCAACAACTTTATCAATAACTTCATAACCATATGCCATTTTTAACTGTCTGGTATTGTTAACTGAAGCGACTAATAATAGGTTGATATTTGGCGGTCTGTTTTTATTAATCAGAGACGGCAGATCTTCTATTAAAGCTTTACGGTTTAGCAGTGAGGTTTCTTTATCATGCCGCGTCTGCCAATGCAGATTTTTCAGGTAGGTTTTAACCGTGTCACTTGCAATGCCCGCCAGCAAGCCAATCAACGTAAAAAAACCCATTCGATAAATCCAATTAACGGTTTTTTGCATCTCCCCGGTTAAAGTATCAATTGGCATAAACGGCCCAAGCGTGATGCCCGCGATTATCGCTACGGCCACGCCGCCCCGGATGCCAAAAATAAATCCTGCCAGAACAATAGGGATATACATCGAGTGCGAGTAAACAAATTTGATACCGCCGGTGTAATAAACCAACAGGTAAACACCCACAATCATCAAAAACAATCCCGGAAGCATGATGACTTTTATAATATTTTGTTTTTTTAAAGCATACTCAATTATTTGTAATGCATTCATCTCAAATCTCCCTATGATTTGAATATTACAAGTGGTGTAAGCATCATCCTGAATACTATAAATTCTGCCTTTACTTCAAGATCGTCAAAGATGCTTTCTCTACCCACCTCAAGCAGTTTTGTTGAATCAAAAGTTTTTATTCGTCCTCTTTCATTGTCCGGCGCTTCGGGTTTTTCATGTGCAAAGCGCCGACATCGATGTTGAGTAATCACATAAATTTATCTTGTGCCCAACGGGAAAAATCATAGTGAATTTAGTTCTGTTATTTTGAGAGATAGTTCCTTGCGATTTCTCAAAAAATCTTTTTCGGAAGCCACATTCAATACTACACTCGTTAAGTTCGCCAAATAAAGTTGTTCGCATAATTAATGACAGCACTCGCTTTAATCAATAAAACCTGGCGTATGATAAAAAAACCACAGGCATTTTGTATGAGTGACAAAAATTACTACGGCTTAAAATTAAAGCGTTTTAGATAAGCAAAGAGGGAAGACAGGATTTTTAGGTCTGTTTATCAAATACGTTTTAAACAGATGTTGATCAGGCTGAAAATTTATACGAAATTTCGGGCTGGAGATGATGGTTAGTTTTAAAAAAAGCCACCTGAATTGAGTCAGTCGCCATAACACACCGGTGACTGAGATTGACTGTCATTGTTAGCTTTATCTTCATTAGACAGTGCTTCGAGAATGGCGCTTTTCAGCACCGGAATATGCGATCTTTGTGGTGTTTTAACGGCGGTCAATAAAGTCACCGGCCCTTGCCGGACAGCTTTCATAATGGGCAGCAGCACTGCCGGGTGCTGACAGAGCTGCTGCCGATACTGCTGGCAAAATTGATGATAATCAATTAATCCCTGATGCCAGGCTTTTCGGAGTGATGTTTCTGGACAAACATCAGGAAACCAGTCGCTTAGTTGCAAATCAGCCTTTTTGATACCGCGCGGCCAAACTCTGTCGGTTAATAACCGCGCACCATCTTTTTTATCTATTTCATCGTAAACACGTTTAACGGTGATTTGATAATCAGGCATCGATTAAACGGCTTGTGCAGGTCCAAAAAACTCATAACGGAATGTATCTTGTGGCTGGTTGCGCGTTTTTATCATGGCCGATAGTTCCTTAATCAGACCGGCTGGGCCACAGGCATGCAGCACAATCGGCTGCTGTCTTTCAATTATCTTATCCAAAGCAGCCAGTGACAGCCGTCCCTGATGCAGGTTACCTAACACGGTTTTTTCAGCAGCCGTCTGCTGGCTGACATGGACTTGCCAATGAAAGTTGGCATGACGCTCAGCTAACGCTGCTAATTCATTGGCAAACGGTAAAACCTTTAAATTTCTCACACACTGGAATAAATATACCGGCCGTGATGCGGCATTTTCATCTTGCAGCAGCGCATGCAGCATGGCGATGATAGGGGTAATACCGACACCACCGGCAACAAACACCATCGGCACATTAGTGTTATCGGGAATTTCTAATGCAAAGTCACCACTTGGTGGCGCCAGATCAATGCTGTCATTGACTTGCAAATAATCATGCAGGTGGTTTGATACCAATCCGTCAGGGGTTTGAGCGTTGACCCCAACCTCACGCTTAACGCTAATCCGGTAGGCACTCGCACCCGGCGCATTGGAGAGAGAGTAGTTACGCATGACCGGTTTGCCATCGATGTTTAAACGCAGCGTAATGTATTGGCCCGGCTTTTGGGCTTCAAGATCACTGTCATCATCAGGCCGCAAATAGAAAGAGGTAATGTTGCTGCTTTCGGGGACCTTTTTGATAACGGTAAAAGGCTTAAAACCATTCCAGCCGTGTATCGCTTTTTGTTGTTGATACAGCCCTTTTTCATGGTTAACAAAAATATCTACCAGCTGGCCGTAAGCGGCTGTCCACGCCTCAATCACTTCATCATTTGCCGCGTCACCCAGTACTTCTTTTATAGTCAGGATAAGGTTACTGCCAACGATTGGGTAGTGTTCAGGCTGAATGCCCAAAGACACATGTTTATGGGCAATTAAGTCAACCGCACCGCTTAACGCACCAGGGTTATCAATGTTAGCAGCATAAGCACAGATGGCACCGGCAAGTGCACGCTGCTGCGTACCAGTTTGTTGATGGGCCGGGTTAAAAAAGCGCTTAACTTCAGGGTTATTGCTGAACATGTTTTCGTAAAAACGTCGGGTCAACGTTTCACCATGCTTCTGAAGAACCGGCACCGTCTGCTTAACAATATTTATCTGTGCGCTGTTCATATCTGCTCCTTTGCAAATTAAACAAGTAAATTACATACCTGTTTAAGATGATATTGATTTCACAGCAATCACGTCAAGGCAAATCAGTGATTTATTCAACAGTAGCGGGCTGCGACAGGAGGATTATTCCGCCATCGCGAGCAGCTAATCGCAAGGCGATACAACTGTGCCGTTTCAAGTCCGTCCGATGCGCTAACAACAACTTTATTTTATATTCGGTGCATTCGTTATAAAGTGTACTGACGGGTCACATTGACTCACCTGAGTTAAGTTACAGACTTATGATTAATATGAATTTTTCAACCGCCGAAAAAGCCATTCTGGCATTCACTGTGCTTTATACAGCGGCTTTCTCTGCGTATTTTATTGGTCAATTCAATATTGAATTTATCGGCTATATCGGGGTGATTATCTTTATTTTCACCTTGCTCTACGCCACGCTTGATAAGACCAGAATCCCGGCTTCAATTTTAGGTGGCCTGTCTTTATGGGGACTGCTGCATATGATGGGCGGCAGCATTCCGACAACGGATGGTGTGCTCTACAACTGGAAGATGTATCCGTTTTTTGATGGTAGTGGCGAGCTGTATATTCTTAAGTTTGATCAGTTTGTGCATCTATATCTTTATGCCGTTGTGGCATTGCTGTTTCTGCATTTGCTTCGAAACTACTTTGCTAACAAGCATAGTCAGATCCTGATTGGCTTTATTGCGGTGATGGCTGCGATGGGCGTCGGTGCGCTTAATGAAATTATTGAGTTTATTGCCGTGCTGTCTGTTCCGGATAACAATGTCGGCGGCTATACCAACACCGCGCTTGATATTGTGTTCAACTTTGCAGGGGCTTTGTTTGCCGTATTGGCTTTTTATCTGGTTAGAACAATATCGAAATTTACAAATTGACTGAAACGACAACCATGCAGCTGCCTGCGTTTGACTCGGCGCTTAGTGCTATCGCTGAGAATGCAAAAATAATGGGCAAGCTTAATGACACGTTGTAAACGGATATTGCAATAAACCCCAGCCAAACTGGCCATCATGGCCCGCTTCGCCCAAATCTTTGCTCATGCGTTTGAGACTCTCGTAGAGCAGTTTCCCGGACAGGCCGGGGTTGACCTCCAGTAGCACAGAGGCAATAGCTACAGCATGCGGCACAGCATAAGACGTCCCGGAACGATAACGGCCGGCTGACTCACTGTCAGCAGTCCATAAATCGACGCCGGGCGCAGCAAAATCAATAAAATCACCCTGGTTGGCATTTGCGTATAAACGTTCTGCTGCATCTATTGCCGTAATGGCAAAGACCGTCTCAAATGCAGCCGGATAGATTGGTTGCGCCTGTTGGCTGTCATTGCCTGTCGCAACGAAAACCAGCATGCCTTGTTGACTGGCAATTTGCAGCGCCATTTGCAGCACGCTATTGGCTTTTTGCCCCGTCAGCGACAAGTTAACCAGCCTGACTTGTTGCTGATGAAACCAGCTTAAGGCCTTGAGCATCGCTGCAACACTGGCTACATCACCATATTTCGACGGCTCAATAACTTCTGCCGACAACAGGGTTACCCCGGGCATTAGCCCCATCAGATCACCTTCACTGCCAGCCAGGATCACGGCGATCACGGTGGCATGCGTCGACGCTTCAGCAGCATCGCTGACAAACCGTTTAATCTCAATGGGGCTGGCTTTCAGCGCCGGATGGTCAGTATTCATTTTGCCGTCGATAACGCCGACCTTAATACTATGCCCACGATTATCAGCGCAGCCTTTTTCATCCGGCCAGCTTAATAATTGTCTGGAATACAGACGCGGCCGGGCAGCTGGAAAATAAAAATCATTAGTGTCGATAATCAGTCCCGGAAACTGCTGTTTGAGCTTAGCTATTAACTGCTGTAGATCCTGATCAGACTTAATGCCCGCCACCGTCAACAACTGATAGGCGTCCATAAAAGGTGTGATTTCAATCCTGTATACACCCAACGCATGCAATTTTTGCATCAGTGCCGGTTGCTGAGACGTTTCCACCAGCAACACGATCTCTCCTTGCCGCTGCGGCAAAGCGCCCTCAGGAGGACAAAAATAGACTTCAAGATCGGTCTGCTGCAATGCAGCCTGCGGATCCGCTTTGAAATAAACCGGGTATGACTGCAAAGGACTGATTTGTACTGACGGCGGCAAGCTCAGTGTTATTTTGCCGCCACCATTGGTGGTGGTGTTCAGTAGGATCAGTGCCGCCGGTGTTTTCAAGTACCACTGCATAATGGGTCTGGCGTTGATGCCCGGACTGGTCAGCGAAAATGCCCGGTCCTCAACACAACCTGTGCCGGTTAATTGAAACCGGTGGTCAGCAGGCCCGGCAGGTTTTATCGAAGATGACGGCGGCGATATTCGTTGTGCAGGCTCAGATCTGCTGCCGGCCTCTGCCGCCGCGCCGGCCCTCTCCTCAAGCGGCCGCGCACCTGGATGAGAAACGTCTGCCTGTACCTGTAAGCTTACAATCAGGCCCAGCAGCAATAATGCTGTCAGCGATTTCATTGGTTCAATTGAACCGAGTCAATAATATCGCTCTGTTCCAGACGACTCGATACGGCTACAGGATCACTGCCGGCAGACAGTGTATAAATACCCAGAGCTGACGGGCCCTCCACAATGCTCAATTGCTGATTTAACAGTAATTCACGGATCTGGGCTTCAGTGGCATCGGGCTGGAATGTGACCAGTAAAAGTTGGCCAGTCTGCTCGCCCCCGGCCTGGCGATAGCCGTCAGGCCCCGGCGTCAGCATCACCATTGTTGTGGTTTGCACCACCAGCAAAAATGAGGCGGCAATGGCGGCGAGCCGCCACTTCTGGGTTGAGTTGCGAACCTTTTTCTGGACGGTGAGGCTGTTTTGCAGCCGTTTCAGCCCGAATTCACCCGGGCTGTTGGCGGCATCGGGCATGCTTTTCACTTCTGCCTGCAAGCGTTGCAAAAAATCCTTGTCATCCTGCAAGGCCTGATCTGTTTCCAGCGCCGCCTCAACCTGCTGCTGTTCGCCGTCCGATAAGGTGCCATTCACATAGAAAGGCATCAGTAACTCGATATCCTCCCGGGTCAATTTGTCATTCATGATCCTGACTCCCGATTTAATAATCTTTGCAGACACTTTTTCATCGCCTGCTTGGCATGAAACATCCGGGTTTTAACGGTATTCTCGGGGCACTGGACGATTGCCGCGATATCCCGGTACGACATTTCCTCAAAAAATGTCAGCTCCATTACCGCGCGATGGTCGGGTTTTAATGTGCTGACGCAGTGTCGAACCTGGTCCGCCTGTTCCGCCTGAATAAGACATGCCAGTGATCCCGGCGCCTCATCCTCAAGCTTGTCCAGCGTTTCCTCAGACAGGGCATCCGGCACTGTTTTTCGTAAGCGATCCACCGTTTTAAAGTAGGCGATACTGAATAACCAGGTCGACACTTTAGAACGCTGCTGGAACTGTTCGGCTTTTTGCCAGACCTCCAGAAAGACTTCATTGACAATGTCAGCTGCTTCAAAGTGATCGGCAATTTTGCTGCAGATAAAGCGGAATAAGCGGGATTCGTAGCGTTGATAAAACATCCCCAGCGCCTGCTCATCGCCCGAAGCAATGCGCTCTAACATCAGAACATCGTCCATGATCATCCGGCCTTTATTGGGTGCTGACCGGCTTTTTAGCCGATATCGCCAACACTTCGCCTCGCTCACCCAGGGCCTTTACCTGCCACTGATAGCGGGTGTTGTCCTGCAACCAGTCCAGTGACATGGCTGACAAGCTCAACTGCAGCAACGAAGCCGGCACCAGTTTGCCGGTCAGCGGCGCTTTCTCGCCGGTTTCAAATATCTCCACCTGATAGGCCATCGCGCCATCTACCCGCCCCCAGGAAAACAGGGTCTGCGCACTCAAAGTGGCACCATCCGTTGGAGAAAAGGTATTCAGCGGGAAAGGATCGACAATTTCAGTCTGGCCACCATCAATCACAAAGTAACGTAATACCGGAATCTCAATCTGCACGCCGTCCTGCTCGACGGCAAAAGCCAGTAAATACAAACCACTGCGATCGGTGGGCAGTTTAGGACTGGTAATACGGGTTCTGCCCTGCCCTGCACTCACCAGGCTCTGACGCACAACCTGCAAAATTCTGCCCGACTGACTGCCGAGGCTGGTGCTGGGATCCACCAGGCGCCATTCTCCACGCAACACACCGCTGCTGGAAAACGCAATATCCGCCACCGCGAACAAGCTCTCATTCGCTTCAACCACTTCGGAGCGCGCTGCATTCTGGAACGACAGATCAATGCGTCTGACCGTCAGATCCTGGGCATTGTTACCGCCCGCATAAACGCTGAGGCTGCCGCTGGCTGAAGTCTGGGTATCACTGAATGTGCGCACAATACGCGCACTGCCGGCCGGACTCTCCGCCAGCATTCTTAACTGAGCCGGATTCAGAGTCACCGATTCTGTCAGGGTGACGGTACTGGTTGCACCGGATAACAGAATCGACGTGGTGGACAAACTGCCACCAACCGTAGCCACGGTGCTGCCATTGATGACCAATGCCGCACTGGGTGAATTCACCAGACGGGTAAAAGGCCCCGGGCCAGTGGAATCTGTCTCGGTTCGGTTAACCCGCCAGGACACCACAAACGAACTGGTTTGTCCCACCGGAACCGTCACCGAAGCCGGACTGGCTGTCACACTGTTGATATCGGCCAGGGCATGACCCGAAAAGATCAAACCAGCCAGTAAAACCAGACTAATAGCCAGCCCCGAAAGGCGCAGTGATACGAACAATGGCAAAGACCTGATAGTTGTCTTCATAAAATGTGCTGCCTGAGTTTCCATGATATCTCTCCAATGCTCCCCGTAGCGCAAAAGCCACACCGGGGTTATTCCTAGATGCTGTGATATAAGTCCACCCGAGCTCAGCATTCATCAGGTGTCTATCAGGTGAGTCGTTGTCGCCGCCAGCCAGGTTCAAATTATAATTCACCCCCAAATCCAGTTTGTTGGGGATCAGTATGGTTTGCAGTCCCATATTCATATTAGTGGTATAGGCTTTGTCTGCTATCAGTCTGGTTTCAAACACACCATATTGGATATCGGCATTGACAGAGACCCGATCGTTAGGCCGCCAGCCACCGCCAGCACTGATAAAACGGCTCAGGGTATCTGAACTGACCTGGGCATGGTCTTCAAACTCAGACAGGGTATAGGCGGTATTAAGATAGCCGCGCTGATAATTCGCTCCGCCGCCAATCGTGGTGGATTTGGAAGCATTATCAGTATCGACACCCAGGTAGTTATCCGGCGTTTCGCGGCGATCCAGCTTCGCCACAAAGCCGCTTAATTGCAGATACGGTGACCCCAGCCAGGACCATCCGCCCTGTTGCTGATCAAAGGCATAGGTGCCGCTCCAGTTGGCGTGCCTGAGACGATCGGTCGGCAGGCCTTCCAGATCATCAACATTATTGGTTTCATGACTCAGGTGCAGATTGGCAGAAAATCGATCCCAGTAAAGATGACTGTAGGCAGAAGTGACATCCCGGTCAGCAGCGAGGCCCGGATTGGCCAGACTGGCAAAAAAGGTATCTATCCGCTCGTAACGTAGCCCGAACATCAAATCCACCGGCAAATCGCCCCACATCAAACTCTCAAATGGATAGGATTCCATCAGAAAGGTGTATGCCTCGCTTTTTTCCTGCTCCAGTTCGCCGATATCACCATCACCGTCATAACTGGCGCGGGCATATTCACCGGAAACGGTCAGCTTGCCGTCAAAAAAACCTTTATCCAGCGCTAAAGCCCAGCCACTGCCTTCGGCGCTGACATCATTGCTGCTAATGCCAAAGCCGGTCGGTGAGCCTTTGCCATCGTAATACACCGACGTCAGTTTCAGGGCATATGCATCACTGGAAAAAGGTTTAACACTGGCGGCAAAGCCTTCAATACGGCTGTCAGGTTCTGACAGACCGGTAAAATGATCGGCACCAATCACTGCATCCGGCCTGAAAGCAAAGGCCCGGGTGGATATGCGCTCATTAACATCTTCAACATGCAGAGAAGCGCCGCGCCGCTGATAAGGCGATAACAAAGCTGAGTTGAGCCCCATACTCTGATCACCGAGCCTGATATTGGTTTTCCCCCAGTCAGCGTCACGTCTGGCCGAAATTTGGTATTCGCCAATATCCAGCGAATTGCCGGTCAGGCTTAAATCCTGCTCTGATTGTAAAAAATAGTTCGAGCGGGCATTGATTTGCCAGTCTTCACCGTTTAATTGGCCCGAGCTGGTTCCTGCGCCAGACATAATAAATCGGCGTGTCGAGGTATTAATGTTGTGATCAGCCAGGCCTTGGCTGATTTCAACAGAATTATTTGAATCAAAACGACCGGAGCGCAACCAGCTTTCCGCGGCATCGAGCTGTGCGGCACTCGGTTCTGCGCTACCATCCGAGGCGGCCAACGCTTCTTGCCCGGTTTCAAACTGCCATTGCTGCTTTTCGACTGCCGACCCGTCAGCATTTAATACAACCAGTTTTAATGTGTGCAAACCGGGCGGCAAAGCCTGTAACGGCGTATAGGTGAAATCCCCTTCCTCGTAGCCCATGGCAGCCGTAATATCTATGCCATCAAGCTCTACACTGAGCCGGGTTAAGGTCTGGATATCCAGCTCAGCCGGTAAATCAATCAGCAATAAATGACCTGAACCGGGTTCTGTTATCAGCTCTGCCTGCCAATCCTCTGCATAAACGTACGGCGAAAACAGCATCAACAACAGAGAACAACACTTTATTAGTTTAATCTTCATGGTCTTGGCTTATCCATGCAAAATACAGCGCGCCCGGGTTAAGGGCGCGCTGGTTAAAAAAGACCTTTAACATTGGCCGGCTCAATACTGGCTTTGGCTGTTCACTCCTGGGGTATCGCTTTTAGCTGCCATTGCGGCTGAGGATCTGTATCCGCAGGCTGGACTCTGCGTGGCCCCGGCACAGGTGTCGGGTCAACGGGAGCGGGCGCTTGAATCTTACCCATGTCAGGCTTGATATCGGCTGGTTTTACAGTATTACGGCCAGGTACAACCGGTGCACCCTCACCATTATCCTGGTAGCCACCCAGGCCAGCCGGACTATAGAATTTCACTTGTGGCTCACAACGGTGTTTGAAAACCGCGGTGTCATAATCCTGCCACTGGCTCCAGTCTTTACCTTCAGGTTTCACCCGCGCCACGATTTTCATGTTGTGATTCCAGACTTTGTTATCTGAAATGGCCATGTAGGAATATTTGTCCTGGCTCAGCAGATTAATCAGCGGAAATGAAAAGTTAATATGTTTGCTGTGTTTGGCATTAACCGGAATATTGCTGAATGCGTAATAGGTACCGTAATCAGCATATGTATTGCTCACCGGCATGACCTTAAGATCCAATAATGCAGTGTTGGTGCCGCTGAATTGCAGATTGATCTGAATCGCCGGATTCTGGTCCGGAATGCATTGACCGTAGTGATGTGGGATATTGGGCTGAAAGTCGGCCTTGTCCAGTTTCATCGGCAAGTTATTATTGACCTGATTGGGCATATTATTCGCCAACTGGGCATTCAGAGTACCCGTCAGTTTCAAATCCGGATCGCCTTCATATATCACCGTCAACTTAACTGTGGCCATTGCATCTTCAACCTGAGAATCATTGCTGTTTTTGAGTTTGCACCAGCCCGCCATGGAGACTGTGCGCTCAACTTGCATAAAGTGATCCTGCTGATAGAAAGCCAGCTTGGTACCGCCCTGATTCAGGTGCTGCTGCAATTCCTTATTCAGTTCCTGCAAAGGATCAAAGCGAATCGCCGGGTGGCCCTGCTTAATCTGTGCCAGCGGCACATTAAACTTTTCATTATTACCTGACTCGGGAATCCGGGGATTTTTGCCCGCTGTGAACGATGGGAAATAAGATGCTGAGAACAGGCTCGCTTCCGATGGGCCAAAATAGGCCATGGCTTTGTCATAAACTATATCTTTATGCTCCGCACAACTGAGATGACCGTTAAGGGCAATCGCGATATCTGACGTTGTCGGCTGAACCTGAATGGCATCAACATGCTTGTTGGCAGACACATTTTTTAATACCACCATATTGGTATTAATACCTTCCTGAGCTGCAAGCGTAATTGATTGTATATAGTGGGGTGGTGGCGCCGCCGTAACAACAGCTGATGTAAGTAATCCTGTCAGGCCAATGGCAAAGCAGGCATGAATTAGTTGGGAATTTCTATTTTTCATTTTAGTCTCCTCACGACAAATCACAGAACAACACTGTGTATGAGGTGTGTCGTAAGTGCGCTTTGTCAGGTTCAAACATTTTTAATGTTTGCATGAATCCATCAACACTGCTTAACCAACTAAAACTTGTAAAAAAACTAATAAATTCCGTCATTTAATCAAGTTATATTGATAATAATGACACAATAACATTACATTTTGTGCAGTTATATTCAGGCGGCTTGAATTTTCTGCAGCGAAAATGCGGGTTATCGTTACTTAAAGGCATTGATCCGGGAATTGGAAGGTATTATTTCTTATGCACTTATCGCAATGTCTGTTATTGGGTTTGCTGGCAAAGAACTTTTACCATTCCTCTGGTCTATAGCTTATCGGAGCTTATAAAATCGAATTAATGATCACACAACGTGCCCTTTCACATTGTCTGCTACTCGGCTTACTGCTGATATCAATACTGGTGCCAACGGCGCAGGCGAATGTTATATCGGTAGTTGAGCCGGCATCGCATGAGCAGGCCATGGATTGTCATGAAGAGCACGCTGTTCAGTCCCAACATCAACACAGCACCGATTGTGCACAAAGTTGTGATTGTGCTGCGACCGGCTGTCACGCCAACGTAGCTTTATCCCGGCATCATCAGGCTGCAACGCCAACCATTATCCTCAACACACTGACAGCATTGTCTGAACATACTGTCAGCCAATCTCCCGCCAAATTCGAACGCCCACCGCGAAGCTAATCTTCAATTCCTGAGCTGCATTGCGTCCGCGTAATGCTGATTTATTTAATTGAGGATTGGTTATGAATTTGTTTACAAAAATCTTTACCGGGCTGCTGGCACTTGTGTCAGTCATACCGGCATTGGCTGCGACCACTGAGCAGACACTGGTGATCGACCGTCAGCCGGTTAATATTACCGGTAATACCGTTGATAAAATCACCGTCAATGGCGGCATTCCGGGGCCGGTTTTAGAATTTACTGAAGGCGACACCGCCGTGATCCATGTTGAAAATAAACTGGACACACCCACTTCGGTGCACTGGCATGGTTTGCTATTACCGCCCGATATGGATGGTGTTCCGGGTATAGGCGGCTTTGAAGCGATCCCGCCGGGCGAACATTTTACTTACCGGTTTGATTTACGCCAAAACGGCACCTATTGGTATCACGCTCACAGCGGCACCCAGGAACAGGAAGGCCATTACGGGGCATTGATTGTGCATCCCAAAGTAGCAGGGCCGGTGCAGGCTGATCGTGATTATGTCGTGCTGCTCTCTGATTTCAGAGAAGAAACCGGCCAGCAAATTATAAGTAATATCAAAAAAAGCCCGCACTACTACAACTATGCACAGCGCACTGTTGGTGACTTTTTTACTGATGTCCGCGAAGAAGGCTTTAAATCTGCCTGGCAAACGGCCAGCCAGTGGGGCCAAATGCGCATGTCGCCGACCGACTTGGCTGATGTTCGTTACGATGCCTTTCTGATCAACGGCAAAACCAATCAGCAGAACTGGACCGGCATTTTCAAGCCCGGCGAACGGGTTAGATTGCGCTTTATCAATGCCTCGGCAATGTCGATGTATGACGTGCGGATCCCCGGACTGAAAATGACGGTAGTGCAGGCTGATGGTCAATATATTGAGCCTGTTGAAGTTGATGAATTTCGCTTTGCCGTTGCTGAAACCTACGATGTGATCGTCACTCCTGAAGCCAACCAGGCTTATACGATTGCAGCAGAAGCAATTGATCGTAGTGGTTTTGCCCTCGGCACGCTGGCACCGCAACAGGGTATGAAAGGGCCAGTACCGGAAAAACGGCACCGCAGTTTATTAACCATGGCGGATATGGGTCACGACATGGATCATAACGGCGAAGCTATGAACCACGGTGACATGGAAATGGATCACAGCGGCCACAATATGTCGGATAGTGACACAGCAAAGATGCAAAGCGGCTGGGCTGATGCCAATACCCCGAAAGGCCATAAAGCCCTGCAATACAGCGATCTTCGCGCGTTGGAAAAGCAGCAAGACCAACGGCCACCGGCGCGGGAAATCGAGGTCGTTTTGGGCGGCAATATGGAGCGGTTTATCTGGACCATTAACGGCCGTAAATTTTCGGATCCCGAGTTTGAGCCGATACCGCTGCGTTATGGCGAACGGGTTCGTCTGAGTTTTAAAAATAACACCATGATGGCGCATCCGATGCATTTACACGGCATGTTTGTGCAATTGGAAAACGGCCAGCCTGCTGAAAAACTGCCTAATAAACATACCGTCAATGTACCGCCTGGTGATAGTTATTCAGTGTTACTGACCGCAGATGAGCCCGGTGAATGGGCGTTTCATTGCCATCTGCTGTATCACATGGCAGCCGGCATGATGTCTAAAGTAGTGGTTGCCGAATATGATGGCGAAATGCCACAAATGCCAACGGTAAGCGATATCGACAATGGAGGTCATCATGATCACCATTAATCACAAATTGTTTATCGCTATGTTTTGCAGCCTGTTTATTGCTAGCGGTCATGCTGACGACATGCATGACGATCATGGCGGCGCGACCTATCACGCATTTTGGCTGGAAGCCCAGCATGGTGGCGGCAGTGAGGGTGATAAAAGTCATGCCGAATGGGATGGCTGGATCGGCGGTGACATCCATAAGCTATGGCTGAAAGGTCAGCTTGAAGGCCATAAAGGCCAACTTGAAGAAAGTGAAATCTGGGTTATGTACAGCCGCAATATCGCTGACTTTTGGGATCTGCAGCTCGGTCTGCGTCATGACAGCCAGCCAGAATCAACCAGCTATGCGGTTTTGGGTGTTAATGGCTTGGCACCCTATTTGTTCGAAACGCAGGCGCATTTATTTGTCAGTGATTACGGCGATGTCAGCTTCCGGCTGAAGCAAAAAAACCATTTGCTGTTTACCCAGCGGTTTGGTTTTGAACCATACTATCAGCTGGATTTCACCGCGCAGAATGCCGCCCGGCAATCGCTGGGCCGTGGCCTCAGCGACGGTGAACTCGGCGTTAAACTGTTCTATGAGATCAACCGCAAGCTGGTGCCTTATGTTGATTTTAAATACGAACGCAAATTCGGCCGTACCGCAGCGATTGCCCGCAATGCCGGTGAGCGTGAAGAAGACTGGGTGATATCGCTCGGCGTTAAATTATTGTTTTAAGCTTTCAAATCTGCGCCGGCAAAGCCAGACAGATCAGGATTTTGCCGGCGTAAATTCAACAAAATGAATTTTTTCTGCTTGCTCCCCTCTAACAGGCTTAATTTCTCAACTTTTGAAAAGACCATAACGTGATGAAAGCCTTACTAATGCTTAGTTTTATGCTCGCGTTGCCCACCGCTTATGCCATTGAAGCCGAGAGCTGCGAAGTCTGGCAGCAAAAAGCCAATACCTTTATGACCTACCGCCAGCAAGGCCTGCCAATTGCTGAGGCCATGCAAGAAGCGGCTGGCAATAAAACCCGTGGTCTGTTGTTGCGTGCTTATGCTGAACCAGTTGAAGTTGGTCTTGAAGCGCAATATGCAGTCATCGGTACTTTTAGCCAGACGGTGTTTGATGAATGCCAAGCGGCAGCGGCTAATCACTGAATATATTTAATGGCTAAATAGCTTATTGATCGCCGCTAAATTATCTTGAATAAAGGCGGCAAAAGCCTGCGCAGCAGGGCTTAAATGTTTGCCTTTTGGATATACCAGACACCAGCTGCGCCGCAGTGCAAAATCTTTTACCGGCATCATTTTCATCAGGCCCAGTTTTAATTCCGCCTGAACGCTGAGCCTTGGCACAACAGCCACACCGAGGCCGGCTATAACACCTTGTTTGAGTGTTTCAATCGAGCCCATTTCCATAAAAGGTTGTGCGGTTAGATGCTGCTGCTGACAATATTGCTCCAGCGCTAAACGGCTGCCGGAGCCGGTTTCACGCATCAATAATGGCTGCTGTAAGAACCGTGAGAGCGTCATCGGCCCTTTACCTTTCAGCTTAAAATCGGCCGCCATAACCGGGACCAGTTCGTTATCAAGAAACGGCAGAATCGTCAGTGGCCGGTCTGAGGGCACCAATCCCATTATCACCAGATCGTCGCTATTATTGGCCAGCCGCTCAATCGCGCCGGCCCGGTTAACAACATGTAGTGACACTTTTACCGCCGGATATTGTTGTAAAAATGCTTTTAATAGCGGTGGCACCACATATTGCGCGGTATTGACCAAACAGAGTCGCAATTCACCGGAAAGCTGGCCTTTAAGCGCATGCAACTCACTCTGCAAATGACTGAGCTGACCAAACATTTCACCGATACAGGCGGCCAGACGCTCCCCTGCCGGCGTGCAATACAGCGTCCGGCCGATATATTCAAACACCGGTTCTTCAATGGCTTCTTCGAGTTTGCGGATCTGTGAACTGACTGCTGGCTGTGTCAGACCGAGCGCCTCTGAGGCTTTGCGATAGCCTTTATGCTCATAAACGGCCTGAAAAATTTGTAACTGGCGAAATGACAGCCGATTTAACAATTGTTGCAAACTTAGTGACATCAGTATCTCCCAGCCATTAATAAGCAATAACTTATCACTGGTCAAAATTTTATCAACTTTTAATTATGGGTCGGCTGATTTAAGATTTTTTCATGTTATCCGGGAGACCGCTATGCTGAAAAAAGTGATGATTGCCAATCGCGGCGAAATTGCCGTGCGCATTGTGCGCGCCTGCGCCGAAATGGGCATCCGATCGGTAGCGGTGTATACCGAAGCAGATAAATACAGTCTGCATGTAAAACGCGCTGACGAAGCACACTCATTGGGCGATGATCCGGTCGCCGGTTATTTGGACCCCATGCGTATTGTCAATTTAGCTTTGCAAACCGGCTGTGACGGCATTCATCCGGGCTATGGCTTTTTATCGGAAAACGCCCGGTTTGCCGAGCTTTGCGAGCAACATGGCGTCACCTTTATTGGCCCCAAATCCAGCGTCATAAAGCAAATGGGCGATAAAACCGCCGCCCGCGACAGCATGCGCGCTGCTGGTGTGCCGATTACGCCGGGTTCAGATGGCAATTTAGAAGATCTGGATGATGCGCTGAAACTGGCTGAAGACCTTGGTTATCCGGTAATGATCAAAGCCACTTCTGGTGGCGGTGGCCGTGGTATTCGCCGCTGTGATTCGGCCAGTGAACTGCGCCAGCAATATCCACGGGTCATTTCAGAAGCGACCAAAGCCTTTGGCAGCGCCGAAGTGTTTTTAGAAAAATGTATTGTTAATCCACGCCATATCGAAGTACAAATTCTCGCCGACAGCCATGGCAATGTGGTGCATTTATACGAGCGCGATTGCTCCATTCAACGCCGCAATCAGAAACTGATAGAAATCGCTCCCAGCCCGCAACTCACCCCGGAACAACGTGACTATATCGGTGAACTCGGCGTCAAAGCGGCTAAAGCGGTTGGTTATGAAAATGCCGGCACCGTCGAGTTTTTGCTGACCGGCAATCAGGTGTATTTCATGGAAATGAATACCCGCATTCAGGTCGAGCACACCATTACCGAACAAATCACCGGCGTCGATATTGTCCGAGAGCAATTACGTATCGCTAGCGGCCTGCCGCTCAGCTATCGCCAGCAGGATATTCAATACCGTGGTTTTGCCCTGCAGTTCCGGATCAATGCCGAAGATCCCAAAAACGATTTTTTGCCCAGCTTTGGCCGCATTACCCATTATTACGCCCCGGGAGGCCCTGGTGTCCGTGTCGATACCGCCATTTATACCGGCTACGAGATCCCGCCACATTTCGATTCGATGTGTTTAAAACTGGTGGTCTGGGCGTTGAATTGGGAAGATGCCGTGGATCGTGGTCAGCGGGCGCTCGATGATATGCGTTTGCATGGCATCAAAACCACCGCGACGTATTATCAGCAAATCCTCAAACACCCGGATTTTCGCAGCGGCCATTTCGATACCAGCTTTGTGCCCAGCCACCCGGAACTGCTTAATTATTCTGAAAAACGCCATCCCAGCGCCGTTGCGCTGGCCATTGCCACTGCCCTTGCCGCCCATGCCGGCTGGTAAACCTGACGCTTTGCCGGAGATTTTGTAATGAAAAAAATTGAAGTAACCGATGTCATTTTGCGTGATGCCCACCAGTCGCTTATTGCGACGCGGATGCGCACCGAAGATATGCTGCCGATCTGTGAAAAACTCGATAAGGTTGGCTACTGGTCACTGGAGGTCTGGGGTGGCGCCACCTTTGATGCCTGCGTACGGTTTTTGAAAGAAGATCCGTGGCAACGGCTGCGTGATTTAAAACAAGCGCTGCCCAACACCCGTCTGCAAATGCTGCTGCGAGGCCAGAATCTGCTGGGTTACCGGCATTATGCTGACGATGTGGTCAAAGCATTTGTCGAAAAATCCGCCAGCAATGGCATCGATGTATTCCGGGTATTTGATGCCCTCAATGATCTGCGTAATCTGGAAACGGCGATGAAAGCTGTTAAAGAAAGCGGCAAACATGCGCAGGGCACTATTGCTTACACCACCAGCCCGGTGCATACACCAGCTTTATTTGTAAAACAGGCGCAAGCCTTACGTGATATGGGTGCGGACTCCATCGCGATTAAAGATATGGCCGGTTTGCTGGCGCCGTATCCGACGTATGAACTGGTAGCAGCCATCAAATCTGCCGTCGATTTACCACTGGTTATTCATAGTCATTCGACCTCCGGTTTGGCGGCACAATGTCAGTTAAAAGCTATTGAAGCCGGCGCTGACCGGATTGATACGGCGATTTCTTCATTTGCCAGCGGCACCAGCCATCCGGCTACTGAAGCGCAGGTGGCAGCACTTCGTGATACCGACTGGGATACCGGCCTTGATTTACACCTGTTAACCGAAATTGCTGACTATTTCCGCGACGTTCGCAAAAAATACCATCAATTTGAAAGCGAATTCACTCGCGAAGATGTCATGGTACAGGTCAGCCAGGTGCCGGGCGGCATGATGTCCAACCTGGCCAACCAGCTTAAAGAACAAAATGCGCTGGACCGGATCCGGGAGGTTTTCGATGAGATCCCGCGGGTGCGCAAAGATCTGGGCTATCCGCCGCTGGTCACTCCGACATCACAAATTGTCGGCACGCAGGCGGTGTACAACGTACTGGCTGGCGAACGTTATAAAACCATTACTAACGAAGTAAAACGCTATTTATCTGGCGGCTATGGCCAGCCACCGGCACCAGTCGATGCCGATCTACAAAAACGCGCCATAGGCAATGGTGAGGTCATGGATTGCCGGCCGGCCGATTTGCTCAAAGCCGAACTCGATAAACTACGCGGTGAAATCGGCGAACTGGCCAAAAGTGAAGAAGACGTGTTGACTTATGCCATGTTCCCGGATCTCGGGCGTGAATTTTTACAACAACGTGCGGACGGCAACTTAAAACCGGAAACCCTGCTACCGGCTGATGCCAAAAATCGTCCGGCAGACGCCATGGCGACCGAATTTAAAGTCGATGTACACGGCGAAACCTATGAAATTGCCATCACCGGTATGGGTGATGTTGGCGGTGGCAAACGCAAAGTGTATATCTCACTCGATGGTATGCCCGAAGAAGTCACCTTCGAAGCGCTTAATGAATACGTTAATGAAGGCGGCAGTGGCGGCCGGCAAAAAGCCAGCGAACCGGGACATGTCACTACGCCGCTGCCGGGTAATGTGGTTGATGTATTGGTCAATGTCGGCGATAGCGTTAGCAGTGGTCAGGCCTTAATGGTGGTCGAAGCCATGAAAATGGAAACCGAATTACTGGCCAAAATTGACGGTACCGTCGAATCCATTGCTGTTAAAAAAGGTGATCGGGTGACGCCGGGCGAAGTGTTGATGGCGATCAAATCTTAAGCCAAACTGCCGCCTTTCGCTTCGCCCGGATATAGGGCACAACACTTGCAGTCACAAGTACAAAACGTGTGATGAACAAGGAGTTTGCGAATGACACATCTGTGGCGGGATTACGATCCGGGCGGCTTTTATGATGAGCTGATGGTCGACCAGCATCAGCCACGAACGTTTAGTTATCGATTGCTGGATCATTTGCAATCGATGAGAAATGACGCGTTTAATCAACGGGTTGCAGAATCAGAAATCGAGATCCTGGAACGCGGTGTCACCTTCACCGTGTATTCTGATGCCGGCAATATTGATCGTGCCTGGCCGTTTGATATCATCCCGCGCATTCTCGCTAAACGGGAATGGGATTGCACCGAAAAGGGGCTGATACAGCGCATCCGCGCCTTAAATCAGTTCATTGATGATATTTATAATGACGGCCAGATCATCAAAGATGGCATTATTCCTGAAGATGTGGTCATGCAATCCAAGGGCTACCGGCCACAATGCCGTAATATGCGCCCCGCTTACGGCGTCTGGGCACATATTTGCGGCTCGGATCTGGTCCGTGATGATCATGGCACGCTGTATGTTCTGGAAGATAATTTGCGGGTGCCCTCCGGCGTCGCTTATATGCTGGAAAACCGTAAAACCACCAAGCGGGTGCTGCCAGAATTATTCAAATTACTGAATATCAGCCCGGTTAATGACTACCCGGCACATTTAGCGGCCATGCTTGCTTCATTGCGACCCGATTTAAACAATCCCAATATAGTGCTGCTGACACCCGGCATTTATAACTCCGCTTATTTTGAACATGCCTCACTGGCCCAGCAGGCTGGCTTAACCTTGTTGGAAGGCGCCGATCTGCTGATCGGAAAAGATGGCTATGTTTATATGAAAACCATCCATGGCCTGGAAAAAGTCGATGTCATTTACCGGCGCATTGATGATGATTTTATCGATCCGTTGGTATTTCGTGATGATTCAACGCTGGGCATCCCGGGCATTATGCAGGCGTGGCGGGATGGCAAAGTCGCAATTGCCAATGCGCCGGGTTGCGGCGTCGCTGATGACAAAGTGATATACGCCTATGTGCCGGAGATGATTCGCTATTACTTAAATGAAGAACCACTGCTGCCCAATGTACCAACTTACCTGTGCCGGGATCCGGAGCATTTACGTTATGTGCTTGATAACCTGCCGGATCTGGTGGTGAAACCAGCCAATGAATCCGGTGGCTACGGCATGCTGGTCGGCCCACACAGTAGTGAAGAAAAGATCGCCGAATTTCGCAAACTGATTATCGATGACCCCAATAATTACATCGCCCAACCCACCCTGAAGTTATCAGTCTCACCGACCAGTTGTGGTGACAAAATTGCCCCGAGACATGTGGATTTACGGCCGTTTATCCTGTCTGGCCGCAACCATTATGTAACACCGGGCGGTTTGACCCGGGTGGCGTTGATGGAAGGATCTTTAGTCGTCAATTCCTCGCAGGGCGGCGGTAGTAAAGACACCTGGATCGTCGATGAAGCCTTATTGGGAGGGACCAACTGATGTTGTCGCGGGTGGCGGAACGGGTTTACTGGCTGGCACGTTATCTGGAAAGAGTCGAAAATACCGCCCGGCTTATCAATGTGCATACCGGCTTATTGATGGACTTACCGCATGAAGCCGGGATTGACTGGTTTACGCTGGTCAGTATTTTTGATGGCGATGTGTTTTATCACGCTGGTTACGAGCAGATCAGCGAGCAAAATGTCATGCATTTTCTGCTGGCCGACACCGATAACCCAATGGCCCTGATACACTCACTGACAGCCCTCAGGGAAAACGCCCGCACCTCGCTGGATGTTTTGCCTGAAGAAACCTGGGAGCAAGTCAACGAACTGTATTTACTGGTCAAGGAAGAAATGTCGGCGTTAAGTAATCGCCGGCGCCGGCAAAATTTGCTGCTGGCAATCATGGAACGTTGTCAGACTGTCTGGGGCATTTTAACCAACCATATGAGCCGCAATAATGCCTATTACTTTTTGCAAATCGCCAAACACCTGGAACGCGCTGATATGACCAGCCGGATCCTGGAAATGGCTTCCTTGTTGCTCAAAGAAAACCGCAGCGATCCGGTTAGAGCTTTTGATGGCTTGTTATGGACACATTTACTGCGCGCCCTCAGTGCCCAGCAAATGTATACCCGCGTTAATGGCTCAAATGTCTCGGCAGCGCCGGTACTGGATTATCTGATCCGTGATACCGCGTTTCCGCGTTCATTATTTTTTTCGCTGAGTGCCATTGGCCGCTATTTAAGTCCATTACCACAACCGGAAAGCCTGTTGGCTACGCAAAAACAAGTGCTGCATAACCTGTTGAATAACAATCACAGTGACATTCCAGCTGAAGCCATACACCGGCAGATGGATGACTTGCAAGTCCAACTCGCTGAATTAAACAGTCAAATCAGTGCGCAGTGGTTTTATCCGGATTACACCAGCGCATGAAACGCTTTCACTGCAGCTGCGGACAGGAACTGTTTTTTGAGAATAGCCACTGCAATCATTGTGGCGCCAGCCTCGGCTTTGATCCGCGTCGGCTGACATTAATTGCCGTCACCGATAAAGGTGATCACCTTGAAGCCAGTGACGATAGTTCTCAACGATTTCGCCGCTGCCAGTTGCATCGTCAGCCGGTCGGTTGTAATTGGTTGATTAGCGATGATGATGCCAATGCTCAGTGTATTGCCTGTCGTCTGACCCGAACCATCCCCGATCAAAGCTATATTTATAATCAAAAACGCTGGCAAATTCTGGAAACCGCCAAAAGGCGAATGATATATGGCTTACTGACGCTCAATTTACCGGTCAATTTGCCGCAGCATCCGCTGTACTTCGATTTTCTGGAAGACCAGCAAAGCAATCCCGATGCGAGCCATGAGCAAGTGCTAAGTGGTCATGCCAATGGCTGTATCATCATTAATGCTGCGGAGGCTGATGGCAGTTATCGGGAGGCTGCAAAAGAAGCGATGAATGAACCGTATCGGACGTTGCTGGGCCATTTCCGTCATGAAGTCGGTCATTATTACTGGCAGCTAATTGCCACTACACCCGCTAAAACAGCATTTGTTGAATTATTTGGCGATCCGGATCA
Source organism: Methylophaga sp. (assembly GCA_040882115.1). Classification (GTDB taxonomy): domain Bacteria; phylum Pseudomonadota; class Gammaproteobacteria; order Nitrosococcales; family Methylophagaceae; genus Methylophaga. The sequence goes on along the minus strand of JBBEBX010000005.1, from coordinate 245,553 downwards.
GGACTATCAGGCAGCGCTTGAGCAGTATTATCAGCATGGTCCGGTCGAAAATTGGCAGGAAAACTTTATTTCAGCCTATGCCAGCGTACATCCGCTTGAGGACTGGGCAGAAACCTGGGCGCATTATTTGTTAATGAATGAAGCACTGGAAACCGCGTTAGCCTTTGAGGTCATTGCCACACCAGATGGCAACGTGCCCTTTTCCAGCTGGTTATCTGAGTGGCTGCAACTGGTGCTGGTGTTGAATGCACTTAATCGCAGCATTGGTAATGCCGATGCTTATCCGTTTGTCATTTCGCCTGGCGTTCAGAAAAAACTGCAGTTTGTTGATCAACTGATCCGCGACTGGCCTACTGCTCATTAAAACGCGGCATAACCGTAAATGCCTCGCGCAGCTTATCGCCCCAGGCTTTACGTAATTCGAGCAGATACGGATGATCGGCATGAAAACGGTATCGGTGACTGATATCAAAGCTGTCTTTTTTATAAATCATCACTTCAATCGGCGGGCCAACGCTGACATTACTTTGCATGGTGGAATCCATGGAAATCAGCGAACAGGTGGCGGCATCAAGTAACGACGTATCAGGCCGGATAAAACGATCCAGTACCGGCTTGCCGTATTTGCTTTCACCGATTTGCAAATAAGGCGTTTCCGTTGAGGTGGTGATGTGATTGCCTTGCGGATAAATCATAAAGGTCTGCGGCGGATTGCCCTGAATTTGGCCGGCCAGCAGTAGTGTCGCTTCCGGCGCAAAACCACTGGCTTCATTTTCTGAATAACGGCGAATACGGCTACTGAGAATTTCACCGACATAATCAGCGGTATCGGACATATAACTCAGCGTATTGAGGTTTTTCTGCTGATTTTCGCGGATATCGCGCTTGATTTGTTCGACCACAAATTGCGTCGTCGCCAGATTGCCGGCACTGAGCAACACCAAAGCGCGATCGGCATCGGTTTTAAAAGCAAACATCTTGCTATAGGTACTAACCTGATCAATCCCGGCATTGGTTCGGGAATCCGAGGTCAGCACCAGGCCAGCATCCAAAGAAATCGCTAAACAATAGGTCATTTGTGCCTCTTAAACTAACCGTATAAAGATAGACTTTAATAGCCCGCAGAGCAATGTCACCATCGGAAAAATCGCTTGCTTGCCAGCGGCATGTATTGCCTAAGCCTTCCACTACTGAGAGAATGATGGCTTGATTATTAGCTTCAACACGCTCAGACAGAGGATGTCTGCACTGCTATGTGACGGATACAAACATAGTCTAAATTCAGGAAACAGCGTTTGATTAATCCGCACCAGCTCTCCAGCCATTTATTTCGTGAACTGCATCGCCACCCAACGGTGTCGTTAATTCATCATGCAGTTTTTGCAGCCCTTTTAGCGGTTTACCTGTGGCCGCAATTACCACCCATTCAATTTGCTGTCTGGCTGTTGCTGGTTTTTTCCGGCGGTATTTGGCAATGGCATATCAGCCGGCATTTTAATAAGGCCATTGCCGTCACCGTCAAACCACAAAGCCTCAGCCAATTCACCAATGCTTCATTAGCTGCTGGCCTCAGTTTCGGTCTGACCGCTTTGTTACTCCCCGAGTTAAGTTTCGAAACGCGGTTATTTGTGATCTTGATGATGAGCGCCGTTGCAGCCAGCGAATTACTCAAATTGAGTGCTTTTCCCACTATTTATGCGGCGTTTCTACTCGGTTTGACGGCACCGCTGCTGTTTATGCTGGTGCTTCCCGATGCCAATCCCGGCTGGGAAATCATTCCGGCAATCTTGCTGATGATCGTCGTGTTGTACTACTCGGCTGTGCAACGGCGACGGGATCTAATCGATGATTTGATGTCACGCTTTGATCTCGAAAATGATGCCGGCGAAGATAAACTGACTCATATCGCCAATCGGCGTCGTTTTGATATGATGCTGGAACAAGTCTGGGCACAAGCCCGGCGTTCAGGCATTCCGATTTCACTAGTGATGATTGATATCGACTTCTTCAAACAGTTTAACGACAAATATGGTCATCAGGCCGGTGATAAATGTCTGACACAGGTGGCCAGAACTTTAGCAGATACCGCCCGCCGGGCAACCGATTTAGTCGCCCGTTATGGTGGTGAGGAATTTGTCGTTTTGCTCAACCAAACCACTCGTGATGATGCTTATCAGCTTGCCGATCGAATGCGTACGGCGGTGGAATCACTGCATATTGAGAACGCCGATACGCCCTCGGGTTATGTGACCATCAGTCTGGGCGGCGCCACCGTGTTTGCCAGTGAACTTGAAGAATCTGCCAATCCATTAAAGCTTGCTGATGAAGCACTGTATCGGTCTAAAGCCGCTGGACGCAATCAGGTTTCCTGGCATCAGTTTACTGATTAACGCTGCATTTCCGGACGTTCAACTTCAACACTGAAAAGTGTGACATCCATTGACCCGATTTTGATGCCCAGCATCGTCAGGATCGGCTCGATTATTTCACTCAGCAAATCAGTGACCAGTGGCGAAACAATGTCAGCCAATATCGGACTGATCAGTTGATCTATCGTCAGGCCGACTACCGACAGCAAACCTGAACAATTATTTTCAGGTTCGCCACTGCCAAGATCAATGGTTAAACCCAGTCCGGTTCCGGTTTCTTGTGCCATTGGCAGCGATGCTATTGTCGGCTGAGGCACATCGAATATTAAATCTTCACTGACCGGTGACTGAATTGCCGTGTTAATAGGGGGTAATTTGACATCACAACTACCCAGCAAAATTGCACTCAGGCCGATGCCGATAAACGGCTCTTCAGCCGGATTAGATGCCCGGCTTGAGGTTAATGTTGCCGCCCCGGTATTGTTGCCGATAGTGACCACGGCATTTCGGTTATCAATGGAACCACACTGAATCGATTGTAACCATGCCGTTCCCTGTGCTGTTTCTAACTCTATAACTATATCAATACTGACTTCAGCATTGATCACACCCAGATTAATGCCCGGAAGATCATCCTCAATCGTAGTAACCAAACGTAATTGCGCCGTATCGATCTCAGTACGCCAGTTACCATCGCCATCCCGTCCCGGGCGGCCAATTGCAATTTGGGGCGCCTCGGTCACAGTCAGCTGGGTTTCAACCGCTAATAAGCCACCCGGCAAATTGAGTTGCATTGGTAAATTAATGGCGTTGGTTCCATTGGCAACAATCGCTGTGGTGTTGATTAAGTCAAATAAATTAATTTCTGCTTCGGCGGCATCAATAGGTTTTTCAGTTGTCAGCGCCAGAATATCGCTGAATTCGGCAGTTAATGTGTTTACCGTTAAATCTGCCAGCGCCTGACTGCCAGTAATTGCTTCAACCGTCGCCGCCTCATCAGCATTAACCGCATCGGCATAGATTTGCATCAACTCACCCAGGGTAAATTCACTACCCAGTAATTCTTCCGGTGAGGCCACACCAGCGATAAATGCCAGCTCTCCCAGTGAAACCTGTGTATTAGCAATCCCCTGATAAGACAGCACATCAAGGCTTAATGGTGATCCCAAAATACTGCCAAATACGTTATTGAGGATGGTCGTTTGCTCATCTGAAATCGACAGCAACAGACTACCTGCTGAGAAACCGGCCAAAGCCGCACGCTCGGCAACGGCGTTCGCCTGTAATGTTGTGTTATTACCCAAAATACCACCGGCAAACAAACTGGCCGGCACCGTTTCGCTGGCGCTAACGCTGACCGCACTGGCGATGTCTGCCGTTGTTTCGGTAAATTCCCGAACACCACCAGCGCCCACATCAACCACACCAACCAGCACCTCAAGCGGCTGTCCCGCATGATTATTACGCCCTGCGCTGGCCTGCGCCAAGGCTTCGACATCATCAAAAGTGCCACTACCGCAACTGCCGGTCGCTGATGAGGCATCGAGGGCAGCCATATCAGCAACGGTTTGCAAACGCCGTTGCTCCATCAGTAAGCGGCCGGTATCTACTGCCAGTGCTGCAAACAATATGGCCAAAAGCAAGGTCAATATCGCAAATAAACCCAGCGCGCCGGTCTGCTTAGCTGGCAAATTTGACTGATAAAGCATCAATTAACCGTTATTTATCCAGAACCGAAGCATCGCCTTCGTCACCCGAAAAAAACGCCGGGATGGGATGCGTAAAACTGTCCTGATATCGCTGATGAATTCTGGCGGCAACCGGCCCGGAAATTGTCTGTGGCTGAGTTGATGCAGCATCACCACTGCGCTGCAAATCCAACCAGTTACGGGTCTGCTCACCCATTTTCGGAACATTGTCGCTGTTAACGGTATCTGCCCATAGCGGTGAACTGAATAAACAGCACAGTCCGGCCAGAATCTGTATGTGAGTCATGATTGTCTCCTCAAGGTTGCGCCGATGAAATCTGCTTTGCCAGTGCCTTTGCCTGCAACTGCAAGTCGGCCAAAGTCTGACTATCCATATTTAATTTGTTGGCAAACGACCGGGCTTTTTCGGGTTGATCCTGCAAAAACAATAAGATCACCATGTTGGTCTCTGCCAGACGATTCGCATCATCCAATTGCATTGCCGTTAAAAATTCGTGACGGGCACTATCGAACTTGCCCGTAATTAATAAGGCATACCCATAATCATTGCGGATCCGGGCATTGACGGGTAACAATTCAGCCGCTTTGGCTAACTGTAATTCTGCTTCAGCCAGTTGCTGATTACGGCCGGCAATCAGACCCAGACCATGATGTCCCTGGCCGGCAAAACAACTATTGGTCAGCTGTTGATAAAGCCGTTTGGCTTGCTCACTACGATCAGACTGACGCAAAATTTCGGCTCGCAGATAGGTTGCCTGCGTGGCATCGCTATCGAGCTCATCAAGATGTGCCAATGCCGCATGCATCCGGCCATCTGCCATTAATTGCTGCACCATATCGAGGCGCAGGGCAGTGTCGTTGGAAGGTGGATTGCCACAAGCTGTTTGTTTGCTATTGGCTGAATAAGATGTCTCGCCCGGTGCTATGGCAACACAGGCATTCAGTAGCAAGCTAGTGACAATGATTAGCCAATACTGCATCACAATGCTCCCGTCAGACCTTTGGCCAGCGCCATAAAACCAGGACCCGCCAGAAAAATAAGCAATGCCGGAAATAAAAACACCATCATCACCACCGACATTTTGCCTGACAAGACATTAACGTATTCCCGTAACGCCGATAATTGCCGGTCTTCCATCAATTGGGCAAATTTAATCAGTGTTTCCCGAATATTGCCGCCATGCCGGCTAACCTGTTTGAGTATGGCAACGGTATCGTTGAGTTCATTAACTGCCAGCGGCGCGGCCATTTCACTGAGTGCATCGGCGGGATCCAGACCGGTATCAATTTGACGTAGTACCGTTGATAGCTCTTTAGCCAGTTCCGGGGCCAATAATTTACCCTCGGTTTGTAATACCCGAAGCGCATGTTCAGTCGATAATCCCGCATCAAAGAGCATGCGTAGCAAATGCACAGCCGTCGGTATTTCGCGGGATAATCTGGCTCGCCGGTTTTTAGCGAAGCGTCGCAATATATTTTTCGGCAATAAATAACCTACCGCACCGGCAATAAATAATTCCGCGATCACTTCTTTACTGAGATTGCCAGATGCCAGCACATAGATAAGCACCAGTAATACTAAAACCGCTGGTGTGATCCAGTTTGATAAATAATAGGCAATGCGGCCGCCGGCTGTGTACCAACCGGCTTGTTTTAATAATTGAATGGTTTCCGGATGTTCAATTTTTGGCAACCAGCGCATCAACCGGCTTTGTGCCATCCGTCTGACCATACCGCGGGTCCAGCTACGGTCCACGGCGATTTCTGCGGTATTACGTTCCAATAACTCATAGAAGCGCCGCTGCGCCGCTATATCAGCATGATGTGCCTGATACTGGGCAGCAAAAAACAATCCGATGGACAGCAAAATCACTAATAACAGACTTAATATCAACCAGATCGACATATCAGATGCTCTTAATCATTCGCCATAAAATAAAAGCACCGATGCCCTGAAAACCCAGTGCAGCCATCAACATGATTTTGCCACTGTCATCCTGCCACATGGTTAACATATACCCCGGATTCATCATCATGATGTAGGCGGCGATCATCAACGGCAGTAAACCCAATACCCAGGCGGTGACCCGCGTTTCGCCGGTCATAGTGCGCAGTTCACGGCGGGCGGCCTCGCGATCGTGAATCATTTTGACGATATTATTGAGCAAATCACGAACACTGCTGCCATAAGTACGATTGACCCGTATTGCCAGCGAGACCAAATACAGCTCTTGCACCTGGTAGAGCTCGGCAATCTCCTGAATCGACTGGCCCAAGTCATCGCCCAACCGGTTGGCACGCAGCACCCGCTCAAAAATTTCTCGCAAGGGATCGGGCGTTTCCCGAGCGGCCAGTTGCAGGGCACTTTCCATACTGCGTCCGGTACCCATGGCCCGCAGCGTCTGATCCAGAAATAATGGCAACTGCAGTAAAATCGCCTTAATTCGTGCACTGGCACGATGCCAGAGCCACAAATACAACGTGATGGCCAAAATCAGCGGCACCATTAAACTCGCAAGCCAGCCATTGATCAGCCCAACCAGTATGGTTAACAACGAAGTAATAGTTAAAGCAATCACAATATGTCGCTCTTGCGGTGCCAGTCCTGCCCGCCAGAACATTTGTTTGACGGCGGTAGATCGGCGTCGGCGTTCTTTGAACTGGCTGCCATCAATCGTCATGCCGGCAATATGCGAAAAATGCCGGCTGGCTTTTTCGTTAAGCTCTTGCTTGCCACTGCGCACCACCGCGATCAAGGCCAAAATCAGCAGCAGGCCGGCGAAAAAGAAGCTGGCAATCAATGACGTCATCAGTAACTCTGTTGGTCTGGATTGCTTAAATTGTCAGCCTGAATCAGGGGCTCGCTGGCAAATTTCTGATTCGCAGGACGCACATTTTGATTAACGTGGCGCTCCGATTGAGACTCGAAATGAAACAACTCATTGAGCATAAACTGGCCATCGCGATAGCCCGTGACTTCAGCAATCGAGGTAATGCGACGTTTGCCGTCGGCAAATCGCGATATATGCACGATTAAATCCAGCGCGCTGGCGATCATTTCCCGAACGATATCCGGGCCACCGCGAAAATTTGCCAAAGAAGCCAGCATTTCCAACCGGGTCAGCGCATCGCGGGTATTGTTGGCATGCACGGTACTCATCGATCCATCATGACCCGTATTCATTGCCTGCAACACATCTAGCACTTCTTCACCACGCACCTCACCCAAAATAATACGATCCGGCCGCATCCGCAGCGCATTACGTACTAAATCACGGGCGCGAACTTCACCTTCGCCTTCAACATTGGGGGGGCGGGTTTCCAGTCGCACCACATGGTTATGACCGAGTTGCAATTCCGCGGCATCTTCAATCGTTACCAACCGCTGCGCCGGATCAATAAACCGACTCAGGATATTCAGCAAAGTGGTTTTACCGGTACCGGTACCGCCGCTGACCATAATATTACAGCGCACTTGTACCGATTTAATCAGCAAATCAAGCATTGCCTGATTCAGCGTGCCGTAAACCAGCATGTCCGACTCACGCAACATTTCACGGCGGAATTTACGAATCGATAAACACGGTCCATCCAGTGCCAAAGGCGGAATAATGGCATTGATGCGGCTGCCGTCCGGTAACCGGGCATCCACCATCGGACTGGATTCATCTAACCGCCGACCCATCGGCGCAATAATGCGTCGAATCACGCGCAGCACATGTTCGTCATCAATAAAACGCAGCGCTGACTCCTGCACCCGGCCGTTACGTTCAAAAAAGATGTGGTAAGCGCCGTTGACCATAATGTCGCTGATGCTGTCGTCGGCCAGCAGCGAATGCAGCGGACCATAACCGACCAGTTCATTGACCATTTCTTCGGTCAGTTCATCGAGATCCTGGCTGCTGACCGCCAACTGACTTTTATTGGCATATTCGGTGACATGATCGTAAACATAGTTAGTCAGCTTATCCTCTGACCATTCAACGATCGGAATTTTATCTTCTTCAACCCGGGCAATCAGATAGCGATGCAGCGCGTATTTAATATCCTGATATGTCTGGGTATTTTTCAGGCTGAAGTCATAATGGGGATATTGAAAGCTCATGCGTTGGCCTTCGCTTGTTTACCGATACCCAGTCGGCTGAGCAGACCTTTTTTGTTAGTTTCTGAGCTTGCAGCAGACTCTGGCGATGTAAGCTTTTTGGCCATTTTGCGCACCGCCAGGGTATAGGGATCACGCGGTGCACATTCAAACAAACTATCACCCGAGTTCATCATCTTCAGGCGCGCCATACCAGATGATGGCAAGGTTGCCTGTAAACTGACATTGAGGCCACGGGCAAGATTTTCGGCATCCGGTGGCAGGTTGGACAAATAACGATCCACCACCAAACGCACGCTATTCATATCAATCTGCGCCTGTGACAACTTACGGATCAATTGCATATTCTGTTTGCAGCTCGGCACACTCTGTTCCAGCAACGCCAGCGTGGTATCTGAATTGCTGACCAATAAATGCAGGAAGTCCGAATAAGGCACACCGCCAAGATTAATGATGATATGACTGAAATATTGCTGCAAAACCCCCAGTAGCACGTAAATATCGGCAGAGGTGACTTCACCCATACCGGTGTGCTCTTCCGGCAGTGCCAATAATTTCAAACCGCATTCATGCTTGGCAAAAGCGCTGTCGATCAATGTCGAGTCAAGCCGCCGCAAGCTACGCACCGCATCCAAAAAACTGTACGGTGCATTGATCCCTAAATAAGTCAGCGTATCGGCTGCCGGTGTACCCAAATCCATCAGCAACACTTTTTCTGCAGGATCATCCATCTGAATCGACATCGCTAAATGCAACGCCAGCATCGGCGTATCAGATCCCGGCCGGGCACTGACCAGCGAAATAACCTTACCGCGTGAACTCTGACTGTGCTGGGCAACCGGTGCCCGGTGCTGCAACCGGTTAACCAAACGCATGACTTCATGGTGCCGTGTGCCGCTGGTAATAAATTCACGGGCACCGGCGCGCATGGCACTGAGTAATAAATCATGGTCCATGCTATCGGCAACGGCTATAACCATCAGCATGGTTTTAAAGGTCACCAGATCTTCAATAAATGCCACCGTTTTGCGCAGGTTTTCCGGCGCAAGCCCGACAAAAATGACTTGCGAACCAGTCAAATCGAGCAATTGCCTTACCCGCTCAATCGAATCACTGTCGGCTTTTACGACCTCACCCTCTTCGGAGAGAACCTCCTGCAGCCAGATCAATTGCGCATCATTGCCCGGAATGACGATAAAAGAACTTTTTTGATTTTTAGCCATAATGCGTTACTTGGAAAAACCGCTGTTAACAGGAGCCTGCTCGCCAAACCGGCCACTTTCCATAAAAATAAACTCAGCAAAATTGGGGTCATAATTTCGGTAGCGCTCACCTGGCAGCTCCGGCAACTGCGCAGTCCGGGCAATGGGTTTAACCAATCTTGGCGTGACAATCATCAGCAACTCCGTTTCACTACGATCAAATCGGTTGGAGCGAAAAAAGGCCCCAAGGATCGGGATATCGCCAATTCCCGGTAACTTATCGACATTGGCCAGGGTGTTCTGACTGACCAGTCCACTGATAACAAAACTCTCACCATCCCCCAGGGCCACGGTAGTATCGGTTCGCCTGACACGCAGCGCCGGCACCGTTACGCCGCCACTTTCAATCCCGGCATTAAAATCCAGCTCACTGACTTCGGGCGCAACTTTAAGGGCGATACGATTACTGTCGAGTACGGTCGGCGTTAAAGACAATCTGACGCCAAATTCTTTGTATTCGATGGTGACACTGTTATCTAAACCGCCACCACGCACTGGCACGGGGAATTCACCACCCGCCAGAAAATTTGCACTTTGCCCGCTCATGGCCATCAGTGACGGTTCAGCCAGTGTATAAGCAAAACCATTACCTTCCAGAATCGATAAAACACTGAGAATTTGTTCACCATTACTTTTCAAACGGCTGAACACGAAATTAAAACCGTCGCTATCTGACGTGTTGGGTAAATTGCCCAACGCCCCCCCTTGCGGTATCGCATTACCCGGCGAGGTTATCGACCGGGCTCTGCGCGCGTTGGGTTTTAAGAACGAAAAGCCTGCCGAGTAATCCAGCAAGCGATTGCGATTCACTTCGACAATTTTGATATCAATTTGCACCTGCGAAGGGGTGGTTATTTCGCTGCTATCAATTCCGGTTTCATCGTTAATCCCCAATGCCTGACGGACATCCGCGTGCTGCTCCAGCGATGGAATGCTGCCCTGCAACTGAATTTCTCCACCAACCGCTTGACTGGAAAAACTACCGGCTTCGAGCTTGTTGAGATTGTTTTCGGCGCTGTGCCCGGCTGCTGCAACCTGTAGTGTCAGTTGCGCAATATTTGTGCCTTGCTCCGGCCAAATAGTCATATTGGTGGTGCCTGCCGCCAAAGGCGTTATCAGCACTTCACGGGCGTTTATCACCGTCACATCCGCTATCGCCGGATCACCGATGGCAACACGTTCAATCGGCTGCTCAACCGTATAACGTTTCTGCATGCCTATCTCAAGTTGCATTGGCGTATCCGCCATGCTGCTGCTTGCCAGTACTGGCGACAAACTTAACCAGACCATTTTTGCCCAAAATGTCTTCCAATGGCCTGACATATTAATGCTCCCTATTCACTGAAACGGCGGCTTCATCAACACCACGATGCACCGTCACTTTCGGTTGCGGAGGAGGCGGAGGTGGTGTGACGGCGCGCGGGGTGGCAGCTGGCTGCGCTTGTGGAGACATCCGGTCTGCCTCGACTTTAAAAACATCAAGCGTCACTATATTTCGCTGCTGTTTTTCTGCTTCGGCAAGTTCCGCTTTGCTTACTGGTTGATTGTGGGCAGTATGCTCAGCCAGTAATTCCGCACCCAGTAAAGCAAGTCGCAACCGTCCGGTTGACTCAGCCAGCAGTAAACGCGATACATCCCTGTCTTTTACTGCCAGCACCGCTGTTTTACTTTGCTTGCCTGAGGGTTCAGTATCAGATGCTGCTTCCTTCTTTTCTGGGCTATCAGCATTTAACGTGGCTTTTTCAGCAATAAATTTGGCATCGGTTTCATCAAGCGAATTACCATAAGCCAGCACTCTGGCCGCCGATAAAATTCGCTGCGCCGAGCTGTTATCAGCTGTTTCCTGACCTGCTTTAAGAAATAAAAACACATCGACAAAATCACCCGGTTGCACAAAGCCGCCGACACCTGTGACTTCATCTACACGCACGGCAATCGCCCGCTCTCCGTTGCGAATGGAGCTGACCAGATTACTAAAGTTATGAAAATGATCTTTAAGAATTAAATCGCCGGCGGCAATGGTCAGCCGAACTTGCTGGCCGATCACTTTTTGTTGTTCAGAAAAAGTATCTTCTGGTAATTTCTCAACAAAGATCGTGGTGACATCATCTTCGCTGAGTGTCCGGCCAAAGTTGATATCGCGGGCAGCGACTAGAACAGGCAGTCTGACCGGCTCTGGCTTTGAGGTTTCAACAGCCGGCTCGGGACTGGTCGCAACCGGTGCCTGACTGGTCTGATACCCCATATAACCAAGCGCCAGCGCACCAAGCGCCAGTAGAATGGCAATAGCTTTCAACGCAGAACTACTCATTGTTCTTCCCCCTGCCGACAGTCCACTGTCTGTTCGTCCTCACTTTATTTGGTCTGAAGCTAAAGCGTCACACTCGCTGTCCCTGTTAAATTTTCTGGTAGCCGTGGTACATCACCAATTCCCGGCAACGTTAACGTCGGGATCAGCGGATTATTCCGATAGTCGGGAAAACTGACCGTGACATTTAAAAATCCTGTTGCCCCGTCAAATACTACCCCGACATTATTATTGTCATTGCCCAACACAGCATTGCTGGCTGAAGCCGGCAACCAGGACAAGGTGTCACCAACAACTTCTCTTACTCTTGGAATGACACCGTTCTGAATATAGGTATTGGTATCTGCAAACGCGTTTGGCTCAATAGCCACGGCTGATCGTGCCCCCGAAGCTGCAGCATGATTAAAGGCCTGTACCATCAAAAGCGGCAGCGAATAACTGACGATGGCATAAAACAGCGTAAAGAAAACCACAAACATCAATGTCGCTTCGATGGCGGCAGCGCCTCTCTGGGCTTTGGGCTTAGCTGTAATCCATTGCTTTTTCATCAGACTACAGCCATTTCCATGATCCCTGTTGCATGAAAAACCAACATTAATAAGCCACCAAAAGCCATTAATGAGCCGAAAGGCAAAGACTTTCCGTTAAATATTGTCTTGGCCGGCAGCTGCCAGCCATGTTTCGTCAGGTGAAGGTTCATATACGGCACAAAGCGCCGACTTAGAGTGCTGTAAATGACCAAAAAACCGGCTATCAGGCCAGCTATCACAAAGCTCATCAGCATAAAATGCAGTCCAGTCATGAGCCCCAGCGCCGACAGCATCTTGACATCACCTGCTCCCAACCAACGAAAAGCATAAGCTGGCATAGTAAGGATTAAGGCTAATATCCATGCCCACAGGCTTGAGTTAATAGAACTACCCAGCAGGTTTTGCTTCATTAAAATAAAAACCAGAACTGCCAGTAAATATGCCCCAAACGTTAGCCAGTTAGGAAGCTTTCGCCACCTTAAATCGACGAAAGCACATACCATTAGCCATAACCCTAACAATAGCCAAACCATGCCATGCAGGTCAGAATTAATAAAAATTAATCTGCCGCGGCCTCAGTCATTGCTGTTTGAATTTTTGTAAACAAATCGCTAATGGCATCGCTGATACCCGGCACAAAGACCACGATGGCAACTGCCACCATCGCTGCAATCAGTGCATATTCGATACCACTGGCACCTTCTTCATCTCGCATAAAGTTCATTAATGCAGCTTTTAATGTTCTGATTTCCATGTGTAATTCCCTCTCACAAAATATTTTGAATTTGCTGCTTCTTGAACGGCAGCTTAAACCCCCACTACAAATACCGGTTTTATAGTAAGTTTTTTCCTACTTCAAGTAGTTGTGTAAAGTTTTCATGAAAATGTCTTATTAGCAACGTACTGAAAAATTACGGACAAACGAACGATCACTGAAAAATAGCCTTTATAAACAGGGACTTTTCTATCTTATTGTGGAATATTTTGGTCGGTGAAATTACTCAATAAAATCATTATTTCGCGCACTACTATTGTGCATAACTTACTGTTGAACACTAAATTTGCCGACACTAAATATGGATAATGGCAATCAATGGCAGGTGATCAGAAGCCTTTCGGCTTAATTGCGTACGATGACTGTGCTGTGTGAGCAATACACGCTCTGGGGCGACCCAGATACGATCTAGTGGAAATAACGGAAAGTACGCGGGAAAGGTACGAATATGTCGCGAACGTCTGAAAAACCTATGTAACCAGCGCAATGGCCGACCCCACAGAAACCATTCATTGAGATCGCCCAGCAACAGCGTCACACCAGTAGACTGTTGCTCTAACAATGACAATATTTGCCTGACCTGCATCCGTCTTTCCGCCGGCCATAAACCCAAATGCGTAGCCATCACAGTCAATGTGGTTTCGCCAGCGGCCAATTGGGCTTCAATGACGGCCCGAGGCTCATAGGGCGATACAGAGATATCACGGCTTTGACTATTGATAATTGGTAAGCGGGTTAATAACGCATTGCCATAATGCCGGGTTTCACGCATTAAAGTCGGCCCGGCAACCGCTTGATAGCCTGTGCTTCGGGCTAAATAATCCAGTAAATCTTCTTCATCGATCAGATGGTGTTCGACTTCTTGCAAAGCCAATACATCGGCATCGATCTCCCGTATCACGGCTGCGATACGCGCCGGGTCAAAGCGGCCATCGATGCCAATACAAGCGTGTATATTAAAACTGGCAATTCGTAGCTGCATACTGAAGGCTACAGCTTAATCAGCGTTGCTGGCTTTAGCCGTAAAAAATTTCCGCAAAGCGATGGTCATGGCAATCACAGCCGTCACCACCCCGGCCAGGATCGCCAACTGTTGCGGCTGCGGTTGCTTCAGTGTGGCGATTAATGAATCGGCAAAAGCCGAAAATGCGATGATGCCGGGTAACATGCCTAACAGCGTCCCCCAGAAGAAATCCCGCAAGCGGATATGTGATGCGCCAGCGACTAAATTAATCACTGCAAAAGGTGCAACTGGCACAATCCTGACTGCAATGACCGCCAGCAAACCTTGTTTGCCCAAACGTCGACTGAGCTGGTTGATTCGGTGTCCTGCTAAACGACTGACACCACCGCGGCCAAGCAGGTGTCCCACGGCAAAGCCCAGTAAACCACCGATTAACGAACCACCCAGCGCATATGCACTGCCGGTCCAGGGTCCAAAAGTCACCACGGTCGCAATGATCAATAAACTGACCGGCACCGCCAGCAAACTGCATATGCCAAACACCAACAGGATCCATAACGGTGCCAGTGGGAGCTGTTTAATCACTTGTGCTGCTGATTTTAAATTCTCTTCGCTGAGCCAATCACCAAACGGTGTGAATTGCCAGAGGGCTGTCAGCATAACCACCACTAGCAGAACTGTGGCCCCCACAAACCATTGTTTTCGGAAAGCATTTTGCTGTTGAATCGGCACCAGCAACCGCGCCATATCTTCTGCTAACAGGGGTTTTTCCGGATCCACCATACTGGCATCTGGCAATAACTCATCACTGAGCTCATTGACGTGACAATCCAGTTTTTTCAACGTGTGGGCCGCATCATCACGGATATCAATCAATTGTTTTAAAGAGCCCGCAGATGCTAATGCCGACGTCAATTCCCTTATACTCAAACCAAAATGCTCAGCCAATAAATCATCCCGAAATGCACTGATTTTTTGCTGTTGTTGTGTCGTCTGGGCTTCTAAAGCCAGATCGCACTCACTATCGAGCCCCATCGACCGGTTGCTTAAATTACTGGAGCCAACACGCAATAAACGATCATCAATGATCATGGTTTTGCTGTGGACACTGATATAGCCATCGCCGAGCACTTCCCTATGTGGAAAGCAAACCCGTAAACGGTCATGTTTATCCGCATCCAACAAAGTCCGCATCAAACGCGCCCGCAGCACGTCCATGGTTTGCTGCTCTAACCAACCACCGGTCATTTTCGGCAATACCATCACCACATCCGGTCCGATTGCACTACTTAAACGGTCCGCTAAAGCATCTGCTATCACGTGACTGGTAAAGTATTGATTTTCAATATAAATAATGTTTTCAGCAGCTTTTATACTGTCGACAAAAAGTTGTTCAACCTCACGAATTTCCGGCCAATCCCGATAAGCCGGCTGGGTGCGGACTAAGGCAATATCGACATCGGTAAAATCAGGCTCAATATGCTGCGGCCAGCAATCTGCCGGATTTTCCGGTATGGAAAGTTGTTGACCCGTAGCACGATGCCAACGCTGCCGGGTCAAATCGCCTAAAGCTTGAGCAGCCTCGCCATCCACCAGCCACTGCACATCATGAAATGGTGGATAAGCTTGTTTGTCAGGGTCAATACGCCGCGGGTCATCGGGCAAATGTTCGCGACCATCCCAGCGATGTTTGCCCAGATCGAACCCACCACAAAAAGCGATTTGATTATCGATTACAACGATTTTCTGATGTTGGGATGCGGTGGTGGGACACTCGCCGTCTAATTCATAATGCAAGCGTTGCTGATTCTTCCACAATGGCCGGTAAGTTGGTAACCACTCACGCTCAAATGTATAGAGCATAGCCCAGTCCCAATTCAGGATATAAACATTGAGCTCAGGTTTCTGAGCCAGCATCTTGCACAACAAATGGCCAAATTCCTGTGGTTGACCGCCTTCCTCACCGCGTGTCAGCCGCATCCGGCTATCAATATCCCAGGCAAGGATTAGCACACTGTGCTGAGCGTTTTGGATTGCCTGGTGGATTGCCGGAAAATAGTTCTCGCCATCAATTAACAATTTAGCGCGATGCGCAGGTGCCGTTTGCCAGCAGTTTTTACCAGGCTGAATTATCTTATCGGCACTCATTTAACTTAGATCCTGCAGTCATTAAACATGGCAGATAGCCTAGCATAAGCTTGATCATTGGGATTTAACCGAGGTTTGCTGCAGATCATTTATTGCGGTACAACTCGCACATAACCATCATTACCCCGAATCAACACGGCTGGCGTCCGGGCTGCAAGCATTTCATCTGCATCGTCAACGGCTTGAACAACGGCAATTTTGTCACCGTTTTCTTTACTGAGAATGTACTCCACACCCAGTTCTGATTTGGCTTTTTCATCAACAAACTGGCCGGCAATCGCACCACCAATCAAGGCGATAATAGTAATTGCCACACCGGCCGGGTTATCAGCTTCGGTAATACCATAAGCTGTTGCGCCGGCCACTGTGGCACCCACAGCAGCTCCCCAACCGGGACGGCGATTCTCTCCCAGGCCTTCAATTTTTACCAATCTTGACGACACCACCCAGACATCTTCAATGGCCATGACTGAACCGACTTCATCCGCATAATAATTGGCCTGCGAGCGAGAGGCACATGCCGAAAGCAGTGGCAATATCAACACCATGACCAGCAATGATTTACCGATAAATTTCATCATGATTTCCCGGCAATTTATATTTGAACTTAAGACTCACTATACGCTGGTAAATTCACCGCACCCCAAACGTCTGACCCGTCCTAAAATACGTTGACGTATTTTTTAATTAAGCCAGTTGCATCGCGCAACTGGCTTTTTTATGCACTTCATTTGGCGTTTTCATCCCCAAACTAAGGTGCGGCCTGTCAGAAATAGATAATAAATGTTTAGCCATATTGCGTCAGGGTTTGCTGGAGTTTCGCTGCGATGGCATTAAAACGCTGCAGCTTATCTGCCACCAAGGACGAGGACAATGTCTGCTCCAACGCCGATTTTAATTGCAAACCGGCGTCATGCAATTGCTGATGCAACTGTTCCAGCCGAAGCAATAGATCTGCCGGCAACATTTGTTGCTGACGTAATTCAGCAAGATAACTACCACAGTGACACTGATGAATGTCCAACACGGGCAAATTAACGGCGAGATTGGCGCTATCGGCACAATCCTGCAATTGCTGCTGCCAACGACCAATAATAAGCGACCATATACGCAAGCCTCGTTGTGCGGATGTTAAGTTTTCTGCCGCTAATGTCAGCCAGGCGGGTGCTGCTTGAAAATTATCCAGCCAGATTGCCAATTCTTCAGCCGGCATTGGCTTGGCAATGGCATAGCCCTGTGCCAAATCACAGTTAAGTAACAACAACATTTTGCCATGGTCTATGCTTTCCACACCTTCGGCCACCACCTGACGATTAAAGGCCCGGGCCAAGCCAATAACGCCTTCGATAATATTGAAGTCATTAGGGTCATCGAGCATATCGCGAACAAAACTCTGATCGATTTTGACAATATTGGCCGCCAAATGCCGTAAATGCGTCAATGATGAGTAACCAGTGCCAAAATCATCCAACGCCACCTGTACACCGATTTGTTCCCGACAGGTGCGCAGGATCTGACTGATCGCCCGGACATCACCCAACGCACTGGTTTCCAGTATTTCCAATTGCAAACGCTGCGGCGGTATATCCGGGTAGTTGGCCAGTGCCTCAGTCAAATTGTCGGTAAAACCGGCGGTTTGCAGATGCGCTGCGGCGATATTGACACTGACAAATACGTCATGGCCGGCAGTTTGCAATTCAGCCAGTTGCTGTAAGGCATGACGGATCACCCAGTTACCGACCAGAATTTCCAGCTCAGTGCCGTTAATCGCCGGCAAAAAAGCCGCTGGTGGTAATAAGCCTTTTTGCGGATGCTGCCAACGCAGCAGGGCTTCGACACCCACCACTTTGCCGGTACGCATATTAATTTCCGGCTGATAAAACAACCTTAAATCATTGGCGTTGATCGCCTGACGTAATTCACCGAGCAAAGCATGTTTCTCAATGGTTTGCCGGTTTTGCTGCGGATTAAACAAGCGATAGGTGTTGCGACCGGTCAGTTTCGCCTGATACATCGCCTGATCAGCATGGCGCAGCAAAGTATCTAAATCGGCATCATCCAGAGGATAAATTGCCACGCCGCTGGAAGCACTGAGCTTTAACTGCAAATTACCGATTTGATAAGGCTCGGACAAGGCTTGGTGAATCCGCGTCAGCATCCGTTCGCACTGGGCATAAGATTCAAGATCGCGGAATAAAATAGCAAATTCATCACCGCCAAAACGCGATAAGGTATCTTCATCACGCACATTATCATTAAGACGCTGGGCAACCTGCATCAGCACTTGATCACCGACATTATGGCCGTGGCTATCGTTGACAGGCTTAAAGTTATCCAGATCCAGAAAACAGATGCCCAGCCAGGTCTGGGTGCGCTTGCTGTGGGCGACAGCTTGTGTAAAACGATCAGCAAATAACACCCGATTAGGCAGCTTGGTCAGCACATCGTAATGCGCCATCAGCTCCAGCGTTTCCTGCTGTTGTTTGGTCTGGGTAATATCAGAAAATAGCCCGACATAATGCTGGCTCTGACCATCGTCATCGGTCATCGCTGAAATGGTCAACAGCTCAGCATAAAGCTCACCATTACGACGTCTATTCCAGATCTCTCCCTGCCAAAAGCCGTGTTTGTATATATCCCGCCACATCGCCGCGTAGAAATCTGCATCATGTTTGCCTGATTTCAACAGACTGGTTGACTGACCAATCGCCTGCTCACGAGAGTAGCCGGTAATGATGCTAAAGGCCGGATTGATGTCAAGAATGTTGCCGTCGGTATCGGTGACCATGATGCCCTCATGGGCTTGTTCAAATATCTGCGACGCAAATCGTAATTGCTTTTCAGCGGCCTTGCGCACCGTGATGTCATAAACCACCAGCAATAATTCATTGCTAAAAGCATCTTGCAATGCCGAGGTACTGAGCAGCGCAACCCGCTGCTTGCCGTCCTGGCAATCAATAGTAATCTCGGTCGGAGTCTGCGCTAAGTGATTAGGATCAATGATTCCGTCACACCACTTATCCAATTGTTGGCGATAGGGCTGGGCAATATCGGTTTTTGCCCACCAGTTATTAAGCCAAGGTAAATCAGCCAACTGATAGCCGTAATTATCGGTGAACGAATGATTGATAAAACTAAGCTGTTTTTTGCGATTGATCAGTAGATACGGGATTGGTGAACTTTCAATCAAATTACGAAACTTAAGATTCGCCAATGATGCGGTAAACATAAAGCGAATAAACGCGGTTACCAGGGCAAATACTGCCAGCGCTGACCCAAAAATCATGATCCGTGTCTGCCATATCATTTGACTGTTGAGTTGCCAGCCACCGACGGGTTGCGCCGCCATTTGCCAGTAACCATCAGGCAATTCAAGCTGCATCGTTAATTGCGGGTCGTCAAACAAAGCAGCATTGCCCCACACCATGGCACCGCTTTCACCTAAACCATCTTTACCGCGAATCGCCAACTCAATGGGCATCTCACCGGCAATCAGACCTGAGGCCTTAAAAAAGGCGTCACTATCGATAACAGCAGAAATAATGCCCCAGAACTTATCATCCTGTTCACCGGCAAGGAACACCGGGATCCGGGTAATCAAGCCATTACCACCCTGACGCAATTGCAACGGCCCGGCCAACACCAGTTTGCCGGTAATTCGGGCCCGCTCGGCGGCGGCGAATTGATCGGGGGTTTGTTGATAATTCAAACCAATCGCCTCTTCATTACCTGCGACCGGATACATGTAACGAATCACCATATCCGGCGCAGCAGCGATATTTCTCAGCTGATTCTGGCCATTAATCAGATGCGCCATGGCGATTTCAAATTCCGCCTGTGTCAATGCCGGATTGACGGCAAACAGCCCCGGCAGGCCGCGGACGATTTGAATATGATTTTGCAGATTGGTGACCAGCTCGTTGTGATAACGACTCAGCTGCTGCTGCGTTTCGGCAAACAAATCACTACGGTAACGATCCTGCACCACATGGTTGACATAAATGGCCGTTACCAGCATCAGTAGCCCGATGATGGCAATCATGGTGTTAAGCAGCGTTTTACTGGCTGTCAGACAACGCATCAGGGGCTTTCGGCAGTGATTATGATTGAACTGCGAGAGTGATTAGCTGGCACGCAACGCTTGTTGCGATGCATTAATATTTGACTCTCCGTAAATAACGACACAATCTCGACCTTGTTTTTTGGCGGTATACAATGCTTTGTCAGCCAACAGCAGTGGATCGTCATGTTCACTGAAATTGTCTTTGGTGACCGCCATAGCACCGATACTAATGGTCACCTCAATCATCTGGCCACGGTAGTCATACCGTCCTCGCGCTACCAATCGCCGTAAACGTTCGGCAATCAATTCCAGTTGCTGTACATCTGTATCTGGTAATAATACTAAGAATTCTTCACCACCATAACGGCCAATAAAAGCATCTTTACGAATGTTACTTTCCAGTGTGCGAACGACCGAAACCAGCACTTCATCACCAGCACGATGCCCATACTGATCGTTGACCTGTTTAAAGTGGTCAATATCCACCATCAAAATTGCTAATGGCATACCTTGCCGGCCAACACTAGCCAGTAATTTACCGAGCATCTGCAAAATGAGCCGCTTTGACTGCACACCAGTCAACGCATCGTAGGCAGCAATATTTTCCAGATCCGCCCGCAAACGATCCTGACTCAGCACAATCAAACCCAAGGCAATAAAGACCATCGCCAGCAGGTTAATCAGCAAATACAGTGCCTGCGTACCCTGATAAGTAAAGATTGAGGTTTCAGCAATGTCCAATTGATGCAGTAGACTTTCTGTGCCCCGCAACAAACCGGCAAATATCGATACCAGCAATGACAACGCCACAATCCATTCACCGGCTTGCCAATTTTTGGCCGGCCGATCCCGCAGCACCGACAGCGTCATATTAAACACAATGAGCATGCACAACATAACCACCATCATCCGACCACTGAAACTGGGCATCACAAAGGTAAACAGAATAAAGCCGGCCAAACACCAGCACAGATAATACTGGTAAAAATGCCAGCGCCGACGCAAACCATTTAACTGCGTCATACCGTCGTAAATCAGCAAAATCGCCAGTGCCAGCGCCATATCGGCAATAACGATAGTGACAAAATCCGGCAACAGTCCGCGCAGTAACAACAGCCCACCAAAAACACAGTAGGCGGCATAAGCATAGGCAAAGGCTTTGAGACCATTGACGATGGCCCCGGCACCACGGGCAATAACGAAAAACACAACGGTCATCAAAACTGAAAACAGTAGTGAAATTTCGAACAATGCTCTGGCATCAAGAAAGTTGATCATATTGCTTTTCCCCTGGCGTTACGCCCTATCAAGCATCAGACAACTAGCACCTGATGCTAACAACATCCATTTTTTCTGCAAAAACAATATTTTAACGACCTTAAAATACCATGACTTTTGGCAAAATCCGGTATTCCATTTTTGTGAATTTGTTCAAAAAAATCAAGTTCTGAGTTTTTCCGCGGTTCAACGGTATTTATTCGATACACGATCCGAGGCAAAAACCCTTTTACTGCAAACCTTTAAACTAATTATCTGTCTTTGATAACACTGGCCTTTGTCAGGCCTGAGATTTGTGTTACAAACAATCTTGAAAAGCACTTTTTTCTAACCTCGGCGCCCAAGGATATTTTTCGCCATGAAAACTTCTGATCTGCTGGTTAAAGCACTGGAAAACGAGGGTGTTGAATATATCTTCGGCATCCCCGGTGAAGAAAACCTCGATCTGCTCGATTCGCTGCAACATTCTTCTATCAAATTAATTGTCACCCGCCATGAACAAGGTGCCGGCTTTATGGCCGCAACCTATGGTCGGCTAACGGGTAAACCCGGCGTTTGTTTATCAACGCTTGGCCCCGGCGCGACCAACTTAGTCACGCCAGCGGCGTATGCCCAGCTGGGCGGGATGCCAATGTTGATAATTACCGGCCAAAAGCCGATTAAAGCCAGCAAACAGGCACTGTTTCAGATTGTCGATGTGGTCAATATGCTGCGGCCGATCACCAAGTACACCAAACAAGTGGTGCACGGTAATACCATCGGCGCCGTAGTGCGTGAAGCGTTTCGAATCGCAGTGCAGGAACGGCCCGGTGCGGTGCATATCGAGTTGCCGGAAGATATTGCCGCAGAAGAAGTCACCGAACGAATTTATGTGGTGGAAAATATCCGTCGCCCGGATGCCGATAGCACTACGATTAAAGATGCACTGAACCTGATCCGCGAGGCGCAGATGCCGTTACTGCTGATTGGTGCCGGCGCCAACCGTAAACGGGCCAGCAAGGCGCTAACCCGGTTTGTCGAAAAAACCGGTATCCCGTTTTTTAATACCCAATTAGGTAAAGGCGTTATCGACGAACGTCATGACAGCTATCTGGGCACGGCCGCCTTATCTGAATCTGATTATTTACATTGCGCCATTGAACGCGCCGATCTGATTATTAATGTCGGTCATGACGAGGTCGAAAAACCGCCTTTCTTTATGACCGAAGGTGGTGCCAAAGTCATCCATATCAATTTCCAGCCGGCCGAAGTGGATCCGGTGTATTTCCCACAACTCGACGTGGTCGGTGATATTGCGACTTCTATTAACCGTCTGACCGACGCCTTAAGTCCTCAGCCACAATGGGATTTTTCGTATTTTTACCGTGTAAAACAAGAGGTTCGTAAACGCCTTGGTAATTACAGTGACGATTATCGTTTCCCGGTATTACCACAAACAGCAGTGACCACGATTCGCGAAGCGCTGGGCGAACAAGATATTTTGGCGCTGGATAATGGCCTCTATAAAATCTGGTTTGCCCGGAATTACCCCGCTTACGACAACAATACCTTGCTGCTCGATAATGCGCTGGCCACCATGGGTGCCGGTTTACCCAGCGCTATGCTGGCTAAACTGATTAATCCGGATCGAAAGGTCATGGCGGTCTGCGGTGATGGCGGCTTTATGATGAACTCGCAGGAAATGGAAACCGCCGTCCGCTTAAAGCTGGATTTGGTTGTGGTTATTCTCAATGACAATGCCTACGGCATGATCAAATGGAAGCAGCAGGGTATGGGCTTCAAAGATTACGGTCTCAGTTTTAATAATCCGGACTTTGTTAAATATGCCGATAGCTATGGCGCCTATGGCCACCGGCCGGCCAGCTACACCGAGTTTGAAAAAATGCTCCGCGAAGCGCTTGATGCCGGCGGTGTGCATTTAATTGATGTCGCCGTCGATTACTCGCTGAATCACTCGATCCTCAATGAGGGTCTGAAACAAAAATTGTGCATTTTATAAGGAATCATTATGTCTGCCGCTGCCCACTATCCTTTGCAAATCCCCGGCATCAGCCACAGCAAAGGCCGGCAAATTGAGGTTACCAATCCCTACTCTGGTGAATTACTGGCAACAGCCGATACCGCCGATGCTGACGTTGTCGAACAAGCCTTAACGACTGCTTACCGATTATTCCGAGATCGGCAAAACTGGCTGCCCATACCAAAGCGGCTGGCGATCCTCGAAAAAGCCATAGGCATGATGCAGGCCAAAGCTGATGAACTCGCTTATGCCTCGGCTCAGGAAGGCGGCAAACCACTGATTGATTCACAAGTGGAAATGGCCCGCTGTATCGATAGCATTCGTCACTGTATTGATACGCTGCGCCATCAAACCAGCCATCCCGTGCCAATGGGTGTTAATGCTGCATCCCAACACCGTATGACCATGATGCAAAAAGAACCGATTGGCATTGTGGTGGCGATCAGCGCTTTTAACCATCCGCTGAATTTGATTGCTCATCAGGTGGGCCCGGCAATAGCGGCAGGTTGTCCGGTCATTGTTAAACCCGCTGAAACCACGCCGTTATCGTGTTTCCGGCTGGTTAATATTTTCCATGCCGCCGGCCTGCCGGCCGAATGGTGTCAGGCTTTGCTGACCGATAATCATGATGTGGCCGAACAATTGGCAACCGATCGCCGGGTCGGTTTTTTAAGTTTTATTGGCAGTGCTAAAGTCGGCTGGTATTTACGCAGCAAATTGGCGCCGGGCACGCGCTGTGCATTAGAACATGGCGGTATCGCACCGGTTATTGTCGACAAATCTGCTGATTTGGACGCTATCGTGCCGGGTTTGGCAAAAGGCAGCTTTTATCATGCCGGCCAGGTTTGTGTATCGGTGCAGCGGGTTTATGCTGATGCATCGATTGCCCGTGAGTTGGCAGACAAAATCGTTGATGCCGGTAACAGTATGCTGGTCGGCGATCCGGTCTCCGATAAAACCGCGGTCGGGCCACTGATTCGCCCCGGAGAAGTTGAACGCGTTGATAATTGGGTGCAGGAAGCCATTAACCAAGGTGCTGAATGCTTATCGGGGGCTAAAACCCTGCCCAATAACTGCTACGCGCCAACGGTGTTATTTAATCCGCCAGTCGCTGCCAAAGTCACACAACATGAGATTTTTGGACCTGTTGTCTGCATTTACCCCGTTGCTGATTTGGACGAAGCCGTTACTGCCGCCAATAACACTGATTTTGCCTTCCAGGCCTCGGTATACAGTCAGGACATCGATCAGGCGATGTATGCCGCTTCCCGTTTGGATGCTTCAGCGGTGATGATTAATGAACATACTGCGTTCAGGGTTGACTGGATGCCATTTGCCGGCCTTAAACATTCAGGTCATGGCACCGGCGGCATTGCCTATTCGATGGAAGATATGCAAATCGACAAAATGATTGTGCTGACATCAAAAGCTATTCCCTGATCGACAGATAAAAAAAGACCGCCCGAGGGCGGTCTTTTTGATCTCTAAAACTTTGTATCAAGTTTTATTCATCCATCATCCGCAACATCCATGCGGTTTTTTCGTGGATAGTCATACGGTCACCGACCAATGCCGCGGTTGACTCATCTTCAGCCTCTTCAGCCAGTTTCAAAGTCTCACGGCAGGTTTTAACGACCTGCTCATGGCTGTGGTTAAGAATCCTGATCATTTCTTTGGCATCCGGCACACCCTCAACTTCTTTAATAGAGCTCAGTTCGGCAAAAGCTTTGTAAGTACCCGGAGCGGCTATCCCCAACGTACGAATACGTTCAGCGATCTCATCAACAGCAGTCGCCAGTTCGGTGTAATGCTCTTCAAACATCAGATGCAGATCACGGAAACGCGGGCCGCTTACATTCCAATGGAAATTGTGCGTTTGCAGGTACAAGGTATAAGAATCGGCCAGCAGATGCTTAAGACTCTCAGCAACCTTTGTACGATCTTTCTTATTAATACCAATATCAATTGAACTCATCATTTACCTCCTGATAAAAAATTCTGTCAGCCGGCGTTGCAAATTCAACACCAGCTCAAGACTCTTCGGGCTGTTACTGACTTTCTGCTTGTGTAGTCAAGCAGCTCAATCATCAAGTTCCATTTAAAACGGCTGGGACGACTCAAATTGTTTATTTCGCCATGATAAACGCGTAGAACTTAATAGTGCGCTTAACCAAACAGTAACACTTTGTTATTTAAAATTTATGATATGCCCTTACCACCGTCACAACCTTAATCTGAATTAACAAATTTGATTGAGGAAACGGTTTATATCACTTGCAGTTATCGAGTTTACCGATTGATAAGCTTAACGGATCGAACGATAAACACCTTGGCGGCCACGTTTGCTGAGCACTAACTGCCACAGCTGGCCTTGTTTGCACCGAAAAAAGCCGGCACAGGCATGCAGGTAATATTTCCACATTCGGTAAAACCGCTCGTCGTATTTATCACGTAATTGCGGCCAGGCTTTATCGAAATTTTGCCACCAGGCCATCAGCGTTTTGTCGTAGTCGGGGCCAAAGTTGTGCCAGTCTTCGATTAAAAACCGGCCATTAAGTACATCACCTAATTCTTGCACCGAAGGCAGTTTGCCATTGGGGAAAATATATTTATCAATCCAGGAATCTACATTCAGGGTGGTGCGGGCAACACCAATGGTATGCAGCAAAAACAAGCCATCATCTTTTAATAAACGCCTGGTACTATCGAAATAGGTTGGGTAGTTTTTGGGGCCCACATGCTCAAACATGCCAATCGAAACGATTTTGTCGAATTGACCACGCATATCCCGGTAATCCTTTAACTCGATGGTTACCGGAAGACCGGCACAGCGTTCCTGGGCTAATTTTTGCTGTTCTTTAGAAATAGTGACACCAACCACTTCGACACCGTAATTTTCGGCAGCATATTGAGCAAAGCTGCCCCAGCCACAGCCGATTTCCAATACCTTTTCACCCGGTTTGAGTTCAAGCTTGCGGCAAATTAAGTCCAGTTTGGCGATTTGTGCATCATTAAGATTATTAGCCTGCGCCCAATATCCGCAGGAATAGCTCATGGTCGGGTCCAGCATCGCTTCAAAAATATCATTGCCGGTATCGTAGTGCTGTTCGCCCACCTGAAAAGCACGTGAACTGGTTTGCAGGTTAAACAGGTTTTGCCGGACGATTTCACCCAGCAACCGTAATTTTACGCCGCCGCCGAGAAGCTTTTCGACGTTAATATTAACCAGGCGAGTGAATAAGTCATCTAAAGCATGACTCTCCCACATATTGTCCATATAGCTTTCACCAAAGCCCAGCGATCCTTGCGTCAAAATCCGCCGGTAAACGCGCTCATCAAAAACCTGAATATCCCATGGATTATCACCGTTAAATGTTACACCTGCTTTGGCGGCGATATCGCGAAGCACTGGCGGTGCTTCGGCGGTTTCCGTTTGTCGCCGGTGTTGCTCGCTGTAACCAGACTGTCCTGACTGTGTGCGTTGATTCATAAAAACCAAGCTCCCTGTTAGGTGGCTATCCTAACAATAGCGCATCTACGCAGCGATTTAAATCGGGATTTTACTTATATTTTCAAAAACTTTGGCGACTACATTTATTCGTTTACAATCAATGATTAACGCCTGTAGCGCTGCGTTAGATTAATCGGCCTCATCACTGACCGTTATTTTCAGCTAAAGTTAAGCCTGAGATAGTAATCTAGACATAAAATCAGGTTGATAACAGCCTGTGGAGAATTACTAATGAAACTGAAAATCCTAAATCGAATTGCGGGCAGTTTGATAATGCTGTTGGCGCTATCTCCAGCAGTAGCTGACGATGTCAGCCATAACGAAGCGCGTCTGTTACGTGAATCGGGAAAAATCATGCCGCTGGAACAAATCATCGATATCGCCAAATCATTTAAACCCGGCGAGGTTATTGATACGTCGCTGGAAGAAGATGACGGTCGTTATGAGTATGAAATCGAAATTCTCGATGCCAATGGCCGGGTTTGGGAAATGGAGTTTGATGCTGCCAGCGGTGAATTACTGGATCTGGAGCTGGACGACTAAATTATGCGCCTGCTGCTAGTTGAAGATGATCCCCTCGCCGGTCCTGCACTGCAACAGGCGCTTAGTCAGGCTGGCTATGCCGTGGATTTGGCGGTTGACGGCATTGATGCCGAAGCCCTTGGTGATATTGAACCTTACGACATTGTGGTGCTGGATTTGGGATTACCGAAACGGCCCGGCTTGGAAGTTCTTAAAAACTGGCGCAGTCGCGGCAATCCATTACCGGTGGTGATTTTGACCGCGCGCGGTAGCTGGGAAGAAAAAGTCGAGGGTTTTAAAACCGGCGCTGATGACTATGTGGCCAAACCGTTTCAGGCCGAAGAATTGCTGGCCAGAATCAACGCTGTTTTAAAACGTAGTCATGGCAAACACAGCGGCCCGTTAACTGTTGCCGGCCTGCAATTGGATGAAGATGCTCAAAAAGTGACCCTGGCCGATGGCCAAAAGTTGATGCTGACCGGCACCGAATTCCGGTTACTGCGTTATTTTATGCTACATCCCGGTCAGGTGGTCTCGAAAAGCCGTTTGACCGAACATGTTTACGAATATGACAGCGACAAAGACAGCAATGTCATGGAAGTTTACGTGAATCGGCTCAGGCAAAAAATCGGCGCAGAATTTATTCAGACTCGTCGCGGTCAGGGTTACGTGTTTAGCGATTCATGACCTCATTAAAACGGCGTTTAACGCTGGGGCTGACCGTTGCTCTGAGCATTTTGCTGATTTTGCAGTGGGCACTTATCAGTATCGCCATTGATCAACTGACCAAAGCGCAACTCAGCGAGCGCCTGCAAAGTGAATCGGAAAGTTTGCTTGGCCATCTGGAGATCGACATTGATGGCAAGTTGTCGCTTGATGGTCAGGTATTAAGCAGTTTGTATCAACGGCCATTTTCCGGTCGATACTATTCCGTTTGCAGCAGAAACGAATGTCTGCAATCGCGTTCCTTATGGGATGAACAACTAACGGTTGACCACATTAACCAAGGTCAGCAACAGCAAATGTATTTAGCCGGGCCGCAGAATGAAAAATTATTTGCAATGGTTAATGGCTACAGTAAACGCGGTGAAAGTCTGACCGTTATGATTGCCGAAGATATTCAACCACTGCGCGAAGATCGGCAGCGTTTACAATGGTTATTCACGCTGGTGTCGGCAATAGGCTTAATATTGTTGCTGATTGTACAATGGTTTCTGGTCAGCAAAGCATTAACGCCACTGGCTAAAATCCGCCAGCAGCTGTTACGACTGAACCGTGGTGAAGCGCAGCAAATCAGCGGCAATGGCCCCGAAGAAATACAGCCGATGATTGCCGCTTTAAATCAATTACTCAGTACCATGACCCGTAAAACCCAGCGCTCACGGGTGGCACTGGGTAATCTCGCCCATGCGCTAAAAAATCGCCTGAGTTTACTCAATCAAACTGCGGATGAGCCGGTTTTAAATGACCATCCGGCATTACGCAGCCGCTTAAAAAATACCACTGCCGAATTACAGCACATTATCGAACGTGAACTTAAACGGGCAAGGCTGCTGGGCGCACCAATGCCCGGCCAGCGCGTCGATCTTGAACAAACCATCGCTGAGCTGAGCAGCACGTTGCAACTGTTACACGCCGACAAATCACTGCTAATTGATTGGCAAATTGAGCCACAAGTGCAATTTGCCGGTGATCGTGAAGATCTATTGGAATTGCTCGGCAATCTGCTCGATAACGCCTGTAAGTGGTGTCACCGGCGTATTGAAATCAGCGTCAGCCAACACGCTGAAGGCTGCCAGATCGTTATCGAAGATGATGGCCCCGGTTGCGCCGAAGCTGATTTACAAAAGCTCACCCACCGCGGTTTCCGTGCTGATGAATCAACGCCGGGCAGTGGTTTGGGGCTTGCCATCGTTTTTGATATTGTCGATAGCTACCATGGCGAGCTGCTTTTTGCCCACTCAACCCACTTGGGTGGTCTCAAAGTCTCTGTAAAACTGCCTGGCCGGCCATAAAAAACCCGCCGGGCGGCGGGTTCAATTATCATCAGCATTTAAAATCAGAACCAGTCCCAGTCACGGCTGATATCTCTAACTTCACCATTTTCGGCATTGATTTTGACATCCCATTCTTTGCCATCCCGACCGAGGATCTCAAACTCATAATCCCAGCCACCGAGAAACTCACGGTTTTCCAAATCGGCATCATCAATAATGCCGGGCTTGGCTTCAAGGGCAATTTTTTGGGCCTCCTCAAGCGAAATCAATCCCAATTGCTCTGCTTGTCGTTGCATTTTAAAACTATCATCATCTGCAATAGCATTACCGCTCAACAGCATCAAAGACAAAACACTTGCAGTCATTAACGTTTTCATTTTATTTTCTCCATTTTAATCAGCCGTTTTATTTTAAAAAACTAAAATTAAACCAAGCTGAATAAAAAAACGGCCCGCTAAATAGCGGGCCGCTGCTTTTTACATACAGAAAATAATCAGTAATTAATTATCACGATTTACATTCAGTACTTCACCAGTTTTGGCATCAATATAAATATCCCATTCCATGCCATCTTTATCAGCAACTTCAACTTCATACTGATAACCCATGCCGGTGCCTTCCAGATCAATATCATCAACAAAGCCTGCTTTGGTTTGTGTTGCGATATTCTTGGCCTCATCAACACTGATAAGATCAAAGGCTTCGGCTTTTTGCTGCATTTCCAGCAAATCATCAGTATCGGCAAAAGCCGTTGAAACCATACCCAGTGAAATCAGGCCAGCTAATGTTAATTTGTTAAATGTTTTCATTTTGAGCTCCTTTCCTTTTTGATTAAGGTGAGCACAGATTACAAAGTCAATATTAAATGAACCTGAAAAAAACTAATTTTTTTATTTACTGGTTTTTAGTCGTTTCTCAGCATGCTCAACTGCAAATTCATATAAATCCACCAAATCGGTTTCGCTGATATCAATTACAGCCTCAATGCTGTCCAAAGCTTTGCGAAAATCCGCTTCATTTAAAGGCAGTGCACGGGGATGCTGCGCCGGATTAAACTGCTGGTGGTGTGGATGATGTTGCTGTCGCCATGGGTATCGCCGGTTCGGCAGCAGATTATTGATAAGCAAAGCCAGCAACAGCAGCAGGCCGCAATTGGCCAGTACCACCGTATAAACAAACGCAAAACCGCTTTGAGTCACCGCTTCGCCGCCCAATACCGTAATCATTGCCGTAGCCGCCGCCGGTGGATGCAGGCAATGCAACAAATGCATGGCAAACACCGATAAGCCGACTGCCAGCGCGGTGGCCCACAAGGGTGAAGGCAAAAATTGGGCACAAATAACCGCAATAACCGCCGCCGTTAAATGGCCGCCCACCAGTGCCCAGGGTTGCGCCATGGGACTATGTGGCACGACAAACAATAAAAAGGTTGAAGCACCCATCGATGCCAGTACCAGCATACTGCTGGCTGCCGACAGCCCCAGCCAGTCGAGCACTATCATTAACCCCGCTATCGCCAGCAATGCACCCGTGGCCGCCGCACATTTTTCCGAAATAGAGGCATGATTTGCCATAAAGCGCTGTCGCCAGCGCTGCCAAAATGATAACTGCGTCATTGCAATTGACTCTTTACATTTGAGCCGCCGCCATTGGCGACCCATTGATTAGCGGCATTTGCTTATCGGACTAAACTGCTGAAAGTCTCGCTGATAAAGCTGTGCTTATATCTGAATTTAATGATCGACCCATTGCTGATGGGCTAAAGTCCTGGCCGCCAGCAACGACGGTGTGGCCTTATCGTCAGGCAAAACGGGTCAACAAACTTTTACCGTCCAGCAGATAATACTCGGCACACCCATGGCGCAACATGCTTGTTTACAATTAAACTGACCGCATCTTTTAGGTTTTAGGATGGTCAATAGCTTTGCTGGAATACTTATGACTGATGCCAGCACCTGTTATTGCGTGCTTTGCGTTTGTTTGTTGTGTTTGGATGAATAAATGCCAAGATTCTAGGTGCGTACTAAGTAATTTATGGTAAAACAAGCGGGTGAGAGATGCTCCCTCAGCTTATTAAAACGGGTAATGAGGCCCGGATCAGCGCTGTCATTTCGACATGGCGCCAAGTCATCCTTAAGAAAATAGGTATCGAAAATACTTAATTTAATAAGTATATTAAATACCGGTTACACCGGAGTCAATTTTTATGCAACTCACCACGCATACCGATTACGCCCTCAGGCTATTGATATATCTTGCCGTGCAGCGTGGTAGCAAAGCGACCATTCAAGATGCTGCTGCCAAATTTGCGATTTCTGCCAACCATTTGGCCAAAGTTGCCCAGACGCTGGTACAGCATAATTATGTGATCAGTCATCGTGGCCGCGGCGGCGGTCTGGAACTTGGCCAACCTCCTGAAAAAGTCCGTATCGGCAGTCTGGTCAGGCAAACCGAAAATCTGCAATTACTGCCTTGCTTTGCTGAACACAGTGACTGCCCTATTGACGGTGCCTGCTCCTTAAAAGGCGCACTCAACAAAGCGCAGCAGGCTTTTCTAAATGTACTTGATGAATACACGCTGGCCGATTTGGTGAAAAATAAACAACAATTGCAAGGATTGCTCAACGTTGCCTGAGGCGCAAGGCTGGGCCGCATGGCGGCAAAACCAACGCCGGCAATTAATTGCCAGCCGCCAATCTTTGTCAGAGGTAGAGCGGATTAGTGCGCAGCAGCTGATACAAGATCGCTTGTTATCGTTACTGGCACCATTAACGCCCGGTACTATCGGTTTCTACATGCCGATTCGAGGTGAAATCAATTGTCAGACCCTTATTGAACGGCTGCTGGCTAAAGGCTGGCTGGCAGCCTTACCGAAAATTATCGCTAAAGATGCTGCCCTGCAATTTCGGCAATGGACCCCAGACTGCGATATGCAGCCGGAAATCTGGCAAATCCCAGTTCCGCAAAACACCTCAGAACTTATCCCTGATGTATTACTGATCCCACTGGTAGGTTTTGATAAGCAACTACACCGACTCGGCAACGGCGGTGGTTTTTATGATCGCAGTCTGGCCAGTATGTCTCCTAAACCGCTGGCAATGGGTGTTGGCCTTGAGTTACAAAATCTTGGGGATATTCAACCTCAGCCGCATGACATGGCAATGGATTATGTGGTGACCGAACAGGCAATTTACTCGGATGTCGTCATTACCCAACCTAAGCTATAGTATTTCCACGCTGGCCGCGTTAGGCTTCTGCTTGCAGCAGCTGAAAACGCTCAGCAGAGCGTAGGATAAAATAAATGCATCGGATTGTGGCCCATTTGCGACAGCGGCGGCGTTATGCCCTAGTCAGCTACGGCTTGCTGCTCCTGATTCTGGCGGCCGATAGCCTGACTCAGCTCGGATTTGCCCATGGCATGTTGTACGCACCGGTAATATTGCTGGCGTCACTCAGTGACAGGCAGCGAGAGCTGAATTATGTCTTTGTGCTCAGTGTGATTTTTACCTGGCTGGGTCTCTATCTGGCACCAGGAATCACTGAAGATTCGATACCCTTTTACGTTTATGCCAACCGCGTTTTATCGTCACTGACTTTGCTGGCGATTTACGGCCTCAGCCGGCTGGGTATGGCTTATCAAAAAGTCCAACAACAGCAAAAAGATCAGCTGCAAATGTCGGCCAAGTTAGCCAAACTCGGCAGCTGGCAACTCAATGAGGCTGGCCAGTTACAGTTATCAAGTGAGGCCATGCAAATCCTCGATACCGAACAGGCAGAATTACCACTCCATGTTTTTGCCCAATTGCTGGTAGATGATGATGACAAGCATTCACTCGAACATCTACAAACCGCCCATTTACCGCTGGATGTGGAATATCGAAGACTGCAAAAAAATGGTGAGCTGTGCTGGCTGCGCCTGGTGGCTTATCCAGACAGCCATCATCCCGGACAGATTCATGGCGTACTGCAGGATGTTCACTCCAATCGCATTATTGAAGCGCAAATTGCTGAAGAAGCACGCCGCTTTCGCTATATGGCTGACAGTATTCAGATGTTTGCCTGGACCGCACAACCAGATGGCAACCTGGATTATGTCTCCAAATTCACCATGGATTTTTTGGGTGCCCGCGAAAAATTTATTATTGAAAACTGGCTAAGCTTTATTCACCCAGACGATCAGCAGCCAACCATGAATCGCTGGGCACAATCATTGAAAACCGGCGCACCTTATGTGGTTGAGTTCCGGCTCCGCCGCCATGATGGTGAGTATTTCTGGTATTTAACCCGCGCGACACCAGCCCGTGATGAGCAAGGCAACATTTTCAAATGGTATGGCTCGGGCATTGATAACAGTGAAAGCAAAGTATTGCAGCAGCACAGCGAGCGTTTGTCGCAGCAATTGCAAAATACGCTGGCCAGTATCACCGATGCCTTTTTCAGTCTCGATAAAAACATGTGTTTTAGCTACGCCAATGAACAGGCAGCTAATTTACTGGAACGGCCACGCTCGGTACTGCTCAACAAGTTGTGTGTCAGAGATACCTTAATTGACAACGATGGCAGCTTCAGCCAACAGCTGGAGCGGGCCATGTTGTCGCACAACATGACTGCTTTTGAGTTTTGGTTTGCCAGCCGTGAATTATGGCTGGATGTGCGGGTCTATCCCGCTGCCGAGGGTCTGACGGTTTATCTGCGGGATATCACTCGGCTGCGCCGGGAGCAGCAGGAGCTGAAATTACTGCGCAGTGCTGTCTCACAACTCAATGATATGGTCATCATCACAGAAGCAAATCCTGTCGAGGAGCCGGGGCCAAAAATCGTCTTTGTTAACGCAGCATTTGAGCGTATCACCGGCTACAGTCGGGTTGAGGCGATTGGCCGTTCGCCGCGGTTTTTGCAAGGCCCGAAAACCCAGCGCCATGAACTGGACAAGATCCGTACTGCATTGCTCAGCCAGCAGCCAGTTCGCGTCCAGCTGACTAACTACCATAAAGACGGCAGCGAGTTTGAAATTGAACTGAGTATCGTACCCATTGGTATGGAAAGCGGCCGGGTAACGCATCTGG
This sequence comes from Methylophaga sp., assembly GCA_040882115.1. Classification (GTDB taxonomy): domain Bacteria; phylum Pseudomonadota; class Gammaproteobacteria; order Nitrosococcales; family Methylophagaceae; genus Methylophaga. The sequence continues at coordinate 210,929 of JBBEBX010000005.1, read as the reverse complement.
TAGCGATTGAGCGTGAAATTACCGCTGAAAAAAACCTGCAAAAACAACTGCAACTGGCACAGCGCATGGAAGCCATCGGCCAGTTGACCGGTGGTATCGCCCATGATTTCAATAATCTGTTGACGGTTATCACCGGCAATAACGATATTTTGCAGGATGCCTTGCAGGATCAGCCAAAATTATTGTCTTTAAGTAATCTGATTGGTCATGCCGCCGAACGTGGTGCCGGTTTGACCCGAAATTTACTGGCCTTTGCCCGACGCCAACCATTATCACCGGTCAATGTCGATGTGAATCAGCTGATTATGCAGTTGCAGGACTTACTGCGCAGTTCGTTGACTCAAAAATATCAGTTACGGCTGGCACTGAACGAGGATTTATGGCCGGTGATGATAGATCCGGTGCAAATGGAAAGCAGTTTGCTGAATATGACCATCAATGCGCGTGATGCCATGGCCGAAGGCGGCCAGTTGAGTATCAGCACCGAGAATATTGCCGGTAAAAGTATTGATCATGATGTCGATATCAACAGCGGTGACTGGATAAAGATCAGTGTTTGTGACACTGGTAACGGTATTGCGGACGATATGCTTGATAAAATATTCGAACCGTTTTTCACCACCAAAGCGGCAGGCAGTGGCCTGGGGCTTAGTATGGTATTTGGCTTTATCAAGCAGTCGGGCGGTCATATCCGGGTGATTTCCGAAACCGGTGAGGGCGCCTGCTTTCATTTGTATTTGCCGCGAGTAACACAAACGGCTAACGCCCCGGCAGAGGTTGCAACGCCGCCTGCCCTTACAACCGCACCAGAATCTCGTCAGCAACAAACCATCCTGGTGGTTGAAGACAATGATTTGGTGCGCCAATTTGCCAGCAGTCAGCTGCGAGATGCCGGCTATCAGATCCTTGAAGCTGCTGACGCAGACGTGGCACTGGCGTGGTTGCATTCAGACCAGCCAATTGATTTATTGTTTACCGATGTTTTGATGCCGACCAGTTTGTCGGGTAGTGAACTGGCAGTCCAAGCCGCTAAAATCCGGCCGGATTTACCGGTATTGTTTACATCGGGTTATACCGAAAACATACTCAACGATCTGAGTGACGAAAAACAGCGTCAATGTCTGCTTCATAAGCCTTATCACCGCGCAGCATTATTGCAACGTGTTGCAGGGGCAATAAACGCAGCGAAGGAATAATTTTGCATACGACTGAAATGAAATTACTGGTTTTGGATGATGATGCGCTGACCGGTGAAACCTTAAAAAATGTCGCCGAATTTGCCGGCATGTCGGTGGTGGTCACGCAAAATGCGACCGATTTTTTTGCCCGGCTGGAAAGCTGGCCACCAACGCATATTGCGCTGGATCTGTTGATGCCGGAAATGGACGGCGTCGAAGTGCTGGCTGAATTAAGTGTCCGCAATATCAGCGCTAATATCATGATTACCAGCGGTGTTGGCCAGCAGGTCTTGCAAGCTGCAGCCCGCTCAGCGGCGGCGCATGGCCTTAATATTATCGGCATTTTACCCAAGCCGTTTAATCCGCGTAGCTTTCGGGAATTAATTGACAGTGCGCCGCAGCAAGGTCATGAACTGATAGAACAGGGCGTGGAGCAAAACCAAACCAGTGTCTCGGCAAGTGACTTGCAAACTGCCATCGCACAGCACCAACTCAGCGTCATGTTTCAACCAAAAGTAGAATGTCAAAGCGGTGAACTGGTTGGCTTTGAGGTGTTAGCGCGCTGGCAGCATCCGACTTTGGGTAGTATTCCGCCAGATCAATTTATTGCCATCGCTGAGCAACATCAACTGATAGATGCCCTATCTGAGGTCATTTTTAACAAGGCACTGCAATGGTTTAGTGATTTTTGCAGCCAGCGCGATGCCCAGTCGATGGTCAAAACCAGTAAACGCTTACTGTGTTCAATCAATATTTCCGCCGTATCGCTGAAAAATTTGCAGCTGTTCAATACGCTGGATAAGTTGTGCCGGCAATATCAGGTCCCCGCCGAGCAGATCATGTTGGAGCTGACCGAAACCGGCGCCATGGATGATCCGATTGCCTCACTGGATATTTTGACCCGGCTGCGAATGAAAGGGTTTAATTTATCGATTGATGATTTTGGCACCGGCTTTTCATCGATGCTGCAATTGGTGCGCATGCCGTTTACCGAGGTCAAAGTCGATAAATCTTTTGTCATGACCGCGCAAACCTCGCGTGAGTCCAGACTGGTTATCAAGGCGATTATCGACTTGGCACACAGTCTCGGCATGTTGGTGATTGCCGAAGGTATTGAAGATGTACCTACCTTGCAGTTTTTACAGCAACTTGGCTGTGACAAAGCCCAGGGGTACCTTATCGGTAAACCATTGCACGACCACGAAATCGCTGACTGGCTGGTCGCCCGGGCGGCACTCATGGAATTTCAACGGGTGCAAAAACTGCATTCGCTGAATATTCTGGATACGCCAGCAGAACAACGCTATGACCGTATTACCCGGCTGGCAAAACGTTTATTTAAGGTGCCGATAAGTCTGGTTACATTAATAGATGAAAATCGCCAATGGTTTAAATCCAAAGTTGGCGTTGATATTTACGAAACCTCGCGTCAAGCTGCCTTTTGCAATATAACCATCCAAAGCGATGAACCGATGGTAGTGCTGGATGCCAGTCAGGATCCATTATTCAAAGAGAATCCTTTGGTCACCGGCACGCCTTTTATCCGCTTTTATGCTGGCTACCCGATTAAGGCGCCCAGTGGTGAAAAACTGGGCAGCCTGTGTGTAATCGATGATAAACCACGTTTTTTCTCTGATAATGATCATCAATTACTGCATGAGCTGAGTTTGATGGTCGAAGAAGAAATCGCTTCGAATCTGTTACTTTGCCAAGATCATCTTACCGGATTGCTGAATCGACGCGGCTTTGAGCATCGCGCACAGCATTTGCTGGATTTATGCCAAATGCAGGGGCTGTCCGCATCACTTATTTATTTTGATCTGGATAACTTCAAAGCCATTAATGATAACGAGGGCCACCAGGCCGGCGATGAGGCATTGCAGCAATTTGGCCTGTTATTGCAGAAAAATTTCCGGGAATCCGATTTACTTGGACGCATTGGCGGTGACGAATTTGTCGCCTTAATCGTCAGTCAAGACAACGGTGATAAACAACAAGTCATACATCGGCTGGAAGTCGCAGTCACTGGCTATAACAGTCAGGTCAGCGAAACACAGCGTCTGCAATATAGTTATGGGATCTCGGCAACGCATGACAAAGGCGATTTCGATCTGCAACAACTTTATAACGCTGCCGATGAAGCTATGTATCAATATAAGCGGCAAACCAACAGTCACTCCGGGATTTAGCTGAACCGGCAGCTAATAAAAAGGGTTAATCACACCTTACTAAGCGATAATTGACTTCATCAATAATGCAATATGACTATGACTTACTGGTAATTGGTGCCGGCTCCGGAGGCATCAGTACTGCCCGGCGTGCGGCAGAAAATGGCGCTAAAGTAGCGATTTGCGAACAAAAGGCTTTGGGCGGCACGTGTGTCAATGCCGGCTGTATTCCCAAAAAACTGTTGGTATATGCTGCCGAATTTGCCGATGCATTTCAGGATGCCAAAGCCTATGGCTGGCAATTCGTCCCTCCTGAATTTCACTGGCAACAGCTGCGCGACAATGTCCAGCAAGAAATTCAGCGCATCAACAAGGCTTATCAGGATCTGTTAACGGATGCCGGCATCCAGTTACTGCGTGGCACAGCCCGTATTGTCGCCGCCCATCAAGTTGATATCAACGGCAAACAAATTACCGTCCAATCTATTGTTATCGCGACCGGCGCCAAATCGCTGATGCCGCCGATTACCGGTATTGAACACGCCGTCAATTCCGATGCGATGTTTCTATTGTCGGTATTGCCGAAACGACTGGCGATTATCGGTGGGGGTTATATAGCCAGTGAATTTGCCGGCATATTTCAGCGACTCGGTGTCAGCGTCACCGTGATTGCCAAAAGCCCGCGCCTGTTGATGGGGTTCGATGCTGATTGTACTGACTTTTGTGCCCGGCAAATGCAACAAAATGGCATTGACTTGTATTTAAGCAGCGAAGCACAGGCCATTCAAAAGCAAACCGATGGTAGTTTTACGGTCATTATTAATGAACAGCAACAGGTACATGCTGATTTGGTGCTGGTGGCCGCCGGCCGTAAGGCTAATACTGACGGTTTGGGTCTGGAAGCTCTCAATATGCAGTTGGATCAGCAGGGCTATATTAAAGTCGATCAACAATTTGCCACCAATATTGAAGATATTTATGCGCTGGGTGATGTTACTGGCGGCATGCAACTGACACCGGTGGCCATTGCCCAGGGTCAGGCACTGGCGGGGTATCTTTTTAAAGATCCGTCGCATGAAATCAATCTGGATCTGGCACCCACCACGGTGTTTGCTAATCCGCCCGTTGCCAAAGTTGGTCTGACCGAGCAACAAGCGCGCGAACAGGGCTTTGATATCGCCATTTTCAGCAAGACTTTCAAAGATTTGAAAGCCCAGCTAACCGGCGCCAAGGCCGGTAATTTATTGAAGTTAATTGTTAATACACAAGATGATAAAGTCATTGGCGCGCATATGGTGGGCACAAATGCCGGTGAAATCATGCAGGGCATTGCCATTGCTATGCAGGCCGGTGTTAAAAAAGCTGATTTTGACCGTACCATCGCTATTCACCCTACCGCTGCTGAGGAGTTTGTCAGTCTGAGTGATGCTGATCCAGCATAATCCTGAGGCTAATCAGGCAAAGCGCTGATTTGCTTAAATTTGTGTTTAGCTATTATGTAATCCAAGTCAGCAGTTGCTGACCAATCAACAAAGGAGTGATTGTTATGTGGACTAAACCAGAATATTCAGACATGCGTTTCGGTTTTGAAGTAACCATGTATATCTGCAACCGTTAATCAGCAGATAACGCATTGAAGAAACCCGGCTCCGGCCGGGTTTTTTTATGGCTGCTATTTGCAACTGATCAGACAGTAACGGGTCATAACAACAAATTTCCGAGATGACTCATGGCCCGAATTGCAATTATTGGCGCTGGCATGGCCGGCTTAACTGCGGCGCATCAATTAGCTGAACAACACGACATTTGTTTATTTGAGCGCGCTGATAAAGCCGGTGGCCGGATGGCCAGCCGAACCGCCGGTGACTTTATGTTTGATCATGGCGCCCAGTTTTTCACAGCAAAGTCAGCTGCATTTCAGCGATTTTTGGCGCCTTATTTAAACAACGGCGCTTTGGCACGCTGGGATGCCGCTTTTGTAGAGTTTTCAGGCCCTGATATCACCAACCGCCGGCAATGGGATGCAGACTTTGCCCATTATGTCGGCGTGCCCGATATGAACGCCTTGCCACGGGCGTTAGCCGCGCCGCTGAATATTCGTTATGGCTGCAATATTGAATATATTCATCGTCATGGCAATATCTGGCAGCTATTTGCCAAAGAGCAATTAATTGGTGAATTTGACTGGGTGATCAGCACCCTGCCCGCCAAACAGTCGGCTGCCTTATTTGCAAAACACACCACCATCCTTGGCAAACTGCCAGATAACCTGATGCGGCCCTGTTATGCCTTGATGCTCGGTTTTAACAAACCGCAAGATTTGGATTGGCAGGCAGCGCATGTAAAGCATGCAGATATCAGCTGGATGTCGGTTAACAGCAGTAAACCCGGCCGTAATAGCGCATTCAGTATGCTGATATTGGCTACCAATGCCTGGACGCGCAGTAACTTTCAGCTGGATTTGAACGCCGCCGGTGAGCATTTATTGTCTGAGGTTGAACGCATTGCCGGCATTAACCGGCAGGATCTGCTGCATCAGGACACCAGGCGCTGGACCTATGTGAATTTGCCCGGACAAACTGCCGGCAAAGCTTATCTGGATAAAGCGCAACAATTGGCGGCCTGCGGCGATTGGTGTATTCAGGGGCGGGTGGAAGCAGCGTTTACCAGTGCCAACTGGCTCGCCCGAAAACTTAACAGCATGCTTTAAAGCCGATGTTTGTCGATAAACGCTAAGATTGGCTGCAGCAGCGCACCATCACCCCGTAGCGGTTTGGCGAGTTTAGCCACCATCGACACATGGCCATAATCCGGGAATTTGATTAACGCCACCTCACCGCCTTGCTCGGCAATTTTATCTGCCAGCCGATAACTGTTACGTGGCCAGACGGTTAAATCACGCTCACCGACCAGCAGCAACATGGGCGGATGATCACCACTGACATAGTTTGTCGGTTGTGATTGCCAACGCTGATTTTCCGGTCCGAAGATGGTTTTTAAGGTGTCACTTTTCAAAGGCAGAAAATCATACGGACCCGCCAGGCCAATCATGCCCTGAATATTATCAGGTGTAAGTGCATACTTTTTTAAATAGTCCGGATTTAACGCCAGCAAACTGGCGATATGGGCACCGGCAGAATGGCCGGCAACAAATAGCTGCCGCTCATCCCCTGCATAGCGCTGAATATTGGCGCGCGTCCAGGCAACGGCCGCGGCGGCATCGTCAACAAAATCCGGGAACAAAACTTCCGGATAGACCCGGTAATCCGGAATTACCACGGTGATGCCATGACTGCTCAGTGCCTCACCGACAAATTTATAATCTTTTTTGTCGCCACCTTCCCAGCCACCCCCATAAAAAAACACCACCACCGGATTGCCCTTGGTAGCCCGTTGTATGGGGAGGTAGATATCCAGACGTTGCCGCTGCCGATAGCCGTAAGCAATATCGCGGTGTGCGGTAAAACCATGGCTGGGCACCATCGCATTAAGCAGATTAACCGGCGAACAGGCCGCCAGCCACATGGCCGACAAACCGCTGAATATTGTTTTAAGCACTGATTATTTCCTGAATGAATAGACTGATAGCCAGACCGTCTGCCAATCAGCACAGTTCCTGTATAGCGTTAGGATTTAAGCTGTTGTAAGCGCTCACATACCTTGATCGCATCCTGCAAATTACGTTTGGAAATAGCCACCCGCTTATCTTCAATCATCGCAATCATGGCGACCACACCGATAATGCTGGCCAGAATACCGGCAAAACCACCCGACAACCAGGCAATGACCATCGCCAGCACGATCAATATGCAGACCTGTACCACCATCCATTGTGATGCCCAGCGTTCTTTCAGACAGGTTTGTTGTTTTTGATGCCAGAGATCCAGCAAAGCTTCAATTTGCGACGCTGTCAGCACTTGCAAATTAGCGTAGTAATCAATGCCGATAATTTCGTCATTATAATTACGTGACGATAGATTGATGTCTTCGGCCACCGCTTTCAACGCGCTAAAGGTATCTTCATCCCGTTCAATCATAGCGCTCCCCAAATACTTAATACTTTATAAATAAGCTTTCACGGAAATTTCACAAGCCGGCCACGACCATCGAATAATCGTTTATTCAGGCAGTGCTGCTTATGTTGGTTTCTCGATTTTTGACTTTTTTAAGGGGATCCGCGCTGATCCTGTTGCTCAGCATCACTGGCTGGAGCTACGCCTACCAGCCTACCATGGCTTTTGTCGAAAATCTGGCCATTGATTTTAAATTTGATGATGCCGGCCGATTTAATGATGGTAGCGCAGCAGTGATGATTGCCGAGCGTGGCATGGTGCAAATGGCGCTCATTGATTCAGCGGGCAACGTGCTTTTTCAGGCTGACGAAATTGCTGATTTTGCTGGTGATGTCGCGCCGTTTCGACAAGATAATCAATGGGGCATCGTTAACCGGCAGGGTGAGGTCGTGCTCAAACCGACTTATGCCAGAATGCATGCTTTTGCAAATGGCCTGGCTGCGGTACTCAAAGATGGCTTGTGGGGTTATGTTAATAGCAAAGGCGAGGCTGTTATTGAGCGGCAATTTGCCCGGGCTGCCATATTTTCTGAGCAATTGGCAGCCGTACAAAATGACCAGGGACTGTGGGGCTTTATTGATAAAAAAGGCCAATGGCAAATTGCTGCACAGTTTGACGATACCCTCGCGTTCAGTGAGGGCCTGGCGGCGATTAAGCAAGGTGATAAATGGGGTTATGTTAGCCCGGATGGTCAGTTAAAAATTAAGCCACAATTCCATCAAGCGCGAGTTTTTAAAGCTGGTTTTGCAGCGGTCGCTGATGCTGAAAAATGGGGCTATATTGACACTGATGGCCATTGGTTGGCTGAGCCGGCGTATGACGCTGCCAAAACCTTTAATGAGGGGTTTGCTGCCGTTCGCAAAGCAGATCGTCACGGTTATATTGATGTTCAGGGTCAGCCACTGACTGGCTTAGACTTTGATGATGCCTGGTCATTTAGCGAGGGTCTGGCACGGGTCGAGCAAAACGGTAAAGTCGGTTATTTGAATACCCAGGGTCAGTGGGCGATTGAGCCAACATTTAGCTGGGCATTATCATTTACTGGCGGCCTGGCACCGGCAACGGTGGATTTCTGGGAGTATGGCTATATCAACCAGCAGGGTGAGATGGTCATTAACGCCGAATTTGAACATGCCAAGGCATTCAGTGATGGGGTCGCAGCGGTCAAACTGCATGGCAAATGGGGTTATATAAAGTCGCCCTAAGCGTCTGTTTCTTCTTCATCCAGCCAACGATATAAAGTTCGCCGGCCAATGCCCAGCAAAGCCGCCGCCCGGCGTTTATTGCCACCGACTTCATCAAGTATTTTGCGCACATAACGTTTTTGTAATTGATCCAACGTTGGCAATACCGGTCCGGCCAGTAATGCGGCATCTATGTCTGCTGCGCCGGTCGTTTGCAGCGTGTTACTTTCTGCGGGTACTTGCGTTAAACGCGTCGGTAAATGGCTGACTTGCACCCAGTCTTCGCTGCAAAAAGCCACCGCCCGCTCCACCACATTTTGTAATTCACGGACGTTACCCGGAAACGGATAAGCCCGCAGCTGAGCCAAGGCGCTGTCGCTAAAACCTTTAATAGTTTTGCTCTGGGCGACTGCCAGACTTTGTAAAAATTGCTGGGCCAGTAATTCACAATCATCTTCGCGCTCCCGCAGCGGCGGCACCGACAAAGCAAAGGTTTCCAGACGGTAAAATAAATCCTCGCGGAAACTGCCTTCTTCCACTTTTTGTTTTAAATCACGATGAGTGGCGGCAATGATCCTGACATCCACCTGCTCTTCGGTATCCTGCCCCACGGGTCGGATCGAGCCATCTTGCAGAGCACGCAATAATTTGGCCTGCATCGCGATGGGCATTTCGCCAATCTCATCGAGCAATAAGCTGCCACCATTGGCCTGCTGCAGTAAGCCTTTACGAACTTTATTGGCACCAGTAAAAGCGCCCGCTGCATGACCAAAAAATTCACTTTCCAGCAGCTCTGGCGGAATACCGGCACAATTCACCGCTAAAAATGGCGCATCAGCGCGATCACTTTCGTTATGTAACGCTTTGGCAACCAGTTCCTTACCGGTACCACTTTCTCCATTAATCAGTATCGGCCCCTGAGCACGGGCGATGACTTTGATTTGTTCAAACAGATTACGCATCGCGGCACTGCGACCAAACATGCCATGAAAACCTTTCTGCTTGCTGAGCTTGCGAAACTGAAAAAGCTCATCTTTTAAAGCACGATTGGCAACAACTCGCTCCACCGCCAGCAGAAAATGATCCAAATCCAATGGTTTAGTCAGAAAATCATCGGCCCCGGCCTGTAATGCACCAACGGCCTGGCGAACGCTGCCAAATGCCGTAATGACAATCAGTGCCGGCCGCTCAGCTTCCGGCCAGTCAGCCACCACCTGTTTAACCAGTGACATACCATTACCGTCTGGCAAACGTAAATCGGTGACAATCAGTGCCGGGTGATGTTTGGTCAGCCATTTTTGGGCACTGGCCAGTTCATGATGCACGGTGATTTGCCAGTTTTGTGCATCCAATTCATCGCAGATCAGACGACCTAGCGCTTCATCATCTTCCAGCAATAAAACTTTCTTATTCGCCATGGCTATTTTGCTCTTGTTGCTTATCAGCCAAATTAAAACGCAACCGGAAACAGGCACCGCCCAACTGGCTGTCAATCAGGGTAATGGTCGCCTGATGCTCGCGTAATATGCGCTTAACAATCGCCAGCCCCAAACCGCTGCCCTGGCCCGGTGTTTTACTGGTTACAAATGGCTCAAAGATCTGCGCTGTTAAGGCTTCAGGAATGCCGGAGCCGCCATCATCAATGATAATTTCCACCTGTTGGTTATCTGACTGCCAACCAACTTCGATCGGTCCCTCAGGGCAAGCCTGACAAGCATTACGTAATAAATTAACCAATGCCAATTCAAGGCTCAGCGAGTCACCGTTGATTGCCACGGACGGGCCGCCGTGAACCTGAATGGCAGCGGCATCTTCATCCAGCAAAGCTATCGCCCGGGCGATTAATGAGGCGACTGACAAATGTCTTTTAGGCGCCCGTGATGATCGACCAAAACTCAGCAATTGCTGAATAATCGAGGTCATCCGCGCCGCCTGATTTTTGATTTCCTGTAATTCTTGCTGATCGGCAGCGTCCGGCAAACGTCTTAATAACCGGCTGGCCCGACCATCAACAACACTGAGCGGTGCGCCAAGTTCATGGGCAACACCGGCCGATAATTGACCTAATGCTGCCAGTGTTTCGTTCTGACGGAGTTTCTCAGCCATCATTTCCCGCGCTTCGCGCTGCGTTAATTCACGGGCATTGGCCGCATCGATGGCATCCAGCATACCGTTCAGGCCGCTGGCCAGTTGATTGATTTCTGCCGGGCCGTTTATCGGTGCCCGGTGTTTTTGCTCCCCTTCACTGACCCGCCGCATACTGCCCAGTAATTGTTGCAAGGGACGACCAATTGCACGTTGATGTGTAAACGCCAGCATCCCAAGAATTAAAATTGAAACTAAGGCAAAACCGCCCCAGGCCCAGTATTGCAAATGCCTGAGCTCTTGTTCAATATCACTGCGTCGCCTCGTGACCTGCAACAAACCATTGGGTCTGCCTGCTGCATCAAAAATCGGCATAAAGAAAGAATAAACATTGCGGCCACGAATACGCTCATATTGGGCAAATTCACCATCGACAATCTGCTCTAAAGCATCCGTTGCCTGTTGGCGAGTGGGATTAACGGCGCCAAAACTGCTTAATCGCTGACCATTTTTGTCAAAAACATAGGCGCCATAGACTTCAGTGATGCCAAATATTGACGCCATACTATTTTGCAGTTGGCTGATATCACGACGCTCAATCGCCTGGGCAATCGGTAAATGAATGGTTCGGGCGACCAACTGCAAGTCCCGCTGCATGCGTGACTCAATAAACTGACCGATCAATGCCAGGCCTATGGCCAGCATAATGCCAAGGAGCAACAACACCGGCACGGCGACCTGAATCAGCAACACTGATCGTAAACTGCTCAACACCGCAGGAAAACGCATATCACCCCTGAATTTACTGGCACATGCGTCAAACTGACACAGTTTCTGGTGTTTTTCAAGTAACACCCAAAACAATAAAAACGCCTGAAAATCCGCAAATAATCAACATATTCAATCTGTTGTGACTGTAAAAACAAGTCTGGCATGCTTATCGCAATGCTGTAACTGCGTTTAACCCCAGAGGAGAAGAAACGATGAAAACTAAATTAACTACTGCATTGGCTTTATTGATGACGATAGGTATCGGTACTGCTGCTTATGCCGGTGACAGCTATGGTACACAAGAAAATGCGGCGCCAGCACCACAAGCTCAGGATGTACCAACCAATTTCAGCGATAAAGATCTGAAACAATTCGCGTTAGTACAAGATGATTTGGAAGCTATCCGCAGCCAATATTCCGGCAAGCTGGAATCAACTGAAGATCCAGATAAAGCTGCTGAGCTGCAACAAGAAGCCAGCCAGAAAATGGTGCAGGTAGTACAAGATGCCGGGATGGATGTTGAAACATACAGCAACATCGCATTGGCACTTCAAAGTGATGCGGAGCTGCGTGACAAAGTGCAGTCTATGATGAACTAAGCATCAGGCTCAGCTTCATACGCTTTTTGCAGAAAAGCCGGGCATCGCCCGGCTTTTTTGTGTCTGCTAATCACGCTCAATCACCAATCAACCAGGTATTTTCTGATACCCAGCCTGCAAATTATTACCGTTACCCGATGGCGGCTGCTGACCTGCCGGCAGATCCCGATAGCCGATCCGACACTCAGCTGGTGGCTGATATTACCCCTCTGGCAAACTACTCTGGGAATCGTAATACCGGTCGTCATTCATCACGCTGTAGGCTGCACACCCTGAAAATGCTACAAGTGCCAGACTCACCAGCAAAAGCTTTAACCGCCACATGAAAAAGTCTCTTATTGAATTGTTATGCCTAAACTATCATTAACCACTGACAAACACATTACTATTTTCTGAACAATTGGCTTGTTATAGTCAAACGCATCGAACCAAAATCATCTCCGGAGAAAGCATGCTTAAGCTGATTCTAAGTATCTCTTTTATATTTCTGACTGCCTGCACCAGTGCGCCGCAAGGTATCATTGCCGTTGAAAACTTTGACGTCGAGCGTTATACCGGCAAGTGGTATGAAATTGCCCGTTTGGATCATGGTTTCGAACGTGGTTTAACGCAGGTAACGGCTGAATATAGCTTGCGTGATGATGGTGGTATTAATGTTATTAACCGTGGCTATGATACCGAGGACGATGCCTGGCAAACCGCAGAAGGCAAAGCCTATTTTGTTGAGGATGCTGACACCGGCCATTTGAAAGTATCGTTTTTCGGGCCGTTTTATGGTGCTTATGTCATTTTTGAATTAGATCAAGCAGCCTATCAATATGCCTATATTGTCGGACCCAATCGCGATTATTTATGGTTGTTGGCGCGTCAGCCAAGCCTCAGTAATGCCCAAAAACAAGACTTTGTTGCCAGCGCCCAGGCGTATGGTTTTGCTACCGAACAATTGATCTGGCTGGACGAACCACCAGAATAAATTAATTTATTGAACGGTAATTTTTTGCAGCTTGGCGATCGATCGCAACAAATGCCAACAAGTTAGCCACTGTTCCTAACACTAAGCCATCAACATTTAATGGGCCACCTAATATGGTATTCCAGATAATGGCCACGCTGATACCGGCAATCGCACCAGCAATAAACCGCCGTTGACTGACATAAAAGCCCAGCACTGCCATACACAACGGCACCAAGACCGTTGGTGCCCAGAAGTTATAGGCATAAATCAGAATGTCGATAACACTGTCTATCGACAGGGCAAAAATGATCGACAACACACCCACCAGCAATGTCACCCATTGGGTCAGACGTAATTCCGCTTTTACTGATAAAGGCGTTTTGCGCAGCGGCGCAACAATATCGTTACTGAAAGCGATAGAAGCTGAGTTTAAGAAGGAATCCGCTGACGACATAATAATCGACACAATGGCCGCCGCGACAATGCCCTGCAAAATGGGTGGTACCGCTTCCTGGATCACATAAGGCATGGCCAGATTGGCATCTAAACCAGGCTGCATCGCCAACGCGACCAGCCCGATAAGACCGGTGACGGCAAAAAAGGGAATCGAAAATAAGCCGCTAAGCAACGAACCACGTGAAACATCTTTACTGGATTTACCAATAAGCAAACGCTGCAAATACGGTGGCACCAGCGTTTCACCAAGCATAAACGTCAAAAATAAAGACAGTAGTGCCAATATGGCCAATGGCTCAGAAGGTAAGCTCAGATGGGCTGCCGGCACCTGCTCGGTCAACGCCTGCCAGCCGCCGACATATTGCAGGCCATAGTACAAGGTCAGCGGAATGCCAACAGCCAGTACAATAAACTGCATAACGTCGGTCCAGACAACGGCGCGCATGCCACCAATCGTCGAGTAAGCAATAACGATGCTGCAGCCAATTAAAATACCCCAGACCTTATCTACGTCCAGGAACAGGTTAAATACATAACCCATGGCACCGACTTGCGCGCCTAAAATACCGGCGCATAAAGCAATGGCAAAAAAGCCACTGAATATACGGGCCCCCCGACCGTAATGCTGATCCATGATGTCGCCGACAGAAATCGCTTGTGGATATTGGGCCATTCTTGGCGCGATGTAACGGGCCACCAGTATTTCTTTAATGCTGAAGCCCCATAAGGCGACAATATTACTGACACCGATAAGAAATACCTTCTCGGCATTACCCATCGAGAAACCACCACCGATAAACGATGCTGACAAAGTCGCAAAAATCACCAACATGCCAAAGGATTTGCCGGCCAGTGCAAAATCCTGCATGCCTTTCATGCCACGTCCGGCCCATAAACCGATCAACAGCACAGCTATCAAATAAACGATAACAATGATTTTTTCCATGACCCAGCATCCACTCAGTATTAACTAAGCGAAGCTTACGTGTTTCACGGCAGGCTGGAAACCCGCCAATAGGATTGTTTGTTAAAACCGCCGAAATTGACTATCTCAGGGCTAAAACTCAGACTTTGGTATTGATGATGTTGCCGCTACTGGCTGTGGCCGCTGGCACACTGCTGATCAGCTCGACCATTGCTGCACCCTGAGCTGCCAATTGATCATTGGCTAGTTTGAGCACTTGGACTTGCTGTTGCGCCGCGGCCTGCTGCTGATTAAGCGCACTGGCCAGTTGAATAATGCTATTGCTGTCCATTGATGACGCCTCCTACATCAAGACCTTATTGGCAACTTGCTCGATGACAAACCCCAAATGCTGGCGGATCGCATTACGCGGTAAAGTCTGTTGTTCAGAGATTTCAGCTGCCGACAATCCGGAAGCCCAATGCAACCTGGCAATATCACGGGTATCACTGGTCAGACTGTTGATGACTTCTAACGTCATTTGGTCTTCGATAAAGCTAATGTCCTGCTCAGATTCAGCGACTGGCTGGATCAATGGCTGCCGATCTTGCTGTCCCCAGCGCTCCAGTAGTAAACCCGCGCGGGAAATACGCTCCTGGCGTGCGGCCTGCAGATTAGTCATACGTTGCTTTGCTGCATTGCGATTCAGTTTTTTACCCATCGTCGCCGCCTCATATGCAATTAAATGCGGGTGTTACAAGATAGTTTGCTGTTAAAACTTCCGAAAAGCAGTTTGATTAATTTTCACCCAGATGACGTTCAACAAATTGTTTTATCAACTTGCGGGCTTCGGCATTACTGCCAATTAATGTGCCTGCTAATACGGTCAAGGTGATGCTTCGGCCGGGGTGTTTAACAATCCACTCACGAATAGCCGGATCCACCGATTGTTGTAACCCTGCTTCTAACATTGCCAGTTTGTCCATAAGCGGTTCACGACTGGCTACCGGTTTACTTTTATCCTTCAGCGCAAATAATTTAGCGGCCAGCAAAGCCAACAACGCCAATACCAAAAACGCCATCGCCGTCAACAAGGCTGCTACATCCGGCAGAAAGTAATAGCCCAAATGCTGGTATAACGCGATACCGGCAAAGACCAGTGCAATCAAAGCAAACAGCACCGCGATTGCAATCGCGATGCTGTTGACCTTAATACGAGAAAGTAAACTCATAAATAATGCCATTTTGTAGATCGCCGATCCTTAACGATCCAGGATTTTACCCAGCACCAAACCGATACCGAAAGCAATTGCCACGCTCGACATCGGGTGTGCTTCAACTTCATTTTGTACACGACCATACGAGTCTTTTGCCTGTTGCTGAACTCTGTCAGCAGCATTCTTTACCCGCGCCTGACCTTCTTCGGCATAAGCTGATGACATATCTTTCAGCGTTTTGGTTAAGCCGGCGAAGTCTTCACGCAGAGCAGTCAATTGAGCTTGTAATTCTTCATTACTGGCTTGTGTCGCCATAATACATTCTCCTAGATAGATTTGTGTCGGTTAAGGACTATCATAGTCCTTTACTCAGACAGCGTTACAGGTGATTGTGGCAGCGCAATTAATTATCGGTCGATTCTTCTATTTCGTCACCAGCTTCTTCGACAGTTTCATCAATTTGCTCACCCGCTTCTTCGGCCGGACCTTGTTGTTCACAGGCACTCACCATACCAAGGCTACCAACAACGAATGTTAATAACAAAGCACGGCTCAGCATTCTGAAAAAAGTATTATCGGTGTGCATAAATTTCTCCTTACAGTGGGACATATCAGGGAAAGTTTCAATATATGCAATATCGGCATACAAATCGCTGGGAACAGTAAAACGTTAACCAGCCAGCGTTAAGGCTACCCTAACGGTTATATAAAGTCCGTGCCTTAACGCACGTTAAAGACTTACCGTAAGTAATTGCTTACTGTGAAACTCCTTTTACCAGATAAAAAGGATTGTTATGTTTAGTTGGGCATTAACATTTTTAATTGTAGGTCTCATTGCCGGTGTACTGGGGTTAAGTGGTATAGCCGGCACCGCTACCAATATCGCCTGGATTTTATTTGTCGTCGGCCTGGTATTGGCACTCATTTTCTTTATCACAGGTCGGCGGCCCCATTTGTAGCGCTTAAGATAATTAACCAGGATTTAATTAAGGCATGATCTTCAACAAGATCATGCCTTTTTTATGGCATATTAAAACTTCTGACAAAAAATGTTGACGAGCTTAAACGCCGCTGTGTAGTCTCAAGAAACTTTTTGCCTGAGGAAAAACTATGAGTGCGACTGAGCCGAGTTGTATTGTCCATCAGTTTCAGCGCTTTTCAGATGTAACCGGCGCTGAACAGCAACTGCTCAGTCATCTTGAACAAGATCCACGCTCATATGATGCTGACCAGGAAATGGCGGCAGCCGGCGGTGATGCCGATAAATTCTTTACTCTTCGCAGCGGCTGGGCTTGTTCGATTCGAACCTTAGCCGATGGCCAACGGCAGATTCTGGATATTTTCCTGCCCGGCCAAATCCTCGGGCTGCGAGAAATTAGTTTTAGTCGTAATTTATCTGAGATCCGCACTTTGACCGATGTCGTGGCCTGCCCGTTTCCACGACAACGTTTGACCGAAGTTTTTGATCAGGCGCCGCGCTTAACCGATTTGTTTTTCCTGATTATGGCCCGCGAACAATCGATGCTGATTGAACGTGTCATCAATATTGGCCGGCGCAATGCCGCCGAGCGCCTGGCACATTTTCTGGTGGAGATTCAGACCCGGTTGGCAATACGCAGTTTGGCGTTTACCTTGCCGATGAATCAAACCCAGATTGCCGATACGCTCAGCCTGTCGTCAGTGCATGTCAGTCGTACTTTTAAACAACTGCGTGAAATGGGTTTTGTTGAAAATCAGAACGGTGAAATTGAGATTACAGACTTGGATGGGCTGATCGATTTTTCCGGTTTTGATCGCAGTTATTTAGAGTTTAACAGCGATTGGGCCCGTCCTTCCTGAAGTCTGAGCATATCTGACGGGGCATCAACCTCGCACTACCGGCCAACCATTGAGGCGACCATACCATTAACTATTCGTGCTGCTTCATCGCTTTTAGTACCACGGAAAGTGGATACCAACAGCTGAGCCTCGTTGTAAGCGGTGTTGATTTCCTCAGCAAATAACTCACGAAAGCGACCGACACCAAGAATAAAAGTGCCGCCAGTTTCAGCGATTTGCCGGTAAATTTGTTTTTCGGTTTTTGAGTGTTTATCAACAATCAATTGCCCGACCAGTTGACTGAACACCGGAATCGCCATAATAAATGTCACCAGTTTGGCGACTTCGCGGGGATTACGTTCTTTCCAGTATTGGGCATAAGACGATATCTTGCGAAAGGTTTTCCAGTCCAAATCCTGCAAACCGGCAATTGGCCCGGACGGCTGTGCACCATTAAAAATGACCTCAACATCAACACAAAATGCATGATAATCCGGTAAGGCAACCGAAGAAATCCGTGCGGCGATGCTGGCGATATCTGCTTCCAGCTCTTCTTTGATGGTCAGAGGTTTGTCGAAATAGACAATGCTCGACAATAGGGCTTGGCTTTGATTATCCCGCCAAAAACGCAAAGCGCGCGCCCGGGGATGAAATTCGGCCATAACAGCGACCGACGAAAATAACTGACTCAATTCCTGCATAGTTGCCGTCTGGGGAATTCCGCTTATAAATGAGGCCTAAGACAAGCCGTATCGGATTTTGTTCAGTAGAAATCGATGAAACAAGAGGGTCATGAAGCCGGCGACTATCGCCGGCAACATCACGGTACAGCTTAATTAAGTGCTTTCAATGCAGCATCGTAATCGGGTTCATCAGCCGTTTCTGCCACTTGCTGGGTGTAGATGACTTTGCCGTTTTCATCAATCACAACGACCGCACGCGACAACAAGCCGGTGAGTGGGCCGGTTGTGAAAGTAACGCCATAGTCTTCGCCAAATTTGCTGCGAAATGCTGAGCCAACAGATACATTATCCAAGCCTTCCGCGCCACAAAAACGACCCAACGCAAAGGGCAAATCCTTAGAAACACATACCACGGTGGTGTTATCCAAGGCTGTGGCTTTGGTGTTGAACTGACGCACAGACGCGGCGCAAGTGCCGGTATCTACTGATGGAAAAATATTCAGCACCACGCGACCTTTAATGTCGCTGAGCTGCAATTCTGATAAATCATCTTTGACCAAATTAAACGCTGGTGCTTTTTCACCAACTTTTGGTAACTCACCAACCGTTTCAATTGGATTACCTTTAAGCGTGACTGTAGCCATGTGAAGCTCCTTATTCTGAAATAAAAGCACACCCCCGCAGCTCCGCCGCCTGGGTGTGAAGTGGACTTAGTAACTAGTTGGGGACAAAAACCGGTATTTAAAGGTGCCAATAAAAAACGCCCCGACAGTTTTCACTATCAGGGCGTAGTTAATGACGCGACTTATTCGCTGTCAGCAGCGGTATCGTTAACTTCACCGGTATCAGCAGGGCCTGCTACGGTAATGGCTTCCTGACGATGCTCCAACTCCAGTGCAGGCAACAATTGGCCCATTGCTTCGGCCAGCCAGTAGCAAGCATAAAGTTGGTTGTAATAAGCTTCGGTGTAATCAGCGCTGGCAGTTAGCAATTCATTTTCGCTGTCCAGTAAATCCAGCAGAGTGCGCTGGCCAATATTAAATTGCTGTGCGTAAGCTTCACGGGTTTTTTCAGCGGATTCTACGCGCATTTTCAAACGTGGCACACGATCCTGGGCAGTTTGCAGCGCATTCCAGGCCAGGCGGACATCTTGCTCAATCTGCCTTTGGGCACCCAGAATTTGTTGTTTTTGCTGCTCGCTCAACGACTCCATCTGCGAGACCCGAGCCATATCAGCACCACCGTTGTACAAGTTTTGTTGTAAACGGAACATTGCCTGCAGTTCTTTTTGATGGCCTTCGTTACTCAGTATGTTATCGCCATCGGCATTGAGGTTATTATCAGCACGGGCGCTTAACTGCAGATCTACACGCGGCTGAAAAGCGGCCTTGGCACCTTGGGTTTGGGCGAGTGAAGCTTCATGGTCGGCTAACACAGCACGAATAGCAGGATGCTGGTTTTGAGCAATATTGATTGCATCTTCCAGCGTTGCCGGCGCCCGGTCACAACAACCATCACCGGGGTTGGTGGTGTTTTCCGGCATATTACCGATCACCCGCATGTAGTTACTGTTGGCATCCTGCAAGTTGCCTTTATCAGCAGCCAGATTGGCTTGTGACAACGCTAACCGGGCGCCTGCCTGATCAACATCTGCCCGGCGACCAACACCACTTTCAGCACGCTGACCTATTTGATCATAAATTTTTTCATGTGCGCCAAGATTGGTTTCTGTCAATTTCAGCAAATCCTGACGCCGCAACACATTCAGATAAACTTCAACGGCACGCAGGCTGGTAGTTTCTGAAATATCGGAAACAGAAAAACCCGCTGATTCTGCTGACGACGAGGTGCGATCAACTTCACTCTTGGTGTAAAAACCGTCATACAGCATTTGATTTGCGGCAATACCTGCTTCACCACGATTCAGCGAACGACCGCCGGGGCGGGTTGCCGGGTTATTGGTATATTCATGACCATAACCCAGATCCAAATCTACCTGCGGCAAATAGCCCGCTCGCGCCTGATCAATGGTTTTATCGACACTAATACGACGATTGGCCTCAGCGAGGATTTCTGGATTACTCTGAATGGTTTTATCAACGGCTTCGGTCAGACTCTGCGCCAATGCGGCCGGCGTGGCCAGCATTAAACCACTACTTAAAATTGAAGCTGTTAAGGTCAGCATTTTAAATTTCTGTGTCATGTTGCGACTCCCAATGTCAGCGTATGGTGATTTCTACGCGACGATTTCTAACTTCCACTGTCTCGTCAGGTGTATTAACGAACAGGTCAGTTTCACCCCGTCCTGAAATACGAATCGTGTCGGCAGCAACGCCGGCAGCAATTAAATCTTGTTTAACCTTTTCAGCCCGTCGTATTGACAGGGCATCATTGTAATTATCTGATGCCGAGGTGTCGGTATGGCCTATCAGAATGACTTGATCAGCTGTTTTGGCGCGAACTTGCTGATAAATAGCATCTGCTTCGCGTGCCGATTCCGGGGTAAACACGGTTTGATCCAGCAGGAAGTATAAGCTGACACTGAATGGTGCGGCCGGCGATGGTGCTGGCGCTACTTGAGGTGGAGGCAGTTTTACTTCAATGATTTCGGGTTTAGCGCAAAACGGCGATTCGCCCTCAGACACCTGAACCGGTGCTTCAATAGATTCACGCATGTCGGAAACCGGGCCAGTTGCAGCACAACCAGCCAAAACAAGTACGCTTAATAAAGCACTAATACGCAATAAAATATTCATCCTGATGCCTCTATCTGCATATGTTTGTGTGGCGCGCAGTCTGGCCAGGTGATGAATCAATGAGGGTCTGCTGGTATATCATCCCTGTGTCCTCCCTGAAAGCCGGCGCATTGGCAAACAACTACTGCCGTCAGTGCAGTATCAGATTTTATTTTTGTCAAGTCAACTAGTTCACATAGTTTCTTTTTATGTGATGCCCGTCACAAAAATGACACAGGTAAGTTATCGTTAATTATTTAACTTTAATATAACCCTGTTTCAGGAAGTCATTTGTTATCAAAAGCCCCCTGAGTATGGGGTAAACAGAAACCTTCTCTAAAACTTCATACCAGATTCACAAATTTAGGTCATGCTGTCTTTGTCTGCATGGCAGCTTATGCTAATGTTGAATTCTTATTAAAGGAGTGCTTTATGAAATTAACTGCTTTTGCTCTATCAATTTTGATGATGTTGGGTCTGGCAGCGTGTAACACCATGGAAGGTATTGGTGAAGATATGGGTGCTGCCGGTGATGCTATTGACCGTGAAGCAGAGGAATCGAAAAACTATTAATGCTTTGGTGGGCGTGCAGTACTCAGCTGCTTATTTTGACTAATAGCGCGCCCACTCGCTAACAAAAACTCATCGGGACATTGTCATGACTGATACGCATACAGAACAGCTTAAACTGGACGATCAACAGTTTGAATTGGCGCGGCATGGCGATACGGAAAATATTCGTAGCCAGTTGGCGCAGGGTTTGTCTGCCAATGCTTGCGATGAATTTGGTACTAATTTATTGATGCTGGCCTGTGCCGGTGGTCATTACCAAACCAGCCAGTTGTTGCTTGAATTCGGTGCAGAGGTCAACGCCACATCATCGGAAGGCAAAACACCCCTGATGTTTGCTGCCATGTTTAATCGAAAAGAAGTTGTTGATTTGCTGCTGGATAACGGGGCCGACGCTTATGCCAAATCTTCTGATGGCCTTACAGCACTGGCTTTAGCGCGGGCAATGGGGGCCGAAGCTGCTGCCAGACGCCTCGCTCAGCACGTCGAATTATTTTAATCCAACTTAATTAACCGCGTCTTTCTGGCGCGGTTTGCTTTGTCTGTGACATCATTTTAAAAGGCTTCAGAGCGCTTTAACGCGATCGCCAAGATTATTATCATGCAACCTAAATTAAGCCAGCCCCTTTTCATGGAATACCAATGAGCGACATTTTTACCGTAGAACAACTGCAAGCAGATTTTGATGAAGAAAATTCTGTACTCAGCGCCTTGCGTAAAATTATCGGCGAATTACGTAAAGGTGGTAAAAATAAAGCCTCTGAACGCATGGATGAACTGCTTGCGCTACTGGAGTCTGAACCACAATTACGTCAATTGATGGGCAGCCGTTTTCATAGCTGGTTTGTTGATCAAAACTTATATTCAGCCATTGTCAGCCTGGGGATCTTTTCCCGGCGCGGCTTTTTCAATGAGTTTATGACCCGCCTCTACGACAAGCTGAATCCGCCACCACTGGATTTGGGTAATTCCAAAGATGTACTGACGCTGATGTTTTATCAGCGCAGTGACAATGATTGGCTGGAAACCATCAACGCTGAGCAATGGCTGCAATTACATCGATTATTAGCCCGGGATGTAAATGCTGAAACCTTGCGGGCCTCGATCATACATTTTCAGGAACAATGCCTGTATGCCATGGAAATGCTGGCGATCTGGGTAGCCGCCGAGGAGCTTGAGCCGGAACTGATGCGCATCGATAAACGGCTGGTCGATAATGACTCGGCATTTATTGTGCTGCAGCGTGAATTGCAGCCATTTGTACAAAATATGACCGAGCGCTTTGAAGTCGAAACTATTGAACGCTATAACCCGGATCATATCTGGGTAATGGTTGATCAGTGCCGTGAACTGGTACAGAGACTCCGCCGCCGCGGTGCCGGTGCAGCAGGCTCATCAATATCGGTAGCGCATTTATTGGAACGTCTCGAACAGACGCTGGAACGTGTCGAAGAGTTGCTGACGATTCTCTGTACTGAAGACCGGCAGAAACAACAAAATTACTGTCTTGCACTCTGGCAAAAGCTGATCCTCTCAACTACTGAAAAAAACAGTCTCAAATCATTGGTGAAAAACAGCATCGGCATGCTGTCGCGCAGTATCACCCAGAATAAAAGTGATCATGGTGAACATTACATTGCCCGCGAAAAATCAGCATTTATGGCTTTATTCTGGTCTGCTGCAGGTGCAGGCATTCTGATCGCGCTGATGGCGCTGAATAAGATTTATATTGAAAGCCTTGGTTTTGATCGTGGCTTTAACACTTTGTTAGTAAGTCTTAACTACGGCATTGGCTTCATCATTGTACATATGTTGCATTTCACCATTGCTTCCAAACAACCGGCGATGACCGCCGCCAACTTTGCTGCCGAAGTCGAGCGCGGTGAAAATGGCCGTGCCGCTCACAAAAAATTAGCCAGCCTGCTGATTGATGTGAATCGGTCTCAGTGGGGCGCCGTCTGGGGCAATGTGGTAACGGCAATTATTATTGCCAGTCTGATTGCCCTGAGCAGTGTCTGGTTTACTAATCAGCTGTTACTTGATGCTGAAACCGTTGATTATCAATTGAAAGCCATCACCCCGATCGGTGGCATGGCGATTTTTTATGCATCGATTGCCGGTGTCTGGCTATTTTGCTCGGGGATCATTGCCGGCTACTTCGATAACCGTGCCGATTATTTGGAATTACGTAGCCGCATACGTTACCACCCGCTGCTGCTTGGCTGGCTCAAAGACCGCTGGCGTGAGAAATTCGGTAATTATATGCACGAACACTACGGCTCACTCGCCGGTAATTTCTTTTTTGGCGTTTTGTTAGGTGTCACACCTTATATAGGCTATTTACTCAATTTACCGCTAGATATTCGCCACGTGGCATTTTCCGCCGCCAATCTGGGTTACGGCGCCTTTAGCAGTGCCATGGGCGTGTTTGAGTTTTTGATGTATTTATTGTTTGTACTGCTGATCGGCTTTTTTAATCTGTGGGTCAGCTTCACGTTGGCATTGATTGTTGCTCTGCGGGCACGCGGCACCGTGATCAGTCGCTTTCCGGTGTTACTGCGCAGTATTTGGGATCAAGCTAAGGAAAACCCGGTCAAACTGTTTTTCCCAGTTGGCATGGCCCAGCAAACCATCAAAGAAGCCGAGGAAAACTCACAACCCAAATCAGGGGGCTAACCGCTGGCGGAGCCATTGGCCGTCTTCCTGCAGCCGGTACGCAATTCGATCATGCAATCGTGAGGCGCGCCCCTGCCAGAATTCCCAATAATCTGGAATCAGCCGGTAGCCGCCCCAATGCGGCGGACGCGGCGGATGCAGACCAAATTCAGTGGTTAATTTTGCGGCGCGTACGACAATTGATTTACGACTTTCAATCACCTGACTTTGTGGTGATGCCCAGGCACCGATGCGGCTGCCCAGTGGCCGGCTATCAAAATAAGTATCCGACTCACTATCAGTTATTTTCTCAACTCGGCCCTCTATACGCACCACCCGTTCCATCTCCGGCCAGAAAAACTGCAAGGCAGCAAACGAGTTAACGTCCAGTGCCTGACCTTTACGACTCTGATAATTGGTGAACCAAACAATACCCCGCTCATCACAGCCTTTGATCAAAACCGGCCGGCACGCCGGGCGGCCATCCGCGTCCACTGTAGCCAATGTCATCGCATTGGGCTCATTGACATCACGCTGAATCGCCTCCGCCAGCCAATTTTCGAACTGCATTAACGGCACATCCGCCGCCTCATGTTCTTCAAATTCGCCAAGCTCATAGCTTTTGCGTAAATCAGCGAGATCTTTGTCTTTGCTCATTATTCACTCCGCTCTGCTGAATTATCAGAGCCAAAATTGCTCTAAAAATTCCAACCTTTGTCTTCTGCTATTGTCCATAAAAACACCTTAAATAACATCACTAGTCCTATGCATAGACTCCCGCCAAATAAATTGTTGTATTCAAAATGGACTGCGGTCACACCGCAAAACAAAGAGCGGCACTTTGTTGTCTGCAACATTATTAACAGGCAAAACCACCGTTGTCTGATTGAAGCTGTGCTGACTAAACGCAGATATATTATAGATTGGTATGAGCTTCGCGATGAGGCGCACTGGCAGGTTGGCTGGCATTAATGCTGATTAAGCTTTTCCGTTTATCAATATTGTAATTACTACCAGAATAATCAATCGTAAAAATCGATTGTTTTTTATGGAAATAAAAGGTTAAACCTGTCATAAAGCTATGTTATCGTCAATTAGTAATTTTTGGATTCTAAAGCCCTCTTTAAAGGGTAAATGACAAGGAGACACTTTATGAGTGAACAAGCAAACCAAACCGGTAAATGTCCGGTAATGCATGGCAGCATGACGGAATCCGGCGGCTCGGTCACCGCTTGGTGGCCTGAAAACCTGAATTTCGACATTCTTCATCAGCATGACAGCAAAACCAATCCGATGGATGCAGATTTTAACTATCGCGAAGCCGTCAAAAATCTGGATTATCAAGCAATTGAAAATGATATGCGCGAGTTGATGACTGATAGTCAGGAATGGTGGCCGGCAGACTGGGGTCATTATGGTGGCTTGATGATTCGTCTGGCATGGCATGCGGCAGGTACCTACCGCTTGGCCGATGGTCGTGGCGGTGCTGGCACCGGCAGTCAGCGCTTTGCACCGCTCAATTCATGGCCGGATAACGGTAACCTTGATAAAGCGCGTCGTTTGCTGTGGCCACTGAAGAAAAAATACGGTAACAACATCAGCTGGGCAGATCTGTACATTCTGGCCGGTAACATTGCTTATGAAACTATGGGGTTGAAGACATTCGGCTTCTCTTACGGTCGCGCCGATATCTGGCATCCAGAGAAAGACATTTACTGGGGTGCTGAAAAAGAATGGCTGGAACCATCAGATAGCCGTTACGGTAATGTTGATAAACCCGACACCATGGAAAACCCGCTGGCTGCCGTGCAAATGGGTCTGATTTATGTGAATCCTGAAGGCGTTAACGGTCAGCCTGATCCCCTGAAGACAGCAGGACAGGTACGCGAGACTTTTGCCCGTATGGCGATGAACGACGAAGAGACCGCTGCCCTGACAACGGGCGGGCACACTGTAGGTAAATGTCACGGTAACAGTAGCGCTGAAGATCTCGGCCCGGAACCGGAAGCCGCTGATGTTCATGAACAGGGCTTTGGCTGGATGAACCCGAACATGCACGGTAAAGCGTCCAATGCCAATACCTCAGGGCTTGAAGGTGCCTGGACCACTAACCCGACGCAATTTGATATGGGTTATTTCAAGCTGCTGTTCGGCTATGAATGGGAGTCGAAAAAAAGCCCAGCCGGTGCTTGGCAGTGGGAGCCGATTAATATCAAGGAAGAAGACAAACCGGTTGATGCCAGCGATCCGTCAATTCGTCGTAACCCCATCATGACCGATGCGGATATGGCCATGAAGATGGATCCAACCTATCGGGCCATCTGTGAAAAATTCATGGCAGATCCGGAATACTTCCGTGATTGTTTTGCCCGCGCTTGGTTCAAACTGACCCACCGCGATATGGGGCCGAAATCCCGTTATATCGGTCCGGATGTGCCCGATGAAGACCTGATTTGGCAGGATCCGGTACCACAAGGCGAAACCAACTACATTGAAGAAGTGGTTAAACAAAAAATCGCTGCGGCTGGTCTGGGCCTCAATGAGCTGATCTGCACCGCTTGGGACAGTGCCCGCACATACCGTGGCTCGGATATGCGTGGTGGTGCCAATGGTGCCCGTATCCGTCTGGCGCCGCAAAAAGACTGGCAGGGTAATGAACCTGAACGTCTGGACAAGGTGCTGAAAGTGTACGAAAAAATCTCAGGCGAAACCGGCGCCAGCATCGCCGATATCATCGTGCTTGGCGGTAATCTGGGCATTGAAAAAGCGGCTGAAGCTGCCGGCTATGACGTGCATGTGCCCTTCGCCAAAGGCCGCGGTGATGCCACCGATGGCATGACCGATGCAGAATCTTTTGACCCGCTGGAACCGCTGGCCGATGGTTTTCGCAACTGGCAAAAACAGGACTATGTCGTTAAACCGGAAGAAATGTTGCTGGATCGCGCGCAACTGATGGGGCTGACGGCACCGGAAATGACCGTTCTGCTCGGCGGGTTGCGGGTATTGGGCACCAACTATAGTGATACCAAACACGGCGTCTTTACCGACCGTGTCGGCCAGTTGACCAATGATTTCTTCATCAATCTGACCGATATGGCCAACCGCTGGGTGCCGACCGGCAAAAACAGCTATAACATTGTCGATCGCAAAACCGGTGACACCAAATTCACCGCAACCCGTGTCGATCTGGTGTTTGGCTCTAACTCTGTGCTGCGTTCGTATGCTGAGCTATACGCGCAGGATGACAACCAAGAGAAGTTCGTCAAAGACTTCGTGGCTGCATGGACCAAGGTAATGAATGCCGATCGTTTTGATTTGCGTTAATTATTAGCTGTAAATAAAAAGCCCTGACAGCGAAAGTTGTCAGGGCTTTTTTTATGGTTGAAAAAACCAACCCCTGGATGCTGAGTCGAGAATGTTATCCGTCGAAAAACTTTTACTGTTCTGATTTTATTATCTATTTACTAACATTCTAATTGCTCATTTAAATCAAAATGTATTACCAAACGGTCGCGATTCAAAGGGCCTTATCTTGTTGCTGCAGCCGCCAAAGCTTTGCGTAAACCTGATCCTGCTGCAATAGCGATTGATGCGTTCCTTGCTCAACAATCTGGCCGTGTTGCATCACAACAATCAGATCGGCATCCACCACTGTCGACAGCCGATGGGCAATCACCAGGCTGGTCTGCCCTTTGGAAATTTCGCGAATGGCGTCCTGGATAATACGTTCTGAATGGCTGTCCAGCGACGATGTGGCCTCATCAAACGCCAGAATTGGCGGCCGTTTTAAGATAGTGCGAGCAATCGCCACCCGCTGTTTTTCACCGCCACTTAGTTTTAAACCCCGCTCGCCGACCAGGGTGTTTAATCCCTCGGGTAATTCCGCAATAAAGTCTTCTAAATGGGCCAGTTTTATGGCCTGATTCACTTCTGCATCGGTCGCATCAATGCGGCCATAACGGACATTTTCAAGCAGCGTGGAGTTAAACAACACGGTGTCTTGCGGCACGATACCTATTGCCCGGCGTAATGAATCCTGGGTGACGTCACGAATATTCTGACCATCAATCCGAATGCTGCCACTTTGAATATCGTAGAAGCGAAACAGCAGCTTGATTAACGTCGATTTACCCGCGCCACTGCTGCCGACCACGGCGACCTTTTGCTTTGCAGACACCTTAAAGCTGAAATCCTTGAGAATCGGCAGTCGATCGCTGTAACCAAAACTCACGGCATCAAACTCGATGACGCCATCGGTAATAACTAAAGGCCTTGCATTCGGTTTATCGTTTATCTGCGGTACTTTATCCAGTAAGACAAACATCCGTTCGATATTAGTCATTGAGCTTTTTAGCTCGCGGTAAACAAACCCCAGAAATCCCAACGGTATAAACAGTTGCATGGTAAACGCGTTGATTAAGACAAAGTCACCCAGTGTGATTTGTCCTTCGATGACCTGCGATGCCGCCAGCACCGTCATAGCCGTCATCGCAGCAGCGATAATCAGTGCCTGGCCGCCGTTTAATAAAAATAATGACAAGCGATTTTTACGCCGCGCCTGTTCCCATTTCGCCAGTTCATCATCATATCGGTTGGCTTCAAACGTCTCGTTGCCAAAGAATTTAACGGTTTCGTAGTTCAATAAACTATCAATAGCGCGGGTATTACTGGTGGAATCGGCCTGATTGGCTTCACGAATAAAGACCAGCCGCCAATTGGTAATCAACACTGAAAAAGCCACATAACTAATCACCGCCACTAAGGTTATCCAGGCAAAGCCAGCATGATAATTAAGCAGCAAAATACCAATCACCAACGCCATTTCCAGCGCCGTCGGCACGATATTAAAGACCATCATCCGCAGTAAAAATCCGACGCCGGTGACACCCCGTTCGATATCGCGTGATAAACCGCCGGTTCGACGATTCAAATGAAAGTTGAGTTCTAAAGCATGTAAATGCTGAAACACCTTCAGGCCAATACGCCGCATTGCCCGCTCGGTGACACGGCCAAACACGGTGTCGCGCAGCTCGCTGAATAATGTGGTGGAAAGTCGCGCCACACCATAGGCCAGCAATAAGCCCAGCGGCAAGGCAATCATCTTATCCGGCAGTTGATTGCTATCGAGACCATCGACGATATATTTCAGAATAAACGGCACGACAATCGTAGCCAGTTTGGCCGCAACCAGACACAACATCGCGATGACAATACGGCCGCGGTATTCGAAAAGATAAGGCCACAGCGATTTAAGCGTTTGCCAGCTTAATTTTGCCGGCTCTGCATCAGGCGGGGGAGACATCGATCGCACCAGGTATCCTTTAAATTATGTGTGGGGTTGGTTAACACACCGAGTGAAATTATAAAGACACTATATCGGCTTTAACGCTGCGTCTGACGCATGCTGTAGGAAATCTATCCCCAAAATAAAAAAGTCTCAGCGCTAAAAATTACGCTAAGACTTTTATTTACATGACGCTCCCATCAGGAATTGAAGCTGGGTCCTTGGAATTATGAGTTGGCGGATCAAGAATATCGTGGGCTATCGACAAGTCAGGATTGGGTTTCCCAAAATTTAACGGATACGCTTCTCAAGCATATTCTCAGTTTCTCGCAAGACCAGGCCGATTCGGTCAAATTTTATATTTTTTTTATATTTCCTGCATGAATTTACGATGTCCACTGACGCATAATCCATGCCGTTAAGTTGCAGCCCATTTGTGTTGAACCACAAACTTTAATCTGCACGGTATAAAGGCGATGCCCCCCTAATAAGCTGAAAATTTTAGTCGTTGAAGATCAGGTCGCACTGGCAGAGAACTTGTTCGAATTCTTTAAAGACAGCCGTTATGAACTGGATTTTGCTGCTGACAATCTGACAGCACTGCATTTGCTGACAACTGTCATTGTGCTGGACATCATGTTACCCGACTTGTCCGGTTATGAAATATGTCAGCGGTTCCGACATGATCTCCATAAAACCACCCCGATTATTGGAAGCGCTTTTTGATGCCTACCCCGCCTATTTGACGCATGAAATCACAGGAAACCTGTTTCGGTTTGCTGATCGCGCAGCTTATCAGTGAAAAACTCAATCTGAAGCTTAACGACAGCCAATCAGACAGCAATGACACGACTATCAAAATTCGCTTTAACGAACAGGACTCATCAATTGAATAATCCCAAACGCATTCTGGATAAGCACACCGGACTAAAACGCTTGTGTTTTGCCTTTATTAACTCGCTACACGGTTTGAACGCAGGTATTCGCCATGAATCAGCACTGCGGCAGGAATTTATTATCTTTGTCGTGTTAATGCCGGTGGTTTTCCTGATTAATTTCAGTGGTCTTGAGCGCCTGGCGCTGATTGCCAGTGTGTTGGCAGTCATCGTTGTTGAACTGCTCAATTCCGCTATTGAAGCCACGCTCGATCGCGTTAGTACCGAATGGCATCCGCTGACCAAACGCGCCAAAGATTATGGCTCACTCGCCGTCTTACTCACCTTAATCATTGCTGTTGCCACCTGGGCACTGTTGCTTTGGCCAAAAATTATTTAGTCAGGAACACCTTAGATGTCACGTTTAACTTTCAGCTTTTTAGGGCCTTACCGCATTCTGCTACAAGTATTGCTGGTTGGTCTGGCTTTATTATCACTTTCCAGACTGGGATTAACTCTTTGGCAATGGGACAGAGTCACGGCCGCCATCGATCTAACCACATATTTTATCCAGGGAATACGTGCCGATATCATCATAATGGGTATGTTGATCGCCCCATTGGCACTTGTCATGCCGTTGCTGGTAAACAAAATAACCTGGCCTTTATGGCAAAAACTGGTGTGGCTGTGGGGACTGGCAATGGTGGTGCTGATCGTGTTTATGGAAACGGCGACACCTGCCTTTATCATGCAATACGATTTACGACCCAATCGTTTGTTTATCGAGTACCTGCAATACCCTAAAGAAGTATTTTCAACACTCTGGGAAGGCTTCCGACTGCCGTTATTATTAGGCGTCTCTATTACCATTCTGGCAGGCTGGTTTATGAGCCGTCTGTTAAAAAAATGGCTGGCCAGTTATCAGCTTGACTGGCCGCTATGGAAGCTATGGCTTACCTGGCCGCTATTGGTATTGCTGCTGGTCATTATGATCCGTTCAACCATGGCGCATCGTCCGGCTAACCCCGCTATGTTTGCCATCACCTCTGATGCCATGGTCAACAGCCTGGTTATCAACTCTGCCTGGTCGGTTTACTTCGCTATCTACAACATGAAGCACGAAGCCGAAGCGGGTGACGTCTACGGTTCGCTGACTGATGATGAAATCATGGCCGAAATGGACGAAAACTACCCGTGGCTGAACAATGATCCCGATGCACCTTTTCCGACGCTGAACCAACGGCCAGCATCAATTCAGCGAGATAAACCGCTAAATCTGGTGATTATTCTGGAAGAAAGTATGGGCGCCACCTTTGTCGATTCATTAGGCGGTGAACATGCGGTGACACCGGAATTGGAAAAACTCAAAGATAAAGGCTGGTGGTTTGAACAGCTTTATGCCACCGGCACCCGGTCCGTCAGAGGTATTGAGGCAACCATCAGCGGCTTTTTGCCAACCCCGGCCCGCAGTGTGGTTAAGCTTTCATTATCACAACAGAACTTCTTCACCATTGCCGATCTGCTTAGTCAAAAAGGCTATAAAACCGAGTTTATTTATGGCGGGGAGTCACATTTTGACAATATGGCGACCTTTTTTATCGGCAATGGCTTTCAGTCGGTTGTCGATCAGGATGATTATAAAAATCCGATCTTCAAAGGTAGCTGGGGCGTTTCTGATGAAGATTTATTTAACAAAGCGCATGAACAAATCAGTAAAGCGCATGACCGTGGCCAGCCGTATTTCAGTCTGGTCTTCACTTCCAGCAACCACTCGCCTTATGAGTTTCCGGATGGCCGGATTGATCTGCATGTACCAGAAAAACAAACTGATTTGAATGCAGTTAAATACGCCGATTATGCGTTGGGTGATTTTTTCAAAAAAGCGATGCAAAGCGACTACTGGCAAGACACGTTATTTTTGGTGATTGCGGATCATGATCTCAATGTTTATGGCGATGCGCTGGTGCCGATTGAGCGCTTCCATATCCCCGGTTTAATTCTGGGCGCCGATATCCAGCCCAAACGTATTACGACAGTGGCCAGTCAGATTGATATGGCGCCCACATTGCTGTCGCTAATGGGCATCAATGAACCAACACCAATGATTGGCCGTGATTTATCACGGGCAGAAGAACATCAGTCGCCGGGCCGTGCCCTGATGCAGTTCGCTGATTATTTTGCCCTGATGCAAGGTGAAAATGTCACGGTATTACGACCGCAACAAGGGGCGTTAGCCGGCCATTATTCACCTGTCGAGAGGCAGTTGGAAATTACCGGCCCGGCAAATGAAGAAGATGCGCATGAAGCATTGGCGCATGTACTGCTACCTTCCTGGTTGTATCGTCAGCAACGTTACGATATGCCGCTGGGGCATCCACTGCATAGCCAAATTCAAAATTAAAGACCGAATGTTTCAGGTTGAATTCAGCTGGCGAGTGTAATTTTTTCAAGTTAACCGGATTAATGAGTCATAACAATGTTTAAAACAACCCCCATAACATTGCCATTGAAAATGTTGCTGTTTGCATTAGTGATTTTCATGGTTTGCCGTTCTGCTTTATGGGCTATGTATCCGGACTATTTCAGCAACATTTCCATTGTGTCAGCGGCCAAAGCCTATTGGCTGGGCATGCGTTTTGATCTGGCTATCACCACATTGGCGCTGACACCCATTTTGCTGGTTCTGCTATTGCCATTTCAATGGCTACAGACAGTCTGGCTCCGGCAAACTTTAGCTTGGATTGGCCTGGTACTGCTGGTTATTCTCGCTGGCATTTATATGGGTGATATTGTTTATTTCGGCGAAGTGAATCGCCATATCGGCCATGAATTATTATTACTGAATCAGGATTACCGGGCACTGCTGGACATCGCTTTCCGTTCCCGTTTACCAGTGACATTGACTGCGTTGGGCTTGCTGCTGGTGTTAATTATTGCGTGGTATCTATGGCTGGTACGGCCATTGGCAAAACAGACCGTGCATATTCCCAAAGCATTCTGGCAGAAAGTCCTGTTTTATCTTGTCGCCGTGGTGTTTTTCGTCTGGCTGGGACGAGGCTTGGTGGTGCAGAGCAAACCCATTGATACGCTGGATGCGTTTCGTGATGCCCGTCCTGAAACGGCGAATCTGGCACTCAATGGCGCATTTGTTGTGCTTAAAGATGCCACGCGGGATCGGCAAAAGCCCTTAAAAATGCTCTCGGATGAAACCTTTGGCAGCCTGTCAGAAAAGTATATGGCCATTGATTCAGAGCCATTTCAATGGCAAGCCACAGACAATATTGCCAATCAGCGCAACATAGTTTTTATTCTGCTGGAAAGCTGGAGTTACAAATACATTGATGCACTGGCTGGCAATAACTACGGCGCAACACCATTTATTGACTCACTGATCACAAAGTCGCAGGTCTGGCATCAATTTTATGCGGCAGGTCAGCGCAGCCTCAATGGTATTCAGGCGGTGCTGACCTCGGTGCCGGTGTTACCGACGCAACCGGCGCTGGGCTATGGGCTGGAACTGAACAATATGTCGCGTCTCGGGCAGATATTTAAGGATGCCGGCTATCAGACACTGATGGTGCAATCTTCCAATCGTCGTTCATTTCATCTTGATGGTATTGCCAAAAGTCTCGGCTTTGAGCAGTACTATGGCAAGGAAGACATTCCGCTGATTCGCGACTACCCTCAAGATACACCCAGTTATGGTTGGGATTATGACACGCTGATGTTTATGGAAAATAAGCTCAGTAATATGGCGGCAAACAATAAACCATTTTTCAGCTTTGTATTTACCGGCACCACCCATGAACCGTTTGCCAATCCCGGTGAAGAATTTCTGATTTACCCCCATGATCCACTCAGCGAACAGGGGTTTCTGAACACTCTGCGCTACAGTGACTGGTCACTTGAGCAGTTTTTTGCCAAGGCAAGCCAGCAACCGTGGTTTAACAACACCACTTTTGTCATTACCGCTGATCATGTGCTGCGTGCTGACAATGAAACATTAGCCGGACAGTTTCATATTCCGCTGATTGTTTATACGCCTGACAAGCATCTGTCGCCGACACAGCATTATGATGTTGCCAGTCAATATGACTTGCTCCCCAGCCTCGTTGATTTAGCCGGTTTGACAACACCCGTCTATACCTTTGGCACATCGTTATTTGACAGCGTGCGTCCTCCTTATAAATACGCAAAAGTCAGCAAAGGATTACTCACCGGCTTAATCGCCCCCTCCGGCAGTGCCTTACTGTCAGAAAATGCCGTTATCGAAGAAAAAACAACAAACCCACAAGTGATGACGACTAAGCTGGAATATCTGAAATGGCGACTGCAACTGGCTGATCAGCGTTTACGTGATAATCACTGGCATCCGGGGTTAAACTAAAACATTGACGCTTATCAGTCCTGAACAGTGTTCGTTTAAAATCTGTTTATCGGCTAATATTCACTTTAATTTATTCACGGCAGCGTGCCATCCTCTTAAATAAACAGGCTGTCGGTGCGATCGTAAATCCATCACTTTACGGCTTTAGCGCTGGCAATAATGGCTAAGTTTCTCAATAAGCATTACTGAATGGACGCGTCTGACAAACAGGATTTCTGCCACAAATATGCATCGACAGACCAGACTCAGACTCTTTTATTATTTGAATGCCGCTTTGATTGTGGCGCTGGTCAGTTATCAGATATATCTGAATGTTTCAGACACCGAATATGCTTCTCTGCACCTGTCTAAAATCGAAAAAATCCAGCAAACACTCGCGCAAAACGACCATTTCCAGTTTGCTGTGGTGGGTAATATCAACAACTCTTCGAGTATTTTTCAAAAACAATTCATTCCTGAATTAAATAAATCACAGGCTGATTTTCTGATTTCAGCCGGCAACGCTGTTAGTGGTGGCGCCGAAGAAAACTACCGGTCTCTGATCAAAATGCTGATGGATCTGCAAATGCCATGGCTTGCCACATATGGAGACAATGAAGACAGCGACTTCGGCGACTTTCGTTATTTTAAGCATTTTGGCCCACCGGTCTTTGCATTTACTGCCGGTCAAAGTCATTTTATTTTTTTGGATAACACCGGTAACACGCCCTACTCCTGGCAGCTCAGCTGGTTAGAGAATGAATTAAAAAACGCAACCGCCAATAACCGGTTTATTTTTTTAGGTTTGCCAGTTCACCCTGAATTAACCAGCACACCCGCATTTGAGAAAGACAATTACTTCAACGATGTTGAGATAAAAAACAAATTGCGACGGTTATTTGAGCGCCATCAGGTGGATGCGGTTTTTTCTGCAAATTTGTCGCTGTACGCAAAAGAGACGCTTAATGGTGTGACATACGTCACTACCGGGGGAGCCGGTGGCGTCATTGTCGATGATGAAAACAGCTTTCATCATTACGTTAATGTGGCTGTTAACGGCGATGAGATTAGCATTCATCCGGTAAGTCCCATCATCAGCCAATCATCACTGCAAAGCACACTGAACAGCATCTGGTCGGCAATCTATACCTTCTTTTATGTCAGCTTTGCGCGCTTTCTGGTGGTGCTGAGCATTTTGCTGCTGGTAGGTCTCAAACTGCGCGAAATTATCTACCAGGATCGTGACTTTTATACCCATTTCAGCATCGATGATTCAGCGTATCGGGATAAACCCAAGCAAATTGCTTTTTTTACCAATAATTTTTTCCCGTTTATTTCCGGGGTCACTATTTCGATAGATCGGCTGGCGAAGGGGCTGCGTCAACGGAGTCACCAAGTGCATATTTTCGCGCCGGACTATCCCGATGAAAAACCATCCACACCGCTTTGTACCCGAGTCAAAACGCTGTTTGCTTTTGGCAGCAAACATGAATTCAGACTGACCAATCCGCTGCAGCGCAACATCCGGAAAAAATTTCAGCAACAAACGCCCGATCTGGTGCATGTGCATCATCCCTTTTGGCTGGGATCGGTGGGCTTATGGCTGGCGAGGCGGCATAAACGTCCGGTGATCTATACCTATCACACACGACTGGAAATGTACGCGCATTATGTGCCACTGCCCGGGGCTTTATTTCGAAATGTTATTTCGCACTTGATCATCCGGCGTTTTTGCAACAAATGTGATGGCGTCGTTGTGCCCACCTACTCCACAGAAGAATATTTACGTTTGGTTGGTGTGAAAAGCCGTATTTGTGTACAACCGAGCGGCGTTGAATTTGAGCGTTTCAATAATCCGCATCAGCTAACGCCTGAAACCTTAAAACAACAACTCGGTATTGATCAAAAACAGCTGGTATTGATCAGCGTGTCACGACTCGGTAAAGAAAAAAATGTGAAATTTCTTATCGATGCCATCGCCAGTTTGGCGCCGGATATTCAAAGCAAAATTCGCTTGGTGATCGCCGGTGAAGGTGATGACCGCGCGTATCTTGAGAACCGAATTGCCGAAAAAGGCATGCAGCAAATTATCAAACTTATTGGTGCCGTACCTCCGGAAGATATTCCCGCCTATTATCAGATGGCTGATATGTTTGTTTTTGCCTCAAAATCAGAAACGCAGGGAATGGTGGTTTTGGAAGCCATGTCGGCAGGTTTACCCGTGGTAGCCATACGCTCAAGCGGCATTGACGATGTGATTGTCGATGGTCAAACCGGCTTCAAAACACTGGATGATATTGAGAAATGGAATGCGCAACTCAGGTTACTGATTGACAATGAAACCATGCGGGCCACATTCTCGCAGCAAGCAGTCGACTTCGCCCGGCAGCACGACAACGCGGTATTTGCCCGGAATATTGATCTTTTTTACAGTGAAGTGCTGGCCGCCTATCATCAACAAACATCATAAACGTCGTCTATTCAGCTTGACGATTTAAGCGTCTGTCCAGCCAAATCAGTAAGCCAACAAATAATGTGACAAGCAAAATAGCCATGCCTATCGCTGGCCAGGATTGGCCGTTATCAGCCGACGCCATCAGTTTGCCAAGCTGGCCACCAAAGGCAATGACGATAAACAAACCCGGAATAATACCTATCGTCGAGCCCAGCATGTATCTTCTGAAATCAAGTTTGAAAGCACCGGCAAGCATATTGGTCATCGTGAAAGGTGCGACGGGCAAAAGGTTGATCAGCACCATACTTCTGAAACTATTATTCTGAATATATTTTTCGGCGCGACCAACCATTGTCCCGCCATGTTTTTCGATGGTCTCACGTCCCAGCCAGTGACCTGCGAAATATCCTGTTGCCGAAGAACTCAATGTACCCAATGTGGCACAGAGCATGGCCCATTCCGTATCAAACACTACGCCAGTGGTGACGACCAGAATGGTCAGTGGAAACATGATTGCCAGCAAACAAACATACACCAAAATAATGCCCAGCAAACTCCACAGCGAATACTCAAACTGCTTTATATCAGAAACATATTGCAGTAAAGACGTTTCGCTCAAGTAGCCAACATCAATCAAGTATCGCCAGAACAATGTCAAAACGAGCAGTAGTATGAAAATCAGCAACGTTTGTTTTATTGCTCTGGGCATCAAATCTCCGATAAATTGTGGCTATGAATTTTTAGCTTAACCTGCGACTTAGCAATATTCCAAAGTGAAGTAGTTCCAGATTCAAGCTTATTCTGATCATATCATCCAGTTGACACCATCGAACCGCCCGCTTTTTGCCGGTTAAGAAAGAATTGCGCTTATCGTTCTCTGACAATGTCGCTAACAAAAAAACGGCCAGCCGAAAATCGGTTAATCACTTGATTTATATAGCGGGCCCAGTAGCACTCGAATCTGGGACCAAGCCGTTGTGCGCTGGAAAACACATTTATAAACCCGTTGTTTTTATTAACCATTTACCGCAACACTCATTGTTAACTTGCATCACAATGCACTAATTTTCATCAACTCATGCTGGCAAAAGTTGTGCAGAGTTTTATGGGTAACGTTTGCGCGAACCCTATCCATCAATGGAAAACTTTTACCCTAATATCTCTACTCAAATATTAGAGTACGTCTTTGTTCATATAGAATAAAACTACTCAAACACGACTGAACAAACTTTACTCACCAAGAACGATTAAATTTATGAATCATCCTTACGATACTATTGAGCTTAATAATGGCGCCAAGTTGATTTTCACACCCTGTCCGGGCACACGCAACACCTCACTGACAGCAGCTGTGGAAACATTAGCTCAAGCCGGTACAACGGCACTCGTCACGGCAATGCCGCTTGAGGAGCTTGCTTTGAACGGTGTAGATGCACTTCCCCAGGTTAGCCAGTCATTGGGAATCAAATGGATTCACCTACCTGTTGAAGATGATAAGTCACCTGAGCAATTATTTACTACTCAATTACAACAACATAAAGCTGGGTTACTTGGCCTTATTAAAGATAAAGCGACAATTGCCATTCATTGCAAAGGCGGTTCCGGTCGTACTGGATTGATTGCCGCAGTTCTGCTGCTGGAGTCAGGGGAAAATTGGCAGAACGTGAAATCTCAGATCCAGTCGATTCGTCCCAAAGCGCTGACATTGGCCGTCCACCTTGATTTTTTATCTGCAAATTATTCTCTCTGAATTGCTGTCATCGCCTTTCGATTAATTTGTTGCCACAAAGTCGCCAGAAAATAGCCCGACTTGTTGCTCAGCACAACTCAAGCAGACATCGACTTTAATCCGTGCCTTGTGCCTGCGCATCAGACACTTAATAAATGCTGGCCAATCATCCGGGGCATGCAAAATGGCTCGCGCTTGAACGTCACCATGGATCGGTTTTTCATAGTGCATGTTGTTACTCATGATGACTAATTCCGCAAACTGCGCGTCTTGAACCAACTTGGTATACACCAGGCTCCAGGCAGCCAGAATACAAACGGTTGAAGCGCTGCCACCAAAAAATGTGCCACTGTGATTGATATTCGGTGCCAAGGGAGCTGCTAGCAAGACACTATTGTGATCTGCTGTTAATACATCCACCGACAAGCTTTGCGAGATTGGGATAGCTTGATAGAGATAGGCCTTCAATTCATCTGGATGCATGAGGTAATTCCTGTAAGGAAATCTATGACAGCATCATAGCGAATAAGCTGTTCCTGTAAAAAAAGTTACACATCATTTCAATAATTGTTGTAGCATCAAAATATGAAACAAAATTCGGCTATTACTATTTTTGAATCCTTGTCCTCCAGTGTGCGGTTGGATGCTTTTCGTTTACTGGTCAAGCATGGACCGGATGGCTTGGTTGCAGGTGAAATTGCCACGGCGCTGGATGTGCCGCCGACCAACCTTTCTTTTCATTTAAAAACCCTGACTCAGGCCGGTTTGCTGGATGTAATTCAGGAAGGGCGGTTTCAGCGTTATCGGGCTAATATGCCGCTGATGGTTGAATTAATTGGCTATTTAACCGAAGAATGCTGTAGCGGCCATCTCGAACAATGTGAAGACGTGGCGGCCATTTCCTCCTGCTGCGACAATCCTTAAAGACTAAATAGGGATCCTGAAAGATGACAGATCAAATAAATAAACTGAAACCAATATTTCAATATTTGTTGGAGAATTAAAATGATTAATATTCAGGTTTTCGATCCTGCTCTATGCTGCAGCAGTGGCGTGTGTGGCGCAGATGCCGATCAGCAGTTAATAGATTTTTCTGCGGATGTTCACTGGGCTAAACAACAAGGTATTGAGATTAAACGATTCAATCTGTCTCAACAGCCTATGGAATTTGCCAACAATAAAGTTGTTAACAACTTCTTGCATCGCTCCGGTCAGGCTGCTTTGCCATTGATTCTGCTTGATGGTGAGATTGCCCTGGCGGGGCGTTATCCGACTCGCCAGGAATTATCAGCTTGGGCGGGACTGGACACCCTTCAAGTCGAACAAAGCTGCTGTAGTGATAACAGCAGCTGTTGTTAATTAATCAAGGATGCAAAAAATGAAGTTTCTTGAACAACCACCCCGTTTTCTGTTTTTTACCGGCAAAGGTGGCGTGGGCAAAACCTCGATTGCCTGTGCCACAGCGGTCACGTTAGCTGGGCAGGGTTTGAAAATCTTATTGGTCAGCACCGATCCGGCCTCAAATGTGGCCCAGGTATTTGAGGTTGATATTGGCAATCACATCACCGCTATCCCTGATGTAGATAACTTATCGGCACTGGAAATTGATCCACAAGCGGCGGCGGAAGCCTATCGGGATCGTATCGTGGGCCCGGTTCGCGGTGTGTTGCCGGATGATGTGGTAAAGGGGATGGAAGAGCAATTATCCGGTGCCTGCACCACTGAAATCGCTGCCTTTGATGAATTTACCGCGCTACTGACCGATGCCAGTTTAATCGCTGATTTCGATCATATTATTTTTGATACCGCCCCGACCGGACACACCATTCGATTGTTACAGTTGCCCGGTGCCTGGAGTGATTTTCTTGAGGAAGGTAAAGGTGACGCTTCATGCCTGGGCCCGTTGTCCGGCCTCGAAAAACAACAGGCGCAATATAAAGATGCAGTCAGTGCGTTGGCGGATCCAGAGCGCACCCGCTTGGTATTAGTCGCTCGCGCTCAACACGCGACATTACGAGAAGCGGCCCGCACACATCAAGAACTGCGGGATATTGGCCTGAAAAAACAATATTTAATCATCAACGGTGTGTTACCGGAAGCCGAGGCAACAGACGATGCATTAGCCGCCGCAATAGTCCAGCGCGAACAACACGCCATAACGGCGATACCGCAAGCACTGAAAGCATTGCCTCAAGATCAGATTACGCTCAAATCATTTAATTTAGTGGGCCTCACTGCACTGCAACAACTGTTAAACGAACAGAACACTACCCCGTCTGCAACACAAGCGCAGATTTCACAACCACTGGCGATGCCAACATTATCGACTTTGGTTGATGACATTGCACTGGATGAACATGGTCTGGTGATGTTGATGGGCAAAGGCGGTGTGGGTAAAACCACTATGGCTGCGGCCATCGCTGTGGAATTGGCCCATCGCGGTTTTCCGGTGCATCTGACCACATCGGATCCTGCAGCCCATCTGACTGAAACACTGAGTGATGCACTGGATAACCTGACGGTCAGTCGAATTGACCCTATGCTTGAAACCGAACGCTATCGTCAACATGTGCTGGAAAGTAAAGGTAAAAAGCTCGATGCAGAAGGTCTGGCTCTCTTAAAAGAAGACTTACGCTCCCCTTGCACCGAAGAAATTGCAGTTTTTCAGGCGTTTTCACGGATTATTCGGGAAGCAGGCAAACAGTTTGTGGTGATGGATACCGCGCCCACCGGTCATACCCTGTTATTGCTGGATGCAACCGGTGCATATCATCGCGAAATTACCCGGCAAATGGCCGATAAAAACCTGCATTTCACCACACCGATGATGCAATTGCAGGACCCCAAACAAACCAAAGTGTTATTGGTCACGCTGGCAGAAACCACACCCGTGCTGGAAGCCGCTGATTTACAGGAAGATCTACGTCGTGCCGGTATCAATCCCTGGGCCTGGATCATCAACAATAGTGTGGCTGTCGCGGAAACCCAGTCACCGCTGTTGTTACAACGGGCTGCTGCGGAACGTCATGAAATAGATAAGGTGGTTGAACAGCACAGTGATCGTTTCGCTGTGGTGCCCTTGCTTAAAGAAGAGCCCGTTGGTATTCAAAATCTGTTGGCTTTATCAGAAATGCAGGCCAATAAAGCATGAAGAAACCATACAGCATTGCTTTGACGGCGTCTGCTCAAAAGCAACCCACACTCTCCGCAGGTAAACACGATGTTTAATAAAGCATTAGTTGCATTGGATATGTTCGCTGTAGAGCACTGTGAAATCGCTGGGCGACCCTTATTGATGATTCCTTGAGGAAACAAGATGCAAAAAATATTATTTTTATGCGTTGCCAATGCATCACGCAGTCAGATGGCTGAGGGACTGGCTCGTGAAATACTGGGGCCTGGTGTCGAGGTCATCAGCGCGGGTTCACAGCCTAAACAACTTAACCCACTTGCTGTAAATGCGATGGCTGAAATCGGTATTGATATTAGCCATCATTATTCAAAATTGGTTGATTCTATCGACAGCTCAACGATTGATTTGGTCATCACCCTCTGCGCTGAGGAAGTTTGCCCCATCTTTCTGGGCAAAGCTAAACGCTTACACTGGCCTATTATGGACCCCGATTCAGCGGACCCAGCGATTTCTCAAGAAGATCTTCAACAGCGTTTCAACACTGCGCGCGATCAACTCAAAAAGCGTATTGAAATACTCAAAGGCTTGGTTGATCTGCCGCGAGGTCCAGAGGCTAATGAGTTTCACGGTAGCATCCGTGTCAGTAACCTACCTGCCAGTGTGCGTTTTTATGCCTGGTTATTGAATACCTGGCCAAAAGAATGGACGCATCGTTATGCGACGTTTATTCGCCCGGATTTAAAACTCAATTTTGTGTTGTTAGTCGCCGATGATAAAACCCTGCATCAGGATACGCTTTATCACTTGGGTATCTGTGTGGCTGACAAGCAGAAAGTGATTGATTCATATTATCTTGCAAAACAGTTTGGTGCGCATATCGAAAAACCACCCCGCACTACCTGGAAAGGCACACCATTACATGAATTATGGCTAAAAGATCCGGACGGCACCTTGATCGAAATCTATGCCCGGTTGACTGATGCAGAACTGGCTCAAAAACCAAGTGATGAAATGCCTGAATTTTTAATCCCCGACGTTTAAATCTGACCTAAGAAGACTATGCCTAAATCGTGATGAGCCTGGATGAAAGATTAGAAATTATCCAAGATTAAATGCCCGCAAAATCCCCACAGGCAAAAAAAAGCGGCCAGCCAAAAATCGGCTAACCGCTTGATTTATATGGTGGGCCCACCAGGACTTGAACCTGGGACCTTGGGATTATGAGTTGGAAAACCAATTCATAACCATCTGTTTTTATTAATTATTTACCGTGACGCTCGTTGCTAATTTGCATCACAATGCACTACCTTTCACTGTTCATACTCGCAAAAGTCCCGCACGCTTCTTAAACGATCTTTAGAAATGACGTCGCCCCATTAAGACCGAGCAAATTTCAGTAACGCTTAATCCAGCCAGATCATCAAAAGCCCGTTCATTTGGCTCTCAGAATCAGTTAATTAACATCAAAGCCTGCTGCAAATCCGCAATAATGTCGGCTTCTGATTCCAGCCCAACAGATAAACGGATCATGGCACCACTGATGCCGGCACGATCTAATAAATCTGCTGGCATGCCATGATGAGAGGTCGTGATGGGTTGGGTCGCGAGCGTTTCTGCGCCGCCCAGACTGGGCGCCATTTTTATCATTTTTAAACTATCAACTACTTGCATGGCAGCCGTGTTGCCACCATCTACATCAAAGCTCAGCATGCCACCAAAGCCTTGCATTTGTTGGATTGCTAACGCTTGTTCGGGATTAGACGGCAGTCCCGGATAATAAACTTTTGTAACCTGAGGCTGCTGCTGCAGAAACTCGGCAACTTTCTGGGCGTTGTGATTATGCTTTGCTACTCTCAGGGGCAAAGTCACCAGGCTCCGCTTGAGTTTATGAGCGATGTCCGCACTGATGGTTTGCCCCAGACTGATTCGCCACTCATTGATTCGAAATAAATCTTTTGTTTTACCAGTGACCACACCGGCCGTTAAATCGCTGTGACCGCCCAGATACTTGGTGGCACTTTGCACAGCAAAATCAGCCCCCAGTGCTATTGGCTGCTGATTGACAGGGGTTGCAAACGTGTTATCAACGGCTAATTTTGCACCGTGTCTATGAGTGGTCACGGCAACCGTGGCAATATCAATGATTTTAAGCGTCGGATTTGACGGGGTTTCCAAAAAAACCAGTGCACAGCCATTTTTGAGGGCTTGTGTGAGCTGTTTTTCATCATTGGCATCAATGAATTGTGTTTCTATGCCAAGCTGTGGTGCCAGGTTTTGCAGAAACGATCTTGTGCCACCGTAGAGATCGCCGATGCAGACGATGCCGCCCAGTCCGTAAGCCATACATACCGATGAAATGGCCGCCATTCCGGATGCGTAAGCCAACGCTGATTCTGCACTATCCAGTTCGGCAAGGCGCGCTTCTAATGTGGTAATACTCGGGTTCATACCGTACCGGGTATAAAGCGCTGCCTGCTCCCTGCCCTCGACGACATCCAGCAAGTCACTCGTTTTTGAAAAGCTGAATGTGGTTGTGTCATATAACGGCGTTACAGCGGCACCGTAAGCGTCAGGGTAATCACCTGCATGTACAGCAAGCGTAGAGAAATCTTTGGAATCACTCATTTCTTTAACCTTGTTTTAGACCATTTGGTTGCCAGCCATGTCTTGTTGCTGTCCAAGCTAAGCCAACAAATCCGTTGAGCCCTTTGTTTTGCTTAATGGTGATGGAAACAACAGCGTTGCTGAATACCTCTTTTTGAGTAAGCCTTCATGAGAATTGTCACTGGTAGCCTCCAGCCGATTTAATGAACC
Organism: Methylophaga sp.; assembly: GCA_040882115.1. GTDB lineage: Bacteria > Pseudomonadota > Gammaproteobacteria > Nitrosococcales > Methylophagaceae > Methylophaga. Next base: position 166,222 of record JBBEBX010000005.1, on the reverse strand, counting down.
TGTACTTTTATCTATCAAAGGAGATAAGCAGTGAAATACAAACAAAATGCAATTTCAGATCCACAACCGTCTATGAATATTGAAGGCGTAGATGGTTACCTTGGAGATACGTTTGTATCTGATAGCAAAGACAAAACTATCTGTGCCGGTTTTTTCCACTTAAATAAGACCGATAAGCCCTTAGTCTACACTTACGATTATGAAGAAATGAAAGTTATCGTTGAGGGCGAATTTATTATTTCTGATGAGTCAGGATATAAAGTTCATGCAAAAGTGGGGGATGTGCTTTATTTTGGTGATGGCGAAACCATTATTTTTGAAACGCCCTCACGTGGTGTCGGTTTCTTCGCCGGTCAGCGCCAGCCTCTTTAAAAAACAGGATCGGAGCTGGGAACGTCAGATAACGTTCCCTGGCTCATTTACAGTTTGGATTTATGTTGATGGCGCCAGACGGCAGCTTCAAGACGGCTGGTCAGATTAAGTTTCCTGAGGAGATTTTTGATATGCACCTTTACCGTCGTGTCACTGATACCAAGATTCCTGGCTATCGTTTTATTATTCATGCCTTCGGCGAGGCATTCGAGAATTTCGGTCTCGCGATCAGTCAGGTTAATTCTATCGGGCGTTTTTAGCTCCGGCTCGATAACGGCTCTTTTTAAGACCTCATTCAAGCAATCCTGAAGAACCGTTACACCACCGAACGCTTTCAGTAAGTTTGCCCGAAGATCTTCTGGCTCCATATCTTTGAGCAGGTAACCATCTGCGCCGGCACGAAGCGCCTCCAGCAAATCTTCTTCAGCATCTGAAACCGTCATAATAACGATGTGTGCCTGCAACCCGATTGATTTGAATCTTCGCAAGGTTTCCAGGCCGTTCATGCCTTTCATATTTAGATCCAGCAGGATAATGTCTGGCACTAATGACGGTGCAAGCTCAAGCCCTTCCAATCCTGATGCCGCCTCACCTACTACTGTAAAAGCAGGATCATCTGAAATGATCTGGCCGACACCTTTGCGAAACAGCGGGTGATCATCAATCAGCATTACTTTAATCGGTTCACTCATGGAAACTGTTACTCCTAATTTGCCATTTTTGGTGTAAATACCAGCTGTACACGCGTACCACCATGCCGGCGATTCATTACCTCAATCTGCCCACCTAAATTATAGGCGCGTTCTTTCATGATCGCCTGACCATGATGATCGTAAGTTGGTATATCAGCACTTAGGCCAACGCCATCATCATCAACCGTTAACTCAACTGCACCGGTTTTTTTGACCAGCATCAGAATAAAAACATTTTTTGCCTGAGAGTGGCGCACGATATTAGAAAGCGCTTCACGCACTACATGAAGAATATGAAATTCCTCATTGACTGTCAGTCGGCAATTAATCAAGCGATTATCAAAGTTGATATTAATGTTGGATCGCTGTGAAAATTCATCAATAGCTTCCATAATGGCATATCCCAGCCCTCTTAAGTCCATGTGTACACGGAACGTGGTTAATAGCTCCCTTAGCTCGCGGTAAGCGTTGTCTAATCCTTCCCGAAGCTCCTTGATAGCATTTTCGTGTTTTTCCTGATCAAGCGTCGTTGATTGCAGTCTTGCGACCTGTATTTTCATAAAGGACAGATACTGGGCTAATGAATCATGTAGTTCTCGGGCAATAGCTGACCGCTCTTCTAAAACCGCCAAACGCCGACCTTCTTCATCATGACTTTGATATTTGGTGATCATTCCCAACAAGCGGGCAGTGATCTCCAATACCTTTATTTCTGAATCGTCGAGGATCCGGGATGTCTCGATTTCGATTAATAAGATCCCAATGCCATTACTTGCCGCTTTAAACGAAACTGCCAGGCAGGTAACCGGTTGATGTTCATTATTAGTGCTTTGATAAGTAAGCATCCCGGCATTTAATAAATCTTCGAATTGGTTATTGCTGAGATTATCTGGCTTATGATGTGAAAAAATTACTTTTTCTGAAGAAACCACCGCCGCATCATCGTTATAAATAAGTGCTGCATTGGTAAAGTTAAAAACGCGCTCCAATGCATGCAGCATTTTCAATAAGGTCCGCTCTCCCACCACATCATCACTGACATTCTCAATAAACCTTAAAAGAAAATCTTGGGCCCGAATAAGCGTTTTTACACTTTCACTGGTTTGGTTTGCCCATGTTACTTCAGCGTCGGCTCCTTCCACCATCGCAGTCAACTCTGCCAGCCTGTTTTCAATTAAGGCAAACTCATCACCCATTTTGGCTTGCTCATTCAACTTTGCTTTTTTACTGATAAACCGGAGTGTCTTATCAAATCTTTCAACCAGTAACTTTCTTGCTGAAATGGCAATGACCAATACACAACTGAAGACAAAAATAAGACATACTGACTGTAGCAGACCAACGACCGAACGCTTGACTTCACCATCACGCTTTAAAGCTTCTTGCAAAGCCTCGTATGATTTTGCAATGCCCTCAGCCATCCGGAGTTGTCCAGTAAGCCGCATATTATAGCTGGCAACATCACTGAAACGTTGCTGCAATAGCTCGACTCGGAGAATGGCATCCCGGAGTTCGGGATTTTCCTGTTTCAACATCCATTTAACGTCTGGATCGTCTAACATAAGGTAATGTTTTTTCATATCGGCAAATGTTTCATCAGCCTCTTCAAGCTTGATTGCCTTAATGTAAGATAATTGTTGATGCCAATAGATGTTTTGGGCATTTATCTTACTAATAGCCGCCTGACTTGAAGGAATATAATCCAGCAAAAAAAAGCTGCTTGCTTGCATCAGAAATACAGTGGTCATCAAACAGCAAAGCATAAGCATAAGCTTCGCATACAGGGTTCTTTGACTGATAGTATCTAATAATGATTTTAATTTTTTCCACCAATCAATCATTGGCAAATATCATCCACACAAAATTTAATTGAGAAAAGTAAAATGAGCCTGATTTTATTTTCTATGGTGTTATTAAGCACTATATACACATTAATATTCTTTTTCTGGTGGGACAGCTCAGCACCGCTGACCGTCCACTTGTCCGTGTTAGCCACATTATTGATGCTGGCGCTCACTGTGCTCATGGTGGTGAGCATTTATCCGAAAATTCAGCGCCAGCAACGTAAACAGTTACCCAGCAAAATGGATAAGCTAACCTGGGGACAAGACATTTCAAATAAACTTTCATCTCCGGCTGCTGTTATTGAAGGTTTTAACATTAAATTTGCCAACAATGCATTCCTTAAAGAGTTTGGGCTTATCGGCATGGAAGAATTTATCACTGATATGCCCATTACTAATTTGGTGCATCCCAGCAATCATAACCAATTCGCCAAATTCCTCAGCCATCAGGAAGAAGATAATTTCAATCGCACCCTATCACTGCGCATGATGTATGTGGATGGCACGACGATACCTGTCCATATGTCATTGTCTCCCCTTAATCAGATAGACAGTGAAAATATATGGCTTTTACAGTTTTCGCTGACATCACCTTCACGAACCGATATTAATAATCATGCTGAAACGCTTCAGTATCAGTTGTTATTGGATCGCATTGAACAAATCGTTTTCCAGATAAATGTTAATCATGAACTCATCTTCGCCAGTCCTGCTTGGGAAAGGCTACTGGATTATGCCGCTGATGAAACTATGGACCGTGATTTATTCAGCTTTATTCACCCTGAAGATTTGCTATTAGCTGAAGCTCGCTTGAATGCTCTAACCCATGGCAAACGTCAGAACACACAATTTGAGCTGCGTCTGATAGCCAAAAATGGTACGTCCCAATGGTTCGAATTACGGGCCGCGACCACCTCAATGCTCAAAGGTGAACGCAGCAGTGTCATCGGTACACTCACTGACATAAGCCAGATGAAACAAGCCTCCGCAGGTTTAAGAGCCAATTCAAGCACTGCCACAGAAATGATCATGTCTCGTATTCCGGCCATGATTTATCGTTGTAGGAATGATCGCAACTGGTCTCTGGAATATGTCAGTAACGGCTGCCTGGAAGTCAGTGAATATCAACCTTACGAACTAGTTAAAATCCCCAGCATTCCCTACATGAGCCTGATTCATCCCGATGACCAGCAAACTTGCTGGGAGTTTGTGCAAAAACAAATTGCCAAACAACAAAGTTTTCACATGATCTATCGTCTCATCACACGTTCAGGTAAAACCAAATGGGTTTTTGAGCACGGCCGGGGGGTGTTTTCCGGATCAGATGAGTTACTGTCATTAGAAGGCATTATTACTGATCTGCATTGTGACAACTATGAATGTCTGCAACAGGGACTCTCTGAAATGCTCATTGCCAGCGACTGGCCCGGGTAACATTTTACCCGAGCGCTGATTTGGTTTTAACTTATTCGGGATGCGTGCCTAATGCCAGTTCTGCGCCATCATCCATCGGTGCCAGATAATCAATCACTAACGGCCGGTAGAAATCCAGGCCTTTGTATTCCGACAAATCCGGATGCAGGTTAGTCAACACCCGACGCAATCGTTTAGCCCAACGCGGATAGGTGGCAAGCTCATTCACACTGGCAAGATAGCCACGCACACTGAAAGCAATCGCATTACTGCGTGGCAGACGGAACAGAGCCTGCAGCTCAACCCGCAGATGCACTTTATCGCCGACATTTTCCGGCGTGACCGACACATTATCCGGCCCCCACTTCGGATACTTTTCCGGTGAGGTATCGAGGCGCGGATTAACCGTCATAGTCCAGTTCAGCCGACGCACCGGGCTGCCATATTGCAAGTGCAGCAGATATTTCAGCGCACGGTCGAAAATGCCCAACTCATTGGCCTGTGGCACCGGACCATGCCATTCCTTAAACGACATGCCGGCATCAAATGCCATTGACCAATCCGCTTGGCTAGTGACGATGCCCATATCAGCAAACAGATCGTCATCACGCTGATCGAGAATGATCCAATCACCCTGCACCTGGCGACCAATAAATTCAAAAGGCTGCATTGGCAGGGTCGATTCATCGCCAAAGACAAACTTTTGCTCAATACCCAGCGGTTTGTTAGTCCAATGCCAGTTATCGCCATCTTTGCTGAGTTGGAAAAACTCAGGGTAATCGACAGACAATGAGTCCATGACCAGTTCAACCATGTCCCACTGCGCATCCATCATGTGTGGCAAGGCAATATAGCGCTGTGGATCATCTTCCAGCACAATGCGCCGGTCTTCACACTCAGCAACATAATGCTCATCAACATCAATGACATGCTCAAAAACCGAACCTTTTGGTCCATCACCATGCTGTTCAATATTGACGCTGTACATGTATTCGTCTTCCGCAAACGGAAATGGAAAACGACGGATTGCTTCTGCTGAATTGGTAAACGTGTAATCGTCGCGAAACGTTTCTTTTTTAAATGGCATATTCATCGCTTTTTCCTCAAAAGTTGAGCACAAGGTGTGTACATTTAGCGCGGGAAACGCAGGGCATTATTCGGTTACCGGCTGCTTTTTCTGCGTCAGATAAGTAGTGGTCGTTATGCATGATCACGCCATCACATTCGAGGACCTCCTGTTCACAACGACCACACGCACCACCACGGCATAAAAAGGGCGCATCAATACCAGCTTCTTCCATCGCTTCCAGCATGCTCATATCGCCCGGCACCGTTACTTCAACCCCGGACTGTTGTAGCTTGACCTTGAACTCATCACCAATAGGTGGTGCAGTAAACTCTTCACTGTGGACATGGTTATCCGGCCAACCTAAGTCTCTGGCCGTAATATGCAGCGCTTTGACCATTGGTTCTGGGCCGCAAATATAGACATGCGTGCCCAGCCGTTGTTGGCTGAGCAGATCACTGAAGTTCAGACGGCCACCTTCACTGTCGACATAAAAATGCACCCTGTCACCACACATTGTTTCCAGTTGTTCACGGAATGCGCCATGCTCGACGGAGCGATAGGCATAGTGCAGTTCATAGTCGTAGCCAAGCCGGTTTAAATCGGCGATTTGTGACATAAATGGCGTAATGCCGATACCGCCGGCGATCAGGATGTGGCGATGGCCCATCTTGGAAATCGCAAACAAATTCACCGGATAGGTAATTTGCAGATGTGTACCCGGCTTGACCTTTTCATGCATAAATACCGAACCACCACGCGAATTTTCTTGCTTGCGAACCGAGATGTGGTAGCTGTCTGTATTAGCAGTCGAGCCCATCAACGAATAAGGATTACGATGAATACGACCATTGATATTCATCGAGACCACCACATGGCTGCCGCCGGAAAAATGGGGTAAAGGTTCGCCATTTTCCTGGACCAGCGTGAAATGCTTGACCACCTCGGTCACTTGTTCCACATCGGCAACTTTGACATTCAAAATACTCATGGGTAAATCTCCTCTGTTGCCGGGATGTTCCCTGGTTCCTCGGCATCAACCATCACACCCATGTAAGCGCCAAGACGCCGGGAGAAATGATCGCGAACGAACAGATGACAATCACAACCGCTGCATTTGTGGATGTTATGGTGCACATGCTTATCTATCGTTTTGCAGTGCACACAATAGACCGAACGTGCGAGTGTGCCACTCAGTTCTTTCGCGACGTTTTTGTCCTGCACGCCATAGACTTTCAGCTCATCTATAACAGCCCAGATAAACGCTTCACTGCCAGCGACATAAAACTGGGTGCCCATCAGGTATGCTGATAATTGCTCTCTTAGTGCTGCTAAAACGGCTTGTTCCGAATCGAAAACCTGCAACCCCTCGGGAACCAATATTTGAATAATGTCAGCATAATTTTTTGTTGCTGATTGATCATCTGCAAACAAAAGGGTGATCGGCTCACGCGGGCACATCTGCTGAAATAATTTGAGCACAGCAATGCCGCCTTCGCCTTGCGCTATCACCACATGACCGGTAGCCCGCTGCCGCCAGACCAACGAATCATAAAGTGGTTTGCTCCGAATCCAATATCCTCTTTCCATCGCTACTTCCTCATCTCATTCCCGGTTTAGGCATTTATCTGCATCGGGCAGGGTTACGGCTAATGCTCTGGATGAGTTCGCAGACGCATGGGATCATAAAAAGGAGTTTTGACGACATGTGCTTTCACCGGCTTGCTGCCATCAACTATGACCTGCGTGCCCAATGCGGCAAACTCAGGTTTGATGTGCACCATAGCAATGGACTGCATCAGATAGCGGCTGAAAACAGCGCTGGTCACTTCACCAACTGTTTGATTACCGATGAGAAGTTTGGCACCGATTTCCACCGCTTCGTTACTCTGGCAAAGCAGGCCCGCTTGTTTGAAACGTACCTCGTCTTTCAGCTTGGTCAACGCAGCCTTACCGATGTAGTCACCTTTTTTGTTGAGGTCGATACACCAGTTCATATTGACTTCCCATGGCGTGGTATCGCCTTCGGGCATGTCATACGGGAAAAACAGCAGTGCCGCTTCAATACGGGTCAGATCCAGAGAGTCCCAGGAGGCTGGAATCACGCCATAACGCTGACCTTTTTCCAGAATACTGTCCCACAGATGCACCGCATCATTAGCGCTGCAATAGACTTCATAACCCCGTTCTCCCGAGTAACCGCCACGGGAAATAGTCACATCACAACCGAACAAGCGGGTTTCAACATGTTTGAAATACGGCAATCTGGCCAAATCGACATCGACTTCGGGATCCAGAACATCGACCGAGCGGGGCCCCTGCAGTGACAGAATGTGCACATCAAAGTCCTGTGCGACGGAGACATCCAGATCACTGGCCAGCCTTATCAGCGTTTCCTGAGTGGCGCCACTGCCATGAGAAATACGGTAATGATCTTTAGCATCACAGATGATCATGATGTCATCTACCATCGCGCCGGATTCATTAACTTCGGCTGCCAGCCGCGAGGTACCGGGCTCCAGTTCTGTCACGTCAATCGCGACCAGTTGATTTAGTACTTTTAATGCAGCAGGCCCCGTCACATTGACAATATTCAGCGCTGTCACATCATAGAGACCGGCTCGTGTTCTAACCGCCACCACTTCATCATCAGGATCGGTATGATAACGCCATGGAATAGGCATACCGTTCCAGGTCTCGCCATCCAGCTTGCAGCCAAGTTCGCTGTGGCGTCCATTCAGAACAGAATTACGGGTAACTGTAGCTTCCGCTTCAGTCATAGTTTGAGTTGAATTACTCATGGTTTACTCCAACACTAATGAATTAAGTCACCTTGAGCTAAAACATATCGAACTATGGCTTATGCGGAAATTCCCATCATGGCGTACTTCCTTTTGGGTATTCAGAGCATTTTGTTACTGGCAGTTCAGAAAGCTGAATGACTTCAGAGAATTTGTACTGCTAAACCATTAGTGAAATAAACAATAAGCACGGCCACAGCAATCGCAAGATATGGCAGATAGCCTGCCCGGCGCTTGGTCATGGCTTCTAACTTAATATCGTCTTGCATTGCTTTGGGAAATTGACCGTTATCCGTCACATAATGACGCCAGAGAAAGATAGGGATCACCAATAAAGCCATCAGAAACCCGCTCAATAAAGCCCCCTCGCCCCAGACATTTGCCCCTAAGCCCATAATGGCCACATTTACAAATGCCAGGATGACCCCGATCAGCAATAATACGTTGGGCGCTTTGAAAGGCCTTTCCCAACTGCCCCGGTCAAGGCGGTGAATCCAGCCGGCATTAAGATTGAGAAAGTTAAAAATGATGTAGCCAACATTGGAAGCTGCCAACACAAAGACATAATCTGACATCAACAGTAATAACAAATTGAAAACCAGATTAGCCCACATCGCATTTGTTGGTGCACCGTCTTCGTTCACATGTGACAAAAACTTTGGCAGCAAACCGTCTGCAGAGCCTTGATATAACGTCCGGGAAGCGCCTGACATGGCAGTCATAATCGCCAGCAACATTGCCAGGATCAGCATCACTACAATCATGTTGGCAATGATCGGGTTGTTACCGACGACCGAAGCCAGTGCATTAGCAACGCCGACACCACTGTATATATCGGCTGCCAACATCCCGCTGTATTGCGCCGGAACAACAATGCTTCCCTCTGAGTCAAGTTGGGCCGGAAAAATCATTTCCCCCTGCCCCAAATAGCCCTGAAAAGCCACCGGCACCATGATGTAGACAGCCAAACACATCAAACCCGAATAGAAAATCGCCTTAAAGGTATCTCTTTTCGGATTTTTGAATTCACGGGTATAGCAGGCCGCTGTTTCAAATGCATAAGCTGACCATCCCGCAATGAACAACCCACCGGCAAATAACACCCAGCCATGCATGTTCCATTCACCGGAAATAACGTCCCCGGCAGAGTCAAACTGCAGCGGCACTAATGGAAAAAAATGCTCGCGAGGTAAGTCACCACTGAGCAGCGGCACTATGCCTATCAGCATCAGTGGCAGTAAAGCCGTCACACCCAGAATCATGGTAATTCTGGCGGATCGCAAAATACCGCCATTTTGTACTGCGAAAACCAGTAACAGAACCGTTGCGCCAACAATAAATGTCGCATCGATCCTCAGGCTCAGCCCCTGCTTAAGAATACTGAGATCGAACAACACAAGTTGCCAGGTATTGATAACCGCATCGGCAGGGAACAATGCATTGAGAATATACCCCGCAGATAAGCCCGAGCCGATAGCCAGTACCGGCGACCAGGCCAACCAATTACACCAGATTGATATTGGCGCGATTATTTTACTGTATCTAATCCAGGCAACAGCGCCATAGATTGAGGTGCCGCCTGATTTATGGGGAAATAAACTGGCAATTTCGGCATAGGTAAATGCCTGAATGAAGCCGAAACTGATAGAAATGATCCAAACCAGCCAGGCTGGTTTGCCAACGGTGGCTGAAATCGCCCCCATCGAAAATAACACCAACACCGGTACGCCACTGGTAACCCAAAAAGCACTCTTCCAGTTTATGGTCCTGTGAAGCGTATGGATATGACCACGGCCATGGTATGGCGCCGATATATCTTGATCTTGCTGGCTCATATTAATCTCTTGGCATCAGAACTGTCCCTAATATTGCCAGGGGATAAAATACGTTATTACGGGTCAAGCAATCATTAACTGTTAGCCATCAACCGTGCTGAGCTTTAGACCAATAATACCAATAATGATGAAAGCAATACTTAACAATCGCCCGAAGTTCGTCGACTCATCAAACAAGACAATACCAAGGATAGCAGTGCCTACCGCGCCAATACCGACCCATACACCATAAGCCGTACCCACTGGCAAGTCACGCATGGCAATACCCAATAACCAAAAACTAAATAATAACGTTATGACTGTTGCAATGGTTGGGATCGGGCGCGATAAGCCATCACTGTACTTTAAGCCAATTGCCCAGGCTACTTCTAATAAGCCAGCAACACACAAAATCATCCAGGCCATTTAATCTCCCTGCATTCAATATACGATTGAATTAAAAATTCTTGATTAATCCGGTTGCTAATTAAAGGGCTGCAGATCGACCATCGCCATTCAAAGCCTCGCTCAAATCTTCCGGCAGCAAGAAGTGCTTTACGTTCAGTCCAAACCCCACCATGGCTGGCAAGCTCCTTGGCCGGGCCAGCAAGGTCATTTCTGAAACGCCTATATTGCGTAATATTTGTGCGCCGATCCCATAATGTTTGAGCTTTCTTGCTTCACCACCTATAAATTCGCCAACCCCATCATCATGCATCAACAACACAATGCCCGAACCAAAATTACAAATAGCCTGCATTGCCTCGGTCACACTCCAACTGTGACCTCGCCGGTCATTATCGAGTAAATCCACGCCGTTAAAAGGGGCATGTACTCTGACATAACTGGTTTTATTAGGATCCACCTCACCAAAAACCAGTGCCTGATGAATATCACCCGTGTTTGAATCTTGGTATCGTCTCAGCTCAAACTCACCAAAAATCGTGGCCAGCTTTCTTTTATCCAGTAACTGAACAAATTGCTCATGTTCATGACGATAAGCGATTAAATCGGCAACCGTACCAATTTTGAGGCCATGTTGTTCTGCGAATACCAATAAATCTGGCAATCTGGCCATACTGCCATCATCGTTCATAATTTCACAAATAACGGCCGATGGCTCAAGCCCCGCCAATCGGGCCAAATCACAACCTGCCTCGGTATGCCCCGCCCTTGCCAAAACACCACCTTTATGGGCCATTAGGGGGAAGATATGGCCGGGCATCACAATGTCAGAAGGTGTCGCGTTTTTTGCGACAGCCGCCTGAATGGTTCTCGCGCGGTCAGCTGTGGAGATACCCGTTGTGACCCCTTCTGCAGCTTCGATCGAAACAGTGAAGTTGGTGCCCAGATTCGCATCGTTCCTGACGACCATAAGTGGCAGTGCCAGCTGGTGACAACGGGACTCCGTTAATGTCAGACAAATTAATCCGCGTGCATGCATCGCCATAAAGTTGACAGCCTGATCATCCACCGCTTCTGCGGCCATGATGAGATCGCCCTCATTTTCCCGATTTTTATCGTCCACTAAAATCACCATTTTGCCTTGGCGAATATCTTCAATAATCGCACTGGCTGGCGAGATGGTTTTAGCTGAAAACGAAAGAGTACGCGTCATGCCAAACCTCCCTGCATGTTGTCTATTACGGCATAGGCAGAATGATTATGTATTGACTCAAAATTCTCACACTCCACTCTGAAGCCATTAATGTCAGGCGCTTTCTGTAAAGCTGCGGCTATATCTCTGACCATATCTTCGACAAATTTGGGATTATCGTAGGCGTATTCGGTCACAAATTTCTCATCTGGCCGTTTAAGTAAACCATATAGCTGACTTGAGGCTTGTGCCTCAATCAAGCTGATCAATTTATCCAAACTCATTTTATTTTTGAGGTTGGCTGCAACAGTGACTAAAGATCGTTGGTTATGCGCCCCGTATTCAGAGATTTTTTTCGAACAAGGACACAGACTGGTGACCGGCACCGCTACTTTGACGGTCAGTGAATATTGTTCAGCAATATCGGCAATCAATGTAACGTCATAGTCCATTTTGCTCTTTACACGCGAAACAGGCGCTGCTTTGGTGAGAAAAAAAGGAAAGCGCATTTCAACACGCCCTTTTTTTGCTTCAAGCAACTCGAGCATATCTAACATAAAGCTTTTTAAAGTCGTTACAGAGAACACCTGATCCGGCCGCTCTAATAGCTCGATAAATCGCGACATGTGTGTACCTTTCACATGATGCGGCAGACTGACTGCCATATCGAAATTCGCTACGACTTGAATGGGTCCTGAAACATCCGACTGGAAAAGAATAGGATAACGTAAGGACTTTATGCCAACCTCATCAATTCTTAAGTTACGCTTATCAGGTGTGTTCTGAACATCTTCGAGAGCGTTAAAAAGCGGCAGGTTCATTCAGCGAATCCTTATCTTTAAATTCAGCGTTTCAAGCGATTCCTTGCCAGACCTAAAAAAGTGAGGGACTCACCGCAATCATAAAAAGATACTTAATGATCCGATGACTCCCTCATAAAGTTCCGACGAGAGAACTGATTGAAGGATAACCATGAAGAAACTGAAGCATCAGTTTCAGTTTGATTATCTGATTCAATAATATTTACAGCAATTCCAAAGAAGGGTTACTACTAAAGTCATAGCATGAGGCTATGGTCGTTTACCTTATTTGTAACGGTCTGAAGATCAAACCAGACACCAACTACATGTCCAAAGCCATTATCTCTTAGTGCTTTCACATCATTTTCCTTCTTTAGCCATCAAACATAACAGGGGGAACAAATTGCTCCCCACTGTTATGATTTTGATTACTTACTAAGTGCCGGCTTCAGCGCCGCCAAATGCTGGCGTGTTTCATGCTGGGTATAGAGCCAGATTGGCAGATACATGCCCAACACAATAAAGCCGATCCAAGTTGAGAACCAGCCGACTTCGAGGCTGTTCAGATACACCACACCAATCAGACACAGCGGGATGTTAAACAAGCCAAATAGCATGGCGACGCCTTTCCAGCCCATCGGTGCTTTGAAGGGTCTTTCCAGGTTAGCAAAACGGGCATCTTTTTTGGCTTTGACATAAGCAAACAAGCTGATGCCGTTGGCACAGGTATAACCAATAGCCGATGCCGCCAGAATCGCCGCTGGTGTGCCCATGGAAATCAACACCAGATTAAACAAGCCGATAATCACCATAGCTAAAACAGGTGTCCCGTGATTATTGACCTTACTCAGCACTTTGGGCAGGTTGCCTTCAACAGCCATAGAGTGCATGGCACGGGAAGACCCCAGATAAGCCGTCTGGATAATCAGAATCATCGCAGCAATCAGCATGATGATAGTGATGACGGAGCCTGACTCACCAAATGCGGCCTGCGCCACCGGAATCATTGGCGATAATGGTTCTGCCAATACACCTTCGACGCCCAGTACACCAATGACAGCAGCCTGTACCAACACAAAGGTCAGCAGACAGATAGCGCCACAGACAAACAATGCCTTGGGCACATCTTTAGATGGTTTTTTGTATTCCGGTCCATAAATGGCAGCCGTTTCCCAGGCGCAGGCACTCCACTGCGCTATCGCAAACAGCCCGAACAGAATCAGAATATGATGCATGTCCCAAGCCCAGTCCGTCGGTAACCAGTTGGAAGTAATATTGCTCAGATCCACCGCTCCGGTAGCAAAGGGCATTGCCGTCAGTACCACCAACGGAATAATGGAAATCGCGGCCAGAATATAGCCTAAGACAGCGCCATCTTTAAGGCCGAAATAGTTGACGATAATCAGACCGGTAAAGATCACGCCGCCCGCCAGCAAGGACAATTGGTATTCGGTAAACATTTCGCCCAGCCCGGGGAATAAACCTTGCAGGTAACTGCCCACTAGTATGGCAAAAATAGCTAACACGGGATTCCAGGCAAACCAGTAACTCCATGCACTGAACCCCCCAACCAACTTACCTTTGTCATACTTTCCCTGATAGTTTTCGGATGTAAAAACATGCTGGGCAAAACCCGGCAAACCTGATGCTTTGGGAAAGGTTGTTGCCATTTCTGCATAGGCTAAGTTTTGCATAAACCCTTGCAAAACGGACAACCCCCAAATAATGATTGCTGCCGCCGCAACCCACATTGGGAAGTAGCCCAGCGAAGGTAATATTAATAAAGGCACACCGGAAGCGATGGCCAGCCCTTGCTTCCAGTCAATCGACCGCTCAAGTGCTTCATGGTCTTGCGACTGTGCTGCCCCCGTGTTGTTTAAATCATACTCACTCATTATCATTTCTCCATATACGTCCAGCATATATCGATGCCGAAACTGCATAGTTAATTTCAGCCTGAAAACCCGACTACGATTTTCAACTCTAAAGACTTAGAAAAAGTCTGTTTCGAACATAGCGCTTCATTGCAACCTTGGTAATTCTCATGAGTGAGTACACCATAGGGAGTAAATACACTGAATATCAAAGTGGTTTTCTTAAAGAACCAGTATATTTATTCAAACTGCAACAAAGATTTGCAGAGATAAACGTATTAGGTGTGGCGGGGGGGTAAGAATAGCTTGAGTGTCGGGCAAGTTCAGTTGAATACGGTCTAGCCGTAATATTGCTCTCAATTAGACACAAGAGCCTATTTTCCATCAGCAAAAACAAGGTGAGGGAGCCGCAACAATACATTTATGGCTGCAGCAGCTCCCACACCGCCTCTCTCACTAATATTAAAAAGATCTTGAAACTGAGAACAGGAATGTTTCCTCAGCTAAGTCACCATAAATATCTTCTGCGTCACTTTCGGTGTCTTGGTAAGACAAGTCAAATGTGAAACCAGCCAGATCTTTGGACACACCAACCCAGTAATGTGAGTAGTTATCAATACCGGTTGTAAATGTGTTTTCGTCAGCATCGAAATAGCCAACACCACCATATAAGTTAACACCAACCGGCAGATCATAAGCAGCATCAAGTGACCAGTAGTAGCCGTCTTCGCCAGAACCTACAGTATCACTGGAATAGGCAAGACCGGCGGTGAAGATGCTGTAGCTCAGAGAGCCATACACTTCATTAAAGTTGTAGTCTTCGCCAGGGAACATATATCGAATAAAACCGACATCATAGCCAAGCCCTGTATCGCCAAACGCACCCGCATAACCTAAATAAACGTCAAACTCTGCACTGGCGTCGTCTCCATAATCAACGTTTGAACCCCAAACCCCAGCATAAAGGCCACTGCTGTGAGCGTAATCCAAACTACCTGAAATTGCCGGGTCGCCATCAGTTTGCGAAATACCACGCCAAATATATTCAGATGAAAAAGCCACACTGCCACTGGTTGAGTGTTGACCATCTTCACTTTCCCAAGCCATGGTTGTACCTGAAACAAGCAATGTACCCGAAGCAACCATCATCATTAATTTTTTCATTTTTTTTCCTCTTCTCTACCATTTAAATTGGTTACCGACGCTTTTGTCGTTTTGCCGGTCATGTTTTATTTGTGGGTTTTTTTGTAAAAGCCACTAAACCTTGTTAGCCGTGCTTTTTGAAAAAAGCCCCCGGCCGAAGCCGGAGGAATGGAGCAATATCCTGCTCCCGGGAGATTTTCTCGCGTTAAGCTAGACATCGATTTAAACTGGTACTGGTGTTGTCTTTTCTATATTCACTAACAATCATCCTTTCCGCTTCATTTCTACTGAAATTGGGCAGACTTCTTACTGTAGATCTCTGGCCGTAAAACCGGTCAGCATTCATCTGTCTGCAACGTAAAAAGTCTTTATCGAAGTTAGCGTGTTCATTTAATGTTGGTAATTCTCTCCAGTGAGTACTTCGTAAGTAGTAGCGCAACATGGAGAGAAATCCGGCACCAGTCATCTGAACACTCTCGGGCATACTTGAAAGCAATAAAAAGTCAGGCTTCGGCTGTGGTTCTGGATACTTGCCAGCGGACTCTGGCCCACAGGTAAGCATCCATCACTGACAGTGCGTAGATAAAGATACCGCCTGCAAATTGACCGATGACAGAAATCTCCGGACTAGCAAACTGGAACGTCACCATGCCTAATACCAGCATGAAAAACACCATTGTCAGCCCCCGCAATGGCGCCTGATTCAGCACCTGGCCAACACCGGGAAGGATAATTGCGACCAGCAGCACCAGATAAGGATGCCAGCGTTTTATCGCTATAGCTTCACGCTGCTTCATCACATTGCACTCCATCAAGGTTACCCAGCAACTTTTCTAACTGGCGAGTCAAGGCCTCAATGTCGGCCGGGTCAATGGGCTGCATATCAAACTCGGCGCTGCGTAAAAGCAAATATTGCCCCCGCTCAGCCTGTCGAATAAGATAAGTTAGTCGCACTGATCCGGGCGTGATCAATAATTCCTTAGCCCGCTGATCGGTGAAAATTGTCCGTACATCATTATCAATCATCTGTAAGGACGGCGCCCGATCGCGGCTGACATAACGAGCATGTTCCGGCCAGTTTTTGAGGGGCGTTACGGCTGCATTCCAGTTCCAGCCGGGGCTGAATACATCGCTGGTGTGGGGACGTACCAGAATATCAAGACTGCCCTCGCTATTCATCGGCCGCAGCATCGTGATATGCAACCACATCACCGGCAGCTTTCGGGCTGTCAGGTTGTCTACCTCTAGCTTTAAACTGACAGTGTTACCGGCATACTCACCTACTAAATGACGAAAGCCTGCCCGATCATCGACCGTTTTCTTAATGTCGATAACCTGACTGCTCTGGCTCAACAAGCTCGTTCTGGCCTGCATGACCGCATGATGATGACGACGATACATGCGCCATAGCAAGACACTGAAAACCGCTGCCATAACAAAAATAAATTGCGTCATTTTTTGCCTCCTTATCGGCAAAAAAATGCCCCGCAGCCTCTGCGGGGCAACGGATTAGCGTACTACTGTCACCGGGCAATGCGCCTTACGGATAACCTGCTCGGCAATCGAACCCAGCAAGACCTTGGCGACACCGGTGCGTCCCACCGAACCGGCCACCACATGGTCATGGTCATGCCGCTCGGCATAACCGATGATCGCCTTGGCAATATTGTGTCCCGCCACCGTGGTACAAAACACCGGTTCCAGTTCACGATCACGAGCCTTTTGCATCGCATCATGCAGTTCCATCTGGATCTGCTGGTCCGCTGCTTCCAGTACAGTCGAATCCCAGAAGTAGGTATGAGACATTTCCTCAGTCGTCTGCATGACCACATGAATAAAGGTCAGCTCGGCCTGCGCCAGCTTTGCCAGTTCAATGGCATAGTCCACGGCTTTTTGCGCGCTGTGGGAGCCATCAGTTGCACATAAGATCTTTTTCATTTGTCATCCCTCCTCAATAACCCCTTGGCCGCGGCCAAGGCATGGTGAATTGATCGCCGCGTTTCACAAATTGATAACGACGCATGACAAACCACACCGAAGCCACAATGTAGAAGGCCATGATCGACAGCAGTGAAGCGCCGTAACCGAGGAAGGTCGCGAAATAGACGGCCGAACAGAGACCCAGCAGAACCAGCGCCGGAATCGGATGGAACGGATGGATATAACCCCGCTTGATCACATCCAGCGGCCACATTTTTCTGAACTTCATCATATTGAACGACATGAAGGTATAACCCAGCAGGCCGGACAGAATCGAGAAGGTAATCACCTGATCCAGCAGACCGGTAAAGGCAAACGACACTGCGATGGGAATCAGGAAAATAATGGCCCTAAACGGCGTCCGGTAATGTGGATGAATCGCCCCGAACCAGGTCGGCATATAACGATCCCGTCCCATCGAAAACCAGGCGCGTGCGGCATCATTGATACAGCCATTGGCAGAGGCAATCGCCGCAAACATGGTGCCGATAAATAACACCACCTGCAAACTCGGATTACCGATAATGGAAGCCGCATCATACAAAGGCGTGGTGGCCTGTCCCAGGTATTGCCACGGCATCAGACCGGTCGCAACATACCAAGTCAGGGACGCTGCCACCAACAAGGTCAGAATGCCACCGATGGTACCCAGCGGTATAGATCGGCCGGCACTGCGCACCTCTTCCGCCGCCTGGCAGGTACCCTCGATACCGAGGTAATACCACATACCAAACTGCAAAGACGCGACCACCCCGATCCAGCCATAAGGCAGTTCGGTCAAGAGATCGCTGTGTCTGAGAATATTACCCGGATTCAGCGGGTCACTGCCGACAAACAGGGCAATGATCGCCAGAAATGCAAACAGGGTAATGACGAAATTCACGGTGAGCGTCATGAACACGCCGCGATAGTTGAGCCAAGCCAGAAACGCGATGGTCAGCACCACAAACGGTTGCGGACTTAACCCTTCATAGCCCGTGGCCGCTGCCACTGCACTCATCAAATCCCCCACTATCAGGGCATCTGCCGCTTCCAGCATGGTATAGGCCATCACCAGATAGAGGCCGACATTAAAGGCCATTAATGGACCAATAATATGCTTGGCTTGCGTGTACTGACCGCCTGCTGCAGCAACTGTCGAGGTGACTTCCGAGTCGATCATGGCCACGCAACTATAGAGTAACCCTATCACCCAGCAGGCAATCAGGGCACCATAAGCACCGCCCTTGGCGACTGAAAAGTTCCAGCCCATAAATTCGCCGACCAATACAATCCCAACCCCCAAAGCCCAAACATGGAAAGGGTTAAGTACCTTGAACATTGAAATGCGTTGCGGGTTTTCCGCCGTCGTAGTTTCCGTCGTCATTTGATGCCCTCCTCTTTCTTGATTTGCTCAAGGACATCATCGTCACCCTCACGTGAGCTGATAAGCAGTTCTTCATCGAACTCCCGCGAGACGCTGATGGCATCGGCCAATATCCACAGTAATAGCAACCCGGATATAATCCAGGCGGCGTAACTTAGAATGTCCCAAAAAATCATTGTGTTGCCTCCTGCTTGGATGAGTTTTCATCGGCACCGAATTTTTCTTCTATGACTTCGCGATACTGCCTGTCGGATATTCGCATCACGAAAAAGAAGTAGCCGATAATCACCAGCGCCGTGATGGCCAGCATCAGCGGATCAATGGTGTAATCAAACTTATCGTTGATGATTTCAGCAGCAGCCGCTTCGTCGTAACCAAGCTTTTGCCACTGTTCCTGCTCAACGGCGGAGACGCCCAGCGATTCCCAGGAATAGGACTGGACAGAGGCTGTTTCTTCGACTGACTTGGTGTCAGATGCGAGAAACAGGGGGATATAGAGGCTTACATAAACGAGTACCAGAACAAACAGGCTGTCAAACAACTGACCCCATTTATGCTGGGTTTTGGGTACATAGGTAGACATAGCATTTCCTCATTAATTGACTCTTGCATCATTTCTGGCCGCCCGATTTTGATCCAGGTGCTTAATATCTAGGCCGTAAATAAAGTCCTTATCTTCCGCGTAATGGTGGGTCATAGCCCATACTGACGCAGTATTGAAAAGAACAAGTAAGACACTAGAGATAATCATGACCCACTTGATAACCGGATCATCGAGAATGCTGGAGATACTAATGAGGACGAAGCCAATAGCCAGCCAGAGCAGAATGACATCCGACCAGGCCATAATGCAGTCCCGTAAGTACATATTATGAATACGTTTTTTTAAATTATTATCCATGGTTTTATTCCTCTCTTTTATCTAACATTAATTGAACAAAATGCACTTCTCCTCTTTAATTGAAAAAACGAAAAAGAAGGACTGATGCCACTCAGAAAAGACGCACTTAAATTGACGGGGTAAGGATCGCTTTAAGTTTGTTTTATCGTTACGGCAACAGTCCTTTTCTCGATACTGTTTAGAAACTTGGTTTAGAAACTTTGTTGTTGGCCTGGGATCCAGCTGGTACCAGCAAGCGGTACCCGTGCCATGGCCGCAGATTCAACCGTCAGTGCGACTAAATCTTCCGGCTCCAGATTACGCAGATCGTTTTTACCGCAAGCGCGTGCCAGAGTTTGCGCTTCCAAGGTTAATACACGCAGGTAATTTGCCAAGCGACGGCCACCTTCAATCGGATCAAAGCGTTTCATCAGCTCCGGATCCTGGGTAGAAATACCCGCCGGGTCACGACCTTCATGCCAGTCATCGTAGGAACCAGATGTAGAACCAAGCTTCTGGTACTCTTCTTCCCATTTCGGATCGTTATCACCCAATGCGATCATCGCAGCGGTACCAATTGCAACGGCATCCGCACCCAGTGCCATACACTTGGCCACGTCGGCACCGTTACGGATACCACCGGACACAATCAGCTGAACCTTACGGTGCATGCCCATTTCCTGCAGTGCCTGTACGGCTTGTGGGATCGCTGCCATAGTCGGAATACCGACGTGTTCGATAAATACGTCCTGCGTTGCAGCCGTACCACCTTGCATACCGTCAACCACGATAACGTCGGCACCGGCTTTGACTGCCAGCTTCACATCGTAGTAAGTCCGGGTAGCGCCGACTTTGATGTAAATCGGCACCTGCCAGTCGGTGATTTCACGCAGTTCCTTGATCTTGATTTCCAGATCGTCCGGACCGGTCCAGTCAGGGTGACGACAGGCAGAGCGTTGATCCACGCCTTTTGGCAGGGTACGCATCTTGGCAACACGGTCAGTGATTTTCTGGCCCAGCAGCATACCGCCACCGCCCGGTTTCGCACCCTGGCCCAGTACCACTTCAATGGCATCAGCTTTACGCAGATCATTCGGGTTCATGCCGTAGCGTGAAGGCAGATACTGATATACCAGCTTGGTGGATTGACCCCGTTCTTCCGGGGTCATACCGCCGTCACCGGTAGTGGTTGAGGTACCGACGGCAGAGGCACCACGGCCCAGTGCTTCTTTAGCATAGGCAGACAAGGCACCGAAGCTCATACCGGCAATGGTGACCGGGATTTCCAGCTCGATTGGTTTCTTGGCAAAACGGTTACCCAGGGTCACCGAGGTATTGCATTTTTCACGATAGCCTTCCAGCGGGTAACGCGACATACTCGCGCCCAGGAACAGCAAATCATCGAAGTGCGGCAGCTTGCGCTTGGCACCGGCGCCGCGGATATCGTAAATGCCGGTATCGGCAGCACGACGGATTTCCGACATCGTCGAGCGGTCAAATGTCGCTGACTCGCGCGGTACCGTCATGTATTTTCTTTTTTCACTCATTTCTACTTCCTCGCAATATCAGCAATTAATAAGCACCAGCGTTATCAACTTTGAAGTTGTAAAGCTGTCTGGCAGAGCCGTAGCGTTTGAAATCTCTAGGGTCCTGATCGGTCACACCAGCGCGTTCAAACAGTTCGGTCAGCTCCTCAATGTGTTCTGGACGCATTTCTTTTTCCGTGCAGTCCGCACCCAGCGATTTCACGTTGCCTTTGACGTAGATATGTGCTTCATAGAGTGAGTCGCCCAGTGCATCACCGGCATCACCGCACACTGCCAGAACGCCAGCCTGTCCCATAAAGCAGCTCATGTGACCGACGCTGCCTTTAACGAGGATGTCGACGCCTTTCATGGAAATACCACAGCGTGAGCCGGCGTCACCTTCAATCACCAGTAGACCTCCGTGCGCGGTAGCACCAGCGGCCGATGAGGCATTGCCTTTAACGCGTACCAGTCCTGACATCATGTTTTCTGCGACGCCCTGACCGGTATGACCGTGAATGGTGATCTCGGCTTCCTGGTTCATGCCGGCACAGTAGTAACCGGCCGGGCCATGGATATCAATTTTCAGTTTCTGATCGACACCCACCGCCAGATTGTGATGACCTTTCGGGTTCAGCACGTCCCATTTCTCAATGCTCATTTCATCGTGCTGATCGTGCAGTGCCTGATTGAGATCACGTACCGTGCTTTTTGCCAGATCTACTTTGGCAACACCGGCGTTGGTCTCAATCGCTGTGTTTGTTGCTAAGTTGTTCGTTGTCATTGCGATTCTCCTAATGCCCCAATACTCAATTACGTTCCCAGACGTAAATCTTTGCCGGTTCCGGCTCCCAGACCTTGGCATCTTCGATACCCGGCAGTGTGGTCAACGCCTGATATTCAGAGGCCATCGCCACATAGTCGTCTGTCTCAGCAATGACGGCTGGTTTACAGGCGATAGGATCACGCACCACCGCAAACCCGTCTTTGGTACCAATCGTTAATGTGTAGAAACCATCCAGCGTTTGCAGCGCATTTTCGAGTGCTTCGTTGAGTGAATCGCCTTGTTGCAGACGATAGGTCAGATAACCGGCTGCCACCTCTGTGTCGTTTTCAGTATTAAACTCAATACCTTCACGTTGCAGTTCTTTACGCAGACGGTTGTGGTTAGAAAACGAGCCGTTGTGCACCAGGCACAGATCCAAACCAGTTGAGAACGGATGGCTGCCTGCCATGGTGACCGCCGATTCTGTCGCCATACGGGTATGGCCAATGATATGACTGCCTTTCATGTCCGCAAGGTTGAACATCTCGACGATACGCTCTGGGAGGCCCACTTCTTTCAGGATTTCGATCGATTTGCCGGAACTCATCACCAGCACATCGTCGTGGTTATGTTCCAGATAATCTTCGACTTGTTCGGCATCAGCCGCGACTTTGAACACAGCGACTTTGTTGTTCTGGAACCAATCCACTTTGGTACTCAGTGCTTTTTCGATATCTTTTGCCAGTGCCGCCCAGTCATAGTTTTCGTCTTCATGACGCAGCACAAGTTTGATACCACTTTCGACTTCATCACCGTAAACGGCAAAACCAGCACTGTCGGGACCACGTTCGGTCATTGCAATGAGCATGGGCGTAAACAATTTGCCAAGCTGGCTTTCGTACTTATCATTCTTTAAATAAAGGCCAACAATTCCACACATATGATTTCTCCTAATAAATTCCTACCAGGGCTGTTTAATAAAATTCAACGTAACGGTTGATTTCCCAATCGGATACATGCCGCATGTACTCCACCCATTCCATATGTTTGAGTTCCAGAAACTCCTTAGCGAGCCCCTCACCCAACGCTCCTTTAACGACTTCGTCTTTTTCCAATGCCAGTAATGCTTCATGGAGGTTTTGTGGCAGGATGCCGATACCGTTTTCTTTCAACTCGGCAGGTGACATGTCATACAGGTTTGAGTCATAGCCTTTACCCGGCTCCAATTGGCGTTCCACACCATCAAGACCCGCAGCAATGGCCGCGGCGGCTGTCAGATAAGGATTGCAGGTGCCATCTGGCAGCCGCAGCTCGATACGGCCGTATGGGATGCGCACCATGGTTGAACGGTTGTTGTTGCCGTAAGAGATATACGCTGGCGCCCAGGTTGGCCCAGACAAAGATCGCCCCACTACCAGACGTTTGTATGAATTCACAGTTGGCGCTGCAATCGCCGTCAGTGCCGGTGCATGCTCGAGAATGCCCGCCATAAAGTGATAAGCCAGTTTGGAAAGCCCCATACCCGATGGATCACTGTCATCCTGGAACAAACTCTTTTCACCATCGCCGATCGACATATGCATATGCATGCCATTACCGGGACGATTACTGAACGGTTTCGACATAAATGAGCAAATCATGCCCATTTCATTAGCGATCTCACTGGCGCCCATTTTGAACAATATGTAATCGTCGGCACTCTTCAGGCAATCTGCATAGGTATAGTTAATTTCAAACTGACCGTTAGCATCTTCGTGGTCGATCTGATAAATATCCAGCCCCACTTGGATTAGCGCTTCGGTCATTTTTTCCAGATATTCGCCCTGCCGCTTGATACCTTTGTAGTCATAACAAGGCTTTTGCAGCGTGTCAGTGACATCGCAGGGTGACAACTGGCCGGTGACAGAATCTTTTTTCAATAAAGAAAATTCAGGCTCCAGACCGGTGTATAGGATCCAGCCTTTTTCTGCCAGGCGTTTGATCTGCTGTTTCAGCACCACACGGCTGTCATATCCATAAGGCTTGCCGTTAACATGGCCATCACAGATGATGCGGGCATAGCCGGGCTGCCAGGGCAACAAAGTCAGTGTGCTTAAATCACCAATGGCCATATAATCCGGACCATTTGGTGCGATCCCCATGCCCCAGATAGCCCCACCGGCAAAGCCAGCACCATTTGTGAGAATATCTTCAATGTGTGAAGCTGGGACCGATTTAACCTTGGCAACACCGTGAATATCGACAAACTGCGCCAACACATATTTCACATCGTTGTCTTTCAGGAACTTCTTCGCTTGTTCAAGTTGAGCAGACACTAAAAGTGTGTCGTTGTGTTCATATTTCATAAGCTCTTTCCTTCTGTTTATAAAAACAGTGTTGGTGATTAATTAAGCGTGTAATAAAAATTGAAACCTACCGGTCCGCCACCATGCTCCTCAATAATGCCGAGCAGGGTTTTCCATAAATACGATCCGAAAGTTCCATCACACCAGATGCGATAAACAGACTGACCGTTAAGTGTCTGCTTAATAACCGTTGCCGAAACACCAGCAATGACTGTCATGACCAGACGATTTTCTTCCAGCATGCCGTTATCCAAATCAATAGCGCATACTTCTGAAAACAAAGCTGCTGTGCGCTCACCGCTAACAATAAAAGCAGCATCATTGCGAATTACTTTATGGAGACCGCCCTCATCCAAAGCTTTGTTACTGAACATCCGGGCCAGATCATTTTCTAGACTGTCCTCCAAGAGGAATTCCGTATTACCCAGTCGCATTAATAAGCTGCCGTTATCCTGCAAAACCCAACTGTTTGCTGTCACAGGCAGCTTCATTCCCGACGTCTGTAACCACTGCGCAGCTTTGGGTCCTTTCAAACCAAAACGATCCAGACAACTGACATCACAGATACTCAGCGTTTGACTGCATTTCGCTTCAACATCGGCTGCATCAAAACTCAAAGCAGCCTGCATACCGTTGACCTGGCCCATAACGGGTTTTCTTACTTTCTGAGCAAAAGCAACCGGACTTGTTAATGCAACGTCTTGCATGCTCACTCTCCTGTATTCTCTAAAAGATGGAAAAACGGGGCTTTGCATGCAGTTGCTGTAATCATTGCCCCAGAATCGGTACGGATCTGGAATCGGGCACCGGCACCGCTTTGCTCGGGCGGCACAAAAGCAAAGCCGATATACCGATCAAGATGGCGACTATAGGAAATACTGGTGACCCGGCCGGTAATCATGTTGGCGCTGTCAATCACCAAGTTGCATTCTTGCGGCAATTCGCCGTTAAAACCTTTATCCAGCACAAAGGTTGTCAGCTTTTTGTTGAGTTGTTTTTTGGCAAGAATTTTGAGACTGCGCTGGCCAATAAAGAACGGCTTATCCATCACCACCAGCGATTCAGAATGGGCTTCGAAGGGGTTGGTTAAACCATCGGTATCGTGGCTTATCAGATGATGGCCCATTTCGAGACGCAGCAAACGCTGTGCATCAGTGCCGAAAGGGCGAATGCCTGCTGATTGGCCTGCTTCCATCAAAGCTTTCCAGACATGTAAGCCAGTCTGATAGGGCACATGAATTTCAAAAGCCAGATCAGCTACAAAACTGACACGCATCACCCGGGCATCAATGCCGGCGACTTTGCCGATACGAAATGCACCATCAGGCATCGCATCCACAGAGACATCTATGTCAGTGAGCGATTCGACCACAGAACGGGAAGCTGGGCCAGCTACCGTCATTGCTGCCATGGCACCCGTCAGGTTGACTAAAGTCACCTGCATTTTCCAAAGCTGCACATTACGTTGCATTTCACGGTAAACAGTGGCGGCATTGGATGAATTGGTGGAGACATAAAACTGGTCTTCAGCCATTCTCACGGCAACGCCATCGTCGCTCATTACGCCAGCCTCATCGAGCAGTAAAGCAATACGGCTAAAACCGACTCTCTGATCAGCGAATTTACCGGTGTAAAAACGCTCGAGAAAGGCGGCTGCATCGGCACCAAATACTTCGATTTTGCCCAGTGTGCTGCCGTCAATCATGCCAACACTTTCACGCACCGCACCTGCTTCCTGCTGTACCGCTTCACTCGCAGTCAGCCCTGAACCCGATGGTGCATAGTAGGCAGGCCGCATCCAGATGCCGGCCTCCATCATTTCACCACCGTTTTCCACATGCCATTGATGCATGGCGGTGTAGCGATGTGGATGAAAACCACGTCCGCCCAAGTGACCGATGGGAGTAGGATGGAAGAACGGCCGCGCGGTGGTGGAACCAATTTTTTCTACCGGCAGTTGGCGGATCCGCGCCAGAATGCGGATGGCATTCATATTAGAATGTTTACCCTGACTTGGGCCCATGCCAACGGTCGTAAAGCGCTTCATCAATTCAATATTGTCAAAACCTTCTTTCGCTGCATTGATGAAGTCTTTCACCTGAATATCTTCGTCAAAATCAACAAAGTTTTTACCTTTAGGATGATTGACGATCGGATACGGATGGCTGCTTCTTGCAATGGCAGGCTGGACCACAGCTTCTATTTCAACCGCTTTTCCCAGATAGTTAATCGCTTCAGCTGCAGCACGGCGGCCATCCTGCAGGCGGGATTTCAGATTAAATACACCGTTAACTTTACCCGCAGCAAATACACCTTCTGGCAGTATTTCAGGGACGAACTGTTCAATATCGTAGCTGTAACCCATTTTGGTACCAGCCTGATACAGCAAGGCAGCGGCGGGTGCCCAGCCGGCACTCATGGCAACACCATCACACTTTAAACGTACGCTGAGACTGGTATCTGCTTCAGCAGTGGTCTCATCATAAGGACAAACCACAACCTCTCTGATGCCGAGCTTATCTTTTGCCGGCACGGCTTCATAAATACAGCTGCCTTTGTGGACCGAAATACCCGTGTCTTTTACTTTCTGTGACAATTCCTGAGGCGCACCATCACGACGCATATCTATAACAGCGACGACCTCGACACCAACCGATGCCAGATCCAGTGCTGTCCGGTAACCATGATCATTGGCCGTAACGATGACACCTTTTTCGAAAGGCTTAACGGCGTAACGATGCACCAGCCGCTGGGCAGCTGAGCCAAGCATCACACCCGGCAAATCGTTGTAACGAAATACCGGCGGTTGCTCAAATACACCCGTGGCAACGATCACGGTTTTTGCCCTGACTTTGGTAATGCCACTTTTGCTGACAATCGGCACCAGATGATCGCTGTAATAGCCGCCCGCATATGCATCGGTGATAAGCCGGATGTTGCTGTCGGCTGCCACTGCACTTAACAGTGAATTCAGTGTGTCGGCAGCACTCTGATCACCAGCATAGTCATAACTAAGGCTGCCGCCGGCCTGGCGGTTTTCATCGACCAGAATGACTTTGAATCCTTCAGCTGCAGCGGCCAACGCTGCTGACAGACCAGAAGCGCCGGCACCGACCACCAAAACATCACAAAATGCGTGCAGCTTCGGCTTTGTAATACGCGGATAGTTAAAGTTGACCATGCCGAGGCCGGCAGCCTTACGAATTTTGTTTTCCCAGAATGGAAACAATTTTTTCGGCTTGTAAAAGGTTTTGTAATAAAAACCAACTGGCAGAAACGGTGATAAATGATCAATAAATCTGTTTTTGTCTTTGTAAACGCCGCCTTTGGTGTTAACCGCTTGCAGTTTTGAATTACCTGCTGCCGGCCATACATCAGCACGGATATTGGTATCCTCACCGTCAGTCATCAACGCATTAACGTCATGATTGGCAAAACTCAATATGCCCCGGGCCCGATGGTATTTAAAACTGCGACCGAGAACCTTAATGCCATTCGCCCACAATGCACTACTGATAGTGTCGCCTTCATAGCCCTGCACCATCTGACCTTCGTACTCAAAAGTCAGCGGCTTATCGCGGTTGATCCATTCGCCTCTTTTTTTAGCAATCCGATGGGTCATTTTGCAGCCTCCTGACCGGCAATATAGGTTCTGATGACCTTGTCAGTCATAGTGTCGCGCTCAGCAATAAGCCAGGTACCGCTGGGTCCGTGATACCACCATTCTTTCTTCACGCCGGGCGCACCGTTGCGGTAATGCACATAGGCCGCCCACTCTTTGTCGCTGCAGGTGTCGGGATCCGGCATATCGCGATACTCACCGCCATAGGTGAATTCGCTGAGCGGACGGGTACCATTGATTGGGCATTCAAGTAATTTCATTGTCTTACTCTCATTAATGGCCGACCGAGGCTGCACCTTTTTCGCCGGTCAGCTCATAGTCTTCAAAACGGGATAAACGAAATGGCAGGATCATCTCCGGAGCCGTATCCCGAGCGATGGTTTCTGCCATCGTCTTACCGCTGATAGGAGTCGCCTTGAAACCCCAGGTGCCCCAGCCGGCATCCAGATAAAACCCTTCAATCGGCGTTTTCCCCATAACGGGTGCAAAATCGGGGGTCAGATCGGCCATACCCGCCCACTGCCGAACCACTTTGACATTCGATAAAAACGGAAACATATCGGTGATGTGTGAGGTAAGCCCTTCAACAAAGTCCAGTGAACTGCGAGTTGAGTGCACTTCATAGGGATCCAGTGATGAGCCCATCACCAGTTCGCCACGTGACGACTGGCTGACATACACATGCAGGCTGCCAGAAACCAGGATAGTGTCGAGCCAGGGTTTCATCGGCTCACTGACGCAGGCCTGCAGCGGGTGAATCACTATCGGTGTTTCAATATCGACCATTTCGGTGATACGCGGCGTAAAGCCGGCCACTGCAGACAACACCCGATTGGTTTCGATATAACCTTTATTGGTGTTGACGCCAACGACCTTGCCGCTTTTCACATCAATACCGGTCACTTCGGTCATCTGGAAGATTTCGACACCCAGGCGGTCGGCTTCTTTGGCATAACCCCAGGCCACCGCATCATGGCGGGCAACTGAGCCCGGAGCATGAAACAACGCACCCAGAATGGGCGCCTGACCACTACAAGAAATATCCAATTGAGGACAGGCTTTGGAGATTTCATCCGGGCCAACAACATAGCTTTCCACACCGACATGCTTATTAACCTCAGCACGCCAGCGCATGGTGCGCATCGCAGATTCGGTATGCGCCAGTGTGAAGTGACCTCGGGTAGAGTAGAACAAATTCAGATCCAGCTCTTCCGACAGATCCTCATACATCTTGACACTGGCATCGTAGAAATTAACGCCCTCTGGTGTCAGGTAGTTAGAGCGAACGATTGTTGTATTACGGCCAGTGTTACCCCCGCCAATGTAGCCCTTCTCAAGTACGGCCACATTGGTGATACCGTAATCTTTTGCTAAGTAGTAGGCCGCGGCTAAACCATGCCCACCACCACCGATAATGACAGCGTCATAGCTTTTCTTCGGCTGTTTACAGTCTCTAAAGAACCGCTTTGCCGGGTGTTCTCGACTCAAGCCATATTTCAGAAGTCCTAATGGCATTCTTATCCTCCACTGTCGTGGTACCCGCCTCTACTACCTAAGAAGTAGAGCCAACTACCACCTTTTTGGTAAACAATGTTTCATCGGATGAAACTTGGCTCCATTTACGCATGACTCCCCTAATCCTGTCAACAGTTATTGTTAACTTTTTTTCGTTCTAGGGCTGAAAAGTCATGTACAATCAATGATGTGGCTATATTTTTAAGCGGAGTGCAAAGGCTTGAACAACAAAGATTCACTTAACTTTTCCGAGAGATCTCACTCCCTTGATAAGCATCTTGGTAACACCTTGCGTCACTTGCGGATGGAAAACGGCCTAACCATCGCCGAAGTCAGCACACGGGCCAATGTCAGTCGTGGCATGTTGAGTAAAATCGAAAATGGACTGGCTTCACCCAGTCTTGAAAAACTGGAACACCTTGCCAATGCGCTTGGGGTTACGCTGTCCAGACTCTTCCACGACTACGACACACCTAAAGCCGGCGCTCAGTATGTTCGCAATGGTGAAGGTATGGAGGTGGTTAGACGCGGCACAAAAAGTGGGCATACCTACCACCTGCTGGCCTACGACACGGGTCCCAAAAAACTGTTTGAACCATTTCTGATTTCATTGGAAGAAGAAAGTGAAGTGTTTGATCCTTTTGAACACGCTGGCACAGAGTTTATTTTCATGCTGGAAGGCAAGCTTGAGTATTCAGTAGGCGACAATCTCTACATTCTGGAGCCGGGTGATTCATTAACATTTGATGCCGAGCAACCGCACCGGCCGATGGCCAAACTGAAGATGCCAATCCGCTATCTGGCCATCATCTACTACGACAGCCTTGATGATTTTAACCAGGATTAAAATCGCAAGCGTGGCGCCGAAGACTGACTGACCAGAATTGAGGCCATATCCGTAAAACTCTGCATCAATTTTTGTTTCAGGCTGGCCGGGTAGGCCAACTTCTCCAGTGCCATATCCATACAATTGAGCCACGCCTGACTTTCGACGTCACCTATCGTTACATGCTCATGAATCTGGCGCACATTGGAATGGCCCCATTTCTCGGCATAAAGCTTTGGGCCACCAAATAAACCTGAGAAAAAGTTGAGCTGCTCCATCCGGGCATGCGCCATGCCATGTCCACGCAAATGCAACAGATAGACTGGCTTACCAATTTCAGTTGTTTCTAATATGTCGCAGAAAGTATTGACCAGTCGCTCAACACCATCGGCGCCACCGATTTGGTCATAGATACTAGTTCGGCTGATTTCTGCTGTGCTTTGCATAGAACCTCCACCAAAACAATCCGAGCAATTGTTTGAAGCTTTATGTTAATTAATAAGCAAACGCCGAATCTATACTGAAAAGAATGTAATGCTTTTTAGGTATACATAGCCCAAGCCCCAGATCAGGCTGTAATATAACCGTGGCTATTAAAGGTTATGTGGTGGCAGCATTTTTAAGTCAGGCTTTGACAGCTAAAAGCCGGCTAATCACTTTGTAAAATCAATGCTTAACCAACTTGTACGCTCAGCTTTTATCAATATTTTGCGTCAAATCAGTTTCAATGCCCCAATAAACTCTGTCTAGACCTTTAGCTTGGTCTTCTTCCGACACGCGAAGTCCAGTTGTACGCTCAAGAATGAATGACATGATAAAAGCCGTGATGATGCCAAGGCCAAGACATACCACAATACCAACCAATTGCATCAAAACACTTATTTCACCATGCTGGAAAGCGTAGATGCCTTCATCAATACCAAGAAAACCACCCCGTGGAACACCACTTTTTAATAGGCCGGTCATAATAAGTCCGTAGGAGCCGACCCCGGCAAAAAGTGGCAGCAATCTATGCTCATCAATTTGTCGCTTTTGCATAAACTCATAAATCATATAGGCAATAATTGGCGCACCCAGAGCTACCAGAAAAATTTGCCATGGCACATAAACATCGAACCCTGAGGCCCCGGAGACATAACCAGCCACCGGACCTAGTAGCAAGTAGTTAAACTTTCGAGTTGAATAAGCTAGAATCGCCCCCATCAGGGCGCCTCCAGCCCATGCTGCACCATAATTATTTAAGGCTATGCCAACGCTGGTATCAGCCATTGTCACACTGACCGCTAGGGCTCCAGGATCAAAAAAGAACAAACATGACAAAATAACCATCGGTAGCCCGGCAAAAATGGTCATCACACCGATGGTCAAAAGACCGAGGTTTGGCGGACGGTACGGCGATAATCCTGGATACGGGGTAAACATGCCAGGGCGTGCACCAAGTTTGTGAACAAACACCATTGCCATACCGGCTGGGAATAGATACACAAAACCAACACCAAAAAAGTCGTGGTAACCGGCATTAGTCAGCGGCCCAACCGAACCCCAAGTCCACCAGCTTAAGATTGACGAGATAATCGTCGAAACAAAGGCTACGAGGTAATATGCTGAGGCCTTCATCCGTTCAGATACAGCAAAATGCAGCAGCATATTTATAATACCGGCAAAGCAGGCAAGGAAAAAAATGAATATCTGAAAGTTGTTTATCCCTGGAAATACACTATCGTCAACATGATGCGCCAATGCATTGGCTAGAGTGCCACCTACCCACCAATCCAGAATGGCATCTTTTAGTGTGTAGCCTTCCATGATGTAATACTGTGAAGCCCAGAACGCAAATCCGATTAAAAAATAAGTGGCAAAACTGATAAAAAAACCGACCATTTTTTCAATCGTCGCGTTAAAAGCATTGTGTCGCCTCACGCCACCGACATCAGTTAGTAAAAGACCAATTATGACTAATATGGCTCCAACAGCTCCGCCAGCATAGACAAGGTTTTGTACGAGCATATTCACTGTAACTTGCTCGGTAAATATAGAAGCCACATCAAACCCCATTATTTATAACTCTTTTATGTCTGTAAATGGAAATTCAATTTATGAATAAGCTGACGTATGTGTCAATGATTCATAGTGCTTACCACTAAAGCAGTAGTGCCGCCCCCCCCGTTCTCTAAACCAACTATTACACGAAGTGCGTGCTCGATAACATTACCCGTCCAAGGAACGAATTTTATCTGTGACCTAATTTCACCATACTATAAACAACAGGCACACTCAGCAGCGCAACTGAAACATAATCAAAAAAACTGTCAGCAATCAACGCTACAAACAAACCGATAAGACTTAAGAACCCTATTAACACAGGCCCTTTCCAGACGCTTATTTTTTTATCTGAGTCAGACATTGGCAGCCGCCTGAAAACGCTGTTCGAACGGCACATTGCGTTTTTGCCACCACAACCTTAACCCCGTCCATAAAATAATGATGGTCAGTAAATCCAGAATAGCCCATACGATCTTCAATCCCATACCACCATAATCGCCAAAATGCAGTGGCTGAGATAGCATCAATGTGGTCACATACCATGGCATATCACGCACCTCAACAACTTCATTTGAGGTTGCATCAATCATGGCGAGCTTGAGCAATTTTGAGGTTATGTCACTGCTACCCTGCATAAATGCCGTGAAATGCTGGTTGGTTGTAAAGTCATTACCCGGAAAAGCCATAAAACTAAGCGACATTTCTGGAACTGCTTGCTTGGCTGCTCTCAGAACTGAATCGACTGAATAATGAGTAACCGTAGCAGTTGCTGTTTGATACTCGTTTGCAAGCGCTGCGAGTTCAGTTGCCTGCCATTGTGCAAATACCGGAACATTCAACGTGTTAATAACGCCTGTTACCCCAACAACCATAAACCAAACTAATGTGACGATGCCCAGAAGGTTATGTTGATCCAGCCATTTGATCCTGGGTGTTCTATGGCGACGAACTGAACCAAACTCCAGTTTCTTCATGTAAGGTCCATACACCACTGCGCCAGAGATGATAGACAACGCTAATAACAAGCCCATAAATCCCAGGAAAAGCGTTCCCGGCAGGCCTGTATACATATCAACATGCAGGCGCAGCATAACGTCCATAAAACCTTGCCCCAGAGGATATTCACTCAGAAACTCGCCGGTACGGGCATCATAGGTAAAAAATGCAGTTAAGTCGGGGGAATCGATACGTTCGGCCAGCCTCACAAAAACCAGTTCGGGCTCATGCGGATCGGCAACTAAAAACTGCACCACATCATCAGGCCTGCGCTGCTGAGCATCTTTGAGAATAGAATCAACACTGGCGTTGGCTACAGGAACATTTTCCAACACAGGTGGATCAACGCTACGCCCCAGCCAATGGTCAATTTCGTGGGCAAAAATCAATGGTAAACCAGTTAAGCAAAGCATCAGAATAAATACCGTGCAGACGAGGCTTGCCCATTTATGAAGTTGATACCAGGCTTTAAAAGACATGACTTGCTGACCTATGAAACACAAGCGCCCGTCAGCAATTGCTCACAGGCGTTGTGTTGTAAATTCCAATACTTATCAGAACGTTGCGTAGAGGCTCACCTCAGCACTGCGCTCAGCTCCCATCCAGCAATTATTTGCATCAAAACAGGCTCCCACATATTCCTTATCAAACAGGTTTGTGACTGTGAAGCCTAACCGATAAGTGTCAGTGAGGCGATATGACGCAGCTAAATCAACCACCGTATAAGATGGCACCGTGTCAGTGTTTTGTGCATCAATCTGGCTCTCACCCACATAACGGACACCAGCGCTCAAATCTAAATCACCGGTAACATAATAGTTTGCCCACAAAGACGCTTGTTTCTCAGCGACCCAGACTGGTGTTTTACCTTCCAATGTTGGATCCAGCTCATTATCAGTCACACTGACATCCAAATGCGTAAGTGCCAATGTAAAATCAAATTTGTCGGATAGAACTTGTGTCCAGGCCAACTCTGCACCTTTAGACTGAACTTCGCCGTTTTGTGTGAAACGCGCAAAATCAGCGGTATTGACCACCACATTTTGCTTTTTAATGTCAAAGTAGGCGGCGGTCAGTGTCGTGCGTTTATCATCTGATTGATATTTAATACCGGCTTCCACCTGTTCAGCGGTAGTGGGCTTAAATGGTTCTCTCGTCAATGAATCGGTGCCCGATGTCGGCTCAAAAGATTCCGAGTAGTTGAGATAAGGCGCGATGCCGTTATCGAAGGTATAAATCGCTGCCAATCGGCCACTGGTTTCGCGCTGTGAAATCTCTGTTTCACCGTCATAGGGAAAACCCGCAAAGACAAAGTCTGCATCATCGTCACTTTTATAATGATCCCAGCGTAAACCACCCAAAATAGTCAGGGCGCCAATTTTCATTTCATCCTGTAAATATAACCCCAGCTGAGACTGGTCGATATTATGTTGCTCTTGGTAGTAGTCAACCGGCAACGTATCTGCATTGATTTGTTTGTAATTTGGGTTTGCTAAATTAATCGTCGGCGTATCCGTACCCAGCGTGTCACCGTAGGTAATATTAGAGTGCAACCTTTGATACTCAGCACCGACCAACAGGCGGTGTTGGGTCTCGCCAGCGTTAAAATCAAAAGCCAGTTGATTATCAACGACGAAGCCATTTTGCCGTTCATCAGTGAAATAGGCTGACCGGTTTAAAGTGCGGCCATCGGCCTGCAAACCGGAGTTGTAGGTATTACGCTGATAAGCGTCGGCATCGGTATAACGGAAATTTTGCAAAAACGAGACATTGTCATTGAAAGCATGCTCGAATTTGTAACCTGTCATGGTTACATCACGATCAAATTCAGCCCAGTTTTCATCACCTGCATAGGCATCCGAACCAAGCCGGCCATAATCTGCCCGGTATAACGTTCCATTTGCAGGCAGCGGCGTTGAGGGAATGAGCTCAGGATCTTGTTGGTGGTATAAGTTCACATTCAGTTTGGTATCGTCACTGATATGCCAGGTTAACGATGGTGCAATGGTGTGGCGTTCTTCTTCTGTGGTTTTTTGCTGTCCGTCCCGTGTTCGAGTCAATGCAATGACACGGTAGTCCACATTTTCACTCAGGGCACCCGTACTATCCAGTGCCAGCTCACGTAATTCGTTGGTGCCAACCCGGGCTTTTACCAAGGTTTCCTGTTGAGACTGAGGCTGTTTAGCCGTTTGATTGATCATGCCACCCGGCGGCGCTGAGCCGTAAAGTACCGATGTCGGCCCTTTTAAAACCTCGACACTTTGCGTCGCAAATACGTCTACCTGCGGAGCAAGATTCCAGAGGCCGTTATATTGTAATGGCAGGCCATCATAATAATTTCGATAACTTTCAAATCCCCGAATGGTGTACTGGTCAAAGATTGTGACCGTCGGCCGACTTTCAGCTGTAACCCCCGGAACGTATCGCAGTGCTTCATTAACACTGTCTACCTGTCGGGATGTTAATAGATCGTTATCATAAATTTCATAACTCATTGGCGATTCAATAGGCTGCAACTCAGATTTGGTACCGGTG
Source organism: Methylophaga sp. (assembly GCA_040882115.1). GTDB lineage: Bacteria > Pseudomonadota > Gammaproteobacteria > Nitrosococcales > Methylophagaceae > Methylophaga. The sequence goes on along the minus strand of JBBEBX010000005.1, from coordinate 130,406 downwards.
GTACGGTAACCTGAACCATAGACAACCAAATCGTCAAAGTTCGCATCATCTTCTACAGACTCATTCGCATAAGCTGTACCGATAGTGGCTGTCAAAAAAATGCTGATGTATTTCAGAGTGTGTTTAGGATGCATCGGAATTACCAAGAGAAGATATAAAAGCCGGTGCATGATAATGCTTATCATTTAGATAATCAATAAAGGATTCGCTCTCACTATCTGATAAATGTTCGACTTAGCCAATCAACACCGCAAAGTCCAAAGACGATATTGCAAACAATTAATACCATTCCTGTTGGCAATATCCGTTGTACTGGCGAATTCGCTCAGCGTGATGTTAAGTTTTCAACCGTTTTTAAACCGTCCATGCAATCGGGGTAGAACCCTGGAGCAAAAACAAAAAAGCCTCAGCGCTAAAATTGACGCTAAGGCTTTGACTTATATGGTGGGCCCACCAGGACTCGAACCTGGGACCAAGGGATTATGAGTCCCCTGCTCTAACCAACTGAGCTATAGGCCCGATACAGATTAACTGTCTGAGTCGAGGAAGCTTCTCAGTTGGTCTGAACGGGACGGGTGACGCAGTTTACGCAAGGCTTTGGCTTCGATCTGACGAATCCGCTCACGGGTGACGTCGAACTGTTTGCCAACTTCTTCCAGCGTGTGATCGGTGTTCATGTCGATACCAAACCGCATACGCAAGACTTTCGCTTCTCGCTCGGTCAGGCCGTTCAGTACACCCTGAGTGGCTTCTCTGAGGCCTTCAATGATTGCTGAGTCAGCCGGTGACATAACATTAACGTCTTCAACAAAATCACCCAAATGTGAATCTTCATCATCACCAATCGGTGTTTCCATCGAAATCGGTTCTTTAGAGATTTTCAGCACTTTACGGACTTTGTCTTCCGGCATTTCAACGCGCTCGGCAAGCTCGTCCGGGGTCGGTTCACGGCCCATTTCCTGCAGCATTTGCCGCGCCACACGATTGAGTTTGTTGATGGTTTCAATCATATGTACCGGGATACGGATGGTGCGAGCCTGGTCAGCAATCGACCGGGTAATGGCCTGTCGAATCCACCAGGTAGCATAGGTTGAGAATTTGTAACCACGTTGATATTCGAATTTATCAACGGCTTTCATCAGACCGATATTGCCTTCCTGAATCAGATCCAGGAATTGCAGACCACGGTTGGTGTATTTTTTGGCAATTGAGATAACCAGACGCAGGTTGGCCTCAACCATTTCTTTCTTGGCACGACGGGCTTTGGCTTCGGCAATCGACATTTGCCGGCTGATTTCTTTGATTTCAGAAATATTTAAGCCACGTTCATCAGAGATTTCGGCCAGTTTTTTCTGAGCGGCCAAAATATCTTCATGATGTTTTTTGATGGTTGATGAATAATGTTTTTTGGCACGAATAAATTTATCAGCCCATTCCAGGTTACTTTCATTGCCCTGGAAAGAATCAATGAAGTCACGACGGTTCATCCGTGCGTCTTCAACAACGATATCCATAATGATTTTTTCTTGTTTACGCACTTCACCGATGGTTTCCGACATTAGATTATTCAGAAAAATCAGTGTCTTAGGTGTTAGCCTGAATTCCATAAACAGGTTACTGGCCTGTTCACGGGCTTCGGTCATGGCATCGCCACCGGTCACCAAAACTTGTTTGTAGGCATCACGCAAAGTGTTAAATCGAGCACGCGCTTCTTCCGGATCTATTTCGCCCGAATCATCGTCATCATCACTGACGCTATCGGCATCATCGTCATCATCATTGTCAGAATCGCTATCATCACTGTCGCTGGTGACGGTATCGTCATCATCGTCATTACTGTCTTCAACGCTTGCTTCCGGCTCCACAAACCCCCGAATCAGCTCATTCAGGCGCATTTCGCCAGCTTCAACAGCATCAAAGAATTCTAAAAATGAGGCAATACAAGGTGGATAAGTTGAAAGCATTAGCAGGCTTTCACGCAAACCAGCTTCGATACGTTTGGCGATAACGATCTCACCTTCGCGGGTCAGCAGTTCAACGCTGCCCATTTCACGCATATACATCCGAACCGGGTCGGTGGTACGACCGAATTCACCATCAGAGCTGGCCAGAACTGCAGCGGCTTCATCATCAGAAACTTCATCATTGGAGGCAGCGGCTTCCGCCAGACGCTCCATTTCGTCGGTATCCATACCATCTTCGTGGACCATAATACCGAGATCACTGAACATACTGACGATATCTTCAACCTGATCGGCATCTACTAAGTCTTCAGGGAGATGATCGTTGATCTCACCATAAGTGAGATAACCGCGCTCTTTCCCTAAAGCGATAAGCTCTTTAACGCGTGATTGTTGATCTTTCATTCGGCCCCTTTGACGTCGTGACGCTTTTACAGACGGTAACACTATATTATAGCGAAACACTGCCTGTATTGCATTAAATTTGACCGATTAACAGTCACATAGCGAGTAGTTACGGATAAAGTGAACGGTACTCTTCACGCTCTGCAGCCGTTAACCCCTCAGATGATTTGGATTTGGCTTCAAGGAATTTTTGTCTTTCCTCTTTTGCCATCCTTTGTAATTTTTGAAAATACCCTAATAATTCTGGTTTTAACTGGTCAGCGTCATCAACCGCGAACTGCTCATTGAGAAGTTTATTTAACGCGGGGTAATGTTCTGTATCACGCCAACGTTCAATTAAAATTGCTGAGTTTGTTATTTGGGGGTTTGTTCTAAGAGTTTCAAGTATCTCTGACAAAATTGCTACGCCGGGCTGACTCAGGTTTTTAAGCCAATCGGTATCGCCTAATGCTTTATGTAAACCAGGATGTTTCAACAATAGGGTAATGGCCATCCGCACCGGCGTTTTATTCGCATTGGCAGTTTTGGGCACAGCACGTTTGGTGACCACCCTTGACCGTTCAATGTGTTTATTTAAAGTCGCTTGGCTGGTTTTAGCTTCTATTGCCAATTGCTGCTCGAGCATATCGCGATAAACGCCGGACGGGATCCGGCCCAGATACGGTTTGGCCAGTTCTATCAGCCGTGCCCGGCCGTCCATTGAATCCATATCGACTCGCTGGCTGAGTGTCGCCAGAAAGAATTCGGATAAACTTTGTGCCTGCCCGACCAGCATCTGAAACCCTTCAGCGCCCTGCTCCCGCACCACTGAATCGGGATCTTCACCCTGCGGCAAAAACATAAATTTCAGCTCAAAATTACCGCCCAGAACGGGTAAGGCATTTTCCGCCGCGCGCCATGCAGCATCGCGGCCCGCGCGATCGCCATCAAAACAAAAAACAATTTCTGGCGCACTGCGAATCAATTGCCGTAAATGATCCGGCGTCGTCGCTGTACCCAAAGTCGCTACGGCGTTATTAATACCAAACTGCGCCAGGGCAATAACATCCATATACCCTTCAACAATCAGAATACGCTGCAATTGCCGGTTGGCTTTGCGCGCCTGATACAGGCCGTATAATTCCTGGCCCTTATGAAATACCGGCGTTTCCGGCGAGTTTAAATATTTGGGGGCATCTTCCGGATCAATGACCCGGCCGCCAAAACCAATCACCCGACCGCGACGATCGCGGATCGGAAACATCAACCGTTTACGAAACCGGTCATAAATCCGGCCTTGTTCATTTTTAATCAGCAAACCGCCTTCCTGCAGCATATCAATGGTCTGCTGATTATTGCCAAAGGTGCGCAGCACATTGTCCCAGCCATCCGGCGCCATACCAATATCAAAAGCATTGATGATTTCGCTGCTCAAACCACGTTGTTCCAGGTAAGCATTAAACAACTGTTTCTGCGGGTGATTTTGTAGCTGGTGGGCGTAATATTTACTGACTTTGTCCAGCAAGTCATAGAGATTCTGCCGGACCGGAGTTAACGATGCCTGCTGGGTAACCGGTACTTGCATGCCGACGCTGTCAGCCAGTTCCTGAATGGTTTCCGGAAAGCTGAGCTGCTCGTACTCCATCAAAAAACCAATCGCCGTGCCATGGGCACCACAGCCAAAGCAATGATAAAACTGCTTATCGGGGCTGACGGTAAACGACGGGGTTTTTTCGTTATGAAACGGGCAACAGGCGTGCAGATTTTTGCCGGCTTTTTTCAGCGGCACACGACTATCAATCACATCGACAATATCGACGCGAGACAGGAGTTCATCTATAAATTGCGGGGGGATCTGACCGGCCATAAGTTAATTATGGCCGAAGATCATCATTGATGGTAACCATGTCCTTAACAGACTTGGTGTCAGGGCGTTCAGGCGCTGAGTGCCGCCTTAACTTGACTGCTGACTGCGCCCATATCGGCGCGGCCTTGCACTTTGGGACGCAATACAGTCATCACTGCGCCCATATCTTTAATGCTGCTGGCGCCGCTTTCGGCAATAGCTGATGCAATTGCTGCATCCAATTCAGACTCGGTCAAAGGCGTTGGCAAAAACTCTTCGATGATTGCCAGCTCAGCACGTTCAATTACCGCTAAATCTTCACGGCCAGCCTGCTCAAACTGCGACAAAGAATCTTTGCGTTGTTTGGTCATTTTGGTCAGAACAACAATAATGTCGTCATCGCTTAAATCCTGGCGATTGTCGACCTCAAGCTGTTTGATGGCGGCGGTAATTTGCCGCAAAGTATTGAGTCGATCTTTATCCTTGGCACGCATCGCGTCTTTGACGCTGTCCTGGATTTTGACCTTAAGCGGGCTGGCTTCAGCAGGCATCTAAATTGCCTTTAGTACATGCGAACGCGGCTGGCGTTTTCGCGGGCCAATTTTTTCTGATGGCGTTTAACAGCAGCAGCAGCAGCACGTTTGCGCACAGTTGTTGGTTTTTCGTAAGCTTCACGGGCACGTGCTTCTGCAACAGTACCGGCTTTTTCGCAGGCGCGTTTGAAACGACGCAGCGCGACATCAAATGGTTCGTTCTCTTTTACTCGTACAGCAGGCATTAAAAATTCCCTAGACAGTTATCAATGAAAAGCCCCTAATTGTACGAAATATCCAAAAGAAAGCAAACACTTGGATCAGCTTATTTTTAAAGTCAGGCATAATATTGGCTTAATTTTGAGCAAAGACACTAGCTTTATGCGGGTATTAGGCATCGAATCCTCCTGTGATGAAACAGGCATCGCACTCTATGACACAGAGCGCGGCTTGCTGGCGCATGCGCTTTACAGTCAGATTGAGATGCATGCTGAATATGGCGGCGTAGTCCCAGAACTCGCATCCAGAGACCATATCCGCAAAGCTTTACCACTAATGCAGCAGGTGCTGGATGATGCCGGCTTAAGCCGACGGGATATTGATGCCGTGGCTTATACCGCTGGCCCCGGGTTAGTCGGCGCCTTATTGGTGGGCGCAGCCATTGGTCGCAGCCTGGCCTGGGCGCTGAATGTGCCGGCATTGGCTATTAATCATATGGAGGGCCATTTGCTGTCACCATTGCTGGAGGCCAATCCACCGGCATTTCCGTTTGTGTCTTTGCTGGTGTCTGGCGGTCACACCTTATTAGTGGATGTCAAAGGTGTTGGCGAATATCAATTGCTCGGTGAATCGATAGATGATGCCGTTGGTGAAGCCTTTGATAAAACCGCCAAAATGCTGGATCTCGGTTATCCCGGTGGCCCAGCGTTGGCCAAATTAGCCGAGCAGGGCACCGTTGGCGCTTATGAGTTCCCAAGACCAATGGTTAATCGTCCCGGTTTAGATTTTAGTTTCAGCGGCTTGAAAACTGCAGCACTTAATGCTTGGCATAATGCTGATCGCAGCGAACAGGCCAAAGCTGATATTGCCCTGGCATTTGAAACTGCTGCGGTTGATACGCTGCTGATTAAATGTAAAAGGGCGCTGAAACAAACCGGCCATCAACGGCTCGTGGTTGCCGGCGGCGTTAGCGCCAATAAATCTTTGCGCGCCGCACTTAACACCATGAAAAACAAACAGGTGTTTTATCCCCAAATGCAGTTTTGCAGCGATAACGGCGCCATGATCGCCTTCGCTGGCGCTATGCGTCAGCAGGCTATGCTGTTGGAAAAACCGGCCGTATTTAATGTCCGCTCCCGCTGGCCGCTGGATGAGTTAACACCGCCGTTATCAGCCTGATTTTTTCTCTTCGCCGGAAAGCAGACGTTGAATATTACTGCGATGCCGCCACACTAACAGCAGCGAAATAATCAAAATCAACCAGCGCGCCGCTACGCTGTCAATCAACCACAAGCTATAAACCGGCGTCAGCAACGCGGCACAAATCGCTGACAACGATGAAATACGACTGATTATAAATACCACCAACCAGGTCAGTAATCCCGCCAACGCCAGCAGCGGTGACAGTGCCAAAAATGCACCCAACGCCGTGGCAACGCCTTTGCCGCCTTTAAATTGGAAAAACACCGGGTATAAATGCCCCAGAAAAGCCAGCAGCGCAATAGCCGCCAGCAACACTTGATCCAGGCCCAATAACCGGCCAATCACTACCGGAATCACACCTTTCAGCACATCAATAATCAACACCGTAGCAGCCAGTTTTTTGCCGCCAAAACGCAATACGTTAGTGGCACCGGGATTACCCGAGCCCTGGGTACGTGGATCCGGCAAACCAGCCACTTTGCATAAGACGACGGCGCTGGATAAAGAGCCGATAAGATAGGCGCCCAGCAACACTGCCAGCGCCAAAATCGAGATTTCAGGCATGATATGATCCGACCATGTAAAAAGTGCCTCATTATAGGCGTTCACCGGCCGTGGTCACCAGCAAAGCGACATTATGGATAAAATTTTTTTAAACAATCTGCAAATCGACACCATTATTGGCATTTACGACTGGGAACGTGAAACGTTGCAAACCCTGCGTTTTGATTTGGAGTTTGATTGGGATATCCGCCAGGCAGCCAGCAGCGACGATATAACAGACACTCTCGACTATGGCGCCGTCGCCGGCCGGGTGGTCGATTTTGTCAGTGCCAGTCGCTTTCAACTGATTGAAACGCTTGCGGAAAAAGTCGCTGCATTATTACTGGCTGAATTTCCGGTGCATCACCTCAAACTGACATTAAGCAAACCGGTGCAATTACACGGTCAGAATCAGGCACAAATTCAAATCGAACGCACCCGTTCATGAGTCATAACGCTTACATTCTTGGCCTCGGCAGCAATATTCAGCCGGTCGAAAATATGGCTTTAATGATCAAAGCGCTGTTGCCACATATCAACTGCATTACGCTGAGCCGGGTGCTCACTACACCGCCGGTGGGGATGAATAGCCATCTGCATTTTTTAAATGCTGTGGCCTATACAGAATCAGTATTAACGCCTGATCAGTTGAAAACCATCACCAATCAAATTGAAGCCGAAATGGGTCGGGATCGCAGCGATCCGGATAAAAAACATAAAGACCGACCGGCCGATATCGACATTTTGTGTTGCGGCTCGCTGGCAGAATTTTCGCAAAAACCGGCCAGCGCCATTACCGATGAATATTTTTTGTATCCGCTGATAGAAGAATTACTGACCTATTTAGCCGGTGACAGCACTACGAATATGCCGCAAGGTGTAAAAATCGACTTTGCCGATTTACTTTTTGGAGAGGCGCCGACCGCCATCTACCGGGATGCTGACGCCAGTCAAAAACGGGTTCTGCAACAAGCTGCGGATCGCTAAATAGACCGGCTCGGCGCCGCCCTCCCGGGCCAGCGGAGTTTCCGATAACATCGCCTGGCGCGCGGCTTCGGTATGTGATTCGGTAAATAACACCGGTCCCGGTGCCACCGCATTGACCTTGATTTGGGGTGCCAGTTTTTTCGCCAGCGCCAGCATCATATTGTGCAAACCGGCTTTGGTAGTGCCGTAGCTATCAAATCGCGGTGTCGGGTTTTCAACATTAATATCGGTGATATGCACGATGTCAGCGGCATCGCCGTTATCACCCTGCAGTTGCTCAGCCAAACCCTGATTAATTAAAAATGGCGCCAGCATATGCACATTAAAAAATGCCTGGTATTGCGCCGCTGCCGCGGCCAGATCGGTTTCAGTAGGCATAAAAGCAGAGGCATTATGAATAATGCCGCGATACTTGGGGTAGCAGGTTTTCAGGCTTTGCACAAAACTCAAAATCGCCGCCGTATCAGCAAAATCTGCCTGAATCACATCGATGCCCAAGTCACGCAGGTTTTGCACATCTGCCGTGTCTGTGCGGTAATGCGCCAGTACCTGGTAACCATCTTCCTGCAAACGTCTGGCAATATGAAAACCGACCCGCCGACCCGTGCCGGTCACTATAATTGGATTTTGCACACTAAGACCTTTTGATAATGAAAGCTAACAGCAAACTACCCGTTCCCGACCTGCTTGCGCAACAGCACAGCGCACAATTAGAAAGCTTAATTGCCGAAAAAATTCAGGCTGCGGGCGGCAAAATCACTTTTGCTGACTATATGCAGGCTTGTTTATATCAGCCGGGACTCGGTTATTACAGCGCGGGGCTCAGTAAAATTGGCGCGGCTGGTGACTTTATCACTGCACCGGAAATCAGCCCGTTATTTTCACAAGCTTTCGCCCGGCATATTGCCGATGTATTAACGCAAAGTGGCGGCGATTGTCTGGAATTTGGCGCCGGCAACGGCAAAATGGCCGCTGATATTTTGTTGCAACTGGCACAGTGGCAGTGCCTGCCAGTGCATTACTATATTATTGAAGCAAGTGCTGACTTACGCGTTAGACAGCAACAATACTTATCTGAAAAACTTGGCGCGCTGTTTGATAAAGTGGTTTGGCTGGAACAATTACCCGCCAGCTTTACTGGCGTCGTGCTGGCCAATGAAGTCTGTGATGCCATGCCGGTACATAGTTTAGTTTTTGAAGAGGCCGGTATTTTTGAGCGTTATGTCGGCTGGGATGGTCAGCAACTGGTATGGCAAAATGGCCCCCTCAGTACGCCGGCACTGGCAGAAAAAGCCGCATTAATTGCACCATTGTTAACGACCCTGCCATTTTGCTGCGAGGTGAATCTCTATGCCGAGGCCTGGCTTGGCAGCCTCGCTGCGATACTCGAGCAAGGTGCGATATTTATTATCGATTATGGCCATACGGCAACTAACTATTTTCACGTCAGTCGCGCATCAGGCGGCATTCGCTGCCATTATCAGCATCATGCCCACGATGCGCCATTGATCCTGCCCGGCTTGCAAGATTTAACGGCGCATGTGAATTTCGCCGATCTGGCCGAAACAGCCCATCAGGCTGGACTCAATGTTTCCGGTTTACAAAGCCAGAGCGACTTTTTACTGGCAGGTGAAATGCTTAACTTAGCCCAGCAGAAAAAACTGGATGATTTCCAGCAGTTACAGCAATCAGCAGCGCTTAAGCGCCTGTTATTACCCGAACAAATGGGGGCGATTTTTAAAGCGCTGACCCTGAGCAAAAACCTGCCGCCTTTACCGCGTTGCCAGCAGGGCGATTTACGCTGGCAGTTATAAATATCACGCATAAAAAAAGGCGCCGAAGCGCCTTTTTCAAGTCTAACCGAAACTGATTACTCAGCTTGTTCGGCTTTTAACTGTTCACGTAACGCTTCGATTTCTGCCGACATTTCAAACAGGATTTCTTTGATGTTAGCCATGTCGCTACGCAGGATTTGGTTATCGCGCGTGTTACGGGCTATATTTTCACGCAGTTCTGGACTAACCAGACCTTCAACTTCATCGCCGGCACGCTCGCGGGCTGTTGCCAGTACCGTTGGGATATCAATCACTAACCAATCTCTGCGCTCTTCACCCGTTTCTGGATCAACATAATATGACTGACCATTATCCAGGGCGACTTGCGTACCCGGCTTAGAATCAAATTTACGGGTACCTGGCAGCAACGGGTTCACACGGCGGTCAATTTCCTGACCGGTGTATCTGTCTTTATCACGATAGTCATCATGGATAAGACCAAAAATAATGTTTAACCGACCCTGGCCATCAATAAATACCCGGCCACTATTTGTTTTACGCTCCTTGGCGACAGCGCCCTGATGTACACCCAAAGTCACATAGGTCAAATCTTCATCGCTTTCGGCGATAGCCAGACCCCGGCTCAGGCCAGATGACAAAATTTGCAACTCACCCGGTGAGTAAAGTGGGATCTGCTGTTCTTTGAATAACACTGTTTGGTTAATATACAAAGAACTCAGTATGGTCCGGATATCTGCCTCATCAACCGGATAAGGATGTTGATTAGCAACACCGCTGACATCACGTTCAACAATCTTAACGTACTGCAGATCGGCCTCAAACAACGTTTTACCTTCAGCAGTAACGATGACTTCTGGCTGCCCGGCTTTATTTGATGAGCCGCCACAAGCCGACAGCCCCAGCATCATTGTCATGCTGAGTGCGACAATGCCGCTGTATTTCACAAGACCACGCATAAACTATTCCTCTTTTAATTCAGTTACTTATCGCTTTAGCGATGACTGTTTTCGGCTTTGGGTTCTCTGCACAACAATGCTTGTACTGATTGTCGCGGATCGTACCCCTCAAACAACACTTTGCATACCTGCTCAACAATAGGCATTTCGATTCCCGCCTGTTGCGCCCTTAGCAATACTTCACGGGCGGCGTGCATACCTTCTACGGTTTTGCCGACTGCCTGCACCGCTTCATCGACCGACAAACCCCGGCCAATTGCCAGACCCAGCTGGCGGTTACGGCTTTGATCATCGGTGCAGGTTAAAATTAAATCACCCATACCGGATAAACCAAACATGGTTTGCGGATCAGCGCCAAGCACAGTTGCCAGCCGCAAAATTTCAGCCATGCCGCGGGTCAACAGGGCCGCCCGGGCATTCGCGCCATATTGCAAACCATCACTGATACCGGCAGCAATAGCCAGCACATTTTTAACAGTGCCGCCGATTTGAACGCCCAGCACATCCGACGAAGTATAGGCGCGCAAGCTTTTGCCATGAAGGGCACCGGCCAGCGCACTGGCAAATGCCGCGTCGCTGGAGGCAACCGTTAATGCCGTTGGCAAACCACCAGCTACTTCAGCGGCAAATGACGGCCCGGAAATCACTGCCAGCGGATGATCCGGCCCTAAAATCTGCCTGGCTGTATCCGCTAAAAAAGTACCGGTCTGCGGCGTCAGACCCTTGGTTGCCCAACTGACCGGTATGCCCGGTGGCAACCACGGCTGAATTTGCTGCAACAGTTCTGAAAAGCTGTTACTGGGCACCGAAATCAGCAAATGCCGCGCCTGGCTGACAGCCGCCTGTAAATCCGGCTGGATCTTTAGTGCTGCTGGCAAATCAATGCCCGCTAAATACACCGCATTACAGCGGCTATCCTGCATTGCCTTCAACTGCCCGGCATTACGTCCCCATAACCAGGTTTCATGACCGTTACGGGCCAAAGCAATCGCCAGTGCGGTGCCCCAGGCACCGGCACCGAGCACCAGCGTGGGCATCAAGCTTTGTTCATCCGCGCTGGCCATGTTCATCGCCGATAAATTAGTGCGTTGTTTCCTGCTGGCCAGCCGCCGCTTCTTGGCGCGCTTGCTCCATTGAATCAAGCTTACGTTTGTACACCGCATCAAAGTTAACCGGTGCCAGCACCAACTGCGGGAAACCGCCTTTGATGACCAAATCAGATACCACTTCACGGGCAAACGGGAATACAGTATTCGGGCAATAGCTGCCAATCAGCGGACCCATTTCTTCATCACTGTAGCCAGTCAGGCTAAATACACCGGCCTGTTTCACTTCACAGATAAATGCGACTTTGTCGTTAACTTTGGCCGTGACTGTAACGACCAGAACAATTTCATGATTGTCGTCGTCAATACGGGTGTATTCATTACCTAACTGCAGATCCAATTGCGGTTTCCAGTCTTCACGAAATACCGTTGGCGAGTTCGGCGTTTCAAAAGAAACGTCTTTGGTGTAAATCTTTTGAATAATAAAGCGTGGTTGGTTGTCTTGTTGTGCTGCTGCGTTATCTTCAGCCATGAGGTAAATCCTTAAACTTAAATGTGAGTCTTAAAATCAGGCCAGCATTTGGTCGAGCTTCTTGGCTCGATCAATAGCTAACAAATCAGTGTAACCACCAACTGCCTGGTCATTGATAAAAATTTGCGGCACGGTGCGCTGCTTACTTTTTTGCATCATTTCTTCGCGCCTGGCAGGCTCCAGATCAACGCGGATCTCTTTATAAGCCACGCCTTTGCGTTCCAATAACTGCTTGGCCATCACGCAATAAGGGCAATGCGCCGAAGAATATACAATTACATCTGCCATATTAAATCCGTTATCCGAAGAGCGGGAGTTTGGCTTCACGCCAGGCGTGTAAACCGCCCGACATCACCGACACATTGGTGTAGCCTTTAGCTTTCAGTTGCTTGGCTGCAGCGCGTGACCGCTGACCGCTGTCGCAAACCACCACCAGCGGCTGCTCGGTTTTTTTCAATTTACCGAGATGATTGTCCATCTCAGCCTGAGGTAAATTTATAGAATCGGCGATATGAGATTTGGCAAATGCTTCGCTGTCACGAATATCGACAAAACAGCCTTTTTGCTGATTGACGAGGGTGACTGCTTCATTGACGCTGATTGATTGTACTCCGCTTAGCTTGCGGGTCAGTACGTCCGAAAACACCAGATATAACAACACCACAAACAGTGTCGACAAAATCCAGTGGTTGATAATAAATTCGCCTATATTTTCCATGTTTAACGTTGTTCCGCCTGCTTACTGCAAAATAAATCACACATCATGCTAACCAGCTTTAACGTGCGCTCATCACTGACCCGGTAGTAAATTTTATTAGCATCCCGCCGGCAGGTGAGGATTTGTTTGTCACGTAATTTGGCTAAATGTTGTGACACATTACTCTGTGTTGTACCTACTGCGTCGACGATATCCTGCACCGCCAACTCTGCATCCGCCAGCGTGCACAAGATTTTCAGCCGCAATGGGTGCGACATTGCTTTCAGGGAAATTGCCGTTTTTTCAATATCCCCATCCAGCGGCAACAAAGCGGCATTGGCTGTCTGCATTTACCTTACCTGCCGTGACGATATCTGTAATTCGTCACAAAAGGCCATATAATACACGCCATTGTCGTCGATTTGCAGGTATTGCTGTTTTTGACGTCCGGAGGCCGCCGAAACCGCGATTAAAGGAAAACAACATGAGTCAACCACACCGCCCTCTAGCCCTGATTATTCTGGATGGCTGGGGTTACAGTGAAGATGCCAAGCACAATGCCATTATGGCCGCCAACACGCCGGTTTGGGATCAGCTCTGGCAACATTATCCGCATACGTTAATCAATGCTTCAGGTGCCGGCGTTGGTTTACCGGGTGAGCAAATGGGTAACTCGGAAGTGGGGCATTTAAATATCGGTGCGGGCCGCGTTGTTTATCAGGAATTTACCCGCATCGGCCAAGCCATCAAAACTGGCAGCTTTTTTGAAAACAGTGCTTTGACTAGCGGCGTTGATGCTGCGGTCAAAAACGGCAAAGCGGTGCACATTATGGGTTTGTTGTCTGATGGCGGGGTGCACAGCCATGTTGAACATATCCAGGCAATGGTTAAGCTGGCTGCACAAAGGGGCGCGCAGCAAATTTATGTACATGCCTTTCTCGATGGCCGCGATACGCCGCCGCGCAGCGCCCATGCGTCGCTTGCCGCCATGGAAACCACTTATGCCGAATTAGGTACTGGCAAAACGGTCAGCATTATCGGCCGCTTTTATGCCATGGATCGGGATCAACGCTGGAATCGGGTCGAACAGGCATATCGCCTGATTAGCGAAGGTGAAGCCGAGTTTTATGCCGACACGGTTCAGGCAGGCCTTGATGCCGCTTACGCGCGAGATGAAAATGATGAATTCGTCAAAGCAACCGTGATTGGCGATGCCGTAAAAATGCAGGATGGTGACAGCATCTTTTTTATGAATTTCCGCTCTGATCGCGCTCGTGAACTTAGTGAATGTTTTATTAAAGACGGTTTTGATGCGTTTGCCAAACCCCGGCAGATTGGCTTAAGCGCCTTTGTCACATTGACCGAATACAAAAAAGATTTCACGGCAACGGCCGCCTATCCACCGGAAAAATTCAACAATCTTCTGGGTGATTACGTCTCGCAGCTGGGCCTGCGCCAACTACGCATCGCCGAAACCGAAAAATACGCCCATGTCACGTTTTTCTTTAATGGTGGTCGCGATCTGCCCTATGAAGGCGAAGAACGCATTCTGGTGCCATCACCCAAAGTAGAAACTTATGATCAGCAACCTGAAATGAGCGCGCCTGAAGTTGCCGATCAGTTGGTCAAAGCCATTCATAGCAATAAATTTGATGTGATTATTTGCAATTTTGCCAACGCCGATATGGTCGGCCATACCGGCAACTTTGCGGCCACCGTCAAAGCCATTGAAACGCTGGACAATTGTCTGGGCCAGATTTGGTCAGCATTAAAAGAAGCGGGCGGGGAAATGCTGGTGACCGCTGATCACGGTAATGCTGAAAAAATGCAGGATGATGAACAAGGCCAGGCGCATACCGCGCATACCAGCAATGTTGTGCCCCTGTTGTATGCCGGCCGACCAGGCCAATGTGCGCCGCAAGGCAATTTATCCGATATCGCACCGACTATGCTCAGTTTGATGGACTTGCCGATTCCTAATGAAATGAGTAAGCACTTACTGGTGGAATTAAACTGATCAATCCAAACATGTCACGTGTCTTTTTGTTAACTTTCGGTCTGCTGATTAATATTGCGGCATGGGCTGACGAGCCTAAAAAAGAACTCGGTGAAGTTCGCAGTCAAATCGATAAAGTCAGTGAGTCCCTGTCTGCAGATAAGCAGAGCAAAGACCAGCTTTACCAGCAATTACGCCGGCAAAGCCTGAAAGTCTCTGAAATCAGCCAGACGCTGAAAAAAACACAGCTAGCCATCGATGAGCAGGATCAAAAAGTCAAACAATTAGAGCAGCAGCTGGGTGAACAAAAGGCTGAGCAGCAGGCGCAACTGGACGATTTATATGAACAACTGCGAGCCGCTTACATGCACGCGCAGCCCGGCTATTTAAAAATTTTGCTGAATCAGCAAGATCCAGCATTAATCAGTCGCCATCACACCTACTACAAATATTTTCACACGGCCCGTCAACAACAACTGACCGAGATTGACAACCTGCTGGCCAGCCTCAGCGATGAACAAAAAACCGTATTTGCCGCCCAGAAAGACTTACAACAAATGCTCGCAGAACAAACTGCTCAACAAGCATCTCTGAACGCTGAAAAACAACAGCGCGAAGCAACGCTGGCAGCACTGGATAAAAAGATAAGCTCACAGACTGCACAGCTTGATAGCCTGCGGCAGCAGGAGCAGGCGCTGCAAAAATTATTGGCTGAGTTAAATAAAAAATCGGTTGCCAAACCGCCAGTGAATAAACAGCAGCAACCTTTAGCGAATTTTTCGGGTCTCAATGGCAAATTATTGTGGCCATTACAGGGCAAACTGCTGGCGCGCTATGGTGAGCCCAGAAATCTTGGTAAACTCCGCTGGAAAGGCATCATGATTGCTGCCGATGCTGGCAATGCCGTTCGCGCCAGTGCTGCCGGCAGAGTGGTTTTTGCCGATTGGATGAAAGGCTTTGGTCTGCTACTGATCATTGATCATGGCGGTCAATTTATGAGTTTATATGGCAATAACGACAGTCTGCTGAAGTCTGTCGGTGATATCGTTGAAACCGGTGACACCATTGCACAAAGCGGTAATCAGGGGGTTCGGCAAATGTCTGGCCTGTATTTTGAAATTCGCCACAAAGGCAGTCCGGCTGACCCGCTGAAATGGCTGCAAAAGCAAAGCTAAGCTGCTAAATAAGGAATCAATATGAAGTTTGTTAAACGCGATGTGAGCCTGTTGACTGCGGGTGCTTTACTGGGCATGACCTTGATCTTCGGGCAGATGGTGTTTGCCGATCGCAGCCCAACCGAACCCGATTTGCCGATTGATGATTTGCGGGCTTTCTCGGAAATTTTTGGCCGTATTAAAAGTAGCTATGTTGAGCCGGTAGAAGACAAAGTATTAATTGAAAATGCCATCCGCGGCATGTTGTCAGGACTGGACCCGCATTCCAGTTATCTGGATTTGGATGGTTTTAAAGAGTTGCGAGAAGGCACCAGTGGCGAATTTGGCGGCCTCGGTATTGAAGTTTCCATGGAAGACGGTTTCGTCAAAGTAGTTGCGCCGATTGATGACACACCGGCTGCCGAAGCAGGTGTTGAGGCAGGCGATCTGATTATCCGTCTCGATGATAAACCAGTCAAAGGCATGTCGTTGAATGACGCTGTCGATATTATGCGCGGTGAACCAGGCAGTAAAATTCAGCTGACCATTATCCGCGATGGTGAGGACAAACCACTGGTGCTGGAATTGACCCGCGCCATCATCAAAGTCAAAAGCGTCAAATTTGAAACGCTGGAACCGGGGTACGGTTATCTGCGTATTTCTACCTTCCAATCACCGACCAGCCAAAGCGTTCGCGATGCGATTAGCCAACTGAAAAAAGATAACGATAACAAGCTGAAAGGCCTGGTTCTGGATTTACGTAATAATCCGGGCGGTGTTCTGGATGCGGCCGTGGAAGTTTCCGATGCCTTTATTGATAAGGGTATGATTGTTTACACCGAAGGCCGTATCGATGATGCCGATCAGAAATTCCACGCCAAGCCCGGCGATATGCTTAATGGCGCACCGATTATTGTCTTGATCAATGGTGGTTCGGCGTCCGCGTCAGAAATTGTTGCTGGCGCCCTGCAGGATCATCAGCGGGCTGTGATTGTCGGCAGTAAATCCTTTGGTAAAGGCTCGGTACAAACGGTAATGCCACTAACCAATGACACGGCCGTTAAAATGACCACAGCGCGTTATTACACGCCAAATGGCCGCTCCATTCAGGCAGATGGTATTGAGCCCGATATCGCCATTGAAGGCATTCAGGTAACTGCACTTGAAGAAAGTGGTTTCACGCCGTTGCGAGAAGCGGATTTGACTCGCCATCTGGAAAACGGCCAAAAACCGGAAGTCGATGATCAAATTGACGCGAATACTGTTGATCCGCAAACCACTGATGTCAGCAAAAAAGATATTAAAGATCAACCGTTAGCAGTGCGTGATTATGCACTGTCTCAGGCATTAAACCTGCTGAAAGGCATGACCATTTTGCAAAGCAAACGCTGAGACCTGATCGATGAGCAAAGTGCTGATCCCGCTTGCCACAGGCTGTGAAGAGCTGGAAGCCGTCACCCTCATTGATATACTGCGCCGTGCCCAAATAGACGTGATCACCGCCAGTCTGACAACTGACTTAGCGGTGACAGCCAGCCGGGGAGTTACCTTGCTGGCTGACACCACGCTCGATGCGGTGCTGGAAGATGATTTTGTCATGATCGTGTTGCCCGGCGGTCAGCCCGGCAGCAATAATCTCAATGCCGATCCACGCATTCATCAACTACTAAAGCGTATGGTAGCCCAAGACAAATGGCTGGCAGCAATTTGTGCTGCGCCCCTGGTTCTGGCGGCTGCCGGTTTATTAGATGGCTTTCAGGCCACCGCTTATCCCGGTGTATTAAGTGCTGATAAATGGCCGCAAATAACGCTGCGGGAAGATGCAGTGGTGATTGATGGCCGACGTGTCACGTCTCGCGGTCCGGGTACAGCGATGGATTTTGCGTTAACGCTGATTGAACTATTGATAGATTCAGCCAGGCGTGAACAAATTGCGGTTAGTCTGGTTCGGAGTTAATTTTTAGCTTATGTTCAATGTCAGTGAAGCTGAGTTGTCGATTCTGCTGGTCGAGCCATCAGCCATGCAATTAAAAGTTATTATGCGTCAGCTGCAGGAAGCCGGTGTCAGCAAAATTGATGGCGTCAGCGATGGTGCCGCCGCCCTCGATTTAATCAAGCAATATCCGCCGGATCTGGTGATCAGCGCCATGTATTTACCGGATATGACCGCTGCCGATTTATTGTTGCAAATCCGCGCCGATGATAAGCATGCAGCCTGTAATTTTATGCTGATTTCCAGCGAAACCGACTTCAACACACTGGAACCACTTCGTCAGGCCGGCGTGGTGGCAATTTTACCCAAACCATTTGTTGCCGATGATTTACGCCGGGCGCTGCGGACCACGCTGGATTATCTGGATCCGCAAGAATTAACCCTGCAAAACTATGATGCCGCCAATTTAAAAGTGCTACTGGTTGATGACAGTCTGACTGCCCGCAATCATATTGGCCGGGTGCTGAAAGACCTGGGTATTGGTTATATTGCCAAAGCCGAAAATGGCGTTGATGCCGTTAAATTGCTGCAACAAACTGATTTTGATCTGGTGGTGACCGATTTAAATATGCCCGATATGGATGGCCAGGCGCTGACCCAATACATCCGCGGCGAGCTCGGCAATAGTTTTATGCCGATCCTGATGGTTACCAGTGAGCAAAATCAAACCCGGTTAGGGCAGGTGCAACAGGCCGGTATATCTGCATTGCTCGACAAACCGTTTGAACCGCAATCTATCCGTGAAACGCTGTACCGCGTGCTCGACGAAGCTATCTGACTACAATTGGTGGCGACGGCTCAGGCCGATAAATTCTTGAATATAATCAATATCAGCATCCGCTTCGCGGATCGCGGCAAATAAAGTTTTTGGCAGGCCTGCAGGTCCCAAACGACAAATTGATACCGCTTCCTGAGCCGCGATTTCCCGTGCTAACCAATCGGGCAACACCGTGACACCGCGATTTAAAATCACCATTTGCAGCATGATTTCCATCGATTGGATCTGCTTACTGGCCGGTAAAATGCCAGCTGGCTGCAAAAACTGACTGAACACATCCAAACGCTCTGGCGCTACCGGAAACGTCAGCAATAAACTGTCTGCTAAATCTTCAGCGTCGACATAAGACTTGTCAGCCAAAGGATGTTCATTGGCCACCATCAGCACCAGTTCATAATCGAGCAGAGGCGCGTATTGGACGCCTTGTGTAACCAGCTTATCGGGCGTCACCAGCAAATCAACATGCTGATTCAATAACGCCTGCATCCCCGAAAACTGAAACTGATGTCGGATATCGACATCCATCTCCGGCATCGCCCGCAGATAAGCGCCCAGCACGCCTTTTAGCCATTCATAACAAGGATGGCACTCAACGCCCAACCGCAAAATCCCGGCCCGGCCACTGGCATAAGCCTTGAGGGTTTGTTCAGTCTGTTCAAACACCGGTAAAACTTGTCCTGCTACCTGCAAAAGTAACTCGCCAGCCCGGGTCAGCCGTAGTTTTCGGCCTTCACGCTGCCATAGCGAAATTTCTAATTTGCTTTCCAGATAACGAATTTGGTGTGACAAGGCTGACTGGGTCACAAATAAAGCGTTGGCAGCGGCGGTCAGACTGCCATTTTCTGCCAACGCAGCAATGATTTTCAGATGGGCTCGCTCAATCATCTATGAATATTTCTCATTAAAAAGTAAATTAATATCATTATTACTCATGAATAAGCCTGACTACAATGGCGATTTTTAAAAGGAGCGTGAGATGGCACTGATTCATAATTTGGGATTTCCCCGTATCGGCCGCCAGCGGCAACTGAAGTTTGCCCTGGAAAAATTCTGGCGTGGCGAGCACGATGCCGATCAATTGCTCGATACGGCCGCCGGTTTGCGCCGTGAACATTGGCAGTTACAACAACATTTAGACTGGCTGCCGGTCGGCGATTTCAGCCTTTACGATCATGTATTGGATACCAGCGTTATGGTCGGTAATTTACCGGCGCGGGCACAGCAGGGAGATAGCTTGCAGCAGTATTTCCTGGCGGCGCGAGGCCAGGCCGATGAACAGACTTGTTGTGGTCAGACTGCCGCAGCGGCCATGACCAAATGGTTTAATAGCAATTACCATTATCTGGTGCCTGAATTCAGCGCTGACACGCGGTTTTCGGCAAATGCGGAGAACTTGCTCAAACAATGGCAGGAAGCAAAAGATCAGGGCATTAACGGTAAACCGGTGATCCTCGGGCCGCTCAGTTATTTGAAATTAGGCAAGGCCACCGATAACAGTGATCTGCTGGATTTATTGCCAGCGCTGTTGACCAGCTATCAGGATATTCTCAATCAACTCGCCAACGCCGGCGTTACTTGGCTGCAAATTGATGAACCTATTCTGGTCACCGACTTGGATCGACGCTGGCAACAAGCCTTTGAACAGGCGTATTTTCAGCTCAGTAAAGCACCGGTGAAATTACTGCTGACCAGCTATTTTGGCAATTTGGGGGACAATCTGCCACTGGCTTGCAGTTTGCCGGTCGCCGGCTTACATATTGACGCCGTCAGTCATGGCCGTGATGAAATCATCAAAGTTGTTGATTGGCTATCCGCACATCAGGTGGTATCGCTCGGCGTCATTGATGGCCGAAATATCTGGAAAACCGATCTGCAGGATTGGTTAACTGTTTTGCAGCCTTTACAGCAACGGCTGGGCGATCGTTTGTGGCTGGCACCCAGTTGCTCTTTATTACATGTGCCGGTCGACTTAGATGCCGAAACAGGGCTGGATCCGGACATCAAAAGCTGGCTGGCTTTTGCTCTGCAAAAAATCGATGAATTAACGCTGCTGAAACAAGCGCTGAATAACGGTGTGGAAAACGTCGCCGATGCATTAGCAAACCATCAGCAGGCCATTAACAACCGGCGTCAGTCGGTACGCAATCATGATCCCAAAGTGCGTCAGCGCTGTGCAGCGATTACGCCGCAAATGCAGCAACGTCAAAGTACTTATCCGCAGCGCGAGCGGCTGCAACAAAACAAATTAAATTTGCCGTTATTGCCAACAACCACTATCGGCTCATTTCCACAAACCAGCGATATCCGGCAAATTCGTGCTCAGTTTAAACAAGGTAAAATCAGCGGCGAAGACTATCAAATTGCCATGCGCCGGCAAATTGCCGAGTGTATCAAGCTGCAGCAACAGCTGGATCTCGACGTACTGGTGCACGGTGAAGCTGAACGCAACGATATGGTCGAATATTTTGGTGAACAACTAAGCGGCTTTGCCTTTAGTCAGCAGGGCTGGGTGCAATCCTATGGCTCACGCTGCGTCAAACCACCCATTTTATTTGGTGATGTCGCGCGACCACAGCCGATGACTGTCGATTGGGCAAAATACGCACAAAGTCTCAGTGATAAACCGGTCAAAGGCATGCTGACCGGGCCGGTCACCATTCTCAACTGGTCTTTTGTCCGTGATGATCAACCACGCAGCCAAACCTGTCAGCAAATTGCTCTGGCGATTCGTGATGAGGTGCAGGATTTAGCAGCTGCTGGTTTAGCGATTATTCAAATCGACGAAGCGGCTTTACGAGAGGGGCTGCCGCTGCGCCAGAAAGACTGGCCTGATTACCTGGATTGGGCGATCGGCAGTTTCCGGCTGACCGCCAATGGGGTCGGCGATGAGGTGCAGATCCACACCCATATGTGTTATTCGCAGTTTAATGACATTATGCCGGCGATTGCCGCGATGGATGCCGACGTTATCACCATTGAAACCTCTCGCGGTCAGATGGCATTACTGCAGGCTTTTGAACAATTCAGCTATCCCAATGCGATTGGACCGGGTGTTTACGATATTCACAGTCCGAATATTCCCGACCAGCAATCTATCGAAGCACTGCTGGAGCAAGCTCTGCAATTTATCCCTGCACAGCGTTTATGGGTCAATCCGGATTGTGGTCTGAAAACGCGGCAGTGGCCGGAAGTAACGGCCGCTTTACAGGCGATGGTTAAAGCCACTAAAAAGCTAAGACAACAGCAGTTGGCTAAAGCCGGTTAAAGCGTCTCCTCACAAAGCTGCGCTGGTGCCTGTGGCACTGGCGCAGCTAATTTATCAACCAGCTGTTGCACGGCCGAAATAGCCAAATTTTGCTGGCGCTCGCGCTGCGGACAAAGCGCACTGCGAAACCCCAGATAATCAGCGCCCAGCGGCTTTAAAATCGCAATATCTTCGGCGCGTAATGCACCCGCAAGACCGCACAAACGTTGCCAGGATTTAACGCTATTTACAAAAATCTGCAATTGCTCCGAGGTCTGATGATTCAATAAATGCTGGCCATTTTTATTGGCTGTATCCAGCATAACCCCTGAAAAACCCGAATCTAAAACATCAGTAAGTACTGACTTATCATATTGTTGGTCGGCAAATAATACAGCAATGACCGGCGTATTAAACTGCTGCAGAAATGTCTTTAAATCCTGCAGACAATCGGCTAACGCCGGTTCATTAAATAAACCAACTTTCAGATAATCGACGCCGGATTGCTGCATTTCAAGCAAAGCGGTTTGTATCCGCGCTGCCTGCATCGGCAAATCACCAATGGTGGCGCTGCTCTGGCAACGACCGGCCAACCAGTTAACTATTTGTTTAACCGTGGCAACGGGCAGGGCACCGAGTGCGCCATCTGCGGGATTTTTCATATCCAGCAGATCTGGCAAATAATCGTTTAATTGTTTGGCTTCAGACAAAGATTGCACACTGGCCAGCCAGCGCTGATGTTCAAATTTCAATGCCAGCCTCCCGTATTTTTGTCATTAACCAGCCCCAGGCTTCTAACTCGCGCTCACCGGCAGTTTTGTCGATAGCAATGGTCAGATAGGCTAATTCACTGCGGATTTTGTCAGACGACAACATTTGCAACCGGCTCACCAGGATCGCCGCTTCGACCACGGCACTTTGTGCCCGGTTAAAGCCACGAAACGGCGCGTGATTCATTTCGTATTTTACTTCGGCGGTAAACCTGGCACGGGGATCGGCATCATCGATATCGGTTACCTGTAACTCCGAATGCGCCAAAGCCTGCGCAAGGTATTGGCCATCAATCCTCTGACAAGGCAAAGACGGCCATGATCGACGCCCCGTCAGGGCGCCGGCAAACACCCGCACATCATCAGTATAATTAATGCAGCACTGGCCACTGCGCTTTAAATTATCGTAGGTGGCTGATGGTTTAAAGGGCTTAATCAGAAAGTGACCATTCACTTCAGAAATACCCATCGGTGCATGATGCGGCTGACCATCAGCGGTCAGCGTGGTAACAATCACCTCGTGAATTTTACTTTTTAGGTGGTCCACATTCGCTCCGTTTGCGTGGTTTTCTGGCCGGTTTTGGAGGCCCGCACTGATTTTGTTTGCGCAGCGTGGTGCCTTCTGCGGTTTGTTTGCTTAAATCTTCTTCGCTGAATTGCACTGCCGTGCCCCAGCGTAACGGTTCATCCTGGTTATAGCGCTTACCCAGTTGCCAGGCAATTTCGGCGCGCGCCAGTTCAACACCCAGATAAAAGGCATGTCCGCTATCGCCGTCGATATCCAGATGCGGGTAAAAAGCAAATGGATCTGTTTCTTGCCAAAACCCGTCACGATTAAATAATGACACCCCGGTGGCGCTGGTTTTGATCCGGTAATTGGGATCTTTCACGGTGGCGGACAAATCGCGGATTTCGGCATCACTGTCCGGAAATGGCCGGCGATCATGATGAATTAACAAGTCACCGGTAATATCACGAGGCAAACTATTATCCTGCTGTGCGGCGTACATCATACGCCGGGCAATATCGGCTTCGCGTATGGCATTACGGGCATGGGGACTGACTTCTGTCGCCAACACATGGGTAATATTCAGTTCCGAAATAATACCAAACAAAATGGCGTTAATACCGCTGGTATCGGCATCAGTCAGTTCGGTTAAATTACCGACGCCCATCATAATCGGCGCCTGTGGATAACGCTGACGCAAGGCATGATAACGGGTGATCGATTCAGCAAAACCAAAATGAATCGGATCCAGGATTGGGTCGGCAATCCATGGTTTACCGAGCTTTTCCATGGCCTCAATGGCCCGCTCTAAAGATGCTAACGAACCGGTATGGTTGGGCGATGGCACTAAAATCGGTACCGCATCGGATTCTTTGGCTAAATCGATAGTGTCTTCACTGAGACTCAGTAAAAAGTCGGCACCGGCATTAGCGGCGCGGCGCAGATCTTCAATTGATAGTGAGTCAACACTTACTTTAAAACCATTGTCATGTAATGCCCGAATAGCATCTTCCATTTGCGGAAACGGCTCTTCCGGCAGGCAGCCAATATCAATAACATTGGCACCGTTATCAGCATAATAACGGGCACGTTCGACAATGCTATCAATGCTGCGTTGTGGCGCATCGACGATTTCTGCAAAGATTTGTACTGCGTATTGACTCATATCCACCGCTTTTTTGGCGCGGCCAAAAAATAACGGCAGATCTTTAATTTCTTCCGGACCGCGTTCAACGGGTTTGCCCAGTTGGGCACTCAGTTGCTCTAAATCACCGCGACAACGACCCGGCACGATAATACGGTCGCAATCCTGATAATCCTCCGGTTGTAAACGCCGGCCAATCATTTTATCGGTCATCAGCGCTGCCACCGATACACCGAGCTGATGTATCCGGTAATCAAACGGCAAAGGCTGCATTTGTTGCAAGACTTTATGCACGCTGGGCTCTGCCAGCTTACCGGTAAGGAACAGAATTTTTTCAGCCACGGGCTGTATTAACTTCGTCCAGACGGGCTTTGAGGGCCTGTTTCAGCGCTTCGGATGACTCAACCACGGTGGTAGCCTCAAATTGCTTTAAAGTCTCGGTATGCGCTAAATCTATCTGTCTGGGCCATAGTCTGACTATGCGATCCGGGGCAGGGGTATCAACTTCGCTTTCTGCATCACAAGCCAAGACAATACTGGGTACCCGGCATTTGCCAGCCTGCGCAAAAACATTGGTCACTAATGAGTCGGAAATACCCACGACCATTTTAGCGACGGTATTGGATGTTGCCGGCGCCACCACCAGCGTATGGTAATCACCGCGATAGAACAGGCCAACCGGGGGCGCACTGGCAGCACGATCGTGATAATAGCGGCTATTGGCATTCAGGGCCTTGGGATCATGGCCGTACATGCGCAGCACTTCTTCACCGGCGCGACTATAAAACAAATCCACCTCATCCAGCTCACGAATAATTTCCAGACATTCGTCAAGATAGTGTCCGGAACCGGTTACCGCCCAGGCGAGACGGGGTCGATCAGGGCGTGCTTGCATGCTGGCATCTCGATTACTAATTAAACGTAAATTTTGCCAGAGTCAGCACCCCGAGTAAAAATTAACGTAGGTGCCGAAAACCGAATACGTTAGAATAAAGGCTAATAAATCATTGCAACGGATTGATTGGAGTCTCAAATCTATGTCAAATGCTGTCCCTAAAATTGTAGTTGTTGGCGGCGGAGCTGGCGGTCTGGAACTGGTCACCAAGCTCGGTAAAAAACTCGGCAAAAAAAATAAAGCGCAGATAACGCTGGTTGACAGCACCCATACGCATATCTGGAAACCGCTGCTGCATGAGGTCGCTGCCGGGACATTAGATTCTCATGAAGACGAAATTGAATATCTCAGTCAGGCGATGTGTAGTGGCTTTCGCTTCCGTTTAGGCCGCATGGATGGTCTGAATCGTGAGAAAAAACAGATTTCGCTGGCACCAACCTTCAGCGAAGATGGCGTGGAAATCATTCCACGGCGCAGTTTTGACTACGATTACCTGATCATTTCAGTGGGTAGCGTCAGCCATGATTTCGGCATTAAAGGCGTGCGCGATCATTGCCTGTTTCTGGACACCACTCAGCAAGCTGAAGCCTTTCAGAAACAATTGCTGCAGTCTTATTTGCAAGCCCACACCCAGGGCCGGCCGCTTGATGAAGGCCAGTTGAATATTGCCATTGTTGGTGCCGGTGCGACTGGCGTTGAACTGTGTGCCCAGTTACATGAAGTTTCACATCTGTTAACAGCTTATGGCCTGGATGAAGTAGATCCACATGACGTCAAACTGACGTTAATTGAAGCCGCGGATCGTATTTTGCCCGGCTTGCCAGAAAATATTTCCAACGCAGCGGTTAAAGAATTGCGTGAATTAGGCGTTGATGTGCTGGCTGGTGAGCGGGTCATTGAAGTCACTGAATCCGGTATTAAAACGCAGAGCGGTAAAGACATTCCATCAGCCATTAAAGTTTGGGCAGCCGGCATTAAAGCGCCTGAATTTTTGAAAGATATCGATGGCCTGGAAACCAATTGGATGAATCAGCTGGTGGTTCGACAAACTCTGCAAACCAGCCTTGATGATGATATCTATGCCATCGGCGATTGCGCGGCTTGTAAATGGGTAGGGCAGGAGCAAAATGTGCCGCCACGTGCGCAAGCAGCGCATCAAATGGCATCTCTGGTTTACAAATCGATTGTTAACCGCATGTCAGGCAAAACTATCCCTGAATATCATTATCACGATTATGGCTCCCTAGTGTCTCTGGGTCGCTACGGCACCGTCGGTAACCTGATGGGCAACCTCAGTCGTGGCAGTATGATGATTGAAGGCCTGATGGCACGGATGATGTATTTATCTTTATACAAAATGCACCAAACCGCATTGTTTGGTCCATTCCGTGTCGTGATGTTGTCTTTATCGCATTTGTTCCGGCGCAGTGTGCACCCGAAAATCAAGCTACATTGATATCGTACCCCACAAAAAAGGCCCTTCCGGGCCTTTTTTTATGCCGTTATTTAGCGCTTTAGATATCCAAATTAGAAGCTTGCAGCGCATGGGTTTCGATAAACTCACGACGCGGTTCGACATTATCACCCATCAGGGTGTTAAAGGTTTCATCAGCAGCAATGGCGTCGGTGATCCGTACTTGTAATAAACGACGCTTGGATTTATCCATGGTGGTTTCCCACAATTGCTCAGGATTCATTTCGCCCAGCCCTTTGTAGCGCTGCACATGCTGACCGCGACGCGCTTCGGCCAACAACCAGCGTACTACCTGCGCAAAATCACGAATGGGTTCTTCCCGATCACCGCGAACAATACGCGCACCAGAACCAATCAAGCCATTGATTTTATTGGCAAAAGACAGAATTTTGGCATATTCGGTACTGGCAAAAAACTCACCCGGGATATGGTAATCCGTGCTGATACCATGACGGCTGAAGCTGACATTAATATGCGATAACGGCTCATTATCGTGTTTGGCAATACTGAGCTGGTAAGCGGTGCCGGTAGGCATACCATGATTAAGCCGGGCATTGATTTCAACCAGCCAGTCACTCATCGCTTTTTCATCATCAAATTTCGGTATCGCCGGCTGATACAGTAATTGCTCCAAAAACGCCGGGTAATAGTGATTCGATAAACGGCGCACAATTGCGGTGATAGTCTGGTATTCCTCAACCAACAGACCCAGTGCACTGCTTTCGATAGGCGCGGCATCAGTGCTTGGATACAGACTGGCATTGTTAAGTGCTACCTCAGTCAGATAACGTTCCATTTCGGCGTCATCTTTCAGGTAGCGCTCCTGTTTGCCTTTTTTGATTTTGTATAACGGTGGCTGCGCAATATAAACGTGACCACGCTCAATCAACTCCGGCATTTGCCGGTAGAAAAATGTCAGTAGCAGGGTGCGGATATGTGAACCATCAACGTCGGCATCGGTCATGATGATTATATGGTGATAACGCAGTTTTTCAGGGTCATATTCATCGCGGCCGATACCACAGCCGAGCGCTGTGATCAGCGTGCCGACTTCAGCAGAACTAATCATCTTGTCAAAACGGGCGCGCTCGACGTTAAGGATTTTACCTTTTAACGGCAAAATCGCCTGGGTACGCCGATCCCGGCCTTGTTTGGCGCTACCACCAGCTGAGTCCCCTTCCACTAAAAACAATTCAGACAGGGCAGGGTCACGCTCCTGACAGTCGGCCAATTTACCGGGCAAACCGGCAATATCCAACACACCTTTACGGCGGGTTAATTCACGGGCCCTACGTGCAGCATCACGGGCACGGGCCGCTTCAATCATTTTGTTGGCAATCAGCTTGGCATCATTGGGATGCTCCAGCAGGAAATCACTGAAATGTTCGTTAACCAGTGACTCAACGATCGACCGGACTTCTGAAGACACCAGTTTATCTTTGGTTTGTGATGAAAACTTAGGATCCGGCACCTTCACCGATAATACCGCCGTTAAACCTTCACGGGCATCGTCACCACTGGTTTCAACTTTGGATTTTTTGGCCAATCCTTCTTTATCGATATATTGATTCAAGGTGCGGGTTAACGCAGCACGGAAACCAGCCAAATGGGTACCGCCATCACGCTGTGGAATATTGTTGGTAAAGCAGTAAATATTTTCCTGATAGGAATCATTCCACTGCATTGATAACTCAACAACGACATCATCACGGGTACCAGTGATATCAATAATGCTTTCGTGAATGCCGTTTTTATTCTTATTTAAATGTTGCACAAAAGCGCTGATACCACCTTCGTAGTGAAACACTTCACTGCGTTCGTCACGCTCATCGGTCAGCACAATGCGCACACCAGAATTCAAGAACGCCAGCTCACGAATTCGTTTTGCCAGAATTTTATAATCGTATAAAAGATTATTGGTAAAAGTATCTTCGCTGGGCCAGAACTGTATTTTGGTGCCGGTATGATCCGTTGCTTCAAAACCTTCCAGCGGTGCATCAGGCACACCATGGGTATAACTTTGTCGATGAATAATATTGTTGCGATGAATTTCCATGGTCAGTTTTTTCGACAGGGCATTGACAACGGAAATGCCGACGCCATGCAAACCACCAGAAACTTTATAGGAATTATCGTCAAACTTACCGCCGGCATGCAGCACCGTCATAATGACTTCTGCGGCTGACACACCTTCTTCTTCATGAATATCGACGGGAATACCGCGGCCATTATCTTCAACAGATACTGAATCATCGGCATGAATACGAACATTAATTTCCGTACAGTGACCGGCTAACGACTCATCAATTGAGTTATCTAATACCTCGAACACCATATGATGTAAGCCAGTGCCATCATCGGTATCACCGATATACATACCCGGACGTTTTCTGACTGCATCCAGGCCTTTCAGCACTTTAATATTGCTGGAATCGTAGGTGTCGTTATTGTCAGTGGTCATAAATCTTCGTTTCCTGTGCAACGCATGGTTTAACTTATCATTCTACTATGTATCGGCCTTCGGCGACAGGCGCATTGACGCTTTCCAGTTTGCCTTGTTTCACGTGAAACACTGCATGCTGTTGCTGCTCAAATAAGTGGCCTGACAATGCCATATTGGTGCTGGAAATAAAGCTTTGTACCGGCATTTCTGCCAGCAGTGTTAAGACAATTTGCTGATGCTGCTCATCAAGTTCTGAGCTTAAATCATCTATCAATAATAGCGTTTCAGTTTGTCGCCGCTGCATTAGTAATTCAATCTGCGCTAAACTCAATGCCAGATAAAATAGCTTTTGCTGACCACGGGATAACATTTCAGCTGGATCAGCACCATCCATTCGCAATGACCAATCTGCCGCATGAGCTCCCGATCGGGTGTAAGCCAATGCCCGGTCCCGCTCCAGTGTTTGACGTAAAACATCTGCGAACGAATGATCTTTGGGCCAGCCGGAAAGATATCGAAGGGTAAATTTGGTTTCTGCCATTTCGGGGCAGATGCGGCAAAAAATCGGTTTGAATACTTCCAGTAATTGTTGCAAATATGACTGACGCAATTCATTTAGCTGTTCGCCATGACGGACTAAATGCGGATCCCAGAGTTGAATTTCTGGATCCGTTTTATGTTGGCGAATACCAGCATTACGTTGCTGCAAACATTTTTTGTAAGATTGCCAGTGGTATAAAAACCCTTGTTCCACGTGAAACAATCCCCAATCAACCAACTTGCGACGAAACCTGGGACCCAGCTCAAAAAACTCATGGCAATTAGCGGGAATAAATTGCAACGGCAAATGGCTGGCCAATTCAGACAATTTTTTAAGTGGCGCATTGTTGAGTCGAATTTGTACGCCATGCTGTAAATCAAACTGAAAACCAACTGGAATTCTGCCTGCAATCTTGCCGATAACCTGACACTGAGTTTTGTCGTATTCAACAATATTTTTTAACTGCCTGGTTCTAAAAGATCGCCCCAGACCGAGCAAATGAATTGCTTCTAACAAACTGGTTTTACCGGCACCATTTTCGCCTAATATTAAATTCAGCCGCGTTGCTGGTGACAGCAGCACTTTATTTAAATTACGAAACTGGAGAATTTGAAGTTGGCTAAGCACTCGTATCGTATGCTTTAAAAGATGAAAGGGGATGATGGAGGCAAAAAGTTATTTTTAGAACAAAACACCATGACCAATATCACATCATGCGTGTTGAATGTTGAAATATTTGGCTATCAGATTTCAATCATCTCAAAGTCACCTTTGCCAACACCACATTCCGGACATTCCCAGTCTTCTGGAATATCATCCCAGGTCGTGCCCGGCGGAATGCCGTCCTCTGGTAACCCACGTGCTTCATCATAAACAAAACCACAGACCACACATTGCCACTGACGCATAAATACTCCTCATTAATCAAATCGTA
This sequence comes from Methylophaga sp., assembly GCA_040882115.1. Lineage (GTDB taxonomy): Bacteria > Pseudomonadota > Gammaproteobacteria > Nitrosococcales > Methylophagaceae > Methylophaga. Next base: position 99,829 of record JBBEBX010000005.1, on the reverse strand, counting down.
TAGCTAGTTTAAGTTTTGTGCTAACGTATGTCTAATAAATGATTAAACGTTTAATAAGTGGATTTTTCGATTTATGCGCATGCCAACACTTCGTCAATTGCAATACCTCACCGCGGTGATTGAAGAAAAACATTTCGGTAAAGCTGCTGAAAAATGTTTTGTCACACAATCCACGCTCAGCGCCGGCATTCAGGATCTGGAAGACTTGCTGGAAACCGCGCTACTGGAACGTACGAACCGCAAAGTACTGACCACGCCCATGGGCGAAGATATTGCCCGCCGAGCCCGGCAAATCCTGTCATTAACAGATGATCTGGTGGACTTAGCCCATTCCGCTAATAATCCCTTAGCAGGCCGTATTCGTATTGGTGTCATTCCTACCATCAGCCCGTTTTTATTACCGCGTGTTTTACCGGCCGTCCGAAAGAATCTGCCACAACTCGAAGTCTTATTAATTGAAGATCAATCTGACCGCTTATTAGATCAAATTGAAGCCGGCACTTTGGATGTTGCCGTACTGGCATTCCCTTTTAATACCCGAAATTTAACCGCCCAAAAATTTGCTGAAGAACCATTCTGGGTGGCGCTACCAAAATCACATGCCTTGGCAAAATATGACTCGCTGCGACCCGATCAATTGCCTGTTAGCGAGTTACTGCTGCTGGCCGAAGGTCATTGCATGCGGGAGCATGCCTTGAGCGCCTGTCAGCTACCGGTTTCTGCCCAGCGCAGAAGCGTACAGGCCACCAGTTTGTATACACTGATTGAAATGGTTGCCAGCGGTCTCGGCATCACGCTGATTCCACAAATGGCGATTAATTCCGATATGGTGCGGCACGCCGAAATTGAATTACGGCCACTGCAGGGCGAGCAACAAGCCCGCAGAGACATTGGCCTGGTCTGGCGACCGAGCTTCCGGCGTACCAGTGCGCTTGAACAACTGTCGGCGAGTTTCAGCCAGGCATTAGCGCAAAACCCTGTTTAAGCGCCGCTGGCAAACCCCTGACGCAACTGTAAATACAACTGTTGTATACCGGCCGACGTGAACGGTGCCCGAAACCCTGCCAGCCAGTGGCCATTGGGATCAATTAAAAACAGCGATGCCAATAACGCATCAGTACCTTGAGACTCAACGAAAAACTGCCGCAACGGCCGTTCGCCATCAGGGTCATAAATAATCCGGACGTTACCGGGCAAGGCGGGTGGGGCGTCCAATAACTGTTGCTGCTGACTGGCATCAATCACCCAAAATCCTAATTGCTGACCAGCATAGCGATCTGCCAGATTACTCAGCACCTGCCAAATCGCCGGACATTGTGGCTCGCAAGCGCCATCGTAAAAATAGATAAAATGCCAGCGACCACGCAGATCGGCATTGGTATACAAGCGCTGCTGCACGTCGCGCAGTAAAAAATTCGGCAAACTGGCCGGCGTCTTTAATTGATAGGCACCGTGCGCGATAGGTTCAAGCTGACCTTCGTTGTCAGAGGGTGTTTGCTGGCCGATGTAAACCACTAATAAAAACGCCACCACGGCGAGATATATCAGCAGAAAACGCTTAGAATGCATATTTTGAATTAAGTCTTGCATCAGCCTCATCTGTATATCCGGCTGGGCGATAACTCGTGGATGCCCATGAAAGAAAAGCTGTTTCAGTCTACGCTGCTTGTCAGCCTGATGACGTTTTTATCACGGATCATGGGCTTTGTCCGTGACATTGTTATTGCTCGCTTTTTTGGTGCCGGCGTTGGCGCTGACGTGTTTTTTGTCGCCTTTAAAATCCCTAACTTTTTACGCCGTTTATTTGCTGAAGGCGCATTTTCGCAAGCTTTTATCCCGGTTCTGGCCGAATATCGTGAACGCGGCGACAAAGACCTACAAAGTCTGATTGCCGCGACAGCAGGCACTTTATTTGGCGTGTTGTTTTTTATCACCCTGATTGGCGTTCTGGCGGCGCCGGTCATCATCATGATTTTTGCGCCGGGCTTTTTGGATGAGCCAGCCAAGCTGCAACTGGCTGGTCAGTTGTTGACGATTACTTTTCCGTATCTGTTGTTTGTCTCGCTGACTGCATTAAGCGGCGCCATACTCAATAGTTTCGGCAAATTCGCCATTCCGGCATTTACCCCGGTGTTTCTGAATTTATCGTTAATTGGTGCCGCAATATGGTTGGCGCCGTTGCTTGATGAACCGGTCAAAGCGCTTGCCTGGGGGGTATTTATTGGTGGCCTGGTGCAATTAGTGTTTCAGATACCGTTTTTGCAACAAATCGGCAGCTTGCCAAAACCCCGCTGGGCCTGGCGCGACAGTGGTGTACAAAAAATTCTGACCTTGATGATCCCGGCAATGTTCGGGGTATCGGTCGCGCAAATCAATTTATTGCTCGATACCTTATTAGCATCATTTTTAATTACCGGCAGTATTTCCTGGTTGTATTATTCAGACCGCCTGGTTGAGTTTCCGCTGGGCGTATTTGGCATTGCACTGGCCACTGTGATCCTGCCAAATTTGTCGAAAAAACACGCCAGTGCTGCCGGTGAAGCCTTTTCCCATACGCTCGACTGGGGTCTGCGCTGGGTGTTTATAATCGGCACGCCGGCGATGCTCGGCCTGTTGATATTGGCTGAGCCTTTGTTGTTAAGTCTGTTTCAATACGGTGAATTTACTCCCCATGACGCCCATCAGGCATCTTTGAGTCTGATGGCCTACAGTCTGGGCTTATTGCCGTTTATTTTTATCAAAGTGCTGGCGCCCGGTTATTTTGCCCGCCAGGACACTAAAACGCCGGTAAAAATCGGCATCATCGCCATGGTCGTTAATATGGGCCTGAATATCGTCTTAATGATTTATCTGGCGCATGCGGGGCTGGCTTTGGCAACCGCTTTGTCGGCCATGCTGAATGCTTTTTTACTGTATCGCGGCTTACGCAAAATAAATGTTTATCAGCCGCACCATGGCTGGCTGCGCTTTTTTATCCAGCTGATTGTCGCCAATGCTGTTTTATTGGCCATATTACTTTATTTCACGCCTGATATTTCGGCCTGGCAGCAAGCCTCTGTATGGCTACGCGCGCAATGGCTGGCGATGTTAATCGGCGGCAGTGCATTGGCCTATTTCATGGCGTTAAGGCTTACTGGTATAAAACTCAAAGCACTGATTAAACCAGCTGACAGCTTGTAAAAAAAGCCCGCTAAAAGCGGGCTGAACTGATCCGGGGACAAGATCAGAGAGAGGTCATTAAAAACGACGACCGATACCAACACCAAATACCCAGGGATCAATATCAGCATCTATTTTCGCAGCGCCGACAGCGGTATTTTTAAAGTGCGCGGTGGTATCGATATCCAGATATTTCAAATCGACATTGATAAACCAGTCTTGATTTATCGCCACATCCATACCGGCTTGCGCGGCAAGCCCCCAGGAGCTGTCCAGTTTGACGCTGTCGCCACTTGCCGGTAAAACCGCACCCGCTACTTTTTCGTCAAAGAAATGGGTGTAATTAACACCGAGACCTACATAAGGCCGCCAGTCGCTGTCCGGTAAAAAATGATATTGCAGGGTTAAAGTCGGTGGCAGCACCTTGGTATCGATAACATCACCCAAAGCTGACCAACTACGCCGGCCTTTGACGGTATGTTCGGAGTAACCCAGAATCAATTCCATGCCCCAATGACGGCTGAGCATATAAGTGATATCTAACTCGGGTACCGTATCACTGTCGACTTTTACGCCTTCCAGGCCAGTATCAACATTGCCCAGCTTCAGCGTGCCGCTATCATCATTGGGCGCAACATGAATGACACGACCACGGACCAGCCAATCGCCGGCTTCATAAGCCAACACCGGTAATGGCAGCAAAACAGGGACAACAAAGGTAGCAATAGTAATTAATGATTTCACAGCAGCACTCCAACAAAATGTTAGGTGCATGATAGAAAGCACGGGGCTATGCCATCTTGATCCAGGTCAAGTTCACTAGTAATCGGTTGTTAACTACACAACTTTTTTAATTGTGGTTTATCAAGCAACGCAATCATTTTGCCCTGACAATCAATTAAGCCATCGTTGCTCAGTTGGGTCAGTAAACGGCTGACGGTTTCTATCGCCAGTCCCAGGTGATTGGCAATATCAATACGTGACATCGGTAACTGGAAGCGATCAGCTGCATAACCCCGTTCATCAAAACGCCGAGATAACGACATTAAAAACCCGACCAGCTTTTCCATAGCCGTTTTTTGACCAAGCGCCATTAGTAATTGCTTGTCATTGGTCAGTTCTTTGCTAAGACGATTATAGATTTGCTGCTGCAATGCGGGGATCGCCTGACTCAGATCCTGCAACCGGTCATAAGGCAGACCACAAACGCTGCTGCTGCTCAAAGCCGTCGCGGTTGCCTGATAATGGCCGGTATGAATAGCATCCATACCAATCAAGTCACCCGGTAAATAAAACCCGGTGATTTGTTCACGACCATCAGCCGCGGTTAGCGTCGTTTTAAATGCGCCGGAGCGCACCACATACAAACTATCAAAGCTTTCAGCCATTTCATAAAGCGCCTGGCCTCGGGCTAAAGGCTTGCTGCGCTTAATGATACTGTCCAGCGTTTCAAGATCATTGCGATGTAAGCCCAACGGCAAACACAGGCTGTATAAAGCACAAGAATCACAGGTAAGTTGTAACTGGTGCTCTTGTCGGGCGACATCCTTGAGCAGGGGAATTATGGCGGCATTTTGTATCATCGCGGCTTCCATCTGGACTGGCTTGTATGATAACGCTTTAAACCACGGTCTCAAACGGTTATTATTTGCTTTCAATTCAAGCAATTTCAGGAAACATCATGACCGCTCGTAGCGCAAACATTGCGCGTAACACGCTGGAAACCCAAATCGAGGTTTCACTGAATCTGGACGGCACCGGACAATTCCAAGCGGATACCGGCGTGCCTTTTCTGAATCACATGATGGAACAAATCGCCCGCCACGGCTTGTTTGACCTCAGCGTCAAAGCCAAAGGTGATTTACATATCGATGCCCATCACACCGTTGAAGACACCGGCATTACCATTGGCCAGGCGCTGAAACAGGCGCTGGGTGATAAAAAAGGCGTCGTCCGCTATGGTCACGCTTATGTGCCGCTGGATGAAGCTTTGTCGCGCGTGGTGCTCGATTTGTCGGGCCGTCCTGGTCTGGAATTTGATGTCACCTTTACCCGTGACAAAATCGGCGAGTTTGATGTCGATTTGTTTTATGAGTTCTTCCAGGGTCTGGTCAATCACGCTGGTATGACATTGCATATCGATAATCTCAAAGGCCGTAATGCCCACCATATTGCCGAAACCATTTTTAAAGCTTTCGGCCGGGCCTTACGTATGGCTGTAACGCTTGATGAAAGAGCGCTTGGCCAGCTGCCATCCACCAAAGGCGCCTTATAGGCCTGAACCTTTTCGGGATTAATTCGGATTCGATATGTCTGAAATTGCAGTGATTGATTACGGCATGGGCAATTTACGCTCTGTTGCCAAAGCACTGGAAACGGTCGCCCCCCAGCAGTCAATCTGTGTCACCGCGGATCCGCAAAAGATCCGTGCGGCGGATCGGATTGTCTTTCCGGGCGTTGGCGCCATGCGTGATTGTATGGCAGAAGTGCAACGTCTGGACTTATTGCCGGTGTTGACTGAAGTCATGCAAACAAAGCCTTTTTTGGGCATTTGTCTGGGCATGCAAGCTTTGCTGGAGCACAGCGAAGAGAATAATGGCGTTGCTGGTATCGGTTTATTTGCTGGTAATGTCCGTTATTTTGATGACGCCGCTAAAGCCGGCCTGAAAGTACCGCATATGGGCTGGAATCAGGTCAGACAAAAACAAAGCCATCCTTTATGGCAGGATATTGCCGATAACAGCCGCTTTTATTTCGTGCATAGTTATTATGTAGCACCAGCAAATCCTGCCGATATTGCCGGCGAAAGCGACTATCCTGAAGCATTTGCGGCCGCTCTGGCACGTGATAATGTGTTTGCCGTACAGTTTCACCCGGAAAAGAGTCAGCATGCCGGACTGCAATTACTGAAGAATTTTGTGCAATGGGACGGCCAGTCCTAAATAACCGTATGGAGAAAGCGATATGTTGTTAATCCCTGCCATTGATCTGAAAGAGGGTCACTGCGTTCGGTTGCGTCAGGGACGCATGGAAGATAACACCGTATTTTCGGAAGACCCGATGGCGGTCGCCGCCCGCTGGGTTGAAGCGGGTGCCAAACGCTTGCATATGGTCGATTTGGATGGTGCTTTTGCCGGCAATCCGGTCAACGCCGAAGTGATCCACGAGATCTGCAAAGCCTTTCCGGACTTGGATGTGCAAGTCGGCGGCGGCATCCGGGATGAAGACACCATTCAAACTTATCTTGATGCCGGTGTACGTTTTGTCATTATCGGCACCAAAGCGATTAACGCACCGCATTTTGTCGGTGATGTTTGTGCTGAATTTCCCGGCCACATCATCGTTGGTCTTGATGCCAAAGACGGTAAAGTCGCTATTGATGGCTGGTCAAAATTATCTAACCACGATGTCATTGATATTGCTAAACAGTTTGAGCAGGATGGCGTTGAAGCGATTATTTACACCGATATCAGCCGTGACGGCATGATGCAGGGCGTCAATCTTGAATCAACCCGTGATTTGGCCCGAGCAATTAATATTCCGGTTATTGCCTCCGGCGGTGTCAGCAATTACGACGACATTAAAGCCCTGTGCCACTACGAGTCTGAGGGCGTTATGGGCGCGATTGTCGGCCGCGCAATTTACGAAGGCACGATTGATTTGGCTGAAGCCCAGAAAATGGCCGATCAATTGAACCCGCCGCTGCAATTCTGATGGCACTGGCCAAGCGCATTATTCCTTGTCTCGACGTTGATGCCGGCCGTGTTGTTAAAGGCGTGCAGTTTGTTGATATTCGTGATGCCGGCGATCCGGTAGAAATTGCCAAACGCTATGACGCGCAGGGCGCAGACGAACTGACCTTTCTCGATATTACCGCCACGCACGATAATCGCGACACCATGCATCATGTGGTGGAAGCCGTGGCCAGTCAGGTGTTTATTCCACTGACGGTGGGCGGCGGTATCCGCACCGTTGCCGATATTCGCAGAATGCTCAATGCCGGTGCCGATAAAGTCGGTATTAATTCAGCTGCCGTGAAAAACCCGGAATTTGTCCGCGAAGCTGCTGAAAAGTTCGGCTCACAATGTATTGTTGTGGCCATTGACGCCAAACGGGTTTCTGCTGAAGGTGATTCACCACGCTGGGAAATTTTTACCCATGGCGGCCGCCAGCCGACCGGTATTGATGCCGTCGAATGGGCCAAAAAAATGGTGGCTTATGGCGCAGGCGAAATCCTGCTGACCAGCATGGATCGTGATGGCACCAAATCCGGTTTTGACCTGGAATTAACCCGCGCCGTCAGTGATGCCGTGGTGGTGCCGGTGATTGCTTCCGGCGGTGTCGGTAAATTGCAGGATTTAACTGATGGCATCAAACTCGGTCATGCCGAAGCGGTTTTGGCGGCCAGTATTTTTCATTTTGGTGAACATACCGTCGGCGAGGCCAAACAACAAATGGCCGATCAGGGCATTGAGGTGCGACTGTGAGCAACTGGCTGGATCAGGTCAAATGGAATGATGATGGTTTGGCACCCGTTATCACACAAGACTATAAAACCAAGCAAGTACTTACTTTAGCCTGGACGAATCGCGAGGCTTTACAGCTGACTGCTGAAACCGGTCATGCCGTTTACTGGTCCCGATCCCGGCAGAAAATCTGGCATAAAGGCGAACAATCCGGCCACCAGCAAATCATCAAAGCGATCCGATTGGATTGCGATAATGATGCGATCCTGCTGGAAGTTGAACAAGTCGGTGGCATTGCCTGTCACACCGGCAGAGTGCATTGTTTTTTCCAGCAGCTGCAAGATGGTCAGTGGCAAACTGTCGAACCGGTGGTCAAAGATCCAAAAGAGATATACTCATGAGCGATATCCTCAACCAGCTTTATCAGGTGCTGCAACAGCGCAAACATGCCAGTGCCGATAGTTCTTATGTCGCCAGCTTATATCAGGCGGGCACCGATAAGATCCTCAAAAAACTGGGTGAAGAAGCGACCGAAACGGTGATTGCCGGTAAAAGCGGTGATCGTCAGCAAATCATTTATGAAACCGCAGACCTGTGGTTCCACTCCATGGTTTTATTGGCGCATAATGATATTGAATTGCAGGCTGTACTCGATGAACTGGATCGGCGTTTTGGCCTGTCAGGTCACGAAGAAAAAGCCCGTCGGAGTCCGAAATGAGTGACTGTATTTTTTGCAAAATTGTGGCTGGAGACATTCCGTCCAGCAAGGTCTATGAAGATGAACAACTGTACGTCTTTAAAGATATTAATCCGAAAGCCGCGGTGCATTTGCTGGTTATCCCTAAACAGCACATTGCCCGACTGGATCACGCCGACCAGAGTCACGGCCCGTTACTGGCGACAATGTTACTAAAGCTTGCTGAACTGGCTGAATTACAAGGTCTGCGTGATGGTTTTCGTACCATTATTAATACCGGGCCCGGTGGCGGTCAGGAAGTTGACCATTTACATATTCATTTGCTGGGCGGCAAAGGCCTGCCCGGTTTTCACTAGGAGCAGATTATGGGATTCGGTGGCATCAGTGTCTGGCAGTTACTGATCGTTCTGGTGATCGTAGTATTGTTGTTCGGCACCAAAAAAATACGCTCCCTGGGCGGCGATCTGGGCAGTGCTATTCGCAGCTTCAAAAGCTCGCTGAAAGATGGCGAACAGGATAAAGATGACCAGCAGCTCAACCATGACGCGGACGACAATCTGCATAAAACGACCGCCCATAAAGAAAAAGACACTGATAAAAGTTAATTGCTGTGTTTGACGTCGGGTTTTGGGAGCTGATGCTGATCGCGGTGGTCGCTTTGGTGGTGGTCGGCCCGGAAAAACTGCCGCGACTGGCGCGTATTACCGGCCTCTGGTTGGGCCGCGCCAATGCCCAATTGCAAACCATCAAAAATGAAATTTCTGCCGAGTTGCGTGCTGAAGAACTCAAGCAAGCGTTACGTGAACCTGACGATTTACCGGATTTGAACGAGAAAATTGATCTGGATCCGCCAGCAAACACACCCCAAAAACCAACTACTGAAAATAATCCAGATGAGCAATCCGATGCAAAACGCTGAACAACAGCCGCTGATTTCGCATCTGGTTGAACTGCGGGATCGGCTTCTGCGTGGCATTCTGGCTATTTTGCTGATTGCTGTTTGCTTATTGCCATTTGCCAATGACTTGTATCTGATTTTATCGGAACCACTGCTCAAACATTTGCCCGAAACCAGCAGTATGATTGCCACCGAAGTGGCCTCACCATTTCTGGCACCATTCAAATTAACGCTGACAGCTGCTATGTTGCTGGCGATGCCGGTGTTGTTGTATCAGCTATGGGCATTTATTGCGCCCGGTCTGTATCAGCATGAACGGCGGATTGTGTTTCCGTTAATGTTTGCCAGCACACTGCTATTTTTCCTCGGCATTTTGTTTGCCTATTATGCGGTGTTTCCACTGATATTTGGCTTCTTAACGCAAGCCGCCCCTGAGGGTGTGGCGGTGATGACTGATATCAGCCACTACCTGAATTTTGTCCTGAAATTATTTTTTGCGTTTGGCCTGGCATTTGAAGTGCCGATCGCGACGTTATTGTTGATTTGGACCGGTGCCAGCAGCGTTGAAAGCTTAAAAGAAAAACGGCCTTATGTGATTGTCGGCGCTTTTGTTATTGGCATGATCCTGACGCCACCGGATGTGATTTCACAAACGCTGCTGGCCTTACCGATGTGGCTGTTATTTGAGTTGGGATTATTGTGCGCGCGGTTTTTGCCCAAGAAAACCGACAGCGAAGACCCTGAACCACCGCCAGCATAGCCCCATTAATCGCGATAACGCATTCGGGTGCCGTGTTGCAATGATAAGCTGATTTCTTCCGGGCTCAGCTCTTTGGGAAAATAGACACCGGATATTTTGGCACCATGAATACTGGCACCCTCCATTCCTTTACATGCCTGAAAATCAATACCCCGCAAATCGGCTTGCCGGAAATAGCAATTAGAAAAATCCAGCTTGTCAGCGATAAGCCCCTGCAGATTCATATGCCGGAAATCACAGCCGGTTAAATCTGCGACCTCGCCGGATTTAATGCGCTGGTTAAACTGCTCGATTTGCCCGTCACGTAATAATTGATACAGCGGATCGTGAGAAATAATAGGCTCAGCCATAATTAATCAAGCCGTCAAATCAATGGTGCCGCCGGGATTTTGCGGATCGAAACCTTCCTCAGCTGTTTCTGATGTTTCATTAACCACCTGACCATTGCTCAGCGCTGAAGTGGGCTGCTCCTGTGCCAGCGTGGTGTTACTGGTTTCAGCTACTTGCTGACTGCCGGTTTGCTGTCCCGTTTGACGATCTTCATTGCTTAATGGATTGGTCAGGGTTGGCTGCCCGGCGAAAGGTGTAATACCTGGAATTTCCATACTCAGCTCCTTTATAAGGTTTGCATATCAATCCTGTGTTAACTGACAGACTTACTATGCAACGAGTTGCATTTGCCGTCAAACCAGCTGATTTGTAATGCTTTTACAGTACGCATGTTAGCACTGGTATGGCCATTTTTTTGTGATATTGTTGACGCTATTGTTGATATACGCTTTATTTTTTGCGGATTGCCGTTAATGCGCTTATTAAAACGTCGGTTGTGGGCCTTAAGATATTATTTACTGCTCACAGGCAGTTTGCTGATTTTTAGCTGCCAACCGGCCAGCGAGCCGCCACTTCGGGTTGGCAGTAATGTATGGGCAGGCTATGAGGCCCTGTATTTAGCCCGGGAACTGGGCTTGTATCCTGATAATACCGTTGCTTTAAAGGAATTGAGCGCCAGCACCGAAACCTTACGCGCTTTCCGGCAAGGACAACTGGATATCGCCGCGTTAACGCTGGACGAGTTTTTAAGGCTTTCTGAACAGGTCGAAGATCTGCAAATACTGTTGGTCACCAATATTTCCGATGGCGCTGACAAAATTATTAGTCGCCCGGAAATCACTGATCTTTCTGAACTCAAAGGTAAACGTATCGCCGTTGAAGAAAACAGCGTTGGTAGCTACTTGCTCTATCAGGCATTACAAAAAGCGGGCCTCAGCCTTGATGATCTCACGTTACGGCCCTCAACCATCAATCAGCATTTACAACTGATGCAAAGTAATCGCGCCGATGCGGTGGTGACATTCGATCCCACTGCCTACAAGCTACAACAACTTGGCTTTAGCACCTTGCTGGACAGTTCACAGATTGATGGCAGGATTGTCGATGTTCTGGTCAGCCGGAAAGCATTGATTGACGAGCGTCCTGAAGCGGTATCACAATTAATAGCCACCTATTGGCAGGCCCGTAATGTGCTGGTCAACGAGCCTCAAAAAGCCTATCCATTAATCGCCCAGCGGTTAAATATTGATCCATCTGCACTGCCAGTGATTTATCAGCAGCTCATCATGCCGGACAAGGCGATGAATGCAGCACTGTTATCCACAGATTTAACCGCCATTATCGACGATACCGGAACGTTTCTGCTGAGACAGGGATTATTAAAAAAACAGCCTGATGCCAAAGCACTGCTCGGTGAAAAAGCACGATGAAAAGCATGCATACCTATCGCCTGACATTTTGGATCCCGGCTATTGTGGTCAGCTTGTTTCTGATGCTGTTTGGTATTCAGGTTTATAACGAGTATTTACAGCGGCAGCAAATCGTCATTAAGCATGCCCAGGACAGTTTGAATGATTCGGCTCTGCAGTTGGCCCATAATCTTGAATACGCATTGGCCAACAATGATCAACAGCAAGCACAAAGCCATATCGCCCGATTCAGCCTGCGCCGTGATGCTAGCTTCAGTATCCTCGTTAACCCACAACAGCAAATTGTTTACGCTTCGCGCTTTGCCTGGATGTCAAAACCCGCCAACAGCCTGTTAAATCATCAGCAACTAAAACTGATTAATCAGGCAGCCGACCAACAAACGATCCAGCAACGCTATGCCGATGGCATTTTGCAAATTGCTGCGCCGTTAACTTTGACCGGCAGAGGCTTATTTGCGACGGGTGAAAACGTACCGGTACTGTTTTTAGAAAGTAATATCGTTTATCAACTCAGTCAGGTCAGTGACAGTTTATGGCGAGATCTGCTGCCCATATTGCTACTGTTTTCACTGGCAACATTATTACTGATCGCCATTACCCGCGGCATTATTCTAAAACCACTCTCAGCCCTGAAAGACCTGGCCAGTCAACTCAGTCAGCAACAGTTTGACCTGCACAACCCACTACACGGTAATACCGAACAAACCGCGGTTGGTGACGCGCTGGTCAATGCGGGTCGTCAATTTAAACAATATATTGCTGAAATTTCCGATCGGGAACACCGTCTGAACCTCACCCTGCAATCCATTGGTGATGCCGTGATTGTCACTGACGCTGATGGCTTGATCACCCGAATAAACCCGGTGGCTTGTCAGTTAACCGGCTGGTCTGAACAGCAGGCGTTAGGACAAACCTTATTATCTGTTTTTGATATTTACCATGCGACCACCCTTGAGCCGAGGCCAGATCCTGTTAAAAAGGTACTGGAGACCGGCAAAACCGTAGAATTAGCCAACCATACTGTGCTCTATGCCCGCGATGGTGGTCGTTATTATATCTCCGACAGTGCTGCGCCCATTCGCGTGCAAGATAACCCTGCAGCGCCGATTCTTGGCGTTATTATGGTGTTTCAAAATGTGACTCCGCAATATCAGCTGCGTCAGGAACTGCGGCAATCGGTGGCGTTTTTGCAGAATATGCTGCGGATCACCCCCAGCGTGACTTATGTCTTGGATCTGCTGCCAGGGCCGACTTTCCAGTTGAATTATGTCACTGAAGCCGTCCAAGCGATGACCGGCGACAATGCTGAATACTGGCTGGCGAATTCACAAAACTGGTTAAGCCGCGTACATCCCGACGATGTTGAGCGGGTGCAAACCACATTAAAAAAAGCGTTAACCAGTGACAAACCGGTTAGCAATATCTTTCGCTTTCAACACCACGATGGTCATTATATTTATGTTCAGGATCACTTAAGCGCCACCTACAGTGAAGACAATAACGGACGTCGCCAGCAAATTGTCGGGGTGGTGATGGATATCAGCGAGCAGCAACAGGCTATCGCTGAAAATCAGCTGCTGGGCGATATTCTTGAGCGATCCGTCAATGAAATTTACATTATTGATGCCGAAACGCTGACCTTTATGCTGGTTAATCAGGGTGCCCGCAATAATCTCGGGTACAGCATGGATGAGCTGCGACAAATGACACCGCTGGATTTAAAACGTGATTTTAATCGCGACCAACTGATGCGAAAATTTTGGCCGCTGCAACAAAACCAGCAAATCCGGCTGCAATTTGAAACTCATCACTGGCGCAAAGATAACAGTAGTTATCCAGTCAGCGTCTCGGTGCAGGTGGATCGTTACGGTGATCGCAAAGTCTTTGTGGTGATCGCCGACGATATCAGCGAACGCAAACGCGTTGAACAGGCATTGCTGGCCGAACGCTCCCTGCTGCGGGGCATTATTGATTCCACACCCGACATGATCTTCTGCAAAGACACCACCGGTGTATACATCCGCTGCAATAAAGCGGTTGAGCAGTTGTTGGCCATGTCCGAAGCGGAGATCATCGGCAAAACCGATTTTGAATTATTTCCACAAGCCGAAGCCCATCGCTTTGTTGAACATGACCGGTTGGCCATTGCCCGCGGTGTCAGTCATTTGAATGAAGAAACACTGACTTATCCGGACGGTCGTCAGATATTGCTGGAAACCCTGAAAACGCCATTTCGTAATGCTCAGGGCGAAACCCTGGGTACACTGGGAATCGGCCGCGACATTACCGATCAGCGCCATGCCGAGCAAGCCTTAAGACTCGCCGAGATGGTTTTTGAAAACAGTAATGAGGGCATTATTATCACTGATGCCGAAAACCGGATTATCCGCGTGAATCCCGCGTTTACGGCGATGACGGAGTACCAGGAAGCCGATGCTATTGGTCAGAATCCGTCAATACTGCAGTCGGGTAAACATGACAGTCATTTTTACCAAGAATTATGGTCGGCTTTGGACAGTAACGGCCGCTGGTCGGGCGAAATCCATAATCGACGTAAAAACGGTGAGATCTACCTGCAGTGGCTATCCATCACCCAGGTCAATAATCTGGCGGGAGAACGACAAAACTATGTCGCCATCATGTCTGATATCAGCAAATTCCGTGAAGCCGAACAACAGATCAGCTTTTTGGCACATCACGATGTACTGACCAAACTGCCCAACCGGGCATTGCTGGGTGACCGGATTCGGCAAGCAATTATTGCCTGTGATCGACATCATCAAAAACTGGCATTGCTGTATATGGATTTGGATCGCTTTAAATTTATCAATGACAGCCTAGGTCATGCGATTGGCGATCTTTTGCTGATCACCGTTGCCGATCGGCTGGTTGAACAGATGCGCGAACAAGACACGGTATGCCGTACCGGTGGCGATGAATTTATTATCTTACTACCCGATTCGGATGCCGATGGCGCCGCCCATGTCGCCCAGAAGCTGGTCGAAAAAATGACCGAACCATTCGAAATTGACGGCAACCAGCTGTTTGTCAGTTTATCCATCGGTATCAGTATTTATCCCGATAATGGCAGTGATGCTGAAACGCTCAATAAACACGCCGACACCGCCATGTACCGGGCCAAACATGGCGGTCGCAATCAATATCAGTTCTTTACTGAAGAAATGCATTCGCAAATTGTTCACAAACTGGAATTAGAACATGCGCTGCGGTTTGCATTGGCGCGTGACGAGTTATATCTGCAATTTCAACCGCAAATTGATGTACGGGCCAACCGCATCACCGGCGCCGAAGCCTTGCTTCGTTGGCAACATCCACAACTGGGTAATATTTCACCAATGGAATTTATCCCCGTTGCCGAAGAAACCGGCATGATTAATACGATAGGCCACTGGATCCTTGATGACGCTATTGGTCAGTGCAAGCAATGGCGCGATGCCGGCCACCACGATATTGTCATAGCGGTTAACCTGTCAGCGGTGCAATTTAATAACCCGGCGTTGGTCGGCAGTATTGTCGATATTCTCAAAGCCCATCAATTACCAGCGGCCAATCTGGAGCTGGAAATCACCGAATCGGTCGCCATGCTCAATATTGAGCTGACCATCAAACAACTGCGATCACTGGCTAATGCCGGGATCCGCCTGTCACTCGATGATTTTGGTACCGGCTATTCCTCACTCAATTATTTAAAAAAATTCCCTATCGACAAGCTGAAAATCGATCAGGGGTTTGTCTTTGATATGCTTGATGACGAAGACGATGCAGCGATTGTTGATGCGGTCATTACTTTGGCCCGATCGCTGGGCTTAAAAACCCTGGCCGAAGGCGTCGAAACCCGTGCACACTTGCTGGCATTACAGGAAAAAGGCTGTGATTTTATGCAAGGCTTTTATTTCAGCCGGCCGGTCAGTGCCGAGCAATTTATCAGCCTGTTAAATAAACGCCCCTTACCCTGAGCTTCACGCTACACTGATAAAAACCCTAAAGGAGCCTCCATGCGACAACAACAAATCGACCAAATCGAAGTGCTGCTGCACTTTAACCTTGAAACCACCTTACAAGGGTTAAAAATTCATCACGATGCACGTCCGGGCCTTATCAGTGCGGCGAAACAGTTGCACGAACTGGGGCTGATTACCGAACATGATGGTGGCTATTTAACTGATTTGGGTCATGAAGCGGCTGAGCATTTACAGCTGGCGCTGCAAATTATGAAACCTATCAGCTGAGCCGCTGATAAATTTCAAAACGGTAATCAAACTGGTTTTTGGCATCTGCTGTATGGCTTTCCTGCGACAGTAGTTGCCATTGCTGCCAGTTGATTTCCGGAAACCAGGTGTCACCGTCTAACGCTGTTAATACCCGGGTTAAATACAATTTGTCAGCTTTAGGCAATAACTGCTGATACAACGAAGCGCCGCCCATCAACATCACCTCTGTTTCATCAGCACACATGACCAGAGCAGCATCCGGATCCTGAGCCAATTCACAGCCCTCTGCTGGCTGATAATCCTTTTGACTGGTAATCACAATATTACGGCGTCCGGGTAGGGCACGACCTATCGATTCATGGGTATTACGACCCATGATTAATGGCTTACCCATCGTGGTGCGTTTGAAAAATTGCAGATCGGCAGATAAGCGCCAGGGCAGCTGATTTTCTTTACCAATCAATCTATTTTCATCCATTGCCACAATTATCGATAACATTTGCTGTTCCCCGGAAAAATGCCGCAACAGCATATCAGTTATACACCGGCGCCCACCAAATTAAGCCTCAAGCAAACCACCTTCCAACATATTGAGCAGCGAATAAACCGGCTCACCGGCGCTGACAAGCTTTTTAATATTGTGATTACTTACAATAACTTAAATTTTCACTATCGCCTGTATAAGGTCTGTACAAGATCGGTATGATTGCTTGCACAGAGGGGATCATAAACTGTGGATAACTTTAGCTGTGGATAACTGCACTATTTATCCACAAGTGTCCCATGCCGCAAAAGTAAAGTTACCCACAAGCCAGACACAACTTAAGTGATTCATTTATCATCACAAAACAAATTTATCCCGCTATTCACAGGCAATAAACATTAACATCACTAAAGATCTTTCTATCTCTTAACTTATATTGATTAATGTCCTGCATCGTCGAAATTGCCATCAACTGTCCACTCCGGCAAACATTTGATTATTTATCAGATGAATCTGCCCGACTGTGGCATAAGGGCATGCGAGCTAAAGTATCGTTTGCCAATAAAACCGTTATTGGCATCGTGACCGCCGTAAAACCCATTGAAAAACAAAATCGCAAATTAAAACCAATTCTCGAACGGCTCGATGATACCGCTTGCCTGGATAAGGAATTATTTGCGCTGATCCTTTGGCTGAGCCAGTATTATCACCATCCGATTGGTGATTGTTTCGCCACAGCCTTACCCAAAAAAATCCGCCTCGGAGAATCACTGCAAGCCAATCAACAAACCGTATGGCAGATCGTCAACAACCATCCCGATAAACTCGGCCAGAAACAGCAACAAATCCTGACAGTCCTACAGCAACAACCAGAAGGGCTCCGTGAAAGTGAATTAAAAAATAAACTGGGTTCCGTCAAAACCAGTCTGCAAGGTTTAGAAGAAAAATCGCTGGTGGCCCGCTTTCAAAAAGCGGATGTTGAAATTACGCAGGAAATTACTGAAAAAACCTGGCCACTCAATGACGATCAGTTACAAATCTGCAAAATCATTGAACAAAAAGTCGACCAGTTTCAGCCCTTCCTGCTGCATGGCATTACCGGCAGTGGCAAGACTGAAGTTTACTTAGCGCTTGCCCGGGAACAGATAAAACAAGGCAAACAAGTGCTTATCCTGATCCCCGAAATCAGTTTAAGCGGCCAATTCGTCGCACGATTTAAAGCAGGATTAACCGGCAGGGTCGTGTTAAGTCACTCCGGTATTAACGACAGTCAACGGAAACAAGCCTGGTGTTTGGCCAACAGTGGTGACGTTGATGTCATAATAGGCACCCGATCAGCGGTGTTTATGCCGTTAAAGCGGCCTGGGTTATTGATTATTGATGAGGAGCACGACAGCGCCTATAAACAACAGGATGGCCTGCGTTATCACGCCCGGAATATCTTGCTGATGCGCGCTAAAAACCTCAATATTCCAATCGTCTTAGGCAGTGCTACACCGTCACTGGAAAGTTTGCATCAAGTCAAACTAGGCAAATATCAATTACTGGAATTAAAAAACCGCGCCGGCAATGCCGCATTGCCCAACGTGTCATTGATCGATTTGAGTTTAGAGCCACAGGCCGTTATCAGTCAGGCCTTACAGCAAAAAATCCAGCAACACTTACAAAAACAGCAACAGGTTTTGCTATTTATCAACCGGCGTGGTTTCGCACCGGTGTTGATGTGTCACAGCTGTCAGTGGCAAGCGCAGTGCAAAAGCTGTGATGCCAAAATGGTCGTGCACCAACAGCGGCAACAATTGTTTTGTCACCATTGCGGTCTGATTCAGCGGTTGCCAAAACAATGCCCCAGCTGTAACACCGAAGATTTAAATACCTATGGTGCCGGCACCGAAAAAATCGAACAATTACTGCAAAAGTTGTTTGCCGATACACCTGTCCTGCGTATCGACCGCGATACCACACAAACCGTTAATGCTTTTGATTCGTTGTTTCAGCCTATACGTGATGGAAAATCCGCCATTTTGGTCGGGACACAAATGCTTGCCAAAGGCCATGATTTTCATAAAGTCACGCTGGTCGGAATTCTCGATGCCGATCAGGGCTTATTCAGTGCTGATTTTCGGGCCAGTGAGTATTTAGCACAATCAATCGTTCAAGTGACCGGCCGATCCGGTCGGGGAGAACTTCAGGGCGACGTTTTGATTCAAACAAGGCAAATCAGCCATCCTTTCTGGCAGCAAGTATTGGCACAGGATTACGGCAAACTGGCTGAGGATTTATTGGCTGAACGCATCAGCGTACAACTACCGCCTGCTAGTTTCTGGGCGATTTGGCGCGCTGAATCGCCTTACGCAGAACAAGCCATGGCTTTATTGCAGGAAATTGCCGATCAGCTCGGTCAGCCAAACCACGTGCAATTGATGGGACCGGTGCCGGCGCTGATGGAAAAACGTGCCGGCCGTTATCGCGCACAATTGGTATTTTGCAGCCAGTCACGCAATGCTTTGCATCGGTTAATTGATGTTGCGATGGATAATATCAGCCGCAGTAAACTGGCCCGAAAAGTCCGCTGGTCGCTGGATATTGATCCGATAGAGTTACTATAAACCGGCTGTATACGGCTGTGGTGATGTTATCGCGGCTTTGATCAGTTAAAATGCATCTTTTTGATAATCATCAAACCGGAAGCCTCCTCTTTTGAAAGCACACCTGATAACGCTGCTGCAACAAACTTTAACCACGCTTCAACAGCAGCAACAGTTACCGGCGGATATTGACGCCAGTATCAACATTGAGCGTAGCAAAGATAAAGCGCATGGTGATTTCGCCTGCAATATCGCCATGGTGCTGGCTAAGCCGGCGAAAATGAATCCCCGGCAAATTGCCACACTGATTATTGATAATTTGCCGGCTGATGCCGTGTTGGCGAAAGCCGAAATTGCTGGTCCCGGTTTTATTAATCTGTTTTTAACAGAACCGGCGAAACAACAAGTGGTTAATGAAGTGTTGGCTAAGGCAGGCCAATTTGGTCTGAGTACAGTTGGCGCCGATAAAAAAGTACAAGTCGAATTTGTTTCGGCCAATCCCACCGGCCCGCTGCATGTTGGTCATGGCCGCGGCGCCGCCTATGGCAGTGTAGTCAGCAGTTTGCTTAAAGCAGTTGGTTTTGATGTACAACGCGAATATTACGTAAACGACGCCGGCCGGCAGATGGATATTCTGGCGACCAGTGTTTGGTTACGTTATCTCGAGTTGCTGGGCGAAAATATCACTTTTCCAAGTAATGGTTATCGCGGTGACTATATCCGTGATATCGCTGCTCAGATTAAACAAAACCATAACCGTGATTTTTTGCATCCTGCTGCGGAAGTGTTTGCTGATGTGCCTGCGGATGAACCGCAAGGCGGCGATAAAGAAGTGCACATTGATGGTTTAACCAACCAAGCTAAAAAACTACTGGGCAAAGTTGATTACCGCACAGTCTTTGATACCGGTTTGAATGCTATCCTGGCCGATATCCGTGAAGATTTAGCGCAATTTGGCGCCGAATATGATGAATGGTTTTCGGAACGTTCTTTAGTAGAAAGTGGTGTTGTTGACAAGGCTATTGAGACTTTAAAAGCCGCTGATATGTTGTATCAGCAAGATGGCGCCTGGTGGTTTAAATCGACTGAATTTGGTGATGAGAAAGATCGCGTTGTCGTGCGTGATAATGGTCAGGCAACTTACTTCGCATCAGATATTGCCTATCATTTGCACAAATATCAGCGTGGTTTTGACCAGATCATTGATATCTGGGGCGCCGATCACCACGGCTATATCCCGCGGGTCAAAGCCGCCGTAGGAGCTATGCAGCAGGATGTCGATAAACTGAAAGTGCTGCTGGTGCAGTTTGCGGTGTTATATCGCGGCAGTGAAAAAGTCGGTATGTCGACCCGCAGTGGTGAGTTTGTCACCTTGCGAGAATTGCGTGAAGAAGTCGGTAATGACGCGGCGCGGTTTTTTTATGTGCTGCGCAGCGCAGATCAGCATATGGATTTTGATCTGGAGCTGGCAAAATCACAAAGTAATGATAATCCGGTGTATTACGTACAATATGCCCATGCTCGGGTTTGCAGTGTTTTCCGCCAATTAGCAGAACGAAATGGTGACTGGGATCAAACAGCTGGTCTTAATAATCTGCCACTGTTAAATACCGATCATGAACAAGCCCTGTTAACCATGCTGGCCCGTTATCCGGAGATTCTGGAAATGGCGGCGATTAATTACACGCCGCATTTACTGGCACATTTTCTGATGGATTTGGCCCGTGATTTTCACACCTACTACAACGCCTATCAGTTTATCGGCGATGATTTGTCGATGACACAGGCACGGTTAACGTTAATTGCGGCGGTCCGGCAAGTGATTGCCAATGGTTTGGGTTTAATGGGCGTTTCTGCGCCGCAATCGATGTAAGGGGCCTGCCATGGCAGCAAAACAAAACAGCCGTAATCGTCAGCAGAAACAGCGTGGCAGCATGCCGTGGGGGCCAATGTTGCTCAGTTTTGCAGTCGGCGCTTTTGTCATGTTTCTGGTGCATTTAAAAGATAATGTGCCGGCGGACGGCACGCCAAAAACCGCGCAACAGCAAAAAAAATCGGGCGGTATTGAACCGACTTTTGATTTTTATACTTTACTGCCGGAGTCTGAAGAAGTGGTAACGCGGCCACAAGCAACGCAACAAGCCATAGTTACCGCGCCACCAGAAGAGACGGCAAATCCGCAAACGCCAGCAACCTCAGATGCACCGGCACCATCCGCGAAGGCAGAAGAAACCGAAACGTATATGGTTCAGGTCGGATCATTTAAAAAGCTTTCTGATGCCGATGCCTATCGTGCGAAACTGGCTTTTCTGGGCGTCGAATCCAAAGTCCAAACCGTTACCATTGATGATAAAGATACTTGGCACCGTGTGCAGATTGGTCCTATTAATGGCCGCAGTCAGGCTGATGCTTTGCAAAAACAATTACGTGAAAATGCTATTGATTCGTTGTTGTTGCGGGCTAAACACAGTTAGTTTGTTTGAAACGGCAAGTTTTGCTTGAAGCCGCACGGCAATGCCCCCAAGGTAGTCCGTATTATCCGAGGAATCGCAAAATGAATGATGCAAATACAGCCACTACCTGGCAGGAAATCGCCAGTCCGTTTTGTGGCATTGCCGCTGACGATTTGGTTATTGAGGTCAATGGCAACCTGCTGAAGGTGCTGGAAAATGGTGATGCAGTAAATACGCCGGCGTTTGAAACGCCGATTGGTGACATTCAGCCGCGCATTCATGGAAAAGAAGTCACTCTGGAGCAAGCGGTATCTCATATTGCCGAACAATTGCGTAGCGCCAAACAGCCGTTGATCGGTGGTATGGGGACTGATTTAAACGGCGCCCGGGCGGCGATGGCTTTGGCGGATAAAAGTGGTGCTATCGTTGACAGTCAATTTTCGCCGGCGGCATTTCGCAATATTCTGGTCTTACAGGACACCGGTTACATGACCACCACTTTGACGGAAGTTCGTAATCGCGCCGATGTTATTGTCATGGTGGGCAGCGATATTGAGAGTAGTTTTCCGCGCTTTTTTGAACGGATTGTCTGGCCAGCTGAATCGATGTTTTCAGTTGATATTAATCAACGGAAAATCATTTACCTGGGTAAACCACCATCGGCTGATGCATCAACCGCGCCGGACGGTCGTAAGGCACAGGTGTTGGCCTGTGATAATGCCGATTTACCGGAAGTATTATCGGTATTACGGGCTTTGATTAACGGCAAAACGGTTCAGGCTGAAATGGTTGGCGGCATTAAAGTCAGCGATCTACAACAACTAACCGATACTCTGAAAGCGGCCAAATATTCGGTATTTGCCTGGTCAGGTATGCAACTTGATTTTGATCATGCCGAAGCCAGTATTCAGATGCTTTGTGAAGCGATAAAAGATCTTAATAAAGACACTCGCAGCAGTGGCCTGCCATTGGGCGGTAAACAGGGTGATACCACGGTCAATGCGGTGGCATCATGGCAAAGTGGCTATCCGATGCGCAGCAGTTTTCAGCGCGGTTATCCAGAATACGATCCGTTTATTTTTGACAGCCGGCGGATGCTGGCCGAAAACGAAACTGATCGGCTGATTTGGGTCAATGCTTTTGATGTTGAAGGCACGCCGCCGGAAAATTCAGCCAAAACCTTCGTCATTGGCCGTAGTGGCATGCAGTTTAAAACCGAGCCGGAAGTGTTTATCCCGGTCGGTGTGCCGGGTATCGATCATGTTGGCCGTACTTTTCGCTGTGACAGTGTGGTCTCGGTGCCTTTGAAAAAATTACGCGACAGCGGCTTACCGAGCGTGTTTGATGTGCTCAGTGCAGTCGAACAAGCCCTGTAGGAGAGAATATGCTTTTGAAACTGACTGGTGGCCGGGTTTACGATCCGGCGCATAATGAAGAAAACGTGGTCCGCGATATTTATATCCGCGATGGCCGTATTGTCAAAAAACCTGCCGATGGTCGCGTTGACCAGGAAATAGACGTCCGTGACAAAGTCATTATGTCTGGCGCCATTGATATGCACACCCATATCGGCGGCGGTAAGGTCAATATTGCCCGCACCATGTTGCCTGAAGATCATGCCGCCGAAGTGTATGCCCGTACCGAATTGTTACGCAGCGGTACCGGCCATGCCGCGCCGAGCACCTTAACCACGGGGTATCGTTACGCTGAAATGGGTTATACCGCTGGTTTTGAACCTGCAGTATTGCCGATTAATGCCCGTCAGGCACATATGGAGATGCATGACACGCCGATCATCGATAAAGGCGGTTATGTGATGCTCGGCAGTGATGATTTTCTGCTGCGCATGATGGCTGCCAACTCGGATCAGGATGCGATTAATAACTATGTTGCCTGGACGATTAATCATGCTCAGGCGGTGGGTCTGAAAGTGGTTAATCCGGGCGGCATCAGTGCCTTTAAATTCAATCAGCGCAAGCTGGATCTGGATGAGAAAAACGATTTCTATGGCGTGACGCCTCGCGATATCTTGCACCGGCTGTCAACGGCAGTAAAAGAAATCGGCGTACCACATCCGTTACATGTACATGGCTGTAACCTCGGTGTGCCGGGCAATATGCAAACCACACTGGATACCATTCAGGGCGCTGAAGGTTTGCCGATGCATTTGACGCATATCCAATTCCACAGTTATGGCACTGAGGGTGATTTTAAATTTTCATCGGGCGCCGCTGAAATCGCTGAAGCGATTAATAAACATAAAAATATCACCGTTGATGTTGGCCAGATCCTGTTTGGTCAAACGGTGACGGCATCCGGTGACAATATGCGCCAGTTTGCTGGTGCGCCGCATTCCCATCCTAATAAATGGGTATGTATGGATATCGAATGTGATGCTGGCTGTGGTGTGGTGCCGTTTAAATACAAAGACCAAAGCTATGTTAATGCCCTGCAGTGGATGATTGGTCTGGAAACCTTCCTGCTGGTTAATGACCCGTGGCGGATTTTCCTGACCACCGATCACCCTAATGGCGCGCCATTTACCAGTTATCCACATCTGATTAAATTGCTGATGGATAAAACCTTCCGCAACGATACGCTGGCAACGTTGCACCCGGAAGCGCAAAAAGCGACCAATCTGGCATCGATTGAACGTGAATATACATTGTACGAAATCGCTATTATGACCCGCGCCGGGGCGGCCAAATTGGTCGGTCTGGCTGACCGTGGTCATTTAGGCGTCGGCGCCGCGGCTGATATCACCATTTATACCGATCATGAAGATCGCGAAAAAATGTTCGCCAAACCAGACTATGTATTTAAAGACGGTGAACTGGTAGTACGAAACGGTGAAGTGCAAAAAATTACCTGGGGCACCACCCATGTGGTTAAACCGGAATACGATGTCGGCATCGAAAAACCGTTGCAGCAATACTTTGACAAATACCACACCATGAAATTGAGCAACTTCAAAATCAGCAACGATGAAATTGTTGATGATGGTCGTGGCAGCCTGACTATCCAGCCACTGCATAAAGGAGGCAAGCTGTGATCATCAATGGTGTGACTATCGACGAAACCTTTGCCGAAGCTTTTCCGATGAAAGGCACACGCATCATCATTACCGCACAAAATTTAGACTGGGCGATGAACTCGGCCGTCGCTTTTACCGGCTTTGCTACTTCGGTAATTGCCTGTGGTTGTGAAGCATCGATTGAACGGACATTGGATCCATCAGAAACCCCCGATGGCCGGCCAGGTGTCGCCTGTTTAATATTTGCCATGGGTGGTAAGGGTCTGGCCAAACAGGTTGAAACCCGTGCAGGTCAGTGTGTACTTACTGCGCCGACTACCGCTTTGTTTTCAGGCATCGAAGGTGATGAAGGCAAAGAAATCGCCCTGGGTAAAAACCTGCGTTACTTTGGCGATGGTTTCCAGATTTCGAAAATGATCGATGGCAAGCGTTACTGGCGTATTCCGGTAATGGATGGTGAGTTTCTAACCCAGGAAAATACCGGTGTAGTATCGGCTGTTGGTGGTGGTAACTTTCTGATCCTGGCGGAATCACAGCCGCAGGCGCTGGCGGCTTGTGAAGCGGCAATCAAAGCGATGAAACAAATCCCCAATGTCATCATGCCGTTCCCGGGTGGCGTGGTCCGCAGTGGCTCCAAAGTCGGGTCTAAATACAAAGCATTAATGGCTTCAACCAACGATGCATTTTGTCCGACTCTAAAAGGCCAGACCAAAACCGAATGTTCACCAGAAGTTGAATCGGTGATGGAAATCGTTATTGATGGTCTGACCAAGGAAGATATCGACAAGGCCATGCGCGTTGGTATTCAGGCGGCTTGTGATTTGGGTGCTGACAACGGTATTCGCCGCATCAGTGCCGGTAACTACGGCGGTAAGCTTGGTCCCTTCCACTTTCATTTACGGGAGATCATGGCATGAGCGCGCTGACCTTCACCTTAAAAGCCGATATCGCACAACGCGTTGATTGTTCGCCGTTAACGCCAGACAAACTGGCTGGCAAAAGCGTTGATGATATTGCCGCGATGGAATTGGTGTCGGGCCGTTTGTCATTGCCCGTTGCTGAACTGTTCGATATCAGCGGCGATGATGTTAACGACATTCAATTCAAAAACAGCAGCAGCAAACTGGATCACATCGGTCATGCGATGTCGCAAGGCACTATCACCGTCAACGGTGATGTCGGCGCTTATTTAGGCCAGTTTATGACCGGTGGCAATATTGCGGTTCACGGTAACAGCTTTATTTACAGCGGCTGTGAAATGAAAGGCGGGCAAATAAAAATCAATGGTAATGCCGGCGATTTTGTTGGCGCAGCACGATCGGGCTACAAAAACGGTATGACTGGCGGCACCGTAATCATTACCGGCAATAGCGGTCAACGCACTGGTGATCATATGCGCCGTGGCATGATTTTGATTGAAGGTAATGCCGGGGATTATTGTGGCTCACGGATGGTTTCGGGCACCATTGCGGTGCTCGGCGATGTTGGTCAGCATTTCGGTTATGCGATGAAACGCGGCACTTTGCTGCTGACTAAAACCCCACAGCATGGCATAAGCGCCAACTTTAACGACTGTGGCGCGCATACCTTGGCGTTTTTACCGTTAATGTTTAATGCATTTAAAAAGCTCGACAGCAAATTTTCTTCGGTTGAGCCATTTTCCCGGGTACAGCGTTATGCCGGTGATATCGGCGGTATCGGTATGGGGGAGATCCTCGTTAAGCTTTAGGGGGAAAATCCGCAGATTACGCAGATGGTCACAGATTTAATAATAAAATCATCCAAGCCGATTTATCTGCGTTAATCTGTGAAATCTGCGGATGCTATTTGCTTTTGCAAAAAAGTGATCCAGACCGCCAAACAGGGAGCGCCCATGTCTGATATCGGCAAATCGGTTGGTCAGTTTATTATTGAAAGTCAGCGGGCGCATAGTGAATCCACCGGCGATTTATCCGGGCTGCTTAACGATATTGTCAGTGCCTGCAAACAGATTTCACATCTGGTCAGCCGTAGTGGTTTGATCGGCCTCGGCGGTTATGCCGACACCGATAATGTGCAAGGCGAAACCCAGAAAAAACTCGATATTATCTGCAATGATGTGATGGTTGACCAGTTGAAGTGGGCCGGTCATTTAGCCGGCATGGTGTCAGAAGAAATTGAGGACATCATCCTTATTCCGGCTAAATTCCCCAAAGGTAAGTATCTGATTTGTTTTGATCCGCTGGATGGCTCCTCAAATAGCGATATCAATATGTCAGTGGGCAGCATTTTCTCTATCCTGCGCTACGACGGTAAAAACCAGAATCCAACGCTGAAAGATTTCCTGCAACCCGGCACCAAACAAGTGTGCGCCGGTTTTACCGTGTATGGCCCGGCAACGGTACTGGTATTGACTACCGGTAATGGTGTCAACGGATTTACGCTGGATAATGATATCGGTGAGTTTATGCTTACCCACGCCAATATGCATATCCCCAAAGACACCGCCGAGTTTGCCATCAATATGTCCAATCAACGCTTCTGGCAGCCACCGGTACAGCAATATATCGATGAATGTATTCAGGGCAGCGATGGCACGCGGGAAAAGAATTTTAATATGCGCTGGGTGGCATCGATGGTCGCGGAGGTTTACCGGCTGCTCACCCGTGGCGGCATTTTTATGTATCCCATCGATAGCAAAATCGCTAAGCAAGGCGGCAAGCTACGCTTATTATATGAAGCCAATCCAATGAGTTTTATTGTTGAACAGGCTGGGGGACTCAGTACCACCGGCACGCAGAGGATATTGGAGATCGAACCCGGCGAATTGCATCAGCGGGTACCGGTAATAATGGGCTCCCAGCATGAGGTTGAAAGAGTCCTGCGTTATCATCAGGACAATGGCGGTATTGCCTAAGCTTGAAACAACGTCATTTGCAAACATCACAGGAGTCATAATGGAAGCTATAACTAGTCTCGGCGCTTTATGGATTTTATTTTTGCTGGTGCTTGGGATTTTGTGGTTTTTACTGCCATTTGCCATTTTCGGTACCAAAGATCGCTTGCGCGACCTGATAGAAGAAAACCGACGCAGTAATCAAGAGCTGGCTGCGATTCGTAAACAGCTCAGCGATTTGCAGCAAACCCTTAAAAATAAATAAGCCCTGATCTTCAGATATTTTTCACAGCCAGCTGGTGATATTAGTGTCCTTACTTAATGAAGGAGTGCTTTATGCATTGGTTTTCAGGAATATTGGCATTGGCATTAAGTCTGCCAGTGGCAGCACAATCGCTTGATTATCAGGTGGGTGGAGAAACCTACCAGGGCTATTTTGTCAGTCCCGCTAATGATGCACCACTGGTGTTGCTGGTCCATGATTGGGATGGGCTGACGGCTTACGAAAAACACCGCGCCGATATGCTCAAAGAACTGGGTTATGCAGTGTTTGCTGTCGATTTGTTTGGTAAGGATATTCGGCCAACCGAGGTCAAAGACAAACAACAACATACCGGTGAGTTATACAAAGATCGCCAAAAAATGCGTCAATTAATGCAGGCGGCACTGACACAAGCTGGTAAACAGGGCGCAAATGCCAATAAAACCGTGGTGTTGGGCTATTGTTTTGGCGGTGCTGTGGCACTGGAAATGGCCCGTAATGGTGCAGAAATGCAAGGCTTTGTCAGCTTTCATGGCGGCCTGAGTACACCGCCAGGACAAGATTACAGCCAAACGGATGGTGAGGTTTTAGTGTTTCATGGCGCGGCGGATCAGATGATTAAAATGACCGAGTTTGCCGATCTGGCCGTGCAATTAGAGCAGCATCAGGTTGCCCACGAAATGATTAGTTATGGCGGCGCTGATCATGCCTTTACCGTGTTTGATGGTGAGCGTTATGATGCTGTTGCTGATAGCCGATCGTGGCAGCGGTTTACTGCTTTTCTGGCATCAAAACTGAAATAATTATTTAGGGGATTAAGGTCATGCCGAGTTTGTTTTTAGTGTTGTTTATTGTGTCATTGCTGCCGATGACGCTGGCCTTTATTGGTGGCTATTTACGGCTAAAACAATTCGGCAAGTTTGATAACAACCACCCGCGTCAGCAACAGATGCAGATGACCGGCCTGGCGGCGCGGATTTATGCCGCCCAGCAAAACGCCTGGGAGGCGCTGGTGTTTTATGCTGTTGCCTGCATGCTGGCATTTTTCTCAAGCATTGATTTGTATTCGCTCAGTTATGCGGCGGTGCTGTTTTTATGTTGCCGGCTGCTGCATCCGGTATTTTATGCGCTGAACCAGCCGACATTCCGTTCAATGGTGTTTGCGGTCGGCTGGCTGGCGAATTTGTACATCATTATCAAATCATTTCTGGCGATCAGTATTTAATTAACGCGGCTTGTATTGGGTCGGGCAATAGGCGCGGCCCACCGCGGGATCCCGTAATTTCAGATGTTTGGTTTTACGACCACTGACGCGTGCCCGCCAGAGCCTGAATGCCCCCGGTTTTAACTCCCTGCGCATCAGGGCAATGACGTCAGCTTCTTTAAGGCCAAATAGCCCTTCAATGGCTTCAAAAGGTGTGCGATCCTCCCAGGCCATTTCAATGACCCGATCAACATCCGCCGCTTGCATCAGACCATTGCCTTTTGCCGGCCACGCTTGGTCAGCGATAACACGTAAATCAGCAGGCAGGGCAGGAAGGTCAGGGTAATAATCATCGACACAAAAATCCCCATCAACACCACAATACCGACGCCACGATAAAGCTCAGCACCGGCGCCGGGGATCAATACTAGCGGCGCCAAACCAAATATAGTGGTCAAAGTTGACATCAAAATCGGCCGTAAGCGGGTGGCGACCGCCTGATTAACGGCTTCATGAATGGTAATGCGGGTATCCACCAGATTCCGCCGCGCTTGCTCAACAATCAGGATCGGATTATTGACCACAGTACCCAGCAAAATAACAAAACCGAGCATGGTGATCATGTCAAAAGGCTGAATAATCGGCGGTAAACCAAACCATGCCAGTAATGGCCCTGAGTTGTTGAGACCCACCAGACCAACAATACCCGAAGCAATACCCAGCGGAACCGTGGCCAGAATGATCAGTGGATAACCCCAATGCGAGAAAATCGCCACCAATAGTAAATATATCAGCACCACTGCGACCACTAAGTTTTCCGATAAAGATTCGCGGGTAGCGTCCAGTTGATCCGATGCGCCAGAAATACTCAGGCTAACGCCTTTGGCGACTTCACCTTCAGTTTGCATGTTTGGGATCATTTCATTACGGACTTTTTTTACTGCCGTTTCCAGTGCCACGTCACGCGGTGGAATAATCAATAAGGTTACCGTTCGCCGGCCATCAACGCGACGCAAATTATCGCTATCAACGGTTTCGGTCAGATCGGCGAGGGCATTTAATGGCAGTACATTCTGATTGGGTGTCATCACAGGCATACTGGCTAGACCGGCTAAATCCTGTTTTTGCCCAGCGTTGCTGTATAAAAAGATATCGACCTTGTCGTCATCGAGGAAAAATTCATCAACAAATGCACCATCACTGAGTGCGGCCACCGAAAAACCAAAGTCATTGGCATTAAAACCGACTTCTGCCAGACGATGCCAGCGGGGGCGAATTTCAATTAACGGTTGATCCAACGATAACGAGCTTGGAATGGAATCAATCTGAGGGTTTTCAAACAAGACCTCAGCACGTTCATAAGCATATTCAGCGGTTCTGTAGAGGTTTTCCATATCCGGGCCGGAAATATCCAGATTCACGGCGCGGGTACCACCCTGACTGCTGGAAATAATCGAGCCTCGCCCGGAAAAAGCCCGCATGCCGGGATAGCTTTCAAATAAATCGGTCAGGCTACGCATCATTGCTTCAATATCGTCGGTTTGTTTGGGCTCGCTGAGCACCCGTAAGCCGGTCGGCGATACCCGGATAAAATAGTATTCAATCGCCGGAATAGGCGCGTTGCCATTATAAAACTCGCTGGGATCGGCCTGACGGGCATCGGCCAGAATATCGTTGATTTCATTGGCGATATCCAGCATCACGGTCAGGTTGGTGCCGGGTGGCGCGTTCATTGACGTGAAGGCTTTAGGCTCTTCGCCTTCCGGTAAATATTCCGCTGGCGGCATTAAATACCAGGCGGCAATGATCGTTGCGGACACCATTATTATCATAGTGCTTAATCGACGAATATTGCCGGCAGTTATCCAGTTGACTGTCTTGAGGATCAGGCCGGGTTTGTGCAGTTCATCGAGACTTTTGCCATTACCGGTGCCAAGCCCAAAGCGGGCACAGGCTGCGGGCACCACGGCAACGGCAAACAGCATTGACGCCAGAATTGCAATGGAGATGGCAATAGCAATATCGGAATACAGCTGACCGGCTTCCTCCTGGACCAGTAACACCGGCGCAAACACTAATATGGTGGTCATACTGGACGCTAAAACAGCGGTCCAGACTTCTCTTACCCCGGTAATGGCGGCTTCAATCCGATCCAGACCGCGACGCCTCGCTTGTTCAATGCTTTCCAACACCACGATGGTGTTATCGACGGTCATACCGATGGCAAAGGCGATACCGGCCAGTGAAATAACATTGATAGTGCGATCAAAGATCAGCAGCCCTAAAAAGGCGGCAATGACACACACCGGCATCCCCATCAGACCTATTAATGTGCCACGGGCCGTACGCAGGAATAAAAACAGGATCAACGTTGCCAGCAGCGCGCCAAGCAGCAGGTTTTGCGAGACATTTTTGATCGACGCTTCGACATAGCGAACATCATCGCCCAGCAAAATAATGTCCAGCCCGTTAGGGAGCAGCAGGTCTTCACGCATGGTGTCGACCACATCAAGCATTTCATACTTGATATCAATCACGTTGGAGCCCGGTTCGCGTTTAACGGCCAGATTTAATGCCCGCTCGTCATTGATAATGGCTAATTCACGGGCTTCAAAGTGATCCAGCTTAACGGTGGCAATGTCTTTAAGCAGAATGTCGGTGCCATTGCGATTGGCCAGAATCAGGTTTTCCAGCTCAGCTTTAGTGTCAAAGCGGCCAACGGTGCGCAGTAAATAACGGCGTTTACCATCATCCAAATCACCAGCAGAGGTATCGCTATTACGGGCGCGAATGGCATCACGGACTTCGGTTAATGTAATGCCGCGCTGTGCCAGTTTGGCCGCATCAACAAATATCTGCATTTGCCGTTCTGCACCACCGCGCAGTTGTACTTCTGAAACCCCGTTAACACGCTCCATCTGGGTGCGGACGTTGTCATCGACAAAGTCGGTGATCATGTCCAGATCCAGATTCAGCGGATTACCCTTGATCGGCGTAATGGCAAAATACATAAAGGCATTTTCAGAAAACGAACTGCTGCGAATGCTAGGTTGATCAACGTTTTCCGGATAATTGGAGACCTGGCTTAAAGCATTGATGACCTCAATTAAGGTTTCATTAATATCCACACCAAACGGGAAATCCAGCTCTACCGTTGCCCGGCTGGTTTCGGCAATTGATTCCATGCGTGCCAGATTGGGAATGTTGCGCAGGTAACGTTCCTGCTCAATGAGGATCTCTTTTTCAATATCCTGGGGAGTGGCACCGGACCATTGGGTGACCACACTGATGGTTCGGGTATCCAGATCCGGAATCATTTGCACCGGAATCAGCCGCGCTGCGGCGATACCCAATACACAAATAATCAGAACAATAACCGTCAGCAACTTGCCGTTGCGAATCGGTGCTTCAAGCATGGGCTAAAATCCTTATTGCCGTTCCTCAACGATACGAACACTGTCACCTTCCTGCAGTACTTCGTTGCCCCGCACTACGATACGGTCTTGCTGGCTAATCCCAGATGTTATTACAACGCTTTGATTGCCTTCCTCGCTGACATCAACTTGTTTGCGGGTCGCTTTGTTGTCGGCATTGACGGTAAATACACTGCGGCCGCCATCCGGATGCCGTAACACGGCATCGCGGGGTACTGATAAACCGGGCAAATGATCACCGTCGAGTTTGATTTCAGCAGTTGCTGAGGTGCCGGGTAACAATGGGATGCTGGCATCTTCTAAAACAATCCGAACCAAAAATGATCGTGCCTGCGCGTTACTAACCGGGACCAAGGCAGTGATTTTGCCAGTTAGTTTTTGGCCGGGCAGGGCGTCAGGATAAACGCTGACTTCACTGCCTTCACTGATACTGGAAAATTGTTCTTGCGGTGCGTTGACATCCAGTCTGACCCTGTCCAGGGCAACCAACTCCAGCACCTGATCGCCGCGATTTACCCATTCACCGGATTCAGTCATTTTGCCGCTGATAACACCAGAAAAAGGTGCCGGTAATTCATGACGGCGTAGCTCTTCGGAACGGGTGTTTTCATTAGCTTTAGCCGCAGCCAGCGAGGCTTCAGCCAGTGCCTGATTGGCTTCACGGTTAGCAAGTTCTGTTGCTGAAATATAGTTTTCACCGCGCAACCGTTCAGCCTCTTTGACTAATCGCCGTGCTTCAAGCACGCCAGCTTCCGCTTCACGACTTGCCGCTTTGGCTTGCGCCAATTGTTGTTGGCTGATGGCGGGATCCAGTCGCAATAAAACATCGCCCTGTTTAACGCGATAGCCGGCATCGACCAGCACTTCTTTAACCAGACCATCCATGCGCGGCGATAACATGGCTTGTTTTTCAGCAGTTAAAGAGCCGGATAAACGCAGCGTTTCCGCTAAATCTGCGACCACTGGCTGCACTACGGTAACTGGCGTGGTGTCGGCAAGCACCGGACGTCCGGCAAGTAATAGAAAGCTCAGTCCCGTCAGCCAAAGCATTAATGTTGGCAGGTACATAGGTTTAATCATAATTGTCCGGTGTTTTGAAGTACCCTGTAGTGAGCAAAAACTGGTTCAGTTAGTTCCCTGGTTGCGGCGATGCTAACACAGGCATATTGCCTAATGATGCCTGGTTTTATGTCAAAATGACGGCTAAATCAATTTAAGGACAGCTGATGACCGTTCGGGCGTTATTAAAAAACTGGGCTGCGCACTACTTCTCTGATGAAGAAGCCGTCATTTTATTGATTGTGCTGGCCCTGGGGTTTGCTGTTGTGATCTTGCTGGGGGGAACGCTGGCACCATTTTTCACGGCGCTGATATTAGCCTTTATGCTGCAGGGGCTGGTCAATATGCTGACCCGGCGAAAAGTCCCGGATTGGCTGGCCGTCAGCATTGTTTACCTGGGATTTATTGGTGCCATGCTGGCGATGGCATTTTTGCTATTGCCGTTACTCTGGGATCAGTTAGTCAATCTGATGCAGGAAATGCCACGTATGTTATCAAGCGGCCAGCGTTGGTTAGATGATTTACAGGCGCAATATCCGAATTTAATTACCCCCGATCAATTACAAAACTGGATCAGTGCTGCCGGTCGGGAACTATCCCAGTTAGGTCAGCGAGTTTTGACTATTTCGTTGTCATCACTGGGCAGTGTGGTGGGGTTAATTGTATATCTGGTGCTGGTGCCGATCCTGGTGTTTTTTCTGCTTAAAGATCGCCGTCAGTTAACCGGGTTTGCTTTGTCATTATTGCCGGAAAAGCGCGGTTTGATGACGCGTATATGGGATGAGATGGACGGCCAGATTGCCAACTATATTCGTGGTAAAGCGATTGAAATACTGATTGTCGGCGTTATTGCTTATATTCTTTTCGCAACGTTCGGCCTGCCTTATTCGGCGTTATTGGCTGTGATTGTTGGTCTTTCAGTTTTAATCCCGTTTATTGGTGCTGCGGTGGCAACATTACCGGTGGCGGCAGTGGCCGGATTTCATTTTGGTATGACCGAACAATTTGCTTATGTGCTGATTGCCTACGGGATTTTGCAGGCGCTGGATGGTAACGTACTGGTACCGGTTTTATTTTCA
The DNA here is from genome assembly GCA_040882115.1 of Methylophaga sp. Taxonomy (GTDB): domain Bacteria; phylum Pseudomonadota; class Gammaproteobacteria; order Nitrosococcales; family Methylophagaceae; genus Methylophaga. The sequence goes on along the minus strand of JBBEBX010000005.1, from coordinate 65,385 downwards.
GAAGCCGTTAATTTACATCCGGTCTCGATTATTTTGGCCGTACTGTTTTTTGGAGGTATCTGGGGGATTTGGGGGGTATTTTTCGCTATTCCTCTGGCAACTTTGTTAAAAGCGCTGGTTTTTGCCTGGCCACGGGGCATGAAGCAGCAGCAAATTGCCGCCGGGCATGATAAAGATAATCGTTAAACCGGAGTCACGATGGATATTGATTTTGGCTTGATTTGGTATCACTTTTATCAAATCGGCATTGCCTTTTTGCTGGCTTTGCCGATTGCGCTGAACCGTGAATATAAAGGCAGCGGAGCGGGTATGCGCACTTATCCGTTGGTATCGATTGCCTGCTGTGCGTTTATGCTGGTGGCAATGGATGTGTATGACGGTAGTGGCGCAGAAGCGAGAGTCATGTATGGCGTGATAACCGGTATGGGCTTTATTGGTGGCGGTGCGATTATGAAGCAAAATAACCGTGTAGATGGCACTGCCAGCGCTGCCGGGATCTGGCTTACCGGCGCGATTGGTATTTCGGTTGCTTATGCCCGCTATGAAATTGCTATTGTCTTGTCGGTGATCGGTTATTTGATTTTCCAGCTCTCGACCGTTTTGAAGCAAAGATTGCCAGAGACGCCTCAAAGCGGAGATGGCTAAACGGTTATTGACTCAGGTTAATGTCAGCAGCAAATTAACGATTTAGTATCTTGTGTAAACTTTTTGAACAAATATGCGTCATAATCAGTAACTAAATCAGCAAATTACGGATTTTAAAGATGCTCATTCTGTTTAATCAAGATGGGCGTCACACCTCTGGAGGATTTATGATTAAGAATAAAACGATACTTACTCTGTCGATGTTAGGCGCTTTGTTTACCGCGCCCATGGCGATGGCAGAAACACACACGGTTACAGCGCAAGGTCTGGCATTTAGCCCGCTGGTCATTAAAGTGGCACCGGGTGACACGGTGGCCTGGGCCAAGATGAGCACCCATAATGTTGAAATGATCGAAGGCCTGATCCCTGAAGGCACAGAAGCCTTTAAATCAGCAATGAGTCAAGATTTTAGCCATACCTTTGAAGAAGAGGGTATTTACGTATATCAATGTACACCACATATCGGTGCTGGTATGGGTGGCGCCGTAATTGTTGGTGAGCCAAAAAATCTTGATGCAATTAAAGGTCAGGATGTTAAAGGTGGCCTGAAACGGGTAGCTGACAAAGCGATTGCTGAAGCTGAAGGCATGTAATCGCAGTTTATTTTAAGTTTCTCTAGTCTGTTCCGATACCGGCCGCTTTTGCGGCCGGTGTTGTTTTAGCGGCCCAAAATTTATGGTTTAAACAATAACTCGCTAATGTTGTTTTCAAAAGCATCATGTTATCATTTGATAATGTTTCTCATTTACATTTAAGGACGGTTTATGAAAGTTGTGCAATTTCTGGCAGCGACGCTGCTGAGTTTTTCTTTGATGAATATCGGATATGCCGATCCGGTAGAACATTTTCAGGGTAAAGACGCCGAATCATTGGCGCAGGCTGTCAGCAACTTTAATAAAGGCAATCAGCGGCTGGAAAAGCTGCTTAAGCAAGAGACGCTGAGTGCTGCCGATATTGCCACCATTCATGAGCTGACTTATACCCTCGAAAATGCCCTCGCTAAAATCAATGCCGACCTGGATCAGCTAGCTGTGACGCTGGAAGAGGTGCATCTTGGATCGGAAGATAATGATGCCGTAAGGGTGAAAAAAGAAGGTGATAAATATTTGGCCATCACCAACGATTTGTCAGCACTGGAATAAAATAACTCCGGAACCGCATCAATAATTGACAGGTCTTAGCCTCTGATTATCAAGAGGTTAAGACTATGAAATCGTTATTGCTTTGGTCGCTTTTGGCAACGCTGTGGGTGCAAGCGGAGCCAATCAGGGATGAAGCCGATATCGAAAATTACCAACAGTGCATGTTTAGTGAGAGCGTCCAGCAAAAGCTGGAAAACACTGATCAGCCGATCAGCAGCTACTGTACGGTCCGTTATTTTGATACCGCGCCTACAGCATTTCAGGCCAATGTTTTGCTGAAAAATCTGGACGACATGAAGGCTCGCGATCCCAAATTCAAAGCCTTTTATGACAAGGTAAGAGAAAGTGGCTCTAATGATATCTATACCGACCGGCAGATCGTGTTGATGTATATTGATAAGCGGGAAGTTAACAAAGACTGAGCGCTATCCATTCAAAATAAAAAACCACGCTTTGGCGTGGTTTTTTATTGCCTAAAAAAAGCGCCCGCTAAAAAGCGGGCGTCCGGTAAAAAGGGAATGCAACCGATGGTTCTGGGAGGGACCATCGGGGCACTACTAAGATAATAATGGCATTCCGTTCTCCGTCAATTTGAAGCTGACTAGAAATCGTAGGTAATGCCACCAAAGAACAGACGTTCACGACCAGCTAACTTACCTTCGTTACGGCTAATCAGATATTCCTTATCAAACAAGTTTTCAACAGCAGCAAATACCGTTACACCTGAGTTAGGAATGCTGTAATTTACCCCTGCATTCCATACGGTGAAGCTTGGAATGGTGCCTTGCAGGCCGCTAACATCTTCGACACGGGTATTGCCATCATCAACAAACTGTTTGCTGACATGTTGCACACCAATTCTGGCGTTTACACCACTTGAGTGTTCATATCCCAGATCAAGATTTAACAAGTGCTTTGGTGCATATTGCATCCGGTTACCGTTAATTGTTGGATCAGGTCCGCTTTTATACTCAGCAGTCCACAGGTTGGTATAAGCACCTGACAGATAGATATTGTTGGTCCAGCCATAAATATCACCAAAGTCAATACGGCCAGCCAGTTCAATACCCGTCTGCTCACTGTTACCACTGTTATCAAACGTGTCGCCAAAATCGATTAAGGTGTTTTGGATATCGTTATGGAACAGTGTGGCTTCAACGCTTACACCATTGAAGTAAGAACTTCTGGCACCGATTTCATACAAAGTGCTTTCTTCAGGATCGGCACGTCCGCCATCTTCGCTGAACTCACGGTCAGCCCGTGCTGGCGCGATACCTTTATGAACACCGGCAAAGATGGTGGTATTGGCAATGCCATTCCAGGCTACACCAAAGCTTGGCAGAAACTCTGTATAGGAAAGGCTTTCACGGTTTTCTTGAACACCGCCTTCAAAGAAGTTTTCGCTGGTACGTACATCTTCTACCCGGAAACCAGGGGTGAAAGACCAATTACCCACGTAAGTAGTATTTTGCAGGTAATAAGACAACGCATTGGTTTTGATAAAGGCTTCTTCAACATCACTCGGGTTATTGGCTAATGCCAAATTATAGTTTTCACGCTCGGCAACACTTTGTGACAGAATTTCCTGACGATGAATGTTTTCTTCGTGATAACGCACACCAAAGATGGTGTCATGCTCTAAGCCAAACAGGCTGTGTGATAAGTCACCGCGGGTCTCTAAACCGCGAGTGTAATATTGGCGTGGCGCATGACGGCCGGCACATTGACTGACATTTTCTACGTTACCAGCCGGGATACCTTCACCACCTTCATCAGGACAATTTCTAAATATAGAAGTGATATTGCCGTTGTTATCCAGGACACCTTCATTTTCTTCTGTACTACGCAGACCATTACGGAAGGTATCGGTGTAGTAGGCTTGTGATGTCAGCTTGAAGTTATCGTTAAAACGGAAAATGTGCTGCAGTTGAACAACATCACGATCTTGTTCCCACTCATCGTTTTGAATGGATGGATGAGAGTAAGGATCTTGATCGTATTCAAATGGTGTTAAATAGGCCTCTGTTGAATTGCGACGGTCACGGGTGTGGACTAGCTTCAGGCCAAGCGTTTGGCGTTCAGTGATGTCCAATTCCCCTTTGAAGCGATAGTCTTTAACATCAAATTCGCTGTTGCTGTAAATGCCATCGCCTTTGTTTTGCGTGAAGTCAAACATGACGCCACCAAACTCGTTACCAAAGCCAACATTACCATGTAGTAAACGATAGTCTTGATTGCCAAATGCAGAAGTGACGCTACCTTCAATTTCACCATTTCGTGGAACAGGTTTGGTGACAAAGTTAATAGCGCCGCCCAATGTTTGGGGGCCGTATAAAATCTGATTAGCGCCTTTAATGACCTCGATACGATTAACTACTTGTGATGGGGTTGTGTAATGCACCACTGGATCGCCATAAGGGGCCAATTGTAAATGCATGCCATCTTCCATAATCATGGATTTGGAGCTACGACGAGGATTTTGACCACGAATACCAATATTGGCATCAAACCCCATGCTGCCATCAGGGACAACAAGGACGCCCGGCACTGCTCTCAACCGTTCAATGTTAGAGATTGGGCGACGTTCTTCTAAATATTCTTCATCGATAATGCTGAATGAGCCGGGAACAGCTTCTAAACGATCCGGCAGAATGCCGGTCACGGTCATTTTGCCGGCATCAATAGGTGTTTCTTCTGCAATGACTGCAAAAGGTGTCAGCAGTAGCGATGACAAAATCGCGCTGCTGAGCAGTTTTGGTTTTAAGTTCATTTCTCTCTCCTGTGCGTAAAAAGCCAGTGAAGCCTAGCGAGGACAGAGATTTGGCCCTATAGGAATTATTCCTAAAGATGTGGTGGTTGTTATGGTTGTGTACAGCCATATTGACAGTGACTGATCAGCATCTCAAGTATGGCTGATATCAGCCAATCTAATCTGGTAGAGTAATGATGAACAGGTCAGTATTTATATGGCTTGGCAGCAGATTACAAACTAGATAAAGCATTACAGCCATTTAACTGGCTGTAATGCTGCATTGCTTACGCGTTGTGGTTTTTAGGCTTTGCCCAGCGGCTATCTGTTGTTTTTTTGCGACGCGGTCGGTTGTCAGCGGTTTTGCCGGCCTTAGATGGGTGCCCCTGCGAAGCTTTTGCGCCACCTGGCTTAGCTGATGACTGCCTTCTCGCCGGCTGTTGTTTTTTTACCCCATTGCTGGTGCTGGGTAATGGCTGGGTAGGCGCAAACTCAGGCAAGTCGATTCTGGGGATCGGTGTGCCAATCAACTTTTCAATGCCGTGCAATTCCGCTATTTCTTCGGCGCAGACCAATGAAATAGCCTCGCCAGTGGCGCCGGCACGACCGGTACGGCCGATACGGTGCACATAATCTTCGGCAATATTGGGTAAATCAAAGTTAACGACATGCGGTAAACGATCAATATCCAGTCCGCGCGCGGCAATATCGGTGGCGATTAATGCCTGAATTTTGCCGGCTTTAAAATCTGCCAGGGCTTTAGTGCGGGCGCCCTGGCTTTTATTGCCATGAATGGCGGCAGCTTGCACACCGATACCATCAAGTTGTTTGGTCAGTTTGTTGGCGCCGTGTTTGGTGCGACAAAACACCAGTACTTGTGACCAATCCGGTTGATTAATCAAACTGGCCAGCAGGGCAGATTTACGGCCTTTATCGACTGGGATAACACTTTGCTGCACAGCAGTGGCGGTGGTATTACGTGGTGAAACAGACACTTCAGCCGGATTTTGCATTAAATTACCAGCCAGTTGGCGGATAGCACTGGAAAAGGTTGCTGAAAACAGCAGGGTTTGCCGTTTTGGCGGCAGCAGCGCGATGATTTTGCGGATATCGTTAATAAAGCCCATATCCAGCATACGATCGGCTTCATCGAGCACCAACACTTCCAGGGTTTCGAAACGCACGGCATTTTGCTGATATAAATCCATCAGCCGACCCGGCGTGGCGATCAAAATATCGACGCCGCGCCGCAGCGTCATCATCTGTGGATTAATTTTTACGCCGCCATACACCACTGCACTGCGCAATGGTAAAAACTGACCATATTGGGCAACACTTTCTGCAACTTGCGCGGCAAGTTCACGAGTGGGTGTCAAAATAAGTGCCCGCGCCCGGTTGGCTGCTGCCGGTTTGCCTTCACTGAGACGATGTAATAATGGCAGGGTAAAGCTGGCCGTTTTGCCAGTACCGGTTTGCGCAGCAGCCAAAAGATCCCTTCCCTGCAAAATGAGTGGAATGGCTTGCAGTTGAATCGGGGTTGGCTGGTCGTAGCCCAGTTTATTAATGGCGCGCGTAAGCGGTTCGGCAAGGCCGAGCGTTAAAAAAGACATAGAGTTCTCAAAGAGGCTAACAAATAGAAACTTGGCAATCAGGCGACAGCCGAGTGAGCGGAGTAAGCAATATTCAAGCAGCTATTATCGCATGAATTATGGTTTTGCAAGAATCATTGGCAAACTGCCGCCGAATCGACCAAAAATGATATGATTAAATGTTACGTATTTTGTTATCAAGGAGCCATAATGCGAAAATCCAAAGCTATTATTTCTGCCATCATTATTGCCGCCATTGCGATTTTTGTTGTTGCGGTCGTATCCACTGTAATTTCAGGTGGTAGCGACAATTACCAGCGGCCATCAGAAGTTTTGCCACCGGTATCGGAATCTACCCCATCTGATACTGAACAATCTGAGATCAGCGAACAAGCAAAAGCGGTGCTTTCTGATGAAGAGCAAGCTATGGAAGACAGTATTTCCGAAGATGTTGTTGATGCAACCACCGAAATGGTCGACTCGGCGACGGATAGCGCTGTTAAAGCCACTGATGAGTTAACGGAAAAAACCAACCAGGCTATTGCTGCAGCAGAGCAGGCAGCTGCGGAAGGCCGTGAAGAAGCAGAAAAAATGCTGGAAGAAGTCGCTCAAGAAGCTGAAAAAGTCGTCACCACAGCAGAAAAAACGGTCGAAGCCACCGACGTAGTGCATACCGTGACCGCACAAGGCTTAATTTATAATCCGCTGGTAGTTAAAATTGCTCCGGGCGATACCGTTGCCTGGACCAATATGAGCACACATAACACAGAGTCCCTCGACGGTTTGATTCCTGAAGGTGCTGAAATGTGGGCTTCAAAAATGAGTGATAACTACCGTCGTACCTTTACCCAGGAAGGCATTTATATTTATAAATGTACGCCGCACTTTGGTGCCGGCATGGGGGGCGCGATTATTGTTGGCCAGCCAGTGAATTTGGAACAGATCAAGTCGGTTGATGCCAAAGGCGCAGCAAAGCGTCTGGTAACCAAAGCGGTGCAAGCGGCAGAGTCTATGTAAGTTTTCAGTAAGTTATTGCCGCTGCATTTCGAAGAAAAGCCCGCATTGATTGCGGGCTTTTTTATGGCAAAGTAAAAAAGCTTTTTTTTTCGCTAACACCTGACGAAAAATTGCTGTATGCTTTCACGCTTCCTGACCAAACCAGCTGGTTTGAGCAGGTTGCGGAGCGGTAGTTCAGTTGGTTAGAATGCTGGCCTGTCACGCCGGAGGTCGCGGGTTCGAGTCCCGTCCGCTCCGCCATTTTATTTTTGTTATTTTCACGCCAAGAACATAAGCCGTTGTCTTGCAACAAGAGCGACGAGAACCCGTGATATCAAAACACCGGTTCGACAAAAATGCCAAGAGCATTTTTGAACAGCCGCAGGCTGGCCTTGCTAGCAAGGTGAGCCACAGGAAGTGGCGAATAGTCCCGTCCGCTCCGCTATTTTTTTCTTGCCGATCCCGGCAGTCACCGTTAACTCAGTAAACGGTGTAAATTCTGTAAAGCCAGTGTTTGAATGCGCGACGATCGCTCAGCAGTTTGCTGATCGTTTTGCGTGTTATAACCCCAGTCCGCCAGCCATAAATCAACGCTATTTAAATGTGGCTCGTTAATGATCTGCAGCAGCGTTGGCAGGCGGTCTTCAACAAAGCATATTTTCCCCCCGTGATCCCTGACTAGCTCACCTAAGATATCGCTTTTACTGCGACGTCTTTCCAGGCCGTAGATCTGTGCTTTCGGCAGGCTAATGGCATTTGCTTCCAGAATAGCGCTGACAAAGCGTTCCTGTTTGGTGGTAATAATAAACAGCTGTGCTGGCGGGATTTGTTGTAAAAATTCAGCCATACCCGGATATAACGGATTATTGGCAATCCAGCTGGCAAAATCATCAGCAATCCAACTATCGCGTACCTCACCGAATACGCTTTTCAGTGTCTCGTTTTGCAGCTGGAAACGCTGTCGAACAGCGTCAATCTGCTGTGAAAAGTCATCGAGCAATGCTGATACCGGTGTGCCGTCGTATAAACTGCGATTAATTAAAATACTTTCAAAACCGGTCTCCAGCGCCGGCCGAACCTGGCGAAAGCCGGCTAATACGGTGTCCGGTATTTGCCCCGGTAATTCGGGCCAGATGCGCCGCGCCGCACGCCAGGCACTGAGGCCGGTTTCCTGGGCGCTATCACATATAACCCCATCAAAATCCAGGGCGTAAAGCCTTGCCTTCATGCCTTATAACAAGCAGTGTTGGGCGTAATCACCAGCCTCGTTAGCGGTCCAGTCGGCTTTGGGTTTTTCTTTCATCATCACGCACCATTCATCGGTGCCCACTTCAGGTGTACAGCCGACGGCAAAAGCCAGTAAGCCAATCATAGTCAGGGCGGTTAGCCAGCGGGATTTACGCATATAAAACTCCAATAAATATAATTATCAGCACTAGCGCTGGTAAACGAGTTTGCCTTGAAACAGCGTGTAGGCTGCCTGATGACGAAATAACCAGCCAGAAAAAGGGCTGTTTTTACCGGCACTAATAAACTGCCGTGGCCAACACTCAAAATGAGCATCCGGATCGATAATACAAATATCAGCACTGGCGCCAATTTTTAGCTGTCCCGCATCAATGCCCAGAATGTCTGCAGGCTGACAGGTCAAAGCAGCCAAGGCGGAGATCAAATCCAATTCATCGTCTTCGACCAGCTTCAGTGTCAAAGGCAGCAATGTTTCCAGCGCCGAAACGCCCGGCTGGGTTTCGGCAAACGGGCCTAGTTTGGCGTCAGCGTCCAGCGGTTGGTGATGCGAAGCGATGGCCTGCAAAACGCCATCACGTAACCCCTGTTGTAATTGTTCGCGATCCCGAACCCCCCGCAGTGGTGGCATCACATGACTCAGTGCATCGTAATTGCCCAGATCGTGTTCGCATAAATGCAGATGATGCGCGCTGACATCGGCGGTGACCGGCAAACCGCGCTCTTGTGCTTCACGAATCATTTTAACCGCACGACCACTGGAGATATTATGAAAGTGAGCACGTACACCGCTTTGTTCAATCAACAATAAATCGCGACTGACCGCGATGGTTTCTGCGCTTTCCGGAATGCCGGAGAGACCCAGTCGGGCACTGACGGTGCCTTCGTGAACACAGCCTTGTTTTTGCAGCCAGGGATCAGCGGCATTGATAAACACAGTCAAATCCAGTGTCGATGCATATTCCAGTGCTCGCCGCCAGACCACACTATTTTTGATGGCGTTGAGGCCATTGCTGACACCGACGCAGCCAGCTTGTTTCAAGGCCGCCATCTCAGCCAATAATTGCCCATCCAGTTTTTGCGTCAAAGCGCCGACTGTCAGCACCATCACCCGACCGGCTTTTTTGGCGCGATCTTCAATCAACTCGACCACGGCAGGATTATCAATAACCGGATCGGTATCTGGCGGTACGGCCAGCGTGGTAATGCCGCCAGCAACAGCGGCGCGGGTTTCACTGTCAATGGTTGCGGTATGTTCCTGGCCCGGTTCACGCAGCCGGGCACTTAAGTCCACCAGCCCCGGACAGACAATCATGCCGTCGGCGTCGAGCGTTAAATCAGGATGAAAATCGGCTAAATGGTCGCTAATGGCGACGATTTTGCCATCATCAATATAAATAGACTGCTGCGTATCGAGCTGGCTGGCCGGATCAATAACACGGCCGCCTGTGATCACCGTTCTCATGCTTCGGCCTCATAAAAATCTGATTGACTGCCCAGCGCCATCGACATCACTGCCATGCGAATGGCAATGCCGTGAGTGACCTGCTCGAGAATCACCGATTGCGGGCCATCGGCAACCGACGAGGCGATTTCAACACCGCGGTTAATCGGTCCCGGATGCATGACAATGGCATCCGGTTTGGCAAAACGCAGTTTTTCCGGGGTCAGGCCAAAGCAGCGGTAATATTCGCGAGCACTGGGTAACAAGGCGCCTTGCATGCGTTCCAGCTGCAGTCTCAGGGTAATGACCACGTCGACATCTTCAAGGCCTTCGGCCATATCGTGATAAACATGGACGCCCATGGTGTGGCAATCACGGGGCAGCAAAGTCTGCGGGCCAATGACACGAATTTCGCCAACCCCCAGTGTCGATAACGCCTGGATCTGCGAGCGGGCCACCCGCGAGTGCAAAATATCGCCGACAATCGCTACCCTCAAATCGGCAAAATGCTGTTTATGGCGGCGAATGGTAAACATATCCAGCATTGCCTGCGTTGGATGGGCATGACAGCCGTCACCAGCATTAATAACACTGACATGCGGCGCTACGTGCTGGGCGATAAACTCAGCGGCACCACTTTGATTGTGGCGCACGACAAACATATCGGTATGCATGGCTTCGAGATTATGCAGGGTGTCGAGCAGACTTTCGCCTTTGGAGGTTGCGGAGGTGTTGATATTAAAGTTCATCACATCGGCAGACAGACGTTTGGCTGCTAATTCAAACGTCGATCGGGTACGTGTGCTGTTTTCAAAAAACAGATTAACGATAGTTTTGCCGCGCAGTAACGGTACTTTTTTCACTTGCCGGTGACCAATACCGGAAAATTGCTCGGCGCGGTCCATGATCTCGGTGAGTAATGGCCGTTTCAAGCCCTCAATGGTCAGGAAATGCCGCAAATGACCTTGTTCTGTCAGTTGGTTACTGTGCATGCACCGCTCCGGCCTCACGCAGTTCTAAATGCAGTCCGTCCGCTGATTTGCGTAATTTGAGCTGCTGACCCTTTTCCAGTTGTACGCTGGCGCCAACAATATCGGGACGGATCGGTAATTCACGACCATTGCGCTCAATCAATACCGTTAAGGTCACTGTCGCTGGCCGGCCATAATCAAAAATTTCATTCAGTGCCGCGCGGGTGGTGCGGCCGCTGTAAAACACGTCATCGACCAGAATCAAATGCCGGTTATCAACATCAAATGGCAGATCCGATGGTGAAACCTGAGGGTGCATACCGATGCGGGTGAAATCATCACGGTAATAAGCGATATTCAAGGTGCCGAGCGGTGCGGCGAAGAAATCCTCACCCAGTAGTGTTTGCAAAGCCTGTGCTACCCAGACGCCGCCGGTGTGGATGCCAACCAGTAATGGTTTTTTATCAGCAAACTGTTCACGCAGCGTGCCGGCCATATTTTCCAGCAAGGTTTGCAGTTCTGCTTGTGAGTTTGGCATTGTCATTGTTGGTCCAACCATGATTGAAGAATAATTTGTGCTGACAGCCGATCAACATCGCTACGTTTTGCTGACTGAAACTTGTTGCGCAGGCCCATTGAGGCTACCGCTTCAAAAGTGGTCAGTCGTTCATCCTGCCAGGCCACCGGAATATTAAAACGATTGTTAAGGCGGTTGCCAAATTTCCGTGCCGAGGCGGTCATCTGTTGCTCACTGCCATCCATATTCAGCGGCAGGCCCACCACCAATTGGCGCGGCTGCCACTGCCGGATTAACTCGGCAATTTGCTGCCAGTCGGGAATGCCATCGCGCGCTTTTAGCGCAGTCAGGCCGCTGGCGGTCCCAGTTAACTGCTGGCCAACGGCAACACCGATGTTTTTCATGCCAAAGTCAAAGCCCATCACGGTGCCGGAATCGCTCATGCATGCCCAGCGTTATTCGACATTAAATGGATATCTATACCCAGCAATTTGGCGCCGGCTTCCCAGCGCTCTTCAGCCGGTGTATCAAATAACAAACCATGCGTGGCAGGAACAGTCAGCCAGCTGTTTTCGGCGAGTTCCTGTTCTAACTGGCCTTCTCCCCACCCCGCATAGCCAAGTGTCACCAATGCATTGCGAGGGCCTTTACTACTGCCCAAATCCGACAAGATATCGCCGGAGGTGGTTAAAAATAAATCATCGGCAACGGCCATGGTACTTTTCCAATGTAAGCCACCATCATGCAGCACCATACCCTGGTCTTTTTTGACCGGGCCGCCAAACAACACGGTGCGGTTTTGCGCCCAGTCACTATTATTATTAATCCGCAAATGGTTGAGCAGCTCGGTTAACTGTATACGTGTGGGCCGGTTGATAATAATGCCCATAGCGCCATTTTCGCTATGTTCACACAGGTATACCACTGAGTGATAAAAAAACGAATCAATGAGATTCGGCATGGCCACCAGAAAATGATTTTTGAGATAGCTGGCCATCTTAAAAGAAGTTAAATCCCACCTGGAACAGGCGCTCGACTTCCTTAACATGGCGTTTGTTGGTCAGGAATAAAATCACATGATCTTCAGCTTCGATAACGGTATCGCGGTGCACGATAATGACCTCATCTTTGCGCACGATGGCGCCGATAGAGGTGCCGGGCGGCAAATCGATTTCATCTAAACGGCGGCCCACCACCATTGATGAATCTTTATCGCCATGGGCAACCGCTTCCAGTGCTTCGGCAGCTCCGCGGCGCAAGGAATGCACAGCGACAATATCGCCACGGCGGATATGTGCCAGCAAGCTACCAATCGTTGCCTGTTGTGGTGACAGGGCAATATCAATGCTGCCACTTTCCACCAAATCAACATAGGCGGCGCGGTTAATCAGTGACAACACTTTGCGGGCACCCAACCGTTTAGCCAGCATCGATGACAAAATATTGGCTTCATCGTCATTGGTCAGCGCGCAGAATAAATCGACTTTGTCGATTTCTTCTTCAATCAGTAACTCTTCGTTGGCAACATCACCGAGCAGGACGATGCTTTGTGATAATTCTTCAGATAAATAATCCGCGCGGTCCGGATTGGACTCGATGATTTTGATTTGATAGTCATGTTGCAGAGCCCGTGCCAGCCGGATACCGATATTACCGCCACCGGCCAGCATGATACGTTTATAGGGTTTATCGAGTCGGCGAAGCTCCGCCATAACCGCGTTAATATCTTTGCTGGCGGCAATAAAAAATACTTCATCATCGGTTTCGATAACGGTATTGGCTTCCGGTGCAATCGCCCGGCCATTTCGGAAAATAGCCGCCACACGGGTTTCTGTTTTGGGGATATGTTTACGCAGGTCGCGCAGCGGGTGACCGACTAAAGGCCCGCCATGAAAGGCTCTGACGGCAACCAGTTGCACCAGGCCTTCCGCAAAATCCAGTACTTGCAAAGCATTGGGGTGGCTCACCAGTCGCTGAATATAGTCGGTAACCAACTGCTCCGGACTGATCAGTACATCAATGGCGATGGCTTCGTTATTAAACAGCTCTGGCTTGGCTAAGTATTCCGGTGCCCGAATACGGGCGATTTTGGTGGGGGTGTTGTACAGGGTATGGCAAATCTGACAAGCCACCATATTGGTTTCATCGCTGTTGGTTACCGCCAATACCAAATCAGCATCGGCTGCGCCAGCGCGGGCCAGAACATCCGGATGTGAGGCGGGCCCTTGAATCACGCGAATATCGTAATGATCCTGCAGTTTAGACAGGTTGCCCATATCGGTATCGACCAGCGTGATATCGTCATCTTCACGGGCCAGTGTGGAAGCGACGGAGGCGCCTACTTGTCCGGCGCCGAGAATCAGGATCTTCATAGCGGCGTCCTATACTTGTTTGCTGTCAATGCCGAGGGCACGCAGTTTGCGGTACAAATGGGTACGCTCCATGCCAGCCAATTTAGCGGCTTTACCAACGTTGCCATCGGTTTCTTGTAATTTCTGCAATAAATAAATTCGCTCAAATTGTTCGCGTGCCTCGCGCAGTGGCAAATCCAGATTAATACCTTCAATATCATCGGCATTGGGTGGTGGTTCGGCATGCAGCGCAGTTTCAATATCGCTGACATCAATCTCATCGGTATCACCCAGTACCAGCAGCCGTTGAATAACGTTTTTCAGCTCGAGGATATTGCCCGGCCAGTTGTAGTTGCGCAGCCGGTTTTGTGCGGCCACGGTAAACCGCCGGTAAGGTAAGCCGGCCTGGGTGGTTTGCTGATCAACAAAAAAGTGCACCAGCTCGGGAATATCTTCGATATGTTCACGCAGCGCCGGCATTTGCAGGGTGATGGTATTGAGCTGATAAAACAGGCCTTCCAGGAAGTCGCCGCGATTAATGGCTTTATCCAAAGATTGCTGGGTGGCGCAAATTAGCTGACATTGTTTTAGCTGACCGCTCTCCAGTAAATGCAGCATCAACGCTTGGGCATCATCGTTTAGCAGGGCAATATCATTGATATAAATACAATTTTGTTGCGCCAATGTCACCAGTTTATGGCTGTCCAGTGGAAAGCTCTCCGGACTGAACTCAATAAATTTACCGGCAGAATAAAGTCCCAGTCGGTGCAAATAATGCGCAAAGCAATGCTTGCCCGTACCACCTTCACCGACCAACAAAATCGGCATGTCATGGCTGGCAACTTTGTCGGCCTGTTCCCGCAGCTGGGACATTTTGGCGCTTTTACCGACCGGTTCAATGGCCATTTCCTGTTGCATGGCGGTTTGCCTGGCGCGATTTTCCAGTGCCAGTTCGACACCGCGCAGCAATTTGGCCATTGACAGCGGTTTTTCAATAAAATCGCTGGCACCGGAGCGGGTGGCTTCGACCGCGGTTTCAATGGTGCCATGGCCGGACATCATGACAATGGTGACGTTGCTGTTTTGTTGTTTAAACTCTTTCAGCAGGCTGATGCCATCAATATCCGGCATCCAGATATCGAGCAGCACCAGATGTGGTTGCTGGTTAACAAATGCCTCGCGCGCCTCTTCGCCGTTGCTGGCGGTGGCGACCCGGTAGGCTTCGTCTTCCAGAATATCTTTAATCAGATTGCGGATATCGGGTTCGTCATCCACAACCAGTATCAGTGGTTTTTCGGTACTCACGTCTGCTGATCCTCTAGTGGCAACCTAATGATTATACCTGCTCCATCGTCGCCAAGGTTTTCGGCCCAGACATCACCGCCATGTTCTTCGATGATTTTCTTAACAATGGCAAGTCCAAGACCTGTGCCTTTGGTTTTGGTGGTGGCGTAGGGTTCAAATAGGGTGTCGATCATCTCAGCCGGGAAGCCGGGGCCCTGATCCTGAACGGTGATTTCCAGCCAGCGCTGATGCTGGTAACGCAAAGCGTGATAACTGATGACGATATCGACCGACATGCCGGCCTCTTCACTGGCCTCGATGGCGTTTTTTAATAAATTATGCAGCACTTGCCGGAAACGATTGCGATCCACTCGGATCTGCAAATCTTCCTGACTATTCAGTAAAGCAAACTGATGTTGGGGATTGCTTTGGTAAAGCGTTAAAACCTCGCGCAGCAAATCGCCGACCGACAACCACTCCAGTTGCAACCCCGGGCTGCGGGCATAATCAGAAAATTCATTGACCATATCTTTCATGGCTTCGACCTGGTGAACAATCGTGTCAGTCAGTTTGGTCAGTGTTTCTGCCTGATCGGCGGGCACCATCGATACATATTTATGTTGCAGGCGTTCGGCCGATAACTGAATCGGCGTCAAGGGATTTTTAATTTCGTGCGCCAGCCGTCGGGCTACTTCACCCCAGGCTGCATGGCGCTGTGCTTGCATCAATGTCGTGATATCGTCAAAAACGATAACCCAGCCGGTTTCTCCCGGCAACGGTGTACCATGACACATTAATGTTTGCCGGCCCTTGGCCTGACTGAGCTCTAATTGCTGTTCCCAGCCCACTGGTTTCAGAGTGAAATTTTTGATCAACATAGCAAACGACTGCAGATTGTCATTGAGTCGCGCCAGATTATCCAGAGAGCTTTCCAGTCGTTGCTGCAAATTAACGCCAAGAATTTTGCTGCTGGCGACATTGGCGGTGCGCAAATATAAATCTTTGTCGATGGTGATGACGCCGCTCGACAGGCTGCCCAATACCGTGGTCAGGTAACTGGTTTGTTGTTCCAGAAGCCGGTGACTGCGCTGTGAGGCATTACGCGCCTGCGTTAAACGCTGCGTCATCTGGTTAAACGAGCGCACCAAAAAGCCAATTTCATCATGGCCGGAGGCGGTCAGTTGCATATTGTAGTTACCGGAAGCCACCGCCTGGGTACCTTCCGCTAACTCTTGCAATGGCTCTACGATCCGCCGGGAAATCCAAACGGCAAACCAGATCGAGGCTAATACCGTTAAAAACACAATCAGGCTCAGCGTCAACGTAAAGATCGTCACCAGTGGCTGGCGCAGGTAACTGAGTTCTTTGTAATCGGTGTAGGCATCCTGAACGTTTTTGCCCAGTGTACTCAGTTGTTCATTGACCGGAAATAAAACATGCAGCAAACGCTCTTCGGCTAAAGGCGATTGACTGGGGATCTTGACGGCAGCTCGTAATTGGAATTCTTCGCCCTCAATAGGATCCAGGCCAATATAGTCTTCGCCCTGCGTGATTTGCCGGACGATCGCCGGGTCTGGCCGGTTGGGGACAATGATTGCCGGATTATCAATGCTAGACACCACAATCCGGCCATCCATGTTCCAGATGCTCAGTTCCAGCGCGCCACTGAGCCGGTTTAATTCACGTAAATTATGTCCCAGACTGCTGTCTGGTAACTCTGACAAGACGCCGGCCATCATCCGGGTTTGGCGGAGCAGCGTTCGCATGCGAATACCAAAAGCGCTGCGACTCAACTCCAGCGAATCGTTAAGTGCCTGTTCGACTTCCACATCAAACCAGCTATTGATGCCACGCTGTAAAAAGTGCACCGAAAAACCATAGACGATGCTGGTCGAGCCAACAATCAGCAGCACAAACAGGCTGACCAGTCGGAGCGTCAGTCGCGATCCGGCGGATTTACGTTGAAAATCACGGTATAGCCGCCATAAACCACGGGCCAGCAAGCTGCCAAGAATCAGCATGCATGTCAGACCGATACCGAAAATGATTAAAAATAAATCATTGAGCCGGGATTTATCCTGAGTGGCAGCACTGAGCAGATAGGCCAACAGCAACAGCATGATGGCCAGGGAAAAATAAGGAGCGGTACCGGTGCTTAGCCGGCGGATCAGTCGGAGGGCCATATTGCTTCAAACCAATCGCTGGTCAGATCCCATTTGCTGGAAACCATGGCACCGGGGCGCATTGGTGATGGCAGGGCGGTTAAGTCAATGCCACTGCGCAACCGTAGAATCGTGCTGTCAGTGGTTTTGGTAAACGCCGGCGGCAAGATAAAATTGTCAATATCACCCATGGCATTCAGCGCACTGGCCAGAGTGGTGAAGTTGCGATAGTTTCCAGCTTCCAGCGAGTGCAACATGTATTGTTGGGACAGGTCGTGATAACGCAGTTCGTAACGAATTTCAGTAGCCCAGATAACTTCATCCCATTGCCACCAGTCCCATAATATCGGCGTTCGGTCCAACAGTTGGATTTCTTGAAAAAAAGTGATTGGTACACCGTTTTCGAGTGCTTCCTGCACCCGCGGGGTCAGCGGATAACGGATGGTGGCATTAAGCGTGTAGCCATTACCAACCTGATAAACCTGTGCCTGATCAATGGTAAATTGCGCGGCTTGCGCCGTCATCGGCAACGCCAGCCAGCACAGCAACTGCATTAAGCGCTTAGCGGCGCTGCAAACAGGCATAATAGAATCCATCAAAAGCATCATCCCCAGGCAATCTTTGATAGCCATATTGTGCTTTACGGGCCGGTGGCTGAACGGCTTCGATCAGACGGGCATCACTGTGACGTTGTAAAAAAGCTTGGATCTGGCCGGCATTTTCCCGGTCGAACACCGAGCAAGTAGTGTAAACCAAGATGCCATCCGGTTTCAGTAATGGCCATAAATTATCCAGTAATTGCTGCTGACGCGCTGCCAGCTGGTCAATATCTTCGGGTCGGCGCAGTAGTTTTATATCCGGATGCCGGCGAATCACACCGCTGCCACTGCACGGCGCATCAATGAGAATACGATCAAAACGCTCGCCCTGCCACCAGTTGGTGGTATCTGCGGCATCAGCCGTCAGGGTTTTGCCGTTTAAACCCAGACGAGTTAAGGTTTCCGTCACTCGTAGCAGTCGCTGGGCATCAATATCCAGAGCCAACATCGACAAATCCGGCACTAACTCCAACATATGTGCCGTTTTGCCGCCCGGGGCGGCACAAGCATCGAGCACCCGCATACCGGGCTGTAAATCAAGTAATGACACCACCTGCTGCGCCGCGCCGTCCTGTACCGACACCCAGCCATCGGTGAAATGGGGTAATTCATTGATATCGCAGGCTTTGTCCAGCAATAAACCTTGTGGGCACGCATTCAATAACTGGCTGCTGATCTGCTTTTCAGTCAGTAGGTTTTGATATTCAGCCGCCGTCGTTTTTTGATGATTAACCCGCAAAATCATCGGCGCTTGCTGATTATTGGCGCTGAGTATTTGTTGCCAATGATCCGGCCAATCATGGCGAATCGCGTCAATCAGCCATTGGGGGTGGGCAAACTGGCCCGCGTCGCTGTTACTGGCCTGATTTTCCAATTCTGTTTGCCGGCGCTGATATTGCCGTAAACAAGCATTGAGCAGACCCTTAGCCCAGTTTTTATTAAGTAAACTGGCGGCATCGACTGTTTCAGAGATAGCGGCATGAGGTGGGATGCGCAGTTCGCGCAACTGGTAAAGACCCATCAGCAACAGCGCGTAGATGTCCTGGTCTTTATTTTTCAGTTTTTTCTGCAATAGCGGCTCAGCCAGTGCCTGCAAGCTCGGATAAAGCCGCAGCACGCCATAACTTAATTGCTGACAAAGACTGCGCTGTGCAGCCGGCAACGTGGTTAAAGCAGCCGTCAAAACCGGATTTAGCGATTGTTTTTGTTGCGCTACGGCCGTAATAACTTTTGCGGCGGTGCTGCGCGGGCAAAGCGATGATGATTTAGCCAAGCTGCTCGCCTGTTTTGATGGTTTGTGAATTTAACAAATCGGCGACTTGCATGCTGCGTTTACCGGGCAATTGTATTTGGTCAATGCGCAGAATGCCATTGCCGGTAGCGACCAGTAACGCATCGCGATCAACGCGGATAATCTCACCGGGCTGACCGGTTAAGATGGTATCGCTGAGTTGCGCCGACCAGATTCGCATGGTGTCACCGTGCCATATTGTTTGCGCTACCGGCCACGGATTAAAGGCGCGAATTTGCCGGTCAATCCGGGCCGCACTGTGCTGCCAGTCAATAATGGCTTCGGCCTTTTGCAGCTTATCGGCATAACACGTTTTACTATCATCCTGTGCAACCGCCTGCGCTTGTAAAGTCACTAAATTATCGAGCGTCGATAACAAGGCCTCAGCCCCTATTGTGGCTAATTTATCGTGCAGAGATTGTGCGGTGTCATCGCTGGCAATTGGCAAAGATGCCTGTTTTAAAACCGGGCCAGTATCGAGGCCGGCGGCCATTTGCATGATGCAGACGCCAGTTTCGGTATCACCGGCTAAAATGGCCCGCTGAATGGGCGCTGCGCCACGCCAGCGCGGCAACAAAGAAGCATGAATATTCAGACAGCCGTATTTGGGGGTATCCAAAATGGCTTGCGGCAGAATCAGACCGTAGGCCACCACCACCATGACATCAGCCTGATAATCGGCCAGACGCTGACGATCCAGTGGATCTTTAAAATTTAATGGCTGTTCGACTGGAATATGATGCTCTAAGGCAAGTTGTTTAACCGGACTAGCCGTCAGTTTGCGGCCGCGACCGGATGGCCGATCCGGTTGGCTGTAAACGGCAACCACCTGATGGTCAGCGGCCAGTAACGCTGCCAGGCTGGCCGCTGCGAAATCCGGCGTGCCGGCAAAGATTATGCGCATGACCGTCCTTACAGCTTTTGTTTCTGATGTTTTTCGAGTTTCTTGCGGATCCGGTCTCGTTTCAGATTACTCAAATAATCAACAAATAATTTGCCGTCCAAATGATCAATTTCATGCTGTACACAGGTTGCCAGCAGTCCTTCGGCGGATCGTTCAAACGGTTTGCCATCCAAATCTAATGCTTTGAATTTAATGGTGTCAGCACGGGTGACCATTTCATAGGCCTCGGGTACCGACAAACAACCTTCCTGAAATTCACGTTCACCTTCGGTTGCAATGAGCTCAGGGTTAACCAGAATTAGCGGATCAGAATTGTCATCTGAAATATCAATAACAATCACCCGCTTTAAAACATTCACCTGTATTGCAGCAAGGCCAATGCCGGGTGCCTGATACATGGTTTCCAGCATATCGTGCGCCAGCTGACGGATTTCATCATCAACGGTTTCGACGGGCAGGGCTTTATTACGCAGCCGCGGATCCGGGAAATGCAGAATATTCAAAATCGCCATTTATCAAACCTGTTTGCTAATTATTTCTATGACTTTAAAAAGTCAGCAGAGTTTATTGTAAAGCGCTGGCGTGGCAATGAAAAATCATTACAACAAGCCGGCAGGAGTTATTTTGCCAGATTTAGCGATTCAGGCATCAGAATAGAACGCTCAGCACCATAACCGTTGGCCTACCGTGTCTGGCAAGTTTGCTGCCTTAAACAATGTTATTCGCTCACTTTGCGGCGGATAAGCCGATTGTCAGTTTATTTTTGCGCATTGAAAAGGGGATTTTCAGGCTGTTGTTTTGGCAAGATATTCACTGCCAACAAATGCTTAAATGCGATAGTTAACTTTGTACTTCAATCGGGTCTGGTGTATAAGCTTATTTTAATGGCTAAGCGCTTGATTGATGCGCTGGCTTATACCAAACTATTAGCTGGGGTTGTCCATTACAGAGGGACGCGGACAGCCTGCTCCTGTCCATGAGGATATGCCGATGATTCGCCGTTTTTGCCTGACTTTATTTATCGCTTTACTGAGCTTGCCGATTTTGGCTAATGAAGTAGCGCTTAACCCTAATCACCCGGATCGTTATGTCGTTAAAAAAGGCGATACCTTGTGGGATATCTCCGGTATGTTTCTGCAGCAGCCCTGGCACTGGCCGGAGATCTGGGAAGTCAATCCACAAGTTGAAAACCCGCATTTAATTTATCCCGGTGACGAATTAACGCTGGTATATCGTGACGGTCGACCAGTTCTGGCACTTAATCGCGGCAAACAAACCTACAAAATGTCACCGGAAGTGCGCGAAATGCAGTTGGAAAAACCAATTCCAACCATCTCCATGTCGGACATTGGTCCGTTTCTGTCGAAACCCAAAGTGGTCGGTGCTGAAGTCCTGGACAGTGCACCTTATATTGTGGCCAGCAGTGATGAACGGTTGATTTCGGGTACCGGTGATTATGTTTATGCCCGGGGTATAACCGGTGAAGTCGGTCAGAATTTCAGCGTTTTCCGCGGCGGCAAAAAATATATTGATCCGGATACCAATGAGTTGCTGGGTTATGAAGCCATTTACACCGGTGATGCTACGGTGACTGATATCGGTGATCCATCGACCGTCGATTTAACCTTTACCAATCGTGAAGTACAAATTGGTGACCGGCTGTTAGAGGTCGAGGCTGATGACTATGAAATCAACTTCTTCCCGCGTTCACCTGATACTGCCTTGTCAGGCCGCATCATTTCGGTATTCGATGGTGTATCGCAGGTTGGCCAGTACCAAATTATTGTATTGAATCTCGGTACGCGCGATGGCTTGGCGCCAGGTCATGTATTGTCATTGTATAAAGCAGGGGAAACGATTAAGGATTCGGTGACCGAAGATCGCTTTGACGAAGTGACGTTGCCCGACGAGCATGCCGGTGAAGCGCTGGTATTCCGTTTATTTGAAAAAGTCAGCTATGCCATCGTGATGAAATCAACCAAAGCGGTGAATCTTTACGACAAGGTTAAATCAGCGGAGTAACTCCTGACACTGGACGATTTCCCACCCGGCCAGATGGAACTGGCCAGCCAACTGGCATTGCTGCGCACCAAAGGTGTTGGGCCGGTAACGTTTGCCAGCTTAATGGCTCAGGTTAATCAGGCCAGCAGTCTGTTTCAACAGTCTGGCCAGCTGAAAAATCTGCCCGATAAACTGAAAAGCGCTTTACAAGAACCTGACTGGCAACAAGTTGAGCAAGATCTGCTTTGGCTGGAAGCGCCGGATCGTTATGCGCTGACGCTGTCCGACCCGCGTTATCCACCGCTGCTCAAAGAAATCCCTGATCCGCCGTCGCTATTGTTTGTACAGGGCGATGTTGACTGCCTAATACATTGGCAGTTGGCGATTGTCGGCAGTCGTCATCCCAGCCATGCCGGTAAAGACAGCGCGTTTGAATTCGCCCGATATCTGGCCAGTGGCGGCTTACAAATTTGCAGTGGGTTGGCCGATGGTATTGATGCAGCAGCGCATAAAGGCGCATTGGCTGGCGGTGGTAAAACCATTGCCGTGGTGGGCACGGGATTAGATCGCGTTTATCCGGCCAAAAATCGGGATCTTGCCCATCAGATTGCCAAGCAGGGTGCGATCGTTTCTGAATTTCCATTAGGCACGCCACCGCTGGCTGAAAATTTCCCACGGCGAAATCGCATTATCAGCGGCTTATCACTGGGCACCTTGGTGGTTGAGGCGGCACTGCGCAGTGGTTCTTTAATTACGGCCCGTATGGCGATGGAACAGAGCCGTGAAGTATTTGCCATGCCAGGATCCATTCACAACCCGTTGGCCCGCGGTTGTCATCAGCTAATCCGTGAGGGGGCCAAACTGGTAGAAACAGCCGATCACATCATCGAAGAGTTGGGCGCCTTGGCAGAATTTGCGCAAATCGCTGATCCGCCGGCAAAGTCTCAGCAGCCTTCTCCGCCAGCTGCCGATGACGCTGAATATCAGCAATTATTTGAATATTTGGGATTTGACCCCATTCATATAGACGAGTTGATTTCGCGCAGCGGATTGACGGCCGATGTCGTTTCCTCCATGCTGTTATTACTGGAGCTGCAAGGTCGCGTCAGTGCATTGCCAGGAGGCAAATATAGTCGCATTGGCGCCTGACAAGGCCCACAACAGAGAAGCCGATGAAAGAAAATGTAATTGACGTGTTGTTGTATTTGTTTGAAAACTACATCGACACCGAAGACAGCCATCAGCCTGACAAAGACACGCTAGAGCTAGAGCTGGAGCGCGTCGGTTTTCAGGAACTGGAAATCCACAAAGCGCTGAATTGGCTTGACACCATGACCGTCGTCGCCCCGCAAGTAGATAATCCCGATGTTTCTATCCGCGTCTTTAATGACAGTGAGATGGAGCGGCTGGATGTGCATTGCCGCGGTTATGTATTGTTCCTGGAACAGGTTGGTGTTCTGGATGTCGAAACTCGCGAAGTTGTCATCGAACGTGTGTTGGCACTGGACAGTGAAGAAATTGATCTGGAACAGCTGAAATGGGTGGTATTAATGGTGCTGTTTTATCAGCCAGGCAGAGAAGTGGCCTATGCCTGGATGGAAGATCTGGTGTTTGAAGATATGGAAGCGGTCATTCACTGATCGTACCCTCTGATGCATCCCGACAAGGCCCGTTTTTACGGGCTTTGTTATTTTAAATGGATAATATTTGGTGAAGAAATCTATGGGAAGAAAACTCGTCATCGTCGAGTCGCCGGCCAAAGCCAAGACTATTAAAAAATACCTTGGTAATGACGTAGAAGTGCTTGCGTCTTATGGGCACGTTCGCGATTTGTTGCCCAAAGAAGGTGCGGTGGATCCGAGTAACGATTTTGCCATGAAATATCAGGTAATAGACCGCAACAGCAAGCATGTCGATGCCATTGCCAAAGCCATGAAAAAAGCCGATTCACTGTATCTGGCAACGGATCCGGATCGCGAGGGAGAGGCGATTTCCTGGCATCTGTATGAATTGTTGAAAACCAAAGGTGTGCTCAAAGACAAAGAAACCCACCGGGTGGTGTTTCATGAAATTACTAAGCAGGCCGTTAATGACGCGGTCGCCAATCCACGCGAATTATCGATGGATCTGGTTAATGCGCAGCAAGCGCGTCGGGCGCTGGATTATCTGGTTGGTTTCACCTTATCGCCGCTATTGTGGAAAAAAGTCCGCCGTGGCCTGTCAGCTGGCCGGGTGCAAAGTCCGGCGCTGCGAATGATCGTCGAGCGTGAGCTGGAAATCGAAGCCTTTAAAGCCCAGGAATACTGGACTATTGAAGCCGATACGGAAATTGAAAAAACCGCGTTTCAGGCTAAGCTGACCCATTACCAAGATGAAAAACTCAGCCAGTTCAGCATCGATAATACCGGGCAGGCCGACAAAGTCGTCGCCACGCTTAATAAAGCCGCTGACGGTAAATTGCTGGTTACGCACGTTGAGAAAAAACAACGCAAACGTAATCCCGCCGCGCCTTTCACCACGTCGACTTTGCAACAGGAAGCCTCGCGTAAACTTGGTTTTGGTGCCCAGCGCACCATGAGTGTCGCCCAACAGCTTTATGAAGGTGTCGATACCGGTGAGGGTGCCGTGGGTTTGATCACCTATATGCGTACCGACTCAGTAACGCTGGCCAACGATGCCATCAGTGAAATTCGCGAATTTATTGCTGAGCGATATGGCAATAAAGCCGTGCCCAGCAAACCACAGCAATACAAAACCAAGTCAAAAAATGCTCAGGAAGCGCATGAGGCGATTCGACCCACCTCAGTGTTGCGTACCCCGGAAGAGATGAAAGCCTATTTATCGGCCGATCAGCTGAAATTGTACACGTTGGTCTGGCAGCGGGCCCTGGCCAGTCAGATGGTGCATGCTACTTTGGACACCGTTGCCGTCGATTTAGGTTGTGGCAAAGGTAATACTTTCCGTGCCAATGGCTCGACGGTGGTTAATCCCGGTTTTATGAGCGTTTACCTGGAAGGTCAGGACGACAGTAAAGCCGATAAAGACGAAAATCTGCTGCCGCCGATGGTGGTGGGCGATGTGGTGACGCTGCATAAAATCCGTCCCGAGCAACATTTCACCGAGCCGCCACCACGCTACAGTGAAGCCAGTCTGGTGCGTAGCCTTGAAGAACACGATATTGGCCGGCCATCGACCTATGCCAGCATCATTTCGACGCTGTTACAGCGCGAATATGTCGAGTTGATCACCAAGCGTTTTCACCCCACCGATGTGGGCCGGGTGGTTGGTAAATTTCTGGTCGAGCATTTCACCCGTTATGTTGATTACAGTTTTACCGCCAAACTCGAGGATGAGTTAGATGCGGTATCGCGTGGTGAAGAAGAATGGATCCCGCTGCTACGTAATTTCTGGGGACCATTTAAAGAACAGGTGGAAACCAAAGACAAAGAAGTCCAGCGTAGCGATGTAACCCAGGAACTGATGGATGAAAATTGCCCGAAATGTGGCAAACAGCTATCCAGTCGTTTAGGCCGCAGTGGCCGATTTATCGGCTGTACCGGTTATCCGGAGTGTGATTACACCCGTAATATCAATGGTGAAGAAACCACGGCCAGTGAGCCGGAAAAAGTGGAAGGCCGGCAATGTCCGCAGTGTGAATCGGATTTAATTTATCGCATCGGCAAATACGGCAAATTTATCGGTTGCTCCAGCTATCCGAAATGCAAACATATCGAATCACTGGAGCAGCCGGCCAATACCGGTGTGGATTGTCCGCAATGTGAAAAAGGTGAGATCCTGACCCGCAAATCACGGCGCGGCAAAGTGTTTTATTCCTGCTCGGAATACCCGAAATGTGATTATGCGCTGTGGAACGAGCCGCTCAAAGAAGCTTGCCCGAATTGCCAGTGGCCGATCCTGACCATTAAAACCACCAAAAGCAAAGGCACCGAAAAGGTTTGCCCGCAAAAAGATTGTGGCTTTAGTGAAAAGGTTGAATCCGCTTAATCGGTTTTGCGGTCAGCGTGACCGAGATCCTGCTGCGGGGCGATAATGTCCCGCAGCCGTTGCTTTAGTTCGGTTATATCGGGAAAGCGACCTTCAGTCTTACGATCCCAGACGATTTGATCATTGGCGGTAACGGTAAATTGGCCGCCGCTCGCAGGCACCAGTGTTAATTCGTCGATTTCACCGTCAAAAGTGGTTAACAGCTCTTGTGCCATCCAGGCGGCACGCATCAACCAGCGGCATTGGGTGCAGTACTGAATGCGAACGTTGGCCACTAATCGGCTTGCAGCGCAGTGAACACTTGCTCAGCCTGCTGCATTGCGGTCTCAGTGTTGTCAGCCAGCACATTAAAATGACCCATTTTCCGACCCGGCCGCGCGGCTTTTTTGCCGTATAAGTGCAGTTTGATATTGGCCTCAGCCAACAATTTATCCCAGTGCGGTTGAGATTGACCCCAGACATTACCGAGCAGGTTAAACATCACCACAGGTGATTGCAGGCTGACATCGCCGCTGGCTAAACCGCAAAGCATCCTTACCTGTTGCTCAAACTGTGAGGTCGGACAGGCATCCAGGGTGTAATGGCCGGAATTATGGGGTCGTGGCGCGATTTCATTAGCAATGACTTCATCTTGCTGGGAGATAAAAAACTCCACCGCCAGAGTGCCTACATAATCGAGGCCTTCAGCAATTTTGCTGGCTTTTTCAATCGCGGCCTGGGCCAGCCCTTTAGCGGCGTTGCTGGGCACGGTTGTGCTATGCAAAATACCGTTTACATGAACATTTTCAGCGACTGGAAAGGCGGTGATGTCCCCGGACGCGCTGCGCGCCAGTACCACGGAAATTTCCCGTTGTAAATCAATGCGCTGCTCCAGCACACACTCTTTTTGGTCCAGACTGTCGAAAGCCGCATAAGCCGCGTCCAGATCCTGGCAAACAACCTGACCTTTACCATCGTAACCAAAAGTGGCTACCTTCAAAATGGCTGGAAACTGAATTTTCTCCGCAGCTTTGGTCAGATCATCGCGCTGGTAAATGCTGACAAACGGTACGGTCGCAATGCCCTGGCTACGGATAAAGTTCTTTTCGACATTACGGTTTTGGGTTTTTGCCAGTGCTTGTGATGACGGATGCACCACGGTGCGCTGCTCTAAAAACGCCAGCGTTGTTGCCGGGATATTTTCAAATTCAGTAGAAATCGCTGCGCATTCCGCTGCCAGTTGACTCAATGCTTTTTCGTCATCGTAGGCAGCACAAATATGCTGATCGGCAATAATGCCGGCCGGACTATCTTTATCCGGATCCAGGACAATCACTTTATAGCCCATGGTTTGTGCTGCGGTGGTGAACATCCGGCCCAATTGACCGCCACCGAGCATACCTAAGGTTGCACCGGGTAAAATCATGGTTTTCCTTTTATTCCTGAGGTGGCAGCGTCATATCCAGAACGGACTGATGCTGATCCTTACGAAATTGTTCCAGTTTGGCAGACAACGCACTATCGTGATTGGCGAGCATGGCAATGGCAAACAAAG
Organism: Methylophaga sp.; assembly: GCA_040882115.1. Taxonomy (GTDB): domain Bacteria; phylum Pseudomonadota; class Gammaproteobacteria; order Nitrosococcales; family Methylophagaceae; genus Methylophaga. The sequence goes on along the minus strand of JBBEBX010000005.1, from coordinate 37,956 downwards.
CAGCATTGGCTGCACCGGCTTCACCAATTGCAAAAGTCGCTACCGGAATGCCTTTGGGCATTTGTACAATCGATAACAGCGAATCCTGACCTTTCAAATAACGAGACGGTACCGGCACACCCAACACCGGGACAATCGTATTGGCCGCCAGCATACCGGGCAAATGCGCCGCGCCGCCAGCGCCGGCAATGATGCATTGCAAGCCTTTTTGTTGCGCTGTTTTGGCATATTCGGTCAGCAAATCAGGCGTGCGGTGCGCCGAGACGACTTGGGTCTCATAAGGGATGCCGAAAGCGTCGAGTTGCGCAATGGCTTTTTGCATGACGGGCCAGTCACTGTTGCTGCCCATGACTACGCCGATAATCGCTTTGCTCATAATCAGTCTTATCTGTCTGAGAAAAAGCAGTGCATTTTAGCTAGTTTATTGAAAATAGGAAAATTTAACATGATAAAAAGTGTCTTAGATTTGCAGCGATAATTGAACGGTGCGGCCTGAATAGATATACTTGATGATCCATTCTGCCGTGTTTTAGGCGATGTCTCCTCGGTTTTGACAAGCTGCGCCGGTTCAACCGGAGGGGTGACGCGACGGCGTTAACAGACGATGAAGGTATAGACGTGAGTCAGCCAACAGAATTAACACAAGGCCTTTACCGGCCCGAATTTGAACGCGATAACTGCGGTTTCGGTTTGATTGCACAAATGGACGGCAAGCCAAGTCATTGGCTGGTCGAAACAGCCATTGAAGCGCTGGGTAATTTGACCCACCGTGGTGCGATTGGTGCCGACGGCAAAACCGGTGACGGCTGTGGTTTGTTATTGAAAAAACCAGACAGTTTTTTCCGGGCTATCGCCAAAGAGCTGAGTTTTGAATTAGCTGAGCGTTACGCTGTGGGTGTGGTGTTTTTGTCGACTGACGAAAGCAAAGCCCAGGCGGCGCAGCAAGTTGTTAACGAAAAGCTCGCCAGGCAAGGTCTGCAAGTGTTGGGCTGGCGAGATATTCCGGTGGATCCAAAGTCGGCCTGTGGTGAAGAAGCGATGCGCTCTTTGCCAACCATGCGTCATGTATTCATTAATGCTGCAGCGGATATGGATGATGGCGCGTTTGAGCGCAATCTCTATATTGCCCGCCGTCAGGCTGAAAAGGCGCTGACTGAAGATAGCGATTTCTATGTGCCGAGCATGTCGTCGCAAATCGTTTCTTATAAAGGTCTGGTGATGCCGTCGTATTTGCCGGTGTTTTATAAAGATCTCAATGACAAGCGCATGGAAACCGCTATCTGCGTATTCCATCAACGTTTTTCCACTAATACGTGGCCGCAATGGCGTCTGGCGCAGCCATTCCGCTATCTGGCACATAACGGTGAAATTAATACCGTACAAGGTAACCGCAACTGGGCGTTGGCTCGGGGTGCTAAATTCGCCACAACTTTGATCGAAAACATGAATGATATCCGACCACTGGTCGGCACCACCGGTTCAGATTCTTCGAGCATGGATAATATGCTGGAAGCCTTGCTGGCGGGCGGCGTCAATATGTTCCGTGCCATGCGTTTATTGATTCCACCTGCCTGGCAAAATGATCCGACCATGGATGCCGACTTAAAGGCTTTCTATGACTACAACTCCATGCATATGGAGCCATGGGATGGTCCGGCTGGTGTCGTTATCACCGATGGTCGTTATGCCGCTTGTACGCTGGATCGTAATGGTCTGCGTCCGGCGCGCTATGTGATCACCAAAGACCGCCATATCACGCTGGCCTCAGAAGTGGGCGTTTACAACTATCAGCCAGAAGATGTGGTCGCTAAAGGCCGTCTGAAGCCCGGGCAAATGCTGGCGGTGGATACGCAAACCGGCCAGTTACTGATGCCGGAAGACATCAATCAGATGCTGAAATCGGCGCAGCCTTACCAGCAATGGTTAAAAGACAATCTGCAACGTATCACTGACAAAAAAGGCGCTGATGTCAGTGTTGAGTTGGCAGGCGATGAATTTGCCGTTTACGAAAAAATGTTTGGTGTCAGCTTTGAAGAGCGGGATCAGGTGATTCGTGTACTCGGCGAGGCTGGTCAGGAGGCAATTGGTTCGATGGGTGATGATTCGCCGTTTGCGGTCATGTCCAAAAAACAGCGTTCTTTGTATGACTATTTCCGTCAGCAGTTTGCGCAGGTTACCAATCCACCGATCGATCCACTGCGCGAAAACATTGTTATGTCGCTGGAAACCTGTATTGGTGAAGAGCGTAATCTGTTTGAAGAAGGTGAAGATCACGCCCAGCGGGTGGTACTGGCCTCACCGGTATTATCTGACAAAGTCTTTGAGGAGATTTTGGCGCTTGGTAATGCCAATGCCGAATATAAATCTTATCGTCTGACGTTAAGTTATGACGCTAAAAGTGGTCTGGAAGCTGCGATTGATGCCCTGTGTTCAAAAGCTGAACAAGCCGTCCGTGATGGTCATGTAGTACTGGTGCTCAGTGATCGGGGTCTGACTTCAGAACAATTACCGATCCATGCTTTGCTGGCCACTGGTGCCGTGCATCAGCATTTGATTAGAGCCGGTCTGCGTTGTGATGCCAATTTGGTTATTGAAACAGCGACCGCCCGCGATCCACATCATTTCGGTGTCTTGCTCGGTTATGGTGCAACAGCGGTTTATCCTTACCTGGCCTACGCTTGCCTGAATGATTTGCTGACCACTAACGAAATTAAAGACAAAACACACGCTGATCTGTGCCGTAGTTATCGCAAAGGCATTAACAAAGGCCTGTTTAAAATCATCTCGAAAATGGGTATTTCCACCATTGCCAGCTATCGTGGTGCCCAGTTGTTTGAAATTGTCGGTCTTAATGATGCTGTGGTTGATAAATGCTTTACCGCAACGACCAGCCGCGTTAATGGTGCCAGCTTTGAAGAGTTGCAGGCCGATCAGGCAAGCCTTGCGAAAGTTGCCTGGAATCAGCGACAAAAACGTGAGCAGGGCGGCCTGCTGAAATTCATCCATGGTGGTGAATATCATGCCTACAACCCGGATGTTATCGGCACGTTGCAAAAAGCAGTGCAAGGCGGCAGCTATGAAGATTACAAAACCTACGCCACATTGGTTAACGAACGTGAGCCAATGGTGCTGCGTGACTTGTTGGGTCTGAAGTTAGCTGACCAGCCGCTGGCAATTGATGATGTTGAAGATGTGGGTGATATTCTGCCGCGCTTTGACAGTGCCGGTATGTCATTAGGTGCTTTGTCACCGGAAGCCCACGAAGCGCTGGCGATTGCCATGAACCGCTTGGGTGGTCGTTCTAATTCAGGTGAGGGCGGTGAAGATCCAGCCCGGTTTGGCAATGAGCGGGTCTCCAAAATTAAACAAATCGCCTCGGGTAGGTTTGGTGTGACGCCGCATTATCTGGTCAATGCTGAAGTATTGCAGATCAAAATCGCTCAGGGCGCTAAGCCGGGTGAAGGTGGTCAGTTGCCAGGCGGTAAAGTCAATCAGATGATTGCTACTTTGCGTCACTCAGTGCCCGGCGTGACATTGATTTCACCACCACCACATCATGATATTTATTCGATTGAAGATTTGGCCCAGCTGATTTTTGACTTGAAACAGGTCAATCCGCAGGCGTTAGTGTCAGTCAAACTGGTATCACAAGCCGGTGTGGGTACGGTTGCCGCTGGTGTTGCCAAGGCTTATGCCGATTTGATTACCATTTCCGGCTACGACGGCGGAACCGGTGCCAGCCCACTGACTTCGGTGAAATATGCTGGTGGTCCGTGGGAATTGGGCTTGTCAGAAGCCCATCAAACACTGCGCGCCAATGATTTACGTGACAAAGTTCGCCTGCAAACCGATGGCGGTCTGAAAACGGGTCTCGATGTGGTGAAAGCGGCCATTCTGGGCGCTGAAAGCTTTGGTTTCGGTACCGGCCCGATGGTGGCATTGGGTTGTAAGTACCTGCGTATTTGTCATTTGAATAACTGTGCAACCGGTGTCGCAACGCAGAATGAAAAATTGCGTACCCAGCACTTTATTGGTTTGCCGCAAATGGTCATGAACTACTTCCAGTTTGTCGCCCGCGAAACCCGTGAATGGTTGGCGAAACTGGGTGTACGCAGTTTGCAGGATTTGATTGGCCGTACCGATTTGCTGGAAGCTTTGCCGGGTAATACCGCAAAGCAGAACAAGCTGAATTTAGAGCCACTTTTGTCGACCGCAGGTATTGCTGCTGATAAACCGCAGTTTTGCCTGGAACCGAAAAACGAGCCATACGATAAAGGTGAGTTAGCCGAGCAGATGGTTGCCGAAATGAAACAGGCGATTGTTAATAAAACCGGCGGTGAGTTTAAGTTTACCGTACGTAATATTAATCGCTCGATTGGTGCGCGACTATCCGGTGAAATTGCCAGACTTTATGGTAACTACGATATGGCCGACAAGCCGCTACGGGTCAAATTGACAGGTTCGGCTGGGCAAAGTTTTGGTGTGTTTAATGCCGGTGGCCTCGAAATGTATCTTGAGGGCGACGCTAACGACTACGTTGGTAAAAGTATGGCAGCCGGTAAACTGGTCATTTATCCGTCCCCGGAAAGCGACTTTGAAAGTCAGGATGCCAGCATTATCGGTAACACCTGTTTGTATGGTGCGACCGGCGGTGAACTGTATGCGGCCGGTAAAGCCGGTGAACGGTTTGCAGTGCGTAACTCAGGTGCTACAACAGTTGTTGAAGGCGTCGGCGATCACGGCTGTGAGTACATGACCGGTGGCGTGGTGGTTGTGCTGGGTGAGACCGGCCTCAACTTTGGTGCCGGTATGACCGGTGGCCTGGCTTATGTGTTGGATGGCGACAATAGTTTTGCCGAGCGTTATAACACTGAGCTGGTCGAGCTGCTGCGTATTGATAGTCCGGAAATGTCGGAAGCAGCCTTGCATTTGAAAGGTTTGATTGAAGATCACGTCCGTGAAACCGGCAGCGTTTGGGCGCATCAGATCCTGGATCGTTTTGAGCAATCACTGAAATCATTCTGGCTGGTGAAACCCAAAGCGGCAACACTTGATGGACTGCTGAAAATTGCTACTAAAGCCGCCTGAGCAGGCAAACAATAAAGATAATGATGAAAAAAAATAATTTTCAATTTTTAGAAGTAGGCCGGGTTGACCCGAAGAAATTGGCCGCCAATGTGCGCGTTCAGGAATTTGGCGAAATTTATGGTCAATTTGATGCGCCTCAGGCTGCCGAGCAATCGGACCGTTGTCTGGAATGCGGTAATCCTTATTGTGAATGGAAATGTCCGGTTCATAACTACATTCCCAACTGGTTGAAACTGGTCAGTGAAGGCAATTTGGAGCAGGCTGCTGAGCTCGCACACCAAACCAACACACTGCCGGAAATTTGCGGCCGGGTTTGCCCGCAAGACCGGTTGTGTGAAGGTGCCTGTACGTTAAATGATGGCTTCGGTGCTGTGACCATTGGTTCGGTGGAAAAATACATTACCGACACCGCACTGGCGCAAGGCTGGCGACCGGATTTGTCGAATGTTAAAGCGACCGGCAAACGGGTGGCGGTGATTGGTGCCGGCCCCGCAGGATTGGGCGCCGCTGATGTGTTGATCCGTAATGGCGTGCAACCGGTCGTGTTTGACCGTTATCCGGAAATTGGTGGTCTGCTGACCTTTGGTATTCCCGAATTTAAACTGGAAAAAGACGTAGTGAAACGTCGCCGTGAAGTGCTGGAAGGCATGGGCGTTGAGTTTCGTTTGAACACTGAAGTCGGTAAGGACATCGAGTTTCAAACCCTGATCGATGAATTTGATGCCGTGTTCCTGGGCATGGGCACCTACACCTACATGAAAGGTGGTTTCCCCGGTGAAGATCTGCCGGGTGTGCATGAGGCATTGCCTTATCTGGTCGCCAATAATATGCAAATGCTGGATTTGCCAACCGACAGCTATGTTTCCATGAAAGGCAAGAATGTCGTGGTGCTGGGCGGTGGTGATACGGCAATGGATTGCAACCGCACCGCGATTCGTCAGGGCGCGCAAACGGTTTCTTGTGCCTACCGTCGTGACGAAGAAAACATGCCCGGTTCACGTCGTGAAGTAAACAATGCCCGTGAAGAGGGTGTGCAGTTTTTATGGAACCGCCAGCCAGTTGAATTGGTGGGTGATGAAAATGGCGTCACAGGCGTTAAAGTCGTCACCACTGCTCTGGGCGCAGCCGATGAACGTGGTCGCCGTCGTCCGGAGCCGGTGCCTGGCAGTGAAGAAATTATCCCGGCTGATGCCGTGGTTATTGCCTTTGGTTTCCGACCAAGTCCGGCGCCATGGTTTGAAAAATTCAATATCGGCATTGATGACGGTGGCCGCGTTAAAGCACCGGCCAATGGGGGTGTCGCCTACCAAACCACCAACCCGAAAATCTTTGCCGGTGGCGATATGGTGCGCGGCTCTGACTTGGTGGTAACGGCTGTTTGGGAAGGTCGCGAGGCAGCTAAAGGCATTCTGGACTATCTCGAAGTCTGATTTAAGCCGCTCTATCGCAGCAATTTACGCACTGCGCGTGTCAGATTGGTTCAATCCGGCCGCCAGTGCGTTTTTTATGCGGCATTATAATTAGGAGACACTGTGTCAGAACTGAAAAATGACCGCTATCTGCGGGCGCTGTTAAAACAACCGGTTGATAAAACGCCGGTGTGGATCATGCGTCAGGCCGGGCGTTATTTACCTGAGTATCGTGCCGTTCGCGAACAAGCCGGTGACTTTATGACCTTGTGTCGTACCCCGGAGCTTGCCTGTGAAGTTACCCTGCAGCCATTGCGCCGTTTTGATCTTGACGCATCAATTATTTTCTCCGATATTTTGACTATTCCTGATGCCATGGGGCTTGGGCTGTATTTTGTCAGCGGTGAAGGCCCTAAATTTGAGCGCACCATTCGCACGGCTGCCGATGTCGACAAGCTGCCGTTGCCAGATATGGCAGATAGTTTGGGCTATGTCATGGATGCCATCCGACTGACCCGCCGGGAAATTGATGGCAAAGTACCGCTGATTGGTTTCAGTGGCAGTCCGTGGACATTGGCCTGTTATATGGTTGAAGGCGGGTCCAGTAAGGACTTTGCCAAAGTCAAAGGCATGGCGTTTGATGCGCCGGAGGTCATGCATGCATTGCTGCAAAAACTGGCAACGTCCGTCACCGATTATCTGAATGCCCAAATTGAAGCCGGTGCGCAGGCGATCATGTTGTTTGATACCTGGGGTGGTAGCCTGAGCGGCCCGAATTACCGTGAGTTTTCACTGCAATATATGCAGCAGATCATAGCGGGTCTGAAAAAAGAAAATGATGGCCGCAGAGTACCCGTTACCATGTTTACCAAAGGTGGCGGACAGTGGCTGTCGCATATGGCTGAAAGTGGCGCCGATGCACTGGGCCTTGACTGGACGACCGATATTTCCATGGCCCGTTATCAGGTCGGTGACAAAGTCGCTTTACAAGGCAATATGGATCCTTGCGTGCTTTATGCGTCACCTTCGCGTATCGAGACTGAGGTCAAAGACATTTTAGCCGGGTATGGTCATGGTAGCGGTCATATCTTTAATCTGGGGCATGGTATTCATCCGACCATTAATCCCGAACATGTGACAGCATTGATTGAGGCGGTGCACAAGCATTCTGTGCAATATCATCAGTAAATCCTAAATGGCAGACAATAAAAAAGGGCCGGTTTTACCGGCCCTTTTTGTTAACAGCTTAAGTGATGTTACTTGGTGTTGCTGGAAAACTCTGGATAAGCTTCCATACCACATTCCACCAAATCCACACCTTCGGCTTCTTCTTCTTCGGTAACACGGATACCCATCACCATCTTCAGAATTGACCAGACAATAAAGCTGGTAACAAATACCCAGACAAAGATGGTCGCTGCACCGATGATTTGGGCAGAGAAGCTGGCATCAGGATTGGTCAGCGGCACGGCCAACAGACCCCACAGACCCACGACACCATGCACTGAGATAGCACCAACCGGATCATCAATTTTCACTTTGTCCATAAAGACAATTGAGAAAACAACAATCAGACCACCGACAGCACCGATGATAGTTGCCATCAGTGGTGTCGGCGTATCAGGACCAGCGGTAATAGCAACCAGACCCGCTAACGCGCCGTTAAGGATCATGGTTAAATCAGCTTTACCAAACAGTAATTTGGCAACAATCAACGCAGCAATGGCACCACCAGCAGCAGCTGTATTGGTATTCAGGAATACCATCGCAACTGCATTGGCACTGGCCATATCGCCCAGTTTCAGAACCGAACCGCCGTTAAAGCCGAACCAACCCATCCACAGGATAAATGTACCTAAAGTAGCCAAAGGCAGGTTGGCACCCGGAATCGGACGTACTTCACCGTTAGGGCCATATTTACCTTTACGGGCACCCAGCAGGATCACACCAGCCAATGCAGCAGCAGCACCTGCCATATGCACAATGCCAGAACCGGCAAAGTCTAAGAAGCCGATGTCACCGAGGTTGTACATACCAAATACATCAGCACCACCCCAAGTCCAGGCACCTTCCATTGGATAGATAAATGCAGTCATTACCACGGCAAACGCAGCAAATGCCCACAACTTCATCCGCTCGGCAACCGCACCAGAAACAATAGACATTGCTGTTGCAACAAACACCACCTGGAAGAAGAAGTCAGATGCGCCGGCATAAACAGCACCACCTTCAAAGCCTTCTTCAGCAGAAGCTGCCAAGGCATCGGCAACCAGTGTTTCGCCACCATCAATACCTGACAGGAACAAACCACCGCCGTACATGATGTCGTAACCAATAACCAGGTACGAAATCGATGCAATTGAAAACAACATGACGTTTTTAGTCAGAATTTCAGTGGTATTTTTAGCACGAACTAAGCCAGCCTCAAGCATTGAGAAGCCTGCCGCCATCCACATAACCAGAGCACCACAAACTAAAAAGTAAAAGGTGTCCATGGCGTATTGGAGTTGGAAGATTTGATTTTCCATACTGTTAACTCCTCAAGCTTACAGAGCTTCGGTGCCGGTTTCGCTGGTGCGAATCCGGACCACTTGCTCTAATGGGTAAACGAAAATTTTGCCGTCACCGATTTTGCCGGTGTTAGCACCCTTGATAACCGCTTCAATCACTTGCTCGACAATGCCATCATCGACGGCGATTTCCAGCTTCAGTTTCGGCAGGAAATCGACGACGTACTCTGCACCACGATACAGTTCGGTATGGCCTTTTTGGCGACCAAAACCCTTAACTTCAGAAACGGTTAAACCCTGCACACCAATTTCTGAAAGTGATTCACGGACATCATCAAGCTTGAAGGGCTTGATAACTGCAACTACTAGTTTCATAAGCATGTTCCTTCTTTAGAAAAGAAGGCCTGTTAAACATCTAACAGGCCGTCAGAGACAACATTAGAATGATTTAGAAACTGAGAAAAGGAAGGTTTCTTCAGCAAGATCACCAAAAGTATCTTCAGCATCGCTGTCAGCATCTTGATAAGACAGGTCAAAAGTGAAACCTGCAAGGTCTTTGGATACACCTACCCAGTAGTGAACATATGAATCTTCCGGGCCAAACGCATCGTCGGTGTCATATGAGCCAACACCACCGTACAAGTTCAGACCCATTGGCAATTCATAGCCTGCATCCAAATAGTAATAATAACCATCTTCGCCTGAGCCTAGTGTGTCACTTGAATAAGCAACACCAACCGAGAAGATGCTGTAGCTCAGTGAGCCGTATACTTCATTGAAGTTGTAATCTTCGCCGGGGAACATGTAGCGCAGAACACCAACATCATAGCCGATACCTGAGTCGCCAAATTCACTGGCAAAACCTAAATAAGCATCAAATTCAGCGCTGGCGTCATCGCCATAGTCAACGTTTGAACCCCAAACGCCAGCATACAAACCACTGCTGTGACCATAGTCCAGGCTGCCGGAAATGGCTGGATCACCATCAGTTTGTGAAATACCACGCCAAATATATTCTGAAGAAAATGCAACACTGCCGCTGGTTGAGTGAGCACCGTCCGCGCTTTCCCAAGCCATAGCAGTTGAAGTCATAGCCAATGTTGAAGCTGCAAGGCACAATGCTGATAAGGTTTTCAATTTCATTTTTTTGCTCCTAAGCAAGGGTTTATCGTCTAGTCGTTTGAATGCCTGAGTTGATAATTTGCAACACGTTGTATTCAGACTGCAACAATTAACGCAGTTTGTGTGCCAAGTCACAAAAAATTATTAAAAACAATTAGATAACGTTCTTTCTGGATTTTTATCCTGAGCAAAACGAGATATTTTGGTGCAAGCCAAATCGCTTGTGGATCAAATTGGTGCAGGGCTGGGTGTGACGGCTTTCGCACAATCTTGTTATGATGCCGGCACCCCTTTCATTGAGTCGCGCTATGAATCCTCTACAAATTGATCCGGTTGCCGTTGATCTTGGTTTTATGCAGGTCCACTGGTACGGGCTAATGTATTTGTTTGGCTTTGTGGCGGCGTGGCTGCTGGCTAGATATCGCGCCGACAGTATCGGATTAACCAAAAACCAGGTTGAGGATTTATTGTTTTTCGGCGCACTTGGTGTGATTGTCGGCGGCCGGCTGGGCTATGCGTTGTTTTATGATTTAGCAGCCAACTTAGATAACCCGCTAAATGTGTTAAAGATTTGGCAGGGCGGCATGTCTTTCCACGGTGGTCTGCTGGGCGTGTTGATTGCGATGTACTGGTTTGGCCGTAAAACAGGCAAAACCTTTTTTCAGATAACTGACTTTATCGCGCCGCTGGTGCCGCTGGGTTTGTTGTTTGGCCGGATTGGTAACTTCATTAATGGTGAGCTATGGGGCAAAGTTTCCGATGTGTCCTGGGCGATGGTGTTTCCGGGCGGCGGACCTTTACCACGACATCCTTCACAACTTTATGAAGCATTACTGGAAGGGCTGGTATTGTTTATTCTGCTCTGGTGGTTTTCCGCTAAGCCCCGGCCGCGGGCGGCAGTGTCCGGTTTATTCCTGCTTGGCTATGGCAGTTTCCGGTTTATCGTTGAATTTGTCCGGGTGCCGGATCCGCAATACGGCTATCTGGCCTTTAATTGGCTGACGATGGGGCAGATTTTATGCTTGCCGATGATTGTTGCCGGTATTGCCATGATGATCTGGGCTTATAAAGCTAATCCAGTAGAATCAAAATCCAAGTTCCAGCAGCGATAATTAATGTCAGTAATACCGCTAACGAGCCGTAATCTTTGGCGCGACCAGACAGCTTATGGACATCGGTACTGACCCGATCAACAACGCATTCAATGGCTGAATTCAGCGCTTCAACGATTAACACGGCCAGCAACACGCTGATCATGGCGAAGCGTTCAAGGGCGGTGACGTCGAGAAAAAAACTGATAGTGCCCATTATCATCAGCAAAATAAATTCCTGCCGGAATGCCGATTCATGGCGGATGCCGGCATAAAGTCCTTGCATAGAATAGATAAACGCAAACATTAAGCGTCGGATACCGGTGTTTTTTTCCATACTGGCTTTTGCACTCCTAATATTGCTTGTGTGACTCACTCAACAGCTAATGATACTGCGGCGAGTCGTTGATAAAGTGTTGAATTTTAGGCAAACATTGTGACTGGCATGTTAAAATTTGTCTCCGTTTTTTAAATCCAGGCTGTTGGTGGCTTATGGCATTTCAGGATCAATATGATGCGATTGTGGTCGGTGGCGGTCATGCCGGCACCGAGGCAGCGCTGGCGGCTGCTCGTCAGGGCGTGAAAACGCTGTTGCTGACCCAGAATATCGAAACGTTGGGCCAGATGAGCTGTAATCCGGCCATCGGTGGTATTGGTAAAGGCCATCTGGTTAAAGAAATCGACGCGCTTGGCGGCGCTATGGCGCAAGCCGCTGATAAGGGCGGCATTCAATTTCGGATTCTCAATGCCAGCAAAGGCCCGGCAGTACGTGCAACGCGTGCTCAGGCAGATCGTATTCGTTACAAAGCCGCGATTCGTCAGGTACTGGAAAATCAGCCTAATCTGTATTTATTTCAGCAGTCGGTGGATGACCTGATTGTTGAAAATCATCGCGTTGCCGGTGTGGTCACCCAATCCGGCCTGCGCTTTGGCGCTAAAACCGTTGTGTTGACGGTCGGTACTTTTCTGGGTGGTGTTATCCATATCGGCTTGCAACGCCATCAGGGGGGGCGCGCCGGCGATCCGGCATCTATTAAACTGGCAGAGCGGTTACGGGCTTTGCCGTTCCGGGTGGATCGTCTCAAAACGGGTACCCCGCCACGCATTGCCATGAGCAGCATCGATTTTTCCGGGTTAACCGAACAACCCGGCGATACGCCGACACCAGTGTTTTCATTCCTGGGAAAACGTGAAGATCATCCGGCGCAGATCTCTTGCCATATCACCCATACCAATGAAAAAACCCATGACGTGATCCGTAATAATCTGGATCGCTCACCGATGTACAGCGGTGAAATCGAAGGTATTGGCCCGCGTTACTGTCCGTCAATTGAAGACAAAGTAGTGCGCTTTGCTGACCGTAATGCCCATCAGATTTTCCTGGAACCGGAAGGTCTGGACTGTAACGAAGTGTATCCCAACGGCATTTCCACCAGCCTGCCGTTTGATGTGCAGTATGACATTGTCCGCTCTATGAAAGGCCTGGAAAACGCCCATATCACCCGGCCCGGTTATGCCATTGAATATGACTTTTTTGATCCGCGGGATCTGAATCCTTGGCTGGAAACCAAGCATATGCCGGGGCTATTTTTCGCCGGCCAAATCAATGGCACGACCGGTTATGAAGAAGCCGCTGCGCAAGGGCTGATTGCCGGTTTGAATGCCGGCTTGCAAGCACAAGGCAAGGAGCAGTGGTATCCGCGTCGCGATGAAGCTTATATTGGTGTGCTGATTGATGACCTGATTACTTCCGGCACCAAAGAGCCGTACCGTATGTTTACCAGCCGCGCCGAATACCGGCTGATGCTGCGTGAAGACAATGCTGATAAACGCCTGACACCGATTGGCCGTGAATTAGGCATCGTTGATGATGCTCGTTGGGTTGCTTATTCTGCCAAACAGGAAGCAGTTGAAGCTGAATTTACCCGTTTACGGACCAGCAAGCTGGCCCCGGAAAAAGTAGATCAGGCGCATGTCACCAAAGTGCTCGGTGAGCCACTCAGCAAAAGCACCACCGCACTGGAATTACTACGCCGGCCCAATATCGATTACGCAACATTAATGGCCTTACTGGGCGAGACCAGTGAAGTCAGCGAAGAAGTTTCTGAGCAAGTGGTGATAAACACCAAATATGCTGGTTATATCGATCGTCAGAAAACTGAAATCGATAAACTGCAACGCCATGAAAACACTAATCTGCCCAGCGATTTGGATTACAGCAATGTGCGCGGCCTATCCAATGAAGTGCGTGAAAAACTGCAAAATGCCAAGCCACAAAGCCTTGGCCAGGCAGCGCGCATTTCCGGCGTTACGCCAGCCGCGGTGTCATTGTTATTAGTGCATTTAAAACGCACCGGTCTGAGTCAGGCCAGCTAATGGCAGTGGATCTCCGGGCGCAGCTCGAAGCGGGCTGCGCCGAGCTGAGTCTTGCCCTGAGCGAACAACAAATCCAGCAGTTACTGGATTATCTGACCTTACTGACCAAGTGGAACAAGGTGTATAACCTGACCGCGCTGCGCGATCCGGCGCAAATGCTCAGTAAAAATTTGCTCGATAGCCTGGCCTTATTGCCCTATCTGGATGCGGAAAGTTTGCTTGATGTCGGCACCGGCGCAGGTTTACCGGGAATTCCGGTAGCCATATGCCGTCCGCAAATGGCGGTGACCCTGCTTGATAGCAATGCCAAAAAAACCCGTTTTCTGCAGCAAGTCAAAGCCGAGTTGAAGCTGCAAAATGTCACCGTCGTGCATGGCCGGGTTGAGCAGGTCGAATTGCCAAAGTTTGCTATTATCACGGCGCGAGCCTTTGCCAGTGTCGGTGACATTATTGATTTAGCCGGCCGACACTGCGATGATGCCGGCAAGCTGATTTTAATGAAGGGCGTTTATCCTGAGCAGGAATTGCAGCAGGCATCGCCGGGATTTTCATTACAGGCAGTCACCGCAATCAATGTGCCTTTTTGTGAAGGGCAAAGGCATTTGGTAACTCTGATCAAGGACTAGGGACAGCATGGGCAATATCTATGCAGTGACCAACCAGAAAGGTGGTGTAGGTAAAACCACTTCGACGGTTAATCTGGCGGCATCACTGGCCGATTATGGCAAAAAGGTATTGCTGATAGATCTGGATCCGCAGGGCAATGCCACCACGGGTTGTGGTGTCGACAAAGAAAACCTGCAAAGCAGCAGTTACGAAGTCATTATGGCTGAAAGCAAAGCCGTCGATGCCATCGTCCGGCCCGATGATCTGGGCTTTGATGTAATGCCCGCCAATACTGATTTGACCGCTGCTGAAGTACAGTTGTTAGATATCAATTTACGCGAACACCGGCTGCGGTTAGCGCTGGAATCCAGCCGCGAAAAATACGATTTTATCCTGATTGATTGTCCGCCCTCACTCAGCATGCTGACGGTCAATGCGCTGGTGGCTGCGAAAGGCGTGTTGATTCCTATTCAATGCGAATATTATGCACTGGAAGGCTTATCATCACTGCTGAAAACTGTTGAACGGGTAAAGCAGCGGGCTAATCCCACACTGGAAGTCACCGGTCTGCTACGCACCATGTTTGATGCCCGTAATAATCTGGCCAATCAGGTGTCACGACAACTGATCAACCATTTTCAGGGCAAAGTTTTTCACTCGATTATTCCACGTAATGTGCGTCTTGCGGAAGCGCCCAGTCATGGCCTGCCTGTGTTAAATTATGACCGGGCATCACGTGGTTCGATTGCCTATATGGCACTGGCCAGTGAGCTAATGCGCCGTGATAAAAAAGCAACTGAAGCAGTAGGCGGGTAATTCAGATGGCAACAAAAAAACGAGGCTTAGGCCGCGGACTCGACGCATTGCTAGCCGATGTCCAGCAAGCTGAGACAGACGTCAGTAACGATAGTTTGCAACATTTCGCGCTGGATCAAATTCAGCCCGGGAAATACCAGCCGCGCATTGATATGTCGCAGGAGTCGCTGGAAGAACTGGCGGATTCAATTCGCGCCCAGGGGCTAGTGCAACCGATTGTAGTGCGGCCTGTTGGTGAGGGTCGCTATGAAATTATTGCCGGTGAACGCCGCTGGCGGGCGTCGCGCTTAGCCGGACTGTCCACCGTTCCGGTATTAATTAAAGATGTTTCCGATCGCAGTGCCATTGCCATGGCGCTGATTGAAAATATCCAGCGGGAAAATCTCAATCCGATGGAAGAGGCCAACGCCCTGCATCGATTGCGCGAAGAATTCGAAATGACGCATCAGCAAGCAGCAGAAGCAGTCGGTAAATCGCGTGCCGCGGTAACCAATTTACTGCGTTTGCGTAATTTGCATGATTCAGTCAAACGGCTGGTGGAAAACTGCGATTTAGAAATGGGCCATGCCCGCGCATTGCTGGCGATTGAAGGTGAGCCTCAGGCCGAAGCAGCGCAGCAGGTGGTAGAAAAAGGCTTGTCAGTTCGCGAAACCGAACAACTGGTTCGTCGTTTGCTAAAACCCAGTAAATCGGCTGATAAACAATTAGCTCGTGCGCAAGCAGAAGTCTCCGAGCTGACCGAACAGCTACATGAAAAACTCGGCCAGCAGGCCAGTGTAAAGCACCTGAGTAGTGGCAAAGGCCGCGTGGTTATTCAGTACAGCAATGTCACAGAATTGAAAAAATTACTGTCCAGAATAAAGTAAAGCTTGGAATGCGTTGACCCCGTAAGCCGCATCTCTCTATAATGTCGCGATTTGCTTCATGCAAAACAAAATCCAGCAGGCGCCGATGGATCGATTAGTCCGAGCACAGCCAATCAACCATGTGTTGCGTTGGCAATGTGTGATGCTGGTATTGATAACCTTAGTTGGATTTATTTGGCAAGGAATGGCTGTCGCTACCGCGCTCTTTTACGGAGCTGTTATAGCGATATTAAATACCTTGCTAATGAAATGGCATTTGCACCGTGCGGCCTATTCGGCACGTGCTGATGCCGGGAAAAACTTAAGTAAAGCATACAGATGTGTCGCAGAACGTTGGCTGATTAGCATCGTTTTGTTTGCCATCGGTTTTGCGGTTTTGGCGCTGTCGCCGTTACCCCTGCTGATTGGCTTTGTGCTGACACAACTGATGTTGTTTTTGGGATATACGAACCGGACTTGAATCCAGACATGGCTAGTGAACAGATAACTACATCAGAATACATCAAGCATCATCTTCAGAATCTGACCTTTGGTCAAAAACAAGCTGAAACGGAACCCGGCGTTTGGGCACCAACGGGTGACTGGGGCTTTGCCATGTCATCTGGTGAAGCCGCTAACATGGGTTTCTGGTCCATTAATGTCGACACCATGTTTATGTCGATTTTATTGGGTGGGCTGATGATGTGGTTTTTCCGCAGCGTCGCGGTAAAAGTCTCTGCCGGTATCCCAACTGGCGTGCAAAACTTCGCAGAAATGATCATCGAGTTCATCGATGACAGCGTCCGTGGTTCTTTCACCGGCGGCAAAAATAATATGGTTGGACCACTGGCACTGACGATTTTTGTCTGGGTGTTTTTGATGAACCTGATGGATTTAATTCCGGTTGATTTAATTCCGCTGGCGATTATGCATGGTGCGGGGGCATTATTTGGCGTCGACCCACATAACGTATTCTTCAAGATTGTACCGACCACTGATCCTAATGCCACGTTAGGCATGGCCCTGTTTGTCTTCCTGCTGATGTTGTACTACAGCTTCAAGATCAAAGGTGCTGGCGGCTTTATCGGTGAACTGACCTTGCAGCCTTTCGGTAAATGGGCGCTGCCAATCAATTTGGTTCTGGAAACAGTGACATTGATTGCCAAGCCGTTTTCGTTGGCATTGCGGTTGTTCGGTAACATGTATGCAGGTGAAATGGTGTTTATTTTGATTGCCACCATGTACGGTGCCGGCATGATCCTGGGTTCTTTCGCCGGTTTGCTTCAAGTCGGCTGGGCAATTTTCCATATTCTGATCATTACTTTGCAGGCATTCATCTTTATGGTGCTGACCGTAGTGTATATAGATATGGCGCATCAGCATCACTAGGTTTTATTGGGTTTTAACTTCTTTTTTTAGTCAATATTTAGTCGTAGGAGAGAAAAATGGATATGGGTTTAGTTTACATCGCAGGTGCTCTGATGATCGGTTTGGGCGCATTGGGCGCTGCTATCGGTGTTGGTCTGCTGGGTGGTCGTTTCCTGGAAGCTGCTGCACGTCAACCTGAATTAGTACCAATGCTGCGTACCCAGTTCTTCCTGGTTGCCGGTTTGGTTGATGCGGTTCCTATGATCGCCGTCGGTTTGGCAATGTACGTTCTGTTCGCGGTTGCGGGTTAAGGAATTTTTTGAACCCCATTTGCGATAACAGAGAGGTATTAGCATGAATATCAATGCAACCTTGATTGGTCAGTTGATTGCATTCGCAGTTTTTGTCGCGTTTTGCATGAAGTACGTATGGCCTCCCATCATGCACGCGTTGGAAGAGCGCAAAAAGAAAATTGCCGATGGTTTGGCAGCGGCCGAACGTGGTCGTCATGAACAGGAACTGGCCGAGAAACGTGCCCAGCAAGTGATTCATGAAGCCAAAAATCAGGCAAGCGAAATCGTTTCACAAGCCCAGCGCCGTGGTAACGAAATTGTCGACGAAGCAAAAACCAATGCCCGCACCGAAGGTGAGCGCATTCTGACTTCTGCTCGTGCAGAAATTGATCAGGAAGCTAACCGGGTGCGTGACGAGTTGAGAACTCAGGTATCTGCTGTAGCTTTGGCGGGTGCCGGTAAAATTCTCGGCCGCGAAATCGACGATAAAGCGCATACCGAGCTGCTTGATGAATTGGTCAGCCAAATCTAGAGGAAACACAGGATGGCAGAAGTAACAACCATCGCACGCCCCTACGCTGTCGCAGTTTTTTCACTGGCGCAGGAAAAAGGTGATTTGCAGACCTGGTCTGATCTGCTGCAAGTGGCTGCACAATGTGCAGATAACGCGGAAGTCGAAGCCATTCTGACCAATCCCGCGGTCAGCGACGAACAGGCTGTTGATCTGCTCGGTGATGTGGTGGGTGACTTATCCGCCGATGCACGCAATTTCTTATTGCTGTTAGCTGAAAATAACCGGCTGCTGCTATTACCAGAAATTGCCGCGCTCTTCGAAGAGCTGCGTGCCGAAGCCGAGCAAATGTTGACGGCCGAAGTGGTCACCGCCCGTGCTTTGACCGACGCGCAAAAAACTAAAATCGCAGCCGCATTGAAAAAGCGTCTGGGCAAAGAGGTGACGTTGACTGAGCAAGTCGACGAAAGCCTGCTGGGCGGCGCAATCATTCGGGCAGGCGATCTGGTTATCGATGGATCTGCCTTAGGTAAATTGAACAGACTGGCCAACGCGATTCGCTAACCGGCCCGTTAAAGAGGAAACAGAGATGCAACTGAATTCAGCAGAAATCAGTGACCTGATCAAAAAGCGTATTTCAAGCTTTGACGGGGCAACTGAAGCACGTACCGAAGGCACCGTCGTTGGTGTAACTGATGGTATCGTGCGTATTCATGGTCTTGCCGATGTCATGTCCGGGGAAATGCTTGAGTTTCCTGGCAACACATTTGGTATGGCGCTTAACCTTGAGCGTGACTCCGTTGGTGCGGTTATTTTGGGCGACTACCAACACATCACCGAAGGCGATAAAGTCAAATGTACTGGCCGTATTCTGGAAGTGCCAGTGGGTGAAGCGTTGCTGGGTCGTGTTGTTGATTCATTGGGTAAACCAATTGATGGCAAAGGCGACATTGACGCTAAAGAAGTCTCACCAATTGAAAAAGTTGCACCAGGTGTAATTGCCCGTAAATCGGTTGACCAGCCTATTCAAACCGGTTTGAAATCAATCGATGCCATGATCCCGGTCGGTCGTGGTCAGCGTGAGTTGATTATCGGTGACCGTCAAACCGGTAAAACTGCTATCGCCGTTGATGCCATCATCAACCAAAAAGGTACAGGCGTTAAATGTATCTATGTGGCGATTGGTCAAAAAGCCTCTTCGATTGCCAACGTGGTTCGTAAGCTGGAAGAGCATGATGCATTGGGTCACACCATCATCGTTGCGGCTTCGGCTTCTGATTCAGCGGCACTGCAATTTATCGCGCCATACGCCGGTTGCTCAATGGGCGAATACTTCCGCGATAAAGGCGAAGACGCGCTGATTATTTATGATGATTTGACCAAACAAGCCTGGGCTTACCGTCAAGTATCTCTGTTGCTGCGTCGTCCGCCAGGTCGTGAAGCTTATCCTGGTGACGTTTTCTACCTGCATTCACGTCTTTTGGAACGTGCAGCACGTGTTAACGAAGATTACGTAGAAAAATTCACTGACGGTAAAGTGAAAGGCAAAACCGGTTCTTTGACCGCATTGCCAATCATCGAAACCCAGGCCGGTGACGTTTCTGCTTTCGTACCAACCAACGTAATTTCGATTACAGACGGTCAGATCTTCCTGGAAACTGACTTGTTCAACGCCGGTATCCGTCCTGCGATTAACGCCGGTCTGTCGGTATCGCGTGTTGGTGGTGCAGCACAAACCAAGATCATCAAGAAACTGGGTGGTGGTATTCGTCTGGATTTGGCGCAGTATCGTGAATTGGCGGCATTTGCCCAGTTTGCTTCAGACTTAGACGAAGCAACCCGTGCACAAATCAGCCGTGGTCAGCGTGTTACTGAACTGATGAAACAAAAACAATATCAACCACTGTCTGTGGCTGAAATGGCGATTTCGCTGTTCTCTGCTAACGAAGGCTTTTTGGATGATGTTGACGTTAACAAAATCGGTTCTTTCGAATCGTCATTGTTGGCAAACATGCGCTCACAACAAACTGAGCTGATGGATACCATCAACAAAACAGGCAATTTCGATGATGATATCGCTGGCAAAATGCGCAGTGCTATTGAGAAATTCAAAGCCAACGGCAGCTGGTAAGCGAGGCATAATTCATGGCTAGCGGTAAAGAGATACGCACGCAGATAGCAAGCATCAAAAGCACGCAGAAGATCACCTCTGCGATGGAGATGGTGGCTGCCAGTAAAATGCGTAAAGCTCAAGAACGCATGGCGGCAACACGTCCTTATGCTGATAAGATTTTGAATGTTATTCAGCATTTGGCTTATGCCAATCCTGAGTATCGGCACCCGTATTTGCAGGAACGCGAAGAAACACAACGCGTTGGCTACATTGTGGTGTCTTCAGATCGCGGCTTGTGTGGTGGCTTGAACAATAATCTGTTCAAAGAAGTACTGAAAGACATTAGCGATAAGTCTAATAAAGGCTTAAAAGTTGATGTTTGTGCGATTGGTCAAAAGGCCTCGACATTTTTCAGTCGGTTGCCCGTCAATATGGTTGCCCAGGTCACGCAGTTAGGTGATGCACCGGGCGTTCAAAAATTGATCGGTACCATCAAAGTGATGTTGGATGCTTTCGAGTCGGGTCAAATTGATAGTTTATATCTGGTTTATAACCAGTTTGTGAATACCATGACCCAGGAAGACAAATTCATTCGTTTGTTGCCAGCAACACCGGGCGAGCCAAGTAAAGAAATGTCTCATCACTGGGACTACATTTACGAGCCTGATGCTAAAGAAGTTCTTGATGATTTATTGGTCCGCTACATCGAATCCGTAGTCTATCAAGGCGTCGTTGAAAATATCGCTTCTGAGCAAGCATCGCGGATGATTGCGATGAAAAATGCGTCAGACAATGCCGGCGACCTTATTGATGATCTGCAGCTGGTTTACAACAAAGCTCGCCAGGCTGCGATCACGCAGGAAATCTCCGAGATTGTTGCGGGTGCCGCTGCGGTATAACTGAAATAAAGGGCTGAGCAGCCCGAACCTATTGGAAAGAGGAAGCAAGATGAGCTCTGGAAAGATTGTACAAATTATCGGTGCGGTCGTTGACGTGGAATTTCCCCGCGACAGTCTGCCAAAAGTCTACGATGCTTTGATGGTTGAAGAAGTCGGTTTGACCCTGGAAGTTCAACAACAATTAGGTGACGGTGTTGTTCGTGCTATCGCAATGGGTACTACCGATGGTCTGAAACGCAGCCTGGCCGTCAGCAACACTGGCAAAGCCATCAGCGTCCCGGTCGGCCAGAAAACACTGGGCCGTATCATGGACGTATTGGGTAACCCAATTGACGAGAAAGGCGACATCGGTGAAGAAGAGCGTTGGGGTATCCACCGCAAAGCACCTGCATTCGATGAACTGTCTGCCAGTAATGAATTGCTGGAAACCGGTATCAAGGTTATCGACCTGGTTTGCCCGTTTGCTAAGGGTGGTAAGGTTGGTCTGTTTGGTGGTGCCGGTGTTGGTAAAACCGTCAATATGATGGAATTGATTCGTAACATCGCCATCGAGCATAGCGGTTTCTCGGTATTTGCCGGTGTCGGTGAGCGTACTCGTGAAGGTAATGACTTCTATCACGAAATGACTGACTCAAACGTAATCGATAAAGTATCACTGGTTTACGGTCAGATGAATGAGCCACCAGGTAACCGTCTGCGTGTTGCCCTGACTGGTCTGACCATGGCGGAATTCTTCCGTGATGAAGGCCGTGACGTTCTGTTCTTCGTTGATAACATTTACCGTTACACATTGGCCGGTACTGAAGTATCAGCCCTGTTAGGCCGTATGCCGTCAGCGGTAGGTTATCAGCCAACACTGGCCGAAGAAATGGGCGTACTGCAAGAACGTATCACCTCAACCAAAACCGGTTCTATCACGTCAATCCAAGCGGTATACGTACCTGCGGATGACTTGACCGATCCATCACCAGCCACCACTTTCGCGCATTTGGATGCAACAGTTGTACTGTCACGTTCAATTGCTGAATTGGGTATTTACCCTGCGATTGACCCGCTGGATTCAACTTCACGTCAGCTGGATCCATTGGTTGTTGGTAACGATCACTATGACATTGCCCGTGGTGTTCAAAACACGCTGCAACGTTATAAAGAACTGAAAGATATCATCGCGATTCTGGGTATGGATGAGCTGTCTGAAGAAGACAAATTGTCAGTATCTCGTGCTCGTAAAATTCAGCGTTTCATGTCGCAGCCATTCTTCGTTGCTGAAGTATTCACCGGTGCACCTGGTAAATACGTTTCACTGAAAGATACCCTGGCTGGTTTCCGTGGCATTCTGGATGGTGAATATGATTCACTGCCTGAACAAGCGTTCTACATGGTTGGCACCATTGACGAAGCGATTGAAAAAGCCAAAAAGTACTAATCTCTTGGGAGGTAGCTGATGGCTATGACAATTCATGTTGACATCGTAAGTGCTGAAGAATCCATTTATTCTGGAATGGTAGAAGCGGTAATCGCGTCAGCACAAGAAGGCGAAGTGGGTATTTACCCGCGTCACGCCCCTTTGCTGACACGCCTGAAGCCAGGTGAAGTACGGTTACTTAAAGATGGTAAAGAAGAGCAGTTTTATATCTCTGGTGGCATTTTAGAAGTTCAGCCACATATCGTTACCATTCTGGCCGATACCGCATTACGCGCTAATGACGTTAATGAAGCCGCTGCTTTGGAAGCCAAAGCATCGGCGGAGAAAGCACTTAGCGATAAATCGGCGAAGATGGACTTTGCGGAAGCACAAGTTCAGCTGGCCGAAGCAATGGCGCAATTGCGGGCCATTGAAAGAGCACGTAAAACACGTAAGCATTAATCACGAAAGTGATGACCCAGAAAAGGCTGTCTTCGGACGGCCTTTTTTGTTTGCAGGTCTTTGCTAAACTACAGAGCTGATACAAGGAATCCTTTATGTCCCTGGCTATTATTATCCTCGCTGCCGGCAAAGGCACTCGAATGAAATCCACCAGGCCCAAGGTGATGCACACCCTGGCTGGCAAATCCCTGCTGCAACACGTTATCGATACCGCCAAACAGCTTAACCCTGCCAATCTGGCCGTGGTCTGTGGCAATGGTGCCGACGAAGTCGTGCCTTTTTTAGAAGCTCAAAATATCGATATTGCCATGCAGCTTGAGCAAAAAGGCACTGGTCATGCCGTTGAGCAGGCCAAAGCGGTTTTTGCCAATAGTGAGCAAACGCTGGTGCTATACGGCGATGTGCCGTTGATTCAGCTCGATACGTTACAAGCATTGATTGATTGTGGTGACAGCAACAGTTTAAAAGTACTGACGGCGATCCTTGATGATCCTACCGGTTATGGGCGGATTGTTCGTGATGAGTGTGATCAGATGCTCTGCATCGTCGAAGAAAAAGATGCCGATGACGACATCAAAATGATCAATGAAATCAACACCGGCATTATGTGTATTCCCTCGCAATGGCTGACCGAGGCATTGGATCAGCTGGATAACAATAATGCCCAGGGCGAATATTATCTGACCGATTTGATTGCCAAAGCGGTTGAGCAGGACATTAATACCAGCTCGGTAGTGTGTGAAGATGAAATGGAAGTTGCCGGCGTTAATAACCGCGTGCAACTGGCCGAGTTGGAAAGTTACTATCAGCAAAAACGCGCCACCGAACTGATGATGAGCGGCGTTACCATGCGCGATCCGGCGCGTATTGATATTCGTGGTGACCTGTCCACCGGGCAAGATATTACCATCGATATCAATGTCATTTTTGAAGGCAAAAACTCCATTGCCGACAATGTTGAAATCGGTGCCAACTGTATTATCAAAAACAGCATCATTTCTATCGGTGCCCGGATCCTGCCTAACAGCATTATCGAAGATGCTGAAATCGGTGATTACGCTGAAGTAGGCCCGTTCGCCCGGATCCGTCCTGGCACTAAACTGGCGGCCAAAAGCAAAGTCGGTAACTTTGTTGAAATCAAAAACGCCAATATCGGCTTCGGCTCCAAGATCAATCACCTCAGTTATATCGGCGATACCGATATGGGCGAACATGTTAATGTCGGCGCCGGTACCATTACCTGTAATTATGATGGTGCTAACAAGCACCGCACCACCATTGGTCATCGGGTGTTTATCGGTTCAGATACACAGTTAATTGCCCCCGTAACGTTGGAAAATGGGGCTACGATTGGGGCGGGCTCGACGATTCGGAAGGATGCACCTGCTGATGCGTTGACGTTGACTAAGTCGGAGCAGAAGACGGTTAAGGGGTGGCAGCGGCCGGTTAAGAAGACCTAGTTCTTCGGTGATCCAGAGAGAAGTACATCACAATGGAAGTGTACAAATATTTAGATGACCGAAGGACCAAAATCCTGAGCGATGGATTGATTAGGTTCACTCAGCCTAAATTCTTTAATGATCCTTTTGAAGTTAAACCTGTCATCAAGGAGTTAGGTAAAGATCCACATACTGTAAGCGCTCTCAATGAAAACTATGAACAGAGTTTGCGAGAGGCTTATCAAATACTGCCACTTGAAGCGCAGCGCTTGATTTCTCTTGCAGACCTTTTGAAGAATAAACTTCTCAGAGAAAAATTAGTGCCAAGTGTGTTATCACGCATGGATCAGCAAACTACTTATCTAGTCGATACTTTACAGACCCATTTAGTTGCGAATCTTGGAATACTCTCATTGAGTGAGGTTCCCGATAATTTACTAATGTGGGCACATTACGCTAATGAACACAAAGGGTTCGTCGTTGGTTTTTTTTCTGAAAATGAGTTTTTTGTCCAAAAACGTTCAGAAGTTGATCAACTAAGGCACTTAAGAAAAGTTAGGTACTCAGAAACGAGGCCAGTCCTCACATTTAGTCAAATAAACGACATTGATGATTTGATGGTTAAGAGCGCGGATTGGGCTTATGAAAAAGAGTGGAGGGTAATACAGGCACTGGTTGATGCTGACAGAGTCGCAGGAGATGTCCACCTATTCAAAATACCGTTTTCGGCATTCAATTCAGTCAGGATTGGTGCGAGAGCATCGCAAGAGATGAAAAAAGAAATTTATAGTTTATTGGAGAGAAATACTGAGCTTACGCACGTTAAGATTTATGAACTTTCAATTAATAACAAAGATTTCGGGTTAGTTGAAGAACACATCAAATAACTTCGAATTAGCACTTAGGTTGGGTTAAGGCACAAAACCCAATAATAATTTAGGATCAGGCAACTTGATCCCGGTTTATTTCGGACTAAAGTCCGAGTTCATTTATTTTGTTTGCCCAAAATAAACGAACCAAACAAAAGGGCACCCGATATTGCCTTATCTCCAAAAATTAACCTTATTTTATGGCGTGGTCTAAAACTCGCTGCGCTCAAACAGTAGACCACTTAACCCATAAAACAAGGCCAATTTTTGGCGGCAATAGACGGGATCGGGGGAATGCCTTCGTAGGTTGGGCTGAGCTTGCGAAGCCCAACAATTGATGCTGGGCTTCATTGCTTTTAGCCGCGATCGGCAAATTCTGTGAATATACGATCATTGTTATCTCCTCGCCCCTTTCCTCTCTTGGTGGGGGATTAAATCACATCCTTAAGCGTAGAGTTCTTTAAGAGTCAACGCAGATGCATAACGAATTTATCTGTATTGGCGTGATTAATCATCTACGCATGCCACTTTGAATTGAGGATCGTGCAACAAAAATTGCCACGTTTAAAATCAGGATCTTTCATTTCCAGAACATCAGCTTTTACATTACCAAAGGTACTATCAGGCTTATGTTTAATTCCGTCATAAAAGGCATTGATAATGTCATTTTTAAAATCCTGAGTACGTGGATGTGCAGCAACAACCGCATCACGCTCTGTGTCGCTATATTCGGGGTAGGTAAGTCCAAGAACATCCATTTCTACACCAGCTGTCACCAACGCCACGACAGGGTGCATGTAACAGGGAATCCCTGGCGTTGTGTGTAATGCAATAGCGGTCCATACCGTATCAATATCTTGCTGAGAAATGCCGTGGCTGCGTAGGAAATCTCGGGCAGCATTAGCGCCATCAACTTCAAAACGCTCGTCAGCACTACTATGGCTTGGCATTAACCCTATGTCGTGAAACATTGCACCGGCGTACAGTAGCTCAGAATCAAAATCCAAGTTGCGATGTTTACCTGCTATTGCGCCGAAGTAATAGACCCGACTGGAGTGATGGAAGAGCAGAGACGATGCGGTGTCTCGCACGAACTCGGTGATTTCTTTTGCTAGGCTGCTGTCGGGAATAACAACACCACTGATTTGCTCGATATTTTTTGCCTCATCACACATAACACGACTCTCCGATTTGGTTGGACTGAAAAGGTTGTGTCATGATAATTTGTCTTGATTAGTATGTATCCGTCTAATTCGGCCAAATTGACTTACAATTCAGCCAAAAGCCTCTTGTGTTAACTTTTAAGGCAGATTGTTCATGTTAGTGACTACATCAACCATTGCTATTGTCGTTCCACCGAAGGCACAACCTATTGATATTTCCGGCCCGTTGGGCGCATTCCGCGAAGCCAATAGGCAATCTGATAAAACAGTGTTCTACGATGTAAAATTGCTGTCAGTTGATTGTTCTCGACATGTCGAAATTGATGGCATGACTGTCACTGCTGATTTTTCAATCAATGATGTTGACTTTGATATCGACACTCTACTAGTTGCGGGGACACATGATTATCGCCAAGCATTCCAATTGCCGGATTTTCAAAACTGGCTAAGTCATCATGCGCCAAAATCCAGACGTTATGGCTCTGTTTGTACAGGCGCTTTCTTTCTCGGCGAAGCAGGGTTGCTAAATGGACGGAAGGTAACGACACACTGGCAACAGGTAGAAGAATTGGCAGCGCGTTACCCCGAAGCTGAAGTGCTACCCGATTCAATCTATATCCAAGATGGGCCACTGTGCACTTCTGCTGGTATTACGGCCGGAATCGATCTCACGCTCAAGCTAATTGAAGACGATTATGGGCGCGAGCTTGCCATGAAGGTTGCAAGGCAACTGGTTGTGTTTCTGCAGAGGCCAGGTGGACAGTCGCAATTCAGTGCTCACTTAGCTGCACAAACGGCAACCGAGAGTCGAATACAAGCCATTCAACATTGGATTCTCGATAATCTCACAGCGGATATGTCTTTAACAGCACTAGCATCAAAAGTAGCTATGAGTGTGCGAAATTTCAGCCGGGTATTTCAACATGAAGCAGGCAGGACACCTGCGGATTTTGTTGAATCAGCTCGGGTAGATGCTGCGAGACGTTTACTCGAAGATAGTGATGCGCCTTTGCAAAAGGTAGCAACGGCATGTGGATTTTCGAATCCAGAAATCATGCGCAGAACATTTATTCGGCGTATCGGTGTCAGCCCAAGCGATTATCGTAGTCGGTTCCGCTAATGTTTTAAAATAAGCTTAGCTCACGCCACCTAGACGCCAATTCCTTTAAAACCCGTATCCCAATGACGAGGTCTGATATTTCGATACTTTGGCCTGGATATGTTGAAGAATCAATGGGGTCAGACACGATTGATTCTGGTTAATAAGTCCGTAGGTTGGGTTGAGGAACGAAACCCAACACTCACGATCACTGCCTGCTAATTTGTTGGGTTTCATTGCATTCAGCGTCAACCTACATTATTTTTTGTCTGCCCCTCACCCCAGCCCTCTCCCGGTGGGAGAGGGGGTAATTCTTTTGATTTAAAAAAGCATTCTGCGCGGTGATAATATCTGGCTGCATCTGCCGGGAGTGTGTTGATGAATCCAATCATGACGACGATTTTGCTGTTGATCTGCAGCAATATTTTTATGACGTTTGCTTGGTATGCACATCTTAAGGAAATGGGTGAAAAGCCGTGGGTGATTGCCGCTTTTGTCAGTTGGGGCGTGGCGTTATTTGAGTATTTGTTTCAGGTGCCGGCCAACCGGATTGGATATACGGTGATGTCGCTCGGCCAGCTGAAAATCCTGCAGGAAGTCATCACGCTGAGCATTTTTGTGCCGTTTGTGGTGTTTTATATGAAAGAGCCGCTGAAGCTGGATTATCTATGGGCTGGATTATGTCTGGTCGGCGCGGTCTATTTTATGTTTCGCAGCCACTGATTGATATAAAACCTGATAAATCTGCTGACGATCTTTGGGTTTTTTACGTCATTGCAAACGCAACCT
Organism: Methylophaga sp.; assembly: GCA_040882115.1. GTDB lineage: Bacteria > Pseudomonadota > Gammaproteobacteria > Nitrosococcales > Methylophagaceae > Methylophaga. The sequence continues at coordinate 9,683 of JBBEBX010000005.1, read as the reverse complement.
ACGGTCCTCGATAATCAGATCGATGTTAATTTTCCTTAGATATTTTTCAGCAAAATCCCCAGCCTTGCGCTGAGATTTACACGCGTGTTTTAAGCATCACTGGATTAATATCTCATCATGGCAGTTAAAGAGGCTGTCCGATTTTTCTAGATAAGGAAACTCCCATGAAAATATTATTTATAGCCATGTTAATGGCGTTAACCGGTACGGCGCTGGCAACAGATAAAATCGAAAGGATGACCGCAGATGAAATGCAGTCATTTCGCGCCGATGAAGTGAATTGGCAGCCAGAGGCGATTCTTCCAGAGGGCGCAGAAAGTGTCATTATCTTGGGCGATCCGACCAAAGCCGGTGTGTTTATCGCCTGGTTGAAATTTCCGCCTAATTATCCCATCCCTGCTCATACCCATCCTTTCACTGAAGTGATTACCGTGTTGAAAGGCAAATTAGGTAATGGCATGGGTGAGACGTTTGATAAGGAAAATGGTGAGATGCTGAACGTAGGTGACAGCTTTGTTTTGCCAGCGGGTCATGCCCATTATGTCTGGACTACGGATGAAGAAACCATTGTTGAGTTGATTGCTACCGGACCGTGGGATATTACCTACATTAATCCATCGGATGATCCACGAAAATAAAACTTAGGATTTTATTCAAGATATTCACCAGCCTTAGGTTGGGTTGAGCTTGCGAAATCCAAGATCATGATGTGATCTTTATAGTTAGATTTCATTTTATTCAACCCAACCTAGGACTGCTCTGCGAGCATAAGCGAAGCTTCACGCCTTTTATTACTCAAATAAATCATGGCTATCGCGCCAATCAATAATACAGCTGCTAAATAACGCTCTGCATCGAGTGGAATCACGGCGTTATTGAGCCAGCCAAAGTGATCAATCAATAAGCTCATCATCAGTTGACCGGAGATGACCGAAACGGTGGTACCGGCGATACTGATTCTTGGCACGGCGAAAACGACAACGACCATATACACCACACCGAATAACGCGCCACTGAGTTGCCATTTTGGCGCGGTGAATAGGGTTTGTTCATGTTGTGTTTCAAAAAAGAAAAACAGCAGAAAGGTTATCGCAAACCCAACAATAAACGTTAGCCATGAGCTGGCGATCACGCCGACTTTATCGCCAAGATTGCCGTTGATTGAGGATTGTACCGATAAGGCGATGCCGCCGAGGGCGAGCATTAAGATGGTTAAGGTGAATGTCATGGTGTGTTCCTAGCTCAATAACCAAAGGGCGGAGAGGATCATGACGATAGCCATGATGCGATAAGGATCAATGGAACGTTTTACCGAGCCGAGCAGACCGTAGTGATCAATCACCAGGCTCATGGCGATTTGGCCGAGTAACACGCTGGTCATGGTGACGCCGAGACCAACAATGGGCGTACCGATGGTGAGAAAAACTACATACAACGGCCCTAATATGCCGCCGGTTAATAACCATTTAGGTTGATTAAACAGCTTGCCCAAATCGGCTCTGACAAAAAAGATCAGGATTAATGACAGGATGATGGAGCCAATCATAAAGATGGATAAAGTGGCTGCGAGATGCCCGACTTGCATACCCAAAGGTCCCAACAATCCGGCTTCAATGGATAGACCCATCCCGGCGATGAATACCATTAGATAAATAATGATTTGCACGAATGACGTTTCCTGAGTAAAAGTTGTGGTGATTGTCTATTGATGCTTAAATTCAATCAATAACGTCAATAACAATAGATAATTGCATTATGAGCATGAATGTTTTGAAAGTATTTGTGGCTGTGGCACAGGCTGGCAGTTTTGTCGCCGCTTCAAGAGTATTGGATTTACCCCCATCATCGGTTTCACGTTATATCGCTGGACTGGAAAAATCGTTGGGTCAGCGTTTATTTTATCGGCATACCCGGGCGATCAAACTGACCGAAGTCGGCGAGATCTATTTTGCTGAGATTAGAGAAGCGCTGATTAATATTGAACTGGCAACCGAGCTGGCAATGGGCAGTGCTTTGGTGCCCCAGGGCAATCTAAAAATTAATGCACCTGTGTCTTTTGGTCGATTGCATCTGGCTAAATTATTACAGGAGTTTCAGCAACAATATAAAGATATAAACATTGAGCTAGCATTAACCGATAGTTATATTGACCCGATTATCGAGGGTGTGGATGTTGTCATCCGTATTGGTGGAATGGCCGATTCCAGTTTGAATTATAAAAAAATTGCCAATGAAAAATATGTGTTGTGTGCATCACCAGACTATATAGCTTCGATGCCCGATTTATCAGAACCAAAACAACTGATTCAACATAATTGTCTGGTTTATAAAGGTAGCATGGGCCGACGAAGCTGGTTTTTCAGGGCTCAGGCAGAGTCCACATTTGAAAGTGTCGAAGTCACTGGAAATTTATACAGTAATAACGCCGATATTCTGGTCCAGGCAGCGGTTGCCGGGCAAGGCATTATCTTGTTCCCGCAATGGCTGGTCAGTGATTCGCTGCAATCCGGAGCATTATTGCCTTTGCTGCAGCACTGGGAGGTATCAGAAAAAGCCGAACCACAAAAAATTTATGCTTTGTATCCGGCTAATCGGATGAAGTCCTCTAAAGTCAGGTATTTTCTGGATGAAATGACCCGCTTTTTTGGAGAAGAAAAACCTTATTGGGATACGCTCTAATCAATTTAGGTAGAACTCATTCAGGCTTCGGCTAACGTCATGGCCTGCAAGTAATTTCTCAAACCCATTTTATCGATCAGGCCCAGTTGTTGTTCCAGCCAGTGGGTATGATCCAATTCGGTGTCTTCCAATTGTTTGAGTAACATCTGGCGGGTTTCAAAGTCGTTTTCGGCTTCACAGAGCGCGATACCATCGCGTAGGTTTTTCACTACGGCATATTCGAGGTCAAGGTCGTTTTGCAGCATCTCCGGGACATTGTGGCCGACACGCAGTGGTTCACGATGCGACAGGTCGGGCATGCCTTCCAGAAACAGCAGCCGTTTAATCATCAGGTCGGCATGTGCTGTTTCGTCGAGCATTTCGTGGGCAATGCGGTTATACAGACGTTTCAGGCCCCAGTCTTCATACATTCTTGAGTGAATGAAATATTGGTCGATGGCAGTCAACTCGCCGGCGAGGAGGTTGTTAAGCAGATTGATGACTTTCGGGCTACCTTTCATAAAGCTTTCCTGTTGAATTCTGTGAATCGATTTCTCTATATGTGCATTATCTGATCTAAGCCATACAATTGACCAGTCAACTTGAACTCAGGTTGCGAAATTAAGGCGTTCAGATTAAGAAAAGTAGGCAGCCAGTATGAGCCAGGCCATATCTTTGCCTTTTTGTGCGGCCGAGAGATTGCCTTGTACATGCGCCATAACGATAGCGCCTTCTTTTAACAAGCTGATGGATTCGGTCATTGAATAGACGGCAGGCGCAATAATGCCGAGGGCGCGGAGCTGGCTTTCGATTAAGGTATTTACCCGTTGTTTATGCCGCTGACTTATTTGGTGCAGTGGATGTTGCGGGTCGCTGAACTCGGCGCAGGTATTTATAAAAAAGCAGCCATGAAAATCAGTTAGCAATTTGACCCGATTATTAATCCAGTCATCCAGTGCATCAAACAATTCATTGAGGCCGTCATAGCCGGGTTTTACGGCATCAACTCTGGATGCCAACCAGTTATAGAATTTTTCATCACGGTATTCCAGTACCGCTTCGATTAATGCCTGTTTGCTGGCAAAGTGATGGTAGAGCGTTTTCTTGGCAATACCCGACGTCTGCAAAATCTGATTGATGCCGACTGCGTGAATGCCGTTGCGGTAAAACAAATCAAAGGCGGTTTGAATCAGTTGCTGGCGTTTATCCATGATGGTTTCCTCGCGCTTACAGATATCAGTTTGACATTGGGAGACCGATCTGTCTATTCTTTATGTAGACAAATCGGTATACCTTTAGATGGAGAGGCCAAAACATGCCACAACTTGAACAAAAACCACCGTTTCCACCGTTCACACTTGAAACTGCCAAACAAAAAGTCCGCATGGCGGAAGATGGCTGGAATAGCCGTGATCCGGAAAAAGTCGCATTGGCTTATACCATTGATAGCCAATGGCGTAACCGTTCAGTGTTTCCGACAGGGCGTGAGGAGATTAAAACTTTCTTGCAAGAAAAATGGCTTAAAGAAAACGAATACCGGTTAGTCAAAGAATTATGGGCATTCACCGACAACCGCATTGCCGTTCGTTTTGCTTATGAATGGCATGACGACAACGGGCAATGGTTTCGCTCGTATGGCAATGAGAATTGGGAATTTGCTGACAACGGGTTAATGAAAACCCGTTATGCCAGCATCAATGATTTACCAATAGATGAAAAAGATCGAAAACTGCGCTGGCCACAGGGACGGCGTCCAGATGATTATCCTAGTTTGACTGAAATGGGCTTATAAATAGCACTTGGATTGATCCGTTTAAGGGCTTATCTGTCATTCTCACGAATATAGGTCTGTTTAATTGGTCAGGGCCCAACGAGCATGAAATGCCATCAGATAATCTTATCGGGGGCAGAATTCTTCAGAAAATTACGCAAGTTCAGTACTAATTTATCAGTGTTGTCATGATTAATTTTAGCGGGGAATTCATGACGCATTTGCTGCATCTTAGTGCCTGAAACATTGATATAACCCATCGACCAGCGCTCAAAAATACGACGGTCAGACAGATCAATGCTTACCAGTTTGCAGCGTTGGTGTCTCGGGTCTTCCACAATCTTCGTGTACAGACTCAGTACATTTTTCTCCGGGCCTTCCAGCACCTGAATAAAATCCCGTTTGCTATAACAAAGTATGCCGGTGACGCGCGTTTGCTCGTTGTTGCTACGCGACTTTTTCAAAATATCAAGCACATCGGCTTCTGTTAAATCTTCACGGGCTTGGCTGGTATATAGCAGTCTGAGAATACTATCCATTTACTATCCGAAATTTGTCGTTTAATGAACATGCCATGAGCGCAAAGGGCTGCTGGAATTGGCCTGCTTGTGATTTTTGCATAGTCGGCTAACCAAGTTCAAATAAAACCTGCTTGCTCGCAACCTTTTTGTTGAAGCGAGCCCATTTTTAGCCAGACACCATGAATAACCCCACAACTTATGCGTTGACAGCCATTTTACAAATCATTACGATCCGCAAATCTTAATCATTATCATTTAGTTTAACTTCAATGCGGGTATCAACATGAATCATACTGCCAGCGGGCCGCGGCTTTTTTGCGTGCCAGCCCTTTTATCTCTATTTATCCACGCAACGCCAGCCATGGCCGAAGCAACTGATGAAAATGCTGTTGAACTGCCAACGGTTTCAGTGACGTCACAAACGGCTGATGAACTTGGTTATATGGTGCTGGAAAAAGAACCGAAAGTCGGCAAGCTGAATGTGCCGATTCAGGATCAGCCTTACTCAATCTCGGTAGTAGATCCGGAATTTATGAAAGATACGGGTGCCAAGACGGTTCAGGATGCGCTGCTTTACACACCGGGTGTTTATGCTGGTAACTTTGGCCTCGATACGCGTCTTGATGGCGCTAGCGTTCGCGGTATTTCTGCCAGTACTTATCTGGACGGGTTGCGTCAAATTTATGGTTTTTACAACAGTGTACGTACCAACATTTACGCACTGGAAAGTCTTGAGGTCCTGAAAGGTCCATCTTCAATGCTTTATGGGCAGGGTGATCTGGGCGGTATTATCAATGGCGTTTCCAAATTACCAAAAGCCGAAAAAGGCGGTGAAATCTGGGGACAGTACGGTTCATTTAATCGCAAACAGATTGCCTTTGATGTCACCGGCCCTGTCGATGATAACGAGCAGTTTCTGTACCGCGTCGTTGGTTTGCAGCGCGACAGCGATACCCAGGTCGATCATGTTGAAGATGATGGTTATTTAATCGCGCCGTCATTTACCTGGAATATCAGTGACAAAACCAGCCTGTCTTTGCTGTTTAACCGTCAGGAGAATAAGGGACAAGTATCAGCACAGTTCCTGCCTCAAGCAGGTACATTGGATCGTGGCAGTCTGGGCTATATCGATTCAGATACCTTCGTTGGTGAGCCAGGCTGGGATAAATATGATCGTGAAAAAACTGAAGTAACGTTGTTTTTTGATCATGAGTTTGCCGATAACTGGACGTTTTCAACCACAGCACGTTATACCGATTCGAGTACGGAAACCCGTGAACACTGGATCTCGATTCCAAGTGTGCCTGATGCAAACGGTTTTGCACCGCGGACGATTTATACCGCCGATGCTGAAACGCGGATTTTTAATATTGATGCACGGGTAAACGGTGTATTTGATCTGGGCATGACCCGCCATAATTTGGCGGTGGGTCTGGATCGGCAGGATGCCCGCTGGGAACAGGATAATTATTTTTATGGATATGGTCTGGGTGGCGATATCAATGTCTACAATCCGCAATACGGCAATTTACAGGATCAGGTGATTAACCCGACCGACCGGCCGGATAATGAAATTGAACAAGTCGGTGTTTATGTAGCGGATCATATCGAAATTGGCCGTGCTGTTGTATCAGCTGGTTTACGTCATGACTGGGCAGAAAACCGTACCCTGGCAGTGACCGGGCCCGATACCGTCAGCGATGAAGAAGAAACCACTGGCCGGATTGGCCTGATGTACCGATTTGATAATGGTCTGTCGCCATATATCAGCTACGCCGAAGCATTCAGTATGAATCTGGGCACTGACGGTACGGCATCGGCCAGTACATTAAAGCCGACCACAGGCGATCAGGAAGAAGTCGGTATCAAATATTTATCACCAGATAAAACGCTGGCGATTACTGCTGCTTATTTTGATATTACGCAGGAAAACCGCATCAGTGATGGCGCAACACCCGGTGGTGTGGAACAGATTGGTGCCGTAGTTGATGGCTGGGAGTTACAGATCAACAAACGCTGGAACAATTTTGAAACCCAATTTGGGTATACCGATCTGAATGCCAAAAATGACAGCACCGGTGATCGCCTGCCGTATGTGGCAGAGCAAATCACCACCTGGTGGAACAAACTGTATCTTGGCAATAACTGGCGGGTTGGTGCCGGTATCCGTTATATCGGTGATAACGTCGGTGCTGGCAATGCACCTGAAGTACCTTCAGAAACCCTGTATGACGCAATGCTCGGCTACAGCATTAAGCAATGGGATTTCACACTGGATGCTAAAAACCTGACCGATGAGGAATTTGTTTCCTGGTGCCGCAGTGAAGGTACAGATTGTGGTTTTGGTGAACGCCGTAACGTGACCGCTAACGTTCGCTACCATTTTTAAGAACAACAGGCCCTGTTACCCACAGGGCCTATGTTTCTCTCTCCAGTCGCAACTGGATTGGGCTCACCGGATGATTTGGTGAGCCTTTTTTTTAACGCCAGTAACGATGATCGTTACGGTCACCGCCGCGGTGATAATCACGTTTGTAATTGCGCGAATGGCCATAATCACGGTAGCCATGACGGGCTTTGTGTTTGTAATGATGTTTGGGTTGGTAATAGTGTCTTGGCTGGTAATAATGTTTTTTGTAGTGGTGATTATGATGCTGGTGAGAGTAACCATGGTGATAACCACTAAATACCGGAAAACCGAAGCCAATATGGACATCAACATCCGCTTTGGCCTGGTTCACCGACAGCGCCATTAACATGCCTGAGACCAGCAAAATAATGCCGGTTTTTTTCAATATTTGTGTCGTCATCGTCTTGTCCTCGCATATCTATTTGCTACGGTTACCAGACTAAACTTTTATAACGCGAAGTTGGGTCAAGGCTTGTAAAAGTATGTAAAAACAGCCGCTTAAGGTTTGTTTGGCAGCAGCGGAACGCTATTGCAAGCCATTTAAAAAGAGCGCATAAATACCCCATACGCAAGCGCTAACAAGGAATAGCGTATGGAACTTCTGTTGTTATTATTTGTGGTGGTGGCACTGATTTTTTATCTGACCGCCGAGCCGGCAGAACATTTATCCAGCAAACCAATGCCGACAGACAGACGCTACCGGGCAGTGAAAATCAAACCCTGCGAAAACGCCTGTCAGGCTGCTGTGCAAACTTCACAGATCATTTTTTTGACAACGCGGGCACCGAGGCTACCACTGAATGCCTGTGATCGGATGGTCAGCTGTGATTGTCAGTTCCGGCATTTTGCCGACCGCCGCCGGCGCGAAGACCGGCGTGATGGCTATGGTATGCGTGATATGTATCAGCAAAATGAACGTCGCGCGGTCAGCCGTATCGGCCGGCGGCAGGCGGATCGCTACAACGTGGCCTGAAAGCGAAACCTCAAATCACCCCGAATGCCAGCATGGCATCAGCGACCCGGCGAAAACCGGCAATATTCGCACCGACCACATAGTTACCGGGCACCCCAAACTCTTCAGCGGTGTGGCAGCATTGCCGGTGAATATTGATCATAATTTCGTGTAACCGTTCTTCGCTGAATTCAAAACCGGAACTGCGCATGGCGTTATGCTGCATTTCCAATGCCGAAGAGGCAACACCACCGGCATTGGCTGCTTTGCCGGGGCCATAAGCAATGTTATTTTCCAGAAATAAGGCCACAGCTTCCGGCGTACAGGGCATATTGGCACCTTCACACACCGCAATACAACCATTATCAATCAGCGTCCGGGCATCGTTGGCATCCAGTTCATTCTGTGTGGCACAGGGAAATGCCAAATCACAGTGGATATTCCAGATATTGCCGTTTTCGATATATTCAGCATGGGGATGGTGATCCAGATAACTGGCAATGCGGCCGCGCTCGACTTCTTTGATTTGAATCAGGGTGTCGACATTAATACCGTGTTTATCAATGATGACCCCGTTGGAATCAGAGCAGGCAATGACTTTGGCGCCGACCACCCGTAGTTTTTCCATGGCATAAATCGCCACATTACCGGAGCCTGAGACCACGCAGGTTTTGCGTTTCAGCTCAATATCGCGGCTGTTGAGCATGGCTTCAGCAAAAAATATTGCGCCGTAGCCGGTGGCTTTTTTGCGGATCACGGTGCCACCCCAGCCGGGACTTTTGCCGGTAATCACACCGGACTCGTAGCGGTTGGTAATGCGTTTGTACTGGCCGAATAAATAGCCGATTTCACGGCTGCCAACACCAATATCGCCGGCGGGTACATCGGTAGATTCGCCGATATGCCGGTACAGTTCGGTCATAAAACTCTGGCAAAAACGCATGACTTCGGCTTCAGATTTACCTTTGGGATCAAAATCCGAGCCGCCCTTACCACTGCCGATAGGCAGGCCGGTCAGGGCGTTTTTAAAGGTTTGCTCAAAAGCCAGAAACTTGATGGTGCCAATAGTGACGCTGGGATGAAACCGCAGGCCGCCTTTATAGGGGCCAAGCGCACTGTTAAAGCCGATTCGAAAGCCGCGGTTGATTTGGATTTCGCCGTTATCATCCTGCCACGGCACCCGGAAGATGATCTGCCGCTCCGGCTCGCAAAGATGTTCGATGACTTTGTGTTTGACGTATTCCGGGTGTTTATTGAGCACCGGTGCCAGCGTTTCCAGCACCTCATGCAAAGCTTGATGGAATTCCGGCTCACCGGGTGTTAGGGGCCAGAAGGAATGAGATACCCGGGTTAATGTGGGTTGGTATGGGT
>JBBEBX010000004.1:0-6245 GCA_040882115.1 Methylophaga sp. | reverse complement strand
AAATCCAGTCTGAGTGTTGAACGAGTTTCTGGTTGTGCAGTTTATTTTCCGCAGTGTGTTTTTCTGTTAGGGCCATGCACTGGGTCCCCGCCTGCGCGGGGACGACAAAACATGGCAGTCGGGATTAATCAGTGTCAGACACAATGGTTTTCTCTTGCCGTCATTTCCGCGAAAGCGGAAATCCAGTCTAAGTGTTGAACGAGTTTCTGCTTGTGCAATTTCTTTTTCCGCAGTGTGTTTTTCTGTTAAGGCTATGCACTGGGTCCCCGCCTGCGCAGGGACGACATATGGCCGGGAATGAATAATGAAATTCCCTGAATTTGGCACGAAGCCTGCTTACTTCTGATCAATGATAATCAGGAGAAAGTCATGATCCGATTCATGATGCGTTTGGGCGTTGCTGGCAGCTTAATTATGCTGACTGCTTGCGCCAACGATTTACCCAAAAGAGATCCTAACTTTGCGTCTGTACGGCCAGTGGCAACGCCAGTTGCAGTGCAGGAGCGTAATGACGGCGCTATTTTTAACCCGCAGACCAATATCGTTCTCTACGACGATTACAAGGCGCGTCGGGTTGGCGATATTTTGACGGTTCGTCTGGAAGAGCGGACGGATGCTGAGAAAGAAACCCAGACCACCGTCAGCAAACAAAACGGTTACAGCATGCAAAACCCGACTGTTTTTGGTACCCAGCCACAGTTCAGCTTACCTGGCGGGCTGCCATTGGCTAATACCAACGACAATAACCTCGCGTTTTCGCTGAATTCCAATTCGGATTTTGATGGTGAAGGTGAAAGCGAGCAAAACAACCTGCTGCGCGGCGACCTTACCGTGTCGGTGGTTGAAGTCTTAGCCAACGGCAATCTGGTGGTCCGTGGCGAGAAAATTGTCACTATCAATCAGGGCAATGAATACCTGCGTCTGGCCGGTATGGTTAGCCCACGCGATATTGATGCCAATAACACCATTTCTTCAAAACGTATTGCTGATGCGCAGATTGCCTATACCGGTGACGGTGCGACGCAGGATGCCAATGTGATGGGCTGGCTGAGCCGATTCTTTGTCAGTGCGTTGATGCCTTTTTAAATGAGACCCAATATGAAAATTAAACTGTGGTTGTTAATGGGTTTACTGGCTTTCTCAAGCTTGGCACATGCCGAGCGTGTCAAGGATTTGGCATCGGTTGGTGGTGTGCGGGCTAACCAATTAGTGGGCTACGGACTGGTAGTCGGTTTAACCGGTACCGGTGATAAAACGCAGTTTTTAGCCTCGGGGCAAACGCTACGTAGCATGTTGCGCGAGTTAGGGGTGACGCTGCCACCGGGCACCAACCCGAAAAGTAAAAATATCGCAGCGGTGATGGTCCATGCCGATTTGCCGGCCTTTGCTAAACCCGGTCAAAACATTGATGTCACCGTTTCCTCATTGGGTGATGCCACCAGTTTGCGTGGCGGTAGTTTGATTATGACGCCACTGAAAGGTGCCAACGGTGAAATTTATGCCATGGCCCAAGGTAATTTGATTGTCGGTGGTTTTGGCGCCGAAGCGGGTGATGGGTCACGGGTTACCGTTAATGTGCCCAGTGCCGGCCGGATCCCTAATGGCGCATCAGTAGAACGGGCGGTTAATAATGCGCTCAATGTCGGCGACCATATCGTGCTCAATTTGCACCAGGCTGATTACACCACCGCCAGCCGCTTGGCTGATGCTATCAATAAAGAACTGGGTGGCGGCATTGCCTACTCAATGGATGGCAGTTCGGTACGGGTCAGTGCCCCCCGCGACCCCAGCCAGCGAGTGCCGTTTTTATCAGTGGTCGAAAATATTGAACTGAGCCCGGGTGAAGCCGCAGCCAAAGTGGTAGTGAATTCACGTAGTGGTACCGTGGTGATTGGTCAGAATGTTCGTGTCAGTCCGGCGGCCGTTACCCATGGCAATTTGTCAGTAACTATTTCGGCTAATCCTGAGGTCAGTCAGCCCAATGCGTTTTCGCAGGGCCAAACAGTGGTAACCCCCAACTTTGATATCGAAATCAGCGAAGAAGACAGCCGGATGTTTTTGTTTAACCCCGGTGTGACGCTTGATGAGATCGTCCGCGCCGTCAATCAGGTGGGCGCTGCCCCCGGCGATTTAGTCGCCATTCTCGAAGCGCTGAAACAAGCCGGTGCATTGCGCGCAGAGCTGGTAGTTATCTAATGGCACTGGATCAAATTAACCACACAGCGGTTGATTTTCATGGCCTCAATCAGCTGCGGGAATCAGCTGGTAAAGCCGATCAGGCGGATCAGACCTTACGTCAGGTTGCAGCGCAGTTTGAATCTTTATTTGTCAGCTTAATGCTGAAAAGCATGCGTCAGGCCGAGCTTAGCGAAGGCATATTTGATTCTGAGCAAAGCGATATGTATCGCGATATGGCCGATCAACAGCTGGCCATGGATATGTCAGCCAGTGGCGGCCTGGGCTTGCAAGACATGATTATCCTTCAACTGGGCGGTAATCCGGCCGCAGCAGATATGCCTATCGCTGGCCAGACCTTTATGGCAGATACCATCCAAACAATGCCAAGACTCGTTGAGTACATCCGAGAGTTGAAACCGACAGCGTCAGAAGAAGCCGTGGCAACCGATAAACCCACAGTAGTAACCGAAGCAGAGCCATCATTGCCTGAACGGCCTTTACCTGCGCGTTTTAATTCGCCGGCAGAATTTGTGCAAAACCTGTGGCCGATGGCTGAAAAAGCGGCCAGCAAGATCGGCGCTGCGCCTGAGGCGATTATTGCCCAGGCCGCACTGGAAACCGGCTGGGGTAAACACATTCTGCAGGATAAGCAGGGCAGTAGTTTCAACCTGTTTAATATTAAAGCTGATAGCCGCTGGAGTGGTGATTACACCAGCAAAAATGTCCTCGAATACCAGAACGGCCAGCCGATTCAAGAGCAATCACGGTTTCGCAGCTATGCCGATTATCAGCAAAGTTTTGATGATTATGTGGATTTCTTGCAAAGCAATCCACGTTACCAAAACGCGCTGCAACAAGCCGGTAATCCTGAACGATTTGTCGAGCAATTACACAAAGCCGGTTACGCCACCGACCCGCAATATGCCAGCAAACTGAAACGCATTATGCAGGGCGAAACGCTGGCCCAGAATGCTAATGGCTTTTAACCAACGTCTGAGATGGAGTTTTTGATATGAGTATTTTAAATATCGGTACCTCAGCGTTGTTAAGCACGCAGGGCGCTCTGGCGACAACCAGCCATAACATCAGTAACGTCAATACCGAAGGCTACAATCGCCAGCGGGTTGAGCAAGGTACACGGATTCCGGATTTTAACGGCGGTTATTACACCGGCACTGGCGTGCAAATCGACAGTGTGCAACGTTTGTTTGATCAGTTTTTGGCCGATCAGGTTAGGTTGTTTACCTCACAGCAACAACAGCTGGAAACTTTTACCTCATTCTCAAAACAGTTAGATAACTTGCTGGGCTCAGAATCGTTATCACTCAGTGCCGGCATGGATAACTTCTTTGATGCGACGCAGGCGGTAGCTGATGATCCAACATCAATTGCTGCCAGAAAGGTGATGCTCACTGAAGCTGAAACACTGGCCAATCGTTTCAATACACTCGATACACAGCTCACTGCCGCCAATAATCAGATTAACCTCAGTCTGGATGCAGCGGTTAAAGATATCAATACGCTTGCTCAAGGCATTGCCGATATCAATCGTGCGATCACAGAAGCCGATGGTGCACCGGGCGTACCGCCCAATGATTTACTCGATCAGCGTGATAAGTTAATCAACGATCTTTCAAAGTTGGTTTCGGTTTCAGTTGTTGAACAAAGTAATGGGGTCTTTAATGTATTTATTGGCTCCGGCCAGCCACTGGTCAGTGGAAACACACTTAATAGACTGGCAATCATTCAAGATCCTAATGATGCCACCCGTTCGCAAATCGCCTTTGGTGCCAATCAGGTCAATATCTCCAACCAACTCAATGGCGGTAAAGTGGGCGGTTTGCTCAGTGTTCGTAAAGATGTCATTGACACCGCCAGAGCCGAAATCGATTCACTGGCTGCTGGTTTGGCAAGTGCCATTAACCAACAACACCGAACCGGCATCACCTTAAACGGTAATGCTGGCGGTAATTTGTTTGCCATACCTGATCCATTGCCTGCGGATTGGCCGAAAGGCGCTGCCGGTGCACTTTCAGTTGCAGTTAGCGACCCCAGAGATTTGGCGGTGGCGTTTCCGGTCAATCTATCAACGGCTGCTTTAAATAGTGGTACCGGCAAAATTGATATTACGGCAGTGGATGGCAGTATCCCCGGCTTTAATGCCGCCAGTGTGCTGACGGATCCTTTGCAAATTGCTTACGACGAGGTCAATGGTGGTTATCAAATCACCTACGGCGCGGGCAATACTGCCTTCATCAGTTATAACCCGCAGACAGACAGTGGCAAATCAGTTGATCTGGCAGCTTTGGCAACCTTACCATCGCCACCCAATAGCGACTTTGCCGGTGCCGTGCCGCCACTGACAATAAAACTGACCGGCACACCTGCTGATACGGATCAATTCACCGTTAACAATGCGGGTAGTGGTGCTGGTTTCACCACGGTGGGTGATAACCGGAACGCACTGGCCCTGGCTGAATTGCAAGTCAAAAAAACATTGGCCCCATCAACCAGTACTGGTTTACCAACACAAACTTTTGGTGATGCTTACGGCATTTTGGTCGCCAATGTTGCGACTCGTACCAAACAAGCTGAGGCAGGACAGGCAGCACAACAGGGTCTGCTGGATCAAACCCGGCAACGTTATGACGCCATATCCGGCGTCAATCTGGATGAAGAAGCCGCTAATCTCATTAAATTTCAGCAGTCTTACCAGGCCGCAGCGCAAATCATCACTGTCTCCAACACCATTTTTGACACGCTGATCAATTCTTTCTAGGAAATAGCCATGCGTATTTCAACCAACCAGATTTTTGATCAAAGCCTGGCCGCGATGCTGAATCAACAAGCGGCGCTGGCACAAACGCAAAACCAAGTCTCAACGGGTAAACGGATTCTGAATCCATCCGATGATCCGGCGGGTTCCGTTCAGGCCTTAAATCTGCAGCGTGAACTGAGTTTGACTGAGCAATATGGTGCCAATGCCACGGCAGCCACGAATAAATTGCAAGGCGAGGAGTCTGCCTTAAAAAGTGCCGCTGATATTTTGCAGCGGGTACGTGAGTTAGCTGTGCAGGGCTTGAATGACAGTAATACGCAACAAGACCGGAAAGCGATAGCGGTCGAAATCAACCAACTGAATGAACAATTATTTTCACTGGCCAATACCCGTGACAGTAATGGTGATTATTTGTTTTCGGGGTTTGCCAGCAACACCCAACCCTACGAAACTATTTTTGGCGCTTATCAGGGTGACGAAGGCCAGCGTAATTTAAAAGTCGGTGCCGGTGTATTGGTTGAAACCAATGACCCCGGTTCAGCCGTTTTTGAAGTGCCAATCGCCAACACCATTATTACCGATAACAGCCTGCTGCCAAGTGATATTTCAGTGGCAGTGGTTGGTGACAGCAATGTTGGCAGCACTTTTGATCAACTGACTTTTACCTTTACTGAAGATCTGCTGACACCGGGCGTATTTACTGTTGAAATCAGTGATGCCGATGGCAATTCGACCACCGTTGATTATGAGGCTGGTGCGAGGCTTGATCTGGGTGAGCTGAATGCAAATTTCCCGAATATGTCGGTGAGTTTTTCGGGCACCCCCGTTGATGCCGATTCCCTGACTTTAGAACGCAGCCTGTCGACTACCCCACAACCTATATTTCAAACGATTAGTAACTTTGCTGATGCCTTAGCCAATGATCAGGTTGGCCCTGATGATTCGCCAAACAACGGGCTGTTTCTTACCAATATGTCGGCGGCTTTAGAGAATATTGTTGATAAACGCGCTCAGGTAGGTGGCCGGATCAATGCCATCGGGCAGCAAGCTTCCGTTAACGAGGCATTGAGTTTCAGCCTGGAAAAAAGCATCTCGGAAATCACCGATCTGGATTATGCCGAAGCCATCACGCGGCTAACGCAACAAATAACCGGATTAGAAGCTTCGCAACAGACTTTCACCCGTGTACAGGGTTTGTCGTTGTTTAATTTCCTCTAAATCCGTGGTTGTTGAATGATGTCGTCCTCGCGTAGGCGGGGACCCAGTGCACAGCTTTGGATCTGGATTG
>JBBEBX010000003.1:417899-526849 GCA_040882115.1 Methylophaga sp. | reverse complement strand
TTAACCTGAGCATGGCAACAACCCATGTGACAAAAACGTCAGGACAGGCAATGCTTCCAGCATTGCTTCTGCATACACTCCCTTCATGGAGATAAACGTTTTGGACTGCCGAAGGCAGGTCGCGCAGCGATTTGCCCCAGGGATGGGGCAAACAAAGTAGGTCACCGATAACTGCTCCTGCGTTATCGGCATACGATGAACAGGGAAGTTCAAGTGTCGCGCTAGCAGGAGAGCAATAGCGACCCGTACATTCATGTCAATAACTGCCAGTTATGTATATAAAAGACAGACACTAGTCAGCCGCGATTTTTATTATATTTTAAAGATTCTATAACTGTAAAACTGAATGAATTATCAGGTTATCTCATTTAAATTCAGACAGATAACTAACATAAAAAATTGAATCCAGCCGCTAGTGATAATAATAACGATATCCAAAACGTGGTCCATACCATGGATGCCCATACCAGCGATTGTAGTAAAAGCCATGATAGGGATGGATGAAAGGATCGTAGTAAATTGTAGATCGCTGTGTCTCATAAGCCTGCCAACGATAACTATCAGTTATGTCAACAATCGGAAGCATGACCTGTTTTTCATCAATACGACGGTGTGTTGTTTCGGTCGTAGCATTTCCAGAAAAAGTTATTAAGCTGCCTGCTTTATACACAACCGGATCAAAAAAATCAGTTGTTCGGGCCATAAACCGACCTAAACTATTTCTATTGGTCATCGGTTTGCCATAGTGGTTCAGCGGAAACTGCACTACTTGAATCATTGAGAAATCAGCAGTATTTTCGATGTCGACAATTTCACCGCCCCAACGAATCGGATTACCTTCGGTGCTTTGTTTATTAGCGATAACCTGATTAAGCTGAACCTCATTCGCCGGAGACGATTTGATGTTCTTAGGCACATTGCTACAGGCACTTATGGCCATTAGTAAACAGATTGCCAGACCAAAACGCATGACTAAGTCTCCTGGTAAATCGATAACGGTTATAAGACAAACAATCGCCGCATTAATTGCATTCTGTTGTTTAAATCCGGATGAATGACAATAACTTTATTGAGTTGTGTGCTAGACGTGCCGGTTTAATACTGTTATTCTTGCCGACAGTTTCCCGATACAACCTCCAAAATACATAACTAACGCCCAGCTCTGTGCGTTTATCAAGGCTTTTCTAAATCAAAATTCCCACTTTAGGTAATACATGAATCTGACAGAACTCAAACGCCAATCAGCTGCTGAGCTGATGGAACTTGCGCTTTCAATGAATTTGGAAGGGCTTGCCAGAAATCGTAAACAAGAACTCATTTTCGCGTTGGTCAAAGCACACGCCAAACTTGGCGATGACGTATACACGACGGGTGTACTTGAGTTATTACCCGATGGTTTTGGTTTTTTGAGATCTCCTGAAGACTCTTATGTTGCTGGCCCGGATGATATCTACGTTTCGCCCAGTCAGATTCGACGGTTTCACCTGCGTACCGGCGACACGATTAAAGGTAAGATACGACCGCCTAAAGACAGTGAGCGTTATTTTGCGCTGGTCAAAGTTGATGAAATCAACTACGAAAAACCCGAAGCTTCTCGCAATAAAGTCCCATTTGAAAACTTAACACCATTATTTCCGAATGAACGCTTTAATCTGGAACGTGGTAACGGCAGCACAGAGGATCTGACAGCTCGGGTGCTTGATTTAGCCTCGCCACTGGGTAAAGGCCAGCGTGGTTTGATTGTGGCACCGCCGAAATCTGGTAAAACTATGATTTTGCAAGCGATTGCCCAGTCAATTGCCTCTAATTATCCCGATAGTACATTGATTGTATTACTGATTGATGAGCGGCCTGAAGAAGTGACTGAAATGCAGCGTTCGGTGCGTGGTGAAGTCGTTTCCAGTACTTTTGATGAACCCGCAACCCGCCATGTGCAAGTGGCTGAAATGGTTATCGAAAAGGCTAAACGTTTAGTTGAACACAAACATGACGTGGTGATCTTGCTCGATTCGATTACCCGTCTGGCACGTGCCTACAATACCGTTGCACCATCATCCGGTAAGGTTTTGACTGGTGGTGTGGATGCCAATGCTTTGCAACGGCCTAAGCGTTTTTTCGGTGCAGCACGTAATATTGAAGAAGGCGGTAGTTTAACGATTATTGCCACCGCCCTTATCGAAACAGGCTCGCGTATGGACGAAGTCATATTCGAAGAGTTTAAAGGTACCGGTAATATGGAGTCGCTGCTGGAACGTAAATTGGCCGATCGCCGGATGTATCCAGCAATCAATGTCACTCGTTCGGGCACGCGTCGTGAAGAATTGTTGACCAACGAAGAAGATCTGCAAAAATTGTGGATTTTACGCAAGATTCTGGCACCAATGGATCCGGTTGAAGCGATGGAATTCTTGATGGACCGTCTGAAATCAACCAAAACCAATGCGGAATTTTTTGACTCGATGAAACAAGGTTAATCATTTCAGCATTAAATTCTTTAGCGCCGCCGGCCATTTTTTTAATGGGGCCGACCGCTTCTGGGAAAACCGACCTGGCCCTGGCGATTGCCCGTGAATTACCGGTCGAAATTATTAGTGTCGATTCTGCTTTGGTTTACCGGGGTATGGATATTGGCACGGCCAAGCCCTCATTAGCTGAGCGTCAGGAAGTACCGCATCATTTAATTGATATTCTCGATCCCACTGAGGTTTATTCTGTGGGTCAGTTTCGTGAAGATGCGTTGCGTTTAATGTCAGAAATTACCGCCCGTAACAAAATCCCGTTACTGGTTGGCGGTACCATGTTGTATTTCAATAGTTTGCAACGCGGTCTTGCCGATTTGCCGCCAGCCAATGCTGCGATTCGCCAGCGTTTGGATTGTGAAGCGGCTGAATATGGGCTGGATTATTTGCATCAATGTTTACAAGACGTCGACCCGCAAAGTGCAAGCCGCATTCGTCATACTGATCCACAGCGTTTACAACGCGCTCTGGAAGTCTATGAACTGACCGGCACACCGATGAGTCAGTTAATTGCCCAAACCCGGGCAAATTTACCTTATCGGTTGATAAATATTGTCTTGGCACCATTTCAAAGAAAGGTTTTGCATGCAAGGATTGCCGCACGTTATCAGCAAATGATGGCTAACGGTTTTCTGGATGAAGTGCGAAAATTACTTGCTCGTGGTGATTGTCATGAAAATCTGCCGGCTATACGGGCGGTCGGTTATCGGCAAGCGTGGGCGCATTTACATGATAAATATGACCAGGAAACGTTTATCGAAAAAGCCATTATTGCCACCCGGCAAATGGCTAAACGACAAATTACCTGGCTACGTGCTCAACAGAATGCAACCTGGTTTGATAGCGGACCGGGACTGCCAGTATCTGAAGTGATGCAGTATTTGCACCAGCAGTTGCAGTCTGACAATAAAGCTTGACGATTCTGTGCAGCCTTTTAGAATGCTGTAACAGTAAGCTGTTTAACAATAATAACAATGTCGGAGTCGCCCCATGGCTAAAGCCCAATCCTTACAAGATCCCTTTTTGAATGCCTTGCGCCGTGAAAATGTGCCGGTATCAATTTACCTGGTCAATGGCATTAAGTTACAGGGACAGATTGATTCTTTTGATCAGTTTGTGATTTTGTTGAAAAACTCAGTCAATCAAATGGTTTATAAACATGCCATTTCAACGATAGTGCCAGCACGTAATGTGACTATTACAGCTGAAGAATAGGAGATAACTGATTGTTAGACCGCCCTGATAGTAAAGCGGCTTTTTCCGAAAGTGAGCAGCAAGATGCCGTAGTTTTAGTGCATCTGAATTTCAATGAGCTGGCTTTTGATGAAACCCACGAAGAATTCATCGAACTGGTAAATTCAACTGGCGCCCAAATTGCTGCCGATATTTCCGGCAAGCGTCACCGACCTGATGCCAAATTATTTGCTGGCTCAGGTAAAGCCGACGAAATCGGTATGGCGGTTGATGCTAATCATGCCTCTTTGGTGATTTTTAATCACGAGCTATCCCCCAGTCAGGAACGTAATCTGGAGCAGAAATTAAAATGCCGGGTGTTAGGCCGTACTGGTTTGATTCTGGATATTTTTGCTCGCCGGGCACGCTCTCACGAGGGTAAATTGCAGGTCGAGCTGGCGCAGTTGCAGCATTTATCGACACGATTGGTCCGTGGCTGGACGCATTTGGAGCGCCAAAAAGGTGGTATTGGTCTGCGTGGGCCGGGTGAAACCCAGTTGGAAACCGATCGGCGTTTACTGGGCGCACGGATTAAATCACTGAAAAAACGGCTGGAAAAAGTCCGCTCACAACGTGAACAAGGTCGCCGCTCAAGACAGCGGAGCGGCACACCTGTCGTTTCTTTGGTAGGGTATACCAACGTTGGTAAATCGACTTTATTCAATAAAATGACATCCGCTGAAGTCTATGCCGATGATCGTTTATTCGCGACCCTGGATCCAACCTTACGACGATTACGGTTA
The DNA here is from genome assembly GCA_040882115.1 of Methylophaga sp. GTDB lineage: Bacteria > Pseudomonadota > Gammaproteobacteria > Nitrosococcales > Methylophagaceae > Methylophaga. Next base: position 522,354 of record JBBEBX010000003.1, on the reverse strand, counting down.
GTTGATACTGAGCAACTTATTCTGGCCGATACGGTCGGTTTTATCAGACAATTGCCGCATGACTTGGTTGAGTCATTCAGTTCAACCTTAGAAGAAACCCGTGATGCGACTTTATTGGTGCATGTTGTCGATGCCGCAGCGGTGGATCGGGAAGAGCTAATGCAACATGTTGATGAGGTGTTACAACAAATCGGTGCGCAAGATGTCCCACAATTGATTGTCTACAACAAAATAGACAAGTTGGATGATGCAATGCCGCGTTTGGAGCGTGATCAACATGGACAGATCCGAAGGATCTGGTTATCAGCCTACACCGGTGCGGGTTTAGCGCTTTTAAGGCAAGCCTTGCAGGAATACTTTCCGGCTGATGCACCTTATGCAGAACCTGTGAATTGACAGTGGTTTTGGTTGCCATCGGCAACCATCTCCGTAAAATAGCAACGTTAGAAACTTAACTCAGAATTTATTTCTCTTGGAGCAGTACATGGCTTGGAATGAACCCGGTAACGGCGACAAAGATCCATGGGGTAAACGCGGTAATGATGGACCGCCGGATCTCGATGAAGTTGTCCGGAATATACAGCGTAAACTCGGTGGTTTGTTTGGCGGTAACCGTGGTAGTCAACAACCCGACAATAACCAGAGTAGCGGTGGTGGCTCTGTTGGGCTGGGACTGATTGCGGCGATCATTTTCGTGGTCTGGTTATTGTCCGGTATTTATATTGTTGAGCCAGCTGAACGTGGCGTAGTGCTACGTTTTGGTCAATATCAAGCGACGACTATGCCAGGGCCGCATTGGCATTTTCCCTATCCGATAGATCGTGTTGAAGTCGTTAATGTTGAAAGCATTCGCACCGTCGAAATCGGTTACCGCAGTTCCGGTTCGCGGCCAGAAAGTAATGTCCTGTCAGAATCACTGATGCTGACCAATGATGAAAATATCGTCGATTTAAAAATCGCCGGTCAGTATCGTGTCAAGGATGCCGCGCAATATCTGTTTAATGTCCGTTCCGCTGATATTATTTTACGGCAAATGATGGAAAGTGCGGTGCGTGAAGTTGTTGGCCAGTCGAATATGGATTTTGTATTGACTGAAGGCCGAAGTGAAGTCGCTACTCGTACTGAACAAGCACTGCAGGAAATGCTGGATGATCATGCCACCGGTTTGAGTGTGACCAGTGTCAGCATGCAGGATGTGCAACCGCCTGAGCAGGTGCAAGACGCATTTGCCGACGTTGTTAAAGCACGTGAGGATGAAGTCCGGCAGAAAAATGAAGCGGAAGCATATTCCAATGATATTATTCCCCGCGCCCGTGGTCAGGCGTTCCGGATTATTCAGGAAGCCGAAGCTTATAAGAGCCAGATTGTTGCCAAAGCCAATGGTGATACCAGCCGTTTCTTACAAGTCATGACTGAGTATAACAAAGCACCATTTATCACCGAGGAGCGTTTATATCTCGATGCGATGGAATCGGTTTATTCACGCACTAATAAAGTGATGGTTGACGTTGAAGGTAATGGTAATAACGTACTGTATTTGCCGCTGGACCGAATGGGTAATCGCAACAGTTCGTCGAGCAGTAACCCGACCCGCGTCGATATGGACTCACTCAATTATCCCGCAGGTAACAGCAGTTCAAGCAGCAATAACAACAGTAACGCTGCCAATGATGCACGTAGCCGGGGAGGACGTTAATCATGCAATCACGTTTTAACTTATTTATTTTTATTACGGTATTGGTAGCGATAACTGTCAGTGCTTCGGTGTTTTTTGTTGATGAACGTGAACGCGTTATTTTGCTGAAGCTGGGTCAAATTGAGCGCGCTGATTATGAGTCGGGTTTGCATTTTAAAATTCCATTCGTTAACCAGGTTCGTCGTTTTGATGGACGTATCCTCAGTTTGGATGCTTCACCAGCGCGCTACTTAACTGGCGAAAAGAAAAACGTTATCGTTGACTCCTTTATTTTGTGGCGTATTTCAGACGTAGCGCAGTACTTCCGTGCTATGGGCGGCGACGAAGAAAGTGCTAAATTGCGTTTATCACAAATTATTAAAGATGGCCTGCGGGCTGAGTTTGGCCGACGCAGTATTCAGGAAGTGGTTTCTGGTGATCGGGATGACATGGTTGCCGGATTAATGGCTGAAGCGAATAAAACTGCTGAAGGCTTTGGTATAAAAATCGTTAACGTTCGTATCAAACGAATTGATTTGCCACAGGAAGTCAGTGCTTCGGTATTTGCCCGGATGCAGGCGGAGCGGGAGCGGGTAGCAAAAGATTTGCGTTCGCGCGGTGCTGAAGAAGCTGAAAAAATCCGTTCTGATGCTGATCGTCAGCGAACTGTCATTTTGGCGGAAGCTCGCCGGCAAGCGGAGAGTTTACGAGGTGACGGTGACGCTACCGCCACTGAAATTTATGCCGATGCATATGGCCAGAACGAAGATTTCTACTCTCTGTATCGTCGATTGAACGCTTATCAGAATATCTTCCAGGGCGATGACTTGTTGGTGATCGAGCCTAAAGGGGATTTCTTTAATCGTTTCGGTGATACTGAAAAATCAGCTGAGTGAGTGATTCACTGATCCACAGCCTGTGGTTGGCAACGGCATTGATGCTGGTGATTGAAGGCATCATGCCGTTTGCCAATCCATCAGCATTTCGTCGGGCACTGATCCAAATCAGTACAATGTCGGATAAGCAGCTACGCTGGATTGGCCTTATCAGTATGTTGATTGGTCTGGCCATCTTATATTGGATAAATTGACGTTATGAGCATCAGAGAAAGTTGGCTGTTGCCGGAAGGTATCGACGAATTGATGCCTGATGAAGCAGCGCAACTTGAAAAAATGCACCGTTTACTGGTCGATCGCATGCAAAGCTGGGGTTACCAGTTGGTTGTGCCACCATTAGTTGAATATCTCGACTCTTTACTGACCGGTACGGCCAAAACACTGGATTTGCAGACATTCAAGCTGATTGATCAATTATCTGGTCGCTTACTGGGTATCCGTGCCGATATGACGCCACAAGTGGCGCGCATTGCGGCTCACCGGCTGCGTGGTGAGTCAGATATTTTGCGTTTGTGTTATATCGGCAGCGTATTGCATACCTTGCCAGAGGGGCAGGCAACGTCACGAAATCCAATTCAACTAGGCGCTGAGATTTACGGTCACGCTGGGCCGGAAAGTGATATGGAAAGCATGCAGTTGATGGTTGAACTGCTGAAAATCAGTGGTCTGCAAGGTCCGTTATCACTGGATATTGGCCATGTTGGCATTTATCGTGGTTTGGCCGATGCCGCCGGACTTGATGAGCAACAAGAACAAGCCTTATTTTCAGCGTTGCAGCGCAAAGCCAGTGCCGAAATTGAACAACTTCTCAGCGACTTTAACTTGCCGGAAAATCAGCAAAATATGCTGCGTGCCTTATCGGAATTAAATGGCGACAGCGTGGTTCTGGAGCAAGCCGAAAAGCTGTTGGCTGATGCGCCGGCCGCTGTAAAAAATGCGCTGGAGACTATGCAATCACTGGCTGCTATGTTGGCGATTCGGCTGCCAGACTTGCGGGTTAACTTTGATCTGGCAGAGCTGCGGGGATACCACTATCATACTGGCGTCGTTTTTGCTGCCTATCAGGCAAATTCTGCCCAGGCAATTGCGCTTGGCGGCCGTTACGATGATATCGGTGAAGACTTTGGTTATGCCCAACCGGCAACCGGCTTTAGTTTAGATTTAAAAAAACTGGTTACCCAATTTCCAGAAAATGGTGATAGCCGCGATAAAATTTCAGTGGTCTGGGCCGATGATAGCGCGCAGCATGACACTGTCAGATCGCTACGCGAAGCTGGCCAAATTGTGATTTATGATTTGCCAGGCCAAAACTCAGCATGCAACAAACAATTGATCCAACAAAATGGCCACTGGCAAGTGGTCACAACAGGAAATGTACGTGGCTAAAAATATTGTAGTGATCGGCTCACAGTGGGGCGATGAAGGTAAAGGCAAGGTTGTCGATTTATTAACAGACAGCGTCTCAGCAGTGGTGCGTTTCCAGGGTGGCCATAACGCTGGTCATACATTGGTTATTGATGGCAAAAAAACCATCTTGCATTTAATCCCGTCCGGCATTTTACGCAGTCATGTGCAGTGTTTGATTGGCAATGGTGTGGTGTTATCACCAGAAGCTTTGTTAAAAGAAATCAATGCGCTGGAAGCCAACGGTATTCCAGTGAAAGACCGTCTGAAAATCAGCGCGGCCTGTCCGTTGATTTTGTCGTATCACGTGGCGCTGGATCAGGCTCGTGAGGCCCGCCGCGGTAAAGACGCGATTGGTACCACTGGGCGTGGCATTGGCCCGGCTTATGAAGATAAAGTCGCTCGCCGTGGTTTACGCGTTGGTGATTTAGTCGATATCGATAGTTTTACCGAAAAATTGCGCGAAGTAGTCAGCTTCCATAATTTTGCGCTGATTAATTACTATCAAGCAGCTCCGGTCGATTTTCAGCAGGTTCTATCAGAAACGCTGGCAATTCGTGAAACCATATTGGCTATGGTTGCAGATATTCCGGCTTTACTGCAGCAATATCATTTGAATGGCGATCGGGTCATGTTCGAAGGTGCGCAGGGCGCATTACTGGACATTGATCACGGTACTTATCCTTATGTGACGTCATCTAATACCACAGCAGGTGGCAGTGCCACAGGCGCCGGTGTAGGGCCTTGTCATATTGATTACGTTTTGGGAATCACCAAAGCTTACGCAACCCGCGTCGGTGCAGGTCCATTTCCTTCAGAATTAAGTTGTGGTATCGGTAAACGCCTTGCAGAACGCGGCCATGAAAAAGGCTCAACAACCGGACGGGATCGCCGTTGTGGCTGGTTGGATATGGTGGCGTTGAATCGCGCCAGCTGGATAAACAGTATTACCGGTTTATGTTTGACTAAACTCGATGTATTGGATGGTCTGGAGACCATTCGTTTATGTGTTGCTTATCAGCGTGATGGCAAATCGGTCGATGTATTGCCGCTTAGTGCTGATGAATTCAAAGGTTGTGAGCCGGTTTATGTCGATATGCCCGGCTGGCAGGAATCAACCTTAGGCATCACTGATTTCGATAAACTGCCGGAAAATGCCCGTAATTATATTATCAAGGTCGAGGAGTTGGCGGGCGTACCGATTGATATTATTTCTACCGGTCCGGATAGGGTAGAAACCATTATCCGCCGCGATTTATTCGCTATTTAGAAAAAATGCCCGCTACTGCGGGCATTTTTTTATTTACGATCCGGTGATACAGCTGCGTAGATAGCTGAGTAATCGGTATTATCCAGCCCCATGGACACCGTTTTATCCAATAATTTAATAATGCCTTCCAAACCACTGGCATCCAGTCGAAGTTGTTCGGCGACTTCCAAAAACAGACGACTGTCTTTGGCTAAATGTTTGGTCGGAAAGTTGGGATTAGCAAAATCCCGCTCGCGCATCCGCGCTAATTTTTTATCAAACGTTGGCGCATACAATGCGCTGTCACGTAATAACGACATAAACTGATCACTATCGATACCCTGACTTTCAACCAGCGCAAGACTCAGTGAGAAACTGGCCGTGAGCCCGGCAATAAGCTGATTCATCGCCAATTTCATTGCCGCACCCTGGCCGACTGTGCCGATATAGTGCGGCTGTTTACCCAGTAGTTTCAACATGGGTAAAGCAGTTTCGAAATCATCTTGCTGACCACCGGCCATTAAAATTAGTGTGCCGCTACGTGCTTCTGGCAAGCTGCCGAGCACTGGACATTCCAGATAATTTGCGTTTTGCAGCCGGCAGCGATCAGCAATACTTTGTGATTGTTCTGGGCTGATAGTACCCATTTGTATGATTAGCTTGCCAGACAGGTTGTCGGCGCGGATGGTTGCCAGCACCGATTCAATCGCCGTTGCATCGCTGAGCAGCAGCAGAATAATTTCTGCATGCTTGACCGCTTGTTCGGCGTCATCAGAAATATCAGCGCCGAGTTTCGTTAATGAGCGAATCTTGTCGAGACTTCGGTTAAACACCGTGACGTTTTGTTGTTCGGTTAACAGACGTTCTGCAATAGCTTGTCCCATCAGGCCACCGCCCAGGATGGTAATTTGCATAATTATTCCTTTATCAAAAATTTAAAAAACCATTCTGACATAGATGCTGTCAGTGTTGTGGGATACAATACGCAAGCATTTTACAGTCGTGACAGGGGATTACCGTGTACAAAAAAAACATGCGCATCGCAGACTTTGACGATGAAGTGTTTAAAGCCATTGCTGCTGAAGTTCAGCGCCAGGAAGATCATATCGAGCTGATTGCCTCGGAAAACTATACCAGCCCGCGGGTGATGGAAGCGCAAGGCAGTTTGCTGACCAATAAATATGCTGAGGGTTATCCCGGTAAACGTTATTATGGCGGCTGCGAACATGTGGATACAGTAGAAAGCTTAGCAATTGATCGGGCCAAATCTTTATTCGGCGCTGACTATGCTAACGTCCAGCCACATTCTGGTTCACAGGCCAACGCGGCCGTTTATCTGGCCTTATTGCAACCTGGCGATACTATTTTGGGAATGAGTTTGGCGCATGGCGGTCATTTGACCCACGGTGCTAAAGTCAGCGCGTCTGGCAAAATCTATAATTCTGTCGCTTACGGTATCAACACCGAAACCGGTGAAATTGATTACGACGAAGTGGCACGACTTGCTAAAGAACATCAGCCAAAAATGGTCGTCGCTGGTTTTTCAGCTTATTCACGAATCATTGATTGGCAAAAATTCCGTGATATCGCCGATTCAGTGGGTGCTTATTTATTGGTCGATATGGCGCATGTTGCTGGTTTGGTGGCAGCAGGTCTGTACCCGAGCCCGGTGAAAATCGCTGATGTGGTGACTACAACGACTCATAAAACCCTGCGTGGTCCACGCGGCGGTTTAATTCTGGCCAAAGCCAATCCCGACATTGAGAAAAAACTCAATTCAGCGGTATTCCCGGGCTTCCAGGGCGGCCCACTGATGCATGTTATCGCTGCCAAAGCGGTTGCCTTTAAAGAAGCCATGCTGCCTGAATTCAAAAGCTATCAGCAGCAAGTTATCGAAAATGCCCGCGCCATGGCGAAAGTCTTTATGGCCCGTGGTTATGATGTGATTTCGAAAGGTACCGATGATCATCTGTTTCTGGTGAGTTTTATCGAAGCCGGTCTCACCGGTAAAGAAGTCGATGCCTGGCTCGGTGATGCACACATCACGGTTAATAAAAATGCTGTACCCAATGATCCGCAATCACCTTTTGTGACGTCAGGGATCCGTATTGGTACTCCTGCGGTGACTACGCGCGGCTTTAATGAGCAGGACTGCACCGACTTAGCAGGTTGGATGTGTGATGTTATCGACAGCCATGGTGATGCTCAGGTGATCGAAATCGCACGGGCTAAAGTCAGTGAGATTTGTGCCCGTCTGCCCGTTTACGCGTAAGCTGGGGTAACGACGATGCGTTGCCCATTCTGCGGTACAGCCGACTCCAAGGTGGTGGATTCCCGGCTGTCCGCTGAAGGCGACGCTATTCGCCGGCGGCGTATGTGTGTCAGTTGTAGTGAACGCTTTACCACCTACGAAACCGCTGAATTAAGTTTGCCGCGATTGGTCAAGCGTGATGCGTCGCGGGAAGTGTTTGACGAGCAAAAGCTGCGTGCCGGCATTATGCGAGCGTTGGAAAAACGCCCAGTCAGCATGGATGCTATCGATAATGCAGTGAAAACGATTACCCGTAAGCTATGGGCAACGGGCGAGCGTGAAGTGCAAAGCCGCTTGGTAGGCGACTGGGTGATGGCTGCGCTGCGTGAACTTGATGAAGTTGCCTATGTGCGCTTTGCTTCGGTGTATCGCAGTTTTCAGGATGTAAATGCGTTTCGTGAGGAAATCGAGCGCATGGAAAATCGTGGCGATACCAATAACAATTCATAAAACATTATCAGCAAACCAAATGCCGCTGATGCGGCGCGTCAAATCAGGCATTTCAGGAGTCATTCAGCATGAGTCAACATGAACAACATATGGCCCATGCACTGCAACTGGCAAAACGTGGTCTGTACACTACTGATCCCAATCCGCGCGTTGGTTGTGTGATTGTCAAAAAAGATCGGGTGATTGGTGAAGGCTGGCATCATCGCGCTGGCGAAGCGCATGCCGAAATCAATGCTTTGAATATGGCTGGCACCGCTGCGCAGGGTGCTGATTGTTATGTCACCCTTGAGCCTTGTAGTCATTTTGGCCGTACGCCGCCTTGCGCTGAAGCATTGATTCGCGCTGGTATTAAGCGCGTGTTTGTGGCGATGACCGACCCCAACCCAATTGTTGCCGGCACCGGTTTAGAGCGTTTACGTCAGGCTGGTATTGAAGTGCATGAAGGCTTGTTTGCGATGCAGTCTGAGCAGTTGAATCCCGGGTTTTGTCAGCGGATGCGTATTGGCCGGCCGTTTGTACGTAGCAAAATTGCTATGAGCCTCGATGGCCGTACCGCGATGGCCTCCGGTGAAAGTAAATGGATTACCGGGCCGGAAGCGCGTCACGATGTACAAAAATTACGGGCTCGCAGCAGTGCCATTCTGACCGGTATTGGCACGGTACTGGCTGACGATCCAATGCTGAATGTCCGGCCGCAGGGCGATTGGTATCCCGATCCTGATCATATCCGGCAACCGCTGCGGGTGGTGGTTGATAGTGATTTACGGATGCCGGTCAAAGCCAAAATTCTCGGTGGTGATAAAGTATTACTGGCAACCGCCGGTGACAAAGTGATGCGCGCTGATATTGAAACAGTGGTATTGCCGACAGCCGATAAACAAGTGGATTTAACGGCGCTTTTGACCGTACTGGCCAAACGTGAAATTAATGAAGTGATGGTTGAAGCTGGTGCTGATTTAAATGGCGCTTTATTACGCTCCCAGTTGATTGATGAATTGATTTTTTACGTGGCGCCCAAATTAATGGGCAGTGATGCGAGGGCGGTATTTAATCTGCCGGATATGCTGCGTATGGACCAGAATATTGATTTGCAGGTTACCGATATGCGGCCGATTGGCAAAGACTGGCGGATCACCGCCACACCGATTTATAACGAGGTGTTTTAAAGATGTTTACCGGAATTATTGCCGCGTTGGGTGATGTCACAGCATTACAACCCAAAGGTGGTGACCTGAGGATGCTGGTTGATGCCGGCAAGCTCGATTGCAGTGATGTCAAACTGGGCGATAGTATTGCCATTAATGGCGTTTGTCTGACCGTGGTCAGTTTGCAGGCTCAGCAATTAGCGTTTGATGTGTCACAAGAAACGATCAGCCGCAGCAGTCTCGCAGCACTGAAAACAGGTAGTCAGGTCAACCTTGAAAAAGCGCTTGCAGTTGGTGACAGGCTGGGTGGCCACTTTGTCAGTGGCCACGTTGATGGCTTGGGACAAATCAGTAGCATAAAAGATGTCGCCCGGTCCTGGCAATTGGCCGTTGCCGTGCCAGCGGAACTACAACGGTATATCGCTGAAAAAGGCTCAATTTGTATTGATGGTGCCAGTTTGACGGTCAATAAAGTGACAGCCAGTGGCTTTGAGGTCAATATTATTCCGCATACCCTCCAGGAAACCATCATTAAAGATTATCAGGTGGGTAGCAAAGTCAATTTAGAAGTAGATCTTATTGCGCGTTATCTGGAGCGGCTATTGCCAGCACAAGGCAGTAAATTGACGCCGGAGTTTCTGCAACAGCACGGCTATCTGACAACATGAAATTAAACAGCACTGAAGAAATTCTCGCCGATCTTAGAGCGGGCAAAATGGTCATTGTTATGGATGATGAAGATCGCGAAAACGAAGGCGATCTCGTCATGGCTGCCGAAATGGTGACGCCGGAAGCCATTAATTTTATGGCGAAGTTTGGTCGCGGCCTGATTTGTCTGACCCTGACTGAAGAACGCACCCGGCAGCTGCGTTTACCGCTGATGGTGTCGGATAATCAAACGCCTTACTCGACTAACTTTACGATATCGATTGAAGCGGCCGAGGGCGTGACTACCGGTATCTCTGCAGCTGATCGGGCGCTGACCATTCAAAAAGCCGTGCACCCAGAGGCCAAACCCGAAGATTTAGTGCAGCCGGGACATATTTTCCCTTTGAAAGCGCAGGCAGGCGGCGTACTGACCCGCGCCGGGCATACTGAAGCCGGTTGTGATTTAGCGCATCTGGCCGGTTTGTCACCGGCGGCAGTGATTGTCGAAATTCTCAATGATGATGGCAGTATGGCGCGGCGACCGGATCTGGAGGTTTTTGCCCGGACGCATCAATTAAAAATTGGCACCATCGCTGATCTCATCAGTTACCGGCTGCAAAATGAAATGACCATCAAGCCCTTATCACAGTGTCAGTTTCCGACGGAATACGGTGATTTTGAGCTGCATAGCTATCAGGATGGGGTAAACGCACAAGTGCATCTGGCTCTGGTTTACGGCGATATCAGCGCTGATAATGAAACGCTGGTCAGGGTGCATATGGCAGATCCTTTGTCTGATTTACTGGCGTCGATGCGTGAACCTGCACATTGGCCGCTGCCGGACGTGATGCAGCGTATTCAACAAGCCGGTAAAGGGGTGTTGGTGGTGCTCAGACAACCAGAGCAGAACAAACAACTTGCCGCTAAAGTCGCTCGTTATCAACAGCAGGATTCAGGGCAAACCCAAACAATTGCCAAAGCCGGCTGGGATATGCGGACCTTTGGCGTCGGGGCACAAATTCTGGCTGATTTGGGCGTTAAGAAAATGCGCGTTATTGGCACACCGACCAAACTCACCGGCGTTTCCGGTTTTGGTCTCGAACTCGTGGGCTATTTAGAGGATTAACCATGGCGGATAATCGGCAGATTTTTATTGTTGCCGGTGAAGCGTCGGGAGATGCCCATGCCGCGCGACTGGTTGCAGCGCTGAAACAACATACGCCACAGTTATATATCGGCGGTATTGGTGGTGATGCGATGCGCGCGGCGGGTGCCGATATTGTTCAGGACTTTGCCGATTTAGCGGTGATGGGCCTGTTTGAGGTTCTGAAAAGTTATCCGCGCATCAAAGCCATCTTTAATCAGACTGTCAGCCGGCTGAAACGTGATAAGCCTGATTTATTGGTGCTGGTTGATTACCCCGGCTTTAATCTGAAACTCGCCAAGCAGGCCAAAAAAATGGGCATTCCGGTGTTGTATTACATCAGCCCAAAAGTCTGGGCATGGCGTGCAGGGCGCGTCAAACAAATCCAGAAAACGGTCGATCATATGGCGGTGTTATTCCCGTTTGAAGTGCCGATCTATGAGCAGGCAGGCGTGCCGGTCACCTGTGTTGGTCATCCACTGGTTGATGCGGTTAAAAGTGATTTGGATAATGCGGCGGCCAAAGCCAAATTCAAACTGGATCCGCAGCATCGGGTGATTGGTTTATTTCCCGGCAGCCGGCGCAGTGAAATTAATGCCTTATTGCCGCTAATGCTGGCTGCTGCCGAGCGAATTCAACAGCGGCATTTTGATGTCAGTGTAGTTTTGCCATTGGCACCGGGAATTTCATTGGATTACATCAAGTCGCTCACTGACAAAAGCCGTTTGCCGATTCAGGTTGTGCCGGGCGATTTTTACGATTTAATCAAGGCATGTGATGCGATTGTTGCCGCATCGGGTACGGTGACACTGGAAATCGCGCTGTTGGGGACACCCCATTTAATTGCCTATAAAGTCTCACCATGGAGTTACCGGATTCTCAAGCGGCTGGTGAGGATTCCTTATGTGGGGTTATGTAATATCGTCAGCGGTGAGCCGCTGATAACCGAATTATTGCAAGATGAGGTCACTGAAGTGCGTTTGGATCAGTTATTAACGGATCTGCTGACTCATCCGCAAAGTCACCAGCGTGCCGAAAAAATTCAGCAACAAGTGCTTAGTGCTTTGGGCCCTGCGGGCGGTGCTGATAATGCAGCCAAACTGGTACTAAAACTTATCGGCCCAAATAACTGATGCTGATTGCGGGTGTTGATGAGGTCGGGCGTGGTCCTCTGGCCGGGCCGGTCGTAACTGCTGCCGTGATTTTAGACCCCCGTAAACCCATTGACGGCCTGACCGATTCCAAAAAACTTTCAGAAAAACGCCGTGAAGCGTTGGTGCCGCTGATTCAGGAGCGCGCTTTGTGTTGGGCGCTGGGCCGCGCCGAAGTTGATGAAATTGATCAAATAAACATTCTACAAGCCAGTTTATTGGCAATGCGCCGTGCCGTCCTGGCTTTAGCCATTCAGCCGGAAAAAGTCCATGTTGATGGTATTCATGCGCCCGATTTGCCGTATCCGGTTTTGACGATTATCAAGGGTGATTTACATGACCAGGCGATCGCTGCTGCGTCGATTCTCGCTAAAGTCGCCCGTGATCAGGAAATGCTGATCCTCGATAAACAATATCCCGGTTATGATCTCGGCAAACACAAGGGATATCCGACAGTCGCACATCAACAGGCATTGATGCAACTTGGGCCTTCAGCCATACACCGAAAATCATTCAAACCGGTGCAACTTGCGCTGCAATTGTTGTAAATAATGCAGCGCAAGTTGCTGCTAAAACGCCGTAGCATGGTATTATTCGGCGCTTATGTTCTCATTTAATAACATCATTAATAAAATTAAACAGGTCAAAGCCGGCAAAAAAAGCCGCGCTGCAGCAGCTGGCGCGCCGCCATTAATTGTGCCGCGGGCTGACCATAATATTTCCCGTAAAGTTATTAGTCCCAGCGCCTTAAAGGTGTTGTATACCCTTAAAGATGCTGGATTTGAAGCTTATCTGGTTGGCGGTTGTGTCCGGGATTTATTGCTGGGCTATGAGCCAAAAGATTTTGATATCAGCACCAATGCTTTGCCCGAACAGGTGCATAAATTGTTTCGGCGCAGCCAGCTGATTGGCCGGCGTTTTAAATTGGTGCATGTCCGCTTTGGCCGTGATGAAATCATTGAGGTCGCTACTTTCCGTGCACCACCAGAAGCCGAAAATCAGGTTGATGGCCGCATTATGCAGGACAATGTATACGGTACGCTGGAACAGGATGCCTGGCGCCGTGACTTCACCATAAATGCCCTGTATTACAATATAGCTGATTTTACGATTATTGATTACACCGGCGGTATTGCTGATTTACAGCAAGGGCTGATTCGCCTGATTGGTGATAAACAAGTCCGCTATCGTGAAGATCCGGTGCGGATGCTGCGGGCACTGCGCTTTATGGCTAAACTGGGCCTGAAACTGGAAGCGGAAACGGAAGCGTTGATCACAGAACTGGCGCCATTATTAAGCAATATCCCGCCGGCACGATTATTTGATGAAACCCTGAAGTTGTATATGAGCGGTCAGGCGGCGATGACGCATGAGTTGCTCTGCCATTATGGCGTGTTCGATCATTTGTATCCGCAAACGGCGGTTTTACTACATCAGCAAGTCGATGATTATCCCCGCACCTTATTGATGAAAGCGCTGCAAAACACTGATAAGCGGCTGGCTGATGGTAAACCTGTGACCCCGGCATTTTTATTTGCCGCTTTATTATGGGAACCGTTGCGTAAGCGCTGGCAGGAGTTAAATCAACAAATGCCGGAAATTCCCGCGATGCAGCGGGCGGCTGGGGAAGTTCTGGGCGAGCAAATCCAAACCGTGGCGATCCCCAAGCGATTCAGTCTGGTCACCCGTGATATCTGGACGTTACAGCCGCGTTTAATGCGCCGCCAGGGTAAACGTGCTTTTGCCTTATTGCTGCACCCCAAATTCCGTGCCGGCTATGATTTTCTGGTTTTGCGCGCTGAATCCGGCGAGCCGTTGCAGGAACTGACGGACTGGTGGACTGAATTTCAGCAGACGACAGCGACCAAACAAGCTGAAATGGTCAATGGCTTAAGCAAAACCGACGCCGCACCCAAACGGCCACGTCGTCGCCGGCGTCGCAAACCGGCTAACAAACAGGAAGATTGATGCTGGCATATATTGGCCTTGGCAGTAATCTTGAAGCACCAGCCGAGCAAATTAAGACGGCGTTAACTGACTTACAGTCCTTACCTGCAACACAATTGCTGAAAACCTCATCGCTGTATGCCAGCCCGCCAATGGGGCCACAAGATCAACCAGATTACATCAATGCCGTAGCCTTACTGGACACCACACTGTCTGCGCATGATCTGCTGAATGCGTTGCAAGCCATTGAACAGCAACATGGCCGACAGCGGAAACGTCATTGGGGCGAACGCACATTGGATTTGGATATCTTGCTCTACGGCCAGCAAATGATAGAAGATGAACGCCTGAGCGTGCCGCATCCGGGACTGACGCAGCGGGCGTTTGTTATTTATCCGCTGCTGGAAATTGCCGGTGATATCAACATTCCCGGGCATAGCAATTTACAGGCGATCGCATTGCAGTGTCCGCGCGGTGCATTACAACAAGTGGAAAAGCATCCTTTATGAGAAATTTGCCACACCATTACATTGTTGTCGAAGGGCCCATAGGCGTCGGTAAAACCCATCTGGTCAAGCGTCTGGCCGAGAGTTTTGGTGGCAATACTTTGATGGAAGCGCCCGAGCAAAATCCGTTTCTGGAAAAGTTTTACCTGCATCCGAAACAATCCGCATTGCCCACCCAGCTGAGCTTTTTGATGCAACGGGTTAAGTTGGCGAAAACACTGCAACAGGATGATTTGTTTACCAGCCTGCATGTTGCCGATTTTATGTTGGAAAAAGATCGGCTGTTTGCACAGATTTCCCTGGATGACGATGAACTGGCGCTGTACAACATGGTGTATGACAACATGACTTTGCATCACCGCACGCCGGATCTAGTGATTTATTTGCAAGCGCCACTGCAGGTGCTGAAAAGCCGTATCAGCCAGCGCGGTATTGTCTATGAGCAGTATGTTGAAGATGCCTATCTCAAACGGCTGGCCGATGCTTATGCCGATTTTTTTCATTATTACGATGCATCGCCGCTGCTGATTGTTAATGCCGAGCAGATTGATCTGGTTAACAGTGAAGCCGACTATCAGCAGTTGCTGGACCAAATCTGCACGCTGCAAAGCGGCCGCCAATATTACAATCCCTTACCGGTCAAAGAAGCCAAAGCATGAGCCGTTTATCGCTTAGCAGCCTGCGAAAAATGAAAGCGGCCGGCGAAAAAATCGCCGTACTGACCGCTTATGATGCCAGTTTTGCCCATGTGTTGGAGCAAGCTGGTGTTGAAGTGATTCTGGTCGGTGATTCACTGGGCATGGTGATTCAGGGACAGGAAAGCACGGTGCCGGTGACTGTCAACGATATGGTTTATCACAGCCGAAACGTGGTACGTGGCAGCGAAAAAGCTTTTGTTATCGCCGATTTACCGTTTATGAGTTACGCCAATATTGATCAGGCGATCAGCAATGCCGCGCGGCTAATGGCCGAGGGCGGTGTGCAAATGGTCAAACTGGAAGGTGGCGCTGATTTTGAACCGATTATCAAAGCGCTGACTGCGCGCGGTATTCCGGTTTGTGCCCATTTAGGCTTATTACCGCAATCCGTGCATCGGCTGGGCGGCTATTTTGTTCAGGGCCGTGAAGCAGAAGCCGCTGCGAAAATGCTGCAAGATGCCAAATTACTGGAACAAGCCGGTGCCGACATGCTGGTGTTGGAGTGCGTGCCGGCGGCACTGGCCACACATATCAGCCAGTCGCTGAGTATTCCGGTGATTGGCATTGGCGCCGGTAAAGACTGTGATGGTCAGGTGCTGGTGTTATACGACATGCTGGGACTGACACCGGGTAAACGGCCACGCTTCAGTCACGATTTTCTGGCAGATAACGGCCATATTCCGGCTGCCATCAGTGCTTATGTTGAAGCCGTTAAGCAAGGCACGTTTCCAACTGTCGAGCAGCAGTTTTAATGCAAATTGAAGACGGCCTCAACGGTCTGCGTGCCCAGCTGAAAAGCTGGCGCGAGCAACATCAGACTATTGCTTTTGTGCCAACGATGGGCAGCCTGCATGACGGCCATATATCACTGCTGAAAAAAGCCCGTACGCTGGCCGATAAAGTGGCAGTCAGTATTTATGTCAATCCACTGCAGTTTGATGATCCGCAGGATCTGGCCAATTACCCGCGCACGCTGAAAAATGATATTCAAAAGTTGAGCACCGCCGGATGTGATTTATTATTCACGCCGGATAACGCGTTGATGTATCCGGGTGGTCCGGAGTCGCATAGTTATGTGCATGTGCCTGGGATGGATGACAAATTATGTGGTCTGGCACGTCCCGGCCATTTTGATGGTGTCGCCACGGTGGTCAGTAAGCTATTGAATATGGTGCAGCCGGATATAGCAGTGTTTGGTGAAAAGGATTATCAGCAGCTTTTGTTAATCCGCAAACTGGTGGCGGATTTTAATTTGCCGGTAAAAATTGTGGCCGCGGCCACTTGCCGGGAAGCCGATGGTTTAGCGATGAGTTCACGAAATCAGCGGCTGACGGCGACACAGCGTTCTATTGCTGCCATGTTACATCAGCAGTTATCGGTGCTTAAACAACAGCTGGAACAAGGTAACCGAGATGTTACCAGCATGATTAAAGAGGCAACGGAAAGTCTTAGTAAGGCGGGATTTTCAGTCGATTATTTGGAGCTTCGCCGCGCCGAAGACTTATTGTTAGCCGATATTCAGCAGGATCAAAAATTGCGAATTCTGGTCGCAGCGCGGCTTGATGAGATTCGGCTGATCGACAATATTGCAGTGAACTTGTCGGCACGTCCGTAAAAAGCGATAATACGCGGTCTTCTGTAAAGATTTGTTTGCCATGCAACTGACTCTGTTAAAAGCCAAATTACATCGCGCCTGTGTCACCCATTCCGAATTGGAATACGAAGGCAGCTGTGCGATTGACGGCAAATTGCTGGCCGCTGCCGGTATCCGTGAATATGAACAAATTCATATTTACAACGTCGCCAATGGTGAACGTTTTGTGACCTACGCTATTCGCGCTGAAGATGGCTCTAATATTATTTCAGTAAATGGCGCTGCAGCACATAAAGCCTCGCCGGGCGATCGGATCATTATTTGCGCTTACACCGCGCTGGATGCCGATGAAATTGAAAATTTCAAACCGACATTGGTTTATCTTGACGAAAATAATGACATCACCCATATGCGTCATGCCATTCCCGTACAGGCTGCCTGAGCCAAAGTAAATCTGCACAGCAGTCCGCTGTCATCTGCCTGTCATCAAAACGTTATCAAACGGTCACATTGCTGCTCTAAGCTATTGTTTAACAAATAGCTTAGAGTGCTTCAATGCTGAACATCGAACAAGCCGTTCAACAAAAATTCCCTAAATTCGAACACAGTAAACCCTGGTTTAAAAAGTCGACGCTAAGTTTTCTGCGCCGTATCACGCACGAGCAGGAAGTGAATCGCTTCCTGGAGCAACACTCGCAACTGACCGGTTTTGATTTCATTGATGAAGTGCTCGATTATTTCAATTTCAGTTACAGTATTTCTCACCGCCACCGTAACAATATTCCGGCAAGCGGCCGGGTCGTGATTGTTGCCAATCATCCGCTCGGTGCGCTGGATGGTTTGTCACTGTTGAAAATGGTCGGTGAAGTACGCCGTGACGTAAAAATTGTCGCCAACGATATGTTGCTGGATTTTGCAGCGCTGAAACCGTTGTTTCTGCCAGTTGATAACTTAACTAAATCTACCCGTAAAAGCAGTATTGCCACCATCATTGACAGCCTGAATCGGGATGAAGCGATTATTGTCTTCCCGGCCGGTGAAGTCTCACGCATCAGACCTAGCGGTGTACGCGATAGCAAATGGAACAGTGGCTTTCTGAATTTTGCTAAAAAAACCAATTCGCCGATATTGCCAGTGTTTGTCGGGGCACGTAATTCATCCTTGTTTTACAGTGCGTCGATGGTCTACAAACCCTTGTCAGGCATGATGCTGGCGCGCGAAATGTTTAATAAAAATTCCAAAACCATTCAGGTCTGTATCGGTGAGCCGATCCCCTACCAGCAAATTGAAGCACTGCCGCTAGTCAAAGCCGAAAAAGCCAAATTGTTACGCCGGCATTTATATCGTCTGGCCAAAGGCAAAAAACCACTGTTCACAACAGAGCATACGATTGCCCATCCACAAGATCGCCGGGCAATTAAACAGGAATTGAAAAACGCTTTATTACTGGGCGAAACGGCGGATCAGAAAAAGATTTATTTGTTTGATTACCGTTCCGATTCAGCCGTGATGCAGGAAATTGGCCGTCTGCGGGAAATGACCTTTCGTCAGGTCGGCGAGGGGACTGGCAAGCGGCGTGATTTGGACCAATACGATCGTGATTACCGGCACCTGATTTTATGGGATGAGCAGGAACTGGAAATTGCCGGCGCTTATCGGATTGGCGAAGTGGCACGGATCCAGCAAAGTGGCCGGCAGGTCTATTCGGCAGAATTGTTTGATTATCAACCGGCGATGCAGCCGTATTTTGCTAAAGGCATTGAGCTGGGTCGCAGTTTTGTCAGCCCCAAATACTGGGGAAAACGCAGCCTGGATTACTTGTGGTATGGCATTGGCGCTTATCTGAAGCAATATCCGGAAGTGCGTTATTTATTTGGCCCAGTCAGCCTTAGTAATAGTTATCCGGCCTATGGTCAGGCGCTGATAGTTGAATATTATCGCCGCTATTATCAAGACAATGAAATGCTGGCATTGGCACGCACGCCGCATCAAACCGATGCTGAAACATTGCAACGTATCAATACAATTTTTACCGGTGATGCGGAGACTGATTTTACGCTGCTACGCGAGCAATTAGCGCATATGCAGGTGACAGTGCCGACTTTATATAAACAATATGCCGATATCTGTGAGTCGGGCGGGGTACGGTTTATTGATTTTAATATTGATGCCAATTTTGGTTATTGCATCGATGGCTTGGTAATGATCGACTTGCAGCAATTGAAAGCCAATAAACGCAAACGCTATCTGGGTGCCTAATCAGCGGCCGTGACAGTGTTTGAATTTACGGTCGCTGCCACAGATACAAGGCGCGTTGCGCGATAGTTTTACTGGCGGTAAAAACAGACCATCCAGATAAAACCACTGATCATCCTGATAGATAAAGCGGGATCGTTCATGTAACTGCCCCATCGGCTTATCTTCATAAAACGCTACAAATTCCACTTCTGCCTGTAATCCATGATTTCGGGTTTTCAGAATTTGTAATCCTAACCATTGGGTGGTTTGGCAAGTTTGTTGTAATGTTTGCCGATCATCGATCCGACGCTTATCCGGGTGCAGGGTATTGATTAGGTAATCGATATCCTGTTTTACAAAAGCACAATAACGCGAGCGCATTAAGCTAGTCGCATCAGGCGCAAATTGTTTACCGAGATGTAAAGGCTGACAACAACTTTCGTAAGTATGAGTCTGACCGCAAGGACAATTTGGCGCTGTCATCAAAACTGAGTCTGCATTAAATCAGGGTGATAAAACCGGTAACCAAGCTGCTGTTTGACCTTGTTATTACTGACAATTTTAAAGTTTGAACTGTCAGTATCAGCACAGTCTGGGGCTGGTAAGTCCAGCAATGTCCGGGCGTAACTATAAAATTCACGTTTGCTGGGATGGCTGTCGGCGCTGGCATTAAACACTTCGCCCCAGGCTTGTTGCTTAATAATCGTGTCGATAATACCGATGACATCATCAAGATGGATAAGATTTACCGGCGCATCAGGTTGCTGCACTTTTTTGCCATGCCGGAAAAAACGTCCGGGATGCCGGCGGGCGTCGATTAAACCACTGCACCGCAAAATGGTTGTCTGAAATTTTGGGCTGTTCCGGAACAGCTGTTCTATCTGAAATAACACACTGTCCGGATTCTCAGCCGCTTCGTCTTCGCTGACTTCACGCTGTAAATTCTGATACACCGAACTGGAGCTAACCAGTAAAATATTTTCTACCAAACTACTTTCAATTTGATTTATAAGAAATTGAAAGGATTGAATATTTTTACAGGTAATATTGATAATCAAGATGCGGCAATTAAGAAAGGCACCGCGATCATTGGCGCAATCAATATCCACTAAAAAGGGGATGGCGCCAGCGGCTTCAATTTCCGGAAAGCGTCTTAATTGGCGGCTGGATGCTGCCACATCCAGACCTTGCTGGTGGAAATGCCGGGCCAGTGGCAAACCCAGCCAGCCGCTCCCCAATAATGCGATATCAAATTTTTTCATAAGGTTCATTATAAATGGCGGGTCTATCGCTGTCCGGCTTAGCGAAATATTGTGCATGACTTTATTGTCAAAGTTGCTTGTGCATAGAATGCAGCAGGACTTACATCAGGAATAATAATGACTGCACGATCTGAAAACACGCTATGGCATAGTCAGAATACACAGCAGTCTTTGCAGTTAATGGCTTGCAGTGAAAAAGGTTTGTCAGATGATGCTGTGATAGCGCGCCGGCAACAATATGGTTTTAATCAACTGCCGGTTGCCAAACCAGTGAGTCCGTTAAAGCGGTTGTTAAGACAATTTAATAGTGTGTTGATTATTGTCCTGATGCTGGCGGCGGCGGTGACGGCATTATTGGATCACTGGCTGGATAGCTACGTCATTATGATTGTGGTGGTGGTCAATACCGTTGTCGGATTTGTTCAGGAAGGCAAAGCCGAACAAGCTTTGCAGGCGATTGCCCATATGTTGGCGCCAAATGCCACGGTGATGCGTAATGGCAAACGACAAGAAATTCCAGCCGCTGATGTCGTGCCGGGCGACATTATGGTTCTGACAGCGGGAGATCGGGTCGCTGCTGATCTGCGGTTAATGGAAGCTAAAAATCTGCAAATTCAGGAAGCGGTTTTGACAGGTGAGTCGTTACCCGTCGAAAAAGACACCGCAGCTATTGCTGAAAATATGCCATTAGGCGATCGCAGTTGTATGGCATATTCCGGCACCTTAGTAAGCCGGGGTCATGGTCTGGGACTGGTTGTCGCAACCGGCAGCAATACCGAAATTGGCCGAATCAGTGGCTTGATGGCCAATGTCCAACAATTAACCACGCCGTTACTACAGCAGATGACCTACTTCTCCAGGTGGTTAACAGTTGTCATTATCTTTTTTGCAGGTTTCATATTTGCTTATGGCGCTTTTTTGCAGCAAACCGCCGTTGCCGAAATGTTTATTACCGTTATTGGTTTTGCGGTCGCGGCGATTCCCGAGGGACTGCCGGCGATATTAACCATTACCCTGGCCATCGGGGTGCAGCGTATGGCTGGACGCAGAGCCATTATCCGCCGTTTGCCGGTGGTAGAAACATTAGGCGCTGTATCGGTGATTTGCTCTGATAAAACCGGCACTTTGACCCGTAATGAAATGACCGTCACTGAGCTGGTAACGGCTGATAATACCTTTAATCTTAGCGGCGTCGGTTATGAGCCATCCGGCACGCTGCAAGATGGCAATCAGCCGGTAGACCTTGATACCGCACTAACCGCCATCTCATTGATTCGCAGTGCCGCACTTTGTAACGATGCCAGCCTGTATCATCAGCAAGGTCAGTGGCAGATGACCGGTGATCCGATGGAAGTGGCTATTCTGGTATCGGCCATCAAGGTGGATATGCAACCCGAGGAGTTACATAGTCAGTTTCCACGCCATGACGTGATCCCATTTGATGCGCAGCATCGGTTTATGGCGACCTTAAATCATGATCATCAGCAACATAACTTTATTGTCGTCAAAGGTGCCCCGGAAAGGTTACTGGCAGATTGTCAGTGGCAACAAACAGCCGCTGGGGAGCGCGAGCCTTTAAATAGTCAATATTGGCATCAGCAAATGCAAAAGTTGGCTAGTCAGGGACAACGGGTGCTGGCAGTGGCGATAAAGACAACCGCCGCTGAGAAAACAACCCTTAACTTTGCTGATTTAGATACGGATTTGGTTTTGCTGGGGCTACTGGGATTTATGGACCCGCCTCGGGAAGAAGCCGTCAAGGCGATTGCTGACTGCGCCAGCGCTGGTATTCAGGTAAAAATGATTACCGGCGATCACGCAGCAACGGCCAGTGCCATTGCTGCACAGTTAGGTCTGAAAAATCCGACTGCAGTCATTACCGGCAACGAGCTGGACCAACTCAGTGATGCTGATCTCAATCAACAGATAAATAATATTTCCGTATTTGCCCGTACCTCACCAGAACACAAATTACGACTGGTATCGGCATTGCAAAGTCAGCGGCATATTGTTGCTATGACTGGTGACGGCGTCAATGATGCACCGGCTTTGAAACGTGCCGACGTCGGTATTGCTATGGGTAAATCCGGTACTGAAGCGGCCAAGGAAGCGGCAGAAATGGTGCTGGCAGATGATAATTTTGCCTCTATCGTGCGGGCCGTCAGTGAGGGGCGAACGGTATTTGATAATCTGAAAAAAGCCATATTGTTTTTGCTACCAGTTAATGGTGGTGAGTCACTGAGCATTATCGCTGCAGTGCTGGCGGGATTAACATTGCCCATCAGTGCCATCCAGATCCTCTGGGTCAATATGGTCAGCTCGGTGGCACTGGCCATGGCTTTGGCTTTTGAACCGGCTGAAGAAAATGCCATGCAACGACAACCACGGCAACGAGATGAGAAAATGTTATCTGGTTTGCTGGTTTGGCGAATAAGTCTGGTTTCAGTACTGTTTCTGGCCGGTATTTATGGCATTTTTGCCTGGAGTCAGGCGCAGGGGGCGAGTTTGGAACAATCCCGAACCTATGCAGTGAATACACTGGTAGTGATGGAGGTATTCTATCTGTTTAATGTGCGTTGTCTGAATGTTGCATCATGGTCTATCCGGCAGTGGTTCACCTCCAGAATAGCCTGGTTGTCTTTGTCTCTTGTTATGCTGTTGCAACTGGCCTTTACCTATCTGCCTATTATGCAAAAACTATTCAGTTCAAAGCCCGTTTCAGTGCACTATTGGTTGATAATTTTTGCGATTGGCCTGGCGGTTTATCTGCTACTGGAATTCGAAAAAGCCCTGCGCCGGCGGCTGCTTAAGATTGATTTTGTCCATTAAAGCTGCCAGCTCTGTGTGCATGACTGAAATATAAGGAGACATGACAATGCATTATGTTTTCAAAAGCCTACTGTTATGCATGATGGTTATGCCGCAGAGTGGTTTCGCCAACGGATTCTTTACTGAAGGTGATGCTGTGGTGTTTCAGACATCTGTTTGGACACATCACTATAACGATGAGCCGGATCATAATAATCATCAGAAACTCATTAATCTCGAATACTACTTTGCGCCACAGCATCAGCCTTTTCCAGGCACATTTTCTGACTGGCGTGAGGATTTAAGTTGGCTCGCGGGTGCGGCTACATTCAAAAATTCTTTTGATCAGCAAAGTGTCTACGTCTATGGTGGCAGTCGTTATGACTGGTCGATGACTGAAAATACGGATGCTTATGTCAAGCTGACGGCAGGCTTGTTATGGGGGTATCGTGGTGAGTACCGGGATAAAATACCGTTTAATCGACTGGGCGTGGCGCCAGTTATTTTACCTGCGGTTGGGCTGCAGTACCGGCGGGCAAACGTAGAACTGCTTCCATTTGCCGCCGCTGGCATTATGATGAATGTCGGCTGGCGCTTTGATTAAAAGTTTCGCCGCTGGAGCAACCGGTACGCCACACCTGTAAGCAGTAACATCAGTCCGCACAGGATCAGGATGATCGGCCATGGCAGCGGAAATGGTGCCGGGTTGACCGGACGGGTGGATTGTAAACTTGCCGGCAGATTTTGTGCTGGCAGGACAATACTTTTCCAGTCATCACGGTTGGCCGGCGCGGTGTCTAAATATTCCTGAAAACTGAAAACCGGCGCATCACCCAACGCGCGACTTGATGGAATCTGCGGAATACGAACCAGCCAGATCGCATCGATTTGGCCAGCCAGTTGTTGTTCAAAATCACTGAGGCGGCGGTCGCTGCGATGTTCAGCAAGTTTTATCAGGTCGTTGCTTAACACATCAAAAGCCACCGCCGGCAACAGCCGGCTGGTTTCGGTTATCAGGTAATCATAAAGCTGACGTGCCTCAGTCAGACTGCCCTCGGTTAAAAGGCTGTAAAAATATGCGCCTATGGCCAGCAGCATGCCATTGCTGCCACGTTCCGGCAGTTGCCAGCCAAGTGCTTTAAGCCCATCAAGGCTAATGCCGCTGCAATTCATGGTGGCATGCTGGTACTGAAAAGTTTGCCGGTAGAAATGCTGCATGATCTGGTTCATAGAGTGCTGAATCTGCTGCACTGGCGCGGCGTCATTCAATGTTGCCACCAGCATGTAACTGGGCCGGTAATAATTCTGGCCACTATTTAAATCAGCCAGATATTTATCCATCGGCGTCACAGCAGCGATGATGCCTTTTTCACTGACCACATCCAGGCTGTAGAAATTATTGACCAGCCAGTTTGCGTACTGCCCATCAGCATTAAATTTGCCGGTTACCAGGGCAAAATGGCCGGCTAATGCTTCATGGTCATCACCTTGTGCGCCATTAAGCATAATGGCCAAAACCGGTTTGTCAGTGGCATTTTTAGCTGCTTCTTGATGGCGTTGCCAAATCAAGCGATCACTGTGTGGCTGGCTGACGCCACCGCGGTCGGCACGAATCCAGTCTTCAATGGTTTCTTGTCCGGATAAGGCGCGCAGGGTAGTGCTTTGTATGGAAAAGTCTACGGGCCAAATGGTTTCAGCGATAAAACTATCTTCAATTGTTGCTCCACGCATATGTACAGTTTTACCAGCAAAAAAGGCGGCACTATCAGCATTCCAGTAACTTTGGTTTTGCGGGATTTCATCGATGACTTGCCAGTTTTGACGTTGGCCGTTCGGCCAGCGAATCTGATCCTCGGTGGACTCGAGTTTTACGTTGTGGATGCTTTCAGGCTGACCGAGCCAGACTGGCGGCGGTGATTCAATAAACGGCGCATCTGCCAGCCAGTGAGGCAAGGTAATTGAGATATCAGCCTGAACCTTTTCATCGCTAATGGCCAGCCATTCGCCAGCAAAATACCACTTAGTTTGCGGTAACAGCGGGCAAACGCGACAGTCGCCGGTCATTAGCTGTGGCCGGGGATCAGCCGACCAAAAGGGATAAGCCGTTTGAGCAGTTTGTGTCTGGGCCTGAACACTCTGCAGGCCCAGCAGTAAATATAAAACAATCAGAGGTTTCAGCGACATGCGCTGAGCATATCACGCCAGTGCCTGATTTTTTGCAGCGTGGATTTCAGCTTTTAAGGCATCGTCTATTTTCATTTGTTTGGCCAGTTCATCGAGATACGCTTTTTCCATAAAACTTTCTTCATCGGCCATCAGCAAGCTGGCCAAATACATTTCTGCGGCCATTTCCGGCGTTTTGGCATGACTGGCAACTTCGACCGGATTGACCGGTTTTTTCAGCTCCTGATCCAGCCATTGCTGTAATTCAGGATCGCTGGTCAGTTGTGCCACCTGTTCATCAATTAACTGTCGCTCGCGATCATCAATATGGCCATCGGCTTTGGCAGCGCCGACGATGGCAATCAGAATGGCATTGCTGTGTTGTTCGGCTTCAGATGCCGGCAATCTGTCAACCGTTTGTGGCGTTTGTTGTGGTGCACCGGTCTGCTGATTTTGCTGCCAGCTCTGATAAGCTTTAAACGCAACGGCGCCGAGTGCGGCAACACCACCATATTTAAGAACACTGCCGCCCATTTTGCGGGCTTTTTTATTGCCAAGCAGCAGGCCAACGGCTGTGCCAGCCAGCGCGCCACCACCGGCACCTGTTAAAAACTGGCCAATTTGGCTGCTATCAATACCTTTACCACCGGTTTGTTGTTGTAAAAATTGATTACCGGATTGCAGTAATTTATCCATCAAACCACGTGTATTCATACAAACTTAACTCCAAAAGAATTGATTGCCACTAAAACCTGTCCATGAGACTGTGAGCTGACGATAATGCTCCCGACAATATTAAACACAGAAAATTAAATGAACATGAATAGAACCAGACAAGCCGGTGCCAGCAATGCGATGACCATTATTTTCTGGTTGTTGTTAATGGCATCGCTGACGCTGTTTTTCAATGGCTTTATTGATAGCCGTGATAATCCCAACCGGCACTTGGTTGCGGTTGAAATGGATGGTGAACGAGAAGTGGTGCTGGAACGCAATCGCGCTGGTCATTATGTGGCTCCCGGCTTTATTAACGGTCATGAAGTGACATTTTTACTGGATACCGGCGCCACCAATATCAGCGTGCCAGCCGGCATTGCGGAAGATGCCGGATTACAACAAGGTAGGCCGGCAATGGTCGGTACCGCCAATGGTGTTATTACCGTTTATCAAACACAACTGGATACCGTGCAGCTCGGTGGTATTACCCTGCAGGATATTGCTGCGAATATTAATCCGCATATGCCTGATGAGATTGTCTTACTGGGTATGAGCTTTATGAAACATTTAGAAATGACCCAGCGCGGGGGGACATTAACCTTACGACTACCTTAAGCAGCTGAAATGCAGTTGGGATCACACTTAAGTTACAGGCATAAAAAAAGTCTCATAAGCAATGCTTAATGAGACTTTTTAATATCATTGGCTCCCCGAGCTGGACTCGAACCAGCGACCCAATGATTAACAGTCATTTGCTCTACCAACTGAGCTATCGGGGAACAGAAAGATGCGTATGATAGTGGCTTGAGCCTTATGGGTCAAGGACTATCGGCAATTAATTTCAGCCGATAAATTCTGCAATGCGCGTTAACGCATTACGTAAATTACTCTCGCTGGTGGCAATCGACAGGCGCATATGGTTTTTTAAACCAAAGGCACTGCCCGGGACGACGGCGACGCCTTTGTCATTCAACAGTGCTTCGGCAAATTCCAAATCATCATTAATCCCCGGCATTTTTTCGATAACGCCGCTGATATCTGGGAAGACGTAAAACGTGCCGTCGGTGGCCAGTGCTGTTACGCCTGGCATGGCATTTAATTCGGCGATAACAAAGTCATGACGTTTTTTGAATTCGGTCAGCATGGTTTGAATGCAGCCCTGGTCGCCATTAAGCGCTTCGACAGAGGCTGCCTGTGAAATCGACGTCGGATTAGAAGTACTTTGCGACTGAATTTTTTTCATCGCTTTAATAAGTTCTTCCGGTCCGCCGGCATAACCAATACGCCAGCCAGTCATTGAATAAGCCTTGGAAACGCCGTTCATAACGACGGTGCGGTCATAAAGATCCGGACACGCCATAACGATATTGACAAACGGCTCATCGGCCCAATGGATATGCTCGTACATATCATCAGTGGCAATCATGATCTGTGGATGTTTACGCAGTACATCGCCTAAGGCTTTCAATTCTGCTTTGCTGTAAGTCATGCCAGTCGGATTGGACGGGCTGTTAATCACGAATAAACGGGTTTTATCGGTGATAGCCGCTTCTAATTGTGCTGGGGTGATTTTATAACGCTGATCAATATCACCTTCGATAATGACTGGTTTGCCATCGGCAAGCAGCACCATATCAGGGTAAGACACCCAGTAAGGCGCCGGAATAATGACTTCATCACCGGCTTCTAACATTGCCTGCGCCAGGTTGAAAAAGCTTTGTTTGCCACCACATGACACTAATATCTGGTTTGGTTGATAGTCCAATCCATTGTCACGGGAAAACTTTTTGATAATGGCTTGTTTCAACTCAGCTGTGCCATCAACAGCGGTATATTTGGTCTGGCCCTTATTAAGTGCCTCAACGGCAGCATCTTTGATGTGATCCGGCGTATCAAAATCAGGCTCGCCTGCGCCCAGACCGATAATATCTTTGCCCTCAGCTCTCAAGGCCGCGGCACGGGCGGTGATGGCTAGAGTAGGTGAGGGTTTGATGCTTTGGACGCGCTTTGAGAGTTTGATAGTCAAAATAAAACCTTCGAAAACAATTAAATTGAGAACCCCGTAATATACGACAATCGTCAGTATTGCTAAAGCCTATGAAAAAACAATTTGAGTTAGTCAGTGAGTTTCGACCGGCTGGTGATCAGCCAGCAGCGATTGCGTCGCTGGTTGACGGCCTGAATAATGGTGAAATGTGGCAAACCCTGTTGGGGGTGACCGGCTCCGGTAAAACCTTCACTATCGCCAATGTTGCGCAAGCAGTGCAGCGGCCAGTGATGGTTTTGGCGCCCAATAAAACTCTGGCAGCGCAATTATATAGTGAGATGAAAGAGTTCTTCCCGAACAATGCGGTGGAATATTTCGTTTCCTACTACGATTACTACCAGCCCGAAGCCTATGTGCCATCGTCAGATACTTTTATCGATAAAGATGCCTCGGTTAACGAACAAATAGAACAGATGCGCTTATCGGCGACCAAAGCCATGCTGGAGCGGCGCGATGCGATTATCGTTTCCAGTGTGTCTTGTATTTATGGTTTGGGCGACAAAGATGCTTATCTGGCAATGGTGATGCATCTGGTACAAGGTGATGTGATTAATCAGCGGGAAATATTGCGGCGTCTGGCAGAGCTGCAATATTCGCGAAATGATATTGAGCTTTCACGTGGTACGTATCGCGTGCGTGGCGAGGTGATTGATATTTTTCCAGCGGAATCAGAACGCGATGCGGTCAGGGTGGAATTGTTTGATGATGAGGTCGAACAGATCAGTTATTTCGATCCGCTGACCGGTGAAATATTGCAGCGTATGAACCGCATCACCATTTATCCGAAAACCCATTATGCGACGCCTCGTGAGACCATATTAGGCGCAGTGGACTCTATCAAAGATGAACTTCGCGAGCGCTTAGCCGAACTTAATGAGCAAAATAAATTAGTCGAAGCCCAGCGTCTGGAACAGCGAACCCGTTATGATCTGGAAATGCTGCTGGAGCTGGGTTACTGCAACGGTATCGAAAATTATTCACGGCATTTATCGACTCGTCAGGCTGGTGAAGCACCACCAACGTTATTTGATTACTTACCCGATGATGCGATTCTGATTATCGATGAGAGTCATGTGATGATCCCGCAGATCGGCGCTATGTATAAGGGTGACCGGTCTCGCAAACAAACGCTGGTTGATTATGGTTTCCGGCTGCCATCAGCGCTGGATAACCGGCCGATGATGTTTGAAGAGTGGGAAAAACAGGCACCACAAACCATATTTGTCTCTGCAACCCCCGGTAAATACGAAGCCGCCAATGCCGGTAATATCGTCGAGCAAGTGGTGCGACCGACAGGTTTGGTGGATCCGGAAGTGGAAATCCGGCCAGTCGGCACGCAGGTTGACGATTTATTATCCGAAATTAAAAAACGAACCGCGGTTAACGAGCGGGTACTGGTAACAACATTAACGAAGCGGATGTCGGAAGATCTGACCGATTATTTGCGTGAACATAACGTTAAAGTCCGTTATTTGCATTCCGATATTGATACCGTCGAACGAATGGAAATTCTCCGCGATTTACGCCTCGGTGAGTTTGATGTGCTGGTGGGCATTAACTTGTTGCGGGAAGGTTTGGATTTGCCAGAGGTTTCTTTGGTGGCGATTCTTGATGCTGACAAAGAGGGCTTTTTACGCAGTGACCGGTCATTGATTCAAACCATTGGCCGAGCCGCAAGGAACCTGAATGGCCGGGCAATTTTGTATGCCGATCAAATCACTGGCTCGATGCAACGTGCTATAGACGAAACGGAGCGCCGGCGTGAAAAACAAGTCGCCCACAATCTGGCAAACAACATTACCCCGGTGGGTATTACCAAATCTATCCGCAGCGGTATGGATGATGTCAAAGCCAGCAATGAAACCCGTCAGCAAATGAAACAAGTGGCTGAAGAGCAGGCAGAATACGCCAGACTTAGTCCACAGCAACTGGCTAAACGCATTCAGCAAATTGAAAGCGCCATGTATAAACATGCACGAAACCTGGAGTTTGAAGAAGCCGCCAAATTGCGTGATGAGCTTGAACATGTTCGCAAAGTAGCGCTGGGTCCGGTCGCCGTTTAAAGGCTTGCATTATCGGCCTGACTGCGTATAATTTCGCGCTTTCAGCAGGCACGTAGCTCAGTTGGTTAGAGCACCACCTTGACATGGTGGGGGTCGGTGGTTCGAATCCACTCGTGCCTACCAAATTTCAAAGCGCTCCGGCGCTTTTTTGGTTTTTAAGGCCTCTCGTATCGGCCACAACCAAGGATTACAGATGATTGCAATCACACTTCCCGACGGCAGCCAACGTCAATTTGATCACCCTGTTAGTATTTTTGATATTGCCAGCGATATCGGTACTGGTCTTGCCCGTGCGGCTTTAGCCGGCAAGGTCAATGGCAAGTTGGTCGATACTAATCATATCGTTGACAATGACGCCAACGTTGCCATCATCACCGAGCGTGATGAGGAAGGCTTGGATATCATTCGCCATTCGACATCTCATCTGATGGCACAAGCGGTTAAACAACTGTATCCGGATGCTCAGGTCACTATTGGTCCAGTCATTGACGATGGCTTTTACTACGATTTTTCTTACCCGAAAGGCTTTACCCCTGAAGATCTGGATAAGATTGAACAGCGGATGGAAGAGCTGGTTAAGCAGGATCTCGAAGTCGTCCGTGAAGAAGTGCCCCGTGATGCGGCGATTGCCATCTTTCGTGAAATGGGCGAAGAGTACAAAGCCAAAATCATTGAAGATATTCCCAAAGACGAAATCCTGTCGCTGTATCGTCAGGGCGAGTTTATGGATTTGTGCCGCGGCCCGCATGTCCCCAATACCGGCAAACTAAAAGCCTTCAAATTAATGAAGCTGGCCGGTGCGTACTGGCGCGGTAAATCCGAAAATGAAATGTTGCAACGCATTTATGGCACCGCATGGTCGGATAAAAAAGCGCTAAAAGCGTATTTACATCGTCTTGAAGAAGCTGAAAAACGCGATCATCGTAAGTTGGCGAAAAGCTTAGACCTGTTTCATATGCAGGATGAAGCTGCCGGCATGATTTTCTGGCATGACAACGGCTGGCGGATTTTTCGTGAAGTCGAGAATCATATCCGCAATGTCATGCGCGACAATGGCTACCAGGAAGTTAAAACCCCGCAAGTCGTGGATCGCAGTTTGTGGGAAAAATCCGGTCACTGGGACAAATTTGGTGACATGATTTTTACCACCCATTCGGAAAACCGTGACTATGCGGTGAAGCCGATGAACTGCCCGTGTCATATCCAGATTTATAATCAGGGCCTGAAAAGCTACCGCGACCTACCGTTGCGTATGGCGGAATTCGGTTCTTGCCATCGTAACGAGCCTTCCGGCACCTTGCATGGTCTGATGCGTTTGCGCAATTTCACCCAGGACGATGCGCATATCTTTTGTACCGAAGATCAAATTCAGTCAGAAGTCTCGACTTTTATTGATTTACTGTTTGAGGTTTATAAAGACTTCGGCTTTAACGAGGTCATCGTTAAGTTATCGACCCGTCCGGAAAATCGGGTGGGCAGCGATGCGGTCTGGGATAAAGCTGAACATGCACTGGAACAGGCATTAAATACCAAAGGCCTGGATTGGGATTTGCAGCCGGGTGAGGGCGCATTTTATGGACCGAAGATTGAATTCTCGCTGAAGGATTGTCTGGGTCGGGTCTGGCAGTGCGGCACGATTCAGGTGGATTTTTCCATGCCGGGCCGTCTGGATGCCACTTATGTCGCTGATGACGGCAGCAAGCAAGTACCGGTTATGTTGCATCGGGCGATTCTCGGATCG
This sequence comes from Methylophaga sp., assembly GCA_040882115.1. GTDB lineage: Bacteria > Pseudomonadota > Gammaproteobacteria > Nitrosococcales > Methylophagaceae > Methylophaga. The sequence continues at coordinate 490,497 of JBBEBX010000003.1, read as the reverse complement.
TTGGAACGCTTTATCGGGATTTTGATTGAAGAGTATGCTGGCGCCTTCCCAACATGGTTGTCACCGCGTCAGGTAATTGTCATGGGCATCACTGATAAACAGTCAGATTATGCACAACAAATTGCCCGACAATTGCAAAATCAGGGATTTAGAGCCGATACAGACTTGAGAAATGAGAAGATTGGCTTTAAAATACGCGAGCATACATTGCGGCGCGTCCCGTATTTAGTTGTAGTCGGCGATCGCGAAGCACAAGACAATGCCGTGGCAGTACGTACCCGCAAGGGCGAAGATTTAGGCGCAATGTCGCTTGATAGCTTCGTTTCATTGCTTAATAAGGACGTTGCTGGCCGCGGTAGAATTATTTTAGAGGATTAAAAACATCGCTACAGATCAAAAACGGCTGAACCAAGAAATCACAGCCAGAGAAGTACGTGTTACCGGTGCCGAAGGTGAGCAGCTGGGTATTTTGCCATTAGCAAAAGCTCTGGAGTTGGCCGAAGCAGCCGAATTGGATTTGGTGGAGATCGCCCCACAGGCGGAGCCACCAGTTTGTCGTATAATGGATTACGGCAAATTTGTATTTGAGGCTAATAAACAAAAAGCCATTGCCAAGAAAAAGCAAAAACAAATACAAGTTAAGGAAATAAAATTCCGGCCAGGGACGGAAGAAGGAGACTACCAGGTAAAACTACGCAACCTGACCCGTTTCCTAGAAGAAGGCAACAAAACCAAAGTCAGTCTGCGCTTTCGTGGACGTGAGATGGCCCATCAGGATTTAGGTCTGAAGTTACTCGAAAGAGTCGCAGAAGATTTACAAGACCTGTCAACCATTGAGCAGCGTCCTAAGAAAGAAGGCCGGCAAATGATTATGGTTTTAGCGCCCAGTAATAAAAAATAAACTTTAATTAACAATGCGGAGTTCCAAATGCCCAAATTGAAAAACCACAGCGGTGCAGCGAAGCGTTTCAAACGCACCGGCAGCGGCAAGTTTAAACGCGCACAAGCGTTTACGAGTCATATCCTCACCAAGAAAAGCACTAAGCGGAAGCGTCAACTGCGCTCCACGCTGACGGTCTGTAAAGCAGATCATATGTCAGTCCGCAAGATGTTGCCTAACCTGTAACCGAGGAGATTTCCGATGCCAAGAGTAAAACGCGGTGTTACCGCACGTGCACGCCATAAAAAAGTCATTGCCCAGGCCAAAGGTTATTACGGCCGTCGCAAAAATGTTTATCGGGTTGCGGTACAAGCCGTAACCAAAGCCGGTCAATATGCTTACCGCGACCGTCGCCAGAAAAAACGTGTATTCCGTACATTGTGGATTGCGCGTATCAATGCTGCTGCCCGTGAATGCGGACTGTCATACAGCCGTCTGATTGATGGCCTGAAAAAAGCAGCGATTGAAATTGATCGTAAAGTACTGGCTGATATTGCTGTTCACGATAGTGCGGCATTTGCCACTATCGCTGAGAAGGCCAAAGCGGCATTAGCACAGTAATCTTGATTCGCGCGTAGCGAATCATATGATAAGTACGCTAAAAAGGGCCGTTCGTCGGCCCTTTTTTGTTTCTGATTGATCCTCAGGTGGAGGAATTATGGCTGAACTGGCATCACAGTTACAGGCTTTGCAAACAATCGTTGACCGCGCCCGGCAAGCCATTGCCGAAGCTGATAATGTCCGGCAACTGGACGATTTACGAGTTGCTTATCTGGGTAAAAAAGGCGAAATCACTGCTTATTTAAAGGCGCTTGGCAATGTCAGTGCTGATGAGCGGCCGTTGATTGGTAAAGAAGTTAATATTGCCAAGCAAGATGTGGCGGCCCTGATTGAAAGTCGTAATAAAGTACTCAGCGAAGCAGCGCTCAATGCGGCATTGGCCGCTGAAACGATTGATGTCAGTTTGCCCGGACGAAATAGTGAAGTGGGCGGATTGCATCCGGTGACCCGTACGTTGCAGCGAATTGAACAGTATTTTCGGCAAATCGGTTTTCAGATTGCTGAAGGCCCGGAAATTGAAGATGGCGATCATAACTTCACCGCGCTGAATATTCCGGAAACCCATCCGGCGCGGGCAATGCACGATACTTTTTATTTTGATGCTGATTTATTGCTGCGTACCCATACATCGCCAGTGCAAATCCGGGTGATGGAAAACGAAGCGCCGCCGCTGAGGGTAATTGCGCCTGGCCGTGTTTATCGTTGTGATTCAGATTTAACGCATACACCGATGTTTCATCAGGTTGAAGGGCTGATGGTCGATGAAAACGTCAGCTTTACCGATCTGAAAGGCATTCTGGCTGACTTTTTACAAGCGTTTTTTGAAAAACCACTGAATGTCCGCTTCCGGCCATCATATTTCCCGTTTACCGAGCCGTCTGCTGAAGCCGATATTGAATGTGTCATGTGTGATGGTAAAGGCTGCCGCGTATGTAGCCATACCGGCTGGCTGGAAGTGCTGGGCTGTGGCATGGTGCATCCGAAAGTGTTTGAGCACGTTAATATCGACAGCGAAAAGTATCTGGGTCTGGCCTTTGGTATGGGCGTCGAACGTTTAGCGATGCTGCGTTATGGCGTTAATGATCTGCGCTTATTCTTTGAAAATGACCTGCGTTTTCTGCGCCAGTTTAAATAAGTGGATGGCTGATAATGAAGTTTAGTGAAAAGTGGTTACGCGAATGGGTCAACCCGGCTTTTGACACCGAAACGCTGGTCGCCAAATTAACCCAGGCGGGCTTGGAAGTTGATGCGGTAACACCGGTTGCCGGTGATTTTCAGGGTGTATTGGTCGGCGAAGTTAAATCGGTCAAGGCCCATCCAGATGCTGATAAATTACGGGTTTGTGAAGTCGATGTTGCTGGCGATGAATTGCTGCATATTGTTTGTGGCGCTGCCAATGTCCGTGAAGGGCTGAAAATACCGGTTGCTGTAATTGGCGCCGTATTACCGGGTAATTTTAAAATTAAACAAGCCAAACTGCGCGGTGAGCCGTCTTTCGGCATGTTGTGTTCTGCCAAAGAATTAGGCCTTGCCGAAAGCTCAGAAGGCTTATTGGAATTAGCTGCTGATGCACCGGTTGGCCAGGATATCCGTGATTATCTGGATTTAAATGATCACAGTATTGAAGTTGATTTAACCCCCAATCGCAGTGATTGTCTTGGCGTCGCCGGTATTGCCCGTGAAGTAGGTGTAATCAGCCAGACTGATGTCACCGCTCCTGAGATGCCTGATGTTGCTGCAGTAAATGATGTAACACTGTCGGTTAAAGTATCGGCAGCAAAAGCCTGTCCGCGTTATTTGGGCAGAGTGATTAAAGGCATTAATCCACAAGCCGCCTCACCATTATGGTTGCAGGAAAAACTGCGCCGCAGTGGCCTGCGCAGTTTGGGCGCGATTGTTGATATTACCAATTATGTGTTGTTGGAACTGGGCCAGCCGATGCATGCCTTTGATTTGGCAAAAATCAGCGGTGGTATTGAGGTTCGGTTTGCGAAACAGGGCGAGTCGTTGACGTTACTGGATGGCCAGACCATTGAATTGCAAGACAGCAGTTTGTTGATCGCGGATGCAGATGGTCCATTGGCGCTGGCCGGTATTATGGGCGGACAAGACAGTGCTGTTAGCGATGACACCGTTGATCTATTCCTGGAGTCAGCCTTCTTTGCACCAGGCGCTATCGCCGGGCAGGCGAGGGGCTATGGTCTGCATACCGATTCTTCACACCGCTTTGAGCGGGGTGTTGATCCTGAATTAGCTAAACAGGCAATGCAACGGGCCAGTCAGCTGATTATTGATATTGCCGGTGGTCAAGTGGGACCGGTGATTGCGCAAAGCAGTGTGGTTGATTTGCCAGAACCAGCCGAAATCACGTTGCGCGCTGATCGTATCAAACGGGTGTTAGGGATCAGTTTGCCGGCTGATGATGTTGCTGAAAAACTCAGCCGCTTAGGCCTGCAAGTCACACCTGTTGAAACCGGCTGGCAGGTGGTTGTACCCAGTTTCCGGTTTGATTTGGCCATTGAAGTGGATTTGATTGAAGAACTGGGCCGTTTATACGGCTACGACAAATTGCCACAAACACGGCCACAGGCCAGCGTGCTGAGCACCAGCATTTCTGAACATCAGTTACAAACTGAACGTTTACAGAATTTGTTGGTGGATCGCGGCTATTTTGAAGCGATTACTTATAGTTTTGTTGATCCCAATTTACACCAGTATTTTGCTGCCAGTGAATTGGCGCCGATTGCGCTGGCCAATCCGATTTCTGCCGACTTATCGGTCATGCGACAATCATTATGGCCAGGTTTGGTACAGGCATTAAGCTATAATTTAAATCGCCAGCAGGATCGGGTGCGTTTATTTGAAATCGGCCGGGTATTTAACGGCGAGAAATCAGCGATTGAACAACAGCTTCGTGTCGGTGGTTTGATTTATGGTGATGTCGCGGCCGAACAATGGGCCGACAAACTCCGTAAAGTTGATTTTTACGATGCCAAAGCCGATGTCGAAGCCTTGTTGTCACTGGCCGGTGGTGAAGTAACTTTTGTTGCTGAAGCACATCCGGCGTTACATTCGGGACAAAGCGCCCGAATTATCAAAAATGGCCAGGCAATTGGCTGGTTGGGTGCGTTGCACCCTAAACTGAATAAGCCGCTGGATATCAACGGCAAAGTGTTTGTCTTTGAAATGCAGCTGTCTGCCGTGCTGGCGGCGCAAGTTCCTGAATTTTCAGGGGTATCACGTTATCCGGCAATCCGCCGCGATTTAGCACTGGTGGTTGAGCAAACAATTACTGCCGGACAAATAGAGCATTGCTTGAAGTCTATCGACTCTGATATTCTTAAAGCATTTCAACTATTTGACGTCTATACTGGAGATGGTGTCGAGCAAGGCAAGAAGAGTCTGGCCATTGCTTTTCGGATTCAGCATGGCGAAAGAACCCTGACCGATGATGAAGTCGATGCGTTAATGACGCAGATAAGAGACAGTCTGCAATCGTCACTGGGTGCGGTGATCAGAGCCTGATGTCGGGTTAACACAATAAGAATAAGAGGTAACAATGGCACTGACCAAAGCCGATATGACCGAGCAGCTTTATGAAGAGCTTGGATTTAACAAACGTGAAGCCAAAGAATTGGTGGAAATGTTCTTTGAAGAAATTCGCACTGCTTTAGAGCAAGGCGATCAGGTGAAATTATCAGGGTTTGGTAATTTCGAGTTACGTGATAAGAATGAGCGGCCTGGCCGCAACCCTAAAACCGGTGAAGAAATCCCGATCACCGCGCGTCGGGTCGTGACCTTCCGTCCTGGGCAAAAACTGAAAGCGAGGGTGGACAGTTATGCTAGAAGCAAGTAACAACAATGAGTTACCGGCTATCCCGGGCAAACGCTATTTCACTATCGGTGAAGTCAGCGAACTGTGTGGTGTCAAACCGCATGTATTGCGTTACTGGGAGCAGGAATTTTCGCAATTAAAACCGGTAAAACGCCGCGGCAACCGTCGTTATTATCAACGCCATGATGTGGTGCTGATCCGTGAAATCCGGGGTCTGCTGTATGAACAGGGCTTTACCATCGGTGGTGCCCGGCAGCAGCTGGAAACAGAACCCAAAGCAACCGTGTCACATGAAAGTGGCAAAGATAAAAAACGTATTATTGCCGAAATGCTCGATGAACTGGAATCACTAAAAGCTTTTCTGGCTTAAAGTTTTCCGAGTCATAAATAAAGCCCCACAGACTTTTGGTCTGCGGGGCTTTTTGGTTTAGAGGCAAAGTAATTTAAATTACCAGCATATCGACAAATTGCTGCACTGGCATGGCAGACAGTGTTTGAGCATCAAGTGAAGCGTCCAGAATTGCCTGTTGTTGTCGTTCTGGAAAGCGGCGGGCCAGATTGATTCTGAATTTTTCAATCAGTTCAGGCATGCCTTGCTCCCGGCGCCGGCGATGGCCAATCGGATATTCGACGGTGATTTTTTCGGAAACGCTGCCGTCGCTGAAAAATACCTGCACGGCATTGGCTATTGAGCGTTTTTCCGGGTCCAGATAATCAGCGGTAAATTCTGCTATTTCCACGCATTGCATTTTGTCACGCAAGGCGTCTATGCGTGGGTCAGCAGCGACATCGTCTTCATAATCTGCTGCCGTCAGGTTACCTTTCAGTAAGCCTACGGCCGTCATATATTGCAGGCAATGATCCCGATCCGCCGGATTGTTCAGTGGGCCTTGTTTATCAATAATGCGAATTGCCGATTCGTGGGTTTCGATAACAATTTTGTCGATATTGGCAATTTTTTCCAGGCTATCCAGCTGCTGACCGATTTGTGAATGTAACTGCAAGGCACATTCTACAGCTGTCTGAGCATGAAATTCTGCCGGGAAGGATATTTTGAACAGCACATTTTCCATGACATAACTGCCATAGGGCCGCTGAAATTTAAAGGGCTGCCCCTTGAAAGCGACATCATAAAAGCCCCAGGTTTTGGCCGTTAACGCTGTCGGATAACCCATTTCACCTTTCATGGTCATCAATGCCAGACGCACAGCACGGCTGGTAGCATCGCCGGCGGCCCAGGATTTACGCGAACCGGTATTCGGACTGTGCCGATAGGTGCGCAGGCTCTGGCCATCGACCCAGGCATTGGAAACCGCATTGATAATGTCTTCTCTGTTACCGCCCAACATACCGGTGACGACAGCAGTCGAGGCGACTTTTACCAAAACCACATGATCCAGTCCGACCCGGTTAAAACTGTTTTCCAGTGCCAGTACACCCTGAATTTCATGGGCTTTAATCATGGCAATCAGAACATCATTAATAGTCAGCGGTGCTTCTCCTGCTGCCAGCCGGTTGCGGCTCAGCCAGTCCGCGACGGCTAAAATACCGCCGAGATTATCCGAAGGATGACCCCATTCGGCTGCCAGCCAGGTGTCATTAAAATCCAGCCAGCGCACCATGGCGCCAATATTAAATGCGGCCTGAACCGGATCCAACTGAAATGGGGTGCCGGGTACTTTGCTGCCATTGGGCACAATAGTACCCGACACAATCGGTCCCAGCAGTTTGGTACATGCCGGATACGCCAAAGCCTCAAAACCACAGCCCAGCGTATCCAGCAGGCAATAATGGGCGGTGCGCAGCGCTTCTTCACTGGTCACCTGATAATCGGTGACATAATCAGCGATATCAGCCAGAACCTGATCCGGTGCCGGGCGCACATTTGAAATAGCAGAAGACATAAATTTTCCTCGGTGAAAAAGATTAGCCGCGCTGGCTTATAGGGATAAATGGCCGGTCTGACGGACCGTTATATTCGGCATTGGGCCGGATGATTTTGTTATCAATACGTTGTTCAACGACATGCGCTGCCCAACCGGTGATCCGGGAAATCACAAAAATCGGTGTAAAGAACGCTGTTGGAATGCCCATCATGTGATAGCTCGACGCGCTGTACCAATCGAGGTTAGGAAACATTTTTTTCTCCCGCCACATCACCTGTTCGATGCGTTCTGACACAGCGAACAAATTCATATTGCCGCCGGCTTCGCAAAGTTCTCTGGCCACCGCTTTGATAGCAACATTCCGGGGATCAGAGATGGTATAGACCGGATGACCAAAGCCGATGATGATTTCCTTGTTGGCGATACGCTGCATGATGTCCTGTTCGGCCGCATCGGCACTCTGATAGCGTTGAACAATTTCCATAGCGGCCTCATTGGCGCCACCATGCTTCGGACCGCTCAGCGCACCAATAGCACCGGTTATGGATGAATACATATCCGCCAGCGTGCCGGCAATCACCCGGGCCGTGAACGTCGAGGCATTAAACTCATGTTCAGCGTAGAGCACCAATGATTGGTTCATGGCAGCAACGTGCAAATCACTGGGGGCTTTACCATGCAGTAAATGCAAAAAATGCGCGCCTACTGATGTGTGCTCAGTTTCCAGTTCAATACGCCGGCCACTGCTGCTGTAATGATGCCAGTAAAGCAGGGCAGGACCCAGGCAGGCAATCAACCGTTCTGCTAAGTCACGGGCACCGTCAATATTGTGATCTGTAGCTTCAGGTTCCAGTGTTCCCAGTGTTGAGCAAGCAGTTCGCATCACATCCATTGGGTGCGCAGTAGCTGGTAACTGCTCAAGCACCCGTTTCAGGGCATCAGGCAAACCACGTAACCCAACCAGTTTTTGTTGATAGGCCAGTAGCTGTTGTTGAGTTGGCAATTCACCATAAATCAGCAGATAAGCGACTTCTTCAAAACTGGCATTTTTGGCCAGATCCAGAATATCGTAACCGCGATAATGTAAATCGTTACCACTGTGTCCCACCGTGCAAACTGCCGTGGTGCCGGCTGATACACCGGCAAGGGCGACACCTTTTTTGGCTTTTTTAACTTCAGTCATGGGTTTCTCCTGCTGAATGAATCCGCGGATTAAGATTCTGTTTTTTGTTGGCTGAATAAAGCATCGAGCTTTTCTTCAAAGCTGTGGTAATCAAGATATTCGTAGAGTTCAGCGCGGCTTTGCATCAGCTCAACAACCTGTTGCTGGCTGCCATGTTGCCGGACGGACTGATAGACTTTCAGCGCCGCCTGATTCATGGCCCGGAATGCCGACAGGGGGTACAGCACCAGCGACACATCGTGGGCCGCCAGCTCATCAACAGTAAACAATGGCGTACTGCCAAATTCGGTGATATTAGCAAGGATTGGTACTCTGACGGCTTGGGCAAACCGTTGATACATGCCCAGCTCGGTAATTGCTTCCGGAAACACCATATCGGCACCGGCCTCGACGCAGGCACAGGCACGATCGATTGCAGCATTTAAACCTTCAACTGCCAGGGCATCGGTGCGGGCCATAATGACAAAATCATCATCAGTTTTGGCATCGACGGCAGCCTTAATACGATCTACCATTTCGGCCTGACTGACGATGGCTTTATTGGGGCGGTGGCCGCAGCGTTTGTTTTGTACCTGATCTTCAATATGCACGGCGCCGGCGCCGGCTTTAATCATAGTTTTGATACTGCGGGCAATATTAAAGGCGCCACCAAAACCGGTATCGATATCAACCAGCACCGGCAAGTCAGTAATATTGGTGATGCGCTCGACATCCACCTGCACATCGGCCAATGTTGTAATGCCCAAATCTGGCAGGCCCAGCGAACCAGCAGCGACACCGCCACCGGATACATATAAGGCCTGATAACCGATCCGTTCGGCGAGGCGGGCATGATAAGCATTGATAGCCCCCATTACCTGTAGGGGCTGTTCAGCTTTGACCGCTTCGCGGAAACGCCGGCCAGCAGAATGATGATTAGCCATTAGTGTGGTTCCTTAAAAAAAGCCTGTCTGGCATCTTCGGGTATAGTGGCGCCGGATTTTTCTGCTCGTTGTAACAGCTGCCAGAAATACCGGTAGGTGGCCCGATCATGCAGTTCACCCTGATATTGCAACGGCCCCCAGTTTGCTTGCTGCGCGGCCAGCAGAATATTGCCGGCATCGATGATTTCGCTGTAATCCGGTTTCATCGCATCGACGATGGCATTGATTTGCGTTGGATAAATACTCCACATCCGCAAAAAACCAAATTCATGGCGGGCACGGCTGGCATCGGCAAACGTGGTTTCAGCGTTTTTCAGATCCAGCGTCACGTTGTGGCAGGGAACAATACCATTGGCAAGCGCTGCAGCGACCACTTCAGTCTTGGCACGTGCCAGCAGACGATGGTCAAACTGGCCGGGGCTGCGCATATTGCTGGCGGCAATTGCACCATGATGGGCGCTGACAAAATCCATCAAACCAAAATCCAGTACCTGTACCCAGTCCAGCGCCGCGATCTGTTGTACTTCACGCAGTGCACCATGCGTTTCAATCAGCACATGTACCGGAATTATCCGTTGCAATCCGCTTTGTTCGGCGACTTTCTTAATATAACCAATCATTTCTGCAACCTGATTGGCATTGGTGGATTTGGGCAGGGTCAGATAAGTAAGCCGTTCGCCGGCACCACGGACCAGAATATCCACGTCCTGACGCCAGGCCGGATGACTATAATCATGGATACGGGCCCCTGCCATCTGGTGCCGGTTGGCTTTTGAATTGAGCATGCTGACGATCATTTCGGCATGGGCTTTTTCATTGCCGGCTTCGGCGCCGTCTTCACAGTCACAGGTAATATCAAAAATCGGCCCCAGACTGTCTTGCAGGACAAGGGCTTTACCAATCAGTTTTTCACTACCGGCAAAATGTTCACAGCAGGGCAGGATCGGTAAGCTTTTTTCACCGTCAAACAGCGCCTGATTGGGATGGACTAATGCATTCATGAGCAATCCTCGGTTAATTGGTTCGGCGTGGCATCAGCACGGTATAGTCGAGATCCAGTACCACATTGGGGTGATACTGAGACTTGCCTTGTGCTTCAATATGTGTCGATGACAGGCTGTCAGGCGTTTGATTTTTAATGCCGACCAGGCGCAGCCGTAATGCGCCGAGATCACTGCGGCCATGAATCCGCCATTTTTCCAGCACTTCACTCCAGCAATACAAAGTATCACCGCCAAAGCTGGGATTGGCATGTTTGCCGGCATTGATGGCGGTAATGGTCAGGGCATTTTCCAGTCCGTCATAACTGAGCGCCCGGCAGATTGAAATCACATGGCCGCCATACATTAACCGTCGGCCAAAGCTGGTTTGTTGCATGGCCAGGGCATCAAAATGTAACCGGGCATTATTTTGATAGAGTTTGGTGGCCAGCGTGTGATCACTGTCATCAACCGTCATGCCAGCAGGATGGTTAATGCGTTCACCAACCTCAAAGTCATCCCAGAGTTTGTCGGAGCCGGTTATGCGGGTATCAAAATATCGGGTATCCAGCGTTGCCGGGATCAGCAGATCATCGGCACTGACATATTCCTGCAAGATTGGCACATTGGTTTTTGGCGCCGGTGCTGCTGGATTATGCTTATTAATCATGACCCAGCGTACCCACGATAAAACAGCGCGGTGATTCTGGTTATAAGCTGTAGATCTTACGTAGACAATGCCGGTTTTGCCGTTGGCATTTTCGCGCAGACCAATCACTTCACTTTCGGTGGTCAGCGTATCGCCGACATATACCGGCAGCATAAATCTAATTTCAGCATAGCCAAGATTGGCAACCGCATTTACCGAAATATCCGGTACGGTTTTGCCAAAAGCGATATGAAATGTCAGTAAGTCATCGATCGTTTTATCGGCATAACCGAGTGCATGGGCTACCGGCTGTGCGCAATGCAAAATTTGCCGGGCACCGGTCAGGGCAATATACAGGCTGGTATCACCATCAGTAATCGTGCGCGGGGTGGGGTGCAAAATGGTTTCCCCCAGACGGAAATCCTCAAAAAACCGTCCCTGCGGATAAGCATTATCAGACATAGTCTAACTCCAGTTCGTTAATCATTTCGCTGAGTTCCAGGAAACGTTTGGCCGCGGTGACATGATGGTGTTCAATCAACTTACCGTTCACTAATACCGTGCCCCGGCCAGCCGCATTAGCCGCAGATAAGGCAGCGATGATTTCTTTTGCATTAGCCACTTCGCTGGCTTTGGGGGTATAGGCATCATTGGCGTATGGCAACTGCGAAGGGTGCACTAAAGACTTGCCATCAAAGCCCATATCCCGGCCAATGCGACAGGCATATTCAAACGCCTGGCTGTCCTTCAGATCACTGTGTATGCCATCCACCACGGCTCGGCCATAAGCGCGGGCGGCAAGAACAACCCAGGCGAGACTGCTGCGTATGGCAGTACGCTCCAATGTGGGGCGGGCATGTAAATCAGAAATTAAATCAGATGTGGCCATCACCATGCAGGCAATACGATCTGATGATCTGGCCAGTTCTTCAGCGTGTAAAACGGCCAAAGGACTTTCAATCATGATCATGATGGGGGTTTGGTTATCGCCTTGTTCTTCCAGTGCAGCCAGTGCCCGCATGACATCATCGTGGTGCTCTATATTAGAGAACAAGATGGCATCCGCACCCAGATTGGCAACCGCACGGATGTCATCGTAACCCCACTTAGAATCCAGATCGTTGACCCGTACGACAACCTCACGGCGGCCATAGCCACCTTGTTTCAGTGCGGCAACCACATTGTCACGCGACTTTTCTTTAGCTGTTAATAAAATCGGCGCACCTAGATCCAGAATAATGCTGTCGACAGGCAGCGTCTTCGCCTTTTCAAGGTAATGCGGGTTACAGCCGGGCACATAAAGCATCGAACGCCTTGGCCGAAAGTATTGGTTCATAAACTGCCTCTTTTATTAACGCATCATCAGCTGATTTTGATTTGATTCTATGTCAGCCAAATTGAGTCTGTCAACTTTTATCATATGTCTTATATAAGACATAAAACACTAGACAAGTTTTTTGCACTACGTTAAAGTGAAAATAAGTTAAATAAAAGCGCAATGGCAGGGTAAGTTTTGCGCCTCAGATAAAGACAGGAATAACCATGGCAGAAGTTGAAAATGCCCCTATTTTCAGACCACTTTACGAGCAGATTAGAATTTTTCTGACGCAGAGCCTGGTTGCTGGTGAATGGAAACCAGGCGATATGATCCCCAGTGAAGTCGAGCTGGCGGCCCGGTTTAATGTCAGCCAGGGAACGGTGCGCAAAGCAATTGATGCTCTCGCCGATGAAAATATTCTGGTCCGTCGACAGGGTAAAGGCACTTATGTCGCCACTCATAAAGAAGAAAAGAGCAAATTGCGTTTTTTGCGGCTGACGTCCGCAGAAGGCCAAAAAGAATTGCTGGAAAGCAAGCTGATTCATTGTCAGCGGCGCAGAGCTGATGCTGCTATTGCCGAGCTTACCGGCATGAAACCCGGCACAGCGATTATCGAAATCAAACGACTTTTGTGTTTTTCCAAACGGCCTGTGATTCTTGATGAAATCATTGTGCCTGCTAAATTTTTCCGCGGTCTGAATGCCAACCGGGTCAATGATCACAAAGGGTCTTTGTACAGCATGTACGAAACGCTGTACGGCATTCCAATGGTACGCGCCAGCGAAAAACTGACGGCCGTGATGGCCAGTGATGAGCAAGCCAAACTGCTGGAAATCGAGCCCGGCTATCCTTTACTGAAAATTGCCCGTGTGGCCTACAGTTATGCTGACAAAGCCATCGAGTGGCGCACAGGTTACTGTGTGACCGATGAACATCACTATATGAATGAACTGGAGTAAGTCATGACTGCCGATGCCGATGATTTGAAAAAACGGGCACTTGATTATCACGCTTTGCCGCGACCAGGAAAGTTGACTGTCGAATCAAGCAAGCCCTGTGCGACCGCCGCAGAATTATCATTGGCCTACACCCCGGGGGTTGCAGCGCCGGTTCGGGAAATTCACCGTGATCCGGCGGCGGCGTATCAATATACCAACAAGGGGAATCTGGTGGCGGTCATTACCGATGGTACAGCTGTACTCGGCCTCGGTAATGTCGGTGCACTGGCCAGTAAACCGGTTATGGAAGGCAAGGCTGTTTTATTCAAACGCTTTGCTGATATTGATGTGTTTGATATTGAAATTACCGCGCCGAGTATCGAAAGTTTTATTGAAACGGTGGTCAATATTGCCCCGACTTTTGGCGGCATTAATCTGGAAGATATTGCCGCGCCGCATTGTTTTCGTATTGAACGTGAGTTGCGCGAGCGTTTGAATATCCCGGTTTTTCATGATGATCAGCATGGTACTGCGGTGGTAATTTGTGCGGCGTTGATCAATGCGCTGTATTTGCAGGACAAACAGCTGGAAACCGCCAAAATTGCTTTTCTCGGTGCCGGTGCCGCCGGCATGGCCACGACACGCTTATTAAAAGCAATGGGTGCCACGGATATTACTTTGGTTAACAAAAACGGTGTTTTGCACACGGGTCGTGATGATATTGATTCCGGGCAACGCGATTTGTTGCGTGATACCGAATCCAGAACGCTGGCAGATGCGATGCAGGATGCCGATGTGTTTATTGGCGTATCGGCTGCCAATGCGTTACCTGCTGAATATTTATCGAAAATGGCTGATAAGCCGATAGTGTTTGCGCTGGCCAATCCAGATCCTGAGATTTTGCCATCACAAGCCGCAGCAGTGCGTCCTGATGTGTTGATGGCCACCGGCCGCTCTGATTTTCCCAATCAGGTTAATAATGCGCTGTGTTTTCCCTATTTGTTCCGGGGCGCCCTTGACGCCAAAGCCCCGCAGGTCAGTCAGCAAATGCAGATTGCCGCGGCTTATGCATTAGCCGAACTGGCACGAGAATCTGTGCCGGCGGAAGTCTGTTCCGCTTACGAGGATATCGAAATCAGTTTCGGTAAGGATTACATCATTCCCAAACCGTTTGATCCGCGTTTGTTATCACGGGTATCAAACGCGGTGGCCGAGGCCAGTCTCGCTGAACAGGCGAACCAGCCGGCTGCGGCGAATAGTTAACCAGACTTTGCTATCAGGAACAGGCTATGGATATTAATAATCAGCAATATGCCGAACCCTATGCTGATGTAGATTTTTGCCGGGTGTTTAATGCTGAGGTGCTGGGGGATTTCTGGCCCGGTATTCAGCTGTATTATCCGCCGGTTAAATATGCACCATCGCTGGGTATTTATGAAGATCTTGAGGCGGCGGCAGCACGGATCAAAAAACATGCATACCAGACCAATGCCCATACGCTGATTTTCGATTTGGAAGACGGCTGCCGGCAAAAAGAGATGAGCCGCAAGCTGCTGCGGCAGGAATTGCCCGGCCTGCGAAAACACAATAAGCAGGTCACCATCGCTATTCGGGTCAATCCATTTCGTACCCCGGAATATGAGCATGATATGCAACTGGTGCGTGATATGGGGGACTGCATTGATGTGGTGATGCTGGCCAAGGCTGGTGAAGCATACGGTGCGGCGGAAGTCCGGGATTTGTCGAATTTGCTGGTTGGTATTAACAATAAAATCACTATTCAGCCGATTATCGAGCACCCTAAATCACTGAAAATTGCCCCGGATCTGATGCAGTACAGCACGGTAAAGCATGTGGTGTTTGGCATCCACGATTTTTCCAAAGCCATGGGCATTCATATTACGCCGGAAAACTGGACTGAAGAACTGAAACACTTTCTGTATCAGATCATGTTTGAAGCGCGCATCGCCGGTAAAGGCGTCATTGGCGGTGTGGAGACTTTGATTGGCAGTTCCAGTATGCCGGATAAATTTGTTGAACCAAATGATGTGCGCCGCTGGCTGGATCTGCATGGTGAAGATGAGTCGCGCATTGTCTACAAACATGCCTGTGAAGAGTCTGCACTGGGGCTGACCGGCAAGCAGGTTATTCATCCCGGTCATATTCATTTATGCAAAGTGGCTTATACCCCATCACCCACCGATATCGCCCTGAAAATCAGCATTCTTGAAGCTGCGATAGAGGCTGATGCCTTGTTGGGCGGGGCGATTAAAT
Organism: Methylophaga sp.; assembly: GCA_040882115.1. Lineage (GTDB taxonomy): Bacteria > Pseudomonadota > Gammaproteobacteria > Nitrosococcales > Methylophagaceae > Methylophaga. The sequence goes on along the minus strand of JBBEBX010000003.1, from coordinate 475,010 downwards.
TTGATGGTGAAATGCTGGATCCGCCGATGTTCGGTAAAGCGCTGCAAACTTTGTTGCGTGCCAATGCTTTGCGGGCATTGGCTGACGAAGACCGCAGTTTTGCCATGAAAGTGTTGCAGCTGATGCCAGCGCAGGTTATCCGCGAAAATTGGCCATATGGAGCGATTTTATGAGTGATTTGCAAGCTTTACCGGCCTGGCAATGGCAGGTACCTGAATATCTCAATATCGGTGTGGCATGTACGGATAATCATCTGGATACAGCAATTGCCGACACTTCAGCGATGATTGTCGAGGACGATTTACTGGGTACCAGCCAAATCAGCTTTGCCGATTTATCGAAGCGTACTCATCAATTTGCACAGCTGTTAAGAGAACAGGGAATCGAGGCAGGGCAACGGGTGTTAATCCGGTTACCAAATTGTCTGGATTATCCGATTGCATTTCTGGGTGCCATGAAACGCGGCGCGATTTCGGTACCGACTTCAACGCTACTAACAGTGGAAGAAGTATTGTATCTGGCCCGGGACTCGGCTGCGCAGGTACTGGTCATTGATAAAACTATGTGGCCACAATTACGCGAACATATCAGTCAATGTCCTGATTTGCGTTTGGTTTTATTAAGTGGTCCCGGCGATCTTGGTCCGCTACCTGCCGGTTTACAGGTTATGGATTTAACTGACAGTCTGGCGGCTATTACTGACTGGGCACCTGCATGTCAGACCCGCGCTGATGATCCAGCCTATCTAGTCTATACATCAGGCACCACCGGCTATCCCAAAGGCGTGTTACATGCACATCGTGCGCTGATTGGCCGCACGCCGGCCTCGCGCTATTGGTTTGATTTTGCTGATGATCAGCAGGATCGTATCCTGCACTCCGGCAAATTTAACTGGACCTATGTATTGGGTTCCGGATTAATGGACCCGCTATATCTGGGCAAAACAGTCATAGTTCATGAAGGCAAAAATGACGCGATGCTGTGGCCTGAACTGATTGCCAAACACCGCGCGACGATTTTTATTGGTGTGCCGACTATTTACCGGCAGATCCTGCAAAAAACTGACTTTGGTCAACAGGATGTACCCAGCCTGCGCCATTGTATGAGTGCCGGTGAACATTTATCTGACGAGGTACTGAGTTTGTGGCGGCAGCGCTTTGATATGGATATTTATGAAGCGGTCGGTATGTCAGAGTTTTCCTATTATTTAAGCGAAACCAAATCGCGGCCGATTCGCCCCGGCTCCGCTGGTTTTCCGCAACCGGGTCATGCCATTCAACTACTGGATCCAGAAACACTACAGCCAGTAAAACCTGGTGAAGAGGGGATGATTTGTGTGCCGGATAACGATCCCGGTTTGTTTTTGTATTACTGGAACCTGCCAGAAGAAACCGCCAAGCTGAAACGTGACGGCTGGTTTCTGACCGGTGACTTTGCCCGTTATGATGACGACGGCTATGTCTGGTTCCTCGGCCGCAAGGACGACATTATCAAAAGCTTTGGTTATCGCGTTTCACCTTATGAGATCGAGCGGGTGTTCAAATCGCATCCGGCGGTCAGTGATTGCGCGGCCGTTGGCGAAACCATCGAAAAAGATAAGGTGCTGGTGGTTGCATATGTTTTGTTGCATCAAGATCAGCCGGTCAGTCCTGATGAGTTGTTGGCTTTCGGACGAAAACATCTGGCCGCTTATAAAACACCAAAAATTATTTATATTGCTCAGGACTTTCCACGAACCAAAAATGGAAAAATTTTGCGCCGTGAAGTCAGTCCAAAAATCGCTACAGATCAGTCCAAAAGCTAAATTTTTTGTTGATCAACGGGTGCCTTTCAGCCCATTATTACCCGATGACTGACACAGCAGAAAATAATAGCAACGAAGTTAGAAACGTCTTTTTCGTATCTGATCGAACAGGTTTAACCGCGGAATCCTACGGTAAATGCCTGTTGGCGCAATTCCCGGATATCGAATTTGAAACAATTACCCTGGCTTTTGTTGATACCACCCAAAAGGCAGAAGATGCGCGGGCGCAGATTAATGCGCTGAGTGCCCAGTCTGAATTTCAGCCATTAGTATTCAGCACCTTGGTTCATGATGACGCACAATTTATAATAGAAAGTTGTGACGGTTATGTGATCAGTTTATTTCACAGCTTTATCGGCTCGATGGAAAATTTTCTGGGCATGCAAGCGTCGCAAAAACAGGGCATATCACGGATTTCTATCAGTGATACCACTTATCAGCGGCGATTGGATGCGATTGATTACGCACTGACCCACGATGATGGTGTGCGCCCGGATCAATATGAAGAAGCTGATGTTATTTTAGTCGGGGTGTCGCGTTGCGGCAAAACACCGACCAGTTTATATCTGGCAATGAACTTTTCACTGAAAGTGGCCAACTACCCGCTTACGGTGGAAGATCTTGTGGCTGAAGAATTACCGGATTATCTGTTGGTTCATCAGCAAAAGCTGGCAGGTTTGACCATTAAACCTGTCCCGTTAAGTCGTATTCGTCGGCAACGCCGGCCAGACAGCAGTTATTCCTCTTTGGAAATCTGTCAGTCAGAGTTGAACAAGGCAATGTCAATGTTTGAAAAGGTGGACATCCCGGTCTTTGATACCACCAATACCTCCATTGAAGAAATCTCTAGTCGCGTGGTGCGCTCACTGGGACTGGCCCGTGAACGCATCCGCGAATCGACAATCACATTTAATAAATCCAAAAAAACAAGGTAGTAGTCATGACCGAATATGTTATTTCTCTTGAAAAGTTGTGCATGGAGGATGTCAACAGAGTAGGTGGCAAGAATGCCTCACTGGGCGAAATGTTGCAGAATCTCGCGCCGCTGGGTGTTTCGGTGCCGGGTGGTTTTGCCACCACTGCCGATGCCTATCGCGAATTCTTGTTGCATGATGGCTTGCAGGGAAAAATTAACGATGTACTGCGCGAACTGGATATCGATGATGTTCCCGCGCTACAAAAAACCGGTCAGCAAATCCGCGAATGGATTATGAATATCCCGTTTCCACCGGCAATGGAAGCGGCCATTGACGAAGCCTATCAGGCTTTAGAAAAAGAATATGGCACCGAAACCAGCTGGGCAGTCCGATCCTCGGCGACGGCAGAAGATTTGCCGGATGCCTCATTTGCCGGTCAGCAGGAAACCTTCCTGAATGTTGCCGGCCTTGCCAATATCAAAAAAGCTATTCGTGAAGTGTTTGCTTCATTATTTAATGACCGCGCTATTTCTTATCGTGAGCATCAGGGCTTTGATCACAGTGAAGTTGCCCTGTCAGCCGGTATTCAGAAAATGGTGCGCTCCGATATCGCAAGCGCCGGTGTGGCTTTCTCACTGGATACCGAAAGTGGTTTCCGTGATGTGGTATTTGTCACCGGCAGTTATGGTCTGGGTGAAATGGTGGTGCAGGGTGCGGTCAATCCTGACGAATTTTATGTGCACAAAAGCACTTTAGAAGCTGGCCGGCCATCGGTTTTGCGACGCACACTGGGACAAAAAGCTTTGAAAATGGTTTATTCCGGTGACAGCAAAGCACCGGTCAAAACCATTGATGTAGATGAACATGATCGGCTGCATTTCTGTCTCAGTGATGCAGAAATCGAAGCTTTGTCAAAAATGGTGGTGACTATCGAGAAGCATTATCAGCGGCCAATGGACGTTGAATGGGCAAAAGATGGTAACGATGGCCGAATTTATATTGTTCAGGCACGTCCGGAAACTGTACAAAGCCAGGATAAAAACGTTACCGAACAATTTATTCTCAAACAGCAAAGTGACATTCTGGTCACCGGTCGGGCGATTGGCCGTAAAATCGGTCAGGGTAAGGTTCGCGTACTGACCAGTTTGGATCAGATGGATAAATTCCAGCCAGGTGATGTGCTGCTGACTGATATGACCGATCCCGATTGGGAACCCATTATGAAGCGCGCATCAGCGATTATCACTAATCGTGGTGGTCGTACCTGTCATGCGGCGATTATCGCCCGTGAACTGGGTATTCCGGCAGTTGTCGGTTGTGGCGATGCTACCGAAAAAGTCAAAGAAGGCGAAGAAGTCACCGTTTCCTGTGCCCAGGGCGATGTCGGTGAAATTTATAATGGTATTCTGGAATTTGAGCACCGTATTGAATCTTTGGATGAAATGCCGGAATTACCGGTAAAAATCATGATGAACGTCGGTAATCCCGACCGGGCATTCAGTTTTGCCCAGTTGCCGCATCGCGGTGTTGGTCTGGCGCGTCTGGAATTCATCATCAACAATATGATTGGCATCCATCCGAAAGCCTTGATGGATCCGTCACAAATGGATGCTGATATTCAGCAGATCATTAAGGAACGCACCACGGCTTATGGCGATCCGGTTGAGTTTTATATCAGCCGTATTGCCGAGGGCGTATCAACTATTGCGGCGGCGTTTTATCCGATGAATGTTATTGTCCGCATGTCAGATTTTAAATCTAACGAATATGCCAATCTGATTGGTGGCACCCAGTTTGAACCGCACGAAGAAAACCCGATGATTGGTTTCCGCGGCGCTTCACGCTATAGCTCGCCTGATTTTGCCGAATGCTTCAAGCTGGAAATCGAGGCCATGAAGCGGGTTCGTGATGAAATGGGCCTGACCAATGTTGAGCTGATGATTCCGTTTGTACGCACGCTTGCAGAAGCCGAGTCGGTGGTTAACCTGCTGAAAGAAAATGGTCTGGAACGTGGCAAAAATGGTCTGCGTTTGATCATGATGTGCGAGCTGCCTTCAAATGCGTTACTGGCCAAAGAGTTCCTGGAATTCTTCGATGGTTTCTCGATTGGTTCCAACGATATGACCCAATTAACTTTGGGGCTGGATCGGGATTCGGCGCTGGTAGCAAGTTCATTTGATGAACGTAATCCGGCGGTATTAGCATTGCTGGAAATGGCGATTAATGCCTGCCGTGATGCCGGTAAATATGTCGGTATTTGTGGTCAGGGGCCGTCAGACCACCCGGATTTTGCTGAATGGTTGCTGGATCGTGGCATCAGCAGTATTTCGCTGAATCCTGATACCGTGGTCAGCACCTGGCAGCGGCTGTCAAAACATTAGTAGAGCAAGGTTGCGGCATCTGCTAAAATGCCGCTCTTGATAAAAACAGCGGCGTTCAAATGCCGCACAAAACCAGTTATGTCGGGGCATGGCGCAGTCTGGTAGCGCACTTGCCTGGGGGGCAAGGGGTCACAGGTTCAAATCCTGTTGTCCCGACCAATATTGTTAAATTGATGCGACGCCTTACGGGGCGTCGTGTTGTATCTACGTCTGGTTAACCGGAGTTGTCAATGAAATTCAATCGTCTCGGCCATAGTGACTTACAAGTCAGTGAAATCTGTCTTGGTACCATGACTTTTGGTGAGCAGAATACGCAAGCAGAAGGCTTTGAGCAGCTGGATTATGCGGTTTCTCAGGGCGTAAATTTTATTGATACCGCTGAGTTATATGCGATTCCACCTAAAGCCGAAACCTATGGTGCAACTGAGGTTGTCATTGGTAACTGGCTGCAACAACGCGGCCGGCGTGATGATTTAATTCTCGCCAGCAAAATGGCAGGTCCGGGCCCTGATTGGGTACCGCATATTCGTGGTGGTCATAGCCGTTTTGATGCCAGCAATATTGATCAGGCTTTAAACGATAGTTTGGCTCGGTTACAAACCGACTATCTAGATTTGTATCAGTTGCACTGGCCGGAGCGGCAGACCAATTATTTCGGTAAGCTGGGCTTCCAGGAACCTGTGGATGAAGCTGAGATGACGCCGGTGGTTGAAACTTTGCAGGCGCTTAAAAAGCACATTGATGCGGGCAAAATTCGTTATATCGGCCTGTCCAATGAAACGCCATGGGGCATCATGCAATTTATCAGCGTTGCCAAACAAATGAATTTGCCGCTGATTGTTTCGGTGCAAAATCCCTATAGTTTAATAAACCGTAGTTATGAAGTGGGTTGTGCGGAAATCAGTTTCCGTGAGCAGGTTAGCCTGTTGTCATATTCGCCACTGGGATTTGGCGTACTGTCAGGTAAATATCTGGACAATAACGCGCCTGCTGATGCCCGGCTGAATTTATGGCCGCATTATGCGCGTTACAGTAATGAGCAAGCGGTATCGGCCACAAGGGCTTACGTTAATTTGGCGAAAGAGTTCAGTTTGGATCCATCACAAATGGCGTTGGCTTATGTCAACAGCCGGCCATTTAATGCATCAACCATTATCGGTGCAACGTCGATGGCACAATTGCAAACCAATATTGCCAGTAGTCAATTGACGCTGTCAGCAGAATTGCTGGAACGCATTGAAGCGATTCATCAACGCCAACCGAATCCAGCGCCTTAAAACGGATTTATTGATTAGCGTTGTAATTATTAAAAGGCGTTAATCGCAGTTTAGAATCGGTTATCAGGTTGCCTTCAATGGCTTATGTGTCGTTTTTTCTGGTTCGCTATGATGACGATCCAACATACCAATATCCAAAACCGGTGACGCATCCAGATGCTGGGCATCCATCATTTGCGCTACCCGTTTTAACGACGAAATAATCATCGTCTGTTCCCATTCCTGAAGCTTGCTGAATTCACGGGTAAAACGATCCTGTAGTGGAATAGGGGCATTTTTCAGCATTTCTAATGCTGCGTCGGTCAGGTAAGCGTGTACTTTGCGTTTATCTGATTGCGAACGTTTACGAAACACCAACTGACGTTTTTCCAAACGATCCAAAATCGTAGTCACCGTCGCCTGACTTAAACTCATATCAGCAGCCAGTTCACCAATCGTTACCTGACCTTTATCGCGCAGCGTTTGCAGTAACAAAATCTGTGGCGCCGTCAAACTGGTGGTTTTAGCCAGATATTTGGAATGCAGATCAGTTGCACGGATTACGCGGCGCAGAGCGACCAGCACTTCTTCAATATGATTCAACAAATGTTCCTTCTGTGTGTGGCTGAGTCCCAGATCATCGATCTGCTCAGTATTAACGGGTATTTGATTCAACATATTGTCCCACTTTCTGAAGTTAGTGATACAGCTGCTACCATTTTTAGCGTAAATACAGGCTGTTTTTTACGCTGTCGATTTAATGACATCTATAGACATTAGTCTGCATAAGTCGATTTGGAATTTAATAATGTTTAGTGTACTATAGATTTAAATTGATTGCTAACTGGCGTATAACTATATAAAAAGCCATTAAATTGATAACTGTCACATTCTTTAATCGATTTTTCTAATCGTTCTATAAACAATAGAGTTGAATTTAAATATGACACAACCACAAGCTAAGGCACTGGATATTACCTTGACCGCACCGGATGCTGAGATGGGTGCTGCAGTCCACGATCTGATCGCTAACTGCCCGCCACTCGACACTAATTCTATGTACTGCAATTTATTGCAAAGCAGTCATTTTGCCGATACGTCAGTCGCCGCTTTGCTTGATGGTGAGGTTGTTGGCTTTATTTCCGGTTACCGGATTCCCAAGCAACCCGGCAGCTTATTTGTCTGGCAGGTTGCTGTTGGCGAACAAGCCCGTGGTCAGGGCCTTGCCACTCGCATGCTGAAAGCAATACTCGGCCGTCCTGAAAATCAGGATATCAAGCGTATCGAAACCACCATTACCCCGGATAACAAAGCTTCTTGGGCTTTATTTGAGGGACTGGCTCGTAAGCTTGATACCCAGATTTCCAGCAACGTATTTTTTGATAAAGATCGCCACTTTGCCGGCCAGCACAAAACTGAAATGCTGGTCAAAGTCGGCCCTTTTAAAGCTATTCAAGCCTGATCACCGGTCAGGTTTACCCGATATTATTAACAGGAGATCAATATGAAAATTTTTGACGAAATCGAATCGGAAGTACGCTCATATGCCAGAGCGTTCCCGCGGGTATTTGACCGGGCGCAAGGCGAGCATATCTACGATTTGGAAGGCAATGAATACATTGACTTTCTGGCCGGTGCCGGTTCTCTGAACTATGGTCATAACCATCCGATATTTAAAAAGAAATTACTCGAATACATCGAAAATGACGGTATTACTCAGGGGCTGGATTTACACAGCCGCGCCAAAGGCGAATTCCTGGAGAGCTTTAATGAAAATATCTTAAAGCCACGGGATCTTGAATATATCGTCATGTTTACCGGCCCCACCGGCACCAACGCTGTCGAAGCTGCGCTGAAAATTGCTCGTAAGAAAACCGGTCGTGAAAATATCATTTCTTTTACCAATGGCTGGCATGGACAAAGTTTAGGTGCTTTATCGGTGACCGGTAACTCTAAGCATCGCGGCGGTGCGGGCATTGCCCTGCATGGCTCAACCCGTATTCCTTATGATGGTTACCTTGGTGATGATTTTGATACCACTAATTTGTTAGACAAAATGCTGTCTGACTCCAGCAGTGGTGTTGATAAGCCAGCTGCAGTAATTGTTGAAACCGTTCAGGGTGAAGGCGGTATTAACGCTGCTTCAATGGGCTGGTTAAAAAGCCTTTCTGAAATCTGTAAACGCCATGATGTGTTGTTGATTATTGATGACATTCAGGCTGGCTGTGGCCGTACCGGTACTTTCTTCAGCTTTGAAGAAGCTGGTATTTACCCGGATATCGTCACCTTGTCTAAATCATTAAGTGGTTATGGTCTGCCATTTGCCATTGTGCTGATGAAGCCGGAAGTCGATCAATGGTCACCGGGTGAACATAACGGTACGTTCCGTGGTAATAACCATGCGTTTGTTACTGCAAAAGCTGCCATCGATCATTTCTGGAAAGACGACAAATTCGCTAAAGAAGTTCAACGTAAAGGGCAGTATATTGCCGATCGGGTTGACGCAATTGTCGCCGAATATGGCGAGGGTAACTTTAACTCGCATGGCCGTGGCATGTTCCGTGGCATTAACTGTGTTAACGGTGACCTTGCCGGCAAGATCACTCATAAATGTTTCCAGAAGGGCCTGATTATTGAGACCAGTGGTGCTGATGACCATGTCGTTAAATTCTTATGCCCACTGACGATTACCGATGAAAGCCTGACAAAAGGTATCGATATTCTCGAAGAGGCCATCAAAGAAGTCTGCGCCAAATCGGGCAATATTCCTGAAGAAAAAGACTTTTTCGAAGGCGACTACTCGGTCAGCGATGAAGTCAACAAAGCCAACGGTTAATAATTCACATCCTCTGCGGCGGCCTGCGGGCCGTCCGCTTTTCCTTTAATAAAAAGGAGACAATAATGATTGTCAGACAATTACAAGAAGCCGAAAAAACCAACCGTCGTATTACCTCACCGGATGGTAACTGGGAAAGTACCCGGATGCTGCTCAAAGACGACAAGATGGGATATTCCTTCCATATCACGACTATTTTTGCCGGTGCTGATTTCCGCATGCATTACCAGAATCATCTGGAATCAGTGTATTGCATTAGCGGTGAAGGTGAAGTTGAAACACTGGACGATGGCAAGGTTTATAAAATCACGCCGGGCACGCTGTACAACCTGGATCAACATGATCGCCATGTATTGCGTGCATTTAAAGAGCTGAAACTTGCCTGTGTATTTAATCCGCCATTAAATGGTGAAGAAGTACACAACGCTGAAGGCGCTTACGAGCTCGATGCCGAAACCGTTAGCGAATAATCAGCACCCTTTTTTTTCCACAAGAGCGACTTATGACTTTTCATACCGTTGAAAAAATAGGCGGCACCTCAATGAGTGACTACGTTGCGGTGCGCGACAATATCATTCTGAAACCGGTACATGATGAAGGTCTGTACAACCGGATTTTTGTCGTGTCTGCCTATGGCGGCATTACCAATATGCTGCTGGAACACAAGAAAAATGGTCAGGCCGGTGTATATGCCGAGTTTGCTAACAGTGTAAATGATGACAGCTGGCAGGAAGCTTTAGAAAAACTGAAAGCCGAAGTATTGTTAATCAACAAAAATATGTTTGGCGAAACCAAGCTGGCAAGCGAAGCCGATGCTTTCATCATGGAGCGTCTGGAAGATGCCGGACGGGTTCTAGCCGATCTGCAGCGCTTATGCCAGCATGGTCATTTTGCATTAGATCAGCATTTATCCACCGTGCGTGAAATGCTGGCCAGTATCGGTGAAGCACACAGTGCCTGGAATACTGCAAAGTTGTTGAAGCAGGATGACATCAATGCGGTGTTTGTTGATTTAACCGGTTGGCAAACCGATAAGCATATGTCGTTAGATACACGTATCAAAAACGCTTTTGCCAATATTGATTTGCAAACCCAGCTGCCAATTGTCACTGGCTATGCACATAGTGAAATTGGCCTGATGTCGGCCTTTGATCGTGGTTACAGCGAAATGACTTTTAGTCGTATTGCCGTGCTAACGGAAGCTAACGAAGCGATTATTCATAAAGAATTTCATTTAAGCAGTGCTGATCCGCGTCTGGTGGGTGAAGACAATGCCGTGCCGATTGGTCGGACCAATTACGATGTCGCTGATCAGCTGGCTAATTTGGGTATGGAAGCGATTCACCCCAAAGCGGCAAAAGGTTTACGGCAAAATGATATTCCACTACGGGTGCGTAATACCTTCGAGCCGGAACATGCCGGCACACTGATCACCGGTGATTATGTCAGCAGCAAACCTTGCGTTGAAATCATTGCCGGCTGCAAAGGCGTGTTTGCATTTGAAATCTTTGATCAGGATATGGCCGGTAATATTCATCAATACGATGGTGAAGTTCTGGCGCAGATCCGCCGCTTTAAGGCGCATATTATTTCCAAAGATATCAACGCCAATACCATTACCCATTACTTATCGACCAACCTGAAAACGATTCGTCGTATTCGTGATGCGTTGACGGAAATTTTTCCGGAAGCAGAAATCAATCAGCAGAAAGTATCGATTGTTTCAGCCATTGGCAGTGATATGAAAATTCCCGGTATTCTGGCAAAAACTGTGGCCGCGCTGGCGGAAAAAAACATCAGTGTTTTAGCCATGCATCAGTCAATGCGCCAGGTAGATATGCAGTTTGTTATCGATGAAGACGATTACGCTGATGCCATTAAGAGCTTGCATAGTCATTTGGTTGAGATTCATGATCACGGGCGGGCAATATGTCTGGCAGGCTGATAGGGCTGATATTTTTACTGTTGCCAATGCTGGCAACGGCAGAAGAAGCAGCGGTGCAAGTGGCACCACTGCCGGATGCACAGGTCGCAGAGTTTGAAGCTGAGGTCGAAGCCCTAAACAAGCCATTATATTCGCCGTTTATCGAACGCTATGTGATGGATGAATTAAAGCAGTTACGCATCGATATGGCCGCACTTCGCCATGAAATGATTCAGCAGATCGTTGACAGAGAGATCAATGCTGTCGATAAAGCGGTCAGTTACTCGACAAATACGGTGACCTATTTCTTTTATTTGATAGCCGGTGCTACCTCGATTTTGGTTTTAGTTGGCTGGACATCCATCCGGGAGATTCGTGAGCGGGTGCACTCCCTGGCCGATGAAGAGATCTCCAAATTGGTTTTTCAATATGAACAGCGGTTGCATGCCATTGAGCAACAACTGAATCAAAAAACCATTCATATTGAAGAAAACCGTGAAGAAATTGAGCGCACCCAAGAACTACAATCTTTATGGCTTCGGGCCGCGCAGGAAAACAGTGCAGCGCATAAAATCGGTATTTACGATCAGATCCTGAAAATGAAACGTGATGATTGTGAGGCACTGACTTATAAAGCTGATGCGGTTTTGGAATTGGGCGAAGCGCAATGGGCATCGAACTTATGTCATCAGGCGTTGTTGATTGATCCTGAAAACAGTCATGCCTTTTACCAGCTCGCTTGTGCTTATTCAGCGCTGGGGCAGTTGGAAGAAGCGCTGTATTATCTGAAAGAAGCGACGCAACGCAGTGAGAGTTATCGCGAAGAAATCAGTCAGGACCCGGCATTACAACCGCTGCAATCGCATCCGGGCCTACAGAAAATTCTGTTTCCAAGTAATGAATAAAACTGATTCAGTTGCCCTTGCCGCTGAGTAACGCGTCTTTCATTTTTTGACTGAAAGGTTCATCACCAAACCAAATCCGAAAATATACGTCAGCGAGTTCAGCCGAATCATTCTGAGCAAGCTGGCGGTTACTTTTGCTGAGTAGCAAACCTGTTGCTTGCGACCAGCCGATGTCATAACGCTCACCATCGGCAATGGCCTGATAATTCGCATTAAAGCTATCTAAGTCCGCTTTAATTGACTGATACTCGGCATCATCACTGTTACGTTTAATCAGTTCGTCTGACGATTTAATAAAATCTTCGCCATCAAAAGCGCGCTCGTACTTAAATGTCAGATGCACCGGCTGGGAGGTCAGTGAATCAGCGTCAACCGCTGCACAATCTTTGGCATATAGCGCCACATCACCAAGATTAAACAACATTTTTTTCATTGGGGTGCTGGCACAGAGTTGCAGCGTTTGTTCTGCAAGTTGGTAAGTCTTATCGAAATCAGCGGCTTGAGCGGTGATACCGAAAGTTGCCAAAACTGTCATCAATGCTAATTTCATAATTGTCCCCGAATTTGTCTGAGCCACAAGCCGATTACCGGCAAATGTTGATAAAAGGCATCGGCGCCATCCCAAAAGTCCTGATGCAGAATGATTTCGCCGGCGTCGTTAAACTGCAAATGCGTCATACCCACTGAATCACTGTTAATCACTTTACCTAATACTGAAAATTGCATATTCATAGACCACCGCACATAAACTTCGTTACCACTTCGGGCAATATCGTTAATGGTTACTTCAAGTGACTCGACGGTTTTACCCGTCTCTTGCAGGTAATTGGCGAGGGTTTCTTTATCGCGGATAGTGCGAAACGTATCGTTGAAATAAAGGTTGTCGGCGTAGACTTCATTAACAATATTGGTAAGCTCATCGTTCTGCAGGTTGGCAAAAATTTCCCCGAATGCCATAACGGTCTGGTCACTTACTTTGGCGGCTTCAGTATCGTTTAAAGATTGCTGGTAAGCAGCATAGTAAGCAGACTTGTTTGCGCCACCAGCACAGGCATGCAGTACTGGCAAAACCAGCAAAATAACCAAGCTGCGTTGCAGTAAATTCAAGATAAGCCTCTGTATCACTAATATTTAAGTCGCTTAAGTTAATCTGCCGGCTTGTGAAATTACAGTGAAAGCTAAGGCAGACTTACTTTCACAAACAATTCACGGTCGGCGCTCTACATTGCGCTCACATATGAGAGTTACCCGATGAAAGCGATTGTAAAATGGTTTGATAACGGCGAAGCGCAGCCACCGGTGCGAACGGGCAGCCGTGAAATAGACTGGTTACGCATCATTCCGTTTATTGCTTTGCATCTGGCTTGTCTGGCCGTTATCTGGGTGGGTGTTTCAACTGTGGCTGTCATCACGGCAGTTGTTTTATATATGCTGCGAATGTTTGCCATTACGGCGTTTTATCATCGTTATTTTTCGCACAAAGCATTTAAAACCTCGCGGCCGGTACAATTTATCTTTGCTCTGTTGGGTGCCAGCGCCACGCAGCGGGGGCCGTTATGGTGGGCTGCTCATCATCGTGAACATCATCGCCATGCTGATCAGGAAGCGGATCCGCATTCACCCAAACAAGGTTTTCTATGGAGTCATATGGGCTGGTTTTTATCGGATAGTTACTATCAGGCCGATTATTCGCTGGTTAAAGATTTAAAAAAATTTCCTGAATTACGTTTGTTGGATCGCTTCGACATTCTAGTACCGGTGTTATTGGCGGCTGGCTTGTTTGCTTTGGGCAGTTTTCTGCAGCACAGCCAGCCACAGTTAGGCACCAGTGGTGCACAAATGCTGGTGTGGGGCTTTTTTATTTCCACGGTGGTATTGATCCACGCAACCTTAGCGATTAATTCAATGGCGCACCGATTTGGTAAGCAACGCTATAACACCGGTGATGAAAGCCGTAACAACGTGCTGCTGGCCTTATTAACCCTTGGTGAGGGGTGGCATAACAATCATCATCATTATCCGGTGGCAGCGCGTCAGGGCTTTTACTGGTGGGAGATAGATATCAGTTATTACCTGCTCAAAGTTATGGCAAAACTGGGACTGGTTTGGGATTTACGAACAGTGCCGGCAGAGCGTCGTGCTTTGCACGCTGCTGATAAAGGGCAGCGTTAATGAAAATTGCAGTGATTGGTGGCGGCATTGCAGGTTTATCGTCAGCATATTACCTGAGCAAACAGCATCAGGTAACGTTGTTTGAGGCCAATAATTATCTGGGTGGGCACACCGATACCCATGAAATTCGGGTGGCCGGAGAAATCTATGATATCGATACCGGCTTTATTGTTTTTAACCAGCAGAATTATCCGAATTTCAGTCGTCTGTTAGACGAGCTTCAGGTTGAAAGCAAGCCAACAGAAATGAGTTTCAGTGCCAGTAATGTGCTGACCGGCTTGGAATACAACGCTACTGATTTAAACCATTTATTTTGTCAGCGGCGCAATATTTTAAGTCCTCGGTTTTACCGAATGCTCTGGGATTTAGTGCGTTTTTATCGACAGGCACCAAAACTGCTCGATAGTGATGACGATAACCTGACCATCGGTGAATACTTAAGCAAAAACCGCTACAGCGATGTCTTTATAGATGATCATTTAATGCCGATGGCATGTGCCTTGTGGTCGGGACCGGGTGTTGCCATACGCGAATTCCCTGCGCGTTATTTCATTAGTTTTATGCATAATCACAACATGCTGAATTTGACTGACAGGCCCCAGTGGCGCGTGGTCAGTCATGGTTCCAAGCGTTATGTTGATAAATTGATTCGAAACTGCTCAGCAAAATTTCACACGGCCGCCGTTGTGCAAGGAATCAGCCGCGATGCCAGTGGCGTGACGGTACGGGTCAATGGAGGATCACAGCGGTTTGATAAAGTTGTTATAGCCACTCATTCTGATCAGGCGCTGCGTTTATTAGACAAACCCAGCAAGGCCGAAATTGAAATTCTGGGGGCTATCGGCTATCAGCAAAACGATATGCTGCTGCATTCGGATAAACAGGTTTTGCCGCGTAAAAAAACAGCCTGGGCAAGCTGGAATGTCAGAGTGTGTCCGGAGCTTGCCAATCAATGCACCGTCAATTACCACATGAATACCTTGCAGGGCATCGATGCACCTCTGGAGTTTATTGTGTCTCTGAACAGCAATCATTTAGTCGATCCTGCAAAAGTATTTCTGGGCCGCCGTTATGCGCATCCCATATATAACGCCGCTACCTTGGCGGCACAAAAACGCTGGGACGAACTGGCCGGTGATCAGCATACTTTTTATTGTGGTGCTTACTGGGGCTGGGGATTTCACGAAGATGGTGTCAACAGTGCTTTGAGGGTAATTGAAACGCTGCAACAACAAACACAGGATGTCTCCAATGTTGCCTGATGGAATTTACCAGGGTTGGGTGCTGCATCAGCGACATTTACCGCATAACCATCGTTTTAAATATCCGCTGGCGATGCTGATGTTGGATTTGGATGAACTGGAACAACGGTTTTCACGGTCTAGGCTCTGGTCACTGGAGCACTTTAATCTGATTAGTTTTTATCGGCGTGATTATTTGCGCAGTGATACGGCTGATTTAAAAACAGCTGTCAGCGAGTTAATCAAACAACGTTGCGATGATGTGTTTAGCGGCCAAATCAAGATTCTGACCCATCCGCGTTATCTGGGGTTTATTTTTAATCCTGTGACATTTTATTTTTGCAGTGAAGCAGATTCGCTGAAATATATTGTTGCCGAAATTAACAATACGCCGTGGAATGAACGTTATGCCTATGTGCTGAAAGTAGACGAAAAGCAAACCCAGCCGATGCATTTTGCCTTTGATAAGCAGTTCCATATTTCACCGTTTATGCCAATGGACGTGCAGTATCACTGGCGATTTAACTTCCAGCCGGATGCCCTGAATATTCATATGGTGATGCTTAATAACGGTGAGCGGCATTTTGATGCCACCATGCAGGCGACCATGCAGCCTTTAACAACCAAAAATATGCGTTGGTTGCCGATCCGTTATCCATTGCAAACGCTTCGTGTGGTGTTGCGGATTTATTGGCAGGCATTACGCTTGTGGGGTAAGCATACGCCATTTTTCAGCCATCCCGACAAACAGCCCGATATCCCTGTAGCGCCCAATAGAGAGGAAAAATGAACCGGCCAATCTCACCACCGACTGCGCTGGAAAAAGTCAGCCGCAGCTCGATACTTTATGAAAAGCTGGTGACGAATCAGCTTAGTCAGTTGCAAGATGGCTGTATTCATCTGCACACCACTGAAAAAGTTTATGAGCTCGGTGACAGCGAAGCCGATTTGTCGGTCAGTTTGACGGTTTATGACCGGCGATTTTTCGATTCTGTGGTAAGTGGCGGCAGTGTTGGTGCGGCTGAATCGTATATGGCAGGCGACTGGCATTGTAGTGATTTAACCGCGTTGGTGCAGATTTTGGTACGTAATCAGGATCTGACCGATGATATGGAAAAAGGTCTGGCGAGATTTGCTGGCTGGCTGATGAAAGGCTGGCACTTTTTTAATCGCAACAGCCATCGCGGCAGTCGCAAAAATATCGCCGCGCATTACGATTTGGGCAATGACTTATTCAGTTTATTTTTGGATAAAGACTGGATGATGTATTCATCGGCGCTATATTTTCACGGCGATGAAAGCCTTGAAGTGGCGCAGGCGCAGAAGCTGCAGCGACTTTGCGACAAACTTGATTTGCAATCCGGTGATCATTTGCTGGAAATCGGCACCGGTTGGGGTGGCTGCGCAATCTTTGCCGCCAAAAACTACGGTTGTCAGGTAACAACGACCACCATTTCCCGCGAGCAATATAATCATGCAACCACTCGGATCAAAGCCGAAGGGCTGCAAAACCAGGTGACAGTGTTGCTCGAAGATTACCGCGACTTAACAGGCAAGTTCGATAAGTTGATTTCTATCGAAATGGTGGAAGCGGTTGGCCATCATTACATTGATGATTATTTTGTCCGCTGCAGTGAATTGCTGAAAGACGATGGCCTGGCCATTATCCAAGCCATTACCATTGAAGATCATCGCTATTTACAAGCCGTTAAAGAAGTGGACTTCATTAAGCGCTATATTTTCCCCGGTAGTTTTATTCCCAGCGTCACGGTGTTGAGTAATTCGGCTGCCAAAGCCAAATTAAAACTAACCAATTTAGAAGATATCGGCCCCAGCTATGCGCTGACATTAGCCGAATGGCGGCAGCGCTTCATGTCACAGCTTGAAAAGGTGCGTGCGCTCGGTTATCCCGACAGTTTTATCCGGATGTGGGAATTTTATATGTGCTACTGCGAAGGCGGTTTTGCCGAACGCAGTATTTCTGATGTGCATTTACTGTTTAGCAAACCGAAAAATCGCCGGCCACAATGGGTGCCCACCAGTGGCTAAGAAAAACGTCATTAATTTTGTGCTGTTTCAACTCAGCTGGTTGGTTTGTGTATTGTCTGGTGCCGCTGACACTAACCTGCCGGCAGTATTGATGACCGTAGTGTTTGTGTTAGTGCATTTTCGGTATTTTTCCTGGCGTTATGCGGACTTTCGTTTGATTATCGCTGGCCTGCTGGTGGGCTTAATACTGGACAGCTTTTATTCAGCGGCAGGCTTGATAGCGTATAACGCACAAACGTTGCCGCCCATCGCGCCATGGTGGATTCTGTGTTTGTGGGTCAATTTTATGCTGACATTGAATCATTCACTGAGCTGGTTATCAGGACGGCGCTGGCTGGCAGCATTGATCTCGGCAATTGGCAGTCCGCTGTCCTATTACGCCGGTCAAAAACTGGGGGCACTGAACTGGCTGCAACCGGAAATGCTGATTATGGTGTCGGCGTTTACCTGGGCGATTGCAGTGCCAATGCTGTTAACACTGGCAACTTATTGGCGTAAGCAGGAGCAGGAGATAAAACATGCTTTGGCTTAGCCTGGCCATAGTCTCTGGGGTGATGTTGCTGGGTTGGTTCTGGCAACAACGTACTCGCAATGCCGGCATGGTTGATGTGTTATGGGCATTCAGTCTCAGCGGCCTGGCCTTTTTTTACGCGCTGGTCGGTGACGGCAATACTGCGTTGCGATTGGTTGCTGGCGTGGTAATGGGCGTATGGTACATACGCTTAGGCTGGCATTTGGCACAGCGGGTTTTAGGTGAATCTGAAGACGGTCGCTACCAGTATTTACGCGAGCATTGGGGCGATAAAGCCGGTTTTTATTATTTTTTCTTTTTTCAATTTCAAGCCTTGTTGGCCTGGGGCTTTGCCTGGCCGGTTTATATCATCAGCCAGGGGCAGCTTAATGAATTTGCCTGGCCACAATATTTAGCTATTACCGTTGTATTGGTGGCTATATGCGGTGTGACATTAGCCGATCGGCAGTTACAAAATTTTCGCCAGGATCCGGCCAATAAAGGCAAAGTTTGTCAGAGGGGGCTATGGTATTACTCACGGCACCCGAATTATTTTTTTGAGTGGCTGCATTGGTTTGCTTATCCCTTGCTGGCAACAGGCATTGTCGGTGGCATTTGGCTTTGGTTGGCGCCGCTGATAATGTTGCTGTTTTTATATTTTGTCACCGGTATCCCGTATACCGAGCAGCAATCGATTCGCAGTCGTGGTGATGCTTACAGACGTTATCAGCAAACCACCAGTCCGTTTATTCCCTGGAGAAAAAAACATGTCAGTGATTAACCTTGCCGAAAAAGGGTTGCTGCCAGATGCAGTGATCCGTATGGGGATTCGCCATTTACTGAAACAACGGCTTCAGGATGAACGTGCTGACGACTTACAGGCTGCCAGTGAGCAGAAAAACCGCTGCATAGAAATATTGCGCCAAAGCCCGATTGCCATTGAAACCGATGCCGCCAATGAACAGCATTATGAAGTGCCGGCGGCCTTTTACCAGTTAGCATTGGGTAAGCATCTGAAATATAGCGGTTGTTGGTGGGATGAATACACGCTGACTTTAGATGAGGCCGAGCAGGCGATGCTGGAACGTTATGTTGAGCGGGGCCAGTTTGCAAATGGCCAGGATGTTTTGGAGCTCGGCTGTGGCTGGGGTTCGCTGACCTTATATCTCGCCGAGCGGTTTCCGTATTCGCGGATTACCGGGGTGTCCAATTCGCATTCGCAGCGCCGACACATCGAAAAACAAGCCCATCAACGAGGTCTGACCAATATTCGGATTATCACCGAAGACGTTAACCAGTTGGAACTGGAAGACCAGTTTGATCGCGTGGTGTCGATAGAAATGTTTGAACATATGCGGAATTATCAGCAGCTATTCAACAAAATTGGCAGTTGGTTGCGTGCTGAGGGCAAGTTATTTGTGCATATTTTCTGCCATCGGAGTGTGGTTTATCCATTTGAAACTGAGGGTGATGATAACTGGATGGGCCGGTATTTCTTTACCGGCGGCCTGATGCCTTCGGCGGATACCTTATTGCATTTTCAGGATGCCCTGCGCATTGAAAAGCAGTGGCTGGTTGATGGCCGGCATTATCAGAAAACAGCAGAAGCCTGGTTGGATAATACCGACAATCACAGCAAAGCCATCACCGATATTTTTGATGAATTATATGGCGTCGGACAGGGCGCAATCTGGTTACAACGCTGGCGGCTGTTTTTTATGGCCTGCGCCGAGTTATTCGGTTATCGGCAGGGTAATGAGTGGCTGGTCGGCCATTATTTGTTTCACAAACAAGTGAATTAAGGCATGGCCAAAGCCCATACCAATTTACATACCAAGCTAATAAAGGTTTTTTTAATACAAATCGCCTTGATAAGTTTGGTGACGCTGGCCGGGGTATATGCCGCCAAAGCCACCCTTGAAGATGTATTGGTGCGCGCAGCACTGGAAGGGGAAGCCGAACACTTCTGGCTGATGCGCAGTGAGAATCCGGATTTTCCGCTACCCAATACCATGAATTTACAAGCACATATGGCGGCCACCGATAATTTACAATCGTTGCCGTCTGCCTTGCGGGATTTGCCGCCGGGTTTGCAACGGACCCAGCTCAATGGCCAGGAGCCGATTGTTTTTGTTGAAGACAAAGCCGGTCAGCGGTTATTTCTGATTTTCGACGAAGTGAAGGTCTCCAGACTGGCGCTGGTATTCGGTATTTTGCCGTTGGCACTGGTGTTAGTGGTGTTGTATTTACTGGCCTGGTTTGCTTACCGGCAATCACATAAAGCGGTGTCGCCGATAGTTAAACTGGCGCGCGCAGTCGAGCAGGTTGATTTTCGTGAAGGTAACTTACCGCAGATGGATTTGGCTGATATCCGGCAGATGCCAGACGAAGAAGTCACCAGCCTGGTCAGAGCATTGGATCATTTTACCGGCCGGCTGGAAAATTTCATTGAGCGTGAGCGTAACTTTACCCGCGATGTCAGCCATGAATTACGCACGCCGATTGCGGTGATTCGCGGCGCACTGGAATTAGTTGAACGCAAATACGGTGATGCCGCGACGGCCGAAGTGAATCGTATGTATCGCACTTTATATGATATGGAATCGCTGATTGAAACATTGCTGTTGTTGGCGCGTGAGCAGGTACAATCTCTGCCGACGCAGCAGATTGTCGTGAATGATTTAATTAGCCACGAGCTGGATAATTTACGGATTATTCATCATGACAAACCAATCAGCGTTAACGTTGAAGAGTCGGGCATGCTGCTGGTGGATGCACCGGAACGGGTATTGCCGATCCTGATTGGTAATTTGCTGCGTAATGCCTTTAATTACACGCTACAAGGCAGTGTGACTATCCGCATTCAGTCAGATGGTTTTTCTGTTGCAGACAGTGGCATTGGGATGGATAAGGCGCAGCTTAATCAGTTATTCAAACCGTTTTATCGGGGCCAGGAGAACGCAGCGCCGGGGTATGGCATCGGCATGACGATTGTTAAACGCCTTTGTAATCGCTATGACTGGAGCTTACGTTTATCCAGTAAGATGGGCGAAGGCACTGAGGTTAGTGTGCATTTTCCCAAAGCACAATTTCGTAGCCGTTAAGCTTTACACATCTTCCGGCAGGCAAACTTTATAGCCGACGCCGGGAATGGTGTGCATCAGTTGTTGCTCAAAAGGCTTGTCGATATTTTTACGCAGATTATATAAATGACTGCGCAGAGTATCACTGTCAGGCGTATCGTCACCCCAGACCTCGGATTCAAGCCGCTCGCGACTCACCAGTTTTGGCGATTCACGCATCAGAATTCGCAAAATATGTAAGGTAATAGGGGACAGCTTAATGATCTTATCGCTGCGGGTGACCCGCATGGTCTCCAGATCAAAACGCAAATCACCAACTTGCAGCTGACCACCTTCCAGTTCACCGCGCTGGCGACGTATCAGCGCCGCTAGCCTGGCTTCCAGTTCGCGTAATTCGAATGGTTTAATCAGATAATCATCGGCGCCGACATCAAAGCCATTGACCTTGTCATTAATGGTATCGCGCGCAGTGAGCATGATAACCGGGGTATCGAGGTGCAGTTCCTGACGCAGACGTTTACAAACTTCAAAACCGTCGATGCCCGGTAACATGACGTCCAGCACCACTGCGTCGTAATGATTCTCAGCCGATAGTTGCAGGGCGCTGATACCATCCGCCGCAAAATCAACGGTAAAGCCGCCGGCTTCTAAATAATCCCCCACATTTGCAGCCAAATCACGATGATCTTCAACGATTAAAATAGTGGCAGCAGGTATTTTCATAATGGCGTCAGGTCTGGGGTTATCAACAAAGTTGCACGTTACGATGTTCTTAAATGCCTTGCAAGCTTTAAGCAAAATGTTGTTAATTTAGGTAAAAACCAATTGACTTAATAAATAGCAATCATTATCATTTGTATCACTATCTGATTGGGTCGCCAGCATGATTATATGTGTTTGCAACAACGTAAATGTTAACGCCATCAAATCAGCCGTCGATAACGGTGCTGATACCATGGAAAAACTCCGGGAAACCACCGGAGCCGGCGCTTGCTGCGGCAAATGTCAGTTTAAGGTTAATCGTCAGTTGCATCAACATTTAAGTCAGCCAAATGATGCGCAGTGCATGCCCAAAACTGCAAACTATTCATAACGATAATCCAGTTGCCCGAAGATCCCAGGCTGAGTAAATTTTACTCAGCATCCAGCTAAGTCTTTCAATCCCCGTCAAAAAATATACTTTACTGCCAATCGTCAGATGCTCGGCTACAAGTAAAGATGTTAATCGTTTTCATTTGCCTTTTATATCAAACACTTATCTTTGACTTTTATGTCAGATAAACGATAATCAATGGATGCAAATTAACAGAAGGACTGCATTATGAAAGGCGATAAAAAAGTCATCGAACTACTCAACAAAGTACTCGGCAATGAGCTGGTTGCCATCAACCAATACTTTCTGCATGCCAAAATCTACAAAGATTGGGGATTAACAAACCTCTACGAGCATGAATATCATGAATCTATCGATGAAATGAAACACGCCGATATGATCACCGAGCGGGTTTTGTTTTTGGAAGGACTGCCTAATCTGCAAGACTTGGGCGCACTGCGTATCGGTGAAAATACCCGTGAAATGTTAGAAGCAGATTTAGCACTGGAAATGGACGCGATTCCAGATTTGAAAGAAGGTATTTTATATTGCGAACAAATCGGTGATTACGTCAGCCGTGATTTGTTCAAACATATATTAGAAGGTGAAGAAGATCATGTGGACTGGTTAGAAACACAACTCAGCCTTATTGATAAAATGGGCATTGAAAACTTCCACCAGGCACAAATCGTTAAAGAAGCAGAATAAAACGGTTCTTCAAGCCCAGGCGTCAGATTCAAAAGCCCCGTATACAAACATACGGGGCTTTTTTTTGTCAGGTATACATCTGATATGTCTCAGTCGTTAACACTGCAAAGGCATTTACAACGATATGGATATAGAGGCCAGACATCTTAGTTATAAGGACTGAATTGGGCTGGTTATCAATGATTAGGAACGACTACACTTTCAGCCGTACCAAACGGTGAATACAAAAAAGCAGCTACCGGATAAACCGATAACTGCTTGATGTACTTATAAATAAGTGGTGCGCCTGGCACGATTCGAACGTGCGACCGCCTGGTTCGTAGTTCGCCCAAAAACGGGTTAAATTTATATAAAAAACAAGTGCTTGCAACTCTCGCCTATTTTTTCTCTTTACCTGCACTTATATTTAAATTAGTTTTCTTTAGTGGCCTAGCTTAGAGACCCACTATAGGACAACTTCTTGACTGCACACATTGCGGGGAGTAATGTTTTATATGCTCTTTAGCGATAAAGGCTGTTACAGATGGTTGTATTTAGCCTCGTCCGGCGTTCCGCCAGACGCTAATTTATTGGGCACATTTAGGTTGCGTTAGATTAATTTCTACCGATCCTTCGTGCCTCAGGAGCGTTAGAAATTAATCTAACGCACGCTCATAGTAAAGAGTTATGAGACGGGCCAATAGGCCCGTTTTTTATTAAAAGGATTTTTATCGTTGAGTATTGCGTATGAGAATGCACTGATTGATGAGTTTCAACAGCTCGATATTGACAAATTCTCGGTCAATCTCACAGATAACTTTATATTTACATGCGGTGGTCAGGTGGACGCCAAGGAGACATTTCCACCGAGTTTCAGGGATAGATTTCTAAGTTATACAGCGAAAAAGCATCCGATAATTTATTCTGGTATTGTTTTAGCGGAAGCTTTCAAAGACTATTTCCGTGAGAATGCTTATTCAGATCTACTAGTTTTTGAGGATGACATAGCTCAAATATCAAGTGTTATTCTAGTTTTTTTGGAGAGTCCAGGCTCACTCGTTGAGCTAGGGATGTTCTGTAGTAAGCCCGATTCGTATAAAAAACTCGTAATAGTAGCTCCAAGAGATGAGGTTGAGTCTGAAGACTCGTTTATCTACTTAGGACCACTTGAGTACATCAGAAAAAAGCATCCGACATCTGTCGCAATATATCCATGGCCAGATCCCAAAGTCGCCGAGTACGATCCTTCTCAGATTCAGGATCTTTGTCATATTATTAATGATAAGCTTGAAAACCTCGATAAATCGCAAAAGCTATCTCAAGGTAATAGTGGGCATTTAGCCCTACTAATTTCTGAGATTGTTTCTATATGCTATCCAATTCTTCTCAGTGATATTGATCTAGTTCTTCAGGCGCTAGGCATAGATATAACTCAAACTACAATCAGTCGTTATCTATATTTACTTACTAGTTTAGGGCTCATCGCCAAAGAAAAATATAGTAACTATCATTACTACTATCCTCTAAGAAGCCACAAGAAAAGGATTAATTTTTCAGTAACTAAATCTAAGAAACCTGTAGATGTCATCAACATTAGAATGAGACTTATGCAATCATTCATCAATGATGATGATCCAATATCCATAAAACGAAGAAATGCGCAGAAGCTAATCATTGAAAAATTAGCCGGGGTAGTCAAATGAGCTTGATTAGCTATCTGCAAGTGCAGCTGTATATGAATGCTGAAGATATATTAAAGTTTGCTGCTACATCCCCGTATCGTTATAAGTTTTATCGCATCAAAAAAAGAAACGGAAGGGAAACACGCTTAATTGCTCACCCTTCTGTTCAACTGAAGTTTATTCAGCGACTTGTAACCCAATATTTATCTTCTATTCTGAGTATTCATGAATGTGCTTATGCTTACCGAAAAGGTATCGGTATTAAGGATAACGCCCAACGACATTTGCATTCGAAGTACCTGCTCAAAATGGATTTTAAGGACTTCTTTCCAAGTATTAGTCCTGAGATGCTGTTTAAACAGCTTAGATTGGCAGAAGTAAAAATGGATAAACAGGATGCCTTTCTCTTGGAACGACTCTTGTTTTGTCGTTACCAACGAGGGGCGCCATTGAGACTCAGTATTGGTGCGCCAAGCTCTCCATTTATCTCAAATTTTGTGATGATGAATTTTGATGATGCTCTAGCAATACACTGTAGTGAAATTGGCGTTAGTTACACTAGATATGCTGATGACATAACTTTTTCAACATCAAAAGTCGGTGTTTTGTTTAATTTGCCCGAGTTCGTTTCTGGCTTACTCAATGAGATGACATCTGGGCTGATTTCTATCAATCCAGATAAGACTATTTTTTCTTCAAAGGCACATAACAGGCATGTAACGGGAGTCACCCTATCAAATAATAATAAGTTAACTATTGGTAGGGAGAAAAAAAGAGTTATATACGCAAAGCTTCATCATCTTTTCGTTAAGAAGACGCTTAGTTCCAGTGATATCGATAATCTGAGAGGCCATGTTTCACACGCCATTTATATTGAGCCTGATTTTTATAATCAAATTTGTAAAAAATACGGTCAAGAGTGCGTTGATTCTTTGATAAAGAATAGATTGGTTTGATGGTTGATAAAAGGCTTTAAGCTAGACACTGAAAGTGAGATGGAAGCTTCTATGAAGGAAGTTAAGACAATGACAAGCTCCACTGCACGTGACTTATATGCTCGGTTTCATCAATTAAATTCTGAATCTGAAGAGTTGCCAGAGATCGCTCGTGAGAAAAGAGAAAAAGTTGAAAAGCTCTTGGGATATTGTTTTCCATGGTCTTACTGGTATGAACTCCCTTATAAACAATCACTTGGTATTTTTCTTCTCTTGGCCGGACTTGAGTCTCTTATCATGGAGGCATCAAAGTCTGATAACCCCTCAAAGACTATTTTGGATTACCTTGATACTGATCCAGATCCACTAAATGAAGCTGAGTTGAGTGATGAAGAAAAATCTGTCTTTATATCCCTCTTCATGAGCATTCTTCATCAATTGCGCTCCCTCTCTATTTTTTCTTTACCGCTGAGTGACTTAGTTGAAAAAGCTAAAACAGACGATGATGCATTACTTAATGCAGTAGTCGTTGATAGAAGTGTCGTCAGTTGCCCAGCTATTGCACAACGTATCCAATACGCTCAATTATCTGATGACGAGTCATTTCTCAATAAGCTTGCTAAAGCTATAACGAGAACAAGACCTAGGCGACCTGAATCTAAATATGACGACTTGAGATTCATGCTCGAAGCACTTGATGAAATGAAAGAGTACGAAAATACAACTCAGCAAGAAAAATTTGAGCTT
Source organism: Methylophaga sp. (assembly GCA_040882115.1). Taxonomy (GTDB): domain Bacteria; phylum Pseudomonadota; class Gammaproteobacteria; order Nitrosococcales; family Methylophagaceae; genus Methylophaga. The sequence goes on along the minus strand of JBBEBX010000003.1, from coordinate 448,787 downwards.
TTGGCAGTTGATTTAGAGCTATTTGACACTGAAGGAAATAAAGATTCATTTGAAGCATTCAAGAAGTTATTAAGAAGAAGAAATATTCGCAAGGGGACATAAAGTAGAAGTTTCATGTCCTCACAGTTTTGAATCATTGTGTATAGCTTAAGTATCCGAGAGAGCAAACGGTTTGCTCTTAAAAACAGGAGCTTAGGCTTATGTCTTCGGATTCAAAATCTAATGATAATGAAAAATCTCGTCTGGAGCTGGCTGACTGCCGCGGGGTTGCTAAACCCCGGCAGCAGCAAGCTGCGGGTACGCAGTCTAGTAACACAGTACCCTCTAATTGCATTACTGAAACTAACACCAAGATTTTGAGGGTAGGACTAGATAGTCTGTATCTGACATATCAAGGTGATCTGTTTGAATCCAAAGCGATTCGATTAAATGAGTTAAAGAAACTTGCTCAATCCGTTGTCGGCTCTGACGTTCCTCTGGCTCAAGAAACCATCCTCAATCATATATTTGAAGTTAAAGATCGGGGGCGTCATCCGTTTGCTTACGTCTTAGCAGATAATCACTACCGGCTCGAAATTGCCCGATTAGGTGCCAAACGTACCCCATTAGCACACGTTCAAATTTCCAGTGAATTATTGACCTGTCAGCGTGCATCTTTTGCTGTTCAAACACTGACTGAAATAGTTTCTGCGCTTGGTACCATTACAGAGTCAGCATCAGTCAGCCGTGCCGATCTGTTTGTAGATTTCTTAACCGATCATCCGCTTGCAACGATTACCGATAATGACTGGGTGACTAAAGCGCGTGATATTGATCGTTTTACAGTTGGTCGTGTCTTTTCTGGTTTTAGGATAGGTGCCGGCAACATTTCAGCAAGGCTCTATAACAAAACTCTGGAGATGCAGAAAAAACCAAGAGCTTACCTGCAACAGATTTATCAGGATTTAGGTGTTTTACCTCATGAGCAAGTGTGGCGTTTAGAGTTTCAATTTCGCCGGGAGGCACTGCGTGAACTGAGTGTAAAAAGCTTCACCGATTTAGAAAACACACTCGGTAGCTTATGGCGATATGCGACTGAGCAATGGCTTCGGTTATGCGTACCAAGTGACACCGACCAAACACAAACCCGCTGGCAAACCACTGATTTGTGGCAGCAGCTTCAGCAAGTGTATTGGGATGGCGATTCCGCTATCAAAAAACGGGAAGTGCCTAAAGGGCGGCCACCATGTGATAGAAGCCTGTTTGTGAATGGTCTAAGCGCTTTATCGTCATTTATGGCGAGAGAGGGGATAACCGATCCTTTTGAAGGTTCATACGCTTACATGCAGTCAGCCAAGCAATTTCATGATGATCGTGAATATCTGACTGGTTTTGATTTCGTTGGTTATGTTTCGCAAAAGGTCGCGGAAAAGTCTCGCAAGTTTAATAGTTTCGTAAATTTTCCAAATGATAAAGATATCCATCCAGCCGATAGCGCGGTTGCGGATGCTTACAGGAAGTTGAGCGATGGAGAATAACGGTGAAATCCTTAATCTTTATGAAGCTGCGGACTTTCTCAAAATGCATTGGCAGACGTTACGCGAAAAAGCCGTGCGCGGTGAAATTCCTGCGGCCAAGCCTGCCAAACAATGGGTGTTTGTTAAATCCGATCTTGTCAGTTATTTGCGCTCGTTCTATTCTCGTTCATGGCTGGGGTTGCAAGTACAACATGATGGAGGATCATCACTATGTTGTATAAGCGACGAAATTCTGAGTTCTGGTGGTGCAAGTTCACCGCACCAAACGGACGCAGAGTACAAATATCTACTAAAACGGTAGATAAACAACTAGCCCAGGAGTTCGAGGATAAATATCGGGCTAGTTTGTGGCGGATCATGCAGTTAGGCGAGAAGCCACGCAGAACCTGGAAAGAAGCGGTAATTCGTTGGCACAGGGAGAATCAAGATAAGAAAACCATTAAAGATGATTTGGCACATATTCGCTGGGTCGATCCTTTTATTGGCAGTCTTTATCTTGATGAAGTGACACGTGATCGCATAGATGAGATAACCGATGCCAAGCTTAAAACCGGCGTTAAACCAGCAACCGTTAATCGTCTGCTGGAAGTTGTCCGGGCAATATTAAACAAGGCATCGCGGGAATGGGAATGGACGGATAGAGCACCTTATGTGCGGATGCTCAAAGAACCCAAACGGCGTATTCGATGGTTGACGCCTGATGAAGTTAATTCGATCCTTATCCACTTGCCAGATCATCTTGCGGTCATGGTGCGGTTTTCACTGGCAACCGGACTTCGTGAGTCGAATGTTACGGGGTTAGAGTGGAACCAGGTGGATCTGACGCGGCGCATGGCATGGGTGCATGCAGATCAAGCCAAAGCAGGTCGGCCAATTGGCGTACCGCTTAACAAAGAGGCGGTTGTTTTGTTGAGAGCACTGCAAGGCAACCATAAACGGTTTGTGTTTTCCTACAAAGGGAGACCGATTAAAAAGGCAAATACGAAAGCGTGGCGTAATGCGTTGGTGTCAGCAGGGATAAGCGATTTTCGCTGGCATGATTTACGGCACACCTGGGCAAGTTGGCATATTCAAAACGGGACGCCAATTCACATTCTGCAAGAGTTGGGAGGTTGGTCTGATATTCGTATGGTGCAGCGTTATGCCCATTTGTCATCAGAGCATTTAACAGTTTATGCAGATAGTTTGTTTCAGCTGAAAACAGTGGCTACACTTTCGGCTACAGCAAACGGTGAATACAAAAAAGCAGCTACCGGATAAACCGATAACTGCTTGATGTACTTATAAATAAGTGGTGCGCCTGGCACGATTCGAACGTGCGACCGCCTGGTTCGTAGCCAGGTACTCTATCCAGCTGAGCTACAGGCGCTTTAAAGCGGTAAATTATACTTTTATATGCCTGTTCTAGCAACGGTAAAAGTAAGTATTTGGCGGAGAGCGAGGGATTCGAACCCTCGATAGGGTATTAGCCTATACGCCCTTAGCAGGGGCGCGCCTTCAGCCACTCGGCCAGCTCTCCATCAAAGCCAAGCATTATACCAGCTATGATGGATTTGGCTAGTCAAAATGCCGATTATCCGGCAGTTGTCTGATCTTTTTCTGCTTGAATACGATCGTAAATTTCTTCACGATGTACGGTGACATCTTTAGGTGCATCAACACCAATGCGTACTTGATTGCCTTTGACACCGAGAACATTAACGACGACATCATCACCAATAATCAGTGATTCTCCAACGCGGCGTGTAAGTATTAACATGGTATTCCCCTTACTCTGTAATTTAGGCTCCGAGGGTAGGGAAACGGACTCCCTTCATTAAATGGCCTCGTGCCATGATTCCTGTTTATTATCCTGGTCAGAGGTCTTACTGCCTCTTCTCAATTCATCAGACAGCGAATATAGCAAATCTATCCGAATCTGTTGTGTACGATTATAACAGTAAGCTTTCTCTGGATCGACAGGAAATACTTCCTGATATCAATGATTTACTAGGCTTGTTCGAGGTTGAAAGCCTTGTGCAAAGCCCGTACACCAAGCTCCAGATACTTTTCATCAACAACGACAGAGATTTTAATTTCTGATGTCGAAATCATACTGATATTAATATTTTCGCGGGCCAGTGATTCAAACATACTGCTGGCAATACCGGCATGCGAACGCATACCCACGCCGACCAATGAGATTTTAGCGATATGTTCATCGCCATTAACTTCACGGGCATTCAATTCGCTGGCAATTTGCTGAAGCATTTTTAACGCCGACTGGTAATCATTGCGATGTACCGTAAAGGTAAAGTCGGTGGTGGCATCATGACCGGTGTTTTGGATGATCATATCGACTTCGATATTTTGTTTGGCGATTGGGCCGAGAATTTTGTATGCGACACCCGGTTGATCCGGCACGCCCAAAATAGTCAGTTTGGCTTCATCGCGATTAAATGCAATACCGGAAATAAGTGCTTGTTCCATTTCTTGTTCCTCAGACGTTATCAGCGTGCCACCACCTTCGGTAAACGAAGACAGGACGCGTAACGGGACGTTATATTTACTGGCAAATTCAACGGAGCGGATCTGCAAAACCTTGGCACCCAGGCTGGCCATTTCCAGCATTTCTTCAAAGGTAATGCGGTCCAGGCGACGGGCTTCAGGTACCACGCGCGGATCCGTTGTGTAAACGCCATCGACATCGGTATAAATCTGACATTCGTCGGCTTTTAAGGCGGCAGCCAAAGCGACAGCGGTGGTGTCGCTACCACCACGACCAAGAGTCGTAATATTGCCGTGTTCGTCACAACCCTGAAAACCGGCGACAACGACGACTTTGCCTTGTGCCAAATCAGTGCGCATTTTGCCGTCATCAATTTCCATGATGCGGGCTTTATTGTGCACATCATCAGTGAGGATGCGTACTTGCGGGCCGGTGTAAGACTGCGCGGGCATGCCTTGTTCGGCCAACGCCATACTGAGCAGGGCAATGGTTACTTGTTCACCGGTTGCCAGCAAAACATCCAACTCCCGTCCACGTGGGTTAGGATTAATGTCTTTGGCCAGTGCTACTAAGCGATTGGTCTCGCCGCTCATCGCTGATACGACAACCACGATATCGTGACCATTGTTGCGGTATTGAATGACTTTTTTTGCGACTTCTTTAATACGCTCAATGGAGCCGACGGAGGTTCCGCCGTATTTTTGTACGATAAGCGCCATGTTTAAATTTCCAGCTTGCTGGCAACCCAATCGGCTACCGAATCAAGCGCTTTTGATAAATGTTCTGGTTGATTGCCACCGCCCTGAGCCATATCGGGACGACCGCCACCTTTACCACCAATTTGCGTTGCCACATGCGCAACCAAATCACCGGCGCGAATTTTAGCAGTCTGATCTTTGCTGACACCAGCAATTAAAGTGATTTTGTCATCTTCAATAGTCGCCAGGACAATTGCCGCGCTGTCCAGTTTATTTTTCAGCTGATCAACCGCATCACGCAGTGCTTTGGCATCAACACCATCCAATTTGGCAGCAAGTACTTTGACGCCTTGAATGTCTTTGGCTTCGGCGGCCAAATCCTGACCGGCGCTACTGGCCAGTTTGGTTTTTAAGGCTTCCAGTTCTTTTTCCAACTGGCGGGTGCGCTGTACCATTTGCGCGGTTTTATCTTCGACATTGTCAGCTTTGGCTTTGACCAGGTCGGAGATTTTTCTGAGGCGGTTTTCAGAGTCTTCAATGTAGTTCAGCGCGATATCGCCGGTGACAGCTTCGATCCGCCGCACACTCGAGGCAATTCCGACTTCGCCGATAATTTTGAAAATGCCAATATCACCGGTGCGGCCAACGTGGGTACCGCCGCACAACTCAATAGAAAAATTCCCCATGCTCAGCACACGGACTTCATCGTCGTATTTTTCACCGAACAGGGCCATTGCGCCGCTTTCACGGGCTTTCTCAATCGGCATCAGACGCGTTTCAACCGCATGGTTAATACGGATCTGCTGATTCACCAAACGCTCAATATCCCGCAGTTGATCAGCAGACATCGGCTCAAAGTGTGAAAAGTCAAAACGCAGCCGTTGAGAATCAACCAACGAACCTTTTTGGTTGACATGGTCGCCGAGGATTTGTCGCAGCGCTGCATGTAATAAGTGCGTTGCAGAGTGATTTAATGCTGTTGCCTGACGATTGTCTTCATCAACATGGGCCAGCACTTTTTGACCCACTTCAAAGCTGCCACGTTTGCATTCGCCGATATGGGTAAACGCTTTGCCCTGTTTACGGGTGTCGGTCACATTAAAGTGGGCGCCGGCAGAATTAATCTCGCCCAAATCACCGACCTGACCACCAGACTCGGCATAGAAAGGAGTGTTATCAAGCACGATGATGCCTTGTTGGCCGGCTTTTAAGTGAACGACATTTTCGCCATCAACCAAAATGGCAGTGATGGTCGCATCATGTTGCGTGTGATCATAACCACAAAAAACGGTTTCACCATCAATAACAAGACTTTCTGACAGGCCGCCGCCAAATTGGCTGGCGCTGCGAGCACGATTGCGCTGCGCTTCCATATGTCGTTCAAAGCCTGCGACGTCAATGGTCAGACCGCGCTCACGGGCAATATCTGCCGTTAGGTCAATCGGGAAACCATAGGTGTCATAAAGCAAAAACACCGTTTCACCGGGAATTTCTTTATCAGCCATGGCTTCAATGGCCTGATCAAGAATTTTCAAGCCATGATCGAGGGTATCGGCAAAGCGTTCTTCTTCGAGTTTCAGGGCACGCTCGACCAGCGGCTGGGCTTTAGCAAGCTCGGGAAACGCTTCGCCCATTTCAGCAACCAGTGGCGCAACCAGTTTATAAAAGAAAGCTTCCTTTAATCCCAGTTTATGACCATGACGAATCGCGCGGCGAATAATGCGACGTAGTACATAACCGCGGCCTTCATTGGATGGCTGCACGCCATCGGTAATCATAAAGGCACAAGAGCGAATGTGATCAGCAACGACTCGCGCCGAGGTATGGTTGGTGTCGTCAATGCCAGCCAAGCCGGTGATGGCTTTGATAAGATTCTGGAATAGATCAATATCGTAATTATTGTGCTGGTGCTGCAATACTGCAGCTAACCGCTCCAGACCCATACCGGTATCCACTGACGGTTTTGGCAGTGGCGTTAATGTACCGTCAGCTGCCCGGTCAAACTGCATGAACACCAGATTCCAGATTTCGATATAACGATCACCATCTTCTTCCGGGGTGCCGGGCGGGCCACCGGCAACATCGGCGCCGTGGTCATAGAAAATTTCTGAGCAGGGACCACAAGGGCCGGTATCACCCATCGACCAGAAATTATCCTTAGCGCCAATCTTTGAAAAACGCTGTGGATCAATGCCAATTTCTTTGAGCCAGATATCGGCGGCTTCCTGATCTTCTTCAAAGACTGTGATCCAGAGTTTTTCCGGCGGTAAGGCGAGGGTGACGGTTAAAAATTCCCAGGCATATTGAATGGCTTCACGTTTGAAATAATCACCAAAACTGAAATTGCCGAGCATTTCAAAGAAAGTATGGTGGCGCGCGGTGTAACCGACGTTTTCCAGATCGTTGTGTTTACCACCGGCCCGCACGCAGCGCTGTGAGCTGGTCGCACGAGTGTATTTGCGGGTTTCCAGGCCAAGAAATAAATCCTTAAACTGCACCATGCCGGCGTTGGTAAACAACAGCGTCGGATCATTGGCCGGAACCAACGGGCTGCTGGCAACAATTTCGTGGCCTTTGCCAGCGAAATAGTCGAGGAACAATTTGCGGATCTCAGCGCTTGTCTTCATTGGGTGTGATTAAAACTTTCTGTAATTTGTTCATGAGTAAAACCCCGGTACTGTAAAAAGCGTAACTGCTTGGCACGCTCTTTAAAATCGGCGGGGACCTGCTCGCCAAAACGCTTGCATCGTACTGCAACTGCAAGCGCAAACCAATCAATTTCTGCCGCTTTAAATGCCTCGGCAATTAAGGTGTCATTGACACCACGTTGTTTCAGTTCCTGCTTTATTCTCAGCTCACCACAACCCCGCTGGCTGCGATGCCTTAAATAACTCTGCGTGAAACGCTGATCGCTTTGCAGGTCATTTGTTTTCAGCCACTTCAGTGTCTTTTCGATCTCGTTTTCCTGATGATCGTATTGCTGCAATTTATTGCGTAATTCACTGGCACTATGTTCGCGGCGTGCCAGTAAACTCACCGCATGTTCGTTACAGGAGCGGGGACTCACGCTTCTAATTCAGTATCTGCCTCGTCAACGGCTTTGCTGGTTCTGGGTTGTTTAGGTGGCAGCATGACGGCGCGGATTTTGGCTTCGATGTCGTCGGCAATGGCAGGGTTTTCTTTCAAAAACTGCCGGACATTGTCTTTACCCTGACCTATACGGTTGCTGTCATAGCTATACCAGGCACCTGATTTTTCAACAATTTCCTGACTCACACCCAGATCAATCAGCTCACCTTCGCGAGAGATACCTTCGCCATACAAAATATCGAATTCGACTTGTTTGAAGGGCGGTGCGACTTTGTTCTTAACCACTTTGACGCGGGTTTCGTTACCGAGAATTTCATCACCTTTCTTGATGGCGCCGATACGGCGAATATCCAAACGAACCGAGGCATAGAATTTCAGGGCATTACCACCGGTGGTGGTTTCCGGGTTACCAAACATAACGCCAATTTTCATACGGATTTGGTTAATGAAAATCACCAGCGTATTAGAACGTTTGATGTTGGCCGTCAGTTTACGCAGCGCCTGAGACATTAAACGTGCCTGCAGACCCATATGGCTATCACCCATATCGCCTTCAATTTCGGCTTTTGGCGTTAATGCCGCCACCGAGTCAACGACAACGATATCCACTGCGCCGCTGCGCACTAACATATCGGTGATTTCTAATGCTTGTTCACCGGTGTCGGGCTGAGAAACCAGAAGATCATCAATATTGACGCCCAGTTTTTCAGCATATAAAGGATCCAAAGCATGCTCGGCATCAACAAATGCTGCAGTGCCGCCCAGTTTTTGCATTTCAGCAATGGCGTGCAATGTCAGTGTGGTTTTACCAGATGATTCCGGGCCATAAATTTCCACTACCCGGCCGCGTGGCAAACCGCCAATACCGAGTGCGACGTCCAGGCCAATCGAGCCGGTAGACACGGCATCGATATCACGGGAGGCGCTTCCATCGCCTAAACGCATCACGGCACCTTTACCAAATTGTTTTTCAATTTGACCTAAGGCAACGCCCAGCGCTTTCTTTTTGTTTTCATCCATTTGCTTACCCCTGATAATGATTTTTTACAACCGATGATTATCACACACAAGTGACTATCACTCTAGGGCTTGTTTGACTTTGATACCCACTAATGTTGTTCACAACAGATGCGCAGATGAAGTTAAACAAGCTCTGACATTTCGATAAGTTTGTGAAGTGCGAAAGCCACTGCCTGGCGGCGAATTGCCTGGCGATCACCGGTAAAGAGTTGTTGGCAACAAAACTGCTGTTTTGCGCTGGCAAAACCAAACCAGACCAAGCCAACGGGTTTTTGGTAGCTGCCGCCATCCGGGCCGGCAATACCGCTGATGGCAACACTGATTTGGCCGCCAAGTTTTTCCATACATCCGTGCGCCATTTCTTTAACGACCGGTTCGCTGACCGCGCCAAACTGGGCCAGGGTGTCGTCGCTGACGCCCAATAAGGAATGTTTTAATGAATTGGAATAACTGACAACGCCGCCGGCAAACCAGGCCGAACTGCCGGGCAAATCAGTGCAGCATTTGGCCAGCCAGCCACCGGTACAGGATTCGGCAGTGACCAACTGCCACTGCTTATTTAATAAGCCAGTCGCCAGTTGCTCGGTGAGTTGATAAAGTGTGGCATCTGCAATTTTTGGCATACGCTGAACAACATTCATGAAAGACGTTTCCAATCATACCCCGATGATGCAGCAATATCTGCGCATCAAAGCCGAGCGCCCGGACATTTTATTGTTTTACCGGATGGGTGATTTTTACGAACTGTTTTTTGATGATGCCCACAAAGCGGCTGAACTGCTGGACATCACCTTAACCGCGCGCGGTAATAGCAATGGGGCGCCAATTCCGATGGCCGGGGTGCCGTATCACGCCGCGGATGGCTATTTGGCGCGTCTTTTAAAATCTGGCATGTCAGTGGCCATTTGTGAACAAATCGGTGATCCGGCGACTAGCAAAGGCCCGGTAGAACGCAAAGTGGTCCGCGTTTTGACGCCGGGTACGCTGACCGATGATGCGCTACTCGATAAACAACGTGACAATTTGTTGCTGGCCATCAGCAGTGGCAAATCCGGTTTTGGTCTGGCGGCGGCTGATTTAAGCAGTGGTCGGTTCTGGTTGACAGAACTTGCCGATGACACCGCATTACAAGCCGAACTGGCGAGGTTGAAACCGGCCGAAATTCTGGCTGATGAGCCTTTGCGCGCGCAACTCAAGCTTTATGAAAAACAATGGCGGTTGGTGCCGGAGTGGCATTTTGATCTCGATGCGGCGCGGCGGCGTTTGTGTGAGCATTTTGCGACGCAGGATTTAAAAGGCTTTGGTTGTGATGATTTAACGCTGGCTGTTCAGGCTGCCGGTTGTTTATTGAATTACGCGCAGCAAACTCAGCAATCTGCCTTGCCGCAGCTACGCAGTCTCAGTGTTGAACAACTCAGTGACTTTATCAAAATCGATCCGCAATCACGCCGCAATCTGGAGCTGGAAACCAATCTGGCGGGCCATAAAGAACATACCTTATTGGCAGTCATTGATAAGACGGTAACGCCAATGGGCGGACGTTTATTAAGACGCTGGTTGTTGCAGCCCAGCCGTCAGCTTACTGTTTTAAAAAGTCGTCAGCAGGCAATTGGGGCCTTGCTGGATCATCAGCAAATGACGTCGCTGCAAACCCTGTTAAAGCCCATAGGTGATATTGAACGTATTAACACCCGGCTGGCGTTACGAACCGCACGGCCCAGAGACTTTACTCAATTAAGACTAATGCTGCGCAGTTTGCCGGATTTACATAAGCAACTGGCGGTGTTTGACAGCGGTATGTTGAAACAAATTGATCGTCAGCTTGGCCATTTCACTGAAACCCTGGCTTTGCTGGAACGGGCGATAATTGAAGAGCCGCCGTTGCTGATTCGGGATGGTGGCGTTATTGCTGAAGGTTTTGATGCTGAACTGGACCGGCTGCGCACGCTGCATTTAAACGCCAACGATTATCTGAGCGAACTGGAACAACGCGAGCGTCAGCGTACTGGTGTTAATACACTGAAAGTTGGCTATAACAAAGTGCATGGTTTTTATATTGAGCTCGGGCGGGTGCACGATGTCGATTTGCCGTTGGATTATCAGCGCCGGCAAACATTAAAAAACGCCGAGCGCTACATCACGCCGGAGTTAAAGCAATACGAAGAACAAGTCCTCAGTGCCCAGGACAAAGCGCTGGCATTAGAAAAAGCTTTGTATGAACAATTGTTTGATGTCATTAGCGTTGATTTACCTGCGTTGAGCCAATCCGCGCAAGCGCTGGCGCAGCTGGATGTATTTGCCAATCTGGCAGAAAGGGCGCAGCAACTTAACTACGTTCAACCCCAATTGGTTGATGAGCCATTGATCCGTATTACTGCGGGCCGTCATCCGGTGGTGGAAGTTGCGCAGAACACGCCATTTTGTGCCAATGATTTGCAATTCGATGCCGCCGCCCGATTACTGGTTATTACCGGCCCGAATATGGGCGGTAAATCGACCTATATGCGGCAAACAGCGCTGATAGTTATTTTGGCTTATATGGGGAGTTTTGTGCCGGCTGAAGCCGCCGAAATCGGTCCGGTGGATCAGATCTTTACCCGGATTGGTGCCAGCGATGATTTAGCGGCCGGCCGTTCGACCTTTATGGTGGAAATGAATGAAGCGGCGAATATTCTGAATAATGCTTCGGCAAACAGTCTGGTGTTGATGGATGAGGTCGGACGGGGCACCAGCACCTTTGATGGTTTGGCTTTGGCCTGGAGCTGCGCTGAAAAGCTGGTCCGTGATATCGGCGCCTATAGCTTATTTGCCACCCATTATTTCGAAATGACGCAACTGCCAGCGTTGTATGCCAAAGCCGTCAATGTGCATCTCGATGCGATTGAGCATGGCGATAAGATTGTTTTTCTGCATCAGCTGAAAACCGGCGCGGCCAGCCAGAGTTATGGCTTGCAAGTGGCGCAGCTGGCCGGTGTGCCCAGCGATGTCATTAAAGCGGCCCGGCAAAAATTACAATTACTGGAACAATCGCAAACGGCAACATCCGCTACCACTATTGCCCAGCCACAGGCCGATTTATTTCAGCCAACAGACAATCATCAGCCGTTACTGGATGCTGTAAACGCCCTGGACCCGGATGAACTCACGCCTAAGCAGGCTTTAGAGCAGCTTTATAAGCTAAAAAAACTACTGTAATCAGTGCGGCTTGCCGGCACGTTCGCGCTGCAAAATTAAATCAACCGGTGGCGGCATTTGCAGGTGAAAGCCTTGCTCCTGAAGATTTTGCATGACTTTACGGACATCTTCGCGGGCCAGTTTGCGTTGTTCGCTGAGTGTCAGCTGCATAACAAAGTGCGGCTCGTGACCAATGGATTTCAGCAAGTCTTCCGGTACGACTGAAAAATCGTCTTTGACGGCCAGATACAGATATAGCTCTTCTTTTTTGCGGCTTTTGTAAATAAACGTTTCCATCAGTGTTTCACTTAATCCAGTTCAACAATATCAAATTCATGGCTAATCTCTGCCGTCTTGCCGAGCATGATTGATGCCGAGCAATATTTTTCGGTGGATTGTTTGATCGCCCGGTCGACAAAACTGGCTTTTACATTACGGCCAGTGACCGTGTAGTGGACATGAATTTTGGTAAATACTTTAGGCATTTCATCAGCTCGTTCGGCCTCAACCCTGACATCGCAGTCGGTAATGTCTTGTTTGGAGTTTTTTAAAATACCGACCACATCATAAGCCGTGCAACCTGCCATTCCTAACAGCAGCAATTCCATTGGCCGCATGCCGGTGTCTTTGCCACCTGATTCAGCAGGGCCTTCCATTACAACCGTATGGCCGGTACCGCTCTGACCGAGAAACAAAACATCTTCAACCCATTTTACCCGCGCTTTCATGATTCAATTCCATCTACGTTGCCAAATGGTCACAATTTTGCCATATTCGTCACCATTGGGCAGAATTTGTTAGCTTTGATGCGCCGGCCCGGCGATGGGGAAAACGATGGATTATCATAAACATAAAGCAATCGAAGCCGGTTTGGCTGAGTTTTTTCAACATTGTCACAGCCGGCATTACCCCGCAAAAACGATTATTGTTCGCCCCGGTGACGCTGCTGACAAACTCTATTACTTACGTGAAGGGTCGGTCAGTATTTGCATGGAAAATGAGGAAGGCGAAGAGCTGATTGTTGCCTACCTCAATCAAGGTGATTTCATCGGTGAAATCGGCCTGTTTTCCGAGGTCGGTGATCGGATGGTAACGGTACGGGCGCGCAGTGATTGCCGGACTGAAGAAATCAGTTACCAGCAAATCCGCAGTATGGCGAATACCCAGCTAAGAAACAGTTATCCAATCTTGTTGCAAACACTGGCCGAGCAATTAGCCAGACGTCTGCTCAGTACCACCCGTAAAGCCTCTGATATGGCCTTTTTGGATGTCGCTGGCCGGGTTACGGCAGCATTAGAAGAACTTGCTGCTCAACCGGATGCCATGCGTCACGAAGAGGGCGTGCAAATTAAAGTCACCCGTCAGGAAATCAGCCGTATTGTCGGTTGTTCACGGGAAATGGTTGGCCGCGTACTGAAAGAGTTGCAGGAGCAGGGCATGCTCTGGGCGCACGGTAAAACCGTGATTTTGTTCGATGAAGCGCATCGCCGCAGCCCATCCGCAGTACAGTTAAAAAAACAAGCTGGCTGATTATTTAAATAGCTGGCTTAAGGCCGCGCCGGGATCGTCAGCGCGCATAAAGGCTTCGCCCACCAAAAATGCATTGACGTGATGTTCGCGCATCAAAGCAACATCCGCTGGTGAGTGAATGCCACTTTCGGTCACGACAGTTGTCTCGTCCGGGATCTGTTTGAGCAAATCTAACGTTGTTTCCAGGCGGGTATCAAAGGTGCGCAGGTCACGGTTGTTAATGCCAATCAACGGTAGATTTAACACCAGCGCGCGGTGTAATTCCTCAGCATCATGCACTTCAACCAGGACATCCATATCCAGTTGCAAGGCCAACTGGCTCAGCTCTTCAAGTTGATAATCATTCAGCGCTGCAACAATCAGCAAAATACAATCGGCATTAATCGCTCTGGCTTCAAATACCTGATACGGATCGATAATAAAATCTTTACGGATAACCGGTAATTCGCAAGCGGCACGCGCTTGCTGCAAGAAATCTTCATGGCCCTGGAAAAAATCCTTATCGGTGAGTACCGATAAGCAGGCAGCACCACCAGATTGATAAGACTGGGCGATGTCTGCCGGCCGGAAATCCGCGCGCAGCAAGCCTTTGCTCGGCGAAGCTTTTTTGATTTCGGCAATCACGGCACTTTGACCGGCGGCAATTTTAGCCTGCATAGCTTCTACAAAACCACGGACTGGCAGGGCGTTTTCAGCCATTTCTTGCAGTTTGCTTTGTGGCACGCGGGCACTGCGCTCATCAATTTCTTGTTGTTTGCGGTGCAGAATTTTTTTCAGAATATCAGGTGTGTCGGTCATATTAGCTGGCTTGTTGACTGCATTGAATTAAGGCATCGAGTTTTTGCTGGGCCCGACCATTATCAATGGCTTTTTGGGCGAGTGTGATGCCCTCGGCTAAGCTTTGTGCAAGATCGGCGGCGTAAATGGCAGCGCCGGCATTGAGCACGACAATATCGCGCGCCGGGCCACTTTGGCCGGCAAAAATGCCTTTAATGATATCGAGGCTTTGTTCAGCATCATCGACTGTCAGTTGACTGATATCGGCGCGTTGCAGGGCAAAATCTTCGGGCGTGATGCGATATTCGCGGATCTCACCGTTGTGCAGTTCGGCGACCAGTGTATCGGCGCCGATGCTGATTTCATCCATACCATCTTCGGCATGGACAATCAGCACATGCTTGCTGCCCAGTTTTTGCAGCACTTCCGCCATCGGCCGCAGCCATTTGGCATCATAAACACCGAGCACCTGATGTGGCGCGTTGGCAGGATTGGTCAGCGGGCCCAGTAAATTAAAAATTGTCCGTACCGCCATTTGTTTGCGGGCGCCAATGGCGTGTTTCATGGCGCCGTGATGTTTCTGGGCAAACATAAAACCGATGCCGGCCGTTTCGATGCAATGACCGACTTGCTCAGGTGTCAACTCTAAATTAACACCGGCGGTTTCCAGTACATCAGCACTGCCAGAGGTGCTGGAAACAGAGCGATTACCATGTTTGGCAACTTTTGCACCGGCAGCAGCAACGACAAAAGCGCTGGCAGTCGATACGTTAAAACTACTGGCGCCATCACCGCCGGTACCACAGGTATCGATGATCGGCGCGCCGGTGACCGAAACGGGTGTAGCTAACTGACGCATAACTTTAGCTGCGGCGGCAATTTCATCAACGGTTTCACCTTTCATGGCAAGGCCAATCAAAAAACCGCCAATTTGGGCATCGGTCGCCTGACCAGACATGATTTGCTGCATAACAGCGCTCATTTCTTGTTCTGCTAAATTTTGCCGCTGCATGACCTGTTTAATGGCCTGCGGCAAGCTGATCACGTACTCAGCCATGATGTTCATCCAAAAAGTTTTTCAAAAGCTGATGACCTTGTTCGGTCAGAATCGATTCCGGGTGAAATTGCACGCCTTCAATCGGCAAAGTTTTATGGCGAACACCCATGATTTCATCGATACTGCCATCGGCATTTTGGGTCCAGGCTGTGATTTCAAAGCAATCCGGTACGGTGTCTTTTTTAATGACCAGTGAATGATAGCGGGTGGCTTGCAGCGGGTTATTCAAGCCTTTAAAAACGCCTACATCATTGTGATAAACCGGTGAGGTTTTACCATGCATGATTTCCCGGGCATGCACCACATCGCCGCCAAATGCCTGGCCAATGGCCTGATGGCCCAGACATACGCCCAGGATAGGCTTGATACCGGCAAAATGCTTGATCACTTCCAGCGACACACCCGCTTCATTAGGCGTGCAAGGGCCGGGCGAAATGACAATTTGCGCCGGATTCAGCTTTTCAATATCGGCAATGCTTAATTGATCATTGCGTTTGACTTCGACCTCGGCGCCCAACTCGGCAAAATATTGCACCAGGTTGTAGGTAAACGAGTCGTAATTGTCGATCATCAATAACATGAGCTCATCCTGATTAACGCTGGTCGGCAGTTGGTGGTTGCAAACCGGCTTCGGCCATGGCGACAGCCCGAAATACTGCGCGGGCTTTATTCATGGTTTCCTGCCATTCGGATTCGGGTACCGAATCATAAACAATGCCGGCACCTGCC
Source organism: Methylophaga sp. (assembly GCA_040882115.1). Classification (GTDB taxonomy): domain Bacteria; phylum Pseudomonadota; class Gammaproteobacteria; order Nitrosococcales; family Methylophagaceae; genus Methylophaga. Next base: position 432,707 of record JBBEBX010000003.1, on the reverse strand, counting down.
TGAATATGCAGTTGCTGATTCTTGATGACCGCCGTGCGAATGGCAATGGCGGTATCCATATTGCCCGACCATGACAAATAACCAACCGCGCCGGCATAAACGCCACGTTTAACCGGTTCCAGTTCGTCAATGATTTCCATTGCCCGGACTTTAGGGGCGCCGCTGACGGTGCCGGCCGGGAAGGTTGCCCGCAGCGCATCAAGCGCAGTCATATCGGGTAATACTTTGCCGGTGACATTGGAGACAATATGCATAACATGCGAATAACGCTCGATAACCATTTTATCGGTGAGTTTGACGGTGCCGGTCTGGCTGACCCGACCAATATCGTTACGACCCAAATCAATCAGCATCAGATGCTCGGCAAGCTCTTTGGGATCTGACAATAAATCGTCTTCCAGTGCCTGATCTTCTTCGGTAGTTTTACCGCGCTGACGGGTACCGGCAATCGGTCTGACCGTGACTTCCTGGTCTTCCATTCGCACCAGAATTTCCGGCGACGAACCGACAACATGGAAGTCATCCAGATTCAGGTAAAACATGTAGGGCGATGGATTCAGCGTGCGCAGTGCCCGGTACAAATCAATTGGCGCTGCTTCAAACGGAATCGACAACCGTTGTGACAACACCACCTGCATGATGTCGCCGTCAGTAATGTATTGCTTGGCTTTCTCCACTGCATTGATAAACCCATCGTGGGTGAAACCGGAAATAAAATCCTGTTCACTAACCTTATGAGTAGCAGTATGAGCGGGCGTTTTTGGCGTTGATTCGCGAAGTTGCTGAGTCAGATTATCCAGGCGATTTTGGGCCAGTTGATAGGCATTTTCTTGTGCTGTATCAGCATGCACAATCAAAAAAAGCCGATTACTGAGATTGTCGAAGACCACCAGTTCATCGGAAACCATCAGTAAAATGTCAGGACAGCCCAGCGGATCATTCGGCGGTGCGGCACCTAACCGGGTCTCTACATAACGAACTGTGTCATAACCAAAGTAGCCAACGAGGCCACCATTGAATTTGGGTAAGCCATCGAGTTCTGGCACCTTGAAGGTCGCTTGAAACTGGGCAATCCATGTCAATGGGTCAGGTTTGATCACGGTTTGGATCAATTCATTGTTTTGGTAAACACGGATTTGTGAGCCAAAAATTTTAACGACTTGCTGGCAGGGCAAACCAATAATTGAATACCGGCCCCATTTTTCGCCGCCCTGCACTGACTCAAATAAATAAGAGTAGGGCGCGTCCGCCAGTTTCAGATAGGTACTGAGCGGTGTATCGAGATCCGCCAGCACTTCTCGCGATAGCGGGATGCGGTTATAGCCGGCCTCAGCCAGTTGGTCGAATTGTTCCTGTTTCATCGATGGCTTCTAAGTTATGCCCGGCAAAAGCCGGGCAGATCTTTAAATTACTGGCGCTGTCTTCGATTAAATTTTGGCTTGTGCCAGTTCAGCGCGCAGTGCAGCGATAACGGTTTCGTAATCGTTAGGATCGCTGGCATTGGCTGCACCAAATACCGCACTGCCAGCCACAAAGGTGCGGGCGCCGGCTTCAGCAATTTCACGGATATTTTGCACGTTTACGCCGCCATCAATTTCCAAATCGATGTCATAACCACTTTCGTCAATCATTTTGCGTGCCATGCGCAGTTTATCCAGCGTATGTGGAATAAATTTCTGACCACCAAAGCCCGGGTTAACTGACATCAACAAAATGCGATCAACTTTATCGAGCACATGTTCGGCCAAAGTTAACGGGGTGGCTGGGTTAAATACCAGACCCGTTTTACAACCTTCGGCTTTGACCAGTTGCAGGCTGCGGTCAATATGATCTGAGGCTTCAGGGTGGAAGGTGATGTAGCTGGCACCGGCTTTGGCGAAATCGGGGATAATCCGATCAACAGGTTTAACCATTAGATGCACGTCGATTTCTGCCGTCACACCATGTTTACGCAATGCTTCACAGACCAATGGTCCAATAGTCAGATTGGGTACGTAATGGTTGTCCATAACATCGAAATGGACAATATCGGCACCAGAGGCCAATACATTGACAACTTCTTCACCTAAACGGGCAAAGTCAGCAGACAAAATCGAAGGAGCAATTTTAAATTCAGCCATGATGGTTTCTCTCTTAAATTGTTTTCGGATCCAAAAACCCGTTACTTTACCCCAAAAGCAGCTACTTTTCAGCTTTTGAAACGCGACAACTGTGATTATACTGAGGTCGTTTATCAGCAGTCTGTTTATCGGAGAATGCCTTGCTGCGATTGTGCTTAACCGCGTTGTTTTTTGTGATGTTCAGTTACCTAGCTCATGCCGGTGATACAGCGGCTGAAGAAGACAAAACAACGACACCGAACGTGGTACGCAGTGGTGGGGCGGCGGCTGGCGAATTTGCGCTGGATGTCGCCAATCAGCCGGTTTCGGCGGCTTATTTAGTGCAAACATTTGGTGAATTGCGCGGCAGCATCATCCTGTTACACGATCAATCCAGCCAGTTTGACAGCCCATTACTCAGCCAGTTACGCGAAGATTTGAGGGCATTTGGCTGGGATACGCTGACCGTATCTCAGGATTATCAAGCACCGATTGCAGCGGATAATCCGGCAATGGCCGATGCAGCAGAAACCGATAATCCCCCGACTGACGCTGCAGATGAGACAACTGAAGCGGACGAACCACCGGCTGAAAATAATGTATCTGAAAATACCCAGGAACAAAATAATGCAGCCGACGCCGAAAACGCTGAAAAATCACCAGAACAATTGGCGCTACCCGGTAATGCAGCACGAATGGATGCTGCGATTGCCTGGTTGCAAGCGAAAAATCCGCCGCATCTGATCTTTATCGGCCATGGTGCGGGCATCCAAACCGCTATTAATGCCATTGCAGCAACACCACAACCGGTTAGTGCGTTGGTAATGATCAGTGCTAATGACGATATAACGGCCGAAAAGATTATTGATGCCAATGTACCGGTATTGGATATTACAGGCAGCCAAATTGATAAGGTATCGAATCAGGCTGCCGTGATGCGCCGTAGCCAACTGAAATACACCACTACCCAGCCTTATAGTCCACGAGAAATAGTCGGTGCCGATCGTGATTTTCACGGGATGGAGACACTGCTGGGCAAGCGGGTGCACAGTTGGCTGCACCGGCAACTGATAGGTGATGTGCGACGCTAATATGCAGCTTTATAACGGTGGGCAAGTGGTACTGCAACGCAGTAGTGATGAAGGCATTATCGAAGTGGTCGATATCGGCGATATTCGCTCCCTGCATTTTGGTACCTATCCCAGACAAAGCAGTATGTCTTTGCGCCAGCCCCATAGTTTGGAACTCAGTTACACCCGTTCGATGATGGCCTGTCTGCTATTTAATCCACTGCCGGTTAATATTTTGGTGGTGGGTTTGGGGGGCGGCTCGCTGGTGAAATTTTTATTGCATCACTACCCCGATTGTCACGTGACGGTGATTGAATACCGGCAGGATGTTATCGAAGTCGCGCAAAACTTTTTCGGTGTGCCTGATAATGATCCGCGACTGACTATTTTGCAGGGTGACGGCTATCAATTAGTCAGTGAGATTTTTTATCGGGGTGAACAACAATTCGACTTATTACTGGTCGATGCTTACGATCATGAAGGTATGGCGCAAAGCATCGGCGCACAGGTTTTTTTTGATGCCTGCGCCGGTGTATTATCACCTCATGGCCTGATGAGTATTAATCTGTGGGGCAGTGACCGACCATCTTTTAATCTGACGATGCAGCGTATCAATCAGAGTTTTCAGGATCAGAGCCTGATATTACCGGTTGCCGGTAAGGGCAATGTCATTGGCCTGGCATTAAAACAAGTGGTGAATCCGTCTAAATTGAAAAAGCTGCGTTCTTTGGCTGAGCAATTAGAAGACAGTTTGCAGGCCAGTTTGCCGCAGTCGTTGCAACAGCTGATTCGTCAGAACCAGTCTTTTTTAAATCGACTATTTCTATAAAAACATAATATTAGGCGTGACATTTGATGTTTTATATGACAAAAATACCAACCATCGGCTTTGTTAAGGTTAGATAGCTATGTGGCGTGTGTTTATCTTAATGATTTGTCTGGCACTAAGCCTGCCGGCTGCCGCATCCGGCGATGGTGTGGAAATTATTATTGTCCGTGACCAAAACAAACTGTTGGTTAAACAAAATAACCGCACCATCAAAACCTTCCGCGCCGCCTTTGGCAGCGGCGGCAAACAAGCCAAAGTCCGCGAGGGTGATCGCAAAACGCCCAAAGGTCATTACCGTATTCTTGAAGTGCGCAGCAGCGATAGTTTTCATACTTTCATGCAGCTCAATTACCCGAATATGGATGATGCCAAACGGGCCTTAAAATCCGGTCTGATTGATCGCAGCCAGTATCGGCGCATTCTCGGTGCGCACCTTTATGAAGAATTGCCGCCACAAAATACCGTGCTCGGCGGTTTAATTGGTATCCATGGTATTGGTGTCGAGACGCAGGAGAAGGTCGAAATTCACCAGATGACCAACTGGACCAAAGGCTGTATTGCCCTGCGTAATAGTGAAATTGAAGAACTCAACAAATACGTCAGTCACGGAACCCCAGTGATTATCATTGACAGCATGCCCGAGCTTGCCACCTACCGCGAAGACTGATTTTTCAAAGCGGCGTTGGCCGCGCAATGTTAGAATAAGCCCTTGATTTTTTTGCCTGTTAAGCACTGAGGGTTTATGCACGCCGCGCCGGATATTTTTTCCTACCGTAAACACTGGGCACAGCGTTTTGGCGTTGCCAAACAATTGCCGATGAGCCGCGCCGAAATGGATGCGCTCGGCTGGGATAGCTGTGACATTATCATTGTCACCGGCGATGCTTATGTCGATCATCCCAGCTTTGGTATGGCATTGATTGGCCGTTTGCTGGAAGCGCAGGGTTTTCGGGTCGGCATAATTGCTCAGCCAGACTGGACCAGCGCCGAAGATTTCAAAAAACTGGGAAAACCCAATTTATTCTGGGGCGTGACCGGCGGCAATATGGATTCCATGGTCAATCGTTACACCTCCGATAAAAAAATCCGCCGTAACGATGCCTATACCGCAGGTGGAGAAGGCGGTAAACGCCCGGATCGCAGCGTCGTGGTTTACAGTCAGCGTTGTCGTGAAGCGCATAAGGATGTGCCGATTATTATTGGTGGTATTGAAGCCAGTTTACGGCGCATTGCCCATTATGATTACTGGTCAGAAAAAGTCCGCCGCAGCGTCATTATGGATGCCAAAGCCGATCTGCTGGTCTATGGCAATGGTGAACGCCAGGTGGTGGAAATCGCCCATCGGTTGGCTGCAGGCGAATCGGTAAAAGATCTGAACGATATCCGTGGTACGGCTTACTTAACCAAAAACAGTCGCCGCGAAGGCTGGTGGGAGAAAGATTCCACCAGTATCGACACCCCCGGCAAACTGAATCCACCGATTGACCCTTATCAAATGCAAACGGCGGAAACCTGCGAAACCGCTCAGGCGGAAAACGCTGAGCAAACCCCGGCAGAGCCGAAAACCAATGTGATTAAAATTCACCGGGTGTCACCGCGCAATGCCGATAAAACGGTCATTCGCTTGCCGGCCTATAATCAGGTCAAAGACGATCCGATTACCTATGCCCATACCTCGCGAATTCTGCATTTAGAAACCAATCCGGGCAATGCCCTGGCACTGGTACAGCAACATGATGAATACGACGTCTGGCTGAATCCACCACCGATCCCGCTGACCACCCAGGAAATGGATGCGGTATTTGATTTGCCTTACAGCCGGACACCCCATATCCAATACGGCAAAATGAATATTCCGGCTTACGAAATGATTCGTTTTTCGGTCAATATCATGCGTGGCTGTTTTGGTGGCTGTACCTTTTGTTCGATTACCGAGCATGAAGGGCGGATTATCCAAAGCCGCAGCGAAGACTCGATTATTAAAGAAGTCGAAGCGATTCGCGACACCACCCCTGGCTTTACCGGCATCATCTCTGATTTGGGCGGGCCGACTGCCAATATGTATCGGCTGGCTTGTAAAAGTGAAGAAATTGAAGCCAGTTGCCGGCGCTTATCATGTGTCTATCCGGGCATTTGTAAAAACCTCAATACCGACCATACACCGCTGATTAATCTGTATCGCCGTGCCCGTAAATTGCCGGGGATCAAGAAAATTCTGATTGCATCGGGTTTGCGTTATGACCTGGCGGTGGAATCACCGGAATACGTTAAAGAACTGGTCACTCATCATGTCGGTGGTTATCTGAAAATTGCCCCTGAACACACCGAAGACGGCCCGCTGTCACAGATGATGAAACCGGGCATCGGCAGTTATGACAAATTCAAACAAATGTTTGAAAAATATTCTAAAGAAGCCGGCAAAGAGCAGTATTTGATCCCGTATTTCATTGCTGCCCATCCCGGTACCACCGATGACGATATGCTGAATCTGGCGATTTGGCTGAAGCAAAATGGCTTTCGCGCTGATCAGGTACAGGCCTATTTACCATCACCAATGTCGGCGGCGGCAGCGATGTATCATTCCGAAAAAGATACGCTGCATAAAGTACGTCGCAATGGGGGGGATATTACCGTTCCCAAAGGCCTGAAAAAACGCCGTTTGCACAAAGCGTTTCTGCGCTATCACGATCCGGAAAACTGGCCGATGTTGCGCGAAGCGTTAAAGTCGATGGGTCGTGCCGATTTAATTGGTAATGGTAAAAAGCATTTGATCCCGACGTTTCAGCCAGCGGGCACCGGTGAAAAAGGTGAAGGTCGTCGCATCAGCCGTAAAGCCGTTACGCCGGCAATGGCAGCCAAGCAATTCCGTACCCAGCATGTGCGTGGTAAAAGCGGCAAAACACCGGCAAAACGTAGTCGTAAAAGGTAGTAGCGTTTAACGTCGGGCCAGCGCTTCCAGCCGTTCCAGTTCGGTATCTAATGGCGTTTCGGCTAAGGTTTCACCGGCGCGCTGGTACCAGTAACAGGCATTAGCGAGATCGCCTTCCTGACGATGTAAAAATCCGTGGATCAAACAGGCCAGTGGATCGTTGCTGGTTTGGATTAAGTCATGCGCCTTTTGCCAGTCATTGTCGTGAATGTAGCCAATCGCTTGTTGGTGGATTTGTGCCATAAGTCCCCCTAACCATTGAGGACTTATTGTAACCTTATTGCCAGCTGGCACTACCCAGCATCAACAGACTGCCGACAATTGCAAAAGGCGATGTGAGAACCACAAACACTAAACGCAGTAATTCGCGGCAGACATAAATTGAATCGATAATAAACGCCATGGTTGCCTCCTTAGCAGCAAGTGCTTGAATTATAATGGCCGACTGTGACTTACCCATGACAGTGAAATGACTGACTGATGAATTTACTTGCTTTAGATACTTGTACCGAAAACTGCAGTGCTGCCCTGATGATTGAAGACCAGGTGTTTGCGGTCAGTGAAATCACCCAACGCGGTCACTCGGAACGTATTTTGGGAATGCTGGATATACTTTTTGAGCAAGCTGGCAGCGAATTATCGGCGATGGATGCATTGGTATTTGGCCGCGGGCCAGGTTCTTTTACTGGTGTGCGAGTCGGTGTTGCGGTGGCGCAGGGCATTGCCTTTGCACAGGACTTGCCGGTGGTGCCCATTTCAACATTAGCGGCGGTTGCGCAGGCGACTTATTCAAAACATAGTGTGACAAACATCTGCGTGGCGATGGATGCCCGAATGGGTGAGGTCTATCAGGCGGATTTTGTTATTGAAAATGGTCTGGCCGTCGCGCTTTCAGATGAGCGGGTAACCGCACCGGAAAATGTGAAACCGCTTGATGACCGACACTGGTTTGGCGCCGGCACCGGTTGGGCTGAATATCAACAGGTACTAACCGATAATTTTGCTGATCAATTACCGGGCATGGACAGTGATATTTATCCCAGTGCTGAAGCGATGTTGCCTTTGGCCCGGGCATTGTTGGCAAAGGGCGAACAGATGCCAGCACATCAGGCACTACCGGTCTATTTACGTAACAATGTCGCCAAAAAGAAGGGTGAACAATAGTGGTCGATAAAGCCGATAACATTTACGCGTCACCACTGGAAAAAATGGTCGATTTTCGTTTTGATGAGCGGGTCGCCGATGTGTTCCCCGATATGATTCAGCGTTCGGTGCCGGGTTACGGCACCTTAATTGCCAATATCGGCATTATCGCCGGCCACTATGCTCAGGATGACAGTGATTGTTTTGATTTAGGCTGTTCGCTCGGCGCGGTGACGTTATCGATGCGTCAACGCATCAAAGCCGCCAATTGCCGCATTATTGCCATTGATAATTCAGCGGCGATGATTGAGCGTGCCGAGCGGATAATGGCCGCAGATAATAACCGGGTGCCGGTAGATTTGCGCCACGAAGATATCAAAGACAGCGTAATCAGTAATGCTTCGGTAGTGGTGATGAACTTCACCCTGCAATTTATTGCGCCGGATCTGCGTGATGCGTTGATTGAGAAAATTTACAACGGTTTAAACCCCGGCGGCGTGCTGATTATTTCCGAGAAACTGGCATTTGCTGATAACCGCGGTCAACAGTTACAGCAACAGCTGCATCTGGATTTTAAGCGCGCTAACGGCTACAGCGATCTGGAAATCAGCCAAAAACGTAATGCCCTTGAAAATGTAATGATCCCGGAAACGGCCGAGACCCATCATCAGCGGTTTCAAACTGCCGGCTTTTCACAGACCGAGCAATGGTTTCAGTGTTTTAATTTCGCTTCTTTTATCGCAATCAAATAATGGTTTATCAACAATTTTACGACTGGCTTGATAGCGTCGGTCAGACTGCCTGGCGTCAGCAATTACAGCAGCAGGTAGCGGACAAACTGCATCCCGAGCGGCATGGCAAAATGCCGATATGGCAGCAGGCACTGGCTGATTTGCCAGCGATAATCCCGTCAGTCATTGAACTACGCGACAAAGTACAAATAGGCACGTCGGCCGATTTGCAGGATTTTTCGCCGGCAACACTGACAGAACTGCTGAAACAGTTCCACCCCTGGCGCAAGGGACCCTATGACTTATTCGGTATTCATATCGATACCGAGTGGCACTCTGACTGGAAATGGGATCGGGTACTGCCGCATATCTCACCTTTAAAAGACAGGGTAGTGTTGGATGTAGGCGGTGGCAATGGATATCACGGTTGGCGGATGGTCGGTGAGGGCGCCAGAATGGTTATGGGCATTGACCCGACCTGGGTATTTGCCATGCAGTACCAGCTTATCCAGCAATTTATCCAAAGCCAACAGCATTTCGTGTTACCTATCGGTATCGAACATATGCCGGCCAATTTACAGCTGTTTGATACGGTATTTTCGATGGGGGTGTTATATCACCGCCGCTCGCCGTTAACGCATTTAATGGAGTGCCGGCAATGTCTTAAACCCGGTGGCGAATTGGTGCTGGAAACACTGGTGATTGATGGCGAATTGGGCAAAACGTTGATGCCAGAACAGCGCTACGCCAAGATGAATAATGTCTGGTTTATTCCATCGGTGTCGACCATGGAATTATGGCTGCGGAAATGTGGCTATAAAAATGTGCGATGTGTGAATGTAGCGAATACCACGGTTGAAGAACAACGGGCCACTGACTGGATGACCTTTGAATCTTTGGCGGATTTTCTGGATCCTCAGGATCATAGCAAAACTATCGAGGGTTATCCCGGCCCGCGCCGTGCAGTATTTATTGCTGACGCGCCCGGGTAATCAAAAGGCCATGCCGTTGGGCGCCACAGAAATCCATTTGCCACTGCGATGCTGGCAGGCATCAAGTGGTTTGGTGTCCTGACGCTCGCCCTTGATGATTGTTAAATCATAGGCAAGACAGGGATAGCTACCGTAGGTATAGCTGCGTTTTATATTGATTTGATAGGCAATGCCGGTGTCAGTATTTAACCAGGCATGACTGGTTTCCGCCTGCTGGCTGGAAAGGATTTCCTGGGTGCGCTCCAAATCCGGATTGGTCATCGCGGTATCGGTTTCAATACCCGCTTCTACCCCTGCCAACAAGTCCAGTGAAGCCTGAGCTTGAGGCAAACAAAGACTTAAAAATAGCAAAGCGCCGGTGGCACTGAAGTGCTTGATTATCAAAATCTTGTCCGTCGTTGGCATCAGATGGGTTATTTAAAACCTATCTGTCGAACTGCGGATGAGCAAACTATCCCATAAAGTACGGGATAATCTTCCTTAAAAATATTATTCATCCTCGTTAAAAACATTAACAGAAACATTACCATCGGCCTCGGCGTAAACCTTAAACTCAATTGGCCGGCAACAAACCTGGCAGTCTTCAATATAATCCTGCTCGGCAACGCTGCAATCAATCAGCACACTGATGGCCTCGCCACAGTAGGGACAATTAATCCAATGTTCCAGTAATGCCTGCATTATTTTTTTGCCTTAAAACTAACGGGCTATTGGAAATTTATAAAGTGCAATAAGTTTCCACGTTACAAAATCGCACCACTGTTGGCAACAAAAACAGACCAGCAGCGTCCAAGCATCGTTGATATGGAGGACACAATGCAGCAAAGTGCCGTAAAACAATCATTCAATAATTTGCTCATCAGCTGGCGGCCAGTTTTTTTTCGTTAATATTGCCGGGCATTGATGCTGGCACGCCCATAGCTGGCAGCGCGGCGGGTGGTGTGTGGATCGTGATTTTCGGCCTGATGGGTGGTTTTTTGTGATTATGTTACTGACGACGTTACTCGGCTGACCAGCTGAATAAGTAGCGTTTATCACCCAGGCCAATACCGTCATGTATTTTCTGAAAACCCAATTGGTGGTAAAAATCCAGTAACGCCGGATAGTGCGCCACGGCGTCGAGTTGCAGCGTTTGCCCGGCAGGCACTTGCTGCTGGCAAAACTGCACCATTAATTTGCCAAAACCGCGCTGCTGACAATCCGGTGTGACAGCCAGCATGGTCAGATAATAATCCGCTTTTGGTGCGGCCGGCCAGCAATCAGCATAATAATCAGCAGCTTCATTTGATAAAGCCACACAAGCAACAATATGCTGTTGATCGCGAAGGGTATAAACAGTTTTTTGCTGCAGGTTGCTGGCAACCGCTGGTTCATCATAAACACCTAGCCAGTGCTGCATACCTTGTGCTGCCATTGCGTCTGCACATTGGTTAAGCAAGTGGTTTAATGCAGCAATATCGGTGATGCTGGCGACTACAATTTCCAGTGTTTCTGGTTTGTCGGTATTTAAAGCGGTTAGATTTTTTGTCATTTAAAGCTTACTTTTCCGGCCATTGCTGCGGTACTTTTTGAATTTGACTGATGTCATAGCCTTCATTTTCCAGCATCTCTAGCAGATCAGCATAATCTCTATCCGAAATGTTTGGTGTTCGCGCCATGATCCAAACATAATCCCGTTGCTGGCGGCCGATAATGGTTTGCGTGTAATCATCATTTAAATAAACAATGCGGTAATCGGCTTTAATCGGCCAGATAAACTGCATGCCCCAGATGGCATTGGAACCATCTTCTTTAACGTAACCTTTAGGATGGTAAGTTTTTTCTTCGCCATCAAAGCCATTTTTACGAAAACGAAACGTTGTGGCAATAGTGCCATCATCATTCATTTCATAAGATTCAAACGAGTTGTGCGCGCCTTTCTCAATAAAGGTCGGAATGTTGGCAATGACATACCAGTCCCCCATAAATTCAGCCAAATCAACGGACGATTCGGTGCGAATAGGGGGCTGGGATGCGCTGCAACCCGCTAACATAAACATAAGTACGACACTAAACAAGCCATAACGTAACATCCGGTTTCTCCACTAAATAAAGCTGATAGTGGCCAGCTGCTTGTGAATCCGGCGTGAAAAACGGTTATGAGCGGGCTTGTTGATGAATAAGTTGTTTCAGCTCACTGATCTGCACTGATAAATCTTCAATGGTTAAATCATTTTTGTGCGCCTGCTGATAAGCCTCACGCCGTTCTTGCTCCATGACATTAACGACGATACCAATCAGCATATTCAAAAACGCAAACGTATTTAAAAAGATAAACAGCAGATAATAAATCCAGCTCAGCGGATAGACGGCCATGGTTTCATACATGACATCGGTCCAGTCCTCAAAGGTCATTACCCGGAACAGCGTGAGCATCGAAATGGTAATGTCGCCCCACAACGTTTCATTAATGTTTGCGAACAAACTCGTACCAATTGCGGCAAAGATATAAACAATAATAAACATCATCAGTGCCACATAACCGAGTTGCGGCAGGGCTTTCAGCAGAGAGGTCAACAGGTGACGTAGCTCCGGAATGATGGAAATCATTCGCAATACCCGGAATATCCGCAGCAGCCGGCCGACAAAAGCCAGTTCGCTATTCTCAATGGGGATAAGGCTTGCCACGACAATCAGCGTGTCAAATATATTCCAGCCACTTTTAAAGAAATCCCGCTTGTCGGCTTCGCCGAGAAAACGAATACTGATTTCTAATACGAAAAACAGGGTGATTGCATAATCCAGCCACAGCAAGATTTGCGACATATTGTAAGAAATATCATAGGTTTTGGCGCCAGCCAGCAGCGCCGAAAAGATAATCACCGCCACTACCATCAGTTCAAACAGCTGGTTATGGCGAAGTTGTTCAAAGTGATATTGAAAGGCACTCAAAGTGCGTTGTTGTGACGGGTTCATGAAGTGACTCTTGGCAACGGACAAATGCCGTGCATCATAGAGTCAAATAACAGATTCAGCCAGCCCTAAAATGTGCCAATCTGAGTATTGAGGCAGGTTTATATTTTCTGCAATGCCGGCAAATGTTCGCGGATATGAGATTTGATCTCGGCAACAGTTGCTGAAAAAATCATGGTGTAAATTTCCCGCTGTGCATCATCGGCGATAAACGGATAAATTTCATAGCCCTCTGCATAGAGTTCAGCACGGGCACGGCAAACTTTACGAATGCCTTCACTGAACGCTTCGTTATCTTTGGCCAGTACTTGTGATTCGCCCATTTTCCAGTCTTTTTGCTGCCAGTCGGCATAACACCATTCAGATAGCTGTTGTACCGGATCAACTTTGTCTTCCAGGGTGTCTGCTGCTTCTTCGGCGCAGGCTGCCAGCGATACACAAAACATGATTAATAATAATTTTAGTCGGGTCATGAATTTTTTCACCTGATGTACTTTCTCAATCATGCTAGCTTTATGCTGTGATGACAATGTGAAAATATTTGGCAAGCTTTGACTTAGCGAATGCAGGGTTAAACTCATGATAAAACTGAGTGGCATGGGAATTTTTTTGATGTTGGTGCTGGCAATTGTCGGCAGTTACATGACCGGAATGTTTGCCGGCTATCTTTTTGATTTAGCGCGGCAGCGGTTTAACCGTTTTTGGAGTATTGCACTCAATGGGGTGTTTTATGTGGTGCCGGTGTGGGCTTTGTTAAGTGTCGCAAAAAATGATGGGCTTATCTGGTTTTACTTACTGTTGCTATTGTTTTACTACCTGGGATTACGGGCAGCCAGTGACCAGGCTAATTCTGATACGCGACCCGACAGACATTACGAGTTGGATGACTAGCAATATTCAGGCAAAAAAAAGCCCCGACTGGCGGGGCTCTTTTTTATGCATTGTCTGCGTATTAACGGTTGCAGATGTACATTGTTACTTCGAAACCGAAACGCATATCTGAATATTCTGGTTTAGTCCACATGATTAAATCCTCCAATAAATTTATAAAAACGCTTGTCTCTCCAAGCTCACGATTCTTAATATACGGATGTAATCAAAAACAAACATCAGTGTTTCCCCCGATTGCACTCAGGATTTTCCTGAGAGATTAAAGGATAAGCTTCTCTATTCCTTTGATATGCTGCGTCATTGCATCTAAAGTGACCATTGAAAAGCAGCACAAAGCTGCAAAGCCAATTATTGAGGAATATTTATGACGCCCAATCAGCGCCGATGGTCTTATGGCATATTGTTGCTGTTGTTTATACTGGCCTGCTTGCCTTTGACCCCACTGGCCAATCCACAGCTTAACGAAATGCTTAAAGTGACGTTGACAGTCTATGCGCTGGCGCGGGCTATGAATGCCTTGATTTCAGTGGTGCAGGGCACCGAACTGGCCATTGAGCCGATGGGCGTTGGTTTAACGCTGACACCAGGACAAATCCTGGACCCGCTTAATGATTTGATTGAACAGGTGTCATTGATCCTGTTAATTGCTTCAGCTTCCATTGGTATTCAGAAAATTCTGTTGTCAATCGGTGATATTGAAATCTTTCGCGGCTTATTGATTTTATTGATCCTGATTACGCTGTCAGTCACGCTGATCCGCGGCAGTAATTTGTCTTTGCAAAAGAACCTGCTGCGAGGCGTGATCATTCTGAGTATTTTACGGCTGGCAGTCCCGGTAACTGCTTTGGCCGCCAATCAGATGCAAAACTGGCTGGATAATGATCGCCAGCAAGCAGTCGCTGTGCTTGACAGCACACAACAAAGCCTCAAAGACTTACAGCAAGCTGAACTGCAAAAAGATCGCAAGTGGTATCAGGGAATGCGCGATAGTCTCGATATCCTCGGTAAATTGCAGAACATAAAAGATAAAACAGAAAAGGGCGTGGAAGCCGCTATTTATATATTGGCTGAGTTTTTGTTGGTGATGGTGTTGTTGCCGTTATTATTTTTATTTTTGGGCTGGCGAATACTGCTGAAAATTGGCAAGTGGTAAAGCGGCCCGCAATGCGGGC
>JBBEBX010000003.1:399566-417889 GCA_040882115.1 Methylophaga sp. | reverse complement strand
GCGGGCCGCCAACATCATGAATCAGGCTTGTTTGGCTTGAACAGCTTCACGCTTGCTCAGTGCATCAGCCAGCTGATTTAACTGCTGCAGCAAAGCAAAAAATTCTTTGTTTTCAAGGCCCGTCTGGCAGGCGACTTGTTTTTGAACTTCGGCGATCACAGGTTTCAGTTGTCTGGATTTATCCGTTAACGAAATGCGCACAATGCGTTCATCAATGTCGTTACGTTGTTTATCGACCATACCGGCGCGTTCCAGCCGTTTAAGAATGGGTGATAAAGTGCCGGAATCCAGTTTCAGACGCCGCATCAAATCCCGTACGGCAATACCATCTTTCTCCCAGAGCACCAGCAATACCAGATATTGCGGATAGGTTAAGTCATGCTCATCCAATAATTGCCGGTAAACCCGGGTAATGGCATTGGTTGCGCTGTACAACGCAAAGCATAATTGATTATCCAGCAGCAAATTATCATGATTAGACATGGTTTTCCTCACCAAAAGCGCTTCCGTTAACTATAAACGGCCGTAACAAAAAATTAAAACGTGCAGGTTAGCATAATGTGGGCGCTAACTATCAGCTGGCATTCACAATTTTAACTTCACGTTGTGGGAATGGAATCTGAATATTATGCTCATGAAATGCATCCCATAGCATCAGCAGCAAATCAGCACCGATCCGATTAGGCCCGTCATCAATGCCTTCCATCCAGAATTCCACCAAAATATCGACACCGGATTCACCAAAGCCGGCAATCTCAGCATCAGGTCGTTCCTCAATTGGAATGTCCTCACCACTGATAACACTGGGGTGACTGGCCACGGTTTTGCGGATCAAGTCGAATAAGAAATGCAGATCAGTCTTGTAAGCAACCTGAAACTCCAGCGCATACCGTTGTTTGTTATTTTTGTGTGTCCAGTTAGTAAAGCTGGTGGTGATAAACTGCTCATTAGGCACCATGATATCTTTGCCATCAAAGGTTTCTAATGTTGTCGAACGCATATTCAACTCACGAATAATGCCTTTGCGACCATCTTCCATTTCTACATAATCACCGACACTCAGTGAGCGTTCCAACAGCAGGATGATCCCGGAGATAAAGTTTGAGGCAATCGCCTGTAATCCAAAACCTAAACCAACACCCAATGCACCGCCAAATACCGCCAGCGCGGTAAGATTAATGCCCATAATCTGCAGCAACAGCAGGAATACGATAAAAAATAGAGCGATCTGAAATAGTTTGGCAAAAACCTCACGGGTGCCGGCATCCAAATCTTCCTGACTGCGAATAATTTGCTGGCCGGCATGATTTGATAAGCGGCCTAACCAGAACAAAATCGAACCAAAAATAATTACCCGCACCACACCATAGGCGGAAACTTCAATATTGCCTAACCGAAGAGAAATACCTTCCAGATAGGTAATGACTGGGGGGAGCCAGCCAAATAAATGCAAAATGGCTATCGGCAGTAAAATAAAATAGGCAAGTTTTTTAAATAGTGTTTTGTTGACCAGTCGATCAATGATTTTGTACAGCATAAAAATCACTGCCCAGCTTATGGCGACAGTCACCAAGCCATCTTTACCGAATAATAAGTTACTGATGTCAGCGGCCACCGACAGTGCCAGGATCAGCATCAGCGGCAATAATAAATCGCGGCTGTTATAGATGGATTGCCTTAAATTCAACGCTGGCCCGGCAACGGGCGGCTGATGCAAAATAGGGATATGGTTACGAATAAAAGCGGTTACTGCATAACCGACTACACACCCCAGAACAATCAAGCCTATCTGAGAGTAGAACAATGGACTGCTGGCCCAGGCCAGTGTGGTATTGAAAAATTGATCCAGCAGTTGTTTGATGTGCTCTAAATCCATTAGCCTGACCTGTTGACGAAATTCAGCTAATGTAAAAGAGCCAGCCCCCTTGATCAAGTTAGATTGCATACCCATCATTAGTTTGGCGATGCGAAAATTGCAGAGGAGCAACCATGAATCCCAAAATCGATGTACAAGGTAAAGCCGCGCTGGTTACCGGTGCCAATCGTGGTATCGGCAAAGCCATAGCTGTGGAATTTATCCAGCAGGGGGCCGCAAAAGTTTATTTAGCGGTACGTAATACCGATTCCGTCAAACCGCTTTTACAACAATATGGCGACAAAGTAGCGGTGATTGAACTTGATGTTGCCGACGCTGCCAGTATCAGCCGGGCAGCACAAATCGCTGAAGATGTGCAGATCGTGGTCAATAATGCTGGTGTTTTAAAAAATGCCACGGCGCTCGATCCAGTTGCTATTGAAGCACTGGATTATCAGATGCAGATTAATGTCGTGGGTTTAATGCGGATGGCACAAGCATTCGCGCCAGTATTGAAACAAAATGGTGGTGGGGCTTTTGTACAACTGAATTCGATTGCTTCTCTGCGTGCTTTTCCGGATTTTGTGACATATGCCGCATCGAAAGCGGCCGCTTATTCAATTACCCAGGCTTTACAAAGTCAATTGGCAGAGCAGGGCACGGCAGTGGTCAGCGTACATCCGGGGCCGATTAAAACCGATATGGCGACCGATGCGGGATTTGAAGATATTGCGGATCCACCGGAAGTGGTTGCACAAGCGATAGTGGCGGCACTCCGGGCCGGTGATTTTCATGTTTTCCCGGATACCATGGCCAAAGAATTATGGACGGCTTATCAAGGTTTTGCCGAACAAGTCATTGAAGTACAGCCGGAATAACAGCCAAAAAAAAGCCCCGCAGAGCGGGGCTTTTTTGCTTAAAATCTATTGCAACTTACGCGGCAACGATGTTTTCAGCTTGTGGACCTTTTTGGCCTTGGGTCACGTCGAATGTTACGCGTTGACCTTCAGTCAGGGTTTTGAAACCGTCGCCTTGGATTTGACGAAAATGTGCGAAAACGTCAGGGCCGTTTTCTTGTTCGATAAAACCAAAGCCTTTCGCTTCGTTAAACCATTTAACTGTACCAGTAGCTGACATGATGTCGTCCTATTCTAAATCTAAAAATGCTCAAAATTGAGCGGGTGTGCTGTAAGTGACGCGGGTGTTTGTGACAGGACGATTAAACTTAAAGGTGTTGCACTAAAGCGAAAACATCGAACGTGAAAACAAATCTCGGTAAAACTTGCAAGCACCGCCAAGACTATAGCCCTTTTCAGGGAATGTCAAAATATATTGCAAAGTCTGTAGCTTTAATTGGGTTTTGTAACAAATGATTGGCGTTAACGTCTCAAAAAGGCCAGTAAATTAAAGGCTTAATTTTGAGGATGCTGCGATGCGGATGATCGGGTTAGTGTTGTTATTGTTCAGCGCGCCATTGTGGGCATTGGAATTTGCCAGTACAAACCAGCGAACCACAGTAATTGAGCTATATACCTCAGAAGGCTGCAGCAGCTGCCCGCCGGCGGATCGCTGGGTATCATCGTTACGAAATGATCCGAGAGTTTTTAAGGGCCTGCTGCCGCTGGTATTTCATGTTGATTACTGGGATGGACTGGGCTGGAAAGATCCCTATGCCAGCAAAGCTTATAGTCAGCGGCAATATGCATTGGTACAAGAAGCTATCCTGTCACAAGCGTATACGCCGGGTATTGTTGTTGATAGTCAGGAGTGGCGGCAGTGGTTTCGCGGTCAGCGCGATTTAAAAACCACCGGACAATCAGCCAATATTTTGTCAGTAGCACTACAAGATAAGCTACTGACTGCTGAATACGACACTGATAAAGCGTACATATTAAATGTGGCCTATCTCGGTATGGGTTTGCAGACTAATGTCCTGGCAGGCGAGAATCGCGGCCGACAGTTGCAACATGATTTTGTTGTGCTCAGTCATCAGCAACGCAGCGGCCAACAGCGCTGGCAGTTACAACTCGATAGCATCCCCGATAAAGGTCAACAACAAACGGCTTTAGCTGTCTGGCTGACGCCGCTTGATTCGCTGCAAATCATTCAGGCTGCGGGCAGCTTGCTTGAATGAGATAGGAAACTACTTTTTAGATTTTTTCTTGGCAGATTTTTTGTCTTGCTTGGTTTTTTTCTTATCTGACTTTTTGCCTTTTTTGCTACCGCCTTTGGCTTTTTTATCAGCTTTGCTTTTCACGGCTTTTTTGGCTTTTGGCTTCGCTGGCTTGTCATCATTCAAGCTGGAAAAACATGCCAGTTGTTTACTGCGAAAGCGACCCAGCCAGTAACGGAGTTGTGGCAATGTCAGACCAGCATTCGTTGCTGCGGCAGTCTGTGTCAGGCCATCATTAAGCGCTAACAAAGCTCGGGCGCGCGCTGCATCGGGATGAGTCAGATCAGCAATTTTTTCCAGTTTTTTGCGTGTCTTTTTGTCAACGCTGAGTAACTTGCTATCGGCTTCCATGATTTTCTCCCGAGTACGCTGCTGGCAAAGTGTGACTGCCATTGATCATGCGTTGACCCTGACTGAAATGCAATATGCCGACAAACAAAAATTGGTTTATTGGCAACACTGTCGCCAGATTAAGGTCATAGCGCTATGCCTGACATCTCATCACAAACGCAACGCTTATTATTCAGCTTGCTTGCCATATTGCTGCTCAGCAGCTGCGATCCGTTTACATCACCGCAAAGTCTGATGGATGAATATCCAATACGCCTGGCAAGAGTACTGGACGTGAACGCCCAAAACAGCCCACAAACCACACCGGCTATCTGGCTACGGGTTCGTGAGCGGCGGGTGACTATTCCCGATATTGAAATCAATATGCTGGCGTTTTTGGACTTGTACGGCTGTGATTTGCAAGTGGTGGTAGGGGAGCGAAATGCCATTCTCGGCAAGGTCATGCAACCGTTAAACCGTCTGCGTTACTCGCAGCGATTTATTGAAGAGGCCGGCATTTGTATCGACAGTATTGATGATGCGTCTTTAAAGCAGACGCTGAAACAAGCCGCTATATTAAAGCGTCAGCAACTGCCCGCCGAAATCTGGCAGGCCAGTTGGGCCAGCGCTGAAATGGCTGAGCTATTCAGTCATACCGCCCAACCTATGCCTGTTGATCGGCCGCTTGCCAACAGTCAGCAGCTATCAGAAGATTTCATCTATTTAAATCAGACGGTTGACGCGTTGCTCTCTGGCGCTAATAAGACAGCACTCACCCGCTGGGGAAAAATCCAACAGCGCTGGCAATATCAAGATGACCTGGGCGCGTTGATCAAATCCGCCCAACAACTTACCCAGATGCTCAACACCGGCAGCGCCTTGCTTAAACAGCGCATAGACGAAAAACCGCTGTGTTACCAGGGAAAACCCAACCCACGTGCCCGGCAAATGGAAGGCGTATTTTTCAAAATCTATATCGGCCATGTCCAACCCTATATTGCCCTGGTCAGCCAGCATCGCGATGCGTTGTTACCAGCGGTCAGACAATTTGCTGCGCAGCATCAAAACACCGCACCGCCTGCTGTCAAAAAATACTGGCAACGCTATTTACTGGAATCACCAGACAGCATCTGGACTGAGTTTGATACCGCGCTGAAAACCCATACCGGGCTTTGGCAGGATTTACTGGACCAATGCGGCCTGCGGCCAAAAGCCGCTGAACCTAAACGTTTGCAACAGGAAAATTCTTAATGGCCTATGCAGCAATCCTGATCGGCGGGAGCGGCACTATTGCCACAGCGCTGATAAAAGCCCTGGCTGAAACCGCTGAATGCCAGCAAATATTAGTATTTAGCCGCCAGCCACCGCCGGTGGATTTGCCTGATAAAGTCATCTGGCAAATCGTTGACAATACCCAGTCAGCCATTGCTACCGCGTTGACTGAAAATGTCACTGATTTATTGCCTATACAAAAGGTGTTTATTTGTAACGGCCGATTGCACGATGCTGGTTTACAGCCCGAAAAACGCATAGAGCAATTTAATGCTGAAGATTGCCAGTCGATTTTTACCAGCAACGCTATTGTGCCGATGCTCTGGGTACAGGCGTTATTGCCTTATTTAAAACAAGCCCAACAATGTCATCTGGTGGTATTCAGCGCCAGAGTAGGTAGTATCAATGATAATCATCTCGGCGGCTGGTACAGCTACCGGGCCAGTAAAGCGGCGTTAAATATGCTGCTGAAAACCGCTGCCATCGAATATCAGCGCCGTGCGCCCAACGTATCGATCATCGCTTTTCATCCGGGCACCACCGACACGCCGTTATCCAGACCGTTTCAGAAAAATGTACCAGCTGAAAAATTACTGACACCTCAGTTTGTTGCCCAGCGTCTATTGGCGATACTTTATGAATTACCGGCAGCGGACACGCTACGGTTTATCGACTGGCAGGGGCAACATATTGACTGGTGAAAATACTCAATATCCGAACGCAAATGGTGCACCAGCCATCACGGCTAACGCACCTGTCCTCACGCAGGGCTTAACTTCCCTGACTTACGCCCTTTTAGGGTAAGGCCGCAGACCCAGCAGGATTTCAGATTTTTCACTGAGGGGCATGGTCATAAGGTCTTCGTCAGTGTGCTCGGCGAGTTGCGTTCGCACTAGCTCATAAACGGCGGGACGTTCCTCGCTGGTGTCGATTTCGACGCATTTTCCCTGCTCTTTGAAGTGTTCAACGATGGGTAAGGTTTCAGCCTTAAAGGTTTCAAAGCGGACTTTCATGCTTTGCACGTTGTCATCGCTGCGACCTGAGTATTGGGCGCGGCCGAGAATGCGCTGAGTCAGCACGTCGAGCGGACATTCGAAGTAGATCATCTTCGGCAGTTCGGCTTCCCGTCCGAAGACTGCATACCAGGCATCCATATTGCCAAATGAGCGTGGGAAGCCATCGATCAGAAAGTTGAGATTGCCCGTGGTACGGATCGCATTCTCGATAGCATCTTTAAGCAGCCCGACCACGATTTCGTCCGGTACTAATTTTCCACCATCGACATATTGTTTAATGAGTTCAGTGGTCGGTCCACCTTTTTGCAACTCGGCGCGCAGCAGATCACCGGTAGACAGATGTTTCCAACCAAGTTGGATCTCAGCCAGTTCACACATGGTGCCTTTGCCGGCACCGGGGCCGCCGAGAATAAAGACGATATTCGGCGTGGGGCAGGGTTGCCGAGGATCGCAATAATGCAATGTGACTTTGGGGGATGGGGCCACACCCATTTTGTAGACATTCCAGGGCCGGTCAGTGGGCGGAAGTGCATCATCGCAAGTGATTTCATAAGCAAGATGACCATCGAGACGTGAGATCCGCCAAGCTTTGTAGCTGTTGGAATAGGATATTGCGGGACTTCTTTCGGCTTTACCATCGGCACGATCCCAGGCCGGTTTGCCATTCCAGTAGCCCGGGCTGGAGACAGTTCCTGATTCGGATTTAGCCGGTGGCGCAGTCGAAGGAATATACAGGCCATCTGCTTCAGGCAGGCCGGCACCTGAGACTTCAACAAACAAGGTGTTGGTTTCGCGTTTTTCTGCTTCGGTCATCATGTACCTCAATAGTGATTGATTAAGTGGTAAAAATTATCTCGTTGAGTCACTTGCTTGATTTGATGGAATATTTTAACAGGCTTTGTGGTGACGTTGCGGCTTGCCACAATGCGTAAGATGAATCAGCACAAGAAATTGATAAACGGTGATGGTGACATGGAAAAGACCTCTTCCTTGAAGTACCAAATGAGAGCAGTTAACCATGACGATGCTGGCAAATTAATCGTGAATCATTCACGATTAATAATTCAAGCGTTATGTTGCCAGGAAAAGATCTATATATTTCAATGCGGTACGAAAGGTGAATTTGTTTGATTATGTTTATGATCCATTCACGTTAATAATTATTATGAGGTCGAAGAGCTCATTAACATACAGTTATGCAGTTCGAATCAGGTACTGAGAAATTTATGAGAATTGAACCAGTGACGGCGTTATTAAAGTTTTATGTAGCTATTTTTCTTAGCTTTTTGGCATCAATTGCATCTGCTGACGGCCATAATTATTCCCTGATTCAAACTGTGGCGAGAATCGCTGGTGAGATTGAAGCTCAAGTGGGCTTTGCTGCTTATGATTTGGAGTCCGAGCAGAGATGGGAATATCAAGCTGACCAGCGATTTGCAATGTCCAGTACGTTTAAAACGCTTGCTTGTGCGGCCCTGCTTCACCGGGTCGATGCGGGACAGGAGAATCTCGAAAGAACGGTGAGTTTTTCAGAGTCAGATCTCGTGACCTACTCTCCCATCACGGAGAAATACGCTGGTGGTCAAGCCATGACCCTTTCGGATCTTTGTGAGGCTGCTCTGACGATGAGCGATAACACGGCCGCAAACTTGGTTTTGCGAGCTCTGGGTGGACCGGAAAAAGTAACATCGTTCGCGAGGAGCCTGGGGGATGATGTAACGCGTCTTGATCGCTGGGAAACGGAACTTAATGAGGCGGTACCAGGCGATAACAGGGATACAACAACTCCAAATGCGATGGTGAAAAATCTTCAGAGTTTGCTGTTGGGCGACGCGTTATCCGGAAAGTCTAGAGATCAACTACATGACTGGCTTAAGAGAAACCAAGTTGCAGATGGACTTTTTCGAGCTGCTGTTCCGGAAGGCTGGATTGTTGCAGATCGAACTGGGGCTGGAGGTTTCGGATCGCGATCTATAACAGCCATAATTTGGCCACCGGAGCGCCATCCCATCTTTGTAGCCCTATATCTTACGCAAACGGAAGCTTCTTTTTCAGAGAGGAATCAGGCGATTGCTGAGATTGGTGAAGCAATAATTTTGGCGGTGGATTCAGGCCGGTAAAGCATAACCAGTGGCTGTTGGCGGACGCACCTACGCGGCGCTCCGGTGCGCCGCAAAGCCAAAGCGTTAAATATTTAGGATAAATCGCGTGTATCTAGAAAATCGATTAGTGGCGATGCTTGATGTTCTTGGTTTGTCTAATAAAATTAAGGACAAAGTTGAACTTTTATCCGTTATGGAGACATATCAGAAGCTAATATCAGAGGCGCGTAATGCTGTGTTTCGAAATAATACTATGGAAGGGAGTCTAAACTCTGAAATCATCAACTTTGAAGTTGGTGAGTTTGTATTTGACACTATAGTTCTGGTGTCACCACCAATAACCACCCATAGTACATGTAGCTTTATACTTGCGGTTGTCCGTTTAATGGAGCTTTTTGCGAAAAAAATATGCCCTTGCGGGGTGCCATTGGAATAGGCGATTACTGCTCTGATGAAGATGCTCAACTATTTCTTAGCAATATATTTAAGAGATTAAGCTCGGAAGAGCAAAATCAACAATGGTCTGGCTGCGTTCTTACTCCAGAGGCTGAAAAAGAAATAATTTCAAATTTGATAGGGGCCAAACCTGCTAGCCCTATGCGGTCAGACATACTTCACAACTTGACCATACCTTCTAAATCATCGGAAGAAACTATTAGGTGGTGCTTAAATTGGATTTATCAGCTCGAGGCACCTGACATAGAATCCTTGCTCAACTATATGACTGGTGACAAATCAAAGCAAAATGGTACTAGGGCCTATGTAGATGCTATCAATTCGCTTCCTGACGACGCTCAAAATCTTCCAGAAAAGTTTTATCCTGCCGTTACGCTGAAAACTATAAAAACAAGGGCGTCAATGCAGGTTAGGTTTGAAAACGAACATGGGATTGCCGTAGAGCCAGACTGTAAAGAGTGGTCGTTACAGGTATTCTCACCAATGTAAATATTTAACAAACAGGCATCCGGAGATTATTCGGGAAGATTTAGAACACCGGGTTTAATAAGCAGCCATAAACAAGAAAACCACCCGGAGGTGGTTGTTTTGTGTTTGGTGGAGGCGGCGGGAATCGAACCCGCGTCCGCAGATCCTCTGCCTTCAGCTCTACATGCTTATTTCATCTATTAATTTAACTTCAAGCTACCCGATGAACAGGGAAAACTAGAAGCGATCTTGTTAAGTTTTAGTCTATCAGTACCAAGCATACGTCAAGACGGTCTTGTGAGAGTCGACGCCCGATACCAGACGCACAAGCACGGCTCTGGTCGGACGGCATTCACTGGTTATTAAGCAGCTAGTGCGTAGTTGTTATCGTTAGCAACTAATTTTTTCCAGTCTGATTTACGAGAAAAACTGAAATACTCGGCATGCACCTTAGGTTTCGTAACCCACGTCGAAGCCAGGTCGCCCCCTTTGGTAACAAGTACATTGTAACGCTTATGCGGTTTTTCAACCAGTGCTGTGCTTATTTATCTTTGGTATTGGCCATAGGTCACGGAGGAGATGGCCTAAGCCTTAATTATTTTTGAACAAACGGGCTTTATCTCGCTGCCAATCGCGATCTTTCATCGTCGCGCGTTTGTCATGGGATTGTTTACCTTTGGCCAGGGCGATTTTTATCTTGGCGAGACCACGCATCCAATACATTGTTAATGGCACCAATGTGTAACCTTTGCGCTCGACGGAGCCAATCAGTTTGTTGAGTTCCGTTTTTTTCATCAACAATTTTCTGTCGCGTTGCGGCGCCGGGACGATGTGCGTCGATGCTGTTTTTAACGGTGTGATTAGCGCGTTGGCTAACCATGCTTCGCCATCACGAATTAATACATAACTGTCGCTGAGCTGCGCTTTACCGCCGCGCAGGCTTTTGACTTCCCAGCCTTGCAATACCAGGCCGGCCTCAAAGCTCTCTTCGATAAAAAACTCAAAGCGGGCCTTTTTGTTCTGGGCGATGGTGTTATCAGATTGTTTGGATTTTTTATTAGCTGCCATTCGATCATTATACATAAGCGATTTGCTGCGTGGCTTGAGCATTTGTGCGATTTCCCCCAAAATCAGGAGAATTTTGCGCGCAAGGTTTCTTATGAATAGACCCGCTAAATCAATGCATGGTGAGTGGACCGGCCGCTGGGCCTTTATTCTGGCAGCGACCGGTGCTGCGGTAGGCCTCGGTAATATCTGGAAATTTCCGTATATTGCCGGCGAAAATGGTGGTGGTGCCTTTGTATTGGTCTATCTCGGCTGTATTTTGCTGATTGGTGTGCCGGTAATGGTCGCTGAAATCATCATCGGCCGCCGCGGCCGGCAAAACCCGGTAAACAGTCTGGAAACCCTGGCCGAAGACGAACAACGCTCAACCGCCTGGAAATACCTGGGTGCGATGGGCGTATTGGCGGGCTTCTTAATCTTGTCTTATTACAGCGTCATTGCCGGTCAGGCGATGTCTTATGTGTTTCGCACGTTTGCCAATACTTTTGAAGGCGTCACGCCTGACGGCGCGCGCAGTATTTATGTTGATTTAGTCAGTCATCCCGAAAAATTACTCGCCTGGCACACTATCTTTATGGTGCTGACCATGATCATCGTCAGTCGCGGTGTACAACGCGGTCTCGAAAAATCAGTTCGGTTTATGATGCCGGCTTTGTTTTTAATTTTGCTGGTGTTGGTCTGGTTTGCTTATCAACAAGGCCATTATTTCGATGATGCTGTGCACTTTTTGTTTGATCCGGATTTCTCCAAATTAACCGCTAACGGCGTGCTGACGGCTATGGGCCATGCCTTTTTCTCGTTGAGTCTCGGTATGGGCGCGATCATGGTCTACGGCTCGTATTTACCGAAAAAAACTTCGATATTTCGCATGACGCTGGCGATTTCGGTGATGGATACCACGGTGGCGATTTTGGCTGGTCTGGCGATTTTTCCGCTGGTATTTGCCAATGGCATGGCACCTGGCGCCGGGCCGAGTCTGATTTTTGAAACGCTGCCTATCGCCTTTGGCCATATGAATCATGGTGCCTGGTTTGGCGGTTTGTTTTTTGTGTTGTTGTTTTTTGCGGCGTTAAGCAGTGCCATTGCTCTGGCTGAACCGGTCGTGACCTGGTTGGTCGAAAACTACGAGATTAAACGCCTCAATGCTTGTATTTGGGTGGGGGTGACTATCTGGGCGCTGGGGCTGTTAACGGTGTTTTCATTCAATATCGGCAGTGAGTGGACATTAGCCGGATTAACACCATTTGAGTTGCTGGATTACCTGACAGCCAATATCATGTTGCCTTTGGGTGGTTTGCTCATCGCTATTTTCGCCGGCTGGGTAATGCGGCGGGCGAATTCTGAAGAAGAGCTGGCGATCAAGCCGGCATTTTTGTTCCACGGATGGCGTTTTCTGGTTCGGTATATTGCTCCGCTGGCGATTTTAGTCGTCTTCGTGAATCTTACCGGCTTTTGGTTTTAATAAATTAAGGTTCCAACGCAAGTCTGATGACAACCATAACCCGCAGTTCGTTGGTGAAGTATTCACCACAGCAAATGTTTGATCTGGTCAATGATGTAGATGCCTATCCACAATTCTTACCCTGGTGTCGAAGCAGCCGAATTATCAGTCGTAATGACCGGGTTATTTGTGCAGCGCTGGATATTGCCAAAGGCGGTATTCATCATGAATTTTCGACACGCAATACTTTGGTGCCCGGTGAGTCAATTCGCATCGAATTGATTGACGGGCCATTCCGGCATTTGGAAGGCTACTGGCAGTTTTCAGAAATCGGAGATAATCAGGGTTGCCGCGTGCAACTGGACATGGATTTTGAATTTTCCACCCGCTTGCTGGATTTGGCGCTGGGGCCGGTGTTTACGCAAATCTCTGGTTCATTGGTAGAAGCTTTTTGTAAACGGGCACGGGAAATGTATGGCTGATAAAGATTTAATGACGGTCGAAGTCGCTTACGCATTGCCGGAAGAGCAGGTGATTTTATCGCTGGAAGTGACGCCGGATACCAATGTTGAACAGGCCATCAAGCGCTCCGGCATTTTAGAGCGTTATCCGCAAATTGATTTGGCCAACGACAAAGTCGGGATTTTTGGCAAAATCTGTAAGCTCGACGCCAGCCTGCATGCCAAAGACAGAATTGAGATTTACCGTGGGCTGATTGCCGATCCGAAAGAATCGCGCCGGCAAAAAGCCGAGATGGAAAAAAAGAAAAAACAGGCCGATTCTAGCGATTAACGTTGCGATAGCCAGTTTAGTTCTGCTTCTGAAAACCCTGCTTGCTGCCGTGCTTCCAGATGAAACGGGCCGCGAATCGCACCATGGAAATGGCTTTCCAGTAATTCGGTAAAAGTCGTTAACGGGTCCAAATCGCGCTGAGCACACAAATAATTAAACCAGCGTGTACCGACAGCGACATGACCGATTTCTTCCTCGAGAATCACTTGCAGAATTTCCACGGCGCGATGGTCGCCACTTTGCGTTAGTTTTTCCATCATTTTTGGGGTGACATCAAGTCCCCGCGCTTCTAAAACCCGTGGCACCAACGCCATTCGCAGCAAAGGATCATGATGGGTTTTTTGTGCCATTTCCCAGAGTCCGTCATGCGCTGGAAAATCGCCATAAGCAAATCCCGCCGATGCTAAATGTTCACTGAGCATTTGAAAGTGTTTGGCTTCTTCATCAGCAACCTGTAACCAGTCAGCGTAATAAGCTTCAGGCATATCGCTAAAGCGGGCAAGGGCATCCAGCGCTAAATTGATGGCATTAAATTCGATATGACAAATCGCATGGATCAAACTGGCATGACCGGTGTCGCGGTTATTACGCCGGCGCGGCAGTGCTTTGGGATTGACCAGTTCAGGTTTGACGGGGCGGCCGGGAATCGCTGGCGCTGCCAGTGGCTGACGGTTTAACTGATAACCTGACTGCCGGCATTGTTCGGCAAGTTGCCGGGTCGCGATTGCTTTGGTTGCAGCATCTTCAATTAATAAGATTGCCAGAGCTTGCTGACGCAGATCCAGGTTACCGGTATCAACCATGTAAACGCACCCGCGGATCGACCAGTGTGTAGGAAATATCGGTGAGGATTAAACCGATGATGTACAAAACCGACCCCAAAAACACCATGGCCCTGACAATGGCAAAATCCTGCGCGTTAATAGCATCAATGGTATAGCTGCCAAGCCCCGGAATACCAAAAAAAGATTCAAGGATCAGGCTGCCCATAAACAAGGTTGGAATCAACACCACAGCGCCGGTGAGAATCGGGATCATGGCGTTTTTCAAAACATGGCCAAACAATACCCGCAGTTCAGATAAACCTTTGGCGCGGGCTGTGCGTACATAATCCTTGGCGGCTTCTTCCAGAAATAAGGTGCGGTACCAGCGCGAACCAGAGCCAATGCCGGAGATAATGCCTATCGCCACCGGTAAAATCATAAATTTAATGGCATTAAAACCATCACTAAAGCCGGAAACCGGCACTAATTGCATCAGTTTACCGACCACAAACTGACCGCCAATAATGTAGAACAGGCTGGATATCGACATCAGCATCACACACAACACCACGCCGCTTAAATCGACATAGGTCGCCCGAAAAAACACCATCAGCATGGCAAAAGTAATATTTACCAGTAGACCAATGACAAAAACCGGGATGGCTATCGCCAGACTCGGCCACATCCTGGTTTGAATATCGCTGCCAATATCACGGCCATCGTCGGCCTGACCAAATTCAAAGGCGAACAGCGCCACCGATTTATCAAAAAAAATGGTGTTGGTGAATTGCTCGCTGCCTTCGGCGTCACTATTCCATAACATCGGCCGGTCATAGCCACGCTCAGCTTTCCAGGTTTCAACGGCTTCTTGTTGAATATAGCGATCGCCGAGTTGCATGCGCGCCATATCGTCTGGCGTATTGACCAGAAAAAACAAGGCAAAGGTCAGCGCATTAACACCAATTAAAATCGGGATGGCATACAAAATCCGCCGAATAATATAAGCCAGCATAAAAATCCGTTGGTTGAAACGCTGCCTGACGGCAACGATTTTTGGGTTACGATAGGCACTATTGTAGCAGTGACTCAGTTAATGAGACTTACAAAACCAATACCGAAAAATCTGGTCACAAGCCTATCAGCAAAAAGGAGAACGTTATGGCAAAAACAGCAATGGATTTAGTCCAGGCCGCCAAAGCAGGCATTCGTGAAGTCAGTGTGTCACAAGCACAGCAAATGTTAGACGAAGACAGTATTGCGCTGGATGTCCGTGAGTCAGCGGAGTTTGATGCCGGCCATGTTGACGGTGCCCGACATATTCCCCGTGGCATGCTGGAGTTTGCGATTGCCAACGATCCGGATTTTCAGGACAAAACCCGTTCGATTGTCGTCTATTGCAAATCAGGTGGCAGGGCAGCATTGGCAACAGCGACTTTGCAGCAACTGGGCTTTACCAATGCGGTATCGATTATTGGTGGCTATGATGCCTGGCAGGATGGCGAAGACGCCTAATTAGGAGATTTAAAATGCAGATTATCCGTAATACATTAATTGGCTCAGCGGCTTTGATGATGTCATTTGCCACGATGGCTGAGCCAACACAAATTATGGTGCGCGCCAAGGCCGTTGATTCTAAATTTATTGGCAGCAGCGTGGGTGGGGTAAGAGCCATTATTGAAGATGCCGAAACCGGCGAAATTCTCGATCAGGGCTGGATCAATGGTGGCACGGGCGATACCGCTGTTTTAATTGAAAACCCGATAAAACGTGGCCAACGGCAGACCGATGATAAAACGGCTGGTTATCTGGCAACAGTAGATATTGATACGCCTCGTTTACTGCGTTTTAAATTAATTGGCCCGTATGCTGACCGGCAGAGTATTCAGGAAAGCACCATGACCAGTTGGGTGATACCCGGCAAAGATATTTTGGGTGATGGCATCATCATTAGTATGAGTGGCTTTATTGTTGATGGCTGGACACGCGTTATTCAGGGTGGCCAGGTCGATATTATGACTAAAGCCTCATTGCTGTGCGGTTGCCCGATTACCAAAGATGGTCACTGGCAGGGTGATAATTATGAAGCCAAAACGATTATTATGAAGGATGGTAAAAAAGTTGGAGAAGTCAGCATGGCGCTCAAAGGTCCTGATGGCATGTTTAATGGTCAAACCAGAATTAAGGAGCCGGGTCATTACAAAGCCATCATTTATTTGTTTGATAAAAATACCGGCAATGTCGGTGTCGATCGCACGATATTTGAAATCCCCGAAGCTGAGTAGTTTGTAACAAATTGATGCGTAAAGCGTCATAAAGCTATGACTAAAAATCAATTACAGACGACGCAAGCGGGCGCTGTTCATGGCGCAGGATTAGGGTTGCGCCGCAGTTTTATGGATGATTTGGCTGCTGTTGACAATGCGCCAGTCGATTTCTTGGAAATTGCCCCGGAAAACTGGCTGGAAATGGGCGGCCGGCTCGGTAAAAAGTTACGGCATTTTACCGAGCGTTACCCGATGCTCTGCCATGGTTTGTCTTTATCCATCGGTGGCCCGGCGCCGCTGGATGAGACCTTTGTCAAACGCCTGAAAAACTTTCTTGATGAACATCAGGTGCGGCTTTACAGCGAACATCTCAGCTACTGCGGTGATGACGGCCACCTCTACGATTTGATGCCCATTCCATTCACAGAAGATGCCGTGCATTACGTCGCCGACAGAATTCGTCGGGTGCAGGATATGTTGCAGCGGCAACTGATTATTGAAAATGTCTCTTACTACGCCGCGCCCGGTCAGCAGATGAACGAGCTGGAATTTGTCAGCGCCATTTTGCAGGAAGCCGATTGCGGGCTATTGCTGGATGTAAATAACGTTTACGTCAACAGTATTAATCATGGCTATAACGCCAAAGATTATATTGATGCCATCGACAGTGAACGCATTGCTTATATGCATATTGCCGGGCATTTCAACGAAGCCGAGGATTTGATTGTTGATACCCACGGCGCGGCGGTCATTGATCCGGTTTGGGATTTATTGCAACACAGCTATGCCCGTCATGGCGTGCGACCAACGTTGCTGGAGCGGGATTTTAATATTCCGGATCTGCAAACGCTGTTTAACGAGGTCGGCAAAATTCGTGATTATCAATTCGCCGCTGATAATCAGATTGTTAAACGGTCGCAAGCGTAATGCCAGCTTTTGAGTGCCGAACATGCATTACCCCAGAGCCGTCATTCCCGCGCTCAAAGGGACTCTCCCCGCGCAGTCGGGGACGGGAATCCAGCGATTTGCATGTCTCTTTGTCGTCATTCCCGCGCATGCGGGAATCTAGCACTTTGAAACGGGCGAAAAACTGATGCAAACCGATTTTCGTGCACTGCAGATGGCGTTTGCCGGACATATCCGTAATCCTGAATTAGCCGCACCTGAGAACATTGAAGACCGGCGTATGGCGATTTACCGGCGGCTGATTTTTAACAATATTCAGAGTTTCTGCAGCACGGCGTTCCCGGTTTTAAAAAGCCTGCTGGATGACGATTACTGGCAGCTCATGGTCCGTGACTTTATGAGCCAGCATCGATGCCAGCGACCGCTGTTTAATGAGATCGCCAAAGAATTTATTGATTATCTGGAAGCCGAACGGGATCTCAGCAACGATCCGCCATTTATCAAAGAACTGGCCCATTACGAATGGGTAGAGTTGGCGCTGGGTATTGCCAATGCTGAATTTCAGCAGCGCAGCGTGCCAGCGGATACTGATGTCTTGGCATTGCAATTAAAACGTTCGCCATTGGCATGGTTACTTACCTATCAGTTTCCGGTGCATCAAATCAGCGTTGAAAATCAGCCGCAAACACCATCCGCCCAGCCCAACTTTTTGCTGGTTTACCGCAATATCGATGACCAGGTTAAATTTATCGAACTCAACCCGGTCAGCGCCCGTTTATTGGAATTACTTGACGAAGATTTGACCGGTGAGCAAGCCGCAGTTGAAATCGCGGAAGCACTGCAACACCCCAATGCTGATGTTGTTAAAGACGGTGCCCGGCAAATGATTAGTGACTGGCTGCAACGCGGGATTTTGGTTTAGCAGCGCTAGTCACTGTCATTCCCGCGTATGCGGGAATCCAGAGCAGATATTAACCACAGAGACACATAGGGCACAGAGGTTTAAAAGTAACCGTCTTTGCGAGGTGGTTTTTTACCGAAGCAATCTACTTTAAATATCCGCAGAGTATGCAAATGTATTTTTTGCGTCATCCCCGTGAAAACGGGGATCCAGAAGCAAGGCCGTGCGCCCTGCACTGGATTCCGGATAAACAAAAAGCGTTTTCCGGAATGACGGGGTCACTGTCATACCGACCGCAGCGGAGGTATCTCAACACAGCCGATGGGATTTCCCGGCTTCGCTCGAAATGACAGAGAGAGCGTGTCATGGCGAATTTTTACTGGTTCCCACGATCCTCCGTGGGAACCTAAGCCTGTAAATACTCCCACGGGGGGACCGTGGGAGCTAGTCCAGAGTAGATAATGTCATCCCCGTGAAAACGGGGATCCAGAAGCAAGGCCGTGCGCCCTGCACTGGAT
>JBBEBX010000003.1:390605-399466 GCA_040882115.1 Methylophaga sp. | reverse complement strand
GGACCGTGGGAGCTAGTCCAGAGTAGATAATGTCATCCCCGTGAAAACGGGGATCTAGTCGCACGGCTGTGCGCCCTGCACTGGATTCCGGATAAACAAAAAGTGTTTTCCGGAATGACGGGATTAGGTGTAGGTTGGGCTGAGGTACGAAGCCCAACAACATTCATAAGCCCTGCCGTGTTGGGCTTCATTCACATTCAGCCCAACCTACATTTATGGAAAGATTGCTTCGGCAAAAAAACGTCTCGCAAAGATGGCTCGTTATCGATCGCTGTGCCCTTTGTGTCTCTGTGGTTAATTGCTTTTCCGTTATGATGCTAAAGTAGGTCATAAGGATGAAAAAGATGAAAATCGGCTTACTCAAAGAAATCAAAAATCATGAATATCGGGTGGCATTAACACCGGCGGGTGTCCGCGAACTGGTTGCCCATGGCCATGACGTTTTAGTGCAGCATGATGCCGGCGCGGCTATCGGTCTTAGCGATGCGTTATATCAGCAGGCGGGTGCCTCAATCATTGATGACGTTGCGATGATTTTTGCAACGGCAGATTTGCTGGTCAAAGTTAAAGAGCCATTGGCCGAAGAACGCCAGTTATTGCGTGCCGGGCAAATCTTATTCACCTACTTGCATCTGGCCCCTGATAAAGCCCAAACCGAAGATTTATTAAAATCCGGTGCCAGTTGTCTGGCTTATGAAACGGTGACTGACGAACAGGGTGGTTTACCGCTACTGGCACCGATGAGTGAAGTTGCCGGCCGCATGGCAATTCAGGCCGGTGCGCATGCTTTGCAAATTTCCGAAGGCGGGCTGGGCATTTTGCCGAGCGGCGTACCGGGTGTGGCGCCTGCGAATATTTTGATTATCGGTGGCGGTGTCGTGGGCAGTCATGCCGCCCAAATGGCGCTTGGCCTGGGCGCAGAAGTCACGATAATTGATAAATCATTGCCGCGGCTGCGTGAGTTGGATCAGCAGTTCAGTGGCCGGATTAAAACCCTGTTTGCTACTGCAGACAGCATCGAACGCAGCGTGATTAAAGCCGATATGGTCATCGGTGCCGTGTTATTACCGGGTGCGCAGGCACCAAAATTAATCAGTCGTGAACTGCTGTCGCAAATGAAAACCGGCGCGGTATTGGTGGATGTTGCCATTGATCAAGGTGGCTGTTTTGCAAGTTCAAAACCGACTACCCATGCTCAGCCAACCTATATCGAGCAAGGTGTCGTGCATTATTGTGTCGCCAATATGCCCGGTGCGGTGGCACGCACCTCTACGTTTGCCCTGACCAACGCAACACTGCCTTTTATTTTGGCGCTGGCTGATAAAGGCCTGAATCAGGCCCTGGCTGACGATATTCATTTACGCAATGGCCTGAATATTTATGATGGCAAAGTCACTTGTCAGGCCGTTGCTGAAGCGCAAGGCCTGGCCTTCACGCACTTTTAATCAATGTGAAATTCTGCTTTCGGATCCCAAATTCGCTGCCAGACCCAGCGCAGCCCTTTGGTTGAATTACGAAACATCGGGATTTGTTTCGGCTCAATTAGCCGCCATTCACCTTCTTCAAATGCCGCTAACCGAAACCTAAAGAAATAATAAGGCTCCATGCCCATTCTCAAATCACTGACAATAATCAAATCGTCTTTTTGCTCGACCTTAAACTGTCCGCGGGTAAACCAATCAATCCTTGTCAAAGTGGGCGATTCGCCAACCAGTTCGACAACGTTTTTGCCGCGTTGATAGCGTGTCAGTTCAAGTGATGCATTACCATCGAAAACCGAGCGAAAGCCCTGATAATAATATTCATCACCCACCACCACAACGCGCCACAGCAAAGTATTAAGTGGCGCGGCACTGACCTGCAAATGTTGATAGTCAATATTTTGTTCAGCAAGCGTCGCACGCGTTTGTGCGGCCACCCATTGCTGAGCCGCAAATCCCCAAATCAGGTACAGGCAACTCAAGCCAAAAGTCGTCAACATCAGCCGATGCGTTTTTATGGATGGCCAAAACAGCACGCCGATAAAGCCTGCCAGTAATAACAAGCTGTATATCGGATCGATAATAAATACGCTGCCGCCGGAAGCAGGGTGGGGCATAAACGGCCAAAATAACTGGGTGCCGTAAACAGTCAGTGCATCCAAGCCGGCATGTGTTACCAAAACCAGCCAGATGAGTAAAACCCAGCGAGGCCAACTGAGACTTTTATCAAAACGGCTAATAAACAGCGCCAATAATGGCGCGATCAAAGTATGTACCAGCCAGGAATGTGTCCAGCTGCGGTGCAAGGTCATCTTGTCTAAATCGTTGGCGTAGCTGATAAAAATATCCAGATCCGGTGCCACGGCAATTGCAGCACCTGCTAACAAGGCTTTTCGCGGCGATTGTTTACCAGCGACGGCATATGCCACGGCGGCGCCTAGCAAGGCTTGCGTTAATGTATCCATTTGTAGCCCAGGTAGTGTTCAGCGATAAAGTTCGTCATGACTGCCGACATTAATAAAAACAATTTTTTCGTCATGAATCATCAACTCGATAGTTAAGCGGTAACTGAGATTGATAGAAACAGAATAAAGTCCATTAAGTTTGCCGGTCAGCGCATGCAGACGCAGTGAAGGATGAAAAGGATTTTGTTCCAATAACAATAGCGTTTTTTCATATTGGCTGCGGAGCTGTGGATGTCTTTTGGCGAATTGACGAGCGCGTTTCATATAGCTTTCCGTGAAAAGAAGCTGGTATGGCATTAGTCGAATAACTCAGCAATATGATTCGCCACTGACTGCGTTTGGTAACGGTGCTTCGCGATGTCTTCGCGGCTCTCATACAGGGCAGCTTCAAGCTCTGTTTCACGCAGTTGTTGATAATCATCCAGCTTTAGCACTACATACTTTTGTTTGCCACGCACCGTAATTGTCGCTTCGCGATTTTCCTGTAGTGCCGCGTCCAGGCTGGCAACCCCTTTGATTTTCAATTCATTAGCAGTAATCATGTTTTTAATCCAATCGTGCAGTAAACAGTGTTTTTAATAATACGCTTAATCGCACTGTTACGAAAGAGGCACTGGTCAACTTGCCCCCAGCGGCTCGCTGTTATACATTCGAGAGCCAGTTAATAAACCAGAAATAGTTATGAAACGCCCAATCCCGATGCGACAACCCGGCCAGCAAGAAATCCAACAGGTCATTGAGGCTTTAAACAGCGGCCAAATTGGTTTTGCAGAAACCGCCGCCAAAAAACTGACCAAAAATTACCCCGGTGCGTTCGTTGCCCATAATTTGTACGGTAATGCGCTGGCGTCACAGAATAAATTCAAAGAAGCCGTCGCGGCGTTTCGCAAGGCCATCGAGATCGATCCCAGCATCCCGGAAATGCACTTTAACCTGGGCATTTTGCTGACCAACCTGAATCGTACCGAAGAAGCCATTGCTGCCTACAAAAAAACCATTAACCTCAAGCCGGGTTTCACCGATGCTTATTACAATTTGGGTTTTGCATTGCAATCGCAGGGCAAATTCGTTCAGGCTGGCGAAAGTTACCAAAAAGCTATTGAGCAACAACCGGGCTTTTTAGAAGCGATTGCCAATTTGGGCGTTTGTTTACAGGAGCAGGGCAAATCAGTTGAAGCTGAAGCCGCTTACTTAAAAGCACTGCAACTTAATAAAGATGCCAAGCTGTATTTCAACCTCGGCACGGTTTTAAAAAATCAGGGCAAACTGGCTGATGCCATCGCTGCCTATAATCAGGCACTGGAACTTAATCCTAACTATGCCGAAGTGCACAGCAATATCGGTGAAGTGCTGCGCGATCAGGGCCGTTATGATGAATCAGTTGCCGCCTACAAAGAAGCGTTGCGACTCGACCCCAGCCTGCCGCTGGCCAATTACAGCCTCGCCGTTTATCTCTACGACAGCGGCGATTTAGAGCAGGCTTTACAATATTTTGAAAAGTCGCAATACGCCGACTGGCAAGAGCGCATGCTTTATTGCCTGTATAAAATCAGCCGCTTTGATGAATTCAAAGCCGGGCTTGATAAACTCAAAAAAGCCAAACATACCTCGCCATTTTTAGCGACCTTAACCGGCCATTACGCCGAAAACTTCGGCACCGAAAATGACTACAATTTCTGTCCGGATCCACTGAATTTTGTCTGTCATTTGCAAATTCCTGAATTACAGGCCGGCAGCCCGTTTCTGGAACAGGTATTAGCCGATATCGAAAAAGCCGATATCGAAGAAAAAAGTCAGGGCCGTCTGCACAATGGTGTACAAAGCGCCGGTAATTTATTTAAACGCCCCGAAGCGTCTTTTCAAAAAGTCGGTGAACTGGTGGCCGATGCTATCAACCGTTACCGCGATAGTTTTAAAGGCGAAAACTGTATTTTCGTTAAAAATTTCCCCAAGCAGACAGTTATCGCCAGTTCCTGGTACGTCAAAATGAATACCGGCGGCCATCTGACGTCACATATTCACGAAGAAGGCTGGGTTAGCGGCTCGTTGTATTTATCACTGCCAAAAAACAAAGCCCATGAACACGAAGGCAGCATCGAGTTATCGACTCACGGTGATGATTACCCGAAACAACATGATAACTTTCCGGTAAAAACCATCGCCCCGGATGTCGGTGATGTGGTGATGTTCCCATCATCGGTATTTCACCGCACCATTCCGTTCAGTTCTGATGAAGAACGGATCTGTATTGCGTTTGATCTGAAACCGGCGGTTTGAGTTAACCACAGAGACACAGAGAGCACAGCGTTTTAAAAGAATGCGTCTTTGCGAGGCAGCTTTATCGCCGAAGCAATCTACTTGAAGTTATCCGCTGATTACGCAGATAAACGCAGATTCATTTTTTGTCGTCATTCCCGCGCATGCGGGAATCCAGAGCAGATATGAACCACAGAGTCACAGAGAGCACAGAGTTTTAAAAGATGGCGTCATTCAGGTCCGTAGATTTGTCATGGCGACCCCATTCGACTTCGCTCAGGGCAGGCTCCGCGGAGGCATCTCGGCATGGCCGAAGAGATTTCTCGGCTCCGCTCGAAATGACAAAGAAAGCATGTGTCATGCCGATTTCTCCAAGCTGTCATGCCGACCGCAGTGGAGGCATCTAAAAGCCGCTAAATCATAACGAGTCAGAAGGAACTGACATGCATGATTATTATGTTTATATCCTCACCAATAACTCTAATAATGTTCTGTACATTGGCGTCACCAACAATCTGAAACGAAGAGTCTTTGAGCACAAACAGCATTTTATCGATGGCTTCACCGATAAATATAATGTTGAAAAATTGGTTTATTTCGAGCAAACAAATGATGTTTATGCCGCAATTAGTCGTGAAAAACAGCTGAAAAAGTGGCGGCGTGAGAAAAAGTTGAAGCTAATTGAATTGCAAAATCCACAGTGGTGGGATTTGTATGAAGATATCTGAGATTTCTCGACTCCGCTCGAAATGACAAAGAAAGCATGTGTCATACGATTTCTCCAAGCTGTCATGCCGACCGCAGTGGAGGCATCTCGGCACGGCCGAAGAGATTTCTCGGCTCCGCTCGAAATGACAGAAAGAGAATGTTGTCATAGCGATTTTCTCAACTGTCATGCCAGTTTTTCATTGTCATGCCGACCCCATTCGACTTCGCTCAGGGCAGGCTCCGCGGAGGCATCTCAGCACGGCTGATGAGCGCTCGAGGTGAAAAGCTAAGAGAACAAATTTGCCAATCCCTACCAGCGGCCGTGATAATCACGGGCAACAAATCATCAAGCAAGGACTCAGCATGACCACGCTCACCGCCAATCGACCAAAATGGACTGTGCCGGAAATCATGCTGGCGGTGTTGTTTCTGTTAGCACCGCTTTATTACCATCCGAATCTGGGCGGTGAGGGGCTGCGCATTCCGCACAACATCACGATCTGGCTGGTGGCGACCATTTTTATCGCTTACAGCTTTCTTAAGGTTTTGAAAGCCCGCGAATACGTTATCCCCAAATACTTCTGGATGATTGCTGCTTTTCCGGTACTGGCGACGTTCAGTGGCTTTATTGCCGGTGTTGATCAACCGCTGAAATGGCTGTTTCGGTTGTTATTTATCTGGGGCGGGCTGGCGTTTTTCTTTGCCTTATTTCAGGCGCGGCTGAGTCAGGCTAGAGTTGATCGGCTGTTGTTTATTATCGTCTTGTCGGCGTTGCTATTCAGCATCGTCGGGCTGTTGCAGATGTGGCTGAAACTGGATATGCCATTTTTACTGCCGAAAAATCCCGATGGCATTCCCAGTAGTTTTTTTCAGCAGATTAACAATATGGCGACCTATCAGGTCACTGCGATGATGATCTCGCTTTATCTCTCAACACGGCCGGCCTTTAAACGCTTTAATCTCAAAGCACTGATATTAACCATCACCACCTTGCTGGCGGCCTTTATTGTCGGAGTATCCGGCTCACGGATTGGTGCGTTGACCTTGATTATTGCCTTGCTGGTCGTGCTGCCGGTTGTTCTACGTGGGCAATATAAAGCCAAATGGCGGTTTGCCTTATTAGCAGCCATTGCGATGGGCTTTGTGGCCGGGATCAATTTCAGTAATGACCGGATGGTTAATAAAACCGAGGCAATACAATCTGGCTACTCTGGCGAAGCGCGGTTGGGTATGTACAGTATCTCGTTGAACCTGATTTCTGAATCACCATTTGTTGGTCACGGCATTGGCAGTTTTGGCCCTGAGTGGCAATTTGCCAAACCGGCATTTTATGCTGATAACCCTGATGCCAAATTGCCAAAAAATACGTAAGCCATCCACATAATGAATTGATTCAGTGGTTGGTTGAGGGTGGCATTGTCGCCTTCATCGGTATGCTACTGGTGGTTGCCGGCGTATTGCTGGCCGCTCAGAAATCACTATCGGGCAAACGTGCGGCTTTATATGCCGGGATGTTATTACCCATTGCTTTACATACGCAGGTTGAAATTCCGTTTTATCTGTCCGCTTTGCACTGGCTGGTGTTTATTATGCTGTTATTTATGGTGCTGCGACATCAGGCGGCTATTAAGCAAATGACAATGACCGTGGCCGCCAATCGTTTATTAACTGGCCTTATCTGGTTATTCAGTGGCTTGCTGCTGTGGTTCTATATTCACACGGTTTTGGCTAACCGCGATTTTCTGGATTATTACGCCGGTAATCATGGCGAAACAGTGTTGCCTTATGCTTACAACAATCCCTATTTAGCCGAACAGGCACGCTGGATTGATCTCAGCGCCATTTTGTATTCCGCCATCGAACGAAATCAGCAAGAACCGGTGCGTTATTACATTCAATGGGGCGAAGCACTTAAAGCAAACCATCCCGATGTGGATCTGTATATTAAGCTGGTCGATGCTTATGAGTTTTTGCAAAACCGCCAAGAATATTGTGAAACAGCAGCAGAGGGATTAGCGATTTATCCAGAATCAGGCCGGCTGCAAAATGCCGTCGAATTCTGCAAATACTGACAATTTTTGTCAATTTGTGACTCTCGGGTTCGTTTTTACTGAGTTGGTTGGTAAGAAACTTATTTAAAATCAATTGGTTAATTGTTGGCATGAAAGCGGCATCTAAAGTATCAGCAAAATTCTGGTTTTTGCTGTTTTCTAATATCTATGGAGTAGAAAAATGAAACAGGTCCAACAAGGTTTTACATTAATTGAGCTGATGATCGTTGTGGCGATTATTGGTATTTTGGCGGCGATTGCATTGCCTGCGTATCAAGATTACACAGTTCGAGCTAAAGTACAGGAAGGCACTAGCCTGTCTGCTTCATCTAGAACAGCACTTGGGATTGCTTGTAGTGAAGCTACGCTGAGTGCAAGTACCGAAAATAGCAATCTTGGGTTGCCTGACCCAACTGACTACGCTGTCAATAGTCAGTACGTTCAATCAATAACTACTGATGGTGTTGATGCAAGTCAAGCTACAGTTACTATTGCCTATGAGGCAATCGGTAACCAAGTTACTGCTGGTCAAACTGTCATATACACAGGTAACTGTGATTCAACAGGCATGAACTGGTCAGTTCCTGATGGTAACGCTGGTGGTACAATTTCTGATAAGTACAAACCATCAACCTAAAAAATCAAATGGGTCAGACACTAATTTAGTTTGATTCCAGAGATTTAAAGATTGCGAAAGAGCCTCGGCGAAAGCCGGGGCTTTTTTTTGCCTGAAAGAAAGGCATACACTTCTGAAAAAGGCTTTGGGAGGTGGTTATGTGGCGAACAATTCTGGCGCATGTTTATGTGATTGTGATGGGGACGGTTGTGGTGATGGCCGGTAATATTCTGGCGGATCGGTTTGGTGACGATATTGTCCGGGCGGTGTCGGGTTTTGGGGCCAAGGCCAGTGCTGAGAAGGTTGAACTGGAGCAGTCGGTGAAAGACTGGAATAAGAAAGTGCTGGATTGAATGTTTCACTAAAATATTTTGTCGTGCCGATCAAGGTGGAGGCATCTCTGCACGGCCGATGAGATTCCTCGGCTATCGCTCGGAATGACAATGATGTGGGCTTGATATGACTGAGTCAGGCTTTTACATCCTTGTCATGCCGACCAAGGTGGAGGCATCTCTGCACGGCCGATGAGATTCCTCGGCTGTCGCTCGGAATGACAATGATGTGGGCTTGATATGACTGAGTCAGGTTTTTTACATCACTGTCATGCCGATCAAGGTGGAGGCATCTCTGCACGGCCGATGAGATTCCTCGGCTATCGCTCGGAATGACAAAGAAGTGGCCTTGATATGACTGAGTCAGGTTTTTACATCCTTATCATGCTGACAAGGGTGGAGGCATCTCTGCACGGCCGATGAGATTCCTCGGCTATCGCTCGGAATGACAA
>JBBEBX010000003.1:91827-390505 GCA_040882115.1 Methylophaga sp. | reverse complement strand
CTCGGAATGACAAAGAAGTGGCCTTGATATGACTGAGTCAGGTTTTTACATCCTTGTCATGCCGACCCGGGTGGAGGCATCTTTGCACGGCTGATGAGATTCCTCGGCTTCGCTTGGAATGACAATGATGTGGGCTTGATATGACTGAGTCCGGTTTTTTACATCACTGTCATGCCGACCAAGGTGGCGGCATCTCTGCACGGCTGAGGAGGTTCCTCGGTTATCGTTCGGAATGACAAAGAAGAGGGCTTGATATGACTGAGTCAGGTATTTACATCCTTGTCATGCCGACCAGTGTGGAGGCATCTCTGCACGGCTGAGGAGATTCCTCGGCTTCGCTCGGAATGACAAAGAATCAGGCTCGGAAGGCCAAAGAAGCAGGTTCGGAATGACAGTGTTTTTTTACGCAGATTTATTTGTATAGCTGGCAATACGCCGTCAGGTCGTTTATGTTCCTATTTTCGTTTAATACAGATGTAAAAATATGAATAAAGACGAGCAGGGCCATATTGTCGTTGGTTGGCGGGAGTGGCTGTGTCTGCCTGAAATCGGCATTGATCAAATAAAAGCCAAAGTTGATACCGGCGCGCGGACATCGGCAATCCATGCTTTTTCGGTGGCATCATTTGAAAAAGACAATGCGTTGTGGGTGCGCTTTGGCGTGCATCCTAATCAAGATGATAATCAGACCGAAATCTGGTGTGAGGCACCGGTACTGGATCAGCGTAATGTTACTGATTCTGGCGGTCATACCGAAAGACGTTATGTGATCCTGACGCCGGTACAAATCGGCGATAACATTTTTCCTATCGAAATCACCCTGACTAACCGCGATACCATGTTGTTTCGCATGTTACTCGGGCGCACGGCGATGACCGCTGGTAATATAGTCGTTAATCCCACTCTGTCTTATCTGGCAGGGCAAAATCTCATTGATGTAATTAGGGCGCAGTCGGATAACGCGCCAGACGGAGAATCTGCATGAAAATCGCTATTTTATCCCGCAATGCCAAGCTGTATTCCACGCGCCGGCTGGTTGAAGCGGCTGAAGCCAAAGGCCATGAGGTGCATGTGCTGGATGTGTTGCGTTGCTATATGAATATCACCTCGATGAAACCCGAAGTGCATTACAAGGGCGTGAGCTTGAGCGGTTACGATGCGGTGATTCCGCGGATTGGGGCTTCGGTGACTTTTTATGGTACGGCGGTGTTGCGCCAGTTTGAAATGATGGGCGTGTATCCGCTCAATGAATCAGTGGCGATTAGCCGCTCACGCGATAAGTTACGGGCGCTGCAATTATTGTCACGCAAAGGTATTGGTTTGCCGGTGACCGGTTTTGCCCACCGGCCGGATGATGTTGAAGATTTAATCAAGATGGTGGGGGGCGCGCCATTGGTGATTAAGTTACTGGAAGGTACGCAGGGTATCGGCGTGGTGCTGGCCGAAACCCAAGGTGCGGCAGAGAGTGTTATCGAAGCCTTTATGGGCATGAAAGCCAATATTCTGGTGCAGGAATTTATCAAAGAGGCTGGCGGCGCCGATATTCGCTGTTTTGTGGTTGGTGACAAAGTGGTGGCAGCTATGAAACGTCAGGGTAAAGAAGGTGAGTTTCGCTCTAATCTGCATCGTGGCGGCAGTGCCAATTTGATCCGCATTACACCTGAAGAGCGCTCTACGGCGGTTCGTGCTGCCAAAACCATGGGGTTGAGTGTTTGCGGTGTTGATTTATTGCGCTCAAATCATGGTGCGGTGGTGATGGAGGTGAATTCTTCGCCGGGGCTGGAAGGTATTGAAACCGCCACCGGAAAAGATATTGCGATGCAAGTCATCGACTTTATCGAGAAAAACGGTAAGTCCGGCAATACCAAAACCCGGGGCCGCGGTTAATGGCGCAGGAGTTGATAATCGCCGGCCAGGTGATTAAAGCCGGCCAGACTAAAGTAGTCGATGTGCCGCTGCCGGATCTGTATATGCATACCGCATTAAGCATGCCGGTGCAGGTGATTCGTGGCCGTCGTGATGGGCCAGTATTGTTTGTTTCCGGCGCCGTGCATGGTGACGAAATTGTTGGTGTTGAGATCATTCGCCGGCTGATTCGCAGCAAACGCTTAACCGGCCTGCGCGGTACGTTGATTACCATTCCGGTGGTGAATGTTTATGGGTTTATCAATCAGACGCGTTATTTGCCGGATCGGCGCGATTTAAATCGCTGTTTTCCGGGCTCCGAAGAAGGCTCTTTGGCAGCGCGGCTGGCCAACTTGTTTATGACCGAAGTCGCGCATAAATGCACACACGGCATTGATTTACACACGGCAGCGATTCATCGTGATAATTTGCCGCAAATCCGCGCTGCTATTGATAACCCTGCCGTTGAAGAAATGGCGCGGGCATTTAACGCACCGGTAATTGTTAACTCTGGGTTGATTGAAGGCTCGCTGCGTTTTGCCTGTCAGGAAGCCGGCGTACCGGTGATTGTTTATGAAGCTGGTGAAGCGCTGCGTTTCAATGAGCTGGCGATTCGCGCTGGTGTCAGGGGTGTGATTGCGGTAATGCGTAAAATTGGCATGTTGACGGCCAGCACAACGAAAAGATTAAAGCCTGCCGAGCCTTTTGTAGCGCGCAGCAGCTCTTGGGTGCGGGCACCACAAAGCGGTATTTTCCGGATGCTGGTGGCCATGGGGGCGCATGTTAAAAAAGGCGATTGTCTGGGCATGGTTGCCGCGCCATATGGCGATGAAACATCAGAGACTATGGTTGAAGCCAGTTGTAGTGGCGTGGTGATTGGCCGGACCAATATTCCGCTGGTTAACGAGGGCGAGGCGTTGTTTCATATTGCGCGCTTTAACAGCCCGGAAGAGGTCGCGGATTCGGTGGAAGCCTTTAATACCCGGCTGGATCCGGCAACCGATACGGGTGTACCCGAAGAACAGCC
Organism: Methylophaga sp.; assembly: GCA_040882115.1. Taxonomy (GTDB): domain Bacteria; phylum Pseudomonadota; class Gammaproteobacteria; order Nitrosococcales; family Methylophagaceae; genus Methylophaga. The sequence continues at coordinate 387,573 of JBBEBX010000003.1, read as the reverse complement.
AATCATATAGAAGCCTTGCTGGCCAAGGATTTGTCGTCGTCATAATTGTTTTGCAATTTTGCTCTAAAATAGTGACAATTCCGCGATTTATCTGTTATCAAAGGGGGTCATACTGATGACACAAGCCCAATCCCGACAAGCTTTAACACCGGATTTACCGGTGGTGTGGGATGCGCAGCAAAGCAGCAAGCTCTATGGCGTGCGCGATTGGGGTGCGGATTACTTTGATATTTCCGATGAAGGTAATGCGGTTGTCAGTCTGAAGTTTGGCGAAAAAACCATCCATGTCCCGCTGATTGATATCGTTCATGGCATGAAAGAGCGCGGTCTGGATATGCCTGCGGTGCTACGTATCGAAAATTTGCTGGATATGCGAATCACCCAAATCAATGAAGCCTTTGCCCGGGCCATTGAAGATGCCGGTTATCAAAATCACTATCGCGGTGTGTTTCCCATCAAGGTCAATCAGCAATGCCATGTTATCGAGGAAATCGCTGATTACGGTCGTCGCTACCATCATGGTTTGGAAGCCGGCAGTAAAGCTGAACTGATTATTGCCATTTCCCAGCTGCGTGATCACGACAGCCTGATTATCTGCAACGGCTATAAAGACGAAGAATTTATTGAACTGGGTTTGTATGCCCGTCAAATGGGCATTAAATGCTTTTTTGTACTGGAAACAGCGACCGAACTGACCACCGTGTTAGAGCGCAGCAAGGCGCTGGGTATAGAGCCGTTGATTGGTATGCGTATTCGTCTGGCATCTACGGTTGAAGGTCACTGGAATGGCGACAGTGGTGACCGGTCAATTTTTGGCCTATCGACCAATGCGTTGCTGGAAGTGGTCGAACAGCTCAAACAAGCTGATATGTTGCATTGTCTGCAATTACTGCATAGCCATCTGGGCTCGCAAATCCCCAATATCCGTAATATCCGTAGCGGTGTCATGGAAGCCTGTCGTTTTTATGTTGGCCTGATTGAAGAGGGCGCGCCGATGGGCTACCTGGATCTGGGGGGCGGTCTGGCGGTCGACTATGAAGGTACACGTTCTAACAGCACGCATTCGATGAACTATGGCCTTGATGAATACTGCTACAACATCGTTGAGACCTTGCAGGAATGTCTGGACCCACAGGAAATAGCTCATCCGGTGTTGATTTCGGAATCGGGCCGGGCGCTGGTCGCCTATTCCTCGATGTTGTTATTCAACGTGTTGGAAGTGCGCGATCATAAGCCGGGTAAAATTCCGGAACAGGCGCCTGAAGACAGCCACGATATGATTATCAATCTGTATTCAGTGCGCGAGAATGTGACGCCGCAGAATTTACAGGAATGCTATAACGACTCCTTATATTATCGCGATGAAATCCGTGAATTATTCCACCACGGTCAGGCATCTTTAAAAGATCGGGCGCTGGCCGAAAATCTGGCGCTGGCTATCTGGGAAAAAATCTCTGAATTATTGCCTCAGGCGCGGCGCATTTCTGCTGAACTGGAAAGCCTGCCGGAATTACTGTCTGATATTTATTACGGCAATTTCAGTCTGTTTCAGTCATTGCCCGATATCTGGGCGATTGATCAGATCTTTCCAATCATGCCAATTCACCGGCTCAATGAAGAACCGACCCGTTCAGCAGTTTTGGCTGATATGACCTGTGATTGTGATGGCAAAATTGATTCATTTTCCTATGAAGATGGCATTCATAAAACACTGCCGCTGCATCCTCTGAAACATGGTGAAGAATATTATCTGAGCGTTTTTCTGGTGGGTGCCTATCAGGAAACACTTGGCGATTTGCACAATTTGTTTGGCGACACCAACGTGGTCAGCGTACATATCAACGAAGACGGTAGTTTTGATTATATCCGCGAGTTTCATGGCGACAGTATTGCTGATGTTTTGAGCTACGTGGAATATGAGCCAAAAGTGATGCAGGAACAATTCCGCAAACTTGCCGAGCAGGCAGTGCGTGATGGCCGCATTTCAGTGCCGATGCGTCAGCAAATGTTGCGGGCATTTAATGATAGTCTGAACGGTTACACCTTCTTTGAGCGCTGATTAATTCATCTGCTGTTAACACACGCGTTATAGCCTCAGATTTAAATAAGGATTTTGTGCTATGTCAAAAGTAATGATTATTGGTGCCGGCGGTGTCGGCGGCGTGGTCACCCACAAATGCGCCCAGCTGCCGGAAGTGTTTTCGGAAATCGTGCTGGCCAGCCGTACTGAAGCGAAATGCAAAGCGATTGCTGCACAGTTAAAGCGGCCCATTCGCACCGCGCAGGTTGATGCCGATAATGTGCCGGAATTAACGGCATTGCTGCAAAAAGAAAAACCCGATTTGGTCATTAACGTTGCGTTGCCATATCAGGATTTAACCATTATGGATGCCTGTCTTGCAGCCGGTGTCGATTATCTGGATACCGCCAACTATGAGCCATTAGATACGGCTAAATTTGAATATAGCTGGCAGTGGGCGTATCGCGAAAAATTCGAACAAGCTGGTCTGATGGCGCTGCTCGGCAGCGGTTTTGATCCGGGTGCCACTAATGTGTTTACCGCTTATCTTGCCAAGCATTATTTTGATGAAATCCATGAACTGGACATTATCGATGTTAATGGTGGCGATCACGGCTATCCATTTGCCACTAACTTCAATCCGGAAATCAATCTTCGTGAAGTTACGGCGGAATGTCGTCATTGGGAAAACGGCGAATTTGTTACCACGCCAGCGATGTCAAAAAAAGCCAGCTTTACCTGTCCTGAAGCAGTTGGCAGCTACAATATTTACCGGATGTACCACGAAGAGCTGGAGTCACTGGTTGTAAACTTTCCAACGCTGAAACGTGCCCAGTTCTGGATGAGTTTTGGCGAAAGTTACCTTAAGCATTTAGAAGTTTTGGGCAATGTCGGTATGACCGGCATTGAAGCAATCGAATTTAACGGTCAGCAGATCGTACCGATTCAGTTTCTAAAAGCATTGCTGCCTGATCCATCAACTTTGGGCCCACGCACTAAAGGTAAAACCTGCATTGGTTGTGTGGTGAAAGGTGTTAAGGACGGCAAACAGAAAACCGTCTATCTCTACCAGATTAAAGACCATCAGGATTGCTACGCTGAAGTACAGTCTCAGGCGATTTCTTACACCACCGGCGTGCCGGCAATGATTGGTGCCAAAATGATGCTGGAAGGTAAATGGCAGAAACCGGGTGTCTGGAATATCGAACAGTTTGACCCAGATCCGTTTATGGAAGATATGAATAAATATGGACTGCCGTGGAATGTGGTTGAACTGAATGATTTCGATCTGGATGGTTAACAGAATGTAGGTTGGGCTGAGGCACGCAGCCCAACAAATTTTTATCCGCAGATTACGCAGATTTTCGCAGATTAAAAATTAACCACAGAGACACAAAGTTTTAATAGATAGATGTCTTTGCGAGGCGGCTTTATCGCCGAAGCAATCTACGCCGTTAAATCAGGTCGATAGATTGCTTCGCTGCGCTCGCAAAGACGACGATGATGTAGGGTTAGGTTGAATGCAGTGAAGCCCAACAAATGTTCTACAGAGACATAACGAGCAAAAAGCAAAAAACTTGTCACCTCGAGCGGAGTCGAGAGGCCTCATCGTCCGTGCTGAGATTCCTCGGCTTCGCTCGGAATGACAGTTATACATCTCCGTGTCCTCTGTGTTTAGAAATGTAGGTTGGGCTGAATGTTAATGAAGCCCAACATCGCACGGCTGTCTAAAGTTGTTGGGCTTCGACCCTCAGCCCAACCTACATTGTTTTTAATCTGTGTCTCTGTGGTTAAATGATTGTTTAAATATCACACTTAATATATTGAATAAAAATGCAATTTACTGATTTTAACAAGCTCGATTTAGGCCGTTTGCCATCACCTTGTTTTGTGGTCGATGAAGTAGCGGTCGAGCGAAATCTGCGTATTTTGCATGATGTGCAAAGCCGCAGTGGTGCGAAAGTACTGGCGGCTTTAAAAGCGTTTTCGATGTGGGCGTTGGCGCCGTTAACGGCACAATATTTAAGCGGTACTTGTGCCAGCGGTTTGCATGAAGCCAAACTGGGTCATGAACAATATGGCGGCGAAGTGCATGTCTTTGCCGCGGCATTCAGTCAGGCTGATATTGATGAATTACTGACCTTTGCCCACCATATTGTTTTTAATTCCTGTGGGCAGTGGCTGCGCTTTCGTGAGCAATGCTTGATGATGCAACAGCAACGGCCGGAATTAACTTTTGGCCTGCGTATCAATCCTGAACATTCCGAAGGGGCGGTGCCGATTTATGATCCCTGTGCCCCCGGTTCACGTTTGGGCATTCCTTTATCGCAACTCGATGAGTCGGCTTTGGATGGCATTAGCGGTCTGCATTTCCATACCCTGTGTGAACAGGGTTTCGAGCCGTTGCAACGTACGGTCGCGGCAGTGGAACAAAAATTCGGTCATTTACTGCCACAAATGCAGTGGGTGAATTTTGGCGGCGGTCATCATATCACCGCGCCCGGATACGATATTGAAGGCCTGATTAAGCTGATTCAGGATTTTAAAGCCCGGCATAACGTCGAAGTATATTTGGAGCCCGGTGAAGCGGTGGCGATTGGCACTGGTATTTTGAGTTGTGAAGTGCTGGATCTGACGTTTAATCAGCTGAATCAGGCGATTCTCGATACTTCAGCCACTTGTCATATGCCGGACACGCTGGAAATGCCATATCGGCCCGATATTACCGGTGCCGGTATGCCGGATGAAAAAGCCCATACTTATCGTTTGGGTGGTCTGACTTGTCTGGCCGGCGATGTCATTGGTGATTATAGTTTTGACGCACCGTTGGCGATTGGGCAACGACTGATTTTTGAAGACATGGGCCATTACACTATGGTCAAAACCAGTACTTTTAACGGCACTAAATTGCCGTCATTAGCGGTTTGGAATAGCGAAACGGATGCATTGCAGATAGTCAAAAACTTTGGTTATCAAGACTTTAAAGAGCGTTTATCATGAATACTGAATTAAACGAACAATTCCCGATTTTTCTCGGCTCGGAAATCGATCAGGCTGATCCCAGGCAGGCAATGTTTCATGTGCTGCCGGTGCCGTATGAAAAAACCGTCTCCTATGGTGGCGGCACAAATCTCGGTCCATCATCGATATTGAATGCATCCTGGCAACTGGAAAAATGGGATGGCAAATCCAGCCCCTGTGACCTGGGTATTCATACCTGCGCGCCGATTGATTGTAGTGTGGCGCCGGAAGAAGTGATGGCGAATATTGCAGCGGCCACAGCGGAAATCGTTAACAATGGCGGGATTCCGGTCGTGTTAGGTGGTGAACACTCAGTCACTTATGGCGTATTGATGGGCCTGAAAGCGGCCGGCATCGAAGATTTTGGCATTGTGCAAATTGATGCTCATTGCGATTTACGGCATGCCTACGAAGGCGATATTTTAAGTCATGCCTCGGTAATGAAACGCGCTGTGGATATGGGCATTCCTTTGTACCAGTTAGGTATTCGCGCCTATTGCGAAGAAGAAATGCAGGTGCGTGAGCAGTTTGGTGTTTATTACCAGGACGGTGATGAATTAGTGCCAAACAACATTAACAGCATCACCTTACCTGATGATTTCCCTGAAAAAGTGTTCTTTACGTTGGATATTGATGGCATGGATCCCAGCGTATTTCCATCGACTGGCACGCCGGTGCCGGGTGGTTTAAGCTGGTATCAGACTTTGAATTTGTTTGAGTCAGTGGCCAAACAACGGCAGATCATTGGCTTTGATGTGATGGAATTTGCGCCGATTGAAGGCTTTCATGCCTATGACTTCGCTGCATCATTGCTGACGTACAAATTGATGGGCATTACTGCGCGTAATCGTCGATAAGCGGTTAAAAAAAGTTAACCACAGAGGCACAGAGGGCACAGAGTTTTATAAGTAACCGTCTTTGCGAGGCGGCTTTATCGCCGAAGCAATCTTCGCCAATCAATTAAGACTGATAGATTGCTTCGCTGCGCTCGCAAAGACGACGAAAATGTTTGGTCGGTTTCATTGCATTTTATTTCGCTACCGTGGTCTCCGCGGGTGCGTTGTCCGTAATAGATTCTCACGACGGGCCGTGGGAACTAGCGTAAAAATTAACCACAGAGGCGGGTACAGAGTTTTATAAGTAACTGTCTTTGCGAGGCGGCTTTATCGCCGAAGCAATCTACGCCAATAAATTAAGACTGATAGATTGCTTTGCTGTGCTCGCAAAGACGATGAAAATGATCTTGCATCCCATGATACTCCGTGGGAATTCGTTCCAATGTCATCCCCGTGAAAATGGGGATCCAGTTGCACGGCCGTATGAGCTGCTCTGGATTCCGGATAAACAAAAAGCGTTTTCCGGAATGACGCTGAAAAGTAATCTGCGACCATTAGCGTAATCTGCGGATTAGCTAATAACGCTGTGCCCTATGTGTTTCTGTGGCTAACAAACAGTTTTTGCTTTTCTTTGAAGCGTTTACGCGCTAAAATCCGCCGTTTTTTAATCCACGGGAACTGCACCATGAACCAAGCTACTGTGACCCTGTTGCAAGACTACTACGATGCCTTTAACCGCCAGGATATGACGACATTTCTGGCAATGCTGACCGATGATGTCATTCATGACGTTAATCAGACTGGCCGGGAAATTGGCAAGGAAAAATTTGCTAAATTCATGGATCGCATGAATGCCCATTACAAAGAGCAAATCGTTGATATCTCTATCACCACCAACGATGCGGGTGATCGCGCAGCGGTTGAATTTACCGTGTTGGGTGAATACCTGAGCACCGATGAAGGTCTGCCAGAAGCTGACGGCCAGAAATACAACCTGCCAGCCGGTGCCTTTTTTGTGATCCGTGATGGCAAAGTTGCCCGCATCACCAATTACTACAACCTGGAAGACTGGATCAAACAAGTCGTCGGTTGATTAATTGCAAGCAGCGGCGTCGGTTTATCCCCGGCGCCGTGTTTCTCGTCACAAACCCCAATCGAGTTTTATGATGCTGGAACTGAAACGTCTGTCAGGCGCTGCCTTAAAACAATATATTCCGGAGCTGGCCAGTCTGCGCATCGAGGTTTTCCGGGATTTTCCGTATTTGTATGACGGTGATACCGAATACGAAGCGAAATACCTGCAAACCTATATTCAATGTCCGGAAAGTGTCATTGTGCTGGCTTTTGATGGTGATAAAGTAGTTGGCGCTTCTACCGGGATTCCGCTGAAATTTGAAACCGATGAAGTCAAAGCGCCGTTTCTGAAAGCCGGTTTGGATATCGATAAGATTTTTTATTGTGGTGAGTCGGTGCTTATCTCCAAATATCGCGGCAAAGGTGCCGGTGTGGCGTTTTTTGATCACCGCGAAGATCATGCCCGTGAGCTCGGTGGTTATGAAGTCAGCTGTTTTTGCGGCGTGCAGCGTCCAGACGATCATCCTCGGCGGCCGGCAGGCTTTAAACCATTGGATAATTTCTGGCGTAAACGTGGTTATGAAAAACACCCGGAGCTGCACACCACCTTTAGCTGGAAAGAAATTGGCGAAGATCACGAGTCACCCAAGCCGATGACCTTCTGGATGAAACCGCTGTAAAGACTGGTTTTTACCGATGTAAATTGGCACTGGATTACCACCTGCGTGACAATGACCGGGTGCTGTTTTCAGCGCCTGTCTTTGCGGGATTAGCATCAGTAATGTCAGTCAATTGCAAGCAAATATGACAATCTGTCATCCCCGCGCAGGCGGGGATCCAGATGGCGCTGGCCGACTATTCCTACCTGAGTATTTTGGATTTAATAAATGAGCAAAGTTAAAGTCGCTGCGGCGCAGTACGATATCGGTTTTTTTGACCAGTTGGATGACTTTGCCGATAAGTTAACGCAATGGGTCAAAGAAGCTGCTGAGGTTAAAGCCAAATTATTGGTGTTTCCGGAATACGGCAGTATGGAACTGGCTTCATTGTTTGGTGAAACAGTTTATAAAGATCTCGGTAAACAACTGCATGCCATGCAGGATGTGTATGGCCCGTGGCAGGAGCTGCATCTGCAATTAGCGCGTCAATACGATGTCATGATGCTGGCCAGTACCTTCCCTGTGATGCAGGACAATGGCACTTTTCGTAATCGTGCTAATTTGTTTGCACCGGACGGATTGGTTGGTTTCCAAGACAAGCTAATCATGACCCGCTTTGAAAACGAGCAATGGCTGATCCACCCGGGCGAAGATATCCGGGTGCTGGAAACCGATATCGGCAAAATCGGCATCAATGTTTGCTACGACAGTGAATTCCCGATGATTGCCTATCAGCAGGTTAAGGCCGGGGCCGATTTGATTTTAGCGCCCAGTTGTACTGATACTGAAGCCGGTTTTTACCGGGTGCGCATTGGCTGTCAGGCGCGGGCGTTGGAAAACCAGTGTTATGTAGTGCAATCACCGACTTTTGGCAATGCCCCTTGGTCGGAAGCGGTTGATGTCAATACCGGTCGTGCCAGCATTTATACGCCGGTCGATTATGGTTTTCCTGATAATGGTATTTTAGTGGAAGGTGTTGGTGATAAACCGGGTTGGGTCTACGCCGATCTGGATTTAACAGAAATTGCCCGCGTTCGGCAGCAAGGCCAGGTGTTTAATTACCGCGACTGGCCAAAACAAAATAGCCTTAACCCACCGAAATAATTCCCTCAACACCGCATTTTTGCGGTGTTTTTTTGTCTGATGGCTTGATAACCCCACAACGCTTGTGGATGCAGGTTGGTGAGGCAGCGCGTAAAATGCACATCATTAAGATTATTGGTTTTTCTCAGGAGTCCCCATGACCAACCCCGCACAAATTGAGCAATTGCTTAAAGACTTTATTGATCCGTCGACGCAAATGTCGCTGGCCGACAGTAAGACCGTTATTAAAGTCGATGGCGAAAAAGTCACGGTGACGCTGGGTTATCCCTGTAAAGGTTATCAGGCAGAGCTGGAAAAACTGTTGACGACGTTACTGGCAGATAATGACATCCAGGCAGAGGTCAGTGTTGGCTTTAAAATCATCAAACATAAAGTCCAGCAAGGTGTGCCGGCACTGGAAAATGTCAAAAACATTATCGCTGTGGCCTCCGGTAAAGGCGGCGTGGGTAAATCCACCACATCCGTCAACTTGGCACTGGCGTTGGCAGCAGAGGGTGCTACGGTCGGTATTTTGGATGCTGATATATACGGCCCCAGCCAACCACGAATGCTCGGCACGACACAGCGTCCGGAATCGGAAGATGGTAAATCCATAGAGCCAATTGAAAGCTACGGCATTCAGAGTATGTCGATTGGTTACCTGATTGATGAAGAAGAGCCGATGATTTGGCGTGGCCCGATGGTCACCCAGGCTTTGCAACAAATGCTCGGTGATACCAACTGGAAATCACTTGATTATCTGGTGATCGATTTACCACCCGGTACCGGTGATATACAGCTGACCTTATCGCAAAAAGTGCCGGTCAGCGGCGCAGTGATAGTCACCACACCGCAGGATATTTCGCTGTTAGATGCCCGCAAAGCATTAAAAATGTTTGAAAAAGTAAAAGTGCCGGTATTAGGCGTGGTGGAAAATATGAGTACCCATATTTGCAGCCAGTGCGGTCACGAAGAACATATTTTTGGCGCCGGTGGTGGTCAATCGATGGCCGATCAATATGGTGTCAATATGTTGGGTAGTCTGCCACTGGATATTCATATTCGTGAAGATGCCGACAATGGCCAGCCGACCGTGGTTAAAGATCCGGATGGTGATATCGCTATGGCTTACCGGACCATTGCCCGTCGCATTGCCGCTAATTTAGCCAAACAAGGTAAAGATTATGCGTCGGCGTTTCCTAATATTGTGATTAAGAACGATTGACAGCTATGATGAATGCTTTTGCGCAAGGCTTTGTGACCGTATATGAGTATTAAGTCAGATAAGTGGATCCGCCGGATGGCGAAAGAGGGCATGATTTCGCCATTTGAGCCGGGTCAGGTTCGTGAGCGGGAGGGCAACCGGATCATTTCTTACGGCACATCCAGCTACGGCTATGATGTGCGTTGTTCGAACGAGTTTAAGATTTTTACCAATATCAATTCGGCGATTGTCGATCCGAAGAATTTCGATGACAACAGCTTTATTGATGTGACTTCGGATGTCTGTATCATCCCGCCGAATTCATTTGCGCTGGCGCGGACCGTGGAAACCTTTCGGATCCCGCGCAATGTGTTGACCATCTGCCTCGGTAAATCCACTTATGCCCGCTGTGGCATTATTGTCAATGTCACGCCGCTGGAACCCGAATGGGAAGGCCAGGTGACTTTGGAGTTTTCCAACACGACGACTTTACCGGCAAAAATTTATGCCAATGAAGGCGTCGCACAAATGCTGTTTTTTGAATCTGACGAAGTTTGTGAAACGTCTTATGCCGACCGGGGTGGTAAATACCAGGGCCAGCAGGGCGTGACCTTACCAAGGTCCTGAGTTTTATCAGTATGCAAACGCCGGGTTTAACCACCATATTTGTGATTGGCCTCGTTTGTTTGCTGTCAGCGTGTGAAACAGCACCATCAGATACGTCACAATGGCAGCACAGTGAAGGCAGTTATGCTGCAACATTTTCGGATAATGGCCAATATTTGCTGTCAGCGAGCACTACGGCGGCCGCCCGGCTCTGGGATTTAAACAGCAACACCCTGAAATATGACTGGCAAAATAATGCTGCAGATGATGGCAGCAGTCAGGCAGTGGCCTTTGCCGATAATGCCGAGCGGGCAGCGACGGTTGAATACGATACGGTGCTGGTTTGGGATGTAGCAACTGGCGAACCGCTGCATCGGCTGACTTTGCCGATGCGTGTTAAGGATGTGGATTTATCGCCGGATGGCCGTTTTGTGTTAATGGCCCTGGCCGATCGCAGTGCTGTGTATTTTAATCTCGCGGAAAGCCGTGTGCAGCAACGCTTTGTTCATGATGGCAGACCAATTAATTCTAATGTTAATCAGCCTGTTAACTCTGTGAAAATATCGCCTGATGGCCGCATGGCGTTGACCGGTGGCGATGATTTTATGGCGCGTTTGTGGGATATTGAAAGTGGCGAACAGCTCCACGCCTGGCGTCATCATAACCGCGTTAATCTGGTGGCTTTTGAACCGCAGGGCCGGTTTGTGGTGACGGCTGGAGACAGTGATCAAACCCATTTATGGGCCATACCAGCAGGTGACTTGCAGGCCAGTTTACGCAGTTCACCGTGGCCTCTAAAATGGCCGCTGCCCGATTTTCCGATTTTTAATTACACCACAACAGCGATCAATTTCTCTGCAGACGGTACCCTGTTGGTAACAGGCCATAGCAATGAGCGGGTATGTTTATGGCAACTGCCGGACGGCGAAAAACAACGTTGCTGGAAAGTCGCCCGGCAGAATCCACTCAGCCCCGGCATTATTATTCAGGCAGTGAGCTTTTACGACAACGATAACAGCGTGCTGGCAATTGGTGGTGACGGGGTTGCACAGCGCTGGCAATGGCGGTGATGACAATGCATAAACTGGTTTTTTTTGTTCCGGAAACCCATAAAGAACGTGTCAAAAAAGCGGTGTTTGCGGCCGGTGCTGGTCGATTTGATGGCTACGATTGCTGCAGCTGGGAAACACTGGGTAATGGTCAATTCCGACCTTTAGATGGCAGTCAGCCATTTATTGGTGAGCAGGGCCAAATCGAACAAGTCAGCGAATACCGTGTCGAAGTCATTTGTGCCGATGATCAGCTGAAAACAATTATTACCGCATTGCTGCTGGCACACCCCTACGAAACACCTGCCTACGAATGTTGGCCGGTAAAAACGCTTGAGGATATGTAATAGATGAACGCACCGTTAGTGCCACAAACCATTCGCCTGACTGACTATCAGCCACCTGCTTATCTGGTGGATTCTGTCGCACTGCATTTTGCCTTGGATCCGGCCAAAACCATTGTCACCAGTCAGCTGCAAATACGGCGTAATCCGCAGGGCAGCGGTGGTGAGCTGAAACTTGATGGGGAACAATTACAGTTAATCGATATTAAGCTTGATGGCAAAACGCTGGCAGCCAATGAATTTCAGCGCAGTGACAGTCAGCTAATGATCCCCAATGTACCGGAAGCGTTCAGTTTAGAAATCACCACTGATATTCATCCGGATCAAAATACAGCGCTTGAGGGGTTGTATCACTCCGGGTCGATTCTTTGCACACAATGTGAGGCCGAGGGTTTCCGTCGTATCACTTACTACCCGGATCGTCCTGATGTTATGGCGGTCTTTACCGTGACTATTGAAGCCGATAAAACGCAGTGGCCGAATTTATTATCCAATGGTAATAAACAAGCCAGCGGCGATGCCGACAATGGCCGTCATTGGGTGCGCTGGCATGATCCGCACCCGAAACCGGCTTATTTATTTGCATTGGTTGCCGGTGATTTATATTGCCAGCAGGACAGCTTTACCACCATGAGCGGCCGTCCGGTGACGTTGGAAATTTACGTCAATCCGGAAAATCAGCACAAATGTGATCATGCTTTGAATTCACTCAAGCAATCGATGCGCTGGGATGAACAGGCTTATGGTCGTGAATACGATCTGGATGTCTTTATGATCGTTGCTGTCAATGACTTCAACATGGGCGCAATGGAAAACAAGGGTCTGAATATCTTCAATGCGGCCTGTGTGTTGGCGAGTGCGGAAACGGCCACCGATGATGATTTTTATACGATTCAGAGCATTGTCGGTCATGAGTACTTTCATAACTGGTCAGGTAATCGCGTCACTTGCCGGGATTGGTTTCAGCTAAGCCTTAAAGAAGGCTTTACTGTGATGCGGGATCAATCGTTCAGTGCTGATTTGAATTCAGCGGCGGTGCAGCGCATTGATGATGTCGATATGTTGCGGCGCATGCAGTTTGCTGAAGATGCCGGCCCGATGGCACATCCGGTACGCCCGGACAGTTATATTGAAATCAGTAATTTCTACACAGTCACCATTTACGAAAAAGGCGCCGAAGTAGTGCGCATGCTGAAAACGCTGGCGGGCGATGCCGGTTTTCGTAAAGGTACCGATTTGTATTTTGACCGTCATGATGGTCAGGCGGTGACCACCGATGATTTTGTTAAAGCGATTGAAGATGCCAACGATCTCGATTTAAGCCAGTTCAGACGCTGGTATAGTCAGGCGGGTACGCCGGAATTAGCGGCTGAAAGTCATTACGACGTGGCTGCTAAGACATTTACCGTAACCTTAAGCCAAAGCTGTCCGGCAACCCCGGGCCAAAATGAAAAATTGCCGATTTTAATGCCGGTTGCCATGGGCCTTGTTGATAACAAAGGTAATAGTTTGCCGTTGCAACTCGCCGATGAAAATCAGCCCGTTGACGGTAACACCCGGGTGTTGCTACTGAGCGAAGCAAAGCAAACCTTCATTTTTAAAAATGTTGCTGAACAGCCGTATTTATCACTTTTGCGTGGCTTTTCAGCACCGGTTAAATTGAAGCAGCCCCGTGATAATAACGAGCTGGCATTTATGATGGCGCATGACGCCGACAGCTTTAATCGCTGGGATGCCGGGCAAACATTGTTTATCAACGTGATGCTGGCCATGATTACTGAATATCAGGCAGGCCAGTCGCCACAGGTACCGGCATTATTAATTGAGCAACTGAGCGATGTATTAAAACAGGCACACAGCGATCCGGCATTGACGGCGCGAATGCTCAGTCTGCCGACCGAGAATTACCTTGCCGCGCAAATGACAGTCGCTGATGTTGATGCCATTCATGCGGTTCGCCAATCGGTCAAACATCGCATTGCTGTTGCCTTAAAAGCAGAATTTGATTCGTTATATCAAGCATTAAATATCAAACGTGAATATCGTTTTGCTGCTGAGGATATGGCGCAACGCAGTTTAAAAAATACCTGTCTGTCTTTTTTAATGGCAACCAAAGATCCGATGCAAATCCAGCGATGCCTGAAACAAATGAAGCAAGCTGACAATATGACTGATTTGCTGTCCGGTTTGCGGTTAATAGTTGACGTCGATGGACCAGAGCGGCAACAGGCGTTGCAATCGTTTTATCATCAATGGCAGCAAGATCGTCAGGTGGTTGATAAATGGCTGACCGTGCAGGTTTTATCAACTTTGCCGGGCACTTTGCATCGCGTCAAAGGCCTGATGCAGCATGAAGCCTTCAGTATCAAAAACCCCAATAATGTTCGGGCGGTCATTGGTCAGTTTTGCCGTAATAACCCGTCGCAGTTCCATGCCAAAGACGGCAGCGGTTATCAGTTTTTAGCCGAACAAATCCTGGCGCTGGATAAACTTAATCCACAGGTGGCGGCGCGGCAACTGGGCGCATTTAACTCCTGGCGGCAATATGATGCTGTCCGGCAGGAGCTGATGCGCGAAGCTTTACAATCGATTGCCAGACAGCCGGACTTATCATCGGATGTGTTTGAAATCGTCAATAAATATCTGGCGGACTGAGTTATGGCTTTTAAGCTGCACAAGCAACTGGCGAATGACACCATTCAGATTGGTGATTTGCCGCTGTGTCAGGTTTTGCTGATGAATGATGCGCGTTTTCCATGGCTGGTATTAGTGCCGCGCCGTGAATCGGTCAGCGAAACATTTGATTTGTCGATGAAAGATCAGCAATTACTGTGGCAGGAAGCGGCATTGGTGGCAGAGAAACTCAAAGGCTTAACTGGTGCCGATAAAATGAATTTGGCCGCGCTGGGCAATCAGGTGCCGCAGTTGCATATCCATGTTGTTGCCCGTTTTAAAGACGATGCTGCCTGGCCGGCACCGGTGTGGGGTGTGGGTAAAGCTGTTGCCTACCCTGAAAAAGAGCAGCTAAAAACCGCGGCTGATTTACAGGATTTATTTTCGGGTTTTCTGGTGAGTGGACAGAATCTTAACGTTTAAAATACGCGTTGGTCGTGATGAGGCCATGCGTTATTACCGGGGTGAAGCACTGGCAGTTCGGGTCATCACTGAGAATGGCCAGACATTGCAGTTTCCAGCCCTGCATATCCGGCGATTTATCAATCAACAGGGCATTAATGGTCGCTTTCAAATCAGTTTTGATGCGAATAACAAGCTTAAATCGATTGAAAAGATTGGTTAGGGTTTGGCTTTTTTATCGCGTTTGATTAACACCAGCTCGCTGCCAGAGGCAATATCATGCCAGCTGAGTTTATCCGGGCTCAGCCATTGCCACCAAAACCCCAGACCCAGTGGCAACCAGGAAAAAATCGATACCGCAAAACGCAGCGCCGCTTGTTGCCAGTTAACGCCGGTTTGATTGCCGCTGATTAAATACACCTGCCAGGCACGCATGCCGAGTGTCTGGCCGCCATGGGTCCAGAACCAGCCATAAAACACAAACGCCACAGCCAAAATGTAGAGAAAAAAGAACGGATTTTGCGCACCGATGGCTTCACCGCCGTTTAATGCAACGGCTAAACCAGCGGCAACCAGCAGCGCGGATAGCAGCAGTAAACTGTCATATAACAAAATGCCGAGCAGGCGAAGTGGCCCGGGACGATTGGTTGACGCAGTGGTTGCAGACATAGCAAGGCTCAATTTAATTGGGCTAAAAATGGCCTATAAAGTATCATATTCGCTTTCGTTTTCAGTAAATCGGGTTTCAAATGCTGCATCTGATTGGCCAGCCGGCTTTTTCTGCTTTTCGTATCGAAAAATTACTGCGCGGGCTGCGTGCAGAATTGCCTGAAGTCACGGCGCTACGCAGTGAATACCATTATTTTGCCGAAGTGGATGGTGATGCCCCGCTGGCAGCAGCGGCGCTAAATATCCTAAAAACCCTATTGATTGCCAAACAATCCGATACTGAGGCCCAAGCTGATGAAACCCTGCTGTTGGTGACACCCCGTCCGGGTACCATTTCACCCTGGTCCAGCAAAGCCACCGATATTGTTCATAACAGTGGTTTGACGGAGATCCAAAGAGTTGAACGCGGTATCGCCTTTTTTGTGCAATCAGCAAAACCGTTAACCGATGCCCAGCAACAACTGATTGCCAGCCAATTGCATGATCGTATGATCGAGACTGTCTTTGATAACGTCGATGATGCTGAGCAATTGTTTATGCACAGTGCACCACGGCCGTTATTGTCAGTCGATATTCTCGGCGGCGGCCGGCAGGCACTGGTCAATGCCAATATCGACATGGGTCTGGCGCTGGCAGACGATGAAATTGATTATTTATTCGATAACTTTTCGGCGTTAAATCGTAACCCGAATGATATCGAACTGATGATGTTTGCCCAGGCCAACTCTGAGCATTGCCGTCATAAGATTTTCCGTGCTGACTGGGTAATTGATGGCAAACAACAGGATCGCAGCCTGTTTGACATGATTCGCTACACCCACGAGCAACATCCGGAAGGCGTGGTTAAAGCTTACAGTGATAACTCCTCGGTGATTGAGGGACCTCGCAGCCATCGTTTTCAGGTCAATATGGCTGACAATCATTACTGCTACGAAGGTGAGCAGCAGCATATTCTGATGAAGGTGGAAACGCACAATCATCCGACTGCCATTTCGCCATTTCCCGGTGCGGCAACGGGCGCTGGCGGCGAAATACGTGATGAAGGCGCCACCGGCCGTGGTTCTAAACCCAAAGCCGGGATGACCGGGTTTTCAGTTTCCAACTTACATATTCCAGAATTTCAACAGCCCTGGGAAACGCCTTACGGCAAACCCGCGCGGATGGCCTCAGCGCTGCAGATCATGCTCGATGGTCCATTAGGTGGCGCGGCCTTTAATAACGAATTTGGCCGGCCCAATCTGTGCGGTTATTTCCGGACGTATGAAGCCAATGTGCCGTCTGATAATGGCTTTGAAGTGCGGGGTTATCACAAGCCGATTATGGTTGCCGGTGGTTTAGGCAGTATTCGGCCGCAGCACGTTGAAAAACATATTATGAAACCCAGTACGCAGCTGATTGTGCTGGGTGGTCCGGCGATGCTGATTGGTTTAGGCGGTAGCGCGGCTTCATCAGTGACCTCAGGTACCAGTGATGAAGGCCTTGATTTTGCCTCGGTGCAACGCGGTAATCCGGAAATGGAACGCCGCTGTCAGGAAGTTATTGATCGTTGTGTGGCGCTGGATGATAAAAATCCGATTGTCTCGATTCATGATGTTGGCGCGGGTGGTTTATCGAATGCCTTTCCAGAACTGATTGATGACAGTGGTCGCGGCGGTCGCTTTGAACTGCGGGTGATCCCTAATGATGAGCCGGGCATGTCACCGATGGAGATTTGGTGTAACGAATCTCAGGAACGTTATGTGCTGGGTGTTAATCCCGAAGATGTTGAAACCTTCCAGGCTATTTGTGAACGCGAGCGTTGCCCGTGGGCGATCGTTGGTGAAACAACTGCCGATCAGCATCTTTTGCTGGGTGATGCTGAATTCGACAATCAGCCGATTGATATGCCGTTGTCGCTGCTGCTTGGCAAACCGCCAAAAATGCTGCGTGAAGTCAAACATCACAGCAAACCCAAACCTGAATTAAACCTTGATGGCATCAGCGTGCCAGCCGCCGTTGAGCGGGTTTTAAAACTGCCAACGGTGGGCAGCAAAAGCTTTTTAATTACCATTGGCGATCGCAGCGTGACCGGTTTGGTTGCCCGTGATCAAATGGTTGGTCCCTGGCAGGTGCCGGTGGCAGATTGTGCCGTGACGCTGGCAGATCATCATGGTCTGCTTGGTGAAGCGATGTCGATGGGTGAGCGCACACCATTAGCCGTGATTGACGCACCGGCTTCTGGCCGTATGGCGATTGGTGAAGCGTTAACGAATATTGCTGCTGCCGATATTGCCAAACTCAGCGATATTAAATTATCAGCTAACTGGATGGCAGCCTGTGGTCATAGCGGCGAAGATGCATTGCTGTATGACACCGTTAAAGCGGTGGGCATGGAGCTGTGTCCCCAACTGGGTATCGCCATTCCGGTCGGTAAAGATTCGTTGTCGATGAAAACCGTCTGGCAGGAAAACGGCGAAACCAAAGCGGTCACCTCACCGTTATCGCTGATTATCAGCGCATTTTCACCGGTAACTGATGCCAGTAAAACCCTGACACCACAATTGCGTACCGATGTCGGTGAAACCCAGCTGCTGTACATCGATTTGGGTCATGGCCATAACCGGCTGGCTGCTTCTGCGTTAGCGCAGGTTTATCAGCAAACCGGCCATCGTGGGCCCGATGTTGATGATGCGCGGACATTGAAAAACTTCTTTACTGCCATGCAATTGTTGAAGCAGGATGATTTGCTGCTGGCTTACCATGATCGCAGTGATGGCGGCCTGATTACCACATTGTCTGAAATGGCTTTTGCCGGGCGTTGTGGTTTGGATATTGAACTTGATGGTATGGGCGATGCGTTGCCGGTCTTGTTTAATGAAGAACTTGGCGCGGTGGTACAAATTCGTGCTGAACATCAAGATGCCGTATTCGAGATTTTGCAGCAGTATGGTTTGGCAAAACACAGTCATTTGATTGGCGTGCCGACTGATGATCAGCAAATATTGGTCAGCGTTAATGGCGAACATGTGTTACAACAAAACCGTGTGACCTTGCAGCGTTTTTGGACGGAGACCAGCTACCGGATGCAGGCACTGCGCGATAATCCGGATTGTGCCGGGCAGGAATTTGCCAGCTTAAATGATGAAAATGATCCGGGCCTGTTTGCCAAGCTGAGTTTTGATTTGAGTGAGCAGGTCGCAGCGCCCTTTATTATCAGTGGTCAGCGCCCGAAAATCGCCATTTTGCGTGAGCAGGGCGTTAACGGCCAGTTAGAAATGGCGGCAGCATTTGATCATGCCGGCTTTACCGCCATCGACGTACATATGAGCGATATTGTTGAAGGCCGCATCAGTCTGGCAGATTTTAAAGGTCTGGTGGCTTGTGGTGGTTTCTCCTATGGTGACGTATTGGGTGCCGGCCGGGGTTGGGCCAGTACGGTATTGTTTAATGCCCGTGCCCGTGACGAGTTTGCTGCGTTTTTTGCTCGCGAAGATACTTTTTCGCTAGGGGTTTGTAATGGCTGTCAGATGTTGTCGCAATTGACCGAACTGATTCCCGGCAGCGAACACTGGCCGCGATTCGAACGCAATTTATCTGAACAATTTGAAGCCCGTTTTTCACTAGTGGAAGTTACTGATTCACCGTCAATTTTATTACAGGATATGGCTGGTTCCATTATGCCGATTGCCGTTGCTCATGGTGAAGGCCGAGCTGATTTTGGTGAAAATGGTGACGCCGAAAAAGCCTTAATGGCCCTGCGCTATGTCGATCATTATGGTAATGCCACCGATGCTTATCCGTTTAACCCTAATGGCTCAGCTGCTGGTCAAACCGGTTTCACCACGACAGATGGCCGGGTGACGATTATGATGCCGCATCCGGAGCGGGTGATTCGCAGTGTGCAGCACTCCTGGCATCCGGATAATTGGGGCAAGGATGCACCATGGTTACGTTTATTCCACAACGCGCGGCGCTGGATCGGCTAATGTTTTCGCCGTCTCAGCTATTGACAGGCAGAGGCGGCGCTGTCCGGCGACCATTACTACTGGCGCAGTTAATATTACTGAGTTTTTTGCTGTTGATAGCCAGCACGGTTTGCGCTGCAGCACCCGAACAAGCCGAAGATTTAGCAAAATCAGCCTGGCAATATCAATGGGGCGATTTTGCCATTGATGATCCGGCTTTTACCAATGCCGAAAACTGGCGGTCAATTGAATTTCCGGCCAATCCCCAAGATCGTCAAGGTCGGCAATTTGTCTGGTTTAAGACCACATTACCGGAAAGTCATGTGCACAATCCGGTGGTTTATGCGACCAGCATTGACCTGACGGTTGCCGCTTATCTTGACGGTGAAAAAATTTACCAATTTGGTGCGGTTGATGCCGCAGATTCGCCCGCTTTTAAGGGGTGGCCGTGGCATGCAATGCCGTTACCTGACGATTACGCTGGCAAAACCCTGGCACTGAAAGTTTTTTCAGATTACACCGATATGGGTGTTTGGGGCGATCTCTGGCTAGTGGATCGTAGCGATTTACAGCTGACTCTACTGAAAAATGGGTTTTATGAATTAATCATTGCTGCTTTTAGTCTGTTACTGGCGCTGATGGCGCTGTTATTTGCAGCGATGCGTCGAAACGGCTACGACTTTCTCTATCTTGGTCTGTTTGCATTGGTAGTTGCCGGTACCTTAATTGGTGAAAATCTGGCGGTACAGCTGTTGATTGAAATCCCGTTGCTCAAACGCTATATCGCAGCATTTTCGTATTTTGCGATGCCCATTTTTCTGGCGATGCTGCTCAGTAGCTGGTGTCAACAGCGTGATCAGCGTTGGTTTCGCGTATTGGCTGGTCTGCATAGTGTTTATTGGCTGGCAGCGCTGGGTTTGTCGTTGTCGGGATTGGTCAATCTGTCCTTCTTTTATCCGCCGTTTGATTTCATGTTGCTGGCAAGCGCACTGGTGATGTTGTTTATTGCCCGTCGAAATTATTTACATTTGGCCAATGAACAAAAAATCGTCATGTTAGCGTTTGTGCTGTTTGCCATTTTTTTGTTTGTTGACATGCTGATAGCGCATAGCGTGCTGCCGTGGGTAGATTTCCCCATGGCGCTGGGTGCGCTGCTGTTTACACTGATTGTGTCGATGGTCTCGTTGCATCATTACAAACAAATGCAAGAATCGATGCAGGAAATGAATTTGCAACTCGAACAACGCGTTGCTGAGCGCACCGAAAGTTTGCAGGCTTATGCCGATCGCGAAGTCGAGCGTTCTCAGCAATTGGCGCGGATTAATCAATACAGTCTTGGCCTTGAAGATCTGATCAGTAAACTGCAAAAAACCGCTGATTTAGAAACCGCTGCTGGTCTGGTTTGCGAGCAGATCCCGAAGATTTTTGCCTCGAGGCGTATGCATATTCAGCTTGTTGATGAAACTTTACCGCTAAAAGATGTGGCGGCAAAACGTTACCTCATTGATGTTGAAGATATTCAGGGGCAGGTGACGCCATTTATTATCATCGATTGTTTTGAAGCCTATGAGAATGATGATTCTCAAATGTTGATGGATCAGTTCATCAGCCGGGTGTTGTCGCGTTTACAGGTGACGCTGAGCAGTATTAAATTACGTGAAAGTCTGCAAATTATGTCTTTTGAAGATGCGTTGACGGGTCTGAAAAACCGACGTTTCTTTGATGAAGCACTACAACGTGAGCAACATATTGCCTCGCGTAGTAACACGCCTTTGGCATTGCTGATTTGTGATATTGATTATTTCAAAGATTTTAATGATCTTTATGGTCATGATGCCGGTGATATGGCATTGCGGACATTGGCCAATATTATGCTCGAACATTTTCGTGAAACTGATATTCCGTGCCGGTTTGGCGGCGAAGAGTTTGTTGTATTGATGCCCGGCGCATCACCTGAAGATACATTGAATCGCGCGCGTGAACTGCTGGGAAAAGTCGCTGCCCGAACGATCAGCTATCAAGGACGCAATCTGGATGCTTTAACGATTTCGATTGGCATTGCCAGGTGGCAAGGGGATACGGAGGCACCGAATAGTCTATTACAATCTGCGGATAAAGCGTTGTATCGGGCAAAACAAGCTGGTCGTAATCAGGTTTCGGTCAGTACCGCGGACAATAATGATTCACAACATTCCGCCAACGCCTGACCACAAATCCAGCTAAAAGTTGCACAGGTTTGGTGCGATTTTGTTTACTTTGTGATTCATATATGGCTACTATCGACCCGGCAAACTGCTCACTGGGTAGGCTGTGAAGATTTTAAGTGATCAGTTTGTGAAAACTTAATAATCATAACGGGAGAGATCTATGTCTAAAGTAACTGCATTATCGTTCAGTATTGCTGTATTAGGCGGCATCTGGGCATTTCTGGCTTTGGGACCACTGGCAGGCTTTGTCGCTGTCTGGGCTGGGTTCATCGCTTGGGGATGTTTCTTTCACACCGGTGCCGATATGCCAGCGTTACAAAAAACCATTATTGGTATGAGTTATGGTGCGGTGATTGCCGGTATCGCTCTATTACTGGCAGGCAGCAATCCGTTGGGCTTGCCTGGTGCCGTGGGGCCAGCGATATATATTGCGGTAACCGTATTTGCCCTGGTAATTGTTGCCCAGTTTGATCTGTTGTCGGTGGTACCTGCCAATGTCTATGGTTATGCGGCAACAGCAGCCTACGGTTTACAAACGGCGGATGCTGCCAGCACGATTGCACTGAGCCTTAGCAACCCGGTGGTGATTATTATTATTTCAACGATTCTCGGTGCCATTTTTGGCTTGATATCAGCGAAAGTCGCCACAGCAATCGAAAAAAAATAACGTCTTAATAACTAATAGCCGGCTGCAATTATCTAGGTTGCAGCCGGTTTTTTATTGGCTATTGCTGCATCTGTAATTTCAGGCAAATTTCCCGTTTACATTAAGTTATTGCTTGCTAAAGTAAGCAAGCTAATTCATCTGCAATGGAGCAGTCTATGTCTGCTAAATCACGCCGTCGTTCGGCTTTGTTTGTAACGCTGATTTTATCAACGACTTTTTTATCAACTTTTCCACCGATTTTTTTGTGGGCAAATACTATTGAGCCGCGTTGGTTGGGACTGCCATTTGCCATGGTTTGGCATATCGGTCTGACGTTGGTCGCAGCGGTATTTTTTGCCTGCTGGTATATGGCAGATAGTCGGGCAGGGGCGTTGGATATTGAGGTGACCGTGGAGCCTAAATCATGATCCCAATGCTGATGCTGGGATTATTTCTGGCGCTGATAATCTGGATAAATCGCCGGCAGCTGGGCGTTTCAACCTTAAATGATTATGCCACCGCCAATCACAGTATCGGTGTGCTGGGCATTACCTTTGGCTTTTTGGCGACCTGGTATGTCGGCGCCGGTTATACGGTGTTTTCGGGGTTTGCCGTCAGCTTCGGCATGATTGGTATGTATGTCATCCCCTACGGCATTATTACTTTACTGGTCATGTATCTGGTTGCTGAACGGACTTTTATCTGGGGTAAGAAATATCAGCTGCGTACGCAGTCAGAATTATTGGGTCTGCGTTATCAAAGTGATTTCATTCGAGTATTAACCGGTTTTGCTGGTGTGGCATTATCGGTGCCGTGGTTATTAATGGAGTGGTACACCATTGGTTATGTGTTTAATTATGCAACTGATGGATTGATTAGTCCGCTGCTCGGCATGATTATCGGTATTTTTGTGGTGGTCATTTATGTGGCAATGGGCGGTATGCGCAGTGTGATCACGGCCAATATTGTGCAGGGCATGTATATGATGATAGCCGGTTCTGCAGTGTTGATTTATGTGCTTTATACCGAACTGGGTGGTTTAACAGCTGCGATGGATCGGCTGTTTAATGAAACACCACAAGCGATGATTTTTCCGGGGCCGGGCTGGGATGTGTCACCAAATTACTGGACAGCCATCATCATCACCAGTGGTTTGGGCGGTTTTATGTGGCCATGGGTTTATAACAAACTGTTTGCGGCTGACAGTATTCGCACCATCAAACAATCAGTATTGTTTGCACCGGTATTGGGGATTTTTTCATTTGCCTTGTTATTTTTACTGGCCATGTCGTTGCATCCACTGCCTTTTGCTCAGGAGAATCCCCAGCAAGCACTTTTCTGGGTGCATAGCGAAGCCGGTGTCTGGCCGCTGGCCTTTTTTGCGGTGCTGGTTATGGCGGCAAGTTTAGGGACGGTCAGTGGTATTTTAAACGCTATGTCGACCGCCATATCTGGCGATATTGCCCAAGTGCTTAATCGCAAAATCAGTGAACAAACCGCTCTGAAAATTGCTCGTTGGTCAGTGGTGGTGATGAGTATTGGCGCCTTGGTAGGTGCCTATGTCAATGAGGGCCAACTGGTGTTTTTGGCGCTAATGACATATCAGGGCATGATTGTTTTATCGCCAGTAGTGTTGTTGGGCTTGTACTGGCAACGGGCCAATAAATTTGGTGCGGTGGCCGGCTTTTTACTGGGTATGATTGTGTCGTTCGGGCTGACTTTGACCGAGCCGGCATTCATTCATAGTTATGGCTGGACGCCGGGCGTTTATGGCTTTTTGACGACGCTGACAGTGATGCTGGTTGCCGGTTATCTCAGGCCTGTTGAGCAGCATGTAAACAGGTTGTGGCGGGATATTGCAATTGCCCGGGGCCAATGATTGAATATGCACACTTTGCCATTATTTGAAGTGTTTTATTTCACGGTTTCGGTAAGGGAACTTATGTTTCTGGGTGGTGGTTTATTCCTGCTCACCAAAATGTCCGCTCAGGATGAAGTTTAACCTCGGTTTAATCGCTGCTTTAGGGTGGCTGCTGGCGTTGCCAGCAGTTGCCGAAGCCGATAAACAAGTCGTCTTGCTGCATGGACTCGCCCGGAGTGCCGGTTCCATGCATTCGATGGCCGAGCATCTTGAGGATAATAGTTATTCGATTTGTAATATCGATTATCCATCAAGGCATCATCATGTCGAAATATTAGCCGCTGAGTATGTTCTGCCGGCGATTCAGGATTGTTTTGCCAGAGGACCAGTCAATTTTGTGACCCATTCGCTGGGCGGCATTATTGTCCGGCAAATAGCCGCAAAACACCCTGAAATTATAATCGACCGGGTGGTGATGCTGGCGCCACCTAACCAGGGCAGTGAAGTAGTGGATAAGCTGGGTAATTTTGGCTTGTTTAACTGGCTCAATGGCCCGGCGGGGCAGCAACTTGGCACAGCAGCTGATGCGTTGCCCAATCAACTCGGACCCGTCAATTTTGAACTGGGCATCATCGCCGGTAATCGATCCATCAATCTGATTTTATCGTCAATTATTCCCGGCAGTGATGATGGCAAAGTCGCGGTAAAACGTACTGCGCTTGACGGTATGCGCGATTTTCTGTTGGTTGAGCAAACCCATCCTTTCATCATGAGCAGTGATGAGGTGCAAAGCCAGACCCTGCAGTTTCTCCAAACGGGTCGTTTTGAGCCCACTCGCTAAGGGGCTCAGCATTCTTCCGGGTTGCCAGTGGGCAAATGTCATAGCTTTTAAAGTCAAATAGACCTTAACAGTCAGCTTGCCAGTTGTTAGGGTGGAATAACATTTCCCAACAACCGGAAGCAACATGACTATAACTAAAACGCTTTTCAGCGCTGTCACGGCGCTAGCTCTCAGCTTTGGCAGTTTTTCTGTATTTGCGGCAGATAAACACGATACACAAACGCTGGTGATGGACATTGAGATTACCGGTGACAGTTCAGTCAAAGGTGACAAAGAAGATAATCTCAAAAAAATCACCCATTTCAGCAACCATCTTCGCACCGAATTACAGGATAAAACGGCCTTTACAATAGTAGATGGCGATGCTGCGCTAGTGGCAACTACCCAGTTTCAGACCGAAGAAAATGTGCTGCACTGCAATGGTTGTGAAATGGCATTAGCCGAAGAATATGACGCCGGACTGGTTATGGTGCCTTATGTATTTCGGATGAGTCATTTAATTTCGACGCTGCACATAGAAGTCAAAGACGTCGAAACCGGCAATGTCATTAAGAAAAAAGCGTTTGATTTTCGCGGTAATACCGATCAAGCCTGGGAGCGGGCAATTAGATATGCCGTTCGTGATCTGAAAGATTGGCAGCCTTGAGCTACTGAAGTCGGCTAATGTCACCTGAGTCGCCATCTTTCATGATGGCGATATTCATATTCCAGTATTATCAGGGCATAATCTATCAAGGTTTGCCCTTTGCTGAAATTAATGAAAAGTATCACTTTTAATCCATTCCCGGATGATCTTGATCTGTTGCTCGATGCGTTTTTTGCGGTTGAGCAGGACAGTACTATTCAATATGCCAGTACCGGTGCTGAAATTGTCTTAGGTTATAAACCAGAAGAATTGATTGGCAAAAAGCTGTTAGATCATGTGCATCCTGAAGATCGGCACAAAACCGATGGCAGTGTTGACCAGGTGATGCGCACAAAATCGGTGATGGATTTTGAAAACCGCTATATCCACAAAGATGGTCACATCGTACATTTGTTGTGGTCAACCAGCTGGTCTGATAAACATCAGCTGCGCTTAGGTGTCGCACGGGATATCAGTCGTATTAAGCAAGCCGAGGCCATGCAAAAAACCTTGCTGGCGATTTCAGAAACGGTGCATAGTGATCTCACGCTCAAGGGGATTTACCCGCAATTACACCAGTTGCTAAATACCCAGATCCCCGGACTGGATATCTGTATTGTTCAGCATCGCAGTCAAGATCTTGAGATAGAATTTAAAAGTGATAACTATTGGCAACCGTCTTTAGTTGCTTTAAATCCCGATGACCTTAATCTGTCGACATCAGAAATCGCTATCGCTTTGCAAGTTAAAGACAAAGAGCTGGGGCTGATTGTATTTCGACTGCCAGCCGCCATGCTCAACGATAATCAGCAAGATTTATTGCAATTCACCGCTGCACAAATCACCACAGCTCTTGAGCGTCAACAAATGCTTGAACGCCTGCAGCATATGGCGCTATACGATCCGCTGACCGATTTGCCCAACCGGCAATTATTTTATGACCGCTTATTGCAAGCTCTAGCCCGTGCTCGTCGGGAGCAACATGGTTTGGCAGTGTTATACCTTGATTTGGATAAGTTTAAAGAGGCCAATGACCTGTTGGGCCATAGCGCTGGCGATGCGTTGCTGCGAGATGTGGCAATCCGGATTTGTACTTGTGTGCGCGATGCTGACACCGTGGTACGCATTGGCGGAGATGAATTTGTGGTGTTGCTTAATGGTATTGAAAGCCGTTTGCAGGCCTGGTCGGTTGCTGAAAAAATTCGCCACACTTTAAATCAAACGTTTTACTGGCAAAATCATTCAATTGAAATGTCTGCCAGTATTGGCGTCGCATTATTTCCAGAGCAAGGCGACAATGCTGAACAACTGGTCACTGCTGCCGATAATGCTATGTATCGCGCCAAAGACAGCGGCAAAAACTGCGTCCGCTAAACGCCGTTTTAATAGTTTCCTGATCAATTAATGAACAAGCTGATTCTGCAAATCATTATCCGGCAATGGGATAAATCGCAACGATCTGAGCAAGATACTCAGGCGCGTAATGCACTGCCAGATCGTTATCCGGTCAATATTCCACCCGCTAAATCCTTATTTGACGATCGCGTTATTATTGACCAGCACGGTGATGATTTATCCGGTAACCGGCTGCAATATCAGTTGCTAGGAGAATTTTTAATAATTGACCACTTCCGGTTTGACCTCAATAAAAAAACGGTTGAATTTAAAAATAAACTCACTGCCGATGCCAACCCCTTACAACTCGGCACATTAGGTGAGGGCTGGCAACAATTTCAATATCACTGGCGCTATAGGATTGAACATAATCAGCAGATTTTCTGGTTATATGAAGATGTCATATTAAATTCTTGTTTTACAAAAGAGCCTTATAATTCTGTTTTTTTGGGAGTAAAACCATGCAAAAAAACTAGACTTACACATTTAAATAAGCGGTAATTAATTTCACTAATTCATTAAACATAGATGTTCGTCAACAAAGTTTTTAAACTTTACTTGAATCATTCTTCTTGGGATAGACATTTCACTAGGAGCGTCATATTTCTCCAGCAGATTCTCAATAAAAATTATTATTTCTTTTATTGTCCATGATGGTTTTTTGGAGTTAATGTAAATTGAATAATAATATTTAAGCTCTAACGGTTTTATTTTTTCTGTTTTTAATTCTTTATATTCATTTATTATAGAATAATATTTTTCGATTATATTTGGAGCGTCAGAAATATCAAAGTCTTCGATAAAAACCTGTGAATAATATTTACCAAAAATATGCTGTTTTTCATTAGATGCTTTTTCAGGAAATCCTTTCATAGAAAATAGAATTTGTCCAAACTTATCCATGGCAATTTTGTGTTTATATTCTTTATTTACTGATTGCCCTATGTCACCAATTTTTCTTGAATAAATGATGCTATGGTCTTCTAAAAATTGTTCTAGCGCTATTTGTTCAGAACTTAAAGATTTTAAGTCAATATTAGATATTGCATTTTGACTGTTTGTGTACTCTGCTATCTTATTAACTGAATTAACCTCTTCACTACTTGTATTAAATATCCTTACAAGAACTTCACTTCTTGATAAATATTCAGATATTACAGACGGGTCTTGAGAGTTAAAGTTATGGATTGTTCTTAGTGTTTGACCACCATTGAGAATTTGAAAATCATTTAACTCAACAATGAATTTCTTCCCTGCATTTATTGGTTTAACTTGGATTGATTTTGCTACAATTGTAATGCCATTGTTATACATGAAGAACTTGCTCGGCTCTTCTTTTAAAGTGGTTATAATATTATTGTTATATTTAGATCTAATAACAAACCCTCTGACGTTATCAAATAGTACTCCAAAATCAAGCTTAACATTACTTAATGTTGAAACTTCTTCAATGTCATATTTATTTCTAATATTTGCTGAGTTACACGTAATACGAATAATTTCACTACTTCTTAATCTAGTAATGTAAGATTTTGACGATGACAGCTGATGTTCTTCATAGGACATTAATGCATCACTATCCAATACTAGTTTTGCATCAATAGGATTTGGCCTAATTGACATCATGTCAGATATATAAGGAAGTGCAATAGGAATTAAATCAAGACCATATGAATCACGGAGTATTCCAAGATGCTCATGATCTGGTGAGATTTGTTCAACTTAATTGCTGACGACGTAAAGGTTAAACTCCCATATCTGGTCACTTTTTAGACATTTAATTACTTCATCTGCTTTATCTTTTACCTTTCCTGATAAGCTACCTGTTTGCTCATTAACAATGGCATTTACAAATTTAGCACTAAGTATTGTTTCATTTACTCCTTGTGATTTCCGTGGATTGAATTTTTCTCTATACTTGAAGTTAAAAAGATTTATTTTGTTTTCATCGGGATCGATGTGAACTGCGTCAACACCCCAATCATCATGTCCCGAGCCAAGAAGGCACTTATTAAAATCTAAATCTGTAATTATCTCAATCTGCTCAGCAATGTCTTTCACATTGCAAATGTTTTCTATCATATAAAGATAGAACCCAAACCTAGCTTTGTCAGTATCCGTTTTTTGAGGAGTTACTAGTGGGATTTCTTTGTTCAGTAACTCATAATATTTAATGCATTTATTTTGCAATATTTTGTAATCATTTATGTGTGCCATAATGAAACCTCCTTGTTAATTAATTCGATTTTATTAGATTTATTAAAAATCACGCTTTAATAATACATACAACGCACCTGTACCACCATCCTCAACCGTGGCACTGCAAAATGCTAACACCGCATCAGTTTGACGCAGCCAGTAATTCACTTTGCCTTTTAAAACAGGCCGATTGTCGCGTGAGCTCCAGCCTTTGCCATGAATAATCCGCATACAGCGAATTTGTTGTTGCTGACATTCAGCTAAAAATGCGGCCAGTATCGGTTCGGCACGTTCGGCGGTGAGACCGTGTAAATCCAGTTCAGCTTCGATATGGACCTTGCCGGTGCGTAGTTTGGCAAATTGCCGGTGCTGAATACCGGGACGGCGGAATTCGAGAAATTCTTCATTACCAACGTCATTGTCGGCAAACATATCTGAAAAAGCAGCTAAACGATTAGGGTCACCTTCATGACTGCGTTTTCGTACCACTGCTTTAGGCAAGTCTTTGGGGGTAATGATGCGTTTGTTGTGATGAATAGGCTTAGCATCACTGACTTCCTGTCGGAACAGTGCAAAATCGTCATTTTCGGGTGGGTTTTCGCGGGACATATAACGCAGTCTTTTTAAGTGCTTATCAGTCATTGTGCCAGAGTGCTTAGGGCTTGTTTATCTTTCATATCCACCACTGCTGGTGGCTATTTTTGTGTCCGGCAAGGCGGAAAGCGCGCTGTGTAGTTACTCTACATAAGCGATTGACAACGCAGCCGGGTGCAAAAATAGTCCCAGCCCTGCGGGTTGTGGCTGAAAAAGCGCCACCCCGCGTTGCTCGTCGTTTGTTTAGAATAACAAAACGGCTCTCCTCGCGCCTTGATTGACGCTTTTTCAGTTCACAACAGAGGCGGAGATGAAAAATAAATAAGCCCTTGGAAATTGGCACTTGTGCCGTGCGTAGATTTTGCTTTAGGATAAAAAACACTTGTCGGGGTGCCCATCTGATTTCAGATGTGGCTGAGATGAAACCCGTTGAACCTGAAGAGGCTAGAACCTCCGTAGGAAACAAGCCGGCATACCGGTTAAGTTGATGTCTGACTGTAGCCCCCGTGTATGCCACTCCCTTGTTCGCTGACGCGCAACGATTTCATTTCCCCGGCTTTTTTATCTTAAGCGAGGGGAATCGTATGTCAGCCAATCCAAAAGTCATTGATATCAGCGAACGTAGTGGCATCAGCACTGCGCCGTTAGCCGGCAGCCAAAAAGTCTATGTTCGCGGTAGCCGTGATGATATCCGGGTACCGTTTCGTGAAATCAAGCTGACCGATACCCCCAATCGCGATCTCAACCTGCCGGGTACACCTAACGATCCCATTCTGGTTTATGACACCTCAGGTATTTACACCGATCCGCTGGCCCAAATTGATATCGAAAAAGGACTGCCGGCAATTCGCAGTGCCTGGATTGAAGGCCGGGGTGATACCGAACAACTCAGCGAATTCACTTCACACTACACCCGTGAACAGGACGATCAGGCGTTTGATATTCCGCTGTTTGCGCATCGCCGCTTGCCGCGTCGTGCCAAGCCTGGCAAAAACGTCACACAGATTCACTATGCCCGTCAGGGAATCATTACCCCCGAAATGGAATATATCGCCATTCGCGAAAGCATGGGCCGTGCTGCCATGGAAGCAAAGGGCGAATTGCCAGATGGCGCAGCCAATCACATAACCGCCGAATTTGTTCGCCAGGAAGTCGCCGAAGGCCGGGCCATTATTCCGGCTAATATCAATCATCCCGAAGCTGAACCGATGATTATCGGCCGTAACTTTTTGGTCAAAATCAACGCCAATATCGGTAACTCAGCGACCACGTCATCGATTGAAGAAGAAGTCGAAAAGATGGTCTGGAGCACCCGTTGGGGTGGCGATACCGTGATGGATTTATCGACCGGTAAACATATTCACCAGACCCGCGAATGGATTATCCGTAACTCGCCAGTACCGATTGGTACGGTGCCGTTATATCAGGCGCTGGAAAAGGTCAACGGCGTTGCCGAAGACTTAAGCTGGGAAGTATTCCGCGACACGTTGATTGAGCAAGCAGAGCAGGGCGTCAGTTATTTCACGATTCATGCCGGTGTCCGCTTGGCGCATATTCCGCTGTCAGTAGATCGGGTGACCGGTATTGTGTCGCGTGGCGGTTCGATAATGGCCGCCTGGTGTTTAGCGCATCATCAGGAAAGCTTTTTATACACGCATTTTGAAGATATCTGCGACATCATGAAAGCCTACGATGTGTCGTTTTCACTGGGTGATGGTTTGCGGCCGGGTTGTCAGGCAGATGCCAACGATGCCGCACAATTTGCGGAATTACGCACCCTCGGTGAATTAACGCAGATTGCCTGGCAACATGATGTGCAGGTCATGGTTGAAGGGCCGGGCCATGTGCCAATGCACAAAATTAAAGAAAATATGGATCTGCAATTAGAGGTCTGCAAAGAAGCGCCGTTTTACACTTTAGGACCGCTGGTGACTGATATTGCGCCGGGTTATGACCATATTACCTCGGGTATTGGCGCGGCGATGATTGGCTGGTTTGGTACAGCGATGCTCTGTTATGTAACGCCCAAAGAACATCTGGGTTTGCCCAATAAAGACGATGTCAAAACCGGCATTATTACCTACAAAATTGCCGCTCATGCTGCCGATTTAGCCAAAGCCCATCCGGGGGCGCAGATTCGCGATGATGCGATTTCTAAAGCACGTTTTGAATTCCGCTGGGAAGATCAATTTAACCTTGGCTTGGATCCAGACACGGCGCGTGCTTTCCATGATGAAACCTTGCCAAAACCGAGCGCCAAAGTAGCCCATTTTTGCTCGATGTGCGGACCGAAATTCTGCTCAATGAAAATTTCTCACGATGTCAAAGAAGCCTTTGCTGAAAAATCGGAAGAATTTAAGGCCGGCGGCAGCAAGATTTATCGGCAGGTTTAAGCCAATAATTGAGTTGAAATGAGACGTTTTCTGATTATCGGCAGTGGCCTGATTGGCCGGCTAACCGCTTGGCGCTTGTTGGCTGCAGGTCATGATGTGACGATTTTATCGAGCGATGATAAGACCGGCACTGACAGCGCCGGTTATGTTGCTGCATCGATGATTGCGCCATTTACCGAAGCGGTCAGCGACGATCGGGCGCTGCGGGATTTGGGATTACAGAGTCTGGTCTTATGGCAACGCTGGTTAAGCGAACTATCTGAGCCGGTTTTCTTGCCACAATGCGGCACGATGGTAGTTGCCCATGCAGGGGATCAGGCTGAATTTCAGCGTTATCAGCGCCGCGCTTCGCATATTTTGGATAACGATGATTTTCAGTTGTTGGATCTAGTCGCTTTGCAACAACAGTCACCAGCCTTGTCGGCTAATTTCAGTGAAGCCTTGTGGTTTGAACATGAAGCCTGTCTGGATAACCGGCAATTATTCCGGCTACTCGGTGAGCTACTGCAAAAAAATGCGGATTGGCGACAGATTGCGCCACTTGAACATATCGACGAAAGCACGCTGGATGCTATTTGCCAGCAGACATTGGGGCATGGCTTTTCAGAGTTTGATTTGGCGCTGGATTGTCGTGGTAATGGCAGTCGCAAAGATATGGCCGATTTACGTTGCGTGCGCGGTGAGGTGGTGCGGGTGCAGGCGCCGGAAGTGTCGCTGCAACATTGTGTGCGTCTGCTACATCCGCGTTATCCACTTTATTTGGCACCACGACTACATCATGAGTTTGTTATCGGCGCCACAGTGATTGAATCGGCGGATCGCAGCCCGGTCAGTGTCCGCAGTGCGATGGAATTACTGTCGGCGCTATACACCATTGATAAAGGTTTTGCCGAGGCAAGAGTATTGGAAATGCGCGCCCATTGCCGGCCAGCTTTACCGGATCATTTGCCGGCGTTACGACGGCAATCCTGGGGCTTTCAATTAAATGGTTTTTATCGTCACGGCTATTTGCTGGGGCCGGTAATGATTAATGAATTGCTGACGCAACTGAATGCGCAGCAGGAGGCAGTTGCTCATGCAAACTGAAATGCAGATTTGGATTAACGATCAATCTGTTGCGCTAACCGCCAGTTTGAATCTGGCCGAAATACTGGCGCAGCAGGGACTGGATCAGGGGTGTTTTGTCGCAGTGGTCAACGACACAGTGGTGCCAAAAACCACGCTGGATGAATGTTTGATTCAGGCGGGTGATCGCATCGAAATCCTGTCACCGATTAGTGGAGGCTGATATGCAAAGCAGCAGTTGGCAGGTTTATAGTCAGACTTTAAATAGCCGCTTGTTTATCGGCACGGCTTTGTATCCGTCACCGAAAATCATGTGTGATGCGATTCGTGCTTCAGGTGCTGAAGTCATTACCGTTTCGTTGCGGCGGCAAACCGTTGGCGATGCAGCTAATGGCCAGCAATTCTGGCAAATGATTAAAGATTTAAATTGTCATTTATTGCCCAATACCGCCGGTTGTTACAGTGCTGCAGAGGCTGTGAAAACTGCCCACATGGCGCGGGAATTATTTGAAACTGACTGGGTAAAACTGGAAGTGCTCGGTGACAGCTTTAATCTGCAACCGGATCCATTTGCTTTGCTGGAAGCCACAAAAACGCTGATTAACGATGGTTTTAAAGTGTTTCCATATTGCACTGATGATTTGGTGCTTTGTCAGAAACTTGCTGATTTAGGCTGTGAGGTTTTAATGCCTTGGGGTGCGCCGATTGGCACAGGGCAGGGTTTGCTTAATCCCTATGCTTTAACGGTATTACGCGAACGTCTGCCGGAGATAAATTTATTGGTGGATGCCGGCATTGGCAAACCATCCGATGCGGTGCAGGCAATGGAACTCGGCTATGACGGAATTTTGCTAAATACGGCGGTAGCCGAAGCGCTGGAACCGGCAGTGATGGCGCAGGCCTTTAAACAAGCAATTAATGCCGGTCGTCTTGCCTATGAAGCCGGCATTATGCCAAAACGTTTACAGGCCAAACCGAGCACGCCAACTTTGGATCAACCATTGTGGCAGCAACATGGCTAAACCAGCAGTTTTACTGATTGGCGGCCTTGATCCGCAGGGTGCGGCAGGGCTTACCGCCGATATTCAAACCGTCAACCAGTTAGGTGGTCATGCTGTACCGCTGGTTACTTGTCTGACTGAGCAAACGGCTGATGGCCTGAAGGCGCTTAATCCACTATCAGAAGCCGACTTTATTAAGCAACTAAACTGTTGCACAGCTGATTTTAAAATCGCTGCAGTGAAAATCGGCCTGTTGCCCAATGCAAAAATTGCCAAAATCGTTGCCGATTATTTGCAGAAAACTGCATTACCGGTGGTGCTTGATCCGGTGTTATCGGCAAGCAGTGGCGGGCAAGGCGTTGATCACAGCGTTATTGATGTCATTAATCAGCAGTTATTGCCTTATATCGCTTTGTTGACGCCAAACCACCCAGAATTACTGCATTTAGCAGGCAGCCCGGACAAACACGCAATAAATAAGGTACTGGCAACAGGCCTAAAGGCGTGCCTGCTCAAAGACGGTCATGGTAACGGTCGTCAAAGTAGTGATTTTTACCAGGATGCTAATGAACACTTTTATTTAACGACGCCACGTTATGATTATTCGGTGCGTGGCACTGGTTGTGTGTTGGCTTCAGCTGTCGCGACTTATTTAGCCCGGCAGTTTGTAATGCGTGAAGCCGTGGTGCTAGCCCGTAGTTATTTAAATCAAGGCTATCTGGCGGCGCAGACCGTTGGCCCATACCAGTTGTTTCAGCACCAGCCATTAAAACTCAATCAGGCGGTTTTGCCTGCTGTAAATGATACATCTGAGCCAATCGGCGAGGCGTATCAATTTCCGCAGTGTCCACGGCAACTGGGCATTTATCCAGTGGTGGATTCGGTAGCCTGGCTGGATAAATGTTTTGCTGAAGGCATTCGCACCATTCAGCTACGCCTGAAAACCGATGATAAACAACTGGCCCAGACTGAAATTAACAAAGCGGTCGCCATTGCCGGCCAATATCCGGATAGCCGTTTATTTATCAATGATCACTGGCAGCAGGCGATCGATGCCGGGGCTTATGGCGTGCATTTGGGGCAGGAAGATTTATATCAGGCGGATCTCAGGGCAATTGCTGATGCCGGTTTGCGATTGGGCATTTCCACGCATTGTTATTGGGAATTAGCCAGAGCTTTGACCATTGTCCCCAGTTATATTGCACTTGGACCGGTGAATGCCACGGATAGTAAACAAATGCCCTGGCAGCCGCAGGGTCATGACAAAGTCATCGAGTGGCTGCAAATTTTGGGCGATACACCGTTGGTAGCGATTGGCGGTATTGATGTTTCGCGCGCCAGATCTCTTAAAAAGACCGGTGTCGGTAGTGTGGCAATGATTTCAGCCATTACCAAAGCTGAGAATTATCAAGCAGTTTGCCGGGATTTACTGACTTTGTGGCCAGAGCCGGCGGACACGCCAAACTCAGCTTTGAATAAGGCTGTGCATCGAGTAAGCATGTAACTTCTGGCGGCCCATTAAAGCACCGATTTCCAGCAGGAACGAACAACCAGCGACATCACCACCCAGGGCTTCAACTAATTGGCAACTGGCCAGCGCCGTACCACCCGTTGCCAGCACATCATCGACAATTAAAACCCTGTCACCGGCACCGATAGCATCGCGATGAATTTCCAGAGCAGTACTACCGTATTCCATACTATAGTCAATTTGATGCGTGTCATGCGGTAATTTGCCGGGTTTACGCAGGGGGATAAAACCGACATTGAGTTCGCGGGCGGCAAGCGCACCAAATATAAAACCGCGTGATTCCATGCCCGCTACTGCAGTCACCGGATGATCCTGAAAAGGCTGTATCATGCCCAGTACTGCAAGGTGCATTGCTTGAGGTTCACGCAGCAAAGGCGTGATGTCTTTGAATGTGATCCCCGGCACCGGGAAATTGGGAATCTCACGAATATGATTAATTATTGTGTTCATTAATTATTCCTGTTTATTGAGCTCGGTTGCGGCTGCCAGCTATTATAGCGGTTGAGTTTTAAAAACTGCTTTAGCAATTTATTTATATAGGAGTTGTGCTGTCTGTGCGTAACCACTCACAAAAAATATTGTTGTTGTTTTTGAGTATGTTGTTGGCCGGTTGTTTTAGTTTTGGTGGTGGCGAAGCCGATGATTATGACGCGCAGCCACGCTTATATATAGTTGAAGCGGATCGTGGCAATGTGGCGCCGCAGTTTGCCAATAACCGTGTTTTGCTGGTTAAGCCTATTCGCGTTGCGCCGTACTTTCGCGAGCCAACCATTATGTTTCGGGTTGGTGACAATCAATTTGAACCGCAGCCGCCACATGAGCTGTTGACCAATCCACAGTCAATGTTTACCGCGCAACTGGAGCGCTGGTTATCCAAAAGTGGCCTGTTTAGCAAAGTGGTAACCGATGAAAGTCAGCCACATGATTTGGTATTGGAAACGGCTTTAACCAAACTGTTTGGTGATGCGCGTCCCGCTTATCCACCGTTGGCGGTGGTGGAAATGCAGTTTTTCTTAAGCCCGGCAGGTGTTGATGCTGAAAGTAAGATGTTGTTTCAAACTGGCTTTCGGGTCGATGCTGACATCGATGAAACCCGGCCATCAGAGGTGGTAACCGGTTGGAAAAATGGCCTGGAAGAGATTCTCGCCACGCTGGAGATGGATTTAAGCGATTTTTTTGCCAAAGCAGGGTCACCCTAGCTATTGCCTAAGTCGTGCAGTAAATCGGCAACAATGGTAATATTCATTTTTTGTAACAATCGCTCGCGAGCCCATTTTTTAGGAAGAAAACTGCATGTCTGAGATTGCGCTGGAACTGGACACGATCGGCATTGAGGAGGAGATGAAGCAGTCCTACCTCGATTACGCGATGAGTGTAATTGTGGGCCGGGCTCTACCGGATGTCCGTGATGGTTTAAAACCGGTGCATCGCCGCGTGCTTTTCGCGATGCGCGAGCTCGGTAATAACTGGAACAGTTCTTACAAAAAATCGGCACGTATCGTCGGTGACGTAATCGGTAAATATCATCCACATGGTGATACTGCGGTTTACGACACCATGGTACGGATGGCGCAGCCATTTTCGATGCGCTACATGCTGGTTGATGGTCAGGGTAACTTTGGTTCAGTTGATGGTGATCCACCTGCAGCTATGCGTTACACCGAAGTGCGCATGGCAAAAATTGCCCATGAAATGCTCGCCGATCTGGATAAAGAAACCGTCGATTTTGTTGCCAACTACGATGAATCTGAATCTGAACCATCGGTGCTGCCGGCCAAAATTCCCGCCTTATTAGTAAACGGTTCATCTGGTATCGCCGTAGGTATGGCAACCAATATCCCGCCGCATAATCTGACCGAGATTCTCAACGCCTGTGTGGCGATGATTGATAATCCGGAAATTGATATTGCTGGCCTGATGGAACATGTCCCGGGCCCTGATTTTCCGACAGCTGCGATGATCAACGGTGCCCGCGGGATTGCCGAAGCCTATGCCACAGGTCGTGGCCGGGTTTATATGCGAGCCCGCGCTGACATTGAAACTAATGAGGCAACTGGTCAGCAAAGCATTGTTGTTAATGAGCTGCCTTACCAGGTAAATAAAGCCCGCCTGCTGGAAAAAATTGCTGAGCTGGTCAAAGAGAAAAAAATCGAAGGTATTTCGGCACTGCGCGATGAGTCTGATAAAGACGGTATGCGCATGGTCGTGGTATTAAAACGTGGCGAAGTACCAGAAGTTATTCTGAATAATTTATACCAGCAAACTCAGCTACAAACGGTGTTTGGCATCAATATGGTGGCGATTGTTGATGGCCAGCCACGCACCCTGAATTTACAACAGATTTTGCAAGCCTTTATTCGTCATCGCCGTGAAGTGGTGACCCGCCGGTCGATTTACGAACTGCGTAAAGCCCGTGAGCGTGCTCATATATTAGAAGGTTTAGCGACTGCTTTAGCCAATATTGATGAAGTGATTGAGCTCATCAAGGCCTCATCAAATCCGTCAGAAGCCAAAGATGCGCTGGTCTCGCAAGGCTGGCGCAGTGAAATGATTCTGGAAATGTTAGGCGCTGCCGGTGCACAAGCCTCACGTCCCGAAGATTTGGCTGATCAGTTTGGCCTGGTTGATGGTAAATATTATTTGTCGCCAGTTCAGGCGCAAGCCATTTTGGATATGCGTTTGCATCGCCTGACAGGTTTGGAACAAGACAAGATCCTGCAGGAATACCGTGAAGTTCTGGATCAGATCCGTGATTTGCTGGCGATTTTGAGTGATGGCGATAATTTGATGGCCGTTATTCGTGAAGAGTTGGTTGCTATCAGAGAAGAATATGGTGATGAACGCCGCACCGAGATTCTTGATGCGCATTTGGATCTGACGCTCGAAGATTTGATCTGCGAAGAAGAAATGGTGGTGACCTTGTCGCACACCGGCTACGCCAAAACCACGCAACTGGATACCTATCAGGCGCAACGGCGTGGTGGTAAAGGTAAAGCCGCGACCTCGATGAAAGACGAAGATTTTGTCGAGCATCTGTTTATTGCCAATACACACGATACGCTGCTGTGTTTCTCCAGCGCCGGTAAGGTGTACTGGAAAAAAGTCTATGAATTACCACAGGGCGGCCGGACAGCACGGGGCAAACCGATTGTTAACCTGCTGCCATTAGATGAAGGCGAGCGGATCAACGCGGTGTTACCGATCCGTGAATTTGAAGCCGATAAATTTATCTTTATGGCCACCGCCAGCGGTACTGTTAAGAAAACGCCTCTGGTTGATTATTCACGGCCGCGTGCCAACGGCATTATTGCTGTTGATTTGAAAGAAGATGATGTGTTGGTGGATGTGGCACTGACCGATGGTCTGTCTGATGTCATGTTGTTCAGCAGTAACGGTAAAGTGATTCGCTTCCCTGAAACCGATGTACGGTCCATGGGCCGGGTATCACGCGGTGTTCGCGGTATGCGTTTGGCTGATGGTGAAAAGATTATTTCGCTGATCATTGCCCGCCCTGAAGGGCCGATTTTGACGGCCACAGAGTTTGGTTTTGGTAAACGCACCAACCTTGAAGAATATCGGGTTCAGGGGCGGGGTGGTCAGGGTATTATTTCTATCCAAACCTCTGCCCGAAATGGTCAGGTAGTCGGCGCCGTGCAGGTGGATGATGAAGATCAGATCATGCTGATCACCAATGGCGGTACATTGGTCAGAACGCCGGTCAAACATGTATCTCTGGTGGGACGTAATACCCAGGGCGTGAAACTGATTAATCTGACTAAAGACGAAAAACTGGTAGGCCTCGAGCGTGTTGTTGAAGAAGAAGACGCCGAAGATTTACCAGAGACCGATGACCTAACAGAAGAATAAGCCTTGAGAGCCTATAATTTCAGTGCCGGTCCGGCCATGTTGCCGGATGCGGTCATGCAACAAGCGCGCGACGAAATGCTCGATTGGCGTGGCAGTGGTATGTCGGTGATGGAAATGAGCCATCGCGGCCCGGAGTACACCGAAATTGCCCAACAGGCGGAAGCCGATTTACGCGAATTAATGGGTATTTCTGACGAATATGCAGTGTTGTTTTTGCAAGGCGGTGCATCCAGTCAGTTTTCGATGATCCCGATGAATCTGCTGGGTGATAACAAGACAGCAGATTACGCCAATACCGGTGCCTGGTCGGAAAAAGCCATCGTTGAAGCTGGCCATTACTGCAACGTTAATGTGGTCGCTGATGCCAAAGCATCGAATTACACCACCATCCCCGATTTTGCCGATTGGCGGGTGTCAGATACTGCCGCTTATTTGCATTACACACCTAATGAAACCATTCATGGCGTTGAGTTTCACGATATCCCGTCAATGAGCAATGCACCGCTGGTCGCCGATATGTCATCGACTTTATTGTCACGACCGGTCGACGTTAATCGATTCGGCCTGATTTATGCCGGCGCCCAGAAAAATATTGGTCCGGCGGGTTTGTGTATTGTTGTTGTCCGACGTGATTTGATGGGTAAGACATTGCCGGGCACGCCGACCATGTTTGACTATAAAATTCATGATGCCAATGGCTCGATGTTTAACACACCGGCGACCTACAGCTGGTATTTGGCGGGTCTGGTGTTTCAATGGTTGAAACAGCAGGGCGGTTTGGCGGCAATGGGCGAGATTAATGCCCGCAAAGCCCGTAAACTCTATGCCGCCATTGATGGCAGTGATTTTTATGCCAATCCGGTCGATCCACGGCACCGTTCATGGATGAATATTCCGTTTACGCTGGCTGACAGCGGTTTGGATAAGCAATTCTTGCAAATGGCCGCCGCAGAAGGTTTACTGACGCTGAAAGGCCACCGTGATTTGGGCGGTATGCGTGCCAGTATTTATAACGCGATGCCAGAAGCCGGTGTGGATAAACTGATTGCCTTTATGGCGGCATTCGAGCGCAGGTTCGGTTAAGCATGTCAGAACAAAAAGCCTTGCAAGTTGTGCGACAGGAGATTGATGCAGTGGATGAAAAGATCCAGGCACTGCTCAATGAGCGGACGGCGCTGGCCCATCAGGTAGCAGAAATCAAACAATCGGTAGGCGATCAGAGCGATTTTTACCGCCCTGAGCGTGAAGCAATGATTTTGCGAAATGTGATGGCGCGTAATGCGGGGCCATTATCGAATACCGAAATGGCGCGTTTATTTCGGGAAATCATGTCAGCTTGTCTGGCAGCGGAAAAACCACTGCGTATTGCCTATCTTGGTCCAGAAGGATCTTTCACACAGGCGGCGGCTTTAAAGCACTTTGGCGGTTCCGTACAATTACAAACGATGCGTACCATTGCCGATGTCTTTCACAGTGTTGAAACCGGCCAGGCTTGTTATGGTGTTGTGCCGGTCGAAAATTCTACCGAGGGTATGGTCAGTCATACACTGGACAGATTTGTCAGTTCATCGCTGAAAATAAATGGCGAAGTTACTTTGCGCATTCATCACTACTTGTTGAGCAATGCGCCACAATTGTCTGATATAAATAAGATTTATGCCCATCCGCAAGCGTTGGCGCAATGTCGTCACTGGCTGACTGAAAACTTGCCGGATGCTGAACAGATTCCGGTTAACAGCAATGCCGAAGCTGCTAAACGGGTGGCCAAAGAGCAGGGCAATTGTGCAGCGATTGCCGGAAATCGCGCTGCTGAAATTTATCAGCTGAATATTTTAGCCAATAACATTGAAGATGAAGTCGGCAATACCACGCGCTTTTTGGTGATTGGTTCGCAGGACGTTGGCCCCAGCGGTGAAGATAAGACGGCATTGCTGGTGTCTACAAAAAACAAGCCGGGTGCGCTGCAGAATTTATTGCAACCGTTGGCAGAAAGCGGCATCAGTATGAGCCGTATTGAATCACGGCCATCGCGCAAAGGCATTTGGGAATACGTGTTTTTTATCGATATTGATGGTCACAGTCAGGATAGCGCAGTTGCCACGGCATTAAAAAAACTGGAAAGCGAATCATCGATGTTCCGAGTGCTGGGCTCCTATCCTAAGGCGGTGTTGTAAATGGCAAAATTATTGATGGCTAATCCTCGCGGCTTTTGTGCTGGTGTTGATCGGGCAATTGATATTGTCGAGCGGGCGCTGGAATTATTTGGTGCACCAATTTACGTGCGTCATGAAGTAGTACATAACCGCACCGTAGTCGAGGACTTGCGCGGTAAAGGTGCAGTATTTATCGAAGAATTGTCTGATGTGCCGGATGACGCCACGCTGATTTTCAGTGCCCACGGGGTATCACTTGCTGTGCAAAATGAAGGTAAACAGCGGGGACTGAAAGTGTTTGATGCCACATGTCCGCTGGTGACCAAAGTGCATATGGAAGTTGCCCGGCATGAAAGAGTCGCCCGGGAATGTATTTTGATTGGTCATGCCGGTCATCCAGAAGTGGAAGGCACGATGGGCCAATATACGGCCGAGCAGGGCGGTATGTATTTGGTCGAGTCACCTGAAGATGTGGCGCGGTTAACGGTTAAAAATCCGGATAATCTGGCATTTGTCACGCAAACCACGCTGTCGGTTGATGATACGGCCATTGTCATTGATGCGCTGCGCAAGCGCTTTCCCAACATTATTGGTCCCGGCAAAGATGATATTTGTTATGCCACCCAAAATCGTCAGGATGCGGTCAAACGTTTGGCGGCTGATTGTGATTTGGTATTGGTGGTTGGTTCAACCAATAGTTCTAATTCCAACCGATTAAAAGAATTGGCGATTAAACTGGGCGCGCCAGCCTATTTAATCGACAGCGCAGCCGAAATTGATCCGGCCTGGTTGCAAGGCATTGCAACGGTCGGGTTAACTGCCGGGGCCTCAGCACCTGAATTATTGGTACAAGATGTCGTTAGCCGGCTAAAAACCTTAGGCATTGACGATGTTGCTGAAGATAATGGTGAATTAGAAAACATCGCATTTTCACTACCCCGGGAATTAAAGGTAGATATCAGCCGCCTGAAAAAATAAATTACAGTCTGTTGATCTTTC
Organism: Methylophaga sp.; assembly: GCA_040882115.1. GTDB lineage: Bacteria > Pseudomonadota > Gammaproteobacteria > Nitrosococcales > Methylophagaceae > Methylophaga. The sequence continues at coordinate 344,612 of JBBEBX010000003.1, read as the reverse complement.
AGAGCTTCCAGCAGTGGTGGCTCTGAAAGATCAACAGACCCAAGGATAAACATGCCCTTTTTGCTGGTATTTTTGTGGACAGATATCCTGATTTTCAGCCTGCTGGCCGTGATCGTTGCCGGTATTGGCTATATTCGTCATAAACCCCATTTGCGCGCACCCTGGCAGCAGGTATTCAGCCGTAAACGCGGTGTCATCGCAACACTGATTTTATTGGTTTATATCGGTATTGGTTTGCTCGATTCGGTGCATTTTCGCAGTGTTTTGCCCCAGCAAAATGTTGATAGTGAAGTGCACTACGCCAACGAAGTGCAAAGCCTGTTTGATGTGCTGGTTAAGCCGTTACATAATCAAGTCGAAAAAACTTACTCAGCCCCTTTTGCCAGCAGATTATTCAGCCGTGAAATGCAATTGCAGGATGGCTCTCTGGTTTATGGTTATCCGCCACTGAAATATGGTGGTCAGCATTTAGATGATGAAAGCCAAAAATGGGCAGATGTCCGGCAACGGATCATAATCAGTAGTGTCTGGGCAGTAGCCACCTCCGTGTTCATTTTTGTGGCAATGGCTGCCTTTTATAGCCGCCGCGATAAACAAGCCTTTGGTCAAACCTGTCGGCGATGGGGGCAGGGTCAAAGTCAGTATCCGCTGCGTACGCTGTATTTAACCTTGTTTTTTATCTTACTGGTTGCCTTTAACCTGATTCATCTTAGCCAGTTTTACCATGTGCTGGGTACCGATAAAGTCGGTCAGGATGTGCTTTATCAGGCGCTGAAGAGTATCCGCACCGGTCTGGTGATTGGTACGCTGACAACGCTGGTGATGTTGCCGTTGGCCATTTTGCTGGGTATTGCTGCCGGTTATTTTCGCGGCTGGCTCGACGATATTATTCAATATATTTACACCACCTTAAATTCCATCCCGGGCGTGCTGCTGATCGCTGCGGCAGTACTGATGTTGCAGGTGTATATCAATAACCATCCGGAAAATTTTGCCACCGCCGCCGAGCGCGCTGATATCCGGCTGCTGTTTTTGTGCCTGATTCTCGGCGTTACCAGTTGGACCAGTTTATGCCGGATCTTACGTGGTGAAACCTTAAAGCTGCGTGAGGCCGAATATGTGCTGGCTGCCAGAGCACTGGGCGTTAATGGTTTTACGATTTTACACCGGCATATTTTGCCAAATTTAATGCATATCGTTTTGATCACTGTCGTACTGGATTTCAGCGGTCTGGTGCTGGCTGAAGCAGTGCTTTCCTACGTGGGCGTGGGCGTTGATCCGACCATGATAAGCTGGGGTAATATGATTAATAGCGCCCGATTGGAAATGGCCCGGGATCCGGTGGTCTGGTGGTCGCTGACTGCGGCGTTTATTTCTATGTTTGTGCTGGTGTTGGCGGCGAATTTATTTGCTGATGTGGTCCGTGATGCGTTTGACCCGCGTATGCAGGCCAGTAAATGAGCGCACCGTTGTTACAAGTAAAGGGGCTAAAAACATGGTTTGGTGATGGCGTTGGCGCCTTTAAAGCGGTCGATGGCATTGATCTTGAGATCAATCAGGGCGAAACCTTTGCGTTGCTCGGTGAATCGGGCTGCGGCAAATCGATGACTGCTTTGTCGTTACTGCGCCTTAATCCACAGCCAGCCAGTCATATTGCGGCCGGTGAAATTTTGCTGAATGCTGTCGATTTGCTGCGTTTTTCCGAAGCACAAATGGAGCATGTTCGGGGCCGGCGCATTGCCATGATTTTTCAAGAGCCACAAAGCTCACTGAACCCGGTGCTGAGTATTGGCCAGCAATTAGGTGAGTGTCTGCGCTGGCACTTTAAATTATCGTCCAATCAAGTCACGACGCGTTGTCTGGATTTACTGAATGCGGTGGGCATTCCAGATCCACAAAGGCGTTTAAAAGAATATCCGCACCAGCTTTCCGGCGGCATGAAACAACGGGTCATGATTGCCATGGCACTGGCCGGCGAACCGGAATTGCTGATTGCCGATGAGCCGACTACGGCGCTGGATGTCACGATTCAGGCGCAGATCCTCGATTTGTTAAAACAGATTCAACGCGATACCGGTATGGCTATTTTATTGATCAGCCATGATTTGGGCGTGGTGGCGCAAATGGCGGATCGGGTGGCAGTCATGTATGCCGGTCAAATCGTTGAGACGGCAGAAAGACAAGCATTTTTTGCTGAACCGCGGCATCCATATACGCAAAAATTATTTGCCGCTTTACCCGGCGAACAAAAACGTCAGCAACGGCTGTCAGTGATTAAAGGCACCGTGCCGCCGTTGAATCAGATCTTTACCGGCTGCCGTTTTGCCGATCGCTGCGACCGGGCCTGGGATGCTTGCCAGCAGCAATTACCCCTTTGGCTGGGCAATATTAAAGATGGCGTACGCTGTCATTTATACGATGACGATATTGCTGATCAAAGTCAGCAACTAACAAAGCAGCATGCGCCCTCAAAACTCTCTGAGGTTATCCCGTCTGCGCAAACAGCGTTGCGGATCAAAAATCTAAAAATTCATTTCCCCATACGCAAAGGGATTTTGCAGCGTATTGTCGGCCAGGTAAAAGCCGTCGATGACTTGAGTTTAACGTTGCATGCAGCGGAAACACTGGCGTTGGTGGGTGAATCGGGTTGTGGCAAAAGTACGGTCGGTAAAGGTATTTTGCAGCTTTTGCCGATAACCGCAGGTAGCGTCAGGTTTCAGGGGAAAACGCTGAATACGTTATCGCAGCGACAACTGAAACCAATGCGCAGCGCCTTGCAGATCATTTTTCAGGATCCCTATTCGTCGATGAATCCGCGCATGACGGTGCGGCACATTATCGAAGAGGGCTTGCATGCCCGCTTCCACGACTTATCGGAAAAACAGCGTTTACAACATATCGATAGCTTGCTGGAACGGGTGGGGCTGCGCACTGATATCAAAGACCGATATCCGCATGCGTTTTCCGGTGGTCAGCGTCAGCGTTTATGTATTGCCAGAGCGCTGGCCGCGGAACCGGAAGTCATTATTTGTGATGAACCGACCAGTGCGCTGGATGTATCAGTGCAGGCGCAAATTCTGAATTTATTACGTGATATTCAGCATGAATTTGGCCTGTCGTTTTTATTTATCACCCATAATATCGGCGTTGTTGATTATCTGGCGCATCGCGTGGCGGTGATGTACTTAGGACGAATTGTCGAGCAGGGTAGTCGTGAGCAGGTGTTAAATTCACCAAAGCATCCCTACACCGAAGCACTATTGGCGGCGGTGCCGGATTTAGAGGGTGACAATCAACTGACCAGTGTCAGTGGTGAGTTACCTTCTCCTGCCAATCCGCCTGCTGGTTGTCATTTTCATCAGCGGTGTCCACAGGCGATGCCAATCTGTAAACTGGCATATCCGCAAACCACTGATCTTGGCGCGGGCCATGTAGTGAACTGTTATTTATACGAAGATCTGGAAGACCATGGACAAACAAACACAAACTGAACTGGAAGCGGCGGCATTTCGTCGATTGCTCGCCCATTTGCAGGAACGCACCGATGTGCAGAATATTGATTTGATGGATCTGGCCGGCTTTTGCCGCAATTGTCTGTCAAAATGGTATTTAGCGGCAGCAGAAGACAAGGGTGTCGACATGGATTACGACGCAGCCCGCGAATATGTTTACGGCATGTCCTATAACGACTGGAAAGCCAAGTACCAAAAATAATCAGCGCTTGTGTATTTCTTCGCGCAGCAATTTGGCAAGATCTTTTTGATGGTCGTTTAAAATTGGCTGTGGCCGGCGTTTCAACAGTCTCAGGCTTTCAATACTGCTACGCAGCTGACTGATATAACGCCGGCAGTTACCGCAGATAAATAAATGCAAACGAAACGCCATACGCTGCCGCCAGCTATATTGCTGATCAATGTAATCACTGGCTTGTTGGGCAATTTCTTTGCAATTGAGCATTTAAATCGAGTCCTGATATTGAGCGATTTGTTGTTGGATGGCAGTGCGGGCACGATGCAACAATACCCTAGCGTTGGACGCACTGATTTCAAGAATGTTACAAACTTCTGGCATTGGCGTTTGTTGCAAATCATATAATTCCATTACCGCCTGTTGCATGGGGGGTAACTGTGAAAAAGCCTGCTCAATTATCGCTGATAATTCAGCATTCTCAGCAATTGCTTCCGGTGTGTTGAGTTCCCACTGACTGACATCCTCTCGCCAGTGATGCCTGGCATCAAAGCGCTCATCATTGTCTTCAAGTTGCCAGCCTTCATCTAAAGATTGATGGCGTTTTTCTCGCCGCAAACGCGATTTCGCGCCGTTAGCGGTAATTTGCAACAGCCAGGTCGATAAGCTACTGCGACCCGCAAATTCCGGCAGGGCTTTAATAGCTGATAACCACGCATCCTGAACAACTTCATCGGCAAACGCCTCACCGATAATGCCGCGCGCGACAGCCAACATCCGGCCGTGGTAGCGACCAATCAAACATTCGAATGCTGCTGATTCGCCGGCCAGTAATGCCTGAATCAATATTTGTTCGTCATCAAATGATGCGTTCGGTGTTTGGTTCATGTGACTGGACTGTATTCCATTTCGGTCGTTTTCTGATCATAGTAACGTGCAGCAAAAATTAATACCTGAATCTTAATAAACGCAGACAGGCCGAGCCGTAAGACTGATAAAAAAATTACCTGTGAAACAAATCAACAGCAGTTTTTATCAAAAAGGTTGTAACAAAGTATTTTTTTGTGAGTCTAGCTAACAAGACCGGTTAATTAGCCGGTTGGTTTTTCGAAACAAATAAAAGGAAATGGTCTCATGGCTACAAGCAAAAAAACATCTATCGCCCTGGCTGCTGGTGCAGCATTAACTGCAGGTCTGGCTTTTTCACCACTGGCAAGCGCTGATGCCAATCCATTTGCCAGTGCCGAACTGAGCAGTGGTTATATGCAGTTAGCTGAACACCATGGTGAAGAAGGCAAATGTGGTGAAGCCAAGTGTGGCGAAGATATGAAAAAAGATGGTGAAGGTAAATGTGGTGAAGCCAAATGCGGCGGCGAAATGAAAGATGATAAAAAAGACGCCGAAGGCAAGTGCGGTGAAGCGAAGTGTGGCGGCGAATAACTAGCCTTTGTTATTCACTGATATCAAGGGCTCTTTAAGGGCCCTTGTTTTTTATCAGGAGTTAAAGATGCAGATAAGGACATTTTTGCTATGGCTGCAGTCACTATTAGATAAGACTCGCGCTGTGGATTTTTTGGCGCCATTGTTATTGAGAGCGTACCTGGTGCCGGTGTTTTGGATCGCTGCCAATAATAAGTGGAATCCATTTGATCCGGACAGTTCACTGCAAAGCACCATTAATTGGTTTGCGAACAAAGATTGGGGATTGGGTTTGCCATTCCCGGAATTGATGGCTTATCTCGCCTGGGGCGCTGAATATTTCGGGGCGATTTTATTATTGCTGGGTTTGGCAGTGCGCTGGGTCAGTATTCCATTGATGTTTACCATGCTGGTTGCTGCTTTCTCTGTGCACTGGCAAAACGGTTGGCAAGCTATTCATGATCCGATGAGTGCGTTTGCCGCTGACAATGCCGCTGAAGCGATTGAGCGGCTGGACCGGGCAAAAGCCATCCTTCAGGAGCATGGCAATTATAGTTGGCTTACGGAGCATGGCAGTTTAGTTTCGCTTAATAACGGTATTGAATTTGCCGCCACTTATTTTGTCATGTTACTGACCTTGTTTTTTATCGGTGGTGGTCGTTATTTAAGTATTGATTATTGGCTGGCTCGTAAAGTTGGCAAATGAGGTGAGTTATGTGGATCCGTAAAAAACAATCCTGGCAATTACCTGAATCCGAAGTCACTGACCGCGAGGTGTTTTTAAACCGCCGGCAGTTTATCAATAGTGCTGCAGGTATTGCAGCTGCAGCAGCGGCGCCAATCAGTTTTGCTGCCAAGGAACCGACGGGTAATGCCCTTGAAAATGTAACTGATAGTCATTTATCGACTGAAGAAAAACTGACCACCTATCAGGACATCACCACCTATAATAATTTTTATGAATTCGGTACCGATAAGCAGTCACCGGCGATCCTGGCCAAAGATTTTCCGGATCCGGCCAAACCATGGATGGTGAAAATTGACGGTGAATGTGACAATCCCGGCGAATTTGAATACAGCGATTTAATTGCCAAACAAACGCTGGAAGAACGGATTTACCGGATGCGCTGCGTCGAAGGCTGGTCGATGGTAATTCCGTGGATTGGCTTTCCGCTGGCTGATGTGCTGAAAGCAGCTCAACCAAATTCCAAAGCCAAATATGTTGAATTCACGACATTATTTGATCCGCAGCAAATGCTCGGCCAAAATCGGCGCGTATTGCAGTGGCCCTATGTTGAGGGGTTACGCATAGACGAGGCCATGCATCCGTTAACTATTCTGGCTGTCGGTTTATACGGCCATGAAATGCCGGGCCAGAATGGCGCGCCGATTCGTTTAGTGGTGCCTTGGAAATATGGTTTTAAGAGTATTAAATCGATTGTCCGTATTCGGTTTGTCGAAAAAATGCCATTAACTGCCTGGGTTCAGTCCAACGCCAGTGAATATGGCTTTTATTCCAATGTGAATCCGGAAGTCGATCATCCGCGCTGGAGTCAGAAGCGTGAGCGGCGTATTGGCGAATTTCTGAAGCGCGAAACACTGATGTTTAATGGTTATGGCGAGCAGGTAGCCAGTCTCTACGACGGTATGGATCTGCGCAGATATTTCTGATTACTATGCCAAGCATCAATCAATTTAAGGTTCTGTTATTTATTGCTGGTTTATCACCGTCACTGTGGCTGACCTTTGCCTTATTTACGGATCAGTTGGGTGCCAATCCGATTGAAGCCATTACCCGCGACTCCGGTGTCTGGGCGTTGCGTTTTTTGTTGCTGACGCTATCTTTGACACCAATCCGCTGGCTCACTGGACTGAATCAGATCATCCGTTTTCGGCGAATGACGGGGTTGTTTGTGTTTTTCTATGCCGTGCTGCATATGCTGCTGTATCTGTGGCTGGATCAGTTTTTTGACTGGTCAGAAATCTGGAAAGACATCGTTAAACGGCCGTTTATCACTATTGGCTTTATCAGTTTTACGTTGTTATTGCCGCTGGCTTTGACGTCCAGCAATAAAATGATGAAACGCCTCGGTGGTGAGCGCTGGAAGCAGTTACACAAGCTGACCTATTTGGTGGCGGGTTTGTCCTGCCTGCATTTTTTGATGCTGGTTAAAGCCGATATCACCGAACCGCTGATTTATATCGTGATTTTAGCGCTGTTACTGGGTGTGCGCGTCTATCGTTCTTATCTGAAACCGATGGTGCTGGCACGCAGTTAAGTGCTTGCTATTACAGTTATTTTCGTCTGTTTTACCTGTCTGTTACGTTGTAAGCAAGCCATTGCCTGATAAGGCTTGCCAGCCTTTTGGGGGATGATTTCCGACAAAAACTGTTACAATGCTGCGTTATTATTAACGGCGTTTTTGGATCTTAAGAAGGTATTTATGACTGATTTTGTCGATCAAGACCCGCAGGAAACACAAGAATGGCTGGACGCTTTGGAATCCGTCATCGAAGTCGCCGGCGATGAAAAAGCTCACCACATTATCGAAAAACTGATTGATATGGCTCGCCGTAGTGGCATTAATTTGCCCTACAGTGCTAATACAGCATATGTAAATACCATTCCGGTAGATCAGCAGGAACGCATTCCCGGCGATCAGGCCATGGAACACAAACTGCGTTCCTATATTCGTTGGAATGCGATGGCCATGGTGGTTAAAGCTAATTTAAAACCGGGTGCGGTTGGTGGCCATATCGCCAGCTTTTCTTCAGCAGCAACACTGTACGACGTCGGCTTTAATCACTTTTTTAAAGGTGATAATTATGGCAATGGCGCTGATATGGTGTTTTTCCAGGGCCATTCCTCTCCGGGTATTTATGCCCGTTCCTTCCTGGAAGGCCGGCTGACTGAAGCACAGCTTGATGGTTTTCGCTTTGAGGTTAACGGCAAAGGCCTGTCGTCTTACCCGCATCCGTGGCTGATGCCTGATTACTGGCAATTTCCAACAGTATCCATGGGCCTGGGCCCAATCCTGTCGATTTATCAAGCACGCTTCATGAAATACATGGAGCATCGCGATATCGTTAAAACCAGTGGCCGACATGTATGGGCTTATCTTGGTGATGGCGAAATGGATGAACCAGAATCACTGGGTGCCATTACCCTGGCCGGTCGTGAAAAGCTCGATAATCTGATTTTTGTTGTTAACTGCAATCTGCAACGCCTCGATGGCCCGGTTCGTGGTAACGGCAAAATCGTTCAGGAATTGGAAGCCTTATTCCGTGGCGCTGGCTGGAATGTTATTAAAGTCTTGTGGGGCAGCGGTTGGGATCAACTATTAGCACGTGATACCCATGGCCTGCTGCTGAAACGCATGGAAGAAGTCGTCGACGGCGAATATCAGAACTATAAATCCAAAGATGGCGCCTATGTACGCCAGCATTTCTTCGGTAAATATCCGGAACTGCTGGATATGGTTTCGGATATGACCGATGAAGATATCTGGAATTTGAGCCGTGGCGGTCATGATCCGCGTAAAATTTATGCCGCCTACAAGCGCGCGGTTGATCAACAGGATCAGCCAACCGTCATTCTGGCGAAAACCGTTAAAGGATACGGCATGGGTGAGGCTGGCGAAGGTCAGAATACAACCCATCAGCAGAAGAAGCTGGAACTGGAACAAATGAAACGTTTCCGGGATCGCTTCAATATTCCGATTTCTGATGAACAAATCGACAAGATCCCATACCTGACGCTTAAAGACGGCAGCCCTGAGAAAGATTATTTGCTCAAACGGCGTGAAGAATTGGGTGGTTTCCTGCCAAAACGCAATACCAGCGCCCCGGCATTGAAAATCCCTGATTTGAAAATTTTTGATGCGGTATTGAAATCCAGTGGCGATCGTGAATTATCAACCACAATGGCGTTTGTCCGGGTATTAACCGCGCTGATTCGTGATAAATCGCTTGGCAAAAACATTGTGCCGATTGTCCCTGATGAAGCCCGTACTTTTGGTATGGAAGGCCTGTTCCGCAGTGTTGGTATTTATTCCTCTTCCGGTCAGATGTATGAACCGGAAGATTCCGGCAAAGTCATGTGGTATCGCGAAGACACTACGGGTCAGATTCTGGAAGAGGGCATCAACGAAGCCGGTGCCATGTCAGAGTGGATCTCGGCAGCGACAGCGTATTCCAATTACAACGTCAATATGGTGCCGTTCTATATTTATTATTCAATGTTTGGCTTCCAGCGGGTCGGCGATTTGTGCTGGCTGGCGGGTGATATTCAGGCCAAAGGTTTCTTGATTGGTGGTACTGCCGGTCGCACCACGTTAAACGGTGAAGGTCTGCAACATCAGGATGGCCACAGCATGATTCTGGCCAATACCGTGCCGAATTGCGTTAGTTACGATCCGACTTATGCCTATGAAGTGGCGGTTATTGTGCATGACGGTATGCGCCGCATGTATGAAAATCAGGAAAATGTGTTTTATTACCTGACCGCGATGAATGAAAACTATGCACATCCTGCTTTGCCGGAAGGTGCTGAAGACGGCATCATCAATGGTATGTACCAGCTGAAAGCCGGTGGTAAACATAAGCTGAAAGCCCAGTTGATTGGTAGCGGTACGATTTTGCGTGAAGTCGAAGCGGCCGCTGAATTACTGGAAAAAGACTGGAAAGTCTCAGTCAATGTCTGGAGCGCGACCAGCTTTAATGAATTGACGCGAAACGGTCAGCAGGTTGACCGCCATAATCGTCTGCATCCAACGGCCGCCAAACAAAAAGCCTACGTGGCAGAGTGTCTTGATGACCAGCCGGGTGTGGTGGTAGCGGCAACCGACTATATGCGGATGTATGCCGAGCAAATTCGGCCGTGGGTGAAAAACAGCTATACCGTTTTAGGTACTGATGGTTTTGGCCGCAGTGATACCCGTGAACAGTTGCGTAACTTTTTTGAAGTTGACCGTCACCACATTGTGGTGGCGACACTGAACGCGCTGGCTGATCAGGGCGATATGAAACACGATATCGTTGAAAAGGCGATCAAGCAGTACGACATCAACGCAGACGCAGTCAATCCAGTTAAGGCGTAATCATGGCAGATTTAATTGAACTGAAAGTACCGGATATCGGCGACTTTGAAAGTGTTGAAATCATTGAGGTGTTAGTCGCCGAGGGGGATGAAATCAGCGCTGATCAGGAAGTCATCACCGTTGAATCCGATAAGGCAATGATGGGTATCCCGTCCGATATGGCCGGGGTTATCAAATCGCTGAAAGTTAAAGTCGGTGACAAGATCAGCGAAGGTGATGTTATCGCCATGCTGGAAACGGCCGGCGAAAGCAAAAAAGATGATAAACCGGCTGCGCCTGCGAAAACCGAAGCAAAAGCGGAAGCCAAGACCGAAAAAGCTGCACCGGCCAAAACTGAAGAACAGCCACAGGCAACACCGGCAACGCCGGAGCTGGATGACGCTGAAGCTATTCCTTATGCGCCGGATAATAAATCGGGTTTAAAACGGGCGCATGCCTCGCCATCAGTGCGAAGTTTTGCCCGTGAATTGGGCGTGAAACTCACCTCAGTCATCGGTACCGGCGCCAAGGGCCGCATTACCAAGGAAGATATCCAGAAGTTTGTGAAACAAGCGATGTCAGCACCGGCGGCAACACCGGCTGCGCAGGGCAGTGGCATTCCTTCTGTACCGGTATTTAATTACGAACAGTTTGGTGAAACCGTCAATCAGGACATGTCGCGGATCAAGAAAATTTCCGGCAAGCATTTACATGCATGCTGGCTGAATATTCCGCACGTAACCCAGTTTGATGAAGCCGATATTACCGAGCTGGATCAGTTCCGCAAAGAAAACAAAGAGATGGCAGCCCAGAAGGGCGTTAATCTGACACCGCTGGTATTCATCATGAAAGCTGTGGTGGCTTGTTTGAAGCAATATCCGGAGTTCAATTCGTCGCTCAGCGAAGATAAAGAAACCCTGATCCTGAAGAAGTATTACAACATTGGCGTTGCTGTCGATACGCCCAATGGCCTGATGGTACCGGTCATTAAAGATGTTGATAAAAAAGGCTTTCTGGAACTTGCTGGTGAACTTGGTGAAATCAGTACGCGTGCCCGGGATGGCGCGTTGACAGCTAAAGATATGCAAGGCGGCACTTTCTCAATTTCCAGCTTGGGTGGCATTGGCGGTCAGTTCTTTACGCCAATCGTCAATGCGCCGGAAGTTGCGATTTTGGGTGTCAGCCGGCATCAGATGAAACCGGTCTGGAATGGTAAGGATTTTGTGCCGCGGCTGATGTTGCCGTTGTCGATTTCTTATGACCATCGGGTCATTGATGGCGCTGCCGGTGCCCGCTTTACCGTGATGCTCAGCCAAATGTTGTCAGATATCCGGAAGGTCTTGTTATGAGCTTAGTGGAAATAAAAGTCCCCGATATTGGTGATTTTGACGCCGTTGAAATTATCGAAGTATTGGTGTCCGTCGGTGATGAGATTACCGACAATCAAGACATCATCACGCTGGAATCTGACAAAGCAGCGATGGAAATCCCCAGCACCGCGGCCGGTAAAGTGGTTGAGTTACTGGTTTCGGTTGGCGATAAAGTCCGTGAAGGTGACGTGATTTTGAAACTGGAAAGTGCGGCCAGTGACACCACCGCTGCCCCGGCTGAAAAACCAGCTAAGAAAGAAGCTGCACCGGCAAAAACCGAAAGCAAAACTGATACCGAATCTGAAAAGCCTGCTAAAGCTGCTGCCAAACCCGAACACAGCGATATGCATGCTGAACTGTTGGTGTTGGGTTCTGGTCCCGGTGGCTATACCGCTGCATTCCGGGCTGCCGATTTAGGTAAACAAGTCATCATGGTCGAACGCCATGAACGAATTGGCGGCGTTTGTCTGAATGTTGGTTGTATTCCATCTAAAGCCTTACTGCACACTGCGCAGATTATTAATGAAACCAGTCACATGTCAGACAGTGGTGTGACGTTCGGGGCACCGAAAATTGATTTAAAACAGCTTGCGGGTTGGAAAGATGGCGTCGTCGAGAAATTGACGGGCGGTCTGAAAGGGCTGGCAAAAAAACGCAAAGTTGAGATTGTCCGGGGCGAAGGTGAGTTCAGCTCAGCCAATAGCCTGCTGGTAAAAACTGCCGATGGCGAAAAAACCATTAGCTTTGATAATTGCATTATCGCGGCCGGCTCACGGGTTACCAAAATCCCGGTATTCCCAAATGATGATCCACGAATGATGGATTCCACCGATGCACTGGATTTAGAAGATATTCCTAAACGACTGCTGGTCATTGGCGGCGGTATTATTGGTCTGGAAATGGCGACTGTTTATAACGCACTCGGATCTGAAATCTCTATTGTTGAACTGCAAGACAGCCTGATCCCGGGCGCTGATAAAGATATCGTCAAACCGTTGCACCAACATATCGAAAAGCAATACGAAGCGATTTATCTGAAAACAAAAGTCAGTAAAATTGAGCCACTGAAAACCGGGCTGAAAGTGACTTTTGAAGGTGACAATGCACCGAAGCCACAAACTTTTGACAAAATACTGGTGGCCGTTGGCCGCACACCCAATGGCAAGCTGATTAATGCAGAAGCCGCTGGCGTTCAGGTGAATGATTGGGGCTTTATTGAAGTTGATGGTCAAATGCGTACCAATCAGCCACATATTTTTGCCATTGGCGACATTGTTGGTCAGCCAATGCTGGCGCATAAAGCCACCCATGAAGGCAAAGTGGCAGCAGAAGTGATTGCCGGTCAGAAATCGGTGTTTGAGCCGATGACTATTCCATCAGTCGCCTACACCGATCCTGAAGTCGCCTGGATGGGCCTGAGCGAAACCGAAGCCAAAGCACAGGGTATTGAATACGTTAAAGGTGCTTTCCCATGGGCAGCCAGTGGTCGTAGTCTGAGTATTGGTCGTGATGAAGGCTTGACCAAGGCTTTGTTTGAAAAATCGACCGGCCGTTTAATCGGTGCTGGTATTGTCGGTCCCAACGCTGGTGAACTCATTGCTGAAGCAGTGTTAGCGTTGGAAATGGGCGCAGATGCTGAAGATATCGGTCTGACCATTCATCCGCATCCGACTTTGTCTGAGACCCTTGGTTTTGCCGCAGAAATGGCAGAGGGCAGCATTACTGATTTGATGCCGCCCCGGCAGACTTTGCATTCTAAATAATGCCGCAACAAGGTTTTTGGCCTGAATCAAAACAAGGGCTGGTCTGGTGACCGGCCCTTGTGTTTATTTATTCCCCATTTATAAATGAGTGATACAACTGCATTACGCCCACCTTTGAAATGGGCGGGCGGTAAACGCTGGTTATTACCCACACTGCAAAAATTATGGCAGCCGCATGCTGACAAACGTCTGGTGGAACCGTTTTGTGGGGGCTTGTCAGTGGCGCTGGGTTTGCAGCCAAAACAGGCGTTACTGAACGATATTAACCCGGCGCTGATCAATTTTTATCAGCAGCTGAAAACGGGTTTATCGATGGATATTGCATTAGCCAATGATGAGTCTTTGTATTATCAGCACCGGCAACTTTTTAATGACAATTTGCAGGACCCGCGGCAGCGGGCGCAATTGTTTTATTACCTGAACCGTACCGGCTATAACGGCCTGTGCCGCTTTAATAAAACCGGTGGTTACAATGTGCCGTTCGGTCGTTATAAAACCATTCACTATCTGACGGACTTTTCGGCATATCAGCCGGTATTGTCGCAATGGCAGTTTTGTAATACCGACTTTGAACGGCTGTCCATCGCCGATACGGATTTTATTTATGCCGATCCGCCCTATGATGTGCCATTTCGGCAATATTCCCAGCAGGGGTTTGAATGGCAGGACCAGGAGCGTCTTGCTGAATGGTTAGCCAATCACCCGGGCCCGGTGGTGTTGTCCAATCAGGCAACACCGCGGATCTGCCAGTTGTATCGTAAGCTCGGTTTTCGACTGCGTTATATTGATGCGCCGCGGCGGATCAGTTGTAAAACTGCCTCCCGTAAAGCCGTTAAGGAAGTGCTGGCCTTACGCGGTTTTTGATACAATACAGTCTGTTTTTAAACTCACTCAAAGTTACAGGACCTTTTCCCCATGTCTGATATCAATAAGGTCGTTCTGGCCTATTCTGGCGGTCTCGACACGTCAGTTATTCTGAAATGGCTGCAGGATAAATACCAATGTGAAGTGGTAACCTTTACCGCAGATTTAGGGCAGGGGGAAGAAGTTGAGCCCGCACGTGCCAAAGCGCAAGCCATGGGCATTAAAGAAATCTATATCGAAGATCTGCGTGAAGAATTCGCCCGTGATTTTGTGTTTCCGATGTTTCGCGCCAATGCTATTTATGAAGGCGAATATTTGCTTGGCACGTCAATTGCACGGCCACTGATTGCTAAACGTTTAGTCGAAATTGCTGCCGATACCGGTTCCCAGGCGGTTGCCCATGGTGCCACCGGTAAAGGTAACGACCAGGTACGCTTTGAACTCGGTGCTTATGGTCTGAATCCGAATATCAAAGTGATCGCCCCATGGCGTGAATGGGATCTGCTATCACGGCAAAAACTGCTCGACTATGCCGAACAACACGGTATTCCGGTAGAAATGAAACAAGGCAAAAAATCGCCATATTCAATGGATGCCAACTTACTGCATATTTCCTATGAAGGCGGCATTCTTGAAGATCCATGGGCCGAAGCCGAAGAATCAATGTGGCGCTGGTCAGTGTCACCGGAAAATGCACCGGATAAAGCCACCTATTTAGAACTGAGCTATCAGAAGGGCGATATCGTGGCCATTAATGGCGAAGCCATGAGTCCGGCGCAAGTGATGACTTATCTGAATAAAGTCGCTGGTGAACATGGTATTGGCCGTCTGGATATTGTTGAAAACCGTTACGTCGGTATGAAATCCCGTGGTTGTTACGAAACACCAGCCGGTACGGTGATGTTACGTGCTCACCGGGCCATTGAATCACTGACTTTGGATCGTGAAGTCGCGCATTTGAAGGATGAATTGATGCCGCGTTACGCCAGCATGATCTATAACGGCTACTGGTGGGCCCCAGAGCGAAAAATGATGCAAACAATGATAGATGCATCACAGCAAACAGTTAACGGGGATGTCAGAATTAAACTTTACAAAGGAAATGTCGTCGTCGTAGGACGGCGTTCGGCAACAGACAGCTTGTTTGACGAGTCGATTGCCACCTTTGAAGATGATTTAGGTGCCTATGATCAGAAGGATGCTGAGGGCTTCATCAAACTCAATGCCTTACGTCTTAAAATCGCTGGCAAGAAACGTTAATTACAGCTCATTAAGAGTGATAGGCAAGCATTAATGGATTACACTCAATACGAAGAACGCACCGCGGAATATATGCGCTTGGCGATATCCATGATGAAAAAACATGGTATTGCTCAAACGCCTGCGAACTATGCTGTCTGGTATGAATATGTATCCGGTAATAATGCCAATCTGATGGAAGCGCTCGATGATGAACTGGCCGAACATGGCCATCTCACTGAACAACAAAGTCGCGCGCTCTATGAGCGGTTTTTTGATCGCGAAAAAGATCGCAATGCCTTGCTGGAAATGCGTCAGGAAATGGGCCGTCTGCTGAAACAGGTGCTTAACTTTGTTTATACCGGCGTCAACACCACGGATAAAAGCAATAATCAGCTACAGCGGATGTTGGCGCGCTTACAGCCTGACATTTCCAAACAACAATTACATGATTTGGTTGAAGAAATTCTGATTGAAACCCGGCTGGTGGTTTCTGCCGGCGAAATGCTTGGCGAACGCTTAAATACTGCCGTTGCTGAAGTCGAAGTTTTGAAAAAACTACTGGATGAAACCCGCCGTGAGGCCAAAACCGATACTTTGACTGGGCTAGCTAATCGTAAAGCCTTTGACGATGTGGTCACCAAAGCCACGCATGACGCCGATGCCAGTGGCATGGATGTCTCGGTGGTTTTTTGTGATCTGGATATGTTCAGCAGTATTAATGAGAAACATGGCCAATTGGTCGGTGACCAGGTATTGCGGGTCGTCGCTGAAACCCTGAAAAATTCTTTAAAAGGCCGCGATATGGTGGCACGTTATGGTGGTGAAGAGTTTGCTATTTTGCTGATGAACACAACGCTGCAGAATGCCCGGCTCATTGCTGAAGCTTTACGCACCGAGGTTTCCGGCAAACGCATTCAGCGTAAAGATACCCATGAACCATTGGGTGTCATCACCATGTCGTTTGGTGTGGCACGTTATGTTAGTGGTGAAGGTGTCGACAGTTTTATGCAACGGGCAGACAGAGCGCTGTACATGGCCAAGCGGCAGGGGCGCAACAGCGTTTCTGAAGCACCGCCGCCAATTATTTAAAATCCTTTAAAAACTGTCGGTTACAAAAACTTCTTCAAGTGGTATCTGCCCGGCGCGTGGTCGCGCATCCTGCAGTTTTTTACCAACAGTAATCATCATCACAATAATATGGTCATGTGGCAGATTAATTATTTTGGCGACTTTATCAAAATCAAAACCATCCATCGGACAAGTGTCATAACCCATTTCCCGGGCCATCAGCATAATATTCATCGCGGCAATACTAACCGAACGAATGCATTCATCACGCTGACCCTGATGATGGTTGGTATAGTAATTTTCAATGGCCGGTAAAATGGCATCCCGTGCAGCTTGTGGCGCATTACGCCAGTAGCGCTCTGGCTGTTTCTCCCAGGCATTGAGATCGGCGCACAACACTAACAACATCGAAGCATCGACTACCTGGGCCTGTCCCCACGCTGCCTCAAAAACCTGCTGGCGTTTGGCTTTGTCCTGAATACGGATAAAGCGCCAATGCTGGATGTTAAAAGCGGTGGGTGACAGAACGGCATATTCCATTAATTCCTGAACTTCCGCTTCGGTCATTTCATGGCTGGGATCGTAGTGTTTGATCGAACGCCGTGTGCGGATCGCTTCTTTAACATCCATAAAAATAAATAAACCTCTTTAAAATCAATTCAATTCGACTTTCATATAAATAAACTGCTGGCTATCGCGGTGACTGCGGTATTGGGTTTGATTACCGGTAAACGCCGCACTGTCGCCGGTCTGGCCAATTAACAGCCATTCACCTGCCTTGGCAGTTACCGTCGTTAATACGCTGCTGCTGTCAATATCACCGCTGCGCCGATCAAATTCAGCGAAGCCCGGAAACAATTCAATACGTAACTGCTTATCCGATAACACTGACACCAATGCCTGAAAGCCATTATCGATGGGCAAATAGTGGGTGTTATCCTGAACAACAACCCCACCACGCGGGCCAATCAAAACCAATTGTTCCTGCTGGGCTATCAATTGGCCGGTATTGATTTGTATCGGTTCACCGGCTAGGCCACGCGCTTGTAATTGCATATCGCGGTTTCGACTGTCACGGGTTGACCAGCGATTGATTTCGATGCCAGCCGATTTACCATCCAACACCAGCCGGCCATCTTGGCGTTGCCGATTGTTTAATTGTTCTTGACTGCGCAGCACCGTAATATTTATGGATTGCTGTGGTTTATCGAGCACATCCAATACACGCCGAACATCTTCAAATGTCGCACCATCACTGCGCAAAATAATGGTGTTATCAAAACTACTAACAGCAGCATCTTCTGGAAGTAAAGCCTCAATTTCTGGTAAGACTTCAGATGGCGTGCGATGTTTCAATTCAATGGTGTGCATACTGCTGACCGCCCACACCGGCATCAGCCAGCAGAGAAACAGCAGGGTAATCAAATGACGTTTCATCAGCGACTCCGCTCAGATATGTAACCGGCGAGATTGGGGATCAGGATGGCTGCGTGCCCACATGGCCTCAAATTGCTGGCGTAATTGCAGATTTTGGGCACGATCCGCTTCAGCAAGATAGCCCTGATAACGCAGTGGATCGCTGCAATATAAAGTCGCGTTATCATCGATCAGCAGGCACAAATACAATTGATCCTGATCGTCGCGGTCACATTCATGAATTGTAATATGACTGCTTAATCGTTGTGCCAATGGCAACAAACGATGACTCTGACTGACAGCATCACGGCTGGAATGCACCAGCAATCGTACTTTACTGAACCGGCTGTCACGGGCAAATGCACTGATAGCGGCTAACGCCTCTTCATTATCCAGTAAATGTTTATCCAAACCCGGCGCAAAAAAACAAATTTCCCGCTTCGCCTGCTGAATGAGCTGATTACCGGCAGCCACCGCCTGCTGCCGGCTATCAATGACCTGACGGTTGGCCATAGCAGGGGGGACGTTATCAGGCATATCAGCAGTTACGCGCCTGTTCGGCGGCATTACCGATATAACTGGCGGGTGTCATGGCTTTTAATGCCTGTTTGGCTTCTTCCGGCATATCCAAATCGTCGATAAATGCTTGCATAATAGCTTTATTGACCCTTTGGCCACGCGTCAGTTCTTTAAGTTTTTCATACGGGTTATCGATGCCGTAACGGCGCATCACGGTCTGAATCGGTTCTGCCAGTAATTCCCAGTTCGCATCCAGATCGGCGGCCATGGTTTCTGGGGCAGCTTCTAATTTACTGATACCTTTCAGCGCCGAGCTATAGGCCAGCATTGAATGGGCAAAACCCACACCGATATTACGCAGCACAGTCGAATCGGTCAGATCCCGCTGCCAGCGCGAAATTGGTAATTTCAGCGCCAAATGATCAAAGGTTGCATTGGCAATGCCCAGATTGCCTTCGGCATTTTCAAAATCAATTGGATTAACTTTGTGGGGCATGGTTGATGAGCCGATTTCGCCTTTGACGGTTTTTTGTTTGAAATAACCGATGGAAATATAGCTCCAGATATCGCGGCAGAAATCGATCAAAACCGTATTAAAACGAATCATCGCCTGGAATAATTCAGCGACATAATCATGCGGTTCAATTTGTGTGGTGTATTGATTCCAGCGCAGTCCCAGACCGGTAACAAAAGCATGGGCCATCATCGGCCAGTCAACATCGGGATATGCTGCTAAATGCGCATTGTAGTTACCGACGGCACCGTTCATTTTGCCGTACAACAACACCGCAGCGACGTGGGTACGTTGCAATTCAAGTCTTTTAACGACATTGGCGATTTCTTTGCCCAGCGTGGTCGGGGACGCAGGCTGGCCATGGGTGCGTGACATCATCGGTGTGGCGGCATGTTCATGCGCCAGTTTTTGCAAGGCAGCAATGATAGTATCCATTTCCGGCAAGATCACTTGCTCACGGGCATTTTTCAGCATGATGCCGTAAGCGGTGTTATTGATGTCTTCCGAGGTGCAGGCAAAGTGCACAAACTCTTTGACGGCATTGAGCTCTGCATTATCAGCAAATTTATTTTTGATGAAATACTCGACCGCTTTGACGTCATGGTTGGTGGTGCGTTCAATATCTTTAATCGCCTGTGCATCATCCACTGAAAAATTATTGATCAATTTATTAATAATATTTTCAGCCTCAGCACTGAGCTTCGGCACTTCGGGAATTCCGGCATTGGCACCCAACAAATGCAACCAGCGCAGTTCGACTTCAACGCGGGCTTTAAGCAAGCCATATTCACTAAAGAAAGGACGCAGGGCTTTGGTTTTGTCGGCATAGCGGCCATCGACCGGTGAAATCGCGGTCAGTGCGGTTAATTCCATGAAAACTCCGTAGAAAACAAGCTGAAATGTGCGCAAAATTATAGCAGAAGTCATCACCAAAGCCGGATTTGATTCGGTGAAAAGCCTGAATGTGCGCTAAAATGCGCACACCAAACGATAATTAACGTGGAGCGAATTACGTGCTGCAAGAATACCAAAAACATGTAGATGAACGTGCTGCCGAAGGTTTACCCCCGCTGCCTTTAGATGCAGTCCAGGTTTCAGCCATTATCGAACAGCTGAAACAACCCAAATCCGCAGACACCGAAGCACTGGTGGAATTATTGGTTCACCGGGTACCACCGGGTGTCGATAAAGCTGCGTACGTTAAAGCCGGTTTTCTGGCGGCGATCGCCAAAGGTGAAACGGTTTGTGAGTTAATTGACGCGGTTCGTGCGACTGAGCTGCTGGGCACCATGATGGGCGGTTACAACATCGCACCGCTGATTGAATTGCTTGATAACGAAACAACCGCGCAGGCTGCTGAAACGGCACTGAGCAAAATCGTCATGGTCTACGACGCATATCACGATCTCGTGGAAAAAGCCGAGCACAATCCACACGCCAAAAACGTCCTGCAATCCTGGGCAAACGCAGACTGGTTTACCTCTCGGCCGCAATTGCCGGAAGAAATCACCGTCACCGTTTTCAAAGTCCCCGGTGAAACCAATACCGATGATTTGTCTCCGGCCACAGATGCCTGGAGCCGTCCGGATATTCCATTGCATGCCAAAGCGATGCTGGTCAGTAAAATGCCCGATGCCCTGGAAACTATTATTACCTTAAAAGAAAAAGGCCATCCGCTGGCTTATGTCGGTGATGTGGTGGGTACCGGTTCGTCGCGTAAATCAGCGATTAACTCAGTGCTTTGGCATTTGGGCCATGATGTGGCTTATGTGCCCAACAAACGTCAGGGCGGCGTGATTCTCGGCAATAATATCGCACCGATTTTCTTTAATACCGCTGAAGATTCCGGTGCTTTGCCGATTGAATGTAATGTCGATCAACTGGAAACCGGTGACGTTATTATTATCAAACCCTATGAAGGCAAGATTGTTAATGAAGCGGGCGATATATTATCGGAATTCACACTGAAACCGACCACTCTGGCTGACGAGGTGCGCGCTGGTGGCCGTATTCCGTTGATTATTGGCCGGGGCCTGACTGACAAATCCCGTGAAACCTTAGACCTTGCACCAACCGACCTGTTCAAGCGGCCTGTTGAACCTGTGCACAGCGATAAAGGCTACACACTGGCGCAAAAAATGGTCGGCAAAGCCTGTGGTGTTGATGGTGTTCGCCCCGGCGCTTATTGTGAGCCCACGGTTACCACGGTCGGTTCGCAGGATACAACGGGTGCCATGACCCGTGATGAGCTTAAAGAGCTGGCCTGTTTAGGCTTTTCAGCCGATTTGGTGATGCAGTCTTTTTGCCATACTGCTGCGTATCCGAAGCCGGTTGATATCAAGTTGCAACATGAATTACCCGAATTTATCAGCACCCGTGGCGGCGTTTCGTTGCGTCCTGGTGACGGTGTTATTCATTCGTGGCTGAACCGGATGATTTTGCCCGATACTGTTGGTACTGGCGGCGATTCACATACCCGCTTCCCGATTGGTATCAGTTTCCCGGCAGGTTCCGGGCTGGTGGCGTTTGCTGCTGCTCTGGGCGTGATGCCGCTGGATATGCCGGAATCGGTATTGGTACGTTTCAAAGGAGAAATGCAACCGGGTATTACCTTGCGCGATTTGGTCAATGCCATCCCTTATGCAGCGATTCAGGAAGGGTTACTGACCGTTGAGAAAAAGGGTAAGAAAAATATCTTTAACGGCCGGGTGCTGGAAATTGAAGGCTTACCCAATCTGAAAGTTGAACAGGCGTTTGAACTGTCTGATGCCTCGGCTGAGCGGAGCGCCAATGGTTGTACTGTGCGCCTTAATAAAGAGCCAATCATTGAGTTTATGCAATCCAATATCGCCTTGATGGAATGGATGATTGCCGAAGGTTATGAAGATCCTCGCTCGCTGCAACGCCGTATTGATTCGATGAAAGCCTGGCTGGCTGATCCACAGTTATTGGAACCAGATGCCGATGCTGATTATGCAGCGGTGATTGAAATTGATTTGAATGACATTAAAGAGCCTTTATTAGCCTGCCCGAATGATCCGGATGATATTAAACCGTTATCCGAAGTTGCTGGTGAAGAAATCGATGAAGTCTTTATCGGTTCTTGCATGACCAATATCGGCCACTATCGTGCTGCCGGTAAAGTGCTGGAAAATATGGGCAACTTACCGGTTAAGTTATGGGTAGCACCGCCGACCAAAATGGATAAACACCAGCTGACCGAAGAGGGCATTTACAATACCTTTGGCCGGGTTGGTGCCCGCACGGAAACGCCGGGTTGTTCTTTATGTATGGGTAATCAGGCGCGGGTCGCTGACAACGCCAAAGTGGTGTCGACTTCTACACGTAATTTCCCGAATCGTCTGGGTAATGGCGCTGATGTGTATTTATCATCAGCAGAATTGGCGGCGGTGGTTGCCAGTCTGGGCCGGATCCCGACAGTTGCTGAATATATGGAAAAAGTCGCTGGCATTCAGCCGATGGCCGATGAAATTTATCGTTACCTGAACTTCCACGAACTGGAAGAATACAAACAGGCGGCCGTAAGCTAAACCGGCTGGGCTGAAAAAAAAGGCTGTTTCTGTTATTGGAAACGGCCTTTTTTATGTGAGAAACATTATGAATGAAACCATAGAAGCCATTCCGGCACTGAATCTGGCGATTGCTTTCATACCGGTGGCACTGGTGTTTGTGATATTGCTGCACTGGTCGCTGGATAGTAAAAAAGCGCTGATTTCAGTTATTAGGATGCTGGCACAGTTGCTGCTGGTTGGTTATATCCTCAGCACGATTTTTGCCGCCGAGCAGTCGTGGATTGTGTTATTGGTTATGTTAGTGATGGTGTCTGCGGCCAGTTGGATCGCACTCAATACTGCCAGAGATTTCCGCAACGCTTTATTCAGCCGGGCATTTGCGTCGATTTTATTGGGCGGTGGTCTGACTTTGGCTTTGGTGACACAGGGTGTGATTGTGCTGAAACCATGGTTTCAGCCCAGTTACATGATCCCTCTGGCCGGGATGATCTTTGCCAATTCGATGAACTGCATCAGTCTGGCGATTGAACGTTTACAGGTCGAATTGAAAAATACCGACGATTATTCAAAAGCCCGCACCGCGGCGTTTCAGGCAGCTTTTATTCCCCAAATCAATGCCATGCTGGCCGTGGGGCTGGTGTCATTACCGGGTATGATGACCGGCCAGATTTTGTCGGGTGTGTCACCGGTGATTGCCGCGCAATATCAAATTGTGGTGATGTGTATGATTTTTGGCGCCGCCGGGTTATCCACTGCAATGTTTTTAAAACTGGCCAGAAAAGTAGTTTATAAAGCCTGATACAGCTCGGCGCCGGTATTAAGTAATTTATTACTGGCGAAAATAAACTGCCAGCGATTACCACCTTTTTGCCGCCATAACACCGCGGCGCGAATGCCAGCCAATAATAAAGCGCGAACTTTATTAACATTATCCGGCTGCTGCAAAAAGCTGGCATCACCATAAACCTGCACGCGTGGTGTTAATTCGCTGACCGTACGCTCATAAACATTGGCAAAGCGCGCGACCACCTGTGGACTGGTGATACTGCCGAAATATTCGACCTGCTGCGGAATTTGTTCAATTTCCCGGCTGATTAAATCCAGCATTGCCGGCCGTTTGGCCAGTTTCCGTTCCAAATGCAGCAGGCCAATGGCATAGCGCAACAGCACGACATCCTTGTTGGATTTTTTCTTGGATAGTTGCTGATTAAATTGCAGCAGACCGCTGCGTAAATTTTCAATACCACCATAAACCTCAGCAGTACTGGTAGCGTCAGTCGCCAGTAAACTGCCGAGCATCGTGCTGAAATCGTCATTATTAATTTGGCCGCTATCAGCAATTTGCTGCACCAGCGTTACTGTTTGCATCAACGCGGATAGGGCAATCACCCTGTCTTGGTAGGGATTGGCTTTTTTCATGGATGCACCCCCGGGGCATTGGTATCAACAATAATGCCGCCGCCGAGGCAAACATCATCCTGATAAAACACCACTGACTGGCCCGGGGTGACAGCACGTTGTTTATCATCAAAAGTGACGACGATTTGCCCATCTGCATTTTGATCAATAACGCAGGCCTGATCCGGTTGCCGATAGCGGGTTTTAGCCGCTGCACGGCAGGGGAATGCTGGTGCATAACCTGCCACCCAGGAAAGTTGTTCGGCAGTGAGTTCCTTGCTGTACAACCAGTCATGTTCACCTTGCACCACATACAAAATGCGCTGTTCCATATCTTTGCCAGCGACAAACCATGGCTCGCCGGTGCTGTTAGTCCGGCCACCAATACCAAGCCCCTGGCGCTGACCCAGTGTGTAATACATTAAGCCTGAATGCTCGCCAATCAGCTCACCTTCTGGCGTACACATTTCACCGGGCTGCGCCGGAATGTAGCGACTGAGAAACTCGCGGAACCGCCGCTCACCAATAAAACAAATACCGGTACTGTCTTTTTTATCAGCAGTGATAAAACCAGCTTGTTCAGCAATTTTGCGGACTTCCGTTTTTGGCAGTTCACCCAGCGGAAACAAGGTGCGTGATAATTGCGCCTGACCTAATGTATATAAAAAGTAGCTTTGGTCTTTTTTATTATCGAGACCTTTCAGCAATTGAAACTCACCATCAACTTCACGAACCCGGGCATAGTGACCGGTGGCGATCAAATAACCACCGAGTTCCATCGCGTGATCCAAAAAGGCTTTAAATTTGATTTCGCGGTTACAGAGAATATCGGGGTTGGGCGTGCGGCCGGCTTGGTATTCTTCCAGAAAATGTTTGAAGACATAGTCCCAGTATTCCATGGCGAAATTGGCTTCATGGAAGGGCACGCCGACCTTGTCAGCGACGGACATGGCGTCTTTGCGATCTTCCTCGATGGTGCATTCGCTCTCATCGGCAAAATCGACCCAGTTTTTCATAAACAGGCCTTCAACATCATAACCTTGCTGTTTGAGCAGCAGGGCGGATACAGAAGAATCGACACCGCCGGACAGGCCGACGACCACTTTTTGTGTTGGTGACATATTATTCGTTCAGTAAATCAAGTGAGTAGCGGTTTCCAGCCAGATAATCCTGCCAGCATTGCAAAACCAACGGGGTACGAAATTGTGCCGCGCGGGTATTCATCGCATCGGCATCCAACCAGACGGCTTGCGTAATATCGGGATCTAACGGTGTATCCAGAAATTCACCGAGTTTGCCGGTAAAACAAAAGCGAATATAGGTTTCCTGCGAAGCGCCATGCCGCCAGCGATAAATGCCAACCAACGCTTCAGGTTTAAATTGCCATGCGGTTTCTTCGCGGGTTTCGCGAATTACGGCGTCAATCAGGCTTTCGTTGTCTTCGAGGTGCCCTGCGGGCTGGTTGAGTCGCACGGCGCTGCCGATGCGTTCCTCGACCATCAGAAATTGCTGATCCCGTTCGATGACGGCGGCGACGGTGGTTCTGGGAGTCCAAATCATCGGCGCATTTTAACACGGTCTTGTCTTGAACTTCCCACCATTGTCCCGGTAATAAATCACCTAATGTCCACGGCCCGATAGCCGCACGAATTAACCGCAAAGTCGGATGGCCCACAGCAGCGGTCATTCGCCGGACTTGGCGATTTTTGCCTTCACGGATGGTCAGTTCCAGCCATTGGGTGGGGATGTTTTGCCGAAAACGCACTGGCGGATTGCGCGGCCAGATAGCAGGCTCATCGATCAGCCGTGCTTGCGCGGGCAGGGTGGTGCCATCTTTTAACTGCACGCCGTTTTGCAATTGTTGTAAGGCAACTGCATCTGGAATATTTTCGACCTGCACCCAATAGGTCTTGGCCATTTTGTGTTGTGGATCGGCGATTTTCTGTTGCCACTGACCGTTATCCGTCAGCAGTAATAAGCCCTCACTGTCCCGATCTAAACGACCGGCAGCATAAACGCCGGGCACATCGATAAAATCTTTCAGCGTTTGCCGGCCATCGCTATCGGTGAACTGACACAACACATCAAAGGGTTTATTCAGGGCGATTAATTTTGGCATGGTGAAGTGCGGACTCAGATAATGCTAAAATGCGGCTTTTAATTTTTCAGGAGCCGCGTGAATGGCGTATCAGCATATCAGTGTACCGGATCAGGGACAGGCAATTGGTGTCAACGCCGATTTTTCGCTGAACGTTCCGAATCAGCCGATTATTCCATTTATTGAGGGTGACGGCATCGGTGTCGATATTACGCCAGCGATGATTGCAGTTGTCGATGCAGCGGTCGAAAAGTCTTACGGTTCTGAGCGCAAAATTTCCTGGATGGAAGTTTATGCCGGCGAAAAAGCCACCAACGTCTATGATAAAGATACCTGGCTGCCTGACGAAACCATGGATGTGCTGCGTGAGTATTCAGTATCCATTAAAGGCCCGCTGACCACTCCGGTGGGTGGTGGCATTCGCTCGCTGAATGTGGCTTTGCGTCAGACATTGGATTTATATGTTTGTCAGCGGCCAGTTCGTTATTACACAGGCACCCCTAGCCCGGTAAAAAAACCAGAAGCCATTGATATGGTGATTTTCCGTGAAAACTCGGAAGATATTTATGCGGGTATTGAGTGGGCCGCGGGCACACCCGAAGTCAAAAAAGTGATCGACTTTTTGCAAAACGAAATGGGCGTTAATAAAATCCGTTTTCCGGACACCTCTGGTATCGGCATTAAACCCGTTTCGCAAGAAGGCACCGAGCGTCTGGTGCGTAAAGCGATTCAATACGCTATTGATAATGATCGGGACTCAGTAACACTGGTCCACAAAGGTAATATCATGAAGTTCACCGAAGGTGGCTTCAAACAATGGGGCTATGATCTGGCTGAAAAAGAATTTGCTGCCAAGCCATTAGATGGTGGCCCATGGAAAGTCTTTAATAACCCAGAGACTGGTAAGCAAATCGTCGTCAAAGACTCGATTGCCGATGCCTTTTTACAAGAAATTTTGTTGCACCCGTCAGATTACGATGTGGTGGCAACCCTCAATCTCAATGGTGACTATATTTCAGATGCACTGGCGGCGCAGGTTGGCGGTATCGGTATTTCACCCGGCGCTAATTTGTCAGATACCATCGGTATGTTTGAAGCCACGCATGGCACCGCGCCAGCATTGGCCGGTAAAAATAGTGCCAATCCATCATCATTGATTTTATCGGCTGAAATGTTGTTACGGCATTTGGGCTGGTTGGAAGCTGCTGACAAAGTGGTTTCCGGTGTATCCGGCGCGATTGCCAATGGTCAGGTGACCGGCGATCTGGCCGCTGCTATGGGCGTCGATGCGCTGAGTTGTAGTGATTATGCTGCAGCTGTTATCCAACACATGTAAGGAGAAGTTATGAAAGTTGCAGAAAATACCGTGGTCGTCATCGACTACACCCTCACCAACAATGAAGGTCAGGTTATCGACAGCTCTGAAGGTGCGGGTCCATTGGCCTATCTGCATGGCGCCGGTAATATTATTCCGGGTCTGGAAGATGCCTTATTGGGCAAAGAAGTCGGTGATGAAGTGAAAGCCAGCATCGAACCTGCGAATGCTTATGGCGAACGTCATGAAGCACTGAAACAAGAAGTGCCTGCAGAATTATTCAGCGGCGTTGAGAAAGTTGAAGTTGGTATGCAATTTCAATCAGAAACTGATCAAGGCCCGGTTTTGGTCACAGTTACCGAAGTTGGTGAAGAAACCATCACCGTTGATGGCAATCACCCACTGGCCGGTGTGCACCTGAACTTTGACGTTAATATTCGTGAAGTGCGCGAGCCAAGTGCTGAAGAACTTGAACACGGTCACGTGCATGGCGAAGGTGGCCATCAACACTAAACCATTGTTTATATAATGGCTTTAAAAAGACGGGCATTGCGCCCGTCTTTTTGTTTGAGAAACAAAAACATGCAAGATATTGAAAGTTTAAACCGACAGTTTGCGCTAACGGATGCCCTGACGTTTGTCAAAGGTCCAAATGGCACGGTGATGATGGATATCAAAACACCGCAGGCCGAGGCACAAATATGCACTTATGGTGCGCAGGTTTTATCGTATAAACCGGCTGGTGCCAATGAAGACTTGTTATTTCTCAGTCCGCAAAGTGCCTATGGCGATGGTAAAGCGATTCGTGGTGGTGTGCCGATATGCTGGCCATGGTTTGGTGATGATCCCAGTGGTCATGGCCGTCCGGCGCATGGTTTTGCACGTAATCAAAACTGGCAGGTAATTGATACCAATCATAATGACAATGGCACAATCAGTGTCGGCTTGCAGTTATTGCCATCTGAACTTAGTCGTCAATACTGGCATTGCCAGTTTGCCTTGCAATTAACGGTAACAATTGGTGACAGCCTGAAAATGGCGCTGACTACCGAAAATCGTGACCATGAAAGCTTTGTGATTTCTCAGGCGTTACATACATATTTCAATATCGGTGATATCGAAAAGCTGCATTTACGTGGTCTCGACAATTACCATTATCTCGATAAAACACTGAATTTTGCTGAGAAATTACAGCAGGGTGACGTGCGCTTTTTTACTGAAACCGATCGGATTTATCTGCATTCACCGGAACAATTGTTTATTGAAGATGAAGCGTTAAAACGCCGCGTGGTCATTGAAAGCCACGGCTCACAAACCACAGTGGTCTGGAATCCGTGGAATAAAGTTGTCATTCTTAAAGATATGCTTACCGATGCCTATCAGCAGTTTATCTGCGTCGAAACGGCCAACGCCGCTGATAACAGCATTGAATTAGCACCGGGCCAGTCACATACTCTGGTTGCCGAATACTGGCTACGCGATAGAGATTAATTTTTTAACCACAGAGACACAGTGGTCACAGAGATCAAAAAAATCACATGACACAAAATTTTTGTCATTCCGGGCGATAGCCGAAGAATCTCAACAATCGTGCCGAGATGCCTCCACTGCGGTCGGCATGACATTAATCTATGTCATTCCCTTATATGCGACAATCCAGAATAAGCGCTGAGATATAAAGACCCGACGAAAGCGATAAAAAATAAAATCTGTGGCGATCCCGGTAATCTACAGACAAATCCTGATCACTGAGCCACCAGCACATCCGCCTTAAAAAATGCTCCCGTATCCAACGCCAACGCTTTAGATAACTTGGGCAACACAGTCTGCATGGTCGCCATTAACTGCCATGGCGGATTAATCAACATCATGCCCGAAGCAGTCATACCGGATGCGTCGCTATCAGCGGTAATCCCCAGTTCAAAGCGCTGAATATTGCGGATGCTACTTTTAATAAGCTGTTTCTCAAGCCGAATAATCCGACTGCGTTCCACTACCGGATACCAGATGGCATAGGTGCCGGTCGCGAATTTTTTATGCGCTTCAATGACGGTTTTTGCCACCAAGTCATAATCAGACTTAATTTCATAAGATGGATCAATCAACACCAAACCGCGCCGGGAAACCGGCGGCAACAAACGTAATAAGCCACTCAACCCATCTTCATGCATCACCCGGGCGCGCTTGTCTTTTTGCACATTGTTGGCGAGCAAACGTGCATCTTCAGAATGCAACTCATACAACCATGCCCGATCCTGCGGCCGCATAAAATGCAAAGCAAGCCAGGGCGAGCCGGGGTAAAGCCCCAAATCACCATCCTGATTCAGTTTGTTAACTACTTCGAAATAGCTAGCCAGTTCCGGCCAGTCAGCAGATGCTAATTTACCGATACCGTTTTTAAACTCCGGCAACTTGCTCGCATGCACCGATGCCAGATCGTATAAACCCGCTCCGGCATGGGTATCAATATAATCAAAGGCTTTGTCTTTTTTGCCCAAATGCTGCAAACATTCAATCAACACGATATGTTTAAGCACATCAGCAAAATTGCCGGCATGGTAGGAGTGGCGGTAGCTTAGCAAAACAGAAACCCTCTTGGATTAAGTTCACCCCAAAAATTATTGTATTTAATTACGCTTATTGGATTGCAATACTTCAACAACTTGACCTCCATTGAACACTATCCATACATCAAACTTGCCATAATCTTTAAATATCCAACCTTCAAAATGTCGTTGGTAAGTACTTAAATCATAAGCATAAGTTCGAGACCATTTGCGCTTATCGACAGGACGTTTATTGCCACATGCACTGATGACTTCTCTTTCGGTCATACCTTTTTGAATTAGTGCATTTCCGCAGCGATAAGAATTTATCTCACTTAGTTCATAATCAGCTTTTGCATGAAAACTGATGACTAAGGTCACCAAAATAATCCATTTCATTGCATACCCTCCATGATAGAGCTTCAACAAATTCTACTATTCAACACCAGCATTAATGATTTTGCCGCTTATAAAATCGACATCGCAGTAATAGGTAACATTTGCCCAAGCACCAAAACCATTTTGAAGTTTTAGTTTATTTCCCCTGAATCTAAAGACATCAACCTGATTGGTCTTATAGTGTTGGGTATCAAATTTGAAATCTAACCAGCCGTCTGTCCATTCATAATCCCACTTTGCCAAACTTTCAATTACATCAGGGCAAACCACTTCGACAGCCTGCCAATAAAGATGAGGATCGCAATTTTTGAGTGCACAGCTAGGCTTCTCTGGATTACTAGGAACTTTATCCGGACTAACTTTGTTTTTTTCAACCGGAAGCATATCTGCAAAATCTAATTCATTTTCTTTAAAGCAAGCAATACGCTCTGACTGAGTTGAATAAGCATTGCATACATCAGCAATGTATTTGCTGGCGTCAGCCACAGCCCACGGCAGCCAAATTAAAAAAATTCCATTTATTAACCCGGCATATACCCTCGCAGTTTTGCTTCTCAACCTTACCAATTTTTTATTTGATGTGTCTCGCAAATTTTTAGGGCTAGCACGTCGGGTGGGTTGAGCTTCAAAACGCAACGATCCCGAATTGAAAGGTTGGGTTTCATGCTTCAACCCAATATGAAATCATACCCACCTGTCATTCCGAGCGTTAGCCGAGGAATCTCAAAACCTGTGCGGAGATGCCTCCACTTCGGTCGGCATGACAAGAAGTATTTGCGGGTTGAGTTATCTCTGTGGCCTCTGTGGTTAATGTCTGCCACTGGATTCCCGCATGCGCGGGAATGACAGCTTTAAAAAGAATTACAGATTAATTCACCAAACTTTGAATCGGCGCTGGAATCCGGCCGCCTAAACGGACAAAACGGTTTTCCTGATTACCCATATTCACCGCCATTACCGGGCCTTCACCAAGCAAGCCACCAAACACCACATGGTCACCGGCTTTTTTACCAGGGGCAGGAATTAAGCGGGCAGCGGTGGTTTTTTTATTAATGACGCCAATGGCCATTTCGTCAGCAATAATCGCCGACAGCATTTCAGCTGAGGTATCGCCGGGCAGGGCGACCATATCGAGACCGACCGAGCAAACCGCAGTCATCGCTTCGAGTTTTTCCAGACTCAATGTGCCATTACGGGCTGATTCGGCAATGCTTAAATCCTCACACACCGGAATAAACGCACCGCTTAAACCACCGACATGTGAGCTGGCAAAGGCGCCGCCTTTTTTGACGGCGTCATTGAGCATGGCTAAAAACGCGGTACTGCCTGGGGCGCCGATAGCTGGCAGGCCAATGGCTTCAAAAATTTCGCCGACACTGTCATTTTTATTGGGCGTTGGTGCCAACGATAAATCAACAATCCCAAACGGCAAACCTAATGTTTGCGCGACTTCACGACCCACCAGTTCACCAGCGCGGGTCAAGCGCGCGGCGGTTTGTTTAATAACGTCAGCAGCGCGGCTCAGATCCATGTTTTCATCTTCGGCAATAGCCCGTTCCAGAGCGGCTTTCACCACGCCCGGACCACTGACACCGACACTGACCACGGCATCGGCTTCGCCAATGCCTAAATAAGCACCGGCCATAAACGGTACGTCTTGTGGGATGTTGGCAAATACCACCAGTTTTGCTGCCGCCAGGCCGTCATCTTTGGCAGTCAGTTCAGCCGCTTCTTTGATGACATGGCCCATACGGATTATGGCATCCATATTGATACCAGCGCGGGTGCTGGCGACGTTGACGGATGAACAAACCCGTTTGCTTTGGGTAAGTGCCTGTGGAATGGCATCTATCAGGGCCCGATCGCCGCTGCTCATGCCTTTTTCGACCATGGCACTGAAACCGCCGATAAAATCGATACCCAGTTCATCGGCAGCTTTATCCAGCGTCAGGGCAATTTCGACCATTTGTTCAGACGAAAAGGGTGCAGCAACGACGCCGATCGGACTGATAGAAATACGTTTGTTGGCGACTTCGATGCCATAACGGCGTTCGATACGCGTGCAGGTTTCGACCAGTTTGCCTGCATAACGGGTGATTTTGTCGTAAATCTTACGTTTGAAAGTGGCCAGATCATCGCTGACGCAATCAGTCAGGTTGATACCGACCGTGACGGTACGCAGATCCAGATTTTCTTCACGAACCATCTGCAGCGTGGAAATAATGTCTTTTTGATTAAGCATGAGGCTTCCTAAAATTCGGGGCTGCGTGGTGTTTAATTAAGGATGTTGCTGACCGATTCGAAAATCTTACGATGCTGAACGCTGATTTCCAGATCCAGACGTTGTGAAATTCCGTTTAAGGCATCACGCAAATCATCCATGACCGTGGCGCGTGGTACGTCGATTTCAAATACCATCAGGTTATCCATCGGGTTTTTACCGCCTTTGAATATCGCTTGAATATTGGTGATATTAACGCCGTGGGTAAACAGTGCACCGGCGACTTCAGCCACCAGCCCCCGGCGATCCGGGCCGATGCAGGTAATAATATAAGGCTGCGTTTCGGGCTTGTTTTGTTGCCAGTCGGTAACGTGTCCATCCCAGGCATGCACATTGATAAACAAACCCATTTCATCGCAAGCTGAGGTGATGGCTTTCTGTAAATCGTCGGGTGTTTCTGAATCAGGAATCGACGCCAATAGCAGGGCGCCAAAGACATTTTCCAGCAGCGTCTGGCTGAGGTTTTCGATATTACCCTGACGCTGCTGAATTACCTTGGCAACTGCGGCCATAATGCCCGGCTGGTCACTGCCCAGCACTGAAATCAGAACTTTGTTCATCAAGTTTCCTTTGTTTCTTTTAATCTATTGTCATGCCGATTGCAGTGGAGGTATCTCTGCACAGCCTTTGAGATTCCTCGGCTATTGCTCGGAATGACAAAGAGTAGTATGTCTCATTAAGACTGTCATGCCGACCGCAGAGGAGGTATCTCTGCACAGCTTTTGAGATTCCTCGGCTATCGCTCGGAATGACAAAAAGTAGTCTGTCTTTAAGATTGTCATGCCGACCGCAGTGTAGGTATCTCGGCACGGCCTCAGAGATTCCTCGGCTTCGCTCGGAATGACATGCTTTTATGCTTAATCCACTATTACGGCGAAGGCTGGAATCCAGTAGCTCAGTCCGAAATGCCGGCATAAGCCCTAAAGCCCATATCAGGCCCATATCAGGCCCATTTTTGGCGAATTTGTTCCCGGTGAATATATAGCCATTGAATAGCAATAATCGGAATGGCAGAAATAATTTTGCCATCATTAAGCAGTTGGTAAATATCATCGAATGGCAGCACGGCAACGGCGATATCTTCATTTTCGTCTTCCACGCCATGAAAACCGCCAACACTGCGGCTATCAATTTTGCCACAAAATAAATGCAGGAGTTCAGAGGTGCCGCCCGGAGAGGTAAAGAATTGATTGATTTTAACCAACTCCTGAATGTCGCAGCCAGATTCTTCGAGGGCTTCCCGGCGGGCCACGTCTTCTGGTGTTTCACCGGGCTCAATTGCACCGGCGACAATTTCCAACAGCCAGGCACGTTCATCATTAAGTTGCAAAGCGCCGACACGGAATTGTTCGATAATCACCACTGTATCCTGAGCGGCATCATACAAAAGCACCGCCACACACTCACCACGGTGAAACACTTCGCGTTTTAGCGGTTCGCTCCAGCCGCCTTGATAAAGCGTATGACGGACAGTCAGTTCATTTACACCAAAAAAGCCTTTAAAAACCGGCTTTTCGGCAATGATTTCAAAATGTTTGTCAGCGTTATTCAGTGGCATTGGCGGTGGTGGGTTTTTGAAAAGCGTTGGTTGGAATGCCATCGAGTTTACGCAAATAAGCGGTAAATCGGCTGTCGTCTTTTTCAATGTGCTCGAGTTTGACGGGTAAATAACCCAATGCCGGCGCGCACCAGAGTGTGGTTTTGCGATCACTGTCGGCATCACGTTCACGGGTCAGTTTGACGGCGGCAATTTTGCCCATTGGCGTATCGATGATTTCTTCGCCGAGACGGACAATTTCGTAATTTTTTAATTTGCCGCCATCGGCGATGGTATAAGTCAGCTGGTCACGCTGATCACTTAAATCGTGCATGACCTGCAACTGATAGACCAGTTTATCGAGTGTATTATTTTTGATTTTCAGATCCCAGGGATGCTCGCGATCATCAATGTGTACCTCGCGTTTGTCCCAGTAAAAATCCATTGTCAGCATTTTGTCCTTGCGACCACCATTACGGGAATAACGGTAAAACATGGGACGAATGCGTTCTTGGTGATACATCCAGAGACTGGTTTCTTCAATTACGTCGGGTTTAATAAAGGCAAAGACGCCTTTTGCCTGCGTTGTCGAAACAAATTTACGATGGCCGGCAGCATCGGTGCTCAGCGTTTGTCGCAGTTCACCTGCCTGTATGCCGTTTAACTCGACCTGATAGTTTGCAGAGAAATTGGGCAAAGGTTCGGCATGCAGCCCCGAGGCTAACAGCAGCAGCAAAAAGCCGGTCAGCAGTTGTCTCATATTTAAGTGCCTTTTTGAATCAACAGCTGTATGGCATCTGGATAAAGTTTATGTTCCTCAACCAATACCCGCGCCGCCAGAGACTCTGGTGTATCGTTAGCTAAAACAGGTACTTTGGCCTGTAAAATCACCGGGCCATCATCAAGCTCAGCCGTGACAAAATGCACGCTGGCGCCATGCTCTTGTTCCCTGGCTTCAATAGCCCGCTGATGGGTATGCAAACCTTTAAACTTGGGTAACAGGGACGGATGAATATTAATCAGCTTGCCGGCAAAGTGTCTGACAAATTCAGCCGTTAAAATTCGCATAAAACCGGCCAGGATCACAAAGTCCGGCTGATAATTATCAATGGTTTCGGCCAATTCAATATCAAATGCTTCACGGCTGTCAAAATCACGATGATTAATCAACTGCGTAGTGATACCCGCAGCTGCAGCGGTTTGCAGACCTGCTGCATCAGGACGATTACTGATCACTGCAACAATTTCAGCATTGAGTTCACCGGCATCAATGGCGCGGATAATCGACTGCATATTGCTGCCACGACCGGAAATCAAAATAACCAGTCTGGCCGTTGTCATCGGATAATCACGCGCTCGCTGTCGTCTGAAGCTTCGATATGACCGATATGCATGGCGGTTTCACCAAGGCCAATCAGGGTATTAACCGTTTCTTCGGCTTGATCAGCAGCCACTACCACGACCATGCCGATACCATTATTAAAGGTGCGATACATTTCTCTATCAACAACATTGCCATGCTGTTGTAACCAGTCAAACACTGCCGGCCGCTGCCAGTTATTGGCATTCAGTACGGCAACAACACCGTCCGGTAATACTCGGGGAATGTTTTCCAGCAAACCGCCACCGGTGATATGTGACAGAGCATGAATATCAACTTTTTCAGTTAGTTGTAATAATGACTTAACGTAAATTCTGGTAGGGGCCAGTAACTTTTCGCCAAGGGTTGCACCATCAAAACTATCCTTTAAATCAGCACCACTGCGTTCCAGAATTTTACGAATCAGCGAATAACCATTGGAATGCGGGCCAGAGGATGCGATACCAATAATGGCATCACCAGCAGCAACTTTGCTGCCATCGATGACCTGATCTTTCTCAACGATACCGACACAAAAACCGGCTAAATCGTAATCACCGTCTTCATACATACTGGGCATTTCGGCGGTCTCGCCGCCGACCAGCGCAGCGCCGGCTTGCAGACAGCCTTCGGCAATACCGGCGACTACATCAGTAGCGATGTCGACATCTAGTTTGCCGGTTGCATAGTAATCAAGGAAAAACAGCGGCTCAGCTCCGAGCACAGCAATATCATTGGCACACATGGCGACCAAATCGATACCAATAGTATTGTGAATGCCGGATTCAATCGCCAGCCTCAGTTTGGTGCCAACACCGTCGGTGCCTGAGACCAGTACCGGATTTTTATAACGATCTAACGGCAGTTCAAATAAGCTGCCAAAACCACCTAAGCCTGCCATAACACCAGGGCGTTTGGTTTTGGCGGCAAGCGGTTTAATGCGATCTACCAGTGCATTACCGGCTTCGATGTCGACACCGGCATCACGGTAACTGAGAGAAGAAGTTTGGTTGTTGGAATCAACGGGATCGGTCATGCTGGGTTCCTGCGAATAATGGGCGTCACACACGAAAATCAGCGTGCTAGAATACCACAATGACTCGTTTATTTACTGTGTTGTTTTTCGTCTTTACTGCTTCGACCGCATCTGCGGCGCAGGTTTCTAATCTTCATCAGGCGCAAGTCCCCGTGCTCACGCAAAGCGATCAGGATCGCAGCCGTGTTGCCCCCGATGCACTCAAGCAGACTATCATCAAGGTGGTTGGTAACCGTCAGGCTGTTAATAGCGCGGACATAACAGCACTGTTAGCCGATGCCGAACGTTATGTGGCCCGTTATTCTTATCGCCAAATAAATCAGGATGACGACTCAACCGCTGCGGAAACTCTCGCTGTTAATTTTATTTTTGATGCGAAAACGCTCAATAACGCGCTGGAACGCATCGGTCTGCCGATTTGGGGTGAAAACCGGCCAGAAATCCTGCTATGGCTTGCGTCAGATAAAGATGGCGAACAGAGTCTGATTGGCGATAGCGATGATAATCCCGTAAACAATGTTATTGAAAAGCATGCTGAGCGTCGTGGTTTGCCTATCGTTTTGCCAGTGATGGATTTAGAAGATCAAACGCAAATCAGTTTCACTGATATACAGGCCGGCAATAACAACATTCAGTCTGCATCGGAGCGTTATGGTACGCGTATCGTTGTGACTGCGCACATTCGCGGCAACGCTCCGCAGACCAGCATCAACTGGCAGGCTTTAAATAATGATGGCAACTCCAGCTGGCAAAGTGAAGGTGAGTTAGACAACGCCATTGCCCAGGGGATTGATCAGTTAGCTGATATGTTGGGTCAGCGTTTTGCGCAGCAAATGGGGCCATCGCAGCAACTGGCTGTGGAGATCGCCGATGTTAAAGACTACTACGATTACAACCGGTTGATTGCTTATCTCAATAATTTGCAAGCAGTTGAATCCGTTAGTGTTGTCAGTATGAATGAGCAGACATTAAAGGTGGATCTGACCATTCAGGGCGACGTCAGTAAATTTCGAGAACTACTGGCTTTTGATGGTCTGCTGCAAGCCAATAAGGTAATGGCAGACAATAATGCCGAGCAGTACCGGTTATTGCCTTGAGCCTAAGCGATATACCCAACATAATTTCCTGGTTTCGTATTGTACTGGTTGCCCCGGTGGTCTGGGCAATGCTGCAATTTGATTTTCATCTGGCTTTACTATTGTTTGCCATTGCCGGTATTTCCGATGGTTTAGATGGTTTTTTAGCCAAGCATTATCACTGGCAAAGCCGGTTAGGCTCGATTCTGGATCCCATTGCCGACAAGCTTCTATTGGTTGCCAGTTTTGCGACGCTGAGTTATCTGGATCTGCTGCCATGGTGGTTGTTTGCATTAGTGATGGGCCGAGATTTGCTGATTGTCGCGGGCGCTTTGGCGTACCATAAAGCGTTTGGTGAGTTTGAATTTAAGCCATTGTGGAGCAGTAAAATCAATACGCTGCTGCAAATTTTGCTGGTGCTGTTGGTGATGGTACAAACACAGTGGTTTCCGGGCTTAGATGAGTTGAAAACCATCGGTATTTGGTTAGTGGTGGCTAGTGTTATCAATAGTGGCAGTGAATATGTCTTGGTTTGGGGGATGAGTGCGTGGCGACAACAGAAAAACCGCTGAATTCAGATAACAACAAGCCGATTTCAGACAGCAATAAATGGTTGATTTTGATTTCAGTCGTGCTGTTTGGTTTCTTGCTCTATCAACTCGCTGGTGTTTTGATGCCGTTTTTTGTCGCGGCTTTATTGGCCTATCTCGGTGACCCGCTGGTAGATCGCTTGGAAGCGCGCAAACTGTCGCGCACTGTCTCGGTGGTAATTGTTTTTAGTGTGCTGTTTTTAGTGATGACAGTGGCGGTTTTGATTTTTGTGCCATTGCTTGGCGTGCAGTTAGCGTCGTTGTTTGAAAAAATGCCGGGCTATATTGATAAATTGCAAAGCAGTATTGAGCCGGTGATGCAGTCACTGGGATTATCAAAAGACATGATTAATCTCGACACCTTAAAAGACGGCCTTAAAGATTATTGGTCAGAAGCCGGCAAAATGGCCGGCGATGTGTTTGGTTATGTCAGCAAGTCTGGTCTGGCATTACTGACTTTTGTCACCAATCTGGTGTTGATCCCGGTAATAACCTTTTATTTACTGCGTGACTGGGATTTGTTAGTGGCGCGTTTTCGTGAGTTATTGCCGCGCCGGCATGCCGAAAAAATCACCAATTTATCGTTGGAATGTGACGATATGCTGGCCGGCTTTCTGCGTGGACAGTTACTGGTAATGCTCGCGTTATCAATTATTTATAGCATCGGTCTGACTCTGATTGGATTGGAATTGGCGCTGCTGATTGGTGTGATTGCCGGTATTGTCAGTTTTGTGCCGTACTTAGGTTTACTGGTTGGTATTGTGTTGGCGGGGTTAGCTGCCTATTTACAATTTCAGGAATGGTTACCAGTGCTCTATGTTATCGGCGTATTCAGCTTTGCCCAAATGATTGAAGGCATGGTTTTAACGCCACGATTTGTAGGTGAGCGGATCGGCTTGCATCCGGTAGCAGTTATTTTTGCGGTGATGGCCGGCGGCAGTTTATTTGGCTTTATCGGCGTGTTGTTGGCCCTGCCAGTGGCAGCTGTGGTGATGGTATTGATTCGCCATGGCCATGATCGCTACGTTAACAGCCAGCTTTATTCCTGATTGACTGATGGCCCATACGCAGCTCACATTGCGCCTTTCGCCGCAGGAAGTTTATCGCCTCGATAATTTCCTGTTTGCTGACGAAGCGCTGCGCGAAGCGGTGGCGGAATTCTGTCAGGGACAAGGTTATGGTTTTTTATACTTGTGTGGCGCCAGTGGCGCCGGTAAAACGCATTTGTGTTTAGCGATCGCGGAGCAATTACAACAGCAAAACAGCGTTGCTTATCTGAATTTTCATGAACTGCTGCAAACAGCCGAACCAGCTAGTTTGAATTCGCTGATGCAGGCCGAGATAATTTGCCTCGATGATGTGGAGGCGATTGCCGGCCATCAGGCCTGGCAAGAAGCGTTATTTGATGCTTTTAATGTACTGAGGCAACAGCAAAAGCGTTTGTTGATTGTCACTGAAAACCCACCGTCGCAGTTAAATATTGAACTGGCTGATTTGCGTTCACGGCTGGCCACGGGCCTGGTATTTCAGTTACCGGTTATGGCTGATCAGCGCAAACAACAGGCTTTGATTTTACAAGCGCAAAGCCGCGGATTGATTCTGTCTGAAGATGTTGCCCAATATCTGCTACGCCACTATGGCCGCGATATGCCATCTTTAATGGCCGTGTTGCAAAAGCTTGATAAAGCCTCGTTACAAGCGCAGCGGCGCTTAACTATCCCATTTGTTAAAGAAGTTATGCAACATGGCGTCTAGCCCCATGCTGACCGTGATATGGCCTGAGGCGGCCGGCGTATTACAGCCAATTAATAAAGTTACCTGGCCGCCTGTTTTGCAAAAAATGCTGCGTAAAAGCCGCTTTCAAAGTGACTTTTCGGATTATCCATCGCTGCTGTTGCAACAGTTTGGACAAGCGAATGACCCTGATTTACCGTTAGCCGCGCTGCGCTTTCCCGGAGAAACGGCAATCTGCGCCGATCTTTGTTATCTGCATGCTGATCGGGATTGTCTGCGTTTATTTCATCACGATTTACAGGTTTCAGATGCTGAAGCCGCCCAATTACAACTCAGTTTAAAACCATTGCTGAATGAGTTTCAGGGCGAGTGGCTGACCTACAGCGCTAAACACTGGGGCCTGCGATTGCCGGCATTACCTGATATGCAATGGCCGGCAATTGATAAGTTGGAAGGCCAGTCGATTAGCGACCAGTTACCGGTTGGCAGTGAACAAAGTGGCTGGCGTCGGTTATTAAATGAAATACAAATGACGCTGTTTGAGCATCCGGTCAATCAGCAGCGTGAAGCGGCTGGTTTATTGCCTGTTAATGCAGTTTGGTTTTCCGGGGCTGCGGCTTTAGATCTGAATGCCAACTGGCAGCATGTTGCCGGCAATGAGGCTTTTCTGAAGCCATTAGCCGAATATACCAATGCCGATTATCAACAATCTTTTGATGGGTTGTTAAAGCAAAAGCACAAAGGTAAGACACTGATCGTGTTACCGGCTTTTGATAATGACGATGACTGGCAAAATCAGCTGGAAATACTGACGCAGCAGATTTTTAAACCCTTATGGCAACAACTCCGACGTTTGCAATTACGTGAATTACAAATCTGCGTGCCGCAGCATGGTCATTATTCACTGAGTTCGTGGCATAGCTGGTTATGATTGATGTTCGAAACAGCGACGGCTGGCAGGATTTGCCCGAAGCCTGGCCGGAAGTCATCAGACGGATCATGGCAGCGCGCGGTATTCGCCAGGAGACGGATCTGCAGTTTGCTTTGGCGGATCTACCATCAGCAAATTTATTAACTGATATGACCGCAGCCTGTCAGTTGCTACAGCAGGCCATAGAAGCTAATTGGTCGATATTAATTGTCGGCGATTTTGATGCTGATGGTGCGACCAGCACGGCATTATTGACCCGTGGTTTACAACAGTTTGGTCTGCATAATGTACGGTTTATGGTGCCCAACCGGTTTATTCATGGTTATGGCCTGACCCCCCAGTTATTAGCGGAATTAGCCACTGAAAATCAGCCGGATTTATTGATAACCGTTGATAACGGTATTGCCAGTATTGATGGGGTGGCTGTTGCCAAGCAACGCGGCATGCGTGTGCTGATTACCGATCATCATTTGCCCGGTGAACAGTTGCCGGCAGCCGATGCCATTATTAATCCCAATCAGGCTAATGATAATTTCCCTTCAAAGGCACTGGCTGGCGTAGGTGTGGCTTTTTATTTGCTACTGGGACTGCGCAGCTATCTGAGTGAACAGGATTGGTTTGAAAAAAATCAGCTAACACCGCCGCGTTTGGTTGAATTACTGGATTTAGTGGCATTAGGCACGGTGGCCGATGTGGTGCCTCTGGATAAACTAAACCGCAGTCTGGTCATGCGTGGTCTGGCAAGGATGCGCCAGGGTTTGGCCTGCGCCGGCATTAATGCTTTGTTAGCCATTACCGGCAAAGATCGTCAGCGTTTATCGGCGCAGGATCTTGGCTTTGCCATTGGCCCACGGCTTAATGCCGCTGGTCGCATGGAAGATATGGGGCAGGGCATTGAATTATTGCTGACGGATGACGCGGTATTTGCCGAGCAAAGCGCGCGATTGCTGGATGATATTAATTTACAGCGCCGCGATGTCGAACAGACCATGCAACAACAAGCACTGAATATGCTGGCGAAAATTGATCTGCAATCAGCTGCAACAGTACCGTTATTAACGTTGTACCAAGCAGACTGGCATCAGGGTGTGATTGGCCTGTTGGCTTCACGGTTAAAAGAGCGCATGCATCGGCCGGTGATTATTTTTGCCGATGGCGATCCCGGTGAATTAAAAGGATCGGCGCGATCGATTCAGGGTGTCCATATCCGCGATATTCTGGCCCGTGTCGACAGCTTGAATCCAGGACTTATCAAGCGATTTGGCGGTCATGCTATGGCGGCCGGCTTAACGCTGGATAAAGCGAATTTTGCTGCATTGTCAGACGCATTACTGACCGTTATGCAAACCGATATTGCTGACGACGTGTTTACCCGGCAGCGGGTCAGTGATGGCGAGTTAGCTGCAAAAGACATCAATCTGGATTTAGCTGGCAAATTACCGTTGTTGGCACCGTGGGGACAAGGTTTTGCCGAGCCACAATTTCACGGTGAATTTGAGCTGGTTGATTTCCGGCATGTCGGTCAGCAGCAGGATCATTTAAAACTAACCATCCGGCTTGCCGATAATCGGGTCATTACCGCGATGGCTTTTAAACAAACGGCACCAGACTGGCTGACTACAAATCAAACCGTGTTATTGCATTACCGGCTGGATATCAATGAGTTTCGCCAGCAGCAAAGCCTGCAATTTTTAGTCGATGAACTGTTGCCAGTCACGGCATGAGTGATATTTATCAGCAACTCAGTGAGCAGTTAACCGATTTTGTGCCGCGTCCGCAGCAGCGACAAATGGCTGACTTTATTGACCATACGCTGCAACGTGAAGCCGGCAAACGGATTGCCGTGGTCGAAGCACCCACCGGTGTTGGTAAAACGCTGGCTTATTTAAGTGGCGCGATTGAAACCGTTTTAAAACAAAAAAAGTTGCTGGTGATCAGTACGGCAACAGTCAATTTACAGCAACAACTGATTTTTAAGGATTTGCCGCAATTTGCCAGAGCCATGCCGGAGCCGATTAAATTTGTGCAAATCAAAGGTCGGCGCCGTTATCTGTGTCCGAGCCGGTTGGATCAACTGGTGAATGCGCCGCAACAGGGCGATTTAAGCCTTGATGTTGATGATAAATATCAGCAGGCCATCTGGCAGGCGCAGGGACAAAAGTTATGGGAAATATGGCAGGAACAGCTATGGAACGGTGACCGCGATAGCTGTGAATTGCCGGTGAATGGTCCTTTATGGTCGGAGATCTCCACCGACTCTGAAGGCTGTGTCGGCAAAAGCTGTCGCTATTATCAGCCGTGTCCGTATTATCAATTACGCCGGGAATTAACCAGCGCACAGGTCGCGGTGGTTAATCATGATGTGTTACTCAGCGATGCTGATCTGGGCGGCGGCCTGGTATTGCCAAATCCGGAAGAAATCATTCTGGTACTAGATGAAGCCCATAATCTACCCCGCAAAGCATTGGATCATGCCGCCAAAGTGCTGGATTTTCAGCAGCTTTATCAGACCATTGAGGTCGCCGATAAAGCATTAAAAAAACTGCCGTCGGCGCTGGCCTTCCGGCAACAGGATTTTGGTTATTTATTCAGCGACTTACGCCGTGATTTGCCAGCGTGTTTTAGTGCTCTGCAAGATATCGAAACCATGATGCATTCGGCTGATATTGTGCAAGCCATGCTCAGTGGTGAGCTCAGTGAACCCCGATTATTCAGTAACAGCATGCTCTATAACGCTTTAGCGACGCCGATGATGGCTTTACTGCAGCAGGCCAACACGATTTATAAACATTACACCTTGCTGGGCAAATGGCTGCGGGAAGGCCTGGAGAAAACCCAGATCCCCAATCGTCTGGGCGAGGCGTTGTTACCGCAAGTTGGGACGGTGCAGAATATTTTTGGTTATCTGCTGGATTTTCTGGGCCTATTTCTCAGTGAAGATACGGCTGATAAACCACCCAATGTCCGCTGGTTGTCACTTAATAAAACGGACAAACAAGCACAATTATTGATCCATGCCGGGCCGATGA
Source organism: Methylophaga sp. (assembly GCA_040882115.1). GTDB lineage: Bacteria > Pseudomonadota > Gammaproteobacteria > Nitrosococcales > Methylophagaceae > Methylophaga. The sequence continues at coordinate 300,809 of JBBEBX010000003.1, read as the reverse complement.
CGGCGGCCGGATTTTTGGCCAAAAGTTTATGGCAACGCGCTTACGGGGTAGTGATTACCTCAGCAACATTACGTGGTCTGGGCAGATTCCAGCGATTTCGCCTCGATTGTGGTTTGCAGGCATTTGATGCCAGTCATTTCTTGGCGGTGCCATCGCCATTTGCCTACCAAACGCAGGCGCAATTACACATTCCGCATATGCAATATCTGCCGAACCAGTCACCACTAGCCTGGCAAAAAGAATTGGCTGAGAAACTGGCAGAGATAATTGATCCTAAAGCTGCAACTTTGGTGTTATTTACCTCACGAGAGGTGATGCAGTTTGTTTATCAACGATTACCGCGCAGCCTGACCAGCGTTATTTTGATGCAGGGGGATGGCTTGTCACCAAAACTAATGATTGAAAAGCATGGCCGGCGAATTGAGTCGGGCAAGGGCAGTGTGTTGTTTGGTTTGGATCGTTTTGCTGAAGGCGTCGATTTGCCGGGCAGTTTGTGCACGCATGTGGTGATTACCCGCCTGCCATTTCCGGTGTTTACCCGGCCGATTGAGCAGGCCCGGCAGGAGTGGATTATTGCCAAGGGAGGCCAGCCATTTACAGCGCTGTCTTTGCCGGCGGTTAGCGTTAAACTGATTCAGGCCTGTGGCCGATTGCTGCGTAAAGAAACCGATTCCGGTCATATTACTATTTTAGATCGGCGTTTACTGACCAAATCTTATGGACGGAAACTATTAGAGAATCTTCCGGATTATCAATTGATTACCGATCAAAGTTAAATAAAAAAGGCCCGTAAAAACGGGCCTTTTTAGTATTAAGCATGCCGGATTTAGCTACGGCTGGTGACTTCCAGCAAATGGTAACCAAACTGGGTTTTCACCGGACCTTGCACGGTACCAACCGGTGCAGAGAACACGACTTTATCGAATTCCGGCACCATCATGCCCGGACCGAATTCACCGAGATCGCCACCTTGCGCTGAAGAAGGGCAAGAAGAATGCTCTTTGGCGACGGCCGCAAAATCAGCGCCTTCTTCGATTTCGCGTTTCAGATCCTTACAGACTTGCTCGTTTTCGACCAGGATGTGTCTGGCAGTTGCTTTAGTCATAATAATTTTTCCTTACTTTATAAAAAATTGTTTACGCCAGCTTTAACAAAGCTTGTGCGGTTTCGGCAGATGAGGCCGGATTCTGACCGGTGATCAGATGACCATCCACCTGCACAAATGACGACCAGTCTTCACCTTTGTGATAAACAGCGCCACGTTTTTTCAGGGCATCTTCCAATAAAAACGGTACCACCTGGCTGAGTCCAACGCCATCTTCTTCGCTATTTGAAAAAGCAGTCAGGTTTTTATTTTCAACCAGATAGTTACCGGCTTCGTCTTTAGCATTAATCAGCACCGCTGGCGCATGACAAACAGTAGCGACTGGTTTGCCGGCGGCATACAAGGTTTCGATAAGGCGCAGCGAATCAGCATTATCAGTTAAATCCCACAGCGGACCATGGCCACCGGGATAAAACACCGCATCGAAATCTTCCGGGCGGGCGCTTTCAAGTTTGATGGTATTGGCAAGCTGTTGTTTGGCATTACCATCATTTTCAAAACGGCGGGTGTCATCGGTTTGAAAATCAGGCTGATCACTTTTTGGATCAATAGGTGGTTGTCCGCCTTTGGGCGAGGCAAGTATAACTTCGGCCCCCGCGTCTTTCAGAACGAAGTAGGGTGCAGCGAATTCTTCTAACCAGAAGCCGGTTTTTTCACCGGTATCGCCAAGCTTATCGTGCGAAGTCAGCACCATTAACACTTTCATATTTTGCCTCCATCGTTAACTAAGACTTTAGGAGGTGGGGGTTGCCGGCTTTGATTGCAAGTCAGAGGATCTGCCATTGCATGGTTTCACCGGCACGTAGCGGCACTAATTCAGTCTCGTCGAAAGCCAATGTTTCCGGGACTTGCCAGGCTTGTTTATGCAGGGTTATTTGCGAATCATTACGCGGTAAACCATAAAAGTCCGCGCCATAAAAGCTGGCAAAACCTTCCAGTTTGTCCAGCGCATTCATGGCTTCAAAGGCTTCGGCATAAAGTTCAATTGCAGCATGTGCACTGTAAATACCGGCGCAACCACAACTATTTTCTTTGCTGTGGCGAGCATGGGGGGCGCTATCAGTGCCTAAGAAAAATTTCGGATCACCACTGGTTGCGGCTTCTAAAAGTGCCTGTTGATGCGTACTGCGTTTTAATACCGGTAAACAGAAATAATGCGGGCGAATACCACCAACCAATAAATCATTACGATTAAACAACAGATGATGCGGCGTAATGGTTGCGGCCAGATTTGGTCCAGTGGCTTCGACAAACTGTGCAGCATCACGGGTGGTGATATGTTCAAACACTACTTTGAGATTGGGAAAGTCGTGTAATAGCGGGATCAGTTTGTCATCAATAAACCGCTTTTCACGATCAAAAATATCAATGTCGTGGTCAGTGACTTCACCATGTATCAGCAGCGGTAAGCCTGACTTTTGCATAGCTTCCAAGGTGGCACGGCAATGTTTGAGATCGGTGACACCGGCATCGGAGTTAGTCGTCGCGCCGGCTGGATACAATTTCACAGCTTTTACAATGCCGCTATTTACAGCAATTTCAATTTCGCTGGCCGGCGTATTGTCAGTCAAATATAGCGTCATCAGCGGCTCGAAATCAGCATTGTCGGGTAATACCGACAAAATCCGTTGCCGATAGGCTTGCGCCATTTGCGTGGTAGTGACGGGAGGGCGTAAATTGGGCATGACGATGGCGCGTGAAAACTGGCGGGCACTATCAATGACGGTTCGGCTCAGAGCCGCATCGTCGCGCAAATGCAAATGCCAATCGTCCGGGCGGGTAATGGTCAGTGTTGTTTCAGATGCTGTTTTCATGGCTCAGCATTATGCCATATGGTTAGCTTTACGAGATACAGAATTATCCTGGTAATGGCGTCATGACTGCGATTGAAGCCAGTTTTTCTTGACCTGACACCCTATACAAAGTAACTTTACTCGTTTGATATTTTGAAGCGTATCGCGACGGCGGTTCGAGAGAGGAAGACGTGGAATTAAGCGGTGGTGAGATTCTGGTCCAGTGTCTGAAAGACGAGGGCGTTGAGTTTTTGTTTGGCTATCCGGGTGGTGCTGTGCTGCATATTTATGACGCGCTGTATCAACAGGAAGGGGTCAAACACATTCTCGTGCGTCATGAACAGGCTGCGACGCATGCTGCTGACGGTTACGCTCGCGCCACGGGTAAACCGGGCGTTGTTCTGGTCACGTCTGGTCCGGGTGCCACTAATGCGGTAACGGGCATTGCCACAGCCTATATGGATTCTATTCCCATGGTGGTGATTACCGGTCAGGTTGCAACCGCGAATATTGGTAGTGATGCGTTTCAGGAAGTTGACTCGGTGGGTATTACCCGGCCGTGCGTTAAGCATAACTTCCTGGTTAAAGACATTAATGATCTGGCTGCAACTTTTAAAAAAGCTTTTTATGTGGCAACCACAGGCCGGCCTGGTCCGGTGGTTGTCGATGTGCCAAAAGACATCACTGATCCCAATATCAAAATTCCGTACGTTTATCCGGAAAGTGTTTCGTTGCGTTCATATCAGCCGATCACCAAAGGTCACCCCGGTCAGATTAAACGGGCAGTGGATTTATTGCTGACCGCCGAAAAACCGATGATTTATACCGGTGGTGGTGTGGTACTGGGCAATGCTGCCGAGCCACTACGTCAGTTTGTTAAAAAACTGGGTTATCCGGTCACCTCAACATTGATGGGGTTAGGGTCAATTCCCTGGGATGATCAACAGTTTTTAGGCATGCTGGGCATGCATGGTACTTATGAAGCCAATATGGCGATGCATGATTGCGATGTGCTGATTGCTATTGGTGCGCGTTTTGATGATCGGGTAACGGGCAAGATTGCCGAATTTTGCCCACATGCCAAAATTGTACATATTGATATCGATCCTTCGTCGATTTCAAAAACGATTACCGTCGATGTGCCGATAGTGGGCAGTGTCGCTGATGTACTCGCTGATATGAACCAGTTATTGGATAACAGCAAAAAGCAGCCTAATAAGGATGCCATTGATGCCTGGTGGGCGGTTATCAATGGCTGGCGTGCCAAAAAATGCATGTCTTACGACCACAACAGCAGCCAGATTAAACCGCAGGCAGTTATTGAACTGGTTCACGAAATCACCAAAGGTGATGCTTACGTCACCTCGGATGTTGGCCAGCATCAAATGTGGGCGGCGCAGTATTACGGGTTTAGTAAGCCGAATCGCTGGATTAACTCAGGCGGTCTCGGCACCATGGGCTTTGGTTTGCCGGCGGCGATGGGTGTGCAATTGGCGTTCCCGGATGAAATCGTGGTTTGTGTCACCGGTGAGGGCAGTATCCAGATGTGTATTCAGGAACTGTCGACTTGTTTGCAATATGGTCTGCCAGTCAAAATTGTTGCACTTAATAACCGTTACTTAGGCATGGTACGGCAGTGGCAGGAATTCTTTTATGAAAACCGCTACTCGCATTCCTATATGGAATCGCTGCCGGACTTTGTCAAACTTGCCGAAGCCTATGGCCATGTTGGCATGCGCATTGAGCGAGTTGAAGATTTGCGGCCTAAGCTGGAAGAAGCGTTTGCCATGAAAGATCGACTGGTATTTCTCGATATTGTTACTGATCAGACTGAAAACGTGTACCCAATGATTGCCCAGGGCAAAGCACATAATGAAATGCATATGTCACCGCATTGTGAGCTGCCACAAGATCCGGAACGGGAGTTGTCATAATGCGACATATCATTTCCATTCTGATTGAAAATGAAGCGGGTGCGTTGTCGCGGGTTGCTGGTTTATTTTCGGCGCGTGGCTACAATATTGAATCATTAACGGTAGCGCCGACCGAAGATGCATCTTTGTCACGGATGACGATCGTTACCACAGGTACTGATCGCATCATTGAGCAAATCACCAAACAGCTCAACAAGCTGGTCGATGTCGTTAAATTGATGGAGCTCACTGAAGGACCACATATCGAGCGGGAAATGATGCTGATTAAAGTCAAGGCTTCCACCATGGATCAGCGCGAAGACGTTAAACGGCTTTGTGATATTTTCCGTGGCCGGATTATTGATGTCACGGCATCAACCTATACTATTGAATTGACAGGTGCCGGCAACAAGCTCGATTCATTTATTGAAGCTTTGTCAGAGCACAGAATACTTGAAACGGTCCGCAGCGGCGTCTCCGGCATTGCCCGTGGCGACAGAAATCTGCACATCTGACCAACGCATACTTTAAAAAAACCAAGGAATTAAACATGAGTTTGAATATTTATTACGACAAAGATTGTGACCTGTCGATTATCCGCGGCATGAAAGTGTTGATCATCGGCTACGGCTCACAAGGCCATGCCCATGCCTGCAACCTGAAAGATTCTGGTGTTGACGTGACTGTAGCATTGCGTGCAGGTTCTTCGTCAATTGCCAAAGCGCAAGGCGCAGGCCTGAATGTTTCGGATAATGTCGGTGAAGCAGTGAAGTCAGCTGATCTGGTGATGGTTCTGACCCCAGATGAATTCCAGTCTGCTTTGTATAAAGATGAAATTGCTCCAAATCTGAAACAAGGTGCTGTACTGGCATTTGCCCATGGCTTTGCCATCGTTTATAACCAAATCCTCCCTCGTGAAGATTTGGACGTCGTGATGATTGCGCCAAAAGCACCCGGACATACCGTCCGTAGTGAGTTTGTTAAAGATGGCGGTATCCCCGATTTAATCGCCATCCATCAAGATGCTTCTGGCAAAGCCAAAGCAGTTGCGCTGTCTTATGCGTCAGCAATTGGTGGTGGCCGTACCGGTATTATTGAAACCACTTTCCGTGATGAAACTGAAACCGATTTGTTCGGTGAACAAGCCGTTTTATGTGGTGGTGCTGTCGAACTGGTTAAAGCCGGTTTTGAAACGCTGGTGGAAGCTGGTTACGCGCCGGAAATGGCTTATTTCGAATGCCTGCACGAACTGAAGCTGATTGTTGATCTGATGTATGAAGGCGGCATCGCCAATATGAACTACTCGATCTCCAATAATGCCGAGTATGGTGAGTATGTTACTGGCCCGAAAGTCATCAACGAAGAAAGCCGTTGGGCAATGCGTGAAGCCTTGAAAGAAATTCAAGAAGGCAAATATGCCAAGCAGTTTATCCAGGAAGGGCAATCTGGTTATCCGGAAATGACTGCGATGCGTCGCCTGAACGCAGAGCATCCAATTGAGCAAACCGGTGCCAAACTGCGTGAAATGATGCCTTGGATCCAAAAAATCGTTGATAAAAACAAAAACTAATCAACGTTGGGTTCGCTTAAAAAGGCCGGTTGCGCAAGCTGCCGGCCTTTTTTGTATCTGCCGGGCGCCACTGTCATAATGCATTTAAGCATTTGCCAATATTAGGGAGTTTTCATGGTTAACCCAGAAGAACAACAAAACCGCGGTATTTATCTGCTGCCTAACCTGTTCACCACAGCAGGTTTATTTGCCGGTTTTTATGCCATTGTGGCGGCTATCCGGGGAGATTTTGCTACCGCAGCTGTTGCCATTTTTGTGGCGATGATTATGGATGGTTTAGATGGCAGGATTGCCAGATTAACCAATACCCAAAGTGATTTTGGTGCTGAATATGACAGTTTGTCGGATATGGTGGCATTTGGCTTGGCGCCGGCATTGGTCATGTTTGAATGGGCATTATCAGGAATGGGTAAATTTGGCTGGATGGTGGCATTTATTTACGCTGCTTGCGGTGCTTTACGTCTGGCGCGTTTTAATACCCAGGTCGGCATTGCTGATAAACGTTATTTCCAGGGTTTGCCCAGTCCTGCTGCCGCCGCTGCTATTGCTGGCTGGGTCTGGCTGGGACATAAGTATGATTTAGACCCGACTGTTTTGACGACGGTTGGGGTACCACTGACATTCTTTTCAGCCATTTTGATGGTCAGCACGGTGCGTTATCACAGCTTTAAAGAATTGGATTTACGCGGCAAAGTGCCATTTATGGTGATCCTTGGTTTGGTGCTGATATTCGCTTTAATTGCCATTGATCCACCGATTGTGCTGTTTTCGGCATTTATGATTTATGCCTTATCAGGGCCGGTATTAACGCTGGTTCAATTGCGCAAACATCGTAATGAGCGGGCGCAAAACAAATAAGCGCGCTAAAATAAACCTTTATCAGAACAAAAAAACAGCCAGATTCGGTGTTTGTCCGAAGACATGGCGGAGAAAGCGGGCATGAGCGAACAACTGATTATTTTTGATACCACTTTGCGTGACGGCGAGCAAAGTCCTGGCGCCTCGATGACGAAAGATGAAAAAGTCCGCATTGCCAAATCGCTGGAACGGATGCGGGTGGATATTATCGAAGCGGGCTTTCCAATTGCCAGTGTCGGTGATTTTGAAGCTGTGCAGGCGGTGGCTAATACTGTTAAAGACAGCCGGGTCTGTGGTTTGGCGCGCGCTTTGGATGCTGATATTGATCGTGCAGGTGAAGCCCTGAAAGGCGCCAATGCTTCGCGAATTCATACCTTTATCGCCACTTCACCGATTCATATGAAAATGAAGCTGCGCATGGAACCTGATCAGGTCATTGAAAATGCCGTAAGAGCCGTCAAACGCGCCCGGCAACATACTGATGATGTCGAATTTTCTCCTGAAGACGCCGGCCGCAGCGATCTGGATTTTTTATGCCGGATTCTGGAAGCCGTCATTGATGCCGGTGCGCGTACCTTAAATATTCCCGATACTGTCGGTTACAACATGCCGCATCAATTTGGTGAGTTAATTAAAAACCTGCGTGAACGGATACCTAATGCTGATAAAGCGGTTTTTTCGGTACATTGTCATAACGATTTGGGCTTGGCGGTAGCCAACTCTTTAACTGCGGTGATGAATGGTGCCCGTCAAGTGGAATGCACTATTAACGGTCTGGGTGAGCGTGCTGGTAATGCTGCGCTGGAAGAGGTGGTGATGGCGGTACGTACTCGTCAGGATGTTTTTCAATGTGATTCGCGAATTGATACCACGCAGATCCTGGCGGCTTCACGTTTGGTGTCGGGCGTCACCGGCTTTGTCGTGCAACCGAATAAAGCAATTGTCGGTGCCAATGCGTTTGCCCACGAATCGGGCATTCATCAGGATGGTGTGCTGAAAAACCGTGAAACCTACGAAATTATGCGCGCCGAAGATGTTGGCTGGAATACCAATCGCATGGTGCTCGGCAAACATTCCGGTCGTAATGCGTTTCGTGCACGTTTAAAAGATCTCGGTATTGAACTGGATTCTGAAACCGAATTAAACGCCGCCTTTACCAAATTTAAAGAGCTGGCTGATAAAAAACACGAAGTCTTTGACGAAGATATTCAGGCGTTGGTGACGGATGCGTTGGCAGAAGACAATGAACGGGTGCGGTTGGTCTCGCTGAAAGTTTGTAGTGAAACCGGTGAAACGCCATTGGCGATGGTCACCCTGGAAGTCGATGATCAGGAAACTCAGACGCAAATGTGCGGCAGCGGCCCGGTGGATGCGGTTTTCAAAGCCATTGAATCGATGGTGCAAAGTCGTACTGAATTACAGTTGTATTCGGTCAGCAATATTACCAGTGGCACTGATTCCCAAGGTGAAGTGAGTGTGCGGCTGGAAAAAGGCGGCCGCATTGTCAGTGGTCAGGGTGCTGATACCGATATTGTTATTGCTTCAGCCAAAGCCTATATCAACGCCTTAAATAAAATGTTGCTGGGAGCCGAGCGGGCACACCCGCAGGTTTAACGTTGATGCAACTGTCGGAGCAACAACTTTGGACGCTGGATAATCTGGGTATTCCGGTATGGCAAATTCGGCAAAATCCATTGCCGGCGCCAATCGACCAACCAAATACAGAAGCTGATTCAGCGTTGGTTGCAGACTCGACACCGGTTATTTTTAACTGTCAGGCGCCGCTGTTGATTTATTGCACTGCAATAGAGAATCCGGCAGAGCAACAATTATTGACCAATATTCTCAAAGCCATAGGCGGGCTGGGCCTGCCATTCGAGCAATGTGATAAGGATGCCTTGCTGTCACTTTCAGCCGATCAGCCAATGCCTCAGCAAATCCTTATATTCGGCGAAGAGCCGGCCGATTTGAATACACATTGGCAAAACCGTGCGATGTTATTGCCATCTCTTGGCGAGTTAATTAATCAGCCAAAGCGCAAGGCCGGGGTTTGGACAGCGATCTGCCAGTTGCAGCAAACATTGTCTTGAAAATGAATCTTGAACCGATGCTGGCTGACGATCTACCGATTATTCATGGTATAGAAGTGACAGCCAACCAGTTTCCCTGGAGTTTGAAAAACTTTGAGGACAGTCTGCAAGCGGGCTATCAGGGCTTTGTGGTGCGTGAAAACCAACAAATTATTGCTTATGCACTGGTGCAACACGTTTTAGATGAGGCACATTTGCTGAATATTTGTGTGCGACCGGATAGACAAGGCCGCGGGTTAGGTCGACAATTACTGAATACAGTGATTGATGCCGTCAGTTTACGCGGTTCAAACCTGATGTTGTTGGAAGTCAGACGCAGTAACCGGCGCGCACAAGAACTGTATTTATCAGCAGGTTTTAACGAAATGGCCATAAGGCGGGGGTACTATCCTGCAGTGCAGGGTCGAGAAGACGCTGTTTTGATGGGAATGACGCTGTTTAACCCTGAAGATAGCTTATTTTCTCAATGGAACATTTCGGGCTAAAACTTGCCATAACAACCCGTCTCGCTTAGACTTTAGCGTTTACTTTCGGACTTTCTCAAGGAGATTTAACATGGCTTTCGAATTGCCACCTCTTCCATACGCAAACAATGCGCTGGAACCACATATTTCCGCCGAAACAATTGAATATCATTACGGTAAGCATCACCAAACCTATGTCAACAACCTGAATAACCTGGTGCCCGGCACTGAGTTTGAAGGCAAAACCCTGGAAGACATCATCAGCAAATCCAGCGGTGGTATTTTTAATAATGCTGCGCAGGTCTGGAACCATACGTTTTACTGGAATTGCATGACACCAGATGGCAAAGATGCCGTTGACGGTGCACTGGGTGAAGCCATTAACAGCAAGTTCGGTTCATTTGCCGACTTTAAAGAGCAGTTCAGCAAATCAGCTGCCACAAACTTTGGTTCAGGCTGGACCTGGCTGGTTAAAAATGCTGATGGCAGCATTGAAATCGTTAATACCAGCAATGCTGGTTGCCCACTGACTGCCGGTCAAACACCGTTGTTGACCTGTGATGTTTGGGAACATGCTTATTACATCGATTACCGCAATGCCCGTCCAAAATACCTGGAATCTTTCTGGGCACTGGTTAACTGGGATTTTGTTGCTGCGAACTACGCAGCGTAATGACAGTGGCGTGATAAACGCCAAAATAGATTTGTGATACCCGGATATGGCAGTTTCTTGCGAAACTGCCATTTTTCGTTTGTTAACGGCAAAAATGGCCGTCAGCGTTATTAGCCTGAAAGGCAGGGAGAAAAAGCCATGACCGAAACTGTCATGCCGACTTATGGTCGTTTAGATGTGACATTCAAGCAGGGGCAGGGCGCCTGGTTGATTGACGACAAGGGTGAGCGCTATCTGGATGCGCTCAGTGGTATCGCTGTGGTTAATTTAGGCCATTGTCATCCCAACATTACTGAAGCGATTTGTGATCAGGCGAGAACGCTGATCCATACTTCCAATGTCTATCACATCGAAATGCAACAAAAGTTGGCCGATAAACTGACAGCGCTATCGGGAATGGATCAGGTTTTTTTCTGTAATTCGGGTGCTGAAGCCAACGAAGCCGCCATTAAGCTGGCACGTAAATATGGTCATCAGAAAGGTATTGAAAAGCCGGTCATTATTGTTATGGATGGCAGTTTTCATGGCCGGACCATGGCGACCCTGACTGCCACCGGTAATTCCAAAGTACAGATTGGTTTTGGCCCGTTGGTACCCGGATTTGTGCGTGTTCCTTACAACGATATTGATGCTTTACGGATGGCAATCAGTCATTGGCCGGAAGCCGTTGCTGTCATGTTGGAACCGGTCCAGGGCGAAGGCGGTATTAAAGTGCCGGATGCCGATTATTTATCTGAAATCAGAAGCTTATGTACACAACGTAAACTACTGATGATCCTTGATGAGGTTCAGTCGGGTATTGGCCGGACCGGTAAATGGTTTGCGTTTCAACACCACGAAAATGTTATGCCGGATGTAATGACCCTGGCCAAAGCGCTGGGTAATGGCGTTCCTGTCGGCGCCTGTTTAGCTGCGGGACCGGCACTGGGTGTTTTAGAGCCTGGAAATCATGGTTCTACATTTGGTGGCAATCCGCTGGCTTCGCGGGTGGCATTAACAGTATTGGAAACCATCGAAGCTGATCAGCTTATTGAAAATGTAAATACCCTGGCACCACGGATGCTGGCCGGGTTCAAGGCGAAAATCGGCAAGCTATCTGGCGTCAAAGCGATTCGCCAAGCTGGTTTTATGATCGGTATTGAGTTGAATCAGCCCTGTGGCGCACTGGTTAAAGCCGCCTTGGCTGAGCATTTACTGATTAATGTCACTGCCGATAAAGTGATCCGTTTATTACCGCCAATGATTATTTCTGCTGAAGAAGCAGATTTGATTGTTGATAAAGTCAGCGCGCTGGTCAGCGCGTTTCTGGCTGAACATGCCGTTGAGAGTGTTGCCTGATCATGAGACATTTTTTAACCCTGCTGGATTTGAGTCCGTCTGAACTGAATACCCTGATCCATCGGGCCATTGAGCTCAAAAAAATGCATCAGCGAGGCGAGATTTATCAGCCACTGAAAAATAAAGTATTGGCGATGATTTTTGAGAAATCTTCCACCCGTACACGGGTGTCGTTTGAGTCGGCCATGGTGCAATTTGGCGGTGGTTCTATTTTTCTGTCGCCGGATGACACGCAGTTAGGTCGTGGTGAACCGGTAGAAGATTCCGCCAGGGTAATTTCCAGCATGGTCGATGCGGTAATGATCCGCACCTTTGAACATGCCAAAGTTGAAATCTTTGCCAAACATTCATCGGTACCGGTAATCAATGCCCTGACTGATGAATTTCATCCCTGCCAATTGCTGGCTGATATGCAAACTTATTTTGAAGTGCGTGGCGATATCAAAGGCAAGACTGTGGCCTGGATCGGTGATGGCAATAATATGTGTCATTCCTATATCAATGCCGCGCAGCAATTTGGCTTTAAATTAAATATTGCGACCCCAGAAGGCTACGAACCATTAAAAGAAATTGTTGACTCGGTAACCGCCGAAATTCACATGTTTAATGATCCCAAGGCAGCTGCCAAAGGTGCTGATTTAATTGTCACTGATGTTTGGGCAAGCATGGGCCAGGAAGTAGAGCAGCGTAAACGTGAATTAGCGTTTGCCGGTTTCCAGGTCAATGCTGAATTGATGTCGCTTGCCGCCAAAGATGCAATTTTTATGCATTGTCTCCCAGCGCATCGTGATGAAGAAGTCACCGCAGAGGTCATTGATGGCCCTCAAAGCGTGGTCTGGCAAGAAGCTGAAAATCGTTTGCATGCGCAAAAAGCGCTATTGGAATTTCTCTGTGCTTAACATTTGAGCTGAAGCGCTAAAGCGGATATTAACGAACATAGTGCATCGCAACATTAGCTGAATGCTAAGTACAGAAATCTAATGGCTTAATTGCCGGCCAAGTGCATCCAGACGCTCTGCCGTGCCAATATCCGACCATTCACCTTTATATAATGAACCGGTTACGCGGTTTTGTTGCATTGCATCCAGCAACAGAGGTTTTAACGGTCGCTTACCCTCAGCCAGGCCGGCAAATAACTCAGGACGATAAACACCAATGCCACTGAAGGTTAATTTAGCCGGGCCATTGGCATGTATCTGATTATTGTTATCAAGGTAAAAATCACCTTCCGGATGCTGCGTTGGATTGGGGACTAACACTAAATGACACAGCATGTTATCGCTCAGATAATCGTGCAGCGTGGCAAAATCATAATCAGTCCAGATATCCCCGTTCACAACCAGAAACGGCTCGTTTGCTAACAGCGGCAGGGCATGAATGATACCGCCAGCAGTTTCCAGGCCGCCATTTAATTCTGGCGAATAACTGATATTGGCCCCCCAGCGCGAACCATCACCTAGTGCCGCCGGAAACTGTTCGCCAAGATGTGCATAATTAATAATGAGCTCGTTAAAGCCTGCCGCCACCAGTTTTTCAATCAGATGCACTATCAAAGATTTACCACCGGCTTTGAGCAGCGGTTTGGGGGTATGGTCGGTGAGTGGCCGTAATCGCTCGCCACGGCCAGCTGAGAGGATCATGGCTTTCATAAAATAGTGTCTTTGATAGCAGGTTGTTGCAGATAATGAAGCAATTCTGTTAACTCAGGATACTGTGAACAAACCTCGTAAACATAATTAAGTGTCAATGCTAAATCATTTAAATAATTATCTTTTTTGTCCCGATAGTTAAGCCGGCAAAAGATCCCTAATATCTTTAAATGGCGTTGCAGCCCTATTAAATCAAACCAGCGTTGTAACTGTGGCATGGTCACTGATTCGGGCAGAACCTGATGTTGAATCGCCTGATGCCGGTAATAATCTAAAAACGTCGTTACCAACGACGGCGGCCATTGAATATAGACATCACGCAGTAGCGATACCAGATCATAAGTGACAGGGCCCCAAACGGCATCCTGAAAATCAATAATGCCCGGCGAACCATCTGACTGCAGCATCAGATTACGGGAATGATAATCCCGGTGGACAAATGCCTGAGGTTGCTGCTGCGCCTCGATGATTAAAAACGAATATAAATCATCAATAAAATCAGGTTTATCAAGGCCTAAATGCCGGTCTAAAAACCACTGATCAAATAAAGCCAGCTCATTGCCCAGTAACGTTGCATCATAGGCCGGTAAATCTGCAGGTTTGTTGATTAACTGCATTTGCACAATACAATCGATGGCCTGTTTATACAGACCCTCTACCGAATCTTGATTCAGCACCGACAAAAATGCGGTATTGCCCAGGTCACTAAGCAACAAAAATCCTTGTTCCAGGTTTTGCTGGAAAATCTCCGGGACGGGTAACTGATGCGCTGCCAGCAGCTTACCGATATGGATAAAAGGTTTAATGTCTTCGTGGGCGGGCGGCGCATCCATAACAATCCAGCTGTTATCGGCCGTGTTGACTCTGAAATAACGCCGGAAACTGGCATCACTCGAGGCACTGGTCAGCGTAAATTGCTGATCGGTAAAAACCGTTTGTAACCACTGCTGAATTTGCAAATAGCGCTGATCTTCCAAAGCCGACATAAACACCTTAAAAATACCGAGCCGGCACATCATACCGGCAAACAATAAAATGCAAAGTGTATAGTATCGGCCGGTAGCGGGATAATTTGAAAATGAAACCTGTCATAACCATTGCAAAATTTATTCGGAGATAATAATGAAAAAAACTTTAGTCAGCGTCAGCGCCGCTTTATTATTCAGTCTGCCGGTTATCAGCTTTGCTGAAGCCAATAAAATACCGGCTGATATGCCTGAACAAGCTCAGATAGCCATGTCTGGCCATCTCACCAGTTATAATAAATGCATGATGCAAAGCCGGCTCAGTACCCATAAAAACGGCAAAGATGCGCAGCAACATGCTGATGAAATTATGTCTGGTTGTGAAACACATCTGGATGATTTGGGTGAATTATTGGCTGAACATGAAGTTGATGCGGCGTTGACGGAAGGCATGAAAAAAACCATGCGTTCTCGTGCAGCGCGGCAGCTAATGGCCCGGACCATGAACAATTTGGCAGCCCAGGCGGCAGCGGCATCAAATGCCGATAAAATGGAGTCGGCTAAATAAATTCACCCTAATACGTTAACGCCCTGCGCGGCGAGCATATCTGTCAGTCGAATCAGAGGCAGCCCGATCAAACTGTTGGGATCGCTGCCTCTGAGCTCGCTGAACAAACAGATCCCCAAGCCTTCTGATTTAAAGCTGCCGGCACAATCAAGTGGTTGTTCCAAATCGACATAACGGCGGATCTGCGTTTCTGACAAACTTCTGAAATTGACCTCAAATGGTTCGACGATTGACTGCATTTGCTGGTTGGCCGCGTTATATAAAGCCAGACCGGTTAAAAATGTGACCGTTTTACCACTGGCTGCCTGAAGTTGTTTGACAGCATTTTCAGCTGTGCCAGGCTTGCCTAATATTTCACCATCCAGCACCGCAACCTGATCAGAGCCAATCACCAGCGCTGATAAATTACTTTCAGCGACTTTGCGGGCTTTGTTTTCGGCAAGACGCAGCACCAACTGGGTAGGTGATTCACCCAGTAAAGGTGATTCATCAATATTAGGGGATGCCGTGGAAAATGGCAGCTTAAGTTTGGCGAGTAATTCGCTGCGATAAGGCGAGCTGGAGCCGAGAATAATAGGTTGCATAATCCCTCAGGTAATCACTGTTGGCTGGTTGCGGCCGGTCAGCAGTTTAATTTGTGCCAGCGTATCAGCCAGCTCAATCAAATCCGTTAAAGCCGTTTGTGCATCTTGCAATAATTTATCCGGCGCATCTTCATACTTTTCGATATAAACCCGCAGCGTTGCACCTTCGGTACCGGTACCGGATAAACGGAAAATCATCCGCGCGCCGTCATCAAAACCAATACGAAGGCCTTGATGCTCGGCAAAACTGTTATCAACCGGATCCCGGTAGCTGAAGTCATCGGCAAAACGTACGGTGCGATCACCGAAAATTTTCCCCGGCAATTTATGCATTTTTTCATGAAGTTGTTTTACCAGCAGCTCAGCTTTATCAGCCGGCACTGCTTCGTAATCATGACGGGTGTAATAATTACGGCCGTATTTTTGCCAGTGTTGTTCAGCAATGGCTGCCACCGACTGTTGTCTTGCCGCCAGAATATTTAACCAGCAGAGCACGGCCCATAAGCCGTCTTTTTCACGGATATGATCGGAACCGGTGCCAAAGCTTTCTTCACCACATAAGGTCGCCATGCCGGCATCAAGCAAATTACCGAAAAATTTCCAGCCGGTGGGCGTTTCATGTAACGGAATATTCAGTGCTTCAGCAACCCGATCTGCTGCTTGGCTGGTTGGCATTGAGCGGGCAATACCAGTCAAGCCTTTTTGATAAGCCGGAATCAATTCAGCATTGGCGGCAATCATTGCCAGACTGTCAGAGGGGGTGACAAAAAACTGTTTACCCAGAATCATATTGCGGTCGCCATCACCATCCGATGCGGCGCCAAAATCCGGCGCATCATCAGCAAACATGATTGCCACCAGTTCGTCAGCATAGGTCAGGTTGGGATCGGGATGACCACCGGCGAAATCTGCCTGCGGAATACCATTCATCACAGTGCCCGGTGCAGCACCGAGCCGTTTTTCCAGAATTTCGATAGCGTAGGGGCCGGTAATGGCATGCATGGCATCAAAGCGCATTCGAAAATGGCCATTACAAAGCAGAGCGCGAATGGCTGGAAAATCAAAAATATCTGCCATCAGATCGGCATAATCAATAACGGGATCGATAATGTCTATTTGCAAATCACCGAGCTTCTGCTGGCCAATCTGCGTTAAATCAATATCTGCTGCTTCAACAATTTGATATTCGCTAATCGCCTGACTGCGCTGATAAATGGCTTCGGTAATTTTCTCCGGTGCTGGTCCGCCATTGGCAATATTAAACTTAATACCAAAATCGCCATCCGGGCCTGCCGGGTTGTGGCTGGCTGATAAAACAATGCCGCCAAAACTCTGAGTTTTACGAATCACACAAGACGCGGCGGGGGTCGATAATAGTCCGTGCTGACCGATAATCAGTTTATCAACGTCATGCGCTGCGGCCATTTTGACAATGATTTGAATGGCTGTTTCGTTATAAAAACGACCATCACCGCCAACGACGATAGTTTGGCCGCGAACATCGCCAACAGCCTCCAGCATCGCCTGAACAAAATTCTCTAAATAATGTGGTGTTTGTACCTGCCGGACTTTTTTGCGCAATCCGGAAGTTCCCGGGCGCTGATCGGTAAAGGCGGTGCTGGCAACATGGGCAATAGTCATGATTTATCCTAAATACAAAGATAGCAGGGCGCCGATAAAATGTTCATTTTCTGCTGGCAACTTTCTGGCACTATACTGACAAGATGACAGGCACTCAACAAAGTTCAGCAAGGTTAATGCGGCTTGGCACATATGCTTCCGTGGCAACGGCTGTCAGTTTGATTTTTGCCAAAGCCTGGGCCTGGTGGCAATCAGACTCCGTCAGCATGCTGGCTACGTTAACTGATTCCAGTTTGGATTTACTGGCCTCACTGGTTACATTGTTTGCTGTATACCATGCGTTGCAGCCCGCAGATAAAGAACATCGCTTTGGTCATGGTAAGGCAGAACCATTGGCGGGGCTCTGGCAAGCTTTATTTGTCTCATTATCTGCGCTGTTTTTGCTTTACCAGGCGGTTCAGCGTTTAATCACACCGCAACCGCTAGCCGATGCTGTCGGCAGCAGTATTGGCGTTATGTTGTTTGCCATTGTCATGACTGGCTTGTTATTGCTTGTGCAGCGCCATGTCATCAACAAAACCGGTTCAACAGCCATCAGTGCCGATGCACTGCATTATAAAACAGACTTTTTAATCAATATCAGCGTCATCGTAGCCATTGTCATGACTGCTGCGGGTTGGCACCGTGTCGATGCTTTGATGGCGATAGCGATAGCCATCTATATCATGCACAGTGCATGGCAGATTATGCGTGATGCAATCAATTTGTTAATGGATCACGAATTACCGGTCGGGCAGCGGCAACAAATACAGGATTTGGTTTTAAAACATACTGAAGTACGCGGTCTGCATGATTTGCGTACCCGCCAGTCAGGGCTGCAGATATTTATTCAGCTGCATCTGGAATTAGATGGTGATTTGAGCTTGCGGCAAGCCAGCGTAATTTGTCAGCAGGTTGAACAAGATTTACAGACACATTTTTCTGCGGCTGAGGTATTGATTCATCCTCATCCTGCCAATGGTTGGCATTAAAAACCTCGCAGGTCATTGTCATCAATGCGTCACAGTCAGCATTAAAAAAAGTATAATTGCTGATGATTTAAGGAGATTGTTTCTTGCTGGATTATTTGCTTGTTGAAAGCATCACACTGAGTGTGTTGTTACTCATACTTATTTGCTGGTTGTTGCTTAGGTTAAAAAGCCGCCGGCGCAGTGCACAGCACCGGATTCAAAAAATCCTTAAGCCTTATCAATTGTCTGAGGCCAGACAGTTGGTTATTCCCGATGGGATGGGCGGCCTGTTAGAAATCGAACACCTGGCACTGCTTAAACAGGGCTTACTAATCCTGCATCATTTTCCGTTAAGTGGTCATTTATACGGTGCAGATAAAATTGACCAGTGGACACAACTGGTGAATGGCCGTAGCTATAAGTTTGCCAATCCATTACTGCATTTGCAGCATGTGCAGCAATCATTGTCCTTGCTGGCACCGAAAATTCCGATCTTTACCCACGTGGTGTTTACCGGCGAATGTAATTTCCCCAAGGGTAAACCTGACAATGTTTCGCTCTTAAGCACTTTGGAAGCCGATCTTGGCCAGATATTTAACCAAGCGGCATTACCGGAAACCCCATTGCAGAAAAGTTGGCAGTCGGTGTTGAATGTCGCCAGATATAACGGAAAATCTGCGGCGGAGGCTTATCAGTGAGCGAGGCAACTAAACCTTTGGTGGTGGCGATTTCATCGCGGGCATTATTCGATCTTGATGAAAGTCACCAGATATATGAGCAAGAGGGCACAGAAGCTTATTGCCAATATCAAATTGCCCATGAAGATGTACCGTTGCAACCGGGCGGCGCCTTTAATCTGGTACGCAAGCTGCTCGCGCTCAATGACAATAATCCGAAAACACCGCGGGTCGAAATCATTTTGTTGTCACGTAACAGCGCTGATACCGGCCTGCGGGTATTTAACTCTATTCAGCATCATGCGTTAAAAATTAGTCGTGCGGTGTTTACCTCAGGCAGTAGCCCATATCGATATGTTGCGCCATTCAGCGCCAGTCTGTTTTTATCAACCAGCCCGGAAGATGTGCGTATGGCACTTGATGCGGGTATTGCCGCGGCGACCATTTTTCCGTCGAATGTGGGCAATAACTCTGAATTTGAAGAGTTGCGGATTGCTTTCGATGGTGATGCGGTGTTGTTTTCAGATGAATCAGAGCGGATTTTTAAAGAGCGCGGTTTGGAAGCATTTACTCAGAATGAACAAAAAACAGCGCGTCAGCCTTTATCAGGCGGGCCATTTAAAGATTTCTTGCTGGCTTTAAACCGAATTCAAACCGAATACCCGGAAAATCAGTCGCCGATCCGTACCGCTTTGGTGACTGCCCGGTCTGCACCAGCTCATGAGCGCGTTATTCGCACTTTGCGGGAGTGGGGCATTCGTATTGATGAAGCCATTTTTCTGGGGGGCATGGAAAAAGGGCCTTTTTTAAAGTCGTTTGGCGCCGATATCTTTTTTGATGATCAAGAACAGCACTGCGAATCAGCCAAAGCCCATGTGGCAACCGGCCATGTGCCGCATGGCATTGCCAATCAACCTAAAAAAATAATCTCTGAGGAATAAGCGTGGCCAGGCAAGCAGAAGGCGTTCAGCGCTTTATCCGGCAACTGAGCGAAGACAAGATGCCGGTGTTTTCCAATACCGTTACCGAAGTGACTAATGTTGTTAGCAGTCAGGATACGTCAGCGGTAGATGTTGCCCGCGTGATTTTACGTGATGCGGCATTAACTGGCCGCTTGCTGAAAATGGCCAATAGCATTCACTACAATCGCCAGGGGCAGGTGATCAGCACGGTTTCCAGAGCCGTTATGGTGCTGGGCTTTGAACAAGTTAAAGCGATGGCATTAACGCTGGTGTTAATTGATAGCCTCGCCGATGGCAAACAGCGGCAGAAACTTATCGAGGAAATGGCGCAATCTTTCCACGCCGCCATTCAGGCACAAGAGATAGCCAAAAAAATGAAACTGCCGATGGCAGAAGATATTTTTATTGCGGCGCTGTTATCCCGGCTCGGCAATATGGCGTTTTGGGCATTTGCTGATGAACAGGCCGAACAGATCTTAGATTTAATAAAAAATACATCGATGCGGGAAGAAGCGGCTGAAATGGAAGTGCTCGGTTTTACGCTGCAAAGTTTGACACGGGGCCTCAGTGAAGCCTGGTTACTGGGTGATATGCTCAGTAACAGTTTGAATCCGCGTAATCATGAGCCTGCAGCTGAAATCATACGCACGGCGAATCAACTGGCAACGGTTTCCCTGCAGGGCTGGCAGGATGATAAAACCCAGCAATGGCTCAGCGATACAGCTAAACAGCTGGAAATGAAACCAGCCGAACTGACCGAACTGGTTTATCAAAATGCCCAGCAGGCCCGGCAAATTACCCGGCTTTGCGGCATACAAGATGCCGAACTGTATATCGCTAAACCGCCTAATGAAGCGGACGATGCGCTGCAGCAAGACGTTGCGCTGGAACTGGGCGGTGAAATCGAACTGGAAGCCGATATTATTGATGAGCCGGCGCAACCGGACGCTATGCTGCAATTACAAATGCTGCAGGATATATCTACCGCCTTACAGGAAAAACCCGGCCTCAACGTTATTATAGAAATGGTGCTGGAAGGGATTTATCGGGGCGTTGCCATGGATCGCGCTGTGTTTGCCGTGTTATCGCCAGATCGGAAAAAGCTGCAATGTAAATATGCGCTGGGCGCGGATCAGGAAAAACTCAGTGATGAACTGATTATCGATATTACCCATTCGACCAATATTTTTGCCAAAGCACTTAAAGATAGTCATGCACAATTACTGCCAGCTGATCCCCGGCAGCTGAATGGCACATTGGCCAAAGCCACCCTCGACTTGTTAGGTAAACCACCGTATCTAATGATGCCGGCGATTGTTGCCGGTAAAGTCATTGGCTTATTTCTGGCAGATCGAAATGTGACACGACGGGCAATTGAGCAAACCGACCTGATGGCATTTCAGCAATTTTGTCAGCAAGCGAATATGGGATTAACGTTTTTGAAACTGCAAGGCTAGTGTTGCCTAGTTTAACTGGCTATAATAGCCGACTTGATTAGGTATGAATGTGTATCTGAGAAGCATTGCGAGAGTGGCGGAACTGGTAGACGCGCTGGATTTAGGTTCCAGTAGGGCAACCTGTGAGAGTTCGAGTCTCTCCTCTCGTACCATCCGAAATTGCTGGTAATAACCAACAATATTCTGATCCCCCATGTTTGAGGTAAAGAATGCAAGTTACTGTAGAAAATGTCAGCGAATTAGGCCGTAAAATGACGGTGACCGTTGAAGATGCCAATATCGAAGAAGCGGTACAAAAACGTTTAGTGGCGATTCGGCCAAACGTCAAAATGTCAGGCTTCCGTCCCGGTAAAGTACCGATGACTATGGTTGCTAAAACCCACGGTCCGGCGGCACGTCGTGAAGTCATTGACCAACTGGTCCAGGACAGCATGCGTGAAGCGTTCACGCAGGAAAAAGTGAATCCTGCCAGCACACCGAATATCGACAGCATGAAAGAAGAAGGTTCAGCGTTGGTTTACACCCTGAACTACGAAATCTTTCCAGAACTTGACAGCATTAAGTTAGATAAACTCAAACTGGAAAAAACAGTTGCTGAAGTCGGCGATGAAGACGTTGATACCATGCTTGAAACCTTGCGTGAACAACGGGCAACCTGGGAACCGCTAAAACGCGCTGCCAAAGAAGAAGATGGCGTTACCATCGATTTTGTTGGCCGCATTGATGGTGAAGAATTCCAGGGCGGCAAAGGCAAAGATGTCCTGGTTGTTATCGGCAATGGCAGTATGTTGCCAGAATTCGAACAGCAACTTGTGGGTGTCAAAGCTGACCAGGAAACCACCATTACCATGACTTTCCCGGAAGATTACCGCGCCGAAAATCTGCGTGGTAAAACGGCAGAATTTGCTGTCACCGTAAAACAAGTTGCCAAGAAAAAATTGCCAAAACTCGATAAAGAGTTTGCTGAAGTATGTGGTGTGGCAGAGGGCGTTGCAGCACTGAAAAAAGAAGTTCGCGCCAATATGGAACGTGAACTGAGCTCAACGCTGAAAGCAAAAAACAAACGTGCTGCGATGGATGCTGTGGCGGCTAATAACGATATTACCTTGCCAGAAGCGCCAGTTGAGCGTGAAGCCCGCTATTTAATGGAGCAAGCGAAAAACAATCTGCGTCAGCAGGGCGTTAATGTTGAAGGTCTGCCATTTGAACTGGATGCCTTTAAAGACAGCGCCGAAAAACGCGTCAAACTGAGTCTGCTGATTGGTAAGATTATTTCTGACAATGGCATCAAACCAGACGAAGCTAAAGTAAAAGAAGCCATCGATGCGATTGCTGCCAGTTACGAAGATCCTGAAGATGTTGTGAACTACTACATGACAAATCAGGACAAACTTTCAGAAATCCAAATGATGGTTGTCGAAGACGCCGTGGTTGATTGGATCTATGACCATGTTAAAGTAACTGAGAGCACCTCTTCATTCACTGAAGTGATGAACGCGGCTAAATAAAATTACCGCGCAATTGACATGAAGAAGCCCGTGCTCAACGAAATTGGGCACGGGCTTATTTTTTGGGCTTAATGACAGGAATCTTAATGAGCAATATCTTTACCGGTGAAAGCCAACCCGTCAGCAACGCGTTAGTGCCAATTGTCGTTGAACAAACGTCACGTGGCGAACGTTCTTATGATATTTATTCACGACTGTTAAAAGAACGGGTGATTTTCCTGGTTGGTCAGGTTGAAGACCATATGGCGAATCTGGTGGTTGCGCAGATGCTGTTTCTGGAATCTGAAAACCCCGATAAAGATATCCATTTATATATCAATTCACCGGGTGGTGCGGTCACGGCGGGCTTGGCGATTTACGACACCATGCAATTTATTAAACCGGATGTCAGCACGTTGTGCATTGGTCAGGCGGCCAGTATGGGCGCATTATTGCTGACTGCCGGTGCAGCAGGTAAACGTTTTGCGTTACCTAACTCACGAATGATGGTGCATCAGCCTTTAGGTGGTTTCCAGGGACAAGCCTCGGATTTTGATATTCACGCTAAAGAAATTCTTAATATTCGTGACCGTTTGAATCGAATTATGTCGCATCATACTGGTCAGGATATTAAGAAGATTGAAAAAGACACCGACCGTGACAATTTCATGAATGGAGAGCAGGCCGCTGATTATGGTCTGATTGATTCGGTATTGACCAAACGCCCTGACGATAAAGCCTGAAAACAAAAGTAGGAATGTAGTGCGATGAGCGACGACAAGAAAAACGACGATAAATTACTGTACTGTTCTTTTTGCGGTAAAAGTCAGCATGAGGTCAAAAAGCTGATTGCCGGTCCGTCTGTATTTGTCTGTGATGAATGCGTCGAGCTATGCAATGACATTATTCGTGAAGAAATGCAGGAGCAGAAAGCCGATCCGGCTGAAGCCAAACTGCCATCACCACATGAAATTAATACGGCACTGGATAATTACGTTATTGGTCAGGACAGAGCCAAACGCGTTTTGTCAGTTGCAGTTTATAACCATTACAAACGGCTTCGTCATGACCAGAAAACCGATGATGTCGAGTTGTCAAAAAGTAATATTCTGCTGATTGGTCCGACCGGTAGTGGTAAAACCCTGCTGGCAGAAACACTGGCACGTCAGTTAAATGTGCCATTTACCATGGCTGATGCCACGACGCTAACCGAAGCGGGTTATGTCGGTGAAGATGTCGAAAACATTATTCAGAAGCTATTGCAAAAATGTGAATACGATGTCGAAAAAGCCGAAACCGGTATTGTTTACATCGATGAAATCGACAAAATCTCGAAAAAGTCTGATAACCCGTCCATCACGCGCGATGTTTCCGGTGAAGGCGTGCAACAAGCCTTATTGAAACTGATCGAAGGCACGATTGCTTCGGTACCACCACAAGGTGGCCGTAAACATCCGCAACAAGAGTTTTTGCAGGTTGATACCAGCAAGATCTTGTTTATCTGTGGCGGTGCGTTTTCGGGCCTCGATAAAGTGATCCGTAACCGTACCCATAAAGGCGGTATTGGTTTCTCAGCTGAAGTGAAAAGCGTTGAAACCCAGAAAAGTTACGGTGAAGCATTACAGGTGGTTGAGCCGGAAGATTTGATTCAATATGGCTTGATTCCGGAATTTGTCGGTCGTTTGCCGGTTGTTGCAACGCTCAACGAGCTTGACGAAGCGGCGCTGGTGCAAATTCTGACCGAACCGAAAAACGCCCTGACCAAGCAATATCAAAAACTGTTTGATTTGGAAGATTCCGAACTGGAATTTCGTGATGACGCGCTGCGTGCCATTGCCCATAAAGCGATGGAGCGTAAAACGGGTGCCCGCGGACTGCGCTCAATTATCGAAAATGTGTTGCTTGATACCATGTTTGATCTGCCATCTCTCGATAATGTCAGCAAAGTGGTTATCGATGAAAGCGTTATCAATGGCGAAAATTCGCCAATTTTGATCTATCAGGATCACAGCAAGGATCTCGCTGCCGGCGAAAAATAACCGCCGCGTTCTTTAAGGCTGCCGGAGTCAGGCAATCAGTTTTACTGATTGCTTGATTTCTGTACGGCTGTCCCCATATAACCAGCAATTGTAATCACACATGCTCTTTCGGCATGTTAATGAGGTCCGTTTGATGGAAAATGAATCGAAAACTACCGTCACCCATGATGCTTTAAGCAAATTGCCAGTGCTGCCACTGCGTGATGTGGTGGTTTACCCGCATATGGTTATTCCGCTTTTTGTTGGTCGTGAAAAATCGATTAAAGCGCTGGAAGCAGCCACTGATGAAAATCAACAAATTTTGCTGGTTGCTCAAAAAGACTCGGGTGAAGATGCGCCGAGCACTGATAATCTTTATGAAACCGGTACCCTCGCTAATATACTGCAGTTACTGAAGCTTCCCGATGGTACCGTCAAAGTATTGGTTGAAGGCACGCAACGCGCCCGCGTTGCATTATTCGATAACAGCAATGATTTCTTTGAAGCCGAAGTCGAAGTCATTCAGGATGAAGACCCGGAGCAACGTGAAGCTGATGTCCTGATGCGTACTTTACTTGGCCAGTTTGAACAATACGTCAAACTCAATAAAAAAATTCCCCCAGAAGTCATTGCCTCTTTATCGAGCATAGAAGATGTTGCCCGCATGGCTGATACCGTTGCTGCGCACATGACCCTGAAGCTGGAAGACAAACAACAGCTGTTGGAAATGGCCGATGTCAAAGCCCGTATCGAAAAGCTGATGGCTTATCTGGAATCGGAAATCGATATTCAGCAAATTGAAAAACGCATTCGCAGCCGCGTCAAAAAACAAATGGAAAAAAGCCAGCGCGAATACTATTTGAACGAACAGCTGAAAGCCGTGCAAAAAGAACTCGGTGAACTGGATGAAGCTGGTAATGAAGTTGATGACTTGGCAGATAAAATTGCCGACGCCGGTATGCCTGCTGAGGCCAGAAACAAAGCTGAATCGGAGCTGAAAAAGCTGAGAATGATGTCGCCGATGTCAGCTGAAGCGACGGTGGTGCGTAATTACATCGAATCCTTGTTGGAAGTGCCGTGGAAAAAACGTTCACGGGTGATGCTGGATTTGGATCGCGCGCAAACGGTGCTCGATGAAGATCATTACGGCCTCGAAAAAGTCAAAGACCGGATTCTCGAATATCTTGCCGTACAAAAACGCGTCAAAAAACTCAAAGGTCCGATTTTATGTCTGGTTGGTCCTCCGGGTGTCGGTAAAACGTCAATTGCCCAATCGATTGCCCGCGCCACCAATCGTAAATTTACCCGTATGGCGCTGGGCGGCGTCCGTGATGAAGCAGAAATTCGCGGTCATCGCAGGACTTATATCGGTTCTATGCCCGGTAAAGTGATCCAGAATATTTCAAAAACAGAAGTAAAAAACCCGCTGTTTTTGCTCGATGAAATCGACAAAATGGCGCAGGATTTTCGTGGTGATCCGGCATCGGCTTTGCTGGAAGTATTAGATCCGGAACAAAACTCAACCTTTGCCGATCATTATTTAGAAGTTGAATATGATTTGTCAGATGTCATGTTTGTTTGCACAGCAAACACGCTGAATATTCCGGATGCACTGCGTGATCGGATGGAAATTATTCGTCTGGCCGGCTACACCGAAGATGAAAAACTTAATATCGCACTGCAATACTTATTGCCGAAAGCTATTAAAGACAATGGTTTGAAAGCCAAAGAGGTAGAAATTACCAGTGATGCGATTATGGAAATTATTCGCCGCTACACGCGCGAAGCGGGTGTCCGTAACTTGCAACGGGAAATCTCCAAAATCTGCCGTAAACTTGTCAAACAGATCCTGAAAGATGCATCTGACGAAAAAGTAGTCGTCACCAAAGATAATCTTGAAGACTATCTGGGTGTTTATCATTATCAGTATGGTATTGCTGACGAAATTGATCGTATAGGTCAGGTGACCGGTCTTGCCTGGACGGAAGTCGGTGGTGAATTACTGACCATTGAATCAGCTGTGATGCCGGGTAAAGGTAAAGCCAGTTACACCGGTAAATTGGGTGATGTCATGCAGGAATCGATTCAGGCTGCGACTACTGTAGTCCGCTCGCGGGCAGCAGAGTGGGGCATTGCTGATGACTTTATGCAAACTCACGATTTACATATTCACGTACCAGAGGGCGCTACGCCTAAAGACGGCCCGAGTGCTGGTGTCGGCATGTGCACTGCTTTATTGTCAGCAATAACTGGCATCCCTGTGAAAGCCAATGTTGCGATGACCGGTGAAATTACCCTGCGCGGTGAAGTGCTGGCGATTGGCGGTCTGAAAGAAAAATTGCTGGCTGCACATCGTGGTGGTATTGATACAGTATTGATTCCTAAAGATAACGTTAAGGATCTGCGGGAAATTCCGGAAAACGTTAAAAAAGGTCTGAACATTATTCCGGTTCAATGGATTAATGAGGTTTTGGAAGTTGCTTTACAGGCGATGCCCAAAGCACGTCAGGAACCTGAACCATCCCCGGCGGTCATGACCAATGAGCAGCCTGGTTTTCATGAAGTGAATACGCAAAACCGGCATTAATGGTATAGCAGGGAGATAATAATGACCCCGATTCAACAACAACGACTGATTGGTGCCGGCTTACTGGTATTGATGGTCACTGTGCTGGCTTATGTAGTGCTCAGTAAAGTGGGCCAGCATCAGACCGAACAGTCGCTGGAATTGCCAGAGCCGATTGAATTTTCATCAGTGATTGAGCCTATTGATGAAGACGGGGTCGAAAAGGTTAAAGAAAATAGCGAAGCGATGGTGGATGCGGATTTACAGCAAAGCACTTCACCGCAAGTGAGCGTAGTTGCTGCCAATGACAGTAAATCCACCGAAACGGATGCCGAGTCTGCTGAAACAACGAATTCATTATCAACCGAAACAAAAGCTAAACCTGCAGAAACGTCTGAAACAGAAACGCCTGCTCAACCTGTAGATCGGCCGGTGGCACAGGCAGAAACTACTGCACCTGAAGCTCATGCCAGTAATACTGAAAATCCAACCGTGGTATCCGAGCCTAACGCGGGCACCGCCACCAGTGGCGATAAATGGGTGATTCAGTTAGGGAGTTTCTCGGTACAGAATAATGCTCAGTCACTTAAAGCCGAAGCGGAAAAACTCGGATATA
This sequence comes from Methylophaga sp., assembly GCA_040882115.1. GTDB lineage: Bacteria > Pseudomonadota > Gammaproteobacteria > Nitrosococcales > Methylophagaceae > Methylophaga. The sequence goes on along the minus strand of JBBEBX010000003.1, from coordinate 272,865 downwards.
AACCCTATATCGAAAACAGTCAAACAGACAAAGGTGTCATTTACCGGGTTCGCCTGCCAGCAGTTGCCAGCCGGGCTCAGGCAGATGACATCGCTGCAAAAATTAATGTGCAACTGGGCACCAAAGCACAGGTCAGCAAACAATAAACTTCCCGACATTTTTGTTAACCAATTCACAAACATCTAAAGCTATTGGGTGCACTTGGCACTATCTGCTAAAATATGTTGTTTAGTTCGCAGCGTGGCGCGGAGTGCATATGAACTGGGTTGATTTTCTGATCATTGGCATCATTTTGCTCTCCGCAACTATCAGTATCGTGCGGGGGTTTATCCGCGAAGTGCTGTCTTTACTGAGCTGGATCCTGGCTTTTTGGGTTGCCTTAATGTTTCATGCGCATCTGGCAAGTTTGCTGGTGCCATATGTTGATACACCATCAATACGTTTATTTGCTGCCTTTTTTGTTTTATTTGTGGTGACGCTGATTTTGGGCGCTCTGGTAAACCATCTGATTGCACAACTGGTCGAAAAAACCGGTTTGACGGGTACTGATCGGGCGCTGGGTGTGGTATTTGGTTTATTACGCGGCGCGGCAATCGTCACATTAATGGTGCTGGTTGCCGGGATGACCCCAATGCCAGCCGACGCCTGGTGGCAGAATTCCTTAATAATTGAACATTTTGAACAACTGGCAATGTGGGTAGTGAATTTGTTGCCGGAAGATATCGCTACCCATATCAACTTCAATTCATCCTGGCAGGACTGATTTATGTGCGGAATTATTGGTATTGTGGCTCATTCAGAAGTCAATCAGGCGCTCTATGATGGCCTGACGGTGCAACAGCATCGTGGACAGGATGCGGCAGGCATCATGACCTGTGATGCAGAAGGCCGTTTTTGTTTGCGTAAAGACAATGGCCTGGTTAAAGATGTGTTTCATACCCGGCATATGATTCGTCTGACCGGTAATATGGGTATTGGCCATATCCGCTATCCCACCGCAGGTTGTTCAACTTCAGCAGAATCTCAGCCGTTTTATGTCAATTCTCCTTATGGTATTGCGCTGGCACACAACGGTAATCTGACCAATACCAAATTACTCAAAGACCAATTATTTAAAAGTGATCGCCGGCATTTAAATACCGAATCTGATTCGGAAGTACTATTAAATATTCTGGCCCATGAGTTGCAGACCGCTGGCAAACTCAAGCCGCAACCGGAAGATATTTTTAATGCCGTCCGGCAGGTGCATAAACGTTGTAAAGGCGCTTATGCGGCTGTGGCGATGATTGCTGGTGTTGGCATGCTGGCATTTCGCGATCCTTACGGCATTCGTCCGGCGGTTATCGGTGAGCGTGATAGCGCACAAGGTAAAGAGTATATGTTTGCCTCGGAAAGCGTTGCCATCGATACGCTGGATTATGAATTGATGCGTGATATTGCGCCGGGCGAGTGTATTTTTATCGATACCAACGGCCAGTTCCACAGCCAGCAATGTGCCGAGAACCCTGTCTTGTCACCTTGTATTTTTGAGTATGTTTATTTTGCCCGGCCAGATTCGATGATGGATGGTATTTCGGTACATAAAAGCCGGATGCGCATGGGCACTAAATTAGCGCAAAAAATCCTCCGTGAATGGCCGGATCATGATATCGATGTGGTCATTCCTATCCCTGATACCAGCCGCAGCGCCGCATTACAGCTATCGTATGATCTGGGCGTCGTTTATCGCGAAGGCTTTATCAAAAACCGCTATATCGGCCGTACTTTTATCATGCCGGGACAAACCCAGCGTAAAAAATCAGTCCGTCAGAAATTAAATCCGATTGAACTGGAGTTTCGCGGCAAGAATGTTTTGCTGGTCGATGACTCTATTGTTCGTGGCACCACGTCGCAACAAATCGTGCAAATGGCTCGTGACGCTGGCGCCGAAAAAGTCTATTTGGCTTCCGCAGCGCCGCCGGTCAGATTCCCCAATGTTTACGGTATTGATATGCCGTCGCCTAACGAATTTGTTGCGCATAACCGTGATAACGAAGCAATTGCCAGCGAGTTGGGTGTCGACAGACTGATCTATCAAGACCTGGCTGATTTAGTATCGGCTATTAACAAGAAGAGCGATGTCGAGCACTTTGATACGTCTTGTTTTGATGGTGAGTATATTACCGGCGATATTGATGCGGATTATCTGTATTACATTGATGCTTTACGTAATGATCTCTCCAAGCACAATAGTAATGAAGGTAACGCCATCATTGAGTTACACAATGATGCTTGACCGTTAAAACCTGAAACTTGTGGCCAGCAAAGTAGGGTGGCGATCTTAAGCGGCTTTTACTTTGCTGTTTATAGCGAATTCTTATATAATCCCGTCGATTATGCATCAGCAATTGCCCAGAGAGATAGACCCGTTTCGTTTTGCTAATAGCGGCATACGTTTAACAGGGCAGATCCCATTGTCATCGATGCGCCGCTTGGCGGAGCAATTGGTTAATGATGATGGCATGGTCGATGTAGACATGCATTTTGATATTGATGAAACCGGACTGCCATTTATGCAGGGCCGTTTTCAGGCAAGCATACAACTGATTTGTGAACGTTGTATGTCACCGATGACATTGCGACTGGATATTGCTGCGTTATTGGGCATTATTCGCCATGAACGCAAAGTTGAAGGCCTGGCGGAACAATATGAGCCATGGATCATAGACGATGCTAAACAAGTCGATCCGGCACTGATGGTCGAAGATGAGTTGATACTGGCACTGCCCATCGTGCCGAAACATGATTATGTTTGTTTGCCCGACGATGTCTGGCAAACAGGCGAAGCAGAAAGCGAAGCCGATAAACCGGCTTCACCCTTTGCAGTTTTGGCTGCATTGAAAGCAAAGAAGTAAGTTTAATTAGATTCAGGTTTAGGAGTTACACCCATGGCTGTTCAAAAGAGTAAAAAGAGTCAATCACGTCGCGGTATGCGTCGTTCGCACGATGCGTTGACCGCAACAACGCTGTCAACTGATAGCACGTCAGGTGAGTTACATCGCCGTCACCATGTGACCGCAGACGGTTTCTACCGTGGTCGTAAGGTCATTGCCGAAAAGAGTGAATAAGGCGTAGTTCATTGACGCTTAAAATTGCTATTGATGCAATGGGCGGGGATCACGGACCTCAGGTCGTGATCCCCGCTGCCATATCAGCCCTGCAAAAGCATCACGATGTAGAACTGATATTGGTGGGTGATGAAACCACGTTGCAAGCTGCACTGGCGCAGCAAGATCCTGCTGATAAAGCCCGGCTGCATATTCATCATGCCTCGCAAGTAGTGGCCATGGATGAATCTCCGCAGACCGCTTTACGCAGTAAAAAAGATTCATCAATGCGGGTTGCCATCAATCTGGTTAAAGAGGGTGTGGCTGCCGCCTGTGTCAGTGCGGGTAATACCGGCGCCTTAATGGCGACTGCACGCTTTGTTTTAAAAACTTTACCGGGTATTGAACGGCCGGCTATTGTTACTGCATTGCCGACCATGAAAGGGCATACCTATGTGCTGGATCTCGGTGCCAATGTTGATTCCAGCGCCGAACATCTGGTGCAGTTTGCCTTGATGGGTTCGGTTTTGGCGGAACTGGTCGATGGTAAAAAGCAGCCAACTGTGGGTTTGCTGAATATCGGTGCTGAAGAAATCAAAGGTAGCGAACGCGTTAAGGAAGCTGCCCGCCTGTTAGGTCAAACTGATTTAAATTATGTTGGCTTTATTGAAGGTGATGGCCTTTATAAAGGTGAAGTTGACGTACTGGTTTGTGATGGTTTTGTCGGCAATGTCTTGCTGAAAGCCAGTGAGGGCGTGGCGCATATGATTCGCCATTATCTGCGAAATTCGTTTAAACGCAATATATTTACCAAATTGGCTGCATTGATTGCTTATCCGGTGCTGAGCCATTTTCGTAAAGAATTGGATCCCCGTGCTTATAACGGCGCCAATTTTATTGGTTTGCAAGGCATTGTGATAAAAAGCCATGGCGGTGCTGACAGTTTCGCCTTTGCCAACGCCATTAATATTGCCGTGATCGAAGCCCGCAAAGATATCCCCAGCAATATCAGCAAACATTTAGAAACACTGCAAGAAGGGCAAGTGCTGTGATCCACTCGCGCATCATCGGCACTGGCAGCTATTTACCAGAAAAAGCACTGAGTAATACCGATTTGGAAAAAATGGTCGATACCAGTGACCAATGGATCCGCGAACGTACCGGTATTATTAAACGCCATATCGCCGCTGCTGATGAAACCACCACCGATTTGGCTTATAACGCTGCTGTTCATGCCATTGATGCAGCCGGCATCAGCAATCAAGATATTGACCTGATTATTGTCGCGACCAGCACCCCCACACGAATTTTCCCCAGCACAGCGTCATTAGTTCAGGACAAACTTGGTATTCACGGCTGCCCGGCATTTGATATTCAGGCGGTTTGTACCGGTTTTGTTTATGCATTGACGGTTGCCGATAAATTTATTAAATCCGGCAGCGCCAAAAACGTGTTGGTTATTGGCGCCGAAATATTTTCGCGGATCGTTGACTGGACAGACCGCAATACCTGCGTGCTGTTTGGTGACGGCGCCGGCGCAGTTGTTCTGCAGGCTTCTGAGACACCGGGCATTTTATCGACACATATTCATTGTGATGGCAGTTTTAACAGCTTGTTACAAGTGCCGACCGGCCCGGGTTCTGTGGTCAGTGATATTCCTGCGGTTGTTGATATGCAGGGCAATGAAGTGTTCAAAATTGCCGTCAAAACTCTCAGTCAGATCGTTGATGAAACCCTCGAAGCTAACAACTTAGAAAAACACGATATCGACTGGCTGGTGCCACATCAGGCTAACATTCGCATTATTGCCGCCACCGCGCGCAAATTAAGCATGTCAATGGATAAAGTCGTGGTCACCGTCGATGAACATGGCAATACCTCAGCTGCGTCGATCCCGCTGGCACTTGATACTGCCGTTCGTGATGGACGTATTCAGCGTGGTGAAAAGTTGCTGTTAGAGGCTTTTGGCGGCGGTTTCACCTGGGGTTCGGCGCTCATTCAGTATTAATGGATTTTGGGATTTAACCATGCAAGCTGCTTTTGTATTTCCGGGTCAAGGTTCGCAATCAATCGGTATGTTGGCCGATTTGGCGGCTGAATTTCCAATTGTTGAACAGACGTTTGCCGAAGCTTCACAAGCCCTGGGCTATGACTTATGGCAATTAGTGCAAAACGGACCTGAAGCTGATTTAAATCAAACCGACAAAACCCAGCCAGCGATGCTGGCTGCCGGCATTGCCGTATGGCGTGTCTGGCAAACCCAGAATAATTTCCAACCGACTTTTTTGGCTGGCCACAGTCTGGGCGAATATAGTGCGTTGGTCGCGGCCGGCGCCATTGATTTTAAAGATGCCATAAAATTAGTCGCCAAACGCGGCGAGCTGATGCAACAAGCTGTACCGGCCGGTGAAGGTGGGATGGCGGCCATTCTGGGCCTTGAAGATGCGCAGGTTATCGATATTTGCAAACAAGCCAGCATTCATGGCGTCGTTGAAGCCGTTAATTTTAATTCGCCGGGTCAGGTGGTGATCGCCGGCGCAGCCTCTGCCGTCAATCAAGCCATCGATTTGGCCACAGCAGCAGGCGCTAAACGTGCTTTATTGCTGCCTGTCAGTGTCCCATCACATTGCGCTTTAATGCAGCCAGCAGCTGAACAATTAGCGTCAGAACTCGCCAAAACCCGCATTCAGGCACCGCATATTCCCGTGATTCATAATGCCAGCGTGACCAGCAGCAACGATGCCGATGATATCCGTGAATTGCTGGCTCAACAATTATTTAACCCGGTTCGCTGGGTGGAAACAGTGACATTTTTAGCGGCACAGGGTGTCGATACGCTGATTGAATGTGGTCCTGGTAAAGTATTGGCAGGTCTCACTAAACGGATTGATAAATCACTGAGTGCGCAGCCGCTATTTGATGTCGCCAGTTTAGAAAAAACCAAGCAGTTAGCAGGAGAAAACGCATGAGTTTACAAGGCAAAACCGCGCTGGTTACTGGCGCGACCCGCGGCATCGGTAAAGCGATTGCTTTAAGTCTGGGCGAGCAGGGCGCAACCGTCATTGGTACCGCCACTTCAGAAAACGGTGCGGCGACCATTTCTGCATTTTTGCAGGAAGCCGGTATCAACGGTAAAGGTGTTGTGCTGAATGTCACTGATGCCGATGCTATTGAAGCCGTTGTCAGCAGTATTGAAAGCGAATTTGCCGCGCCGGACATTCTGGTCAATAACGCCGGTATTACCCGCGATAATCTGCTAATGCGGATGAAAGACGAAGAGTGGGATGACATCATCAATACCAATCTGACCCCAATTTTTAAACTCAGCAAACGTTGCGTTCGCGCCATGACTAAAGCCCGCTGGGGTCGCATTATCAATATTACGTCTGTGGTGGGTGTGATGGGTAATGCCGGGCAGAGTAATTATGCCGCGGCCAAAGCCGGTGTTATTGGTTTCAGTAAATCGCTGGCCCGTGAAGTGGGTACCCGTGGTATCACCGTTAACAGTGTAGCGCCGGGTTTTATTGATACCGATATGACCAAAGATTTACCGGAAGCGCATAAAACCGCCTTGCTGGAAAATGTGCCGGTCAAACGCCTTGGTGAAGCCGAAGAAATTGCCGCCGCTGTCAGCTTTCTGGCCAGCCCGCTGGCGGGTTATATCACCGGCGAAACCTTGCATGTTAATGGCGGCATGTATATGAATTAAGCGCCTGAGCCAGTATTGGCTCAGGTTTTTGAATGCAGTAATCAGGCGGTAATATCGTTTTGGCTTGTCTCTGCTGTGCGTGCACTATAAAATGCCTGCACGTTGTTTGTACTTAACCACCAAAGGAAATTTTAGTTATGAGTGATATCGAAGCTCGCGTTAAAGAAATCGTTGTCGAACAACTCGGCGTTAATGCAGATGAAGTCACTGCTGATGCCTCTTTTATCGATGACCTGGGCGCAGACTCACTGGACACCGTTGAGCTGGTTATGGCTCTGGAAGAAGCTTTCGAATGTGAAATCCCAGACGAAGAAGCTGAGAAAATCACCACTGTTAAAGAAGCTGTTGCCTACATTAACTCTGTTCAGTCTTAATCGGTTTCAACGCTTCACACAATAGCCGTCTAGTGTGCCTCGCATGCTAGGCGGCTATGTTATATCTGAACAAAGATTTGCATGAGGAAAGCAAATGTCTAAAAGACGTGTCGTCGTGACCGGCCTTGGTGCAGTCACCCCTGTTGGCCTGTCGGTTGCCGAAAGCTGGACTAATATTGTCGCCGGTAAAAGCGGTGTCAATCCCATTACGTCTTTTGATGTTACTGATTTTTCAGTGCGTTTCGGTGCCAGTGTCAAAGACTTTGATGTGGAAACAGTGATTTCCCGTAAAGATGCCAAAAAAATGGATACTTTTATCCACTATGGCATTGCCGCTGCTGTTGAGGCGATTAAAGATGCCGAGCTTGAAGTGACTGATGAAAATGCTGAACGCATTGGCGTTATCATTGGTTCAGGTATCGGCGGTCTGCCCGGTATTGAAGCCGGTTACGACAATTATTTAAGTGGCGGCCCCCGGAAAATATCACCATTCTTCGTGCCCAGCAATATCATCAATATGATTTCTGGCAATCTGTCGATTATGTATGGCATGAAAGGTCCTAATACAGCGATTGTCACGGCTTGTTCCACGGGCACTCATTGTATTTCAGCGGCTGGCCGGATGATTCAATATGGCGAAGCGGATGTCATGATTGCCGGTGGTGCAGAAATGGCGACGTCCAAAACAGGCTTAGGTGGCTTTGCAGCTGCCCGTGCCTTATCAACCCGCAATGATGATCCACAAAGCGCCAGTCGTCCCTGGGATAAAGATCGTGATGGTTTTGTGCTGGGTGATGGTGCCGGGGTCTTGGTGCTGGAAGAATACGAACATGCCGTTAAACGCGGTGCAACCATTTACGCTGAACTCGTTGGCAGCGGTATGAGTAGTGATGCTTATCACATGACCATGCCATCACAAGGTGGCGAAGGTGCAGCACGTTGTATGAAAAATGCGATGAACGATGCTGGTTTAAATGCCGATGAAATTGATTATATTAATGCCCATGGCACCTCGACACCTGCTGGTGATATTGCTGAAACGATGGCTATCAAAGCCGCATTGGGTGACGCTGCACAATCAGTTGCTGTCAGCTCAACCAAATCGATGATTGGCCATTTGCTGGGCGCAGCCGGTGGTGTTGAAGCGGTTTTCAGTGTTTTATCGATTCGCGATCAAGTGGCACCGCCGACCATTAATCTGGATAACCCTGATGAAGGCTGTGATCTGGATTATGTGCCGAATACTGCCCGCCAGATGCCGATTAAAGTAGCGATGTCCAATTCCTTTGGTTTTGGCGGCACCAACGGTACCGTTATTTTCCGCAAACTCAGCTAAGCTTCGTTTAAATGATTCTGATTAACGGCCAGCCCGAAGACAGAATCGATGCACGGGATCGCGGTCTGCAATATGGCGATGGTTTATTTGAAACCATCGCTTTTCGTCAAAATCGTCTTGAATTACTGGATGCCCACTTAGCGCGTTTGCAGCTTGGCTGCGAGCGGCTGAAGCTGTTTGTTACGGCGTCAGACATCAGCTTAATCAAAACTGAATTACAGCAGTTAACAGCAACGCTGCAAACCGATGTCGTGATCAAAATCATACTGACCCGTGGCGTCGGTGGTCGTGGTTATCAGTATGCCGAAAACACACCAGTTACCCGCATTATCAGCAGCCACCCTATGCCGGAATACCCACAGAGCCATCAGCAAGGTGTTGATATTCGCATCTGTGAACAGCGTTTGGCCAAGAATCCACAACTTGCCGGTATCAAGCATCTGAATCGACTGGAGCAGGTGCTTGCCCGCAATGAATGGCGTGATAGCCGTATTGCCGAAGGGGTGATGTTCGATACCGAAGACCATCTGATTGAAGGTACCATGAGTAATATTATGTTGTTTCGACAGGGCGAGCTGTTAACGCCCGATTTGAGTCATTGCGGCATTAACGGTGTCATGCGAAGCAGCTTATTGCAGATCGCCCGGCAACATGACTGGCCGGTTTATGAAACGCAGTTAACGCTGGACGATTTGCTAACAGCCGATGAATGCCTGCTGTGTAACAGCGTGATTGGCATCTGGCCGGTAAGGCAAATTATCGGTCAGGATCGGCAATGGCCGCATGGTCTGATGACTCAAAAATTGCAGCAATGGCTGCCACAAGCAATAATGCACGCATGAAAATTTCTGCTACTGTTAAGTTACTGGTGTTGTTATTTTTGCTGGGCCTGCCGTTGTTGTATGCCTGGACAGAATATCAACGTTTTTTAAATACGCCGATCAAGCCGACAGCTGAAGAGACGATTTTTGTTGTTAATCCCGGTGATAATCTAAGCCGTATCAGCCAGCGCCTTTACCAACAAGGTTTGAGCCCGACGCCAAGTATTTACCTGGATTTATATGGCCGTTATCAGGGCACCGCATCACAAATAAAAGCCGGCGAATATCAAATTTCGACCGGTACTACCTTGCCAGAACTATTACAGCAGTTTATCGATGGCAAAGTAGTGCAGTACAGCCTGACGGTTGTTGAGGGCATGACTGCCCAACAATTATTGTCAAAGCTGCGTCAGCACCCGAAAATCGTCGTTACCGATGATAAACTCGATTTATCCAAAATGATTACAGCCCTGGAGTTACCAGAACAACATGCCGAGGGCTGGTTTTTGCCGGAAACCTACAAATTCCCGGCTGGCACCACCGACATTCAGTTTTTACGCCGCGCTTATCAGAATATGCAGGCTGAACTGGAAAAAGCCTGGGCTGATCGTGCCGAAGATTTACCTTATCAAGATCCTTATGAGGCGCTGATTATGGCGTCGATTATTGAAAAAGAAACCGGTATTCCCGAAGAGCGTGATGAGATCGCCGGTGTGTTTGTTCGCCGTTTGGACAAGGGCATGCGCCTGCAAACCGATCCAACGGTCATTTATGGACTGGGTGAAACATATGATGGCAATATCCGCCGCAACGATCTGCGCGCTGATACGCCTTATAATACCTATACCCGTAATGGCTTACCGCCATCACCGATCTGTTTACCCAGTAAAGAAGCTATTCACGCCGCATTACATCCTAAAGAAGGTGGCTATTTGTATTTTGTGGCGACCGGTGAGAATGGCCGGCATAAATTTTCGACTAATTATCTCGAACATCAAAAAGCGGTACGCAAGTACCAGTTAAAACAATGAACGGTAAATTTATCAGTATTGAAGGCATTGAAGGTGCCGGTAAATCGACACAACTGACGTTTATTGCTGATTATCTGCGTGATAAAGGTATAGATGTTTTGGTCACGCGGGAACCTGGCGGCACCGAATTGGGTGAACAAATCCGTGATTTATTGTTAACGCCGCGTGATGAAAAAATGGTTGATGATGCTGAATTACTGTTGATGTTTGCCGCCCGTGTGCAGCATATCCAGCAGAAAGTCCTGCCGGCTTTAAAAAACGGTCAGTGGGTGGTTTCGGATCGTTTTGTCGATGCCACATTTGCTTATCAGGGTGGTGGCCGCGGCATTGCCTTTGACCGAATTGAAGCGCTGGCCAAATGGAGTCTGCAGGGTGTATCAACGGATTTAACGTTTTTATTTGACCTGCCGGTGGCGTTGGGGCAGCAGCGTGTTAGCACCCGCGGTAATGCGAAAGACCGCATTGAAATGGAAAAACACAGTTTTTTCGACAAAGTACGTCAGTGCTATTTGCAAGTTGCCGAAGGCGAACCACAGCGCGTCAAAATCATTGATGCCGCCGAATCGGTTGATAATATTCAACAACAATTGACGGCTCATCTGAATCAACTGCTGGCAGAGATTACATGACCGATTATCCCTGGCATCAGACGCTATGGCAGCAATTTGTCAATGTATGGCAACAACAACGCCTGCCCCACGCAATATTAATGACCGGTGCCAAAGGTCTGGCGAAAACTGATCTGGCGTTAAAAATGGCCCAGTTCAGTTTATGCCTGAGCCCCTCGGCAACAGCTGCCTGTGGTCAGTGCCACAGCTGTGAATTGTTTCATGCCGGCGCACATCCTGATCATTTGTTGATCGAGCCCGAAGAGGGTGAAAAATCCATAAAAATTCATCAAACCCGTGCTTTAAAAGACAAACAATCACTGACACCAAATATCTCAGCCTGGAAAACTGTGGTAATTCATCCGGCGCATGTCATGACTAATGGTGCCAGCAATAGTTTGCTGAAATTACTGGAAGAGCCATCGGCAAAAACATTGTTTATGCTGGTCAGCAGTCAGCCGCAACAATTACCCATTACCATTCGCAGCCGCTGTCAGTTGTGGCCGATGTTGTCACCGGAGCCGGCGCAAACTGAACAATGGTTACAAGAACAGGATATAAAAATCAGTGCACAACAATTGCAGCAATTGACCCCGTTAGCCAAGGGGGCGCCACTGATGCTGCAACAAATGCTGGATAGTCGTCTTGATCTGCTTTGTGAACAGTTACAGGCGGATTTGCAGCAATTAATGCAAGGCAGGGCAAACCCGATACAAATGACGGCCAGCTGGCTGCAATATGACGTGTTGACGGTGATGCATATTCTGCAATACGACCTGAAAAGCCGCTTGATAAAACTGCCCCAGGCGGCCGAAGCTGGCATAATGTTTCAACTGTTGGATTGCATACAAGCTACTTTAAAGCTAGTATCTTCTTCTAATAACTTCAATAAGACATTGTTAATCGAAGATTTTATGGTTTCCGTGATGCGGATTTGTCGTTCCAGTCAAACAGTTAATAAACCGCTGAGTCGAGTTTCGCTATGAGCATGAACCCAAGAAAAGGCATTCTTTCCCTGAAAATCAGTGATCAGAATATGCTGTATCACTCATATATGCCGTTTCTGAAAAATGGTGGTCTGTTTATTCCAACCAACAAGGAATATCAGATGGGTGAAGAAGTCTTTATTCTGCTTAACCTGATGGATGAACCGGAAAAAATTCCGGTCGCTGGCATCATTACCTGGGTTACACCTATGGGCGCTCAGGGCAACCAGGCATCTGGGATTGGGGTGCACTTCAGTGATATGGACGGCAGTGCCTCACTGGTTCGCGGCAAGATCGAAAATTATCTGGTCGATAAGCTCAAATCTGATAAAGCAACTTATACGATGTAGCTTCAGCTACATCATTTTCTGAATATGTTTATAGATTCCCACTGTCATTTGAATATGCTGGCAGATCAGCCCGGTGGCATTGATGCCATGGTTGATGAAGCCCTGAAAAACAAAGTCGAACACATCCTGTGTATCGCTATCGACAAAGCCAGTTGCCAGGAAGTACAGCAAATCGCTGACAAGTTTCCGGCGGTAACAGCCAGTGCCGGTATTCATCCCAACGTGGAGGCCGATGAGCAATTCACCGTCGAGGAACTGGTTGATGTTGCCAGCCATCCAAAAGTCATTGCCATTGGCGAAACCGGACTGGATTATTTCCGCTCTGAAGGCGATTTAGACTGGCAGCGGGAACGTTTCCGGATACATATTGAAGCCGCCAAACAAACCCAAAAACCCCTGATTATTCACACCCGCGAAGCCCGTGAAGACACCATGTCAATGCTCGAGCAGCATCAGGCACGTGATGCCGGCGGCATTATTCACTGTTTTACCGAAAACTGGGAAACAGCCAAACGGGCACTGGATATCGGGTTTTATATTTCGTTATCGGGCATTGTCACCTTTAAAAGTGCTCGCGAATTGCAGGATGTGGCCAAAAAATTGCCTTTAGATCGGATCTTAATCGAAACAGATTCACCCTATCTGGCACCGGTACCACATCGCGGCAAAACCAATAAACCGGTTTTTGTCACCCATGTCGCCGAATTTCTGGCGGATTTACGCGGTGACAGCGTTGCCAATATCGCTGCCCAGACCACTGCTAATTTCTACCGGTTATTTCCGAAAGCCAAAGCTGCGTGATAATGAAAATAATATTAAAAACAATATTTTACCTATTGTTTTTAATGCTATTTATTTCTGGCTGTGATAAATCACTGCCGCTAAAAACGTTACCCGCTGATGCCGTTATTCTGGCATTTGGTGACAGCCTGACTTATGGCACCGGCGCTGATAAAGCGCAAAGTTATCCAGCGCTGTTAAAGGCCAGCCTTAGTCAGCAGGTGATAAATGCCGGTGTACCCGGTGAAATCAGTGGTGAGGGCAGGGCCAGGTTGCCCGAGCTACTGGCTGAAATAAACCCGCAGTTGGTTATCCTTTGTCATGGCGGCAACGATTTGATCCGTAAGCTGAATAAGCAGCAAATCAAGAAAAACCTCGCCAATATGATTGAAACCATTCAAAACACCGGCGCACAAGTATTGCTAGTAGCGGTGCCAGAACCCAATATTATGCTGAGCCCACCAGATCTGTATGAGGAACTGGCAGAGCAATATCAACTGAATCTGGAAACCGACGTCGTCGCTGATATTCTCAGTTCAGCCAAATTAAAATCAGATCCGATTCATCCCAATGCCGCCGGTTATCGTTTAATGGCCGAGGCTATCCTGCAAAAGCTGGCAGATGCTGGCGCTGTGGCTGACTCAGTATTGTCACCATAAAATTGGTTTTTATCACACTGGCTAAACAGCCTGAATGTCAATATCACCAGCAGGTGCAACACAACAAGCCAATATGGTTTGTTAGAGCATGTTGGGTGAATTAACAGTCAACACGAGATTTTAATTTTGTCAGGTTGCCAAATCTTTTTCGGTATCGATATCCGCATAGATACCTTCGTCAGGACTGACAATAGAAGTAATTAAATCGGGTGATGCATCAAGAATATCTTTCGCGCCTTTATCACCCTGAAGGGCCAGGAGTTGGGGTAGAAACCTTGAGGTAAAACCGACGGGGTGACCAGAGCGATCTTGAAAAGTGGGGATGGTGATTGCCGCACCGGATTGCAAAGCTGTATGTGATTGCCGTATAACACTGCTTTTAATATTAGGCATATCGGCCAGCCCGATAAGCCAGCCATCTGCCTTACAGTTCGCTCTGATTCCAGCTATAAGTGATGCGCTCATACCCTTGCCGGCATCCGGGGCAGGAATAAGCTGCAATTGTGCAGAAAAGGGGGCAGATTTAAGTGTGTCAATCAGTAATCTATTATCAGGTCTGACAACCACACTAATCTGGTTAAATATATCAAGCCATGGGGTTAATGATTTATAAATCAGTGGCTTGCCATTTATAAGGTAAAGTAACTTATCACTACCAAAGCGCTTAGATTTACCGGCTGCCAACATGATAGGACTGATAGTCTTATCGGGCATAATCAGCCGTTACTAACTGCTCGAATAGCGGGTGTTTGCAGCTGTTGTTTGGCCGCTTGTTGTCTGACTTGAACCAGTTCAGCCAGAATAGACACGGCAATTTCCGCAGGCGTTTTACTGCCAATATCAAGACCGACCGGACCATGCAGTCGGGCAATCTGTTCTGCCGTCAGATCAAACATTGTCAGTCTTTCACGACGTTTAGCATTGGTGCGTTTTGACCCCAGCGCACCGATATAAAAAGCATCAGATTTCAGCGCTTCCAGCAGGGCCATATCATCCAGCTTGGGGTCATGGGTCAACGTAATGATACAAGTGTTGCTGTCCGGCTTGATTTTAATTACCGCATCATCCGGCATCATCGCCAGTAATTCACCATCTGCTTTTTGCCAGGTTAATTGCATTTCTTCGCGCGGCTCTGCAACCAGTACCTGGTAATCCAAAGCTGAGGCCATTTTTGCCAGATAACTTGATGTTTCACCAGCACCAATCAGTAATAAGCGGGCGCGCGGGCCATAGACAAAATCAAGCTGATGCGCGTTTTCGATGACCGGTTTATCCCCACTGCTTGCAGCTTCAAGATGACTTTGCCGGTTCGTTAGTGACAGCTGTCGTCTGATTTGCCGGCGCTGGTCAATGGCTTGCAGAACCTCGTCCAGCCAATTTGCTGCCGTGATTTTTTCCACCACAAGGCGCAACGTGCCGCCGCAGGGCAGGCGAAAACGATCCCGATCTTCGATCGATTCGCCGTAGGTCAGAAAAGCAATAGCATTTTTTGCCAACACACCGGCCTGCGCCTTTTCTTTAAGATCCTCTTCAATACAGCCGCCGGAAACTGATCCTACCAGCGCACCGTCATCACGGATCGCACACATAGCGCCCGGTTGACGGGGGCTGGAGCCATAAGTGCTAATCACAGTTGTCAGCCAAACCGCATGACCAGCTTTAAGCCATTGCTGAAGCTGTTTCAGTACGGTGATATCTGTGCTCTGCATCTATGCCTCCAGTTGGTAACGAATCGGCAAGTTACGGATACGTTTTTGTGTAGCGGCAAAAATGGCATTACACAGCGCCGGCGCAATCGGCGGCATACCCGGTTCGCCAACACCACCCAGTGGCATATCGTAATCATCGGCGGGTATCAGGTAGACGTTGATTTCAGCGGGGGCACCATCCATACGGGTGACCTGATAACCATCAAAGTTGTTTTGCACCGCAACGCCATTTTCAAAGCTGATTTCACCCAGCATGGCCAGGCTGATCCCCATGATGCAGGCGCCTTCAATCTGTGAGCGGATTCTTTCGGGATTAACTTGTGGACCACAATCAACCGTAATGTCTACCCGCGGTATTGATACTTCACCATCTTCACTGACGTCGACTTCGACAACGGCTGCAACGTAGGTGACAAAACTATAATGCGCAGCAAGTCCCTGACCCTGGCCATCCGGCAGTTTCTTGCCCCAGCTTGCCTTATCCGTGACATGTTCGATTACCCGGCGCAACCGGCCTGTGTTGAGTGGATATTTCTCAGGCGATTCGCCATAGTTCCACTCGTCCTGCAGTGTTGCCGGATCAATCTCGCGATCTTCACCAATCAATTCCAGCAAAAAGTCTTTATGGTCACGTTTTTGCTGTTGTGCCATTTCTGCAATAAACGATTGTATGGCAAAAGCGTGGGGAATATTGGACACCGAGCGGAACCAGCCGATACGGGTATGCGCCTCTGCTGCCGGGTTTTCCAGCTGAATATTGGCGATTGCAAACGGAATATTCACCACGCCCATACCTAATTCAAAAGCGAGCTTATTTTCCGTGCTGGCATCAAAAGTTGAGCCAATTGACGGTGCCACGGTGCGGTGTAACCAACCCTGAACGTTACCATTATCATCAAATGCTGCTTCCAGGTGTTCGAACGAAACCGTATGGAAATAAGAATGTTGGATATCATCTTCGCGGGTCCAGACCAGTTTCACTGGTTTGCCGTTCAGCGCTTTGGATGTCAGGGCAGCTTCAACCAGAAAATCCGGTTTGGATTTGCGACCAAAGCCGCCACCCAATAAGGTGACATGAATCATCACTTGTTCGGGGTCGAGTTCCAGCCATTTGGCAACCGTATCACGACTGGCCTGTGGTGCTTGAGTCGGTGCCCAGACTTCGCAGAAATCGCCGTCAAAACGGGCCGTGGCAACCGGCGGTTCCATTGGTGCCTGCGCCAGATGCGGGACGTAGTATTCAGCTTTAAGCGTCGAGGCAGCATTTTCAAGCGCCTGATAGGTGTCGCCATGTGCGCGCAAGACTTTACCATCCTTACTGTTCGCCGCTGTTTGCATTGTTTCCCGGAAGGCATTGGATTCATATTTACTGTTGGGGCCTGACTGCCATTCGATTTTCAGTTTTTCCCGCCCCTGAATGGCCGCCCAGGTATTTTCGGCGACCACTACCACGCCACCTAATGGATTGAACATAGCGGGAGGAGGGCTGGACGGCAGCGTCAGGGTCTTGATCACACCCGGGACTTTAAGCGTTTCACTGTCATCATAAGATTTTAAGGTTTCGCCATACGCCGGTGGATGGGCAACCACGGCGTAGACCATGTCATCCAACCGCACATCCATGCCATATTCGGTTTGACCTGTGGCGATATCCAGACCATCGATATTTTTGTTATCCAATTTACCGATATAACGAAAATCGGCTGATTTTTTATACTTCAGTTCTTTTTGTCCCGGAACCGATAGTTTTGCAGCGGCTTCAGCCAGTTCACCAAAGCCCGCCTTGCGGCCGGAAGCAACGTGAACGACTTCATGATTGATTGCTTTGACTTCTTTTACCGGTACCGACCAAATGGCTGCAGCGGCGATTTCCAACATCTGACGGGCGGCGGCACCCACATTACGCATGGGCACGAAGAAATGCCGGACACTGCGTGAACCATCGGTATCCTGATTACCAAACCGCTTTTCGTCACCGTAAGCCTGCGTGACTTTGACCCGCTCCCAGTCAGCTTCCATTTCGTCAGCTACCACCATTGGCAGGCTGGTACGGACGCCCTGACCCATTTCTGAACGATGTGCAACAATAGTTACAGTGCCATCTTTGTCGATAGCAACAAACACTAGCGGATCATCGACCCAGCCATTGGGCATGGCATCGCGTCCGTATTTTGGTTTCTCTCCGGCAGCAGTGAGGCTAGGCAAGCCCACCGCCAGTACCAGCCCGCTAAGAGCAAAGCCTTTAACAAAACCACGGCGACTGATGTTAACGATATTAGTTTTCATTGCTGACCTCCCTCAACGTTGCCGGCTGCCTGCTTAATGGCATCACGGATCCGGTTATAGGTACCGCAACGACATATATTGCCGCTCATGGCAGCATTAATATCGTCATCGTCCGGTTTGGGATTGGCATTTAACAGGGCAGTGGCTGCAACAATCTGACCCGACTGACAATAACCACATTGCGGTACATTGTTGGCCAGCCAGGCATCTTGAATGGCTCTGCCAGTTGCTTGTTCAGAGATCGCTTCGATGGTCGTAATGGTTTTATTTTCAGCATCTTTGACCGGTGTCACGCAGGAACGAATTGGCTCACCATCCAGCATGACAGTGCAGGCACCACACAGCGATTTGCCGCAGCCGAATTTAGTACCGGTCATACCCAGCACATCGCGAAGCGCCCAGAGAATCGGCATATCCTCGGGCACATCGATTTGATGAGCTTGTTCATTTATCGTAAGTTTCATAACGATTCCTTAACGGGTTTATATTAAATGGGTGACGTTATCTGCCTCAGCCTGATGGACAGCGGGGCGAATATCTTTACTCGGAGAAACGCCAAACAGCCGGCTGTATTCACGACTGAACTGGGATACGCTGGCATAGCCGACCTGCATACTGACAGCGCTGACATCCATGGTATTTGACAGCATCAGGTTTTTTGCTTCGTGAAGCCGTAGCTCTTTCTGAAACTGCAGCGGACTCATCGCCGTTACGGCCTTAAAATGCTGATGGAATGAAGATACACTCATATTGACCCGGGCCGCCAAACGATCGATTTTCATTGGCTGTGCATAATGTTCACGTACCCAGGAAATAGCGTGTGAAACTTTTTGCAGGTTGGAATCCGCAATGCCAATTTGTGCCACCAAAGCACCGATATCACTTTGCAACAGGCGGATAAATATCTCATCCAGCACCAGCGAAATTAACAAATCGGTATCACCCGGCTCGGAACACAACGTTAATAGACGAATCCCTGCCTCGATAATTTTGGGATTGGCAGGGCCGATATGAATGGCTTTTGACTGCTGAACCCGGGGCTGGCCATTTGGAAAAGCCCTGGCACTCAGCTCGGCCAGTTTGTTTGGTGCAATATCAATAATCAAGCATAAATACGGTTCATTTTCACTGGCCCGGATAATACTGGCCGAAATCGGTACTTCGGTGGAGTAGACCACCATTCTGGAATTATCGTATTCAAACACGCTATCGCCCAACACCACGCGTTTGGCACCCTGCGCAACAATACACATTCCGGGCTGACTGATATTGCGGGCCGGCCGTGCATCTTCGGACGACTCCCTGAGAAGCCTGACCCCGGCGCACACCTCAAACAAGCCATCATGCGGCGCAAAACGACTGATAAGTAAAGCCAAATCATTTCTGAGTTTCAGTTCGGCGGCTGCGTTGGAAGCGTCGACTGTTTGCATGAGGGTCATAGTGTCCTTTTACTGCCATCAGGCAGATTTGAATCTACTATATAAGTTCATCACCAGACTGGCTTGCCTAAAACTACGAAGATTATGCTTGATTCTCTTAAAGTGAAGACTTATGCAAAAACTAGTCGTATTTTTGAATCGTGACGAACCTGCATTCACAATTGACATGCTTGTGTAATAAAGCAGCCAAAATGCTCAGCAGATGTTCAATACGTTAGCACGATTATCCACATAAACAGAGCAAACCTTAAATCAGACTTTATTCAGAATTTGATTTCGCACTGTAAATTTTGCGTATTCAACAGGTGGTATGTAATTCACTTAGCTGTGAAGCCGGACGCGGTTGTAATGCTCACGTCAAATATAATTGGCTCGGGGCTGCTTAAGCTTGTCAGCGCTGGATCAATGACGGAGAATCATTGACCTTCGTATCTAATTCTAAAAAAAGTCAATAAATGGTCACCGGTGAACTGAAAAGCCAAGTCGATAAAATATGGGAAACATTCTGGACAGGGGGCGTCAGTAATCCACTGACGGTAATCGAACAATTCACCTATCTGCTGTTTTTACGCCGCTTGGATGAAACCCAGCTACTGGAAGAGAAAAAAGCCAATATGATTGGCGGCCAGATCAAAGAGCTGCTGTATGAAAAGCATCACCAAATTTTCCGTTGGCACAGCTTTAAAGATCGTGACCCACAGTCGATGTTTGCCTTGTTTACCCAGCCACAGCAAGCAGCTGATAACCTCACCGTATTTGAGCATATGAAACAAGTCGGTAATCAGGCCGGTGTTTTCGCGCAGTATATGAAAGGCGCGACCTTTATGATCCCGACGCCAAAGTTACTGGATCAGGTCGTGCAGATGATCGACAAAATCCAGATGGACAATCGCGACACCAAAGGCGATTTATACGAATATCTTCTGTCCAAAATTGCCTCTGCCGGTACTAATGGTCAATTCCGCACACCGCGTCATATCATCAAAATGATGGTAGAAATGATGCAGCCCAATCGCGAAGACACGATTTGCGACCCGGCATGTGGCACAGCCGGATTTTTAGTGGCTTCGGGTGAATATATTTATCAGCATCATCCCGACTGGCTGCATGACCAGACTTTTCGTGAACACTTCAACAGTGACATGTTTACCGGCATTGAGTTTGATAGCACCATGCTGCGCATTGCAGCAATGAACCTGCAATTGCATGCCGTTGATAAACCTAATCTGATTGGTCTCGATGCCTTAGGGGAGGCCAATGCCGGCTGCCGTGAACAATTCAGCCTGATACTGGCCAATCCGCCGTTTAAAGGTTCGCTCGACTATGACGGCGTCGAAAGTGCACTGTTGAAAACGGTTAAAACCAAAAAGACCGAGCTGCTGTTTATCGCTTTGATATTACGCATGCTTAAAGTCGGTGGCCGCAGCGCGGTGATTATTCCTGATGGCGTGTTATTCGGCTCTTCCAATGCCCATAAGCAATTGCGGCAAACCCTTGTTGAAAAACAGCGCCTCGAAGCCGTTATTTCTATGCCCAGTGGTGTATTTAAACCTTATGCCGGTGTCAGCACCGCGGTCGTTATCTTCACTAAAACCAATAATGGCGGCACCGACAATATCTGGTTTTACGATATGCAGGCTGATGGCTATTCACTCGACGATAAACGCAGCCCGATTAAAAATGATGACATTCCCGATATCATCCAGCGCTTTAAACAGCGTGATAAAGAAATAGATCGAAAACGCACCGAACAAAGCTTTATGGTGCCATTCGAAGAAATCAAACAAAACGACTGGGATTTAAGCATTAACCGTTATAAAGAAGTGGTTTATGAACAGGTGGAATATGACCCACCTACCAAGATTATTGCTGAGATAGAACAACTGGATAAAGAGCGTGGGCAAGCCTTGCAGCTTTTAAAGGATTTGTTAGCGTGACGCCATTTGAATCACTAAAAAATCTTGTTGAAAAACCAATTTCGGGTGAATGGGGTGATGGTGAAGGCAAGATAAATGTAATTCGTACAGCCAATTTTAGAAATGATGGCAGAATTGATTTCAGCAATATTGTTAAAAGAGATATTAACGTTAAAAAAGTTGAAGATAAAAAATTATTTTCAGGCGATATAATAATAGAAAAATCTGGAGGTAGTCCTTCACAACCAGTAGGTAGAGTAGTTTTTTTTGAGGCTGAGGATCTTTATCTTTGCAATAATTTTACTTCGATATTAAGACCTCTCAGCGACAATGTTTTTCCAAAATATTTGCACTATATTCTTTTTTGTAATCATAAATTTGGTGTAGTGACTAAGTTTCAAAACAAAACTACGGGCATCATCAACCTAAAACTCGCTAACTATCTAGAAAAAACTAAAGTCCCACTTCCATCGCTGGCAGAGCAAAAGAAGATTGCAGCAATTTTGGATGCAGCGGATAGTCTCAGACAAAAAGACCAGCAACTGGTTGAACATTACACCGCACTCAGCCAATCCCTGTTTTTGGAGATGTTTGGAGATTTAAACGGTGCCAAAGTCCCGCTTTCAAGCCTTTGCAAATTAAACCCTCCAAAGTCTGAAATCACTAAAACTGACAAGAGTACATACGTTTCTTTTGTGCCGATGACGAATGTTTCTGAAGTTGGGAAAGTCAATTTGTCTGACAAAAGATCTCTTAATGAAGTCTGGAGTGGTTTCACCTACTTCGCTGAGAATGATGTTGTGTTCGCAAAAATAACCCCCTGTATGGAAAATGGTAAGGGTGCGATTATGCGCGGTCTCCTAAATGGTGTTGGATTTGGAACAACCGAATTTCATGTATTGCGGCCGATCCAAAATATCTCCACTCCTGAATGGTTATACTCGCTTACAACGCAAAAGTTTTTTAGACAATATGCGGAATTAAATATGACCGGTAGCGCTGGTCAAAAGCGTGTACCAAAACAGTTTTTTGATAATTACATGGTTGTCCAACCAACTATTGAAAAGCAAAACCAATTCGCCGAACGAGTAGCCATTATCGAACAACAAAAACAACAAGCCCAAATCAATCTGCAAAACTCCGAAGCCTTATTTAACAGCCTGTTACAGCGGGCTTTTACTGGCGAATTAACGGCAGATAAGGCAGCATAGGCTTTCGGGTGCACAACAGGGAAGGTGTTGATGAGTAATTTTCAGTTTTTGCAAAACGATTTTCCGGCGCTTTATGCCGATGCCGTTGAAGCAGAACAACTGACTTTTCTCTCCCCCAAAGCGGCGGCGATTTTTTGCCGATCCAGTCTCGAAAATGCCGTGAATTGGCTCTATGATAACGACCGTTCTTTAAGCCGCCCGTGGCGCGCTGATTTAAGCACTTTACTGCATGAACACAGCTTTAAATCATTATTTAACAATACCTTATTTAATGAACTTAACCTGATTCGTAAAACTGGAAACATCGCTGCACATGGCAAAAGCGTCAGCCAGCAGGATGCCTTAGCCTCACTGAAATACCTGTATCGGTTTATGCGCCATCTGGCGATTTATTACGGCAAACAAACACCCGAATTACAGGTATTTGATGAAGCGTTAATTCCGCATGGCACGGCCACGGAGCCTAATTCACAACAACTGGCCGATACCGTCGCCGATGTAGAAACCAAAAACGCCATTGAGCGCGAAGCCGCCGAACAGCAACGTGAATTGGCTGAACAAAACACCCAATTAAAACAACAACTCGAACAACAAAAAATCTTACTGGCAGAACGTAAATACGCCCGTGAACAGGCGATTGACGTTGAAGCGGCCGTGCCGTTATTGGTTTCCGAAGCCGAAACCCGCCACCGATATATTGATTTATCACTTAAAGAAGCCGGTTGGGATAACTTGCAGGATGGTTATCATCTCGAATATGAAGTCACCGGCATGCCCAAAAGCACCAATCCATCAGGCATTGGTTATGTGGATTATGTGTTGTGGGGCGATGATGGTTTGCCTTTGGCTGTTATCGAAGCCAAAAAGACCATGGTTGATTCCCGTAAAGGCAAACATCAGGCGGAATTGTATGCCGATTGTTTGCAGCAGCTAAAAGGCCAGCGGCCGATTATTTTTTACAGTAGTGGCTTTGAAACCTACATCTGGGATGACCAGTTTTATCCGGAACGTGAAGTTCAGGGCTTTTACAGCAAAGACGAATTGCAGTTATTGATTGAGCGGCGCACCACACGCACCGATTTACGGGATTTTAAAGTCAATGAAGCGATTTCTGGTCGGGTATATCAATTAGAAGCGATTGCCCGGGTGGCTGAAAACACGGTGACACAAAATAGCCTGGGCGAATTGCGGGGCAGGGCGCGGCAAAGTCTGTTGGTCATGGCCACTGGTAGCGGTAAAACCCGCACTGCTGCAGCGATAGTCGATATGCTCACCAAATGTAACTGGGCTAAACGGGTGTTGTTTCTGGCGGATCGTAATGCCTTGGTTTCGCAGGCGAAAAACCGCTTTAGTGAGTTTTTACCCAATTTATCGGCGATTGATCTAACCAAAGAAAAAGAAGATAACGGCACGCGGTTAGTGTTTTCGACTTATCCGACCATCATGAATCGTATTGATGGCATGCGAAATACCGATTTGCGGTTTTATGGAGTCGGGCATTTTGACCTGATTATTATCGATGAAGCCCATCGCTCGGTGTATCAAAAATACAAAGCGATTTTTGATTATTTTGATGCCTTGTTGATTGGCCTGACCGCCACACCCAAAGCCGAGGTCGATCATAATACTTATGGTTTATTTGGCATTGAGGACAATAATCCGACCTTTGCCTATGAACTGGATAAAGCGGTAGAAGAGGGCTTTTTAGTGCCGCCCAAGGCGATGTCGGTGCCGCTGAAATTTATGCGAGAGGGCGTGCATTACAATCAGTTATCCGACGCCGAAAAAGCTCAATATGAAGAAAAATTCGGCGATCCAACGCAAGGTGAAGCGCCGGATGAGATTGAAAGCGCTGCGCTTAATAAATGGTTATTCAACACCGATACCGTCGATAAAGTGCTGGATCACTTAATGACTTATGGCATTAAAGTGCAGGGCGGTGACAAAGTCGGTAAATCCATTATTTTTGCCAAAAGCCATGCCCATGCCTTATTTATCGAAGAACGTTTTAATAAAAACTACCCTGAATATGCCGGCAAGTTTTTACGGGTCATCGATAACTACGAAAGCAAAGCTCAGGATCTGCTGGAAGTATTTGTCGATGAATATGAAGAACACGATCCGCAAATCGCCGTATCAGTGGATATGATGGATACCGGTGTGGATGCGCCACGCGTCGTCAATCTGGTGTTTTTCAAACCGGTGAAATCGGCCACCAAATTCTGGCAAATGATAGGGCGCGGCACACGTTTATGCCCCGACTTGTTTGGCCCAGGACAAGATAAAAGCCATTTTGTGATTTTTGATTATTGTCAGAACTTTGAGTTTTTTGATGCGAATCCAGATGGTGTGCAGGGACGAATTGTTAAAAGCCTGATTCAGCAAGTATTTGAAGCAAAACTGGAAGTTGCCATGCTGATTCGTGGTAATACAGCACGTACCGATGAGCAGGCGGCATTGGCAGAAAGTTATATCAGCGAGCTGTATCAGGCGGTTGCAGACTTGGATAGAAACCGGTTTGTGGTCAAAGCCAAGCTTCGGTATGTGGTTGAATTTGGGAATAAAGAACGTTGGCAGAATTTATCGAAAGGCGATTTACTGGATATCAATACTGAGCTGTCAAACCTGGTGCTGGCCGATAAAAACGATGATGAGTTTGCCCGCCGTTTCGATATTTTAGTGTTGAATTTCCAGATAGCTTTGTTGACCGGATCGCATAGTCTGAGCCAATTCATTAACAAAATAAGCAGCACCGCGAATGCCTTGTTAAAAAAGCAGAATATTCCTGCTGTGGCATTGCAAAAAGAGCTGTTGAACGAGTTGCAAACCGAGGTTTTCTGGCAGGCGCTCAGCGTAAATCGTTTGGATGATGTGCGGGTCGCATTACGGGATTTGATGAAATATCTCGATAAAGATCAGCAGCCTATCGTTAATACCTCATTTGAAGATACCCTCGATCATGATGCGATTAGCATCCATGAACCCATCGGCACCTATGTTGGCCTGCAAAGCTATAAAGACAGGGTAGAGTCATACGTGCGCAGTCACAGTGATCATCTGGTGATTCAAAAGCTAAAAAGTAACAAGCCGATCACCGAAACTGAAATTAATTTGCTGGAAAGAATCTTATTTGACGGTAAAACGGTTGGCAGCAAACAGGACTATATTGATACCTATGGTGATAAACCGTTAGGCGTATTTATCCGTAGTATCGTCGGGCTGGATACTGCCGCCACCCAAGCACACTTTGCTGAGTTTATTCAGGCAGGGAATTTACGCGCTGACCAAATGACCTTTATTAATAACATCATCAGTTACCTGACTAAGAATGGCGTCATCGACAAAACCATGCTGTTTGAACCACCATTTACCCATATCCACGATCAAGGTTTGCTGGGTGTGTTTGATGATGCCGCTGCGACCAGAGTAATTAGCTTGATTGATCGTGTGAATCGAAATGCCCTGGCAGCGGCCAGCTGATTACCTGAGTCGCCAATCAGAATTTAAAATCTCACTGTAAATATGCAATGTCTCTGAAATGCATATTCAGCTAATTCCAGCAGTTAATTTTTCCTTAAGTATTGCGCTCTAATATTCGCTTCCATAGCCCTTGGGAGGTGGTATGGAAGCGATTCTTGTTCACAGTAAAAAATCATCTGAACAGCCTTTATGGCAACAGCGGTTGTTATTGGCACAATCACCGTTGACCATGATCACCGAGTCATCCGCAATGCGAACCGAGGCAGAGCGTTTTATTGCCAACCGGTTTTTTGAACGTTACAACGCCCGTTTGCAACACTTTTTGCCCTCGCTGCTTGCCAGTACTATTTAATGGAATATGATAAGGATGAACCAATTTAATTGTTAAGATATTTTCGATGTACCCACGATTGTTTATCGGAATGCTGGCCAAATTTAGTTGGCGTTTCGCTCAAAGCACTCGTTCAGGAACGTCATCACTGATTGGATACGCGGGGCATGTCGCAAGTCGCTGTGCACTGCCACCCAGACTTCCCGCGTGGATGCCTCGCCTTTATGAGGTACATGAATCAAGCGTTTGTCTTGACTACCCATGAAGTCGGGCAGCACAACAATGCCTACTCCCGCGACTGCCGCTGCGGCTTGGATAGCAAGGTCGTTACTACGTAAAACAATAGGACGGGAGCCTGCCTGCAGCAGCAACCAAGTCTGTTGCGGCGTGTCATCCATGCTGGCATCGTACGCGATGAAAGCCCGATCATCGGCATTATTAGCTGATAGATAAGCGGGCGAGGCATATAGAGAAAAAGTCACCGTCGCAAGCTTGTGCACCACCAGTTCCGCATCAACGGGACGGCTTAGGCGTATAGCGATATCGGCTTCACGCCGCACGAGCGACACATTGCGCGTATCGCCGCTCAGACAAATGTGCAAGTCCGGATACTTGTCACGTAACTCTCCCAAGCGCGGTGCAATGAGTGTTGCAGCCATCAATGGTGGTGCACTGATGATGACCTCGCCAGATACGCTGGACTGTCCAGCGGTAGCCGAACGCTCGACTGCGAACGAATCAAGTTCCATGCGTTTGCCTATCTCCGCAATATGTTCACCATCAGGCGTCAAGTAGTAAGCGCGGGGACGCCGTTCCACCAGTTTGAGCTTCAAAGCCTCTTCCAGCGCAGAGATGTGACGGGCTACGGTGGCATGTTCCACCTTGAGTCGGCGTGCCGCAGCGGAGAGCGATTTTTCCTGTGCGAATACGGTGAAGTGACGCAAGTCTTCCCAATCGAACATGGGTATTTCCTCACAAGCAGTGTGAATAATTAGGGAATTTCTCTCCTTTGGTTTAATCGGCAGAATAGCAAACATCCGCACGCAGGCCCATGGCCAGGAGAGAACATGAACACACCTCAAGCAATTAACGTCCCGGCGCCCTGCGTCCACCGTATGCCATCCTTGACCGGCGGCTGGAAAATTGCCGCCGCCGCGTGGATGGTGACAGCGGTTTTCATCTTGTCCAATTCTGCCACGCCGTTGTATGTACATTGGCAGGAGCAATTCGCTTTCTCGTCGGCCACGCTGACGATAATTTTCGCTTCATACATTGCTGGCTTACTCGGTGCATTACTGGTCGCAGGCCAGTTGTCAGATCGGTTGGGGCGCAAGGCGGTTCTGGTTCCCGGCATCTTGATCGCCATGGTAGCCTGCGGCCTGTTTATCACTGCAGGATCGGTTGCGACTCTGGTCACAGCCAGGTTTTTGACCGGTGTCGCCGTCGGCGTCATAGTGTCCGCCGGCATGGCGGCAGTAATGGATGTGGGTGAGCAGGAAGAACGGATGCGCCAAGCGGCACTCGCTGCATCGGTTGCGATGGTATTGGGTGCTGGATTAGGGCCTTTAATGGCGGGTAGCTTGGCGCAAGTGATTGATGATCCTATCTGGGCGATATTCGGTATTGAGCTTGCGTTGCTGTTGACGGCACTTGCAGTCGTCGTTGCCATGCGCTTGCCGCGCCGCGTGCGTGATAACGATGGCATCCACGCCAAGCGTTTAACCCTGCCATCCGTACCTGCTGAAAACCGATTGGATTTGGCATTGGGTATCGCGGTGTTCGCACCGGGAATTTCGGCCACATCATTTGTGTTGTCGCTGGGGCCGACTCTATTTTCGAATCTGCTGAATGTCAGTAGCCCTCTGGTGGCTGGCGGCGCAGCTTGCCTCATGTTCATGAGTGCGACTGGCGTGCAATTCATTGTCAAACAACTGCCGATCCGTATGGTATTACTACTCGGCGCTGCGGCAACATTGTTATCGATGATTTCCCTGATCATAGCGGTCTATACCACTGCGCCGGCCTTGTTGCTGGTAGCCGCTGTATTAGCAGGCATGGGCCAGGGCCAGGGGCAATTGGGCGGACTGAGCTTGATCGGTATGAAAGTGCCGGATCAGCAGCGTGCTCAAGCCAATGCGTTATTGAATATCGGCGGGTATATTCCGGCGGGATTGCTGTCAGTTGCTACCGGTTTTTTGATTGATAATATCGGCTCGGCAGCAGGAGCAACCACCTTCGCCGTAGTGCTTATCTCAGCATCCATAGTCGCCGCAAGTTTTGTTGCGGCGTACATGCCCAGATAATCATGTCGACATATATGCAACCAGAAAGACAAACTATTTATTATTTTTTGAGGTATCTATGAGCAAACAGGATTCAGTAAAAATTGTCGAAGATTTTTGGGCTGCTGTATGGCAAAGCAAAGATTTTGACGCTATTGATCGTTTTTGCGTTGAAGATTTCATCATTACCACTGGTGGTGTTGATGTCGTTTCAAGAGCAAGCTTTAAAGCGTGGGTGAAGCGTTTCAACGATCTCATCACCGAGTTGAAATTTGATGTGATCGAAACATTTCAAAACGAAGATGGAAGTCGGGTGGCTTCGCGTTGGCGTGTTAGCGGGCGAAATAACGGGGTGTTTGGTCTGCCGGCCGACCAGCGTGAAGTCAGTTTTACAGGAACAGCCATCTGGCAAGTTAGTGATGATGGCAAGCTAATGCATAACTGGGTTGAACGTGCCAGTTGGGAGGCGTACAACGCCTTAAGGTAGTCGTGAATAATGGTGCGGTCACTAAACTATGGAGCCAGAACCTGAAAACTACAGGCTTGTTGACTGATTCTGTTTAATGATAGTTTTTGTTGGGGACTTTTAAGTTTAAAAACTCGGCTATCACTGAAAGCTGAATTTACGCTTAGTCAGAACCCACCGGATTGTCAAAGTTAACGATCCTCATGATTACAAAATTACTGCCTGGATCGTAGAGTTTGTTGCAACTGGGCCACGGGATGCTCCATATATCAGCCCAGAAGACGATCTAAGAAAATAATACCAAAGATCGTATTGAATTGACTGACATCATGGACGCCGATAATGACGGCGTCCATGCTGATGCTTAATATCAGTCCAGCATTAAATCAGTTGTATCCCACCCCCAAAGCTCCGGTAGATATTCACTAAACGGAGGAAACTTTGCTGCTGCAGTTGCGCCAGTTGATCGCGGCTACGAAGCAGTTCGCGTTCGGAATCAAGTAGGGCGAGGAATTCGCCGGTACCGGCGTTATAAAGCTCACGGGAAATATCTACCGCTTTATTACTGGCCTGCCACTGTAATTCAGTACTTAACTGCTGCTCACGACTCAAGTTGTAACTATTGAGTGCCAATTGCATTTCATTAATAGCGTTAAATACTTGCTGCTCAAACTCGGCGAGCGCCATTTGTGAGCTGGCTTCAGCCTGACGGATTCGCGACCTGACTGATCCTAAATCGGCTGCCTGCCAGCTTAAACTGGGGGCAACCGACCAGCTTTTAGTGTCGCTACCCAGCGATAAACCAGGGCCAGATAAAAAGCCTAGAAAACCACTTATTGAGACATTCGGGTATAAATCGGCGGTAGCCACGCCAACCTCAGCGGTACGAGCAGCCAATAATCGCTCGCTGCTTGCCACATCAGCGCGATAACGTAGGTAGTTTTCACCTTCCACTATAGCTACAGGCTGTTTTAACTGCGGTAAATGGGGCTCAGCATCGAGTCCTAAATGGCCTGGTCGCTGTGCTAATAAAGCGGACAGAGTCGCATCTGCGGTTAACAGTACTACACGATATGCCGGTATTGACGCATTCACTTGATGTAGTTGCACGTCTATTTGCGCCAGTTCCAGCTCTGAAGCCATACCAGCCTCCAGCCTTGCCATTACAATAGCGCGGCTTTGCTGCAGATTTTGCAAATTTTGCTCAGCTACTTGTAAACGCAATTGGGCGCCACGGTATTCCCCATAACTGGTTGCTACCTGGCTAATTAACTGGACCTGGGCGTCGTGCCATAAAATATCAGCCTGCTGAGCCTGGGCTTCTGCCGCTTCACTGGCACGGCGTAATTTACCAAACAAGTCCAAATCCCAACTTAAATTGGCTCCGGTACTATATCCGCGGATAATCGCACTCTCATTTTCCGGCTGCAACACAGCGTTTTCACTGGCTTGATAGCCCGCGTCCAAGGTGCCTTTTGGCAGAATGTCATTATCAGCATCTTGGAACACAGCATAAGCCCTGTCGACATTGGCTCTAGCTTGAGCCAATGTTCTATTTTCGTTCAGAGCCCGTTGAATCAGCCGATTCAGCGATTCATCGTCAAAGGCTTGCCACCAGCTTTGTGTCAGTTCTGCCTGTTGATACGGGCTGCTAACGTTGATATCTGCCACTTTGGCAGGGGCCTGATAATCCGGCCCCACAGCGCAAGCGCTTAATGACATCACCAATACAGCAATAGTCGTAAGTTTGTGTGTGTTACGCATGAGTAGTCTCCGCCTTATCGATTATTGCAGTTGATGATACCAGCGCTTTTTTCTCGCCTCGCTTGGCCAGCATGTAATAAAACAGCGGCGTTAGGATTAAGCCAAAGAAGGTGACACCAATCATGCCGGAGAACACAGCCACCCCCATGGCCTGACGCATTTCAGCACCAGCCCCGGTTGAAAACACCATCGGCACTACGCCCATAATAAAGGCAATAGAGGTCATCAATATTGGCCGTAAGCGCAACCGGCCGGCTTCCAGTATGGCTTCCATTGCGCTCATACCGTGGTCTTGCAGTTCTTTGGCAAACTCGACAATTAAGATGGCATTTTTGGTAGCCAGCCCGACTAGCACTATCAAGCCTATCTGGGTGAGGATATTGTTATCCCCGCCGTAGATTAAAACGCCGCTCAGTGCTGACAATAATGTCATCGGAATAATCAGAATAATCGCCAGCGGTAAGCTTAAGCTTTCGTACTGCGCCGCCAGCACCATAAACACCAGCATAATGACCAAAGGATAGATAAACATCCCGGCGTTACCGGCCAGAATTTGCTGATAGGTCAACTCAGTCCACTCGTAGGTCATTCCATTTGGCAGCGTTTCTGCCAATATTTTTTCAATGGCTGCCTGAGCTTCACCAGTGCTATAACCCGGCGCTGGGCCGCCATTGATTTCTGCGGTTGTGAAGCCGTTGTAGTGCATGACCCTGTCAGGACCAGCAGTGTCAGTAACATTGATAAATGAACCGAGAGGGACCATCTCACCATTGCCATTACGTACCTTTAACTGGCTGATTTGCGATGCACTCTGACGGAACTGCTCATCAGCCTGCATGTTCACCTGATAGGTACGGCCAAACTGGTTGAAGTCATTAACATAAACTGAACCCATGTAGGCCTGCAGCGTTTGAAATATCTCATCCAGCGCCACGTTTTGCTGTTTGGCTTTGGTACGGTCGATATCCAGATCCAGCTGCGGCACGTTGACCTGATAACTGGAGAAGATGCCGGTCAATTCTGGTGTAGCCCAGGCTTTTTGCATGACTTGCATGGTGACGTTATACAGCTCATCGTAACCGTGATTAGCACGATCCTGTATTTGTAGCCTAAACCCACCAATCGTGCCCAGTCCCTGTACAGGGGGAGGAGGGAAGATGGCAATAAAGGCATCTTCAATACCGGCAAATTTCTGGTTTAACGCGGCTGCTATCGCATCCGCCGACATCGAGGGATCGGTACGTTCTTTGAAATCACTTAAAGTCGTAAACACGATGCCGGAGTTCGGGCTGTTGGTAAAACCGTTAATATTCAGTCCGGGGAAAGCGACAGAACTGATTACACCCGGTTGCTCAAGTGCAATACTCGACATTTCCTTAATGACTGACTCGGTGCGTTCCAATGATGCAGCATCTGGCAATTGGGCAAACGCCACCAGATATTGTTTATCCTGGCTTGGCACATAACCGGAAGGCGTCGTCGCAAACTGCAAACCCGTTAAACCCAGCAACGCCACATACATGATGCCAACCAGAGCACCAAAGCGGATCACTTTTTTAACCATCCAGCCATAACCTCTGGATAAACGAGCGAAGAAACGGTTAAAGGGACCAAATAACCAGCCACCCAAGAGTTTGTCCATAACGCGCGTCAGCACGTCTTTTTTCTCGCCAGGTGCTTTTAACAGCAATGCGGCCAGTGCCGGACTCAGTGTTAACGAATTAATCGCCGAGATAAAGGTAGAAATAGTAATGGTTAAAGCAAACTGCTTATAAAATTGCCCGGTTAAGCCTGACATAAAGGCTGTTGGAATAAACACCGCCGCGAGGACTAAGGTCGTGGCGACAATAGGCCCGGTGACTTCTTTCATCGCTTTTTGTGTAGCAAGGAGTGGCGTTAAGCCTTCTCTGATATTACGTTCTACATTTTCAACCACTACGATAGCGTCATCCACCACGATGCCGATGGCTAATACCAAACCAAACAACGATAAGGCATTAAGCGAAAAGCCCAGCAGATGCATAAAGGCAAACGTACCAATCAATGACACAGGTACTGCGACCAATGGAATAATGGATGCGCGCCAGGTTTGCAAAAACAGCACGACCACTAATACCACCAGCACTAATGCTTCAAGCAGCGTTTTTATTACTGCCTCAATAGAACCACGAACAAACACCGTGGGGTCATAAACGATGTCGTAGGCTAAACCATCTGGAAAGCTTTTCGATAGCTCTGCCATTTTGGCGCGTACATCATCAGAGATTTGAATTGCGTTAGAACCAGAGGCCTGAAAAATAGGAATAGCCACGGCGTCTTTGTTGTTTAATAACGATCGTAGGGCATAGGTTGAGGCACCCAATTCAATACGAGCAACATCTTTTAAGTAACTGACCTCACCATTGTCACCGACCTTGATAATAATATTGCCAAACTCTTCCTCGGTAGATAAACGGCCTTTAACATTAATCAGTAACTGAAACTCAGCCTCACCACTCGGTTGGGCACCTAAACTACCCGCTGCCGCCTGCTGATTTTGTTCACGGATCGCAGCGGTAATTTGCGCTGGGGATAAACCAAGAGCCGCAACTTTATTGGGATCCAACCAAATCCGCATACTGTAATCACCGGCGCCGAACAGTTCTACATTGCCCACCCCATTAACTCGCGCCAACTCGTCTTTAACATTTAAAAGCGCATAGTTCGACAAATACAGCATGTCATACCGATCGTCTGGTGAGCTTAAGTGCACCACCATGGTTAAATCAGGTGAGGATTTTTCGGTCACCACGCCTAGGCGTTGTACTTCTTGTGGTAGCCGTGGCATAGCCCGATCGACGCGTGCCTGAACCTGAGTCTGGGCTAAATCCACATCGGACCCAATGGCAAATGTCACGGTGAGTGTCATACGACCATCGGAAGTGGCTTGGGATGACATATATAGCATGTCTTCCACGCCGTTGATTTCCTGCTCTAATGGTGAGGCGACGGTTTCAGCAATCACCTTAGGGTTAGCCCCTGGGTAATTGGCCGTAACTACAACAGTAGGAGGCACCACTTCAGGGTATTCGGTGATCGGTAGTTGCCATACAGCAATGGCACCGGTAATTAAAAAGAACAGTGAAATAACGGCTGCAAAAATAGGTCGTTTGATAAAAAATTGCGAGAACATGAGGTTTCCTTATCCTTGGTCTGCTGAGCTATTAGCTTCTGCAGCCAGTTCAGTGCTGGTCTTATCCAACAACTGTTGAGCTTTACGTAAACCCGCTAATTGCGCTTTAGTTGCCATATCCACTAATTTGGGGTCTATCTGAATATTCGGCATCACGCGTTGTAAGCCATTCACCACAATTTTGTCGTTAGCCGATAAACCTTCACGCACAATTCGCAGCCCATTTACTTTTTCTCCAAGCTTAACCGCGCGGTATTCCAATTGATTTTCAGCATTTACCAGCAACACAAACTTGTTGTTCAGATCGGTGCCGATGGCTTTCTCATCAATCAAAATGCCTTGATAAGAGTCGCTACCAACCAATTTGATACGAGCAAATAAGCCCGGTAGAAGACTATTGTCACTGTTGGTAAAAGTGGCGCGAATCCGGATGGTGCCGGTTTGCTGATTCACACTATTGTCGACAAAATCAATGTTGCCCATGTGCTGGTAATGGCTGTCATCAGCCAGCGCCATATACACAGGATTTGCTGTGGCATCACGCGTATCCGCCCGTTTGCCGTCCTCGCTCAGACGGAGATATTTCAGGTAACTTTGTTCATCCACATCAAAATAGGCATACATTTTGTCGGTTGATACCAAGCTGGTTAACTGGCTTTGGCCTGCGTTAACGTAGTTACCAGCGGTTATCTGTGCATACGACACCCGGCCACTGATAGGCGCGGTAATGCGGGTGTAACTTAAATCCAGTTCAGCACGCTGCAAGGCCGCTTTCACTGATGCAACGCTTGCAGCGGTTTGTTGCTTACGTGCTAACCGCGTGTCTAGCAGTTCATCTGAAATAGCGCGCGCACTATTTAACTTTTCTGCTCGGTTGTATTCATTTTCAGCTAGAACTAGAGCGCTTTGAGCACTTTGCAAGTCAGCTCTAAGTCTGTCGACTTCAGCTGCAAAAGGCTTTGGATCAATTTGCACTAATAAATCGCCCTCGTTTACCAAAGCACCTTCAGTGAAATGTATTTGTTCGATATATCCAGATACGCGTGGCACAAGATTTACCGTTTCTGGTGCCTGCAATCGGCCAGTAAATTCATCCCATTCAGTTACTCGCTCGTTAACTACTTGAGCCACACTAACCTGCGGTGCTGCAGGTGCTTCCGCCTGGCTAGCTGCCTGGGGACTGTCACAAGCGGACAACACCATTGCTGAGAGGCTCCCTAACAAAAACAGTCTTACTGTGCTTCTTATACTCATGACGTTGTTCTCCTAGTGGTTCTAAGTTCTCTCATGACAATGCTTCAAATAATATTCTTGGTGATGCGTGCATCTTTCATACGTTTCGTATGTCAAATGGCCTAGGTAACGTATGAATAATTGACTTAATATATGTGTGGGTTTAATCTTTCATACGCGACGTATGTGGCATATAGTATTTCGCATACGTGTTGTATGTCAACTAACATGCATCGCGTATGTACAAATTGGAGAAGATAATGGCGCAAAAACGTGAGGATATGATTGTTGAAACTCAAGGAAAGTTGATTAAAGCCGCAAGAGAATCCTTTTCTCAACAAGGTTTTGCGGAAAGTTGTATGGACGATCTGACCGCAGAAGCCGGGTTAACACGTGGCGCGCTTTATCATCATTTTGGCGGTAAAAAAGGATTACTCAAAGCCGTTATCAGCGAGATTGATAGCGAAATGATTACACGTCTTTCGGCAATAAAGGCTGAAGCCCAGACAA
The DNA here is from genome assembly GCA_040882115.1 of Methylophaga sp. Taxonomy (GTDB): domain Bacteria; phylum Pseudomonadota; class Gammaproteobacteria; order Nitrosococcales; family Methylophagaceae; genus Methylophaga. The sequence continues at coordinate 237,326 of JBBEBX010000003.1, read as the reverse complement.
CGTGGGACGCCTTTATCAATGGTTCCATCGCGTATCTCAATATGGCAAGTGAACCCGAGATTCAACGCATCATGCTGTTAGATGGGCCTGCTGTGTTGGGTGATCCATCCCGGTGGCCGCGTAAAAACTGTTGCATCCGTAATACGCAGTTAAGCATTGAAAAGCTGATGGAAGAGGGCGTTGTGCGAAAAGTTGACTCTCTGGCGATGGCTCGTTTAATTAACGGGGCATTACTCGGAGCCTCATTGTGGATCGCCAATGCAGAGGATCCACACGCTGCATCACGCAAAGCAGTAGATGGCTTTTTGGTGCTAGTTTCTGGTTTGTTAAAGTCGAACAGCTGATTTTTAGTCAAAGCATGTCCAGTCATTAACGATTAAGCTATTGTTTTTAATAGATATCAATTTTTGATGGTAGAAAACTCAGTTAACTATTTATAAACAAAAATCGAGGTTAAACATCGATTTATCACTATAAGTGAGTCTTATGCTCTGTGATATTTGGGAGCGGGTAACCCGGAGGTTCTAAAACGGTTAATTTGGCCAGACTTTCAACACAACTCATGTGCAAATGTGGCGTTAAGTTTCAGAAGGGGTGAACATCAGTGGTTAATAATTTATTTGTTTCTTACGACTTGAATTCGCCTGGGCAGGATTACTCAAAAGTATTTGAGGCGATAAAATCACTTGGTTACTGGGCGAAAGTCCATAAATCTTTCTGGTATGTGAATTCAACTCTTAATGCAGAGCAGGCTGCGAAGAAGGTATGGGCTTCTATGGACAGTAATGATTCATTAATTATTGTCGATTCTACAAACAGTGATGCTTATTGGTAAAACTTCTCCGATGAAGTATCTAAGCACATAAAAGAACAATGGATCCGTTGAGTAGCATTGAACAAAAAGTTGTTGTCGGCCCTTCGGGGTGATCTTTACCGTGAGTAAGTACCAATGTCGTGATGAGATTTGCTTGAGGTGCTTAAGCTAGTCAGCCTTTGTTCAATAATGGAAAATCATTAACCCGTATCACGCAACATAAAAAGTCATTAAATGGTCACCGGTGAACTGAAAAGCCAAGTCGATAAAATATGGGAAACATTCTGGACAGGGGCATCAGTAATCCACTGACGGTATGCGACCAAAGTGATTAGCTTGATTGACCGTGTAAATCGCAATGCCTTGGCAGCGGCCAGCTAGTTTATCAGTTACGTTTTCCAGTAATTGCTTAACGTCCGAATTTAAAATCCAGCCAGGGTTGTATCGTGAAATCGCTCAGATTTTAAATTCTGAAACACGCTTTAATACCAATCGTGATTTGTGTGATTCTCAGTAAAAGCATGTCCGATTACTAATATCTAAGCTATTGATTTTTAAAGATGTCACTTAATTGTGGTAGTAAAAGTCAGTCTACTTTTCATGAGTAAAAGTCGAGCTTAAGCGTAGATTTGTAGTAAAAGTATGTCTTATGCGGCGCGGTGCTAAATATTGGGTTCTCCATCCCGAAAATATAATTTATTAGAAGAGCATAGCGACCATTTATTGAAATACGATAGGGATGAACCTATACATTACGGTATGCAAACCTTGGCATGCCGAACTATCCAACCAAATGCATCACAAAACTTTGTATAACCATAACAAACATGGTTAAACTCAACCCCATCTGCCCTGACGGAGCAAGACATGGAAGCCCAGCTCACATCAACATCGCTCATGCAGGGAAAAACCATGAATCATTCACGTTTATTTTTCACGCCTGATTTACCTATCTATAATTCATCAATATTTCAATAGGTTAAGGGGAATGGAAAAGCAAGATGATAAATTATGATCCATTCACGTTAATAATTATTATGGGGTCAGAGACCTCATTAACAGACTGTTAGGGCAGTAAAACATTCGAAGGAGTCCAAATGATAGACGAATTCATTGACGCATACTCCGATGACCAGATTTATCTGGAACTTATCGAAAAATTAGTAAATGACCACCCTGTTGAAAGCAACGTTCCCGATAGCATCAAGTACTCGTCTTTTTGCCGTTTGTGGATAGTCATGATGGTTGGCAGTATCGAGATGATCATAAAAAAATGGGCTAACCCAGAGCCCATGATGTTTGATATAGCGTCATATTTCGAAAACGGCTCCAATGAAGAGCGATTAGAACGGCTTTACAAGGCATTTGAAATTCGTGGGTTAAAGCCTGATCGGGAATGCTTCGATGATTATTTAGCTTGTAAATATATCCGAAACGCATACGTTCATGGTGAGTGGAATGAAAATCAACGAAATTATGTAGCTGAGAAGGGGTTGCCTTCGACTACGATGAGTTTTACTCCAGAGAATTATGAACGAGTAAAAAAGTCCTACTATCACCTAATGAATGGTCTGGGTATGGCGAATGCCATGAACAGCCTGATCAAGTCAAAAAGCGGTGGATAGCCCTAACAATCGCAGGCACGGCGACGTCTTTTCCATTGCGGCTGCGCCTTCATTGCAAAGCCGCGCGTGCTGCGGGCGTTAGATTTTCAAAGGAGCACGAGCGATGTCCATAACCGTTCCTGATTCTTCATGGTACAGAGCGAAAAGCGCAGAGGCAGGTGTCGCTTGTTCGTGTCCGTACGCAAATGTGCACAAATGCCATAGATATTATGCAAGCATCTATATGCTTGGCGAAGTTAGCATGATCACTTCTATGAGTGATTCTAAAAAATCAGAGTTGGATGAATTCTGGGAGCAATCTGGCTTGGCGCCAGTCATCGCAGAGGAAGACACAGGAGTTAGTGGTTGGGAAGGGAAATCGAGTTTGTTCTCAAATTTTTGTCCAGAAGTTAGTTATACGTATTTCCGGTATTACGCTAGCTATTTATCAAGATATGTAGATGAAATTGATAAAGATAGTGGTCAAAAAATTGCTGAAAGAGAAAACATTGAAAATGATTGGCGGTATGAGTGGCAATTTCTGCAAGCGTGTCACTTTTTAGAATGTAGTGTCTACAATCGAGTCGATGATTTTAACTCAAAAGGAATTGGGAAATTCGACCGACTGGCGCATTCCAATGTCGTGGTTTTGATTGGCCGCATGGAAAAATGTTTAGAAAGTAACGATCCTTCGGGTGCTCTTCATGCCGCATCTAATATACTCGAGACAATGGCTAAGGATGTTCTTGGAGATGAAAGGTTGGCTAATCAGACATTAGGAAGCTTTATTGATAAGTATAAAAAAGAGTCATCACTACCAGAAGAAATAAAAAATGTCGTAGGTAATATATATAACCTACGAAATAAAATGCCTCTGTCTGGACATGGCAGCACAACCGAACCAACTGTCAACATGCAAGACGCAATTGTAATTGCTGCTGCTACAAAGTTCATTGTGGAAATTGAGTATCGAACCAAAATAATCTAACACATAAATATTTAGGGTCAGTGTAAAAAAGTATGGGTATTTCAGAGATCATTTACTTTAGAGTTTTTGCACTGACCTCAATTATCCCTGAGGTTTAATTCTCAATACCAAATATAAACATGGAAAAGTTATGAAGAAAAAAATAGTACTTTCACTCAGCATCACTTTTGTAATCTGCCTTATTGCTTATTCTCAACTCACACTATTTGTTGTTCAACCAATGGGAGCAGTTCCTGAAGGCAGGACAGTTGTTATGCTGAGACTTAATAAAACGAATTTTATCGACAGTGCAGATGCATTGTGTGAGCGGGAGACAGGGTCTGTGTCACTTCTGTGTCGTGGCATGATGATGGCGGCGGTAGTAGAAAAATCTAAAATTCTTTTACGTTTGCCATATTTTCATTTCCTGTACCTTGTATCGACTGATGGTAAAGAGTACGACAGATAACTCAGGGACACTTTGGTATGGAATTAATAATTTTGTGGATTTTCTTTGGCATCATTGTCGGCCTTATTGCCCAGCACAAAGGGAGGTCCTTTGGGCTTTGGTGGTTTTATGGCGCAATGATATTCATCATTGCTCTTCCTCATGCATTAATCATGTCTCCTACAGCTGAAGCGCTTCAAGAACGAGAGAAAAAAGCGGGGCGATACCGTTGCCCAAACTGCCAAGAATTTATTATGAAAAATGCCAAGATCTGTCATTACTGTAATGAAGCCCTGGTTAATTCAGAAAAAGAATTTTAATGTCGAACACCATATTGCAAAAGGAGCAAGATATGAAGAAAGTATTGAATTGGCTCAGCATTCCATTAATTAGCTTTATGATTCTCGGAGCCATGCCTACGTGGGCGGAGAGTCTGACAGGTCCACAAAAACATGCCGTAAGGTCTGCAAAGCAATATCTCAGTTTTCAGGGGTTCTCGCGTGATGGACTTATTGATCAACTTTCATCGGCTTATGGCGATGGTTATGAGGTTGCTGATGCAACCGTAGCAGTAGATAGCCTGAATATTGATTGGAACAAGCAGGCGGTGAAATCTGCAAAAAACTATCTCAGCTTCCAAGGATTTTCATGCAAAGGTCTCATTCAGCAGCTCTCATCGAGTTACGGGGATAAGTACACCGTGAGCCAAGCAACCTATGGTGCGCAGCGGGCGGGGGCTTGCTGATCGAAGACCCGTACTTTACGTATCTTACTCCCACTATGAATATTTAGGGGCAGTGTAAAAATTATTGGTATTTCAGAGATCATTTACTTTAGAGTTTTTGCTCTGACCCCAATTATCTATGGCTCATAACAAACGGTTGCACTGGGCAAATTTCCGCTGTCACCTTTTGTGCAAAAATACGCACAAAAGTCGCCATCAAAAATTTGCTCGGTGAGCCGGACGTTACGCTAGAGAAATAAGGGAGTTAACTCTTGGCCAAACCACCTTTGTCACATTATTCTCCAAAGTTTGCCAATAAGGCATGGTCAGATGATGATGGCTATACATCTTATTTTAGTTGCTCCTATAGCGGTGAAGTTAAGAAATCTCCCAAAGGCTGGAAACAATGGGGTAGAAAGCGAGGGCTGTACTCTTGGTCAGTTGAGAAATCTTTGGATAAAGACTTAGAAAATGCCGCAAGCTTAATTTATGAGAAAATTTGTAGCTACAATGAACCAACAGAAGAAGAGCGTATTATCTGGTCTCAGTTCCTGTTGTCCCAATTGGTTCGAACGCCAACCTACATGAAATATGAGGATAGAGCCCGAGAACTTTTTGGGATCACTGAGGAACCAAAGCACGATCGGGTTGGTTGTAAGGATTGCGGGGATCTTAATTTCGTAGCTAATCGAGATTGGTGCTTACTTTTAGCCCATGAGGATGATTTTTTTGTAAGAAGTGACAATCCGGTATTGCAAACAGGGTTCATAGAATTACCGGGTACATGTTTATTTTACCCACTTACCCCTGAACTATGCTTTGTTGCATGCTCAATGCCGACTGATTGGGATGCATTCACGAATAAACCTAATGAAACCGGTGGCTATCAGCTTACTAAAGGTGGTGCTCATTTATTCAACTTCCATTTAGCAAAGACGGCTGGAGAATCTCTAATTATATCCCCGCAGCATGATGGAGCTGTGGCTGAAAGAATGTATGGTGATATTCTTGGTAAATATCCTCAACCGCCTTTCTCTCTTCATATTCTAGATGGCAATAACTCTGAAAACGCGTTTGAAAGTATTCGCAAAATAATGAGTCATACAGATGATGTTGAGTATCCAAGTTGGCAACCAGATGAACTGGAGCCTTTTTATCGAAGTAATCAGGGTGCAGGCACTGCTTAACAAGTTGATGCACTCGGAAAAATTACTCGCCGTGCTCCTAATTTTCCGGTGAGCAAAGCGTTAGGCAGCATGAGGGAAGTTCATGGGGATCACATTGGAAAAATTAGACCGGCCATCAATTCGCGCCCTTGCAGAGAAACACTCCGCAGAGCTCAAAGATATAGCGCAATCGAGCGGCAACGTCTATCAAGCAGCACTGGACCAGCAGGACAGGGTTACAGAATTCTCGGGCACCTTAAGCGAGGAAGATGCAATCAAATTTCTCAACATGTACTCCGAAGAACTCAATGCTTGTTCCAGTAAGACCAACGATGAAACAGCTGCTGTTCTTGCAGAAGTGAAATCTTCAAACCGGGCGGCAACTGCAATTGGAGGAATCATTGGTCTTGCTGTACTCAGCTTCATTATCTTCATGGTATTTCGTTGATGTTGCCTAAGAACTCAAAGGGGTAAGACACGATTTATTTGTTATCAGTAGAGCAAGGGCGGGATCGAAGTTGTCTGACCCCATTGATACGTAATCTATAATCGACTTGAGTCGACAAGGTTGAATAATATGGACATATCTTACGTTTCTTTAGGCCTATTTTTCCTTTCAAGCGTGTTTGCCTTCGCAGCGTTTGTATTGAAGAAGAAAGCTGCAGATCTGCGCATTGTCACAAATACCCGTCACTATGAACTTCTCAATAACTCTGTTGAGGATTTAATCACCAAAGCCAAATCACAAATCCATGTCATTGAAGAGAAGCAATCATTTGGCAGGAAAGTCTTCTTAGAATTAAACAAAGCCTACAAAAAGCATCAGGCCATCTGGGAACGAATCGAGGTCGGGCTACTACCTCCAGTTTTTAGGTTTGATGATAATGAGGATCTCAAATCTGACATCCGACAGAGCCATGAAAAACAGTTCAAATTGATCAAAGAGGGCAGAGCCACTGGAGGATCTACCGATTGGTCATGGCTCGGTAGTAAGCAGGATGGTGCCTCGATGATTACCTCATATCGTTACCTAATGCTCAAGGCTTTCAACGCCGAATTCGACATGATTCGAACGAAAATGCGCCATAACTCATTTGAAACCGCTGACGATAAACTCGACAAGCTTGCGAGACAGCTGGAGAACCTCGGTGAGACAACTGGTGCTTGTATTTCCGATGAGTACTTAAACTTGAAGCAGGATGAACTCAGTTACTGGCATGACGACCTGGTCAAACGTGAAGATGAAAAACAAGAACGAAAAAAGGAGCAGGCAATTCTTCGTGAACAACGAGAAGCTCTTGGCAACATAAGTGACGATGATGACCAAGCTGATGATGTTGAAGAGCAATTATTTACTTGTGAGCGCGAGCTAAAAAAAGCCCAAGCTAAAGCAGCACAAATTGCCGGAGAAGAGCTCGCCAAGTTGGCGTTGATGATCCAACAAATCGAAAAAGAACAAAAGGTGCTCGAAGAACGTTTCTCAAGAGCACAATCACAAGCTCAAATAACCCGAGCTGGCTATGTTTATGTAATTTCAAACATTGGTAGCTTTGGTGAGGATATTGTGAAAATCGGTATGACCAGGCGTTTAGAGCCAATGGATCGTGTTCTTGAATTGGGTGATGCCAGTGTGCCGTTCAGATTTGATGTCCACACACTTGCTTTCTCTGATGATGCGCCGGGTATTGAACGTGCTCTCCACAATAAGTTCGATGAGTACAGAGTCAATGAGGATAATCTCCGGAAAGAGTTTTTCCGGATAAGTCCAGACCAGGTCAAAAATGCGATGGAAGAAATGGGGTTAGAGTCAGATTGGTTCTTCCATATGGAAGCAAAGGAATATCGCGAAACTCAGTTAATGCTTGATGCCCTAAATAATAAAACTGATGACAAACTGGAATCATTCTCACTACCTGATGCGATATAAGGACATCAACTATGATATGGACAATCCTCGCTGCGACCCTATTAATCATTTCAACGTATTTTTGCTGGAAATACTTTGCATCATTGAAGCAAGCAAAACTCAACTACCAAGAACAGATAAAAACATATCAACCAATAGAAGAGGCCAATAACAGACTCGAAGAAGTGAAAAAAAGTTATGCCACTTTGCAGAATAACTACCGTCAGATGCTGGCCAACCTCAAAAGGATGGAGAAGCTCAACATTCGTTACAACATCGGTGTCGGTACCGCTGATCCCGAGCGGTACATAACGACAGGCACGTCACGTTCACTCCCTGAACTCGAACAAGAGCTTGCTATTACCAAAGACAACATCAAGAAAATGGTCAAAGACAAAAAAGCCTGTATCTGTGAGATGGGTGACAACTTTACTGTCAATGGTAAAAAGTCTGAAGCAAAAAAACTGTTTAACCGAGAAGTTAAGCTACGCCTCCGGTGTTTTGATAATGAGGTTAACTCTGCGTTGGCTCTGGCTGACTGGAATAATATCAACAGGCTCATCGAACGTATCAGAACAGCCTTTGCAGACATTAACGATGCCGGACGAATCGTTAAGACATTTATACAAAAGGATTACCTGGAGTTAAGAATCAAAGAAGTCAGACTCGCCTATGAGGTTAAACAGTTAAAAGCTGATCTCAAAGAAGATGAGAGGGAAGAACGTCGAATGGCCAGAGAGGCTGAAAGGGAAGAGGCTAGAATCAAAGCCTCTGCCAAAAAAGCAGAAGAGCAACGCAAGCGTATGGAGAAATTGGTTGAAAAGGAGCTGGCCAATATTGAAAAAGCCACTGAAGAACAAAGGCAGATTTTAGCTCTTCATCAACAGGAACTGGAGCTTTTAAGACAAAAAGAGGCCCGTGCAATCTCCATGGCTCAGCTTACCCGATCAGGTTATGTCTACATTATTTCTAATGTAGCTTCATTTGGTGAAGGTGTCTGCAAAATTGGAATGACAAGACGCGTCGACCCACAAGATCGGGTTAATGAATTAGGAGATGCATCAGTGCCAGAGCAGTTTTGCGTCCATGCATTTATTTATTCTGAAGATGCACCAAAACTGGAAAAGTTTTTCCACGAAAAATTCTCTGAAAAACGAGTGAACATGGTTAACAGGCGAAAAGAGTTCTTTTCCATAAAACCTGAAGAAGCCTTAAAGGTTATAAGTGAATATTCTGAGCAACTGAATGTTGAGTATGCAGCCTGATATTTCGTCTTAAAAATAAAATGAGGCTCCCTTGATATATGGGGTTGGATTCGGTCAAGGTTTGCTGGGTTTGTTTGATGATGCAGCCGCAACCAAAGTTATTAGTCTGATTGATCGTGTGAACCGAAGTACGCTAGCCACTGCCAGCTGAAGACCTGAACAAGTTGGTGATGCTGGCGAGCTCGCTGCGATAAAAAAGGTGTTTAAGCATTCCAAAACATCCCCAATGATAAGTGCAACAAAATCATCAACAGGCCATCTCTTGGGCGCAGCAGGCGGGTTGGAGGCAATTTTCACCATTAATGCTATTCAAGCACAATGCTGTCCACCAACCATAAACCTAATAAAAGCGGATGATCGTGCTGATGGGCTGTCGATTGTGGGTCAAAAACCAGTAGATAGAACAATTGAATACGCGCTGTCTAATGGGTTTGGCTTTGGTGGCGTTAATGCCTCCGTTATTTTTAAACGATACCTACATTGATATCAGGGCCTGGGTGATTGGGTAAGTTTCTGATGGCTGCAACAACCTTACATAAACGTAGTCTGTTGACGATCAAAATTTAAAATTTTGCAGGGTTTGTAGCGGAAAAATGCTCAGATTTTAAATTTTGAAACCATGTTCAAATCCAATCGTTATTTGTCATAACACGTTTTACATGAATACCAATGGGGGCTGATCTTCAAACAAGCCTGATCTGATTTTTCATCTGACAATAAGTTCGTATAATATATATTATGTTAAATTACATATATGGACAGAACAGCAGGATTGAATGTAAGCATTTACATAAAGATTACTGAATCTGATTAGATAGCCAGCAAATCGGCTACTTTTTGTGAGGTACTGGACTCACCTGCCGGTGCCAGCATGTCTGTAATTGATGTTGTAACTTGTCGAACTCGTCGCTGTTAATGTTGCTACCGGAGAGTTTTGTAAAAGATTCGTGTGCTGTTAAAACGTAGTCCGCTGTTTGCAATAACAACTCATCCATTTCCGTTTGGTCGCTGGCCAGCGTATGAATCTCAATTAACGATTCATTATTAATATCTTTAATCATATCGGCTTTGATGTCATGGGCTTCACTGTGCACCGTTTCACTTAACAATTGATAATCAGTCCGGTACAGCTGTAACAAGTCAGCAAACTCGGCTTTGATAACAGTTGGTAATGATTTACGGTCCATTTCATCCGGACTGTTAACCAACGCTTGCAGCATGATTAATTCTTGTTTGGTTAACGTTGCTTTGGTTTTTTGCAAAGTTAGGAGATTATCCAGTACATGATGCCGATCACTGTCCTCCCCGTTTACCATGGCTGATTGCAAGTCTGGATTGCGTTGCCAGGCAACCATTTCAAAAACGATTTCTAACATACAGCGCATTAATATCTGACATTGCCGCAACATGCCATTACCTGACAATAAAATAAAAGCCTGATAATCCGTGAACAGCCGATGCAGATATAGCCATTTCACGGTTTCGATTTCATCATCTGGATGCACTGTCGCGCAGTTAAGCACGGTTTTCAGGCTTTCCTCAATGGCATTTGTTAGCTGTCTTGGGGATGTGCTGTTGATTTCCTTCATGTTGACCTTCATATCTTTATTACAGTGATGTTTCAGTATAACGCCGGCATTTAAACTATTTAATCCTGAGTGCAGCAGCTTGTGATCGTATGAATGTGGATTTAGACTGATTTTTCATTTCCTTGCAAGCTTAACAGTTGGTTGTGTGTGGAAATACACATATAAAACAATGGCTTTACAGTAAACTGTTTATTTAATTTGGAGGATAAGAATATGGCCGCTGACTTTATAAAAGATGCGAATTCTATTGAGCAGATTGTTGACGGAATCAATACTGCGGAACAATCCTCAGAGGTAAAGTATTTTGCTGGGTATAAATTGGACAGTGGCGAAAAGCTTGCTGCCCACTATGCCTATGAAAAGGTTGCTGATTATGATCATGTTTCGGATGATGAAATAACAACACACCTTGAAGCGTTAAAAGCTAAGGATGCAAACTTTGATTTTGATGAAGCAAAGAAAATAACCAAACAATTTTGTGATCATTCCAGATCACCATAATGCTTTACACTGTATTTAACAGATGAATCAAATAATTGAGGTATAGACCATGAGCTGGAGAGAAACAGAAAACGAAAAAACCTATAATGATGAGGAAGTTAAAGCGCGATTGGAAAAGGATCTCCCCCGCTGGTATCTGGAAAATGGCTGGATCCGCCGTAAATATAAAACCAGTGGATGGAAAGGTACTTTAATGGTTATCAATACCGTAGGCCATCTTGCCGAAGCTGCCTTTCATCATCCGGATCTGACTGCATCCTATGCGTTTGTCATTGTTAAACTGACGAATCACGCGGCGAAAGGTATAACCGATAAAGACTTTGAACTGGCGCGTAAAATTGAAGATGTGGTGATGTGGCAGCCAGGTACCGAAGGCGGCGCATTAGTTGGTACGCCTGATGATTCGCGCTTTAAATACATTAAATACGACTAAATTTGGAGACCGGCCATGAATGAAGATACGCTGAATATGGAGATCCGCCAGTTTCTGAAGAAGGTCGGTATCAGCTCACAACGAGAAATTGAGCAGGCTATTTATGCTGCATTGGATACGCAGCAGCTAAATGGTAATGAAACTCTGCCGATCAAAATTACTTTAACCATGCCGGATTTAGACCTGCATCATCATGTTTCCGGCCAGATAAAATTAGAGTAATTCTATGGAAAATAATGAGTTATCGCCCTCTTTAAATGTGCTTGGCGAAAAATTGGAAACTTGCGGTACCGAGCCCATTACCGGTTTCTTTCGGGATGGTTGCTGTAACACCAGTGATAATGACTTTGGTTCACATACGGTTTGTGTCTCAGTCAGCGCAGACTTTCTGCAATATTCACGATTTCGTGGCAATGATTTGGTGACGCCGGTCCCTGAGTTTGGTTTTCCCGGTCTTAAGCCCGGTGATCGCTGGTGTTTGTGTGCCGCACGCTGGTTGGAAGCCCAGCAATTTGATATGGCACCCAGGGTTTATCTGGCCAGCACCCATCAGCGGGCTACAGAAATTATTCCACTGGAATTATTAAAAAAATACGCTATGGATTTAAATTAATTCAATTGGTTACAGATAGTAGTTAAAGTTTAATTTAAGTAACGGTTTCGGTTAAACGCCGATAAAAATCAGCTACAACTTTAATCTCCTGGGTGATCGGCATAGCCGGTAAGCTGCGCAAAAATACCTTGCCATACGGTTTGGTCAAAAATCGCGGGTCGCACAAAACCAATACGCCAAAATCTGCTTTATCTCGGATCAATCGGCCTATACCCTGCTTTAACTGAATAACTGCCGATGGGATCTGAATACTCCGAAACGGATTACCACCTCGATTTCGTAAGCTATTAATGCGCGCTTCCAAAACCGGATCGCCAGGCGATGCAAATGGAATTTTGTCGATTAACACACAGCGCAGCGCTTCCCCCCGAACATCAACGCCTTCCCAAAAACTGTTGGTACCAAGCAGCACCGCATTGCCATGTTCACGAAAAGCGTCGAGCAACTGCGCCTTGCCACCACTGCCCTGCACCATCAACGGATATTCAGAATCAGCCAGTAATTCAGCAACTTCGTGTAGGGTCTTATAGCTGGTAAATAATAAAAATGTCCGGCCTTCACTGAGCTTAATCATCTCGCGGGCAATATCAGCAATATACTGGCTATAAGCCCGATCCGACGGTTCAACCGGGATCAAGGGCATATACAACAAACTTTGCTGCTGATAATCAAACGGACTGTCCCAGCGCGCGGTATCGGCATCAAAAATGCCCAGCTGCTGACAAAAGTGATTAAATTGCCCGGCAACTGTCAATGTCGCTGAGGTGAAGATCCAGGCGGCAGGTTTTTCTTCCAGCCAATTTTGAAAATGGCCACTGATTTCAAATGGTGTGGCATGCAAAATAAAACCTGACGGTCGATTATCCAGCCATAAAACCAGATTGTCATCACTGTGGCTGTCAAAAAACAAATCCAGTAAATTCAATAGGTTTTCGGCGCGTTGCTGGCATTGTTTCAAGCCCTGGCTGCGTTCTGCGGCAAGCTTCAGGGTTTCATTGAGCGTATCCAGCCGATCCATAACCTGGGCATATTCGTCATTGATACCTTTGTCGGCAATAAACTGCTGCCAGGGACTGCGTTGTTCCTGGCTGCCGATTAAAATCCGCAAGCGTTGCAAGCAACTCAATAACTGTTCGGCTTGTTCATTGATAGCCGGCATATCGGCGGCGGCAGACTGCATTTCCTGACTGGCATCACGACAGAGTTCAGTGATCTGATGGCTGCTGACCCGGTGCCCCAAAAACTGGCCGGCAATCGCTGGTAATTGATGTGCTTCATCAATGATAAAGGCATCGGCATTGGGTAATACTTCGCCCTGCCCCGCTGTTTTAAGGGCAAAATCTGACATCAGCAAATGATGGTTAATTACCACCAAATCAGCTTCCTGAGCCCGGCGACGCGCTTCAACAATAAAACAATTCTGATATTCCGGACATTGCTGACCGAGGCAGTTTTCCACCGTTGATGTCACCCGCGGCCACAAAGCGCCGGCATCATCCAGCAAGCTGATTTCGCTTAAATCACCATTATCTGTTTGTTCGGACCAGTTACGTAAATCCTGTAATAACGGTCGTTGATACAACAAGGCATCATCTTGCTCAGCGAGCCCCAGCCGGTGATGACACAAATAATTACTGCGACCTTTTAATACCGCGGCCTGAAACGGCACGCCCAGTGCTTTACGCAACATTGGTAAATCGCGGTTAAATAATTGATCCTGCAGATTTTTGGTGCCGGTAGAAATAAACACTTTTTGGCCAGATAAAATCGCTGGCGCCAAATAAGCAAAGGTTTTACCAGTACCGGTACCGGCTTCGGCAACAAGAATGGTGCCATTTTGCAGGGTCTGACCGACTTTTTCGGCCATTTGCTGCTGGGCTTCACGCGGCTGAAATCCGTCAATTTGTCTTGCCAGTAAGCCACCGTCAGCAAAAACCGTCTGTAAATCGTCTTGCATTACCATCCTTGTCGTAAATTCATCGCCCAAATCCATAGACTGCCACTGATTAAAAAACCAGACAGTGCCAGATAAAACTGCCATTGATAGTGACGGATTAATCGTTGTTCTGGCAATGCCGATAAGATATAAGGCTTGCGGTGCGGTCCTTTGGCAAGCACATGAATGGCATCGGTTGACTGACTCAGTTGCTGCTGACGCACATGTGCATTGGCATCAGTAACGGCCTGTTGCCATTCCTCCTCACTAATATCGCCATCTTTATCCCGATCATAGCGTTTTAGCAAAGCCTGAAAATCCTGCTTCCATTCACGCAACAGCAAACTGACTTGTTCCCGCATCAGTTGTTGGCTGGTCGTTTGTACACTGTTAAACCAACCCAGTGCATATAATGGCTGGCCGGCTGATAAAAACCATTCCCGATAACGGCGATCTGCATTGAGTTTATCCTGCCAGGCGCGTTTTTCGGCATGCAGAATATCAGCATCATCCGGATCTACGACACAAACGCCGGTGTCATCACGCAGATAAAACAAGCCATCACTGCGATAACGTTGTACTACTTCCCAGCGCGTGCGTTGTCGTTTGCCATCAAAATAGGTTTTCTTTTGTTCGACGATAAATTCGAACCATACGCACTGACGTCCGGAAATCGGCGATACAATCGGTGGTCCCGGCATTAATTCGGTGCTGCCGTTAAGTTCTACACAACCTTGCGAAGCCGAGCGGATTTTGGCGGTTGCCTGGCCGGCAAATAGCCGGCGACGTTTCAGGGCAATAAATAAGCGGGCAAAACCATAAGCGCTGCAGGCCAGCAGAAACAGCGATAACATCCAGAATTCACTGCTATCCAGCGACTTAATTACGCCGGCCAGCGATTCGATCACTTGCTGCATTTAGCCCTGAAACAGCGTTCTGATATCAACGTCAGCAGTTTCGGCCTCGTTAAACTCCAGCAATTCGAAAGCCTTAAACCGAAACAGTCCGGCAATGATGACATCCGGGAACTGTTCAATTTGAATGTTATTGATATTGACACTTTCGTTATAAAACTCGCGGCGATCGGCGATGGCATTTTCCAGGCCGCTAATGCGTTGCTGTAAATGCTGGAAGGATTCATTGGCTTTCAGTTCAGGGTAGGCTTCGGCAACCGCGAATAAATTACCCAGCCCCAAACGCATTTCGGTTTCAGCCATGCCCAGGGCACCGATATCCCCCAGCGCTTGCGCTTGTGAAACTGCCGTACGGGCTTGCATGACTTTTTCCAGGGTTTGTTGTTCGTATTGCATATATTGGCGACAGATTTCAACCAGTTTAGGCAGTTCTTCGTGACGCTGCTTTAGCATTACATCAATATTTGACCAGGCTTTTTTGACATTATGTTTTATGGTCACCATATGGTTAAAAACCACCACCGCATAAACCACTACCACGGCGATAACCGCCCAGAACACAAATTCGGCAATACTCATTACCTTTCTCCTGTTGCCTGGTTAACTGACTTGATTATCCCATATTTCGGATTCATCGCCGTGGTCTGACGTCCAGACCAATTTGCCAATGATTTTAAATTGCGCGACTGACATGGCGCCACGTTTTTTGCGTTTACTGTCACGGCCGACAAGCGCTTCTTCAATATCAGTTTTGCTGGCCTCATATATTTCCAGCGGCTGATACATTTCATCAAACAATACCAACACGACAGAATCCCAGTCCTGTTGCGGGTTTATCTGGCCAATGCGCGGTGTTGAAGAACTGCTTTCACCAAACAAAGCGCGGCCTTTAATAATCACTCGCTGCCCTTCCCGATTACCGCGGCCAATAGCATCGTATGGCAGACTGCTGTCTTCCAGTAGTTGCAAATTCAGTGCTTTAGCGGCATCAAATCGGGCAATTTCACCGGTTACCGGTAAGGTCGTCCCCGTTGTTTGCCGATAGCGGGCGGCCAGCTGACGCGTTTCGTGCATCAGTTTATCAATCGAATATATATCGATTCCGGATTTAGCGGCTTCATTCATAGTGGCATTATACACAGCAAAAAAAACGGCCTGATCGCATATAGCGGCCAGACCGTCCAATTTTTGAGGCTGTGAATTAACCTACAAGATTAAGACCATCACCTCATATTAAAAATTTCCTGCATATTTTATTTTTTAGCATCCAGTTCTTTTTGATAATACTTGTGCACCAGTTTGTCCTGGTTTTCCAACAAGTAATCAATGCTTGGTTCGTTATTCATAGCTTTTTCGATCGCACGGCGGGTCGCTTCACGATGAATATTGAATAAGGCAACATGATCCAAATCTTCAATGGTAGTGATGCCAGGATTCAGCCATACAGAAACGATAATACCCAGATCATTGGCTTTTTCTTTTGGGATTGTGCCATTGCGCACGGCATCCAATACACCATTGGCAATCGCGCCTTGTACAGTGCCCATCAGAATATTGGTGTAAGCAGTCTTTTTAACAGTGACTTTACTGACCATGATGGTCGCCGGCCGTACCTGCATATCGGTGTTCATCAGCGCTAAAACACGAGAGTGACCTTGCACCTGGTCGCCCAACAAATTTGCAAATGCAGTACCAAATGGACCATCTAACTCACCGATCACGACTTCAGGTTCAGCGGCTGTCAATGGCGGTCCACCGGCTACCAGGGCTTCACCGGTACGCATAATAATTCTGTCACTCATAGGATTGTGCTCCTTTGATTTATTGGTAAAAAGATTGATTATCCCCATCAGCAGCTTGAGTCGCAAGTTTGCAAAGCTTTATGAGTCGGGCCGGGCCCGCTAAACTGCAACCTTTAACGAGGATCCTGAATGAGCAATATACAAACGCCTTATGAGCGGATTGGCGGCGAAAAAGCGGTTCGTCAGCTTGTGCAGTACTTTTATCACATCATGTCGGAAACCCCGCAAACGGATGTTATCCGTCAGTTGCATCCGGAAGATATTCAAAGCAGTGAAGATAAGCTGTTCTGGTTTTTAAGCGGTTGGCTGGGTGGCCCGCAATTGTACGTCGAAAAATTCGGCCATCCCCGGCTGCGGGCACGACATCTGCCTTTTTCTATCGGTATCGAAGAACGTGACCAGTGGTTGTATTGCATGGCACAAGCTCTGAAAAAAATGGATTTAGAACCGTTGTTTGCCGAACAATTGATAGCTTCTTTTGCCCAAACAGCAGATTTTATGCGTAACCGAGCAGAATAAATATGAATATTGGCGCGTTGATTATTGGTGATGAAATTCTCAGTGGCAAACGGCAGGATAAACATTTTGCCTATTTAAAGGAATTGCTGGCTGAGCGGGGCTTAGAACTGAGTACGGTGTTGATGGTTGGCGATGATCCGCAGCAGCTGGAACGTTGCCTGCGATTTTCGATGGCCAGTGATGATTTGGTCTTTAGCTTTGGTGGCATTGGCGCCACACCTGATGATCGTACCCGGCAAACCGTTGCCAAAATTGCCGGTGTGCCCATTTCACCCCATCCGGAAGCGGTCGCACTGATTGAAAAACAATTTGCCGAACGCGCATACCCAAACCGTATTCTGATGGGCTATTTGCCGGAAGGTGCCAAAATCATTCCCAATCCGGTGAACCAAGTGCCCGGCTTTAGTTTTGGCCATCATCATTTTATGCCCGGTTTTCCGGAAATGGCCTGGCCAATGTGTCGTTGGATTCTGGACAATCTGTATGCCAACTTAAAAAATCAGCGCCCGGCTTATGAAGAAATCATTTTTGTCCGCGGCGGTCGTGAGTCTGATTTATTAGGCATCATGCAACAATTGGATCGTGACTTTCCGGATCTGAAGCTCTCCAGCCTGCCGCGTTTAGCCGAACCGCCCCATATTGAAATGAGCCTGCGCGGTGAACAGCAACAGGTGCAAAGTGCCATGGCAATGCTGAAAGCGGCTATCCTGGCTGCTGGTTTTAACTGGCAGGATCAACTGACCCAGTAAAACCAGATGGGTAAAGTTACCAGGCAGAGTATGGTTGTCAAAGCCACTGCTGCCGCATACAAAGCACTGTCGAGTTCATATTGCTCACAGATAACAAAGCCGAACACCATGGTCGGCATGGCGGCAGCCAGCACAACGGTTTGCGCAATTTGCAAGGGTAAATCGATAAACTGCGTCAACGACCAAACGATAGCCGGCGACAGCAGCAAACTAATCACTACAACCGGCAACAATAAAGGCATAAGCCGGATATGCAGACTTTGCCAGCGAATACTCATGCCCAGTGCAATCAGCATAAGTGGTACTACCCCGCCCGATAAGGTCTGCAACGCATCATGAATAATGGCTGGCCGGCTAACGTCAAAAACATTCAGCAACACAGCGATGGTAACGGCCCACAATGGTGGGATCCGCAATAAGGCTTTCAGGGGATGTAGATTGGCATCCGATGTACCGAAATGCCGGGCCAGCAAAATACCAAACGTCATCAACACCGGCGTACAAGCAAATAAATCGTATTGCAAAATCAGTGAATTCGACCAGCTGCCCAGCGCCTGATCCAATACCGGCAGACCGAGATAGGTAACGTTTGGAAAGGTCGCTGCCAGCAATAATGCCCCTGTTTGTTGCCGGTTAACGCTGATAAATTTTAATACCAGCCACATCGCCAACATTGAACCGGCTAATGCGGTCATTGCCACCATCGAGATTTGCAGAGAATTGACAGATAATTCGGTTTGCCAGATGACATCAATGATCAATGCCGGCAACAGAATATAAAACACCAAATCGGTCAGCGCCCGGCGATGCGCCGGTGCCGAAATATGTTTAGGTGCTAAAACTTGCCAGACAGCGCCGCAGGCGATTAACAGCGCCATTTGAGCCAAAACAGTTAACATCGGTAAACCTTGCGGCGATGAATAAACGTCGATCCTAGCAATGGGCTGCTGAAAACAAAAGCAAAGTATCTGTTGAACGCCTGTAGCGCTTGCTCTACAGCGGGTGGCAGCGTATTGTTAGGCCATCTGTTGGCAGGTCCATTTTTGCCAGTTTTTTACGTTGTTTCAATCGCCTATCGCGGGGATGTGTTATGTCACTTTCAAAGCAGTTATTAATTCTGGTTACTTTGATCTTTTTTATTGTTTTTGCGGTGAATTTTTCACTGAGCATGAACAATATTCGTAGCTATTTGCAGGTGGAGTCGGAAATTCATATGCAAGACACAGCGACTTCACTTGGTTTATCGCTCAGCCCGCATATGGCGGATGAACAAGATCCGATTCTGCGCACTATGATGAACGCCATTTTTGATACCGGCTATTACAAAGAAATGCGCCTGCTTAATGTTGATGGTGAAGAGCTGGTTAAGTTAACCAACCCGACAGAAGTGCAAGGTGTGCCCAACTGGCTGGTTGAAATGCTGCCATTGAAAACAGCGACAGCGGTTTCAGAAATCAGTTCGGGCTGGAATATCAGCGGCACCTTGTCGGTAACCAGCAACCCCGGTTACGGTTATATAAAGCTCTATGAGCAATTTAAATCAACGCTGAAATTCTCATTACTGATTTTGTTGGGGGCGATTTTATTGTTGATCGCGGTATTAAGACTAACGCTTAAGCCATTGAAAGATATTCAGAAACAAGCCAATGAAATTTCTGCAGGCAACTTTGTCACCATTGCTAAAATGCCCTGGACACTGGAAGTTAAAAATGTCGCCCGGTCAATGAACAGCATGTCCGGCAAAATTGGCGGCATGATTGCCCGTCTCAACAATAAACTCGAAAACCTCAGCGACAGCCTGAAACGTGATGCCCTGACCGGTTTATTTAACCAGCAGACTTTTCATGTCGATGTCAAAACGGCATTGTCAGCAGGTCAAAGTGGTCATGTCATTTATCTCAAATTTGATGATTTGGCGGGCATTGGTCGTGATAAAGGTAAACAGGTTGTTGATCGGCTGTTGATGGATTTTGCCGATATGCTTAAACAGCAGGCGCTTAGTCCGATACAGAGTTATCGATTATATGGTTCTGAATTTGCCATTCTTTATCCGGGCAGCGATCAGCCGACCATCACCAGTTTTGCCAACAAATTGCAAAAAGCCGTTACGACCCTTGGCGAGCAATATGACGATCCGGATTTGTTGCATATGGGCATTATCGAATTTGGCCGCAGCAGCGAATTTGACCGACTGATGCCGGCAGCGATTGAGGCTTACGAACAATCTAAGTTAATTGGCGCCAATGCCTACTTTATTAAGCAGGATTCACTCAGCTCTATCAGTGATCAGGCCTGGAAAGCCGCCGTCAGTCAGGCCATTGATAACAACACACCGGAAATTACCTTTACCAATCTGGCTTACAACTACGCCGGTGAAGATCCGGTCAAGGTTATGATGGAAGCCTTTACCGTGGTGCGTGATGCCGCCGGGCAAGAATTGCCGATTGGTACCTTCTTCTCGATGGCCGGCGAATTTGGTCTGGTTGAACAACTGGATCGTACGATTGTCAGCAAAGTGCTGGCGACAATGGAACAACAAAAAGTCAGCACGCCGGTGACCATTAATCTGTCGATGAAATCGGTGGCTTCTAAGGATTTTCGTGACTGGCTGCGCGACCGGCTGCAGCAGTTTGCCTTACCCGTGGAACTGCTGGCGTTTAGTGTCACCGCTTATGCTGCCGCAAAAAATCAACATACCTTTGGCAGCTTCAGTCTGTTTGTCCGGGAACTGGGGGCAACCACGCTGCTTAAACGCTACAGCAGTGATGTGATCCCGGTTGAGCAAATCAAAGGTCTGCATATTAATTACATTCGTCTGGCGCGTGATTTAACCACAGATATTCGTCAGCACAACAGCAAACCGGATTTCCTGGATATTATTCAGGAAGTGACCAACTTGCTGGAAATCAAAGTGCTCGCTGAAAGTGTCAGTCAAGAAGAAGACTTTGATTATGTGCGCGGTGTTGGTTTATTTGGCATCAGTCGCTAACACTCATGCCTTTGCATCGGACATCCCGCTGGTTAACAGCGGCCTTGATAAGCAGTTTAACGCTGCTGTCCTGGCCGCTTTGGGCCGATCTGGATTTTTCTGAAGCATTTTTAGCACGAATTGAGGCCAAACATGATCGCTTTGCCCGTCAGCGCTTTGAAGACTGGCAAGCGCTTATTGAAGATTCCAAACAATTGCCCGAAAAAGAAAAGCTGGAAGTTGTTAATAAGTTTTTTAACCGCAATGTGCAGTTTATTGATGACATTATACTATGGGGCAAAGAGGATTATTGGGCGACGCCGGCTGAAATGTTAGCGATTGGTGCCGGCGATTGTGAAGATTATTCCATTGCCAAATATTTCACGCTCAAAGCACTCGGTGTGGATGAAGATAAATTACGTATCACCTACGTAAAAGCAGTTGAACTGAATCAGGCGCATATGGTTTTAACCTATTACGAAACCAATCGTTCTGTGCCACTGGTACTGGATAACCTGATTATCGAAATTGAACCTGCCAGCCGCCGTAGTGACTTAGTGCCGGTTTACAGTTTCAATGGTGCCGGTTTATGGCTGGCTAAATCGCGTGGTGAAGGCCAGCGGGTTGGTGACTCTTCCCGTTTATCGTTATGGCAGGATCTGGAACAACGTATGCGGGCGGGCCAGTTTTAACTATAAAATCACACCTAAGGTTTGATTGATTTGCGCCACTGTCTGACCAATGGCGATTTCCAGCATTTGTATCTGAGCCCGATTATCATTGGCCTGGGCTTCGACTCTCAGCAAGGTCATTAAATCAATCTGACCAAATTCAAAACTCTTTTGCTGACGTTCCAGATAAGCTTCGCTGACAGCATATTGTTTTTTAAGCATCTCCTGCTGCGCCTGCTGTGTCTGTAGTTGATCCAACTGGGCAATCAGTTGTGCTTCCAGCTCAGCTTTTAATTGCTGACGCTGAATCTCGACATCAGCCATGGCCTTGGCAGCTTCAGCAATCGCCGGTTCGCTAAACGGTTTATCGCCCAGCGCCATGGTCACGCCAAGACCAAGACTGTTATTAAATGGCTCATTGCCGGCATCGCGCTCACGTTTGACACCCACTGACACGCTGGGATTGACGGCACCGGCATATCTGGCGTTATGCATTTCACTACGCAATGTTGTCACTTGCTGACCCAGCTCCGCCAATAGCGGATGCCCGGCCGTGATCTCACGTTGCGGCGGCAAGGCTTCTTCAACATCCACCGGCAAACTGCGCTGACCGGTTTTGTAATAGTATTGATTGATGGCTTTTTGCAGCTGGTTCTGGGCATGTTGCTGTTGGTTTTGCATCGCCAGCAGATTACTTTCGGCTAAAAGTTGTTCGGTTTCCGGCAAATCACCTGCGGCAACGCGTTTATCGACACTGTCTTTCAGGGCTGTGGCGGTGTCCAGTATGGTTTCGGCCTGGCGCACTTCGGCAGCGGCATGCATCGCCTGCCAAACATGCTGTCTGACGACAGCCGATGCCTGTAACCGAAGACGCTGTTGATAATATGGCAGCTGATTGGCCAGTTCCTGTGACCAGTTCTGTTGCTGACGTTTTTGCCCCGGCAACCATAATGGCATCGACACGGCACTTTCATATTCGCGCAGACCGTCGCCACTGCCAATCCCATCATTAAAGTGATTAAAGCTAATGGTTGCCGCCTCAGCGAACAAGGTCGAAGCACGCGTTTTACGGGCATCACTGAGATTTTGCAGGCTGATTTCACCTTGCCGTGCCGGTTCTTTCTGGTAGACATAATTGGTCAGACTTTTCAGGGTCACGGCATCGTCA
The DNA here is from genome assembly GCA_040882115.1 of Methylophaga sp. GTDB lineage: Bacteria > Pseudomonadota > Gammaproteobacteria > Nitrosococcales > Methylophagaceae > Methylophaga. Next base: position 214,569 of record JBBEBX010000003.1, on the reverse strand, counting down.
GCCATTACTGGCAAAACAATTAAGTTGGCAACCGCGGCAGCCACCGCCGTTATGAAAATTGCAGCGCGCATATTATTTTCCGTATTGTTTTTTTATAGCCTAGCAGCTTAATAACTGGCTGGCATCAGTTTCCGGGCGATGCTTTCGTGTATGGATAACAGCGCCGGGATCACCAACAATACTAATATTGTGGCAAACATCAGTCCAAAAGAAATTGAAACCGCCATCGGAATTAAAAACTGCGCCTGCCTGGACGTTTCAAATAATAATGGGCCAAGACCGCCAATGGTGGTTAAAGACGTTAATAACACAGCCCGCAAACGCAAGACGGCAGCCTCAATAATGGCCTTGTCGGTTTCCAGCCCCTGCTGGCGTAAATCTTTGAAAAAGGTCACCAGAATAATGGCGTTATTGACGACAATGCCAGACAAACCAAATATGCCAAATAACGACAATATGGTTAAATCCAGCCCCATCAACCAGTGACCGGTAATGGCACCGATGAGACCAAATGGAATCGCCATCATCACCACCAATGGCCAGCCATAAGAGGCAAATACCCAGGCCAGAACAATATAAATCAATGCAAATGCCAGCATTCCCCCCTGACGCATATCACCCAAAGTATCGGCCTGTTCTTCAGCACGGCCTTCAAAAGCATACTGAATGCCATATTGCGCGGCCAGATTGGGCAGAAAATCAGCATCTAAGTCAGCCAGTATCCGATTGTTATTATTAACCTCTGCATCGACCGTTGCCGTCACATGCACCGCCAACTGCGCATTGGTATGCCGTAATACATCAAAACCACGCTGCGCCTCCAGTGATACCACCGACCCCAACGGCACGCTGCCGCCATTGGGCAGTTGTAATTGTAATTGCTCCAGGGTGGCCTGGGTGTTGCGCGCCGCTTCCGGCAACATCACCCGTACTTCGACTTCATCATCGCCATCCTGGAAAATCTGTACCAGCTGGCCATCAAAGGCCGCCCGTAATTGCCGGCCAACATTGTCAACAGTCAGCCCCAAAACGTCGCCCTGCCCTTTGATCCGGTAAATCAATTGCTCCTGGCCATAAGGCATATCATCTTCAATGGCACTGATGCCGGGATAAGTCTGCAATTGCCGGGCAACGTCCAGCGCTGCTTGTTTTAGGACCGGTGCCTGGGCACCGCTTAAACGAACGTCAATATCACTACCCGGCGGCCCGCCACGTCTTTCCGAAAGGGTAAATGTTTCCATACCAGCAGGGATCTCAATCTGCTGTTGCCAGAGATTAATAAAATCCTGATTTCGCATTTCACGTTTATCCGGTGAGATCAGTTCCAGATGCATTGAGACAAACCGTTCGTCATTCTGGCCGCTGCTACCGCCGCCGGCAGTGCCTGCGGTACCGGCTTTGCTAACAGCCAGTTCGACCACATCTTGTTCTAATCCCTGCCGGGTTTGTTCTAATGTTTGGTTTAAATGTGCTAAAAAAGCTTCGGCTTCAGATTGTGGTGTACCGGCCACAAAGCGGGCATTAGCTAAAACGTTGGTACCTTCCGGCGATGGGAAAAACGTAAAACTGATGCGCCCGCCAGCCAATAAGCCTACCGCCAGAATCAGCATGGCAAAGGCCAAACTCACTGTGATCCAACGGTTGGTCACCGCTTGAGTGACTGCTGGCCGAAATAGCTGTTCACGCAGGTAATCAAAGCCGTCATCCAGCTTAAGTCTCAGCGCCGATGGCTTGATGCTGTGCATTTTTAAAAAGCTTTGCCGTAAATGACCGGGCAAAATCAAAAAGCATTCAATTAACGACGCGATGATGACGCAAATCACCACAAACGGAATATCAAACAAAATATTGCCGATGATCCCACTTATCAGCATCAGCGGAATAAACGAGGCAATGGTTGTCAGAGACGACGATAAAACCGGGGCCAGCATACGCCGGGCTCCACCTTCAGAAGCCGTCAGTGACGCCTCCCCCTTTTGATAATGACTAAAGCCGTCTTCACCGACAACAATGGCATCATCGACAATAATGCCCAGTGACATAATCAGCCCGAACAGGCTGATCATATTGATACTGCCGCCCAGCAAATACAGCACAAACAGTGCCGCCATAAATGACACCGGAATGCCCACTGCCACCCAGAAAGCAATACGGCCATGTAAAAACAGAAACAGCGTTGCCAACACCAAAACCAAACCGCCAAGGCCATTTTTCAGCAATAAATTAATGCGCTCGGCAATCAACTGCCATCTGGCATCATATACCTGCATTTGCACACCCGCCGGTAACTGCTGTTGTCGTGCTGCCAGCCAGTCTTCGAGGATGCGTGCAGATTTCAGCGAGTTGGCATTTTCGGTACGCTGTAATTCGATTTCAACAGCCGGCCGCCCTTCATGAAATAAGGCCACCTGATTGCGCATTGGCCGTCGTTCAATATCGGCGATATCGCCCAGTTTAATTAAACCACCCCGAAAATCAGATTGCAGCGGTAACTCGGCAAAGGCCTGTTCGCTACGACGTTGATCCAGACTACGTAGTTGTCTGGCCGCTTCATCATTACCGACTTCACCCGCCGGTAAATCCTGGCTTAGTGCGGCAATCCGCGTCGCCACTTGATCAAAACTCATACCCAGCGCAGCCAGATCGGCATTTTTTAGCTGAATGGCCATTTCTTCAGCGGGTAAACCGCTGAGATTGATCCGGGAAATGCCCTTGTCCAACAGCTCACGCTCAAATTGTTGCGCCAGTTCGCGCAGTTCTTCACGTTTGCCGTCGGTGCTCAACAGCACTCGCGCGACCGTTTCATATCGGGCAATTAACGTGACTTCCGGTATTTCACTGTCAGATGGCAGATTTCGTAATTGCGCAATCTTGTCTTTAACCTGATCCAGCACCGGTCCCATATCGGTTTTTTCATAAAACTGCAGCGCAATAATGGCACTGCCGTATGACGATGTGGAGGTCATTTTTTTTACATGATCAACACTGCGTAATTCTTGCTCAACTTGTCGGGTAATGGCTTCTTCGACATCCTCGGCACTGGCGCCACGCCAATCGATACGAACATTTACAACATCCAGCGCAAAGGTCGGAAAAAATTGGGTATTAAGCCGATTCAGTGCCAGGATGCCGAGCAGGATCATCACCACCATCAGCAAATTGCTGGCCACCCGATGTTGGGCAAAAATGCCAATCAAATCGCGGCGGTGTTCATTGATCATTGCGGATTAACCAATAAACCGCTGATGGCATTGGGTAACTGTGTGGTGATAAGCCGGTCTCCGTTGTTTAAAACCGGACTACGGAGCAGTAGCTGCTGTTGGCCATCGGCTGATAAACGTTCGCCGACTTTTTCAACGGTTAATGCTTCAAGGCGGTCGTCGGTCACCCGGTAAACGGTTTCCAGGCCATACAGTGCCGTGAATGGCAAAGCAATTAAATCCGCCTGTGGCGGCAGCTTTAATTGCAAACTGATAAAGCTGCCAAGTGCCAGTGATGCGGTATTTCCCTGTAATTGAAACAAGCCTTCCCGGCCACCGCTATCGGCCTGTACTGCACCGGCCAGCTGTCTTAATATGAATTGATAGGACTGGCCATTAACCAGCGCCGTGCCCACCACTTGTTGGCCACCATTAAAAGCCTGCTGCACGGCATTCAGATAGCGTGACGGAATTAAAGCCCGTAATTCCAACTGCTTTGGATCATAAAGTTGCAATAGCGCATCACCGCTGCTGACCCGCTCGCCAACCGCCACCTGAACATCGGCGATTCGGCCAGTGAAAGGCGCGCGAATTTGGGTGCGCCGTACATCGACTTTGGCCTGATCCAACAATGCTTCGGCACGTTGTAAGGACGCTTGCAGTGCGGCAATTCGCAGTGGTTGATCGGCAATGGCAAATTGCAATTGTTGTAAAGACAACTGCTGTTGCTGCTGACTGACTGCCGCTTCGTCAATTAAAGCCTGCGAACCCAGTTTGCGATCTTGCAGGGTCTGCGCCCGTTCGACAGCTTTTCGGGTTAAATCCAGTAATGTTTGCTGGGTAGCCAACAAAGCCCGGTTATTTTTTAACTGCGCCTGTTCAGTGGCAATCTGGGCATTAATTTCCGCCACATCCGCTGCACGTTGCCGGCGCAAAATATCTGCCTCGGTATCATCCAGACTGAGTAACAGGCTATCACTGTCGACCGTGTCACCTTCCAGCACATGTAAGGTTTCGACATCCGCTTCAACAGCGGCAGTTAAGGTACTGGCGACTGGCGATTCCAGCCGCCCATACAGCATGACTTCCGGTGACAGACTTTGTTTGCTGATGGTCATGGTTTTAACCTTGACGGCGGGTGTCTGGCGGGCTTCTGCCGGCGTTGTCGGCGCACTGTTTTTCAGCCAGATATAGCCGGCGATGGCCACTGCCACAATAATGACCGCTACTAAACCACGCCGCATAGGTTTTCCTTAATTTGTGACGCTTTAATCTGCTTCGGTGACAATCACCACACGGATCGCATCCAGTCGCCACTGTGCCGTTTTGATGGCTTTGACAGTATCCGTTTTAATTTTTTGCAAATAGGCAATTTCTGCAGGCCGGATATTTTTATTACGTTTGGCCAATTGCTGTAAACGGTTCAACTCATTATCAAGTAATTGTTCCGCGTTGTGTACGGCATCATTCACCCATTGCGCCGTTAAGGTATCCATCTGCTGAGAGGATTTGGCAATTAAGTTTTCGATGCGCGACCGGGCATGGCTGACCAACTGCCGGGTCGTGGCTTTGGGAATACGACCAGCAAGGCGTGCCAGTTGTTCGTGCGGCAACTCATCGCTGAGATCCTGACCTTGTTCATTGACCAGTAAACGCTGAAATTGCTGCGATAAAAAGCGCGGAATTTGCAAAGCCGCTGGTGCGCTGACTTCAAAGCTGAATACCGCCTCAAGTAATAAACTGCCCGCAGGTATATTGTCACTGGCCAGCGTACAAAAAGCGGTATTGCCCATGTCGCTGCTGACTACGGCATCCAAAGCACTGCTTACCAACGGATGTTCCCAGGTCAAAAAGGCCATATCTTCACGGGCCAGCGCTTTGTGACGTTGATAAGTGCCGGTAATGCCGTCTTCGGGCAAACCGGGCAAATCATGCTGCAGCATTTGGTCGCCGGCCTGTAGAATAATACTGTCGGTACTGTGCACCTGCTGTTCAATACCGAACGCATCACAAAAATCCGAGACAAAATCGGCCAATTCCATGGGCCGGCTGGCGGCATCCAGTTCGGCCAGAATTTGCGCCGCTTTCAGCGCATTAAAAGAATGCCATTCCAGTAATTTATCGCGGCCCTGCTGCAAGGCTTTATTGAGTGTTTCACGCCGTTGTGCAGTCGCTTCGATAAGCTGCGCTGCCGCAGACTCATCTGCTGGTTCAAGCAGCAGCATGCTCAGTGGTTCAACAAATTCTTCCAGCAAGACTTCACCGGTTTTTTGCACTTGTTCAAAACCATTAACGCCTTGGTGATACCAATCCAACAACCGCTGTTGCGCGCTGTTCGGATAATACGGCACATGAATGATGACGGTTTGCCGCTGGCCAATCCGATCCAGACGGCCAATGCGTTGCTCCAGTAAATCCGGACTTGCCGGTAAATCAAAACAAATCAACTGATGACAAAACTGGAAGTTACGCCCTTCGCTGCCAATTTCCGAGCAGATCAGAATTTGAGCGCCATCGTCATCATCGGCAAAGTAAGCCGCCGCCCGATCCCGGTTAACCAGCGACATGCCTTCATGAAAAACGGCACTGCGGACACCATGGCGGACCCGCAAAAACTGTTCGAGTTGTTCGGCAGTCGACGCAAGTTCACAAATCAGCAGCAGCTTCTCGCCACGTTGCTGTTTCAGTAATTCCAGCAGCCAGCCCACCCGCGCATCCATTTGCAGCCAGTCATCACCGAGCACTGTTTCCGGATGTAAACTCCGCTGGAAATCACTGGCAACCTCATCCGGCCAGTCCAAAGCATGAGTAATTAATTGCCGTTCAGGAAAGCCACTAATGGCATCGCGACTATTACGGAATAGCAACCGGCCGGTGCCAAATTGATCCAGTAATTGACTACGTGCCTGACTTTGCGCCTCGGTAAACAGTCCATCTTGCTGTAATTGTTCGATTAACTCGGCATCAAGTTTGTCAGCCAAAACGGTTTGCAATGACTTATCTTCAGCAAACTCACCGGCGTTATTTATTGCCAGCAGCCGTGTTAATAAATCACTGATCTCAGCATATTGCTGCTGTTCTTGTTCAAACGCAGGCAGGTCATGATAACGCTGCGGGTCCAGTAAGCGTAGCCGGGCAAAATGGCCGGCAAGGCCTAGTTGTTGTGGGGTTGCCGTTAACAGTAAAACACTGGCAATTTGGCCGGCCAACTCGGCAATCAATTGATATTCGGGACTGACCGCATCCGGCTGCCAATGTAAATGATGGGCCTCATCGACAATCAACATATCCCATTCAGCGGCTTTGACCGCTTGTTGCATGGTGTTATCAGCCTGCAAACTCTGCAACGACATCAATATCAGCTGACTGCTGTCAAACGGATTGATGTCCTCGTCTTCCTGCAGTGCGGCAAACCGTTCAGCGTCAATAATGGTAAATGCCAGATTAAAGCGGCGCAGCATTTCTACCAGCCATTGATGCAGTAAAGACTCCGGCACAATAATCAGCGCCCGGTGAGCACGACCGGTCAGCAATTGTTGATGCAAAATCAGGCCAGCTTCAATGGTTTTGCCCAGGCCGACTTCATCGGCCAGCAATACCCGCGGTGCATGACGCTGGCCGACTTCGGCAGCGATGTAAAACTGATGCGGTAATAATTGCGCGCGAGCCCCGACCAGACCATAAAGCGGACTTTGCCGGATCTGATGGTGATACGCCAGGGCTTTCAGCCGCAAATTAAAGATATTGTTTTTATCAATTTGTCCGGCAAATAAACGTTGCTGTGGCTCACTAAACTGCACGGCGCTGTGCAACTGCATTTCATGAACGGTATGCAGTTCTTCATCAGAATCAGCTGCCAAATACACCCAACAGCCATTGATTTGCTGCAATTGCCGGACCGTCAGTTTGCGGCCATCGGCATCCTTGAAATGGTCTCCGACCTGATAACTGACGCGACTTAATGGCGCATTATCGATGGCATAAGTACGGCTGGTTTCTGCTGCTGGATATTCCACCTGCAAGCGCCGCCCCTCTATGGCGGCAACTATCCCCAAACCAAGTTCTGCTTCGCTGTGGCTGACCCAGCGCTGACCTATTGCAAATTCGCTATCTGACAAACTAACTTCCTGATGAAATAACGCCGTTCCCAACAGTGGGTAAGGCTAACTAAGCCCAGTATGGTAAATTGTCGGCATGTTTTTTCCTATAGCCAACGCCCCTGCCGCTTATAAATGACCAGCAATTATCAAGTGTTAGCCGACACCACCAGCTTTGACAGTGAAATCAAAAAATCGCGTTTTATCGGCGTCGCCATGCCCTGTGAGTCAGAGCAACATGCGTTGCAACAATTACGCAAATTAGCGGCGCAACATGCCAACGCCAATCATTTGGCTTTTGCCTGGCGCATCCGCCAGCCAGAGGGTTTTATCACGGAACGCTTTTATGATGCCGGTGAACCATCAGGTACTGCAGGCAGGCCGATTCTGGCGCCGATGCAAGGTGAAAATCTGATTAATACAGTCGTTGCTGTCATTCGCTATTTTGGCGGCATTAAACTCGGCACCGGCGGCTTGACCCGCGCTTATGGCAACGCGGCAAAACAAGCTCTGGCAGCGGCTAAATTCCAGCCGTTTGTGGCCATGCAGCAATTAACACTGACAATTGACTACAGTCAGTTGCAAATGCTCGAATACCAATTGAAACAATGTAATGGGCAAATCCTCAATCAGCAATTTACCGACAATGTAACCTTGCTTATCAGTCTGCCAGCCAGCGCAGCCGACGCGATTAAACAGCAGTTTTCCTAAACGCTGAAAACGATTAACCGGCCATCCTGGCGAAATTGGCTAAAACCGAAACGTTGGGCCATACGCGGCAAATAATCGATATGATAAAAAAACACATGCGTCGGATCATTTTTGTAATACCAGCCGGCAAAATCAACGGCTTCAGAGAATAACTCGGTCATGCAATACAGGCTGCCACCCGGCTTTAATAAAGCACGTAACCGGGCAAATTCCAGCGCGGGCTGGTGAAAATGCTCGATAACTTCACAGCTGATGATGAAATCATATGTCTCGTTTAATGCATTGATATTATTATGAAAAAATGGGTCGTAAAGTGTGACTTTATAACCTTGCTGCATCAGTTTATGGCTGATCACCGGCCCCGGGCCAGCGCCAAAATCAAGGCCGGTTTTATCTGCGGTTTGCTCAGCTAAAATCGCCTGCGTCACCGGTGATACAAATGCCTGATAGCGTGGATCATCCACATCGTTGTTATGGGTTAAATACTGTGTTTTTTCACGTTCGGCATCGGGTAAGTGTTGTGCGGCAACTTGTACCGATTGGCAGCTACTACATTGTAAAAACGTCCGGCCACGACTCTCGACATAAACATCGGCTGTTGCCTGACACAGCCGGCAAGGTTCCTGGCTTGACGTCAAAATGGAATAAAGCTGGCAATCAGCCCCAATAAACCACCAAACACTCCACCCCAAATCACCAGCCAACCCAAATGCTGGCGGATCATCTGCTGGATAATGTCTTTAACCATTTCCGGCGTCAGTTCATCGAGACGTTGATGGACAATTTGTGATATTTGCTGATGCAAGCTGTCGGCACTGCTGCCCTGCCCCAGTTGCGCTTTCAGACGCTGCTGGAAATCTTCGCTATGGGCAATATCATTTAATGCCTGCTGCATCTTGCTGATAAAGGGCGTTTTTAAAGGTTCCAGTGCTTTATCACCACCGAACATCGACAACATACTGCCAAATGATGATGTTTTAATCGTTTCAATCAAAGACTGCCAGGCCGGGGTTAAATCGGCTGATTCAATAATGGCTTCGAGGTTGAGATGCTGCGATTCGCGGCCATGTAAATCGTCGATAAAGCGACTGATCTGCGCCGGATGAAAAAACTCCTGCATCACCAGATCTTCAATCGCCTGGCGAAACGCCATAAATTTAGCAGCGATGACCCCCGAGCCATAAAGGCCGGGGATCTTCTCAAACAACATATGAATCGCTAACCAGTTGGTTAAACCACCGGCCAATGCAAATAAGCCGGTCGACAATACCGGTTCACGCCAGGGCGCCGGTAACCATAACCCCACACCAACCAGCGCGGCAGCAATCAGATTGGTTAACAGGCTTTTGTTCATAGGCGCGATATCAGTCTTTAAGCCAGCCAGTCAGAGTGGTGACAATTTGCTGCGCCTGATCCCGGCTGGAAATATTAAATTTCGAGCGTTGACCGTATTCACCATTGCGTTTTTGATAGCGGCGAATTGTGTATTTATCGGGGCCAAATTCACCGGTTTTGCGATCCAGATCCTGATAGCGAAACATTACCGTCGCCCAGGCGCCTTTGGTCAAAACGACCTTATCCAGCTCCTTAACGGTCATTAATTCGCCTTCTTGGTAGGTCACGGTCAAGCCATCAACTGTTTCTGACATAGTCTGGGTATTTCCTTGTTTTTAATTGAAAAAATGTTTTAAAGCGCGATATAAATGCCAGCCATCCTGACTTCCGGCCAGCTCACGAATCGAATGCATGGCAAAGGTCGGTACACCGATATCCAGTGTTTTGACACCAATTTGCGCTGCGGTTAACGGGCCAATAGTGCTGCCACATGCCATATCGGTGCGCACCACAAAATCCTGCAACGGCACATCGGCTTGCTGACAAATTTGCCGGAAACGGGCACTGGTTTCGCTATTGGTCGCATAACGCTGATTGGCATTGGTTTTAATGACCGGGCCCTGATTCAGCAGCGGCCCGTGACTGGCATCATGGCGATCAGCATAATTGGGATGAATGCCATGGGCATTATCTGCTGAAATCAGCCAGGAATGCTCAACCAGACGCTGAAAAGCCTCCGCTGCCGGGGCCAGTCGTTGTAATACCGATTGTAAAAAATTGCCCTGCGCGCCGGCGGTGGACATACTGCCCACTTCTTCATGGTCGGTGCAAATCAGCATGGCCGGTTGTTTGCCATCGCAGGCCAGTAATGCCTGCAGTCCCGTGTAACAGCTCAATAAATTATCCAGCCGTGCGGCACTGATAAAATCATCATTAAGACCGGTTATCGCTGCCGGCTGCGTATCATACAAACTGATTTCATAATCGAGCACCTGACCGATATAGCGATCCGGGTATTGGCTGCTCAGTTGTTGTTCCAGTAACGCGCGAAAATCCGGTGTTTCACCCGGTTCGGTTTGCATAATCACCGGTGGCAAATGTAGCTGTGGATTGATGCTGCGGTTTTGATTGACCTCACGATCCAAATGAATCGCCAGACTCGGGATCACCGCCATCGGCTTTTTAAAGTCCACCAAGGCATGTTGTAACTGATCCTGTTTATCAAGAAAACTGACACGACCAGCAAGCGATAAATCACGATCAAACCACGGATTTAATAAGGCGCCACCATAGACTTCAACGCCCAACTGCCAAAGGCCATTGTTTACCTGTCCAGGCCGTGGTTTAACTTTTAAACATGGACTGTCGGTATGGGCGCCGACCATGGCAAAACCGGTATCTGCTATATTTTGCGCGGTTTTTACAAATGCAATAATCGAAGAATTATTTCGGATGACATAATATTTGCCGGCCGCCAATTCGCCCCAAACATCAGCTTCTTTAAGTTCAGTAAATCCCGCTTGTTCAAGGACTTCAACCATCGTTGCCACCGCATGAAATGGCGTTGGCGAACGAGCAATAAACTGAAGTAAACCCTGATTAAATTCTGCGGCGCTGGTGTGGTGCATGCTGAGACTCTGCTTTTTGGTGACTGAGGCGACACATAGTAACGATTTTTAAGCTAAACCACAGCTCAAGGCTTATTTATATTTCATACAACACAGCTGAGCCCCAGGAAGGACACAGCCCTAATCTTCGATAACTTGTCCGCGATAAATGCGTTTGGCTTTGCTTGATTTGTTTGCTTTAAATGCATTGTTATCTGCGGTTACTTCCGCTGTAGCGGTTACCGATACCGGATGACCACGATACATTCGCTGGCTACTGGTTGCTGCAACAGGCTGCATAGCGCCACGGCGCAAACCTAATTTATCAAACACTATGTTGTCATTAGCGAGCATGGCCCGACTGCTTAATGGCATCCGTAGAGCACTGTTAAATTGACAGGCAACTACCGGTAAGCGGAGCAACAAGTCGGTCACAGCAACACCGCGAACTGAACCATAAGCCATTGCGGTGATTTGGCCTTCGTCAAATACAATATGACAGGCTTTATTAATATTGGTCGTTAAAAACAAGGTGCCCGATTTTTGTTCAGCACATAAACGGACAATTTGCCCAAGTAACTCGGTCGTTTCCAGCATAACGTGCTCCTAAGATTTGCATTTAATCTTCAGAGTCAGCGTCGTTGCTGACTATTTTACGGTTACGTTTGGCGAGGCCGCCATGTAAGCGGCAGCGATTGGCTAATGCACCAAAGGCCCAGCCTTCAGGTGCGCGAATAGCGACACTGCGTTTGCAAATTTTGCCACTGGCCATGCGGGCACCGCAAGGCGGCCGATAGCGTTTAATTTTTTCCCAGCCTTCCAGTGTCTGGCTGGCTTTGCGAATTACTTTGACATCGCGCGGTGACAAAGCACTTTGATCAACTGGATGTGTTTTTTGATCGGTATTACGCCACCAATAGCGCACCACAGGCACAGGCAAACCAAAACGACGCGCCAGGTCATCGGGTTTACGATAAATTTCTAATTCCAACAAGGTGATGGCCGCCTGCTCCATGCGGGCGGTAAATTCCCGGCTTTCTTCAGGCGTCATGCGGATAATGCGGTTTGTTTAAGGCGATAACTTCATCGGTAATATCACTGACCTTATCACCGGCTATGGCAATATCGCGTACCGAAACACCGGCCGTGATAACTGATTGCGGATCGCCGGTAATTAACGGATGCCAGTTGGGCAATTTTTCACCTTCGGCTAATAAACGATAGGCACAGGTATCAGGCAACCAATCAAATAAGTGCGCATTATCGACACTGAGTTGAATACAATCCGGCATGCGTGTTTGCCGATTGGGATAATCGCTGCAGCGGCAGTTGCCAATATCTAATAAATCACAGGCGACTCGTGTGTAATACATGCGGTCATCCTGCTCATCTTCCAGTTTGTGCAGACAGCAGCGCCCACAGCCATCACATAGCGATTCCCACTCATCATGGGTCATTTCGCTAAGTCGCTTGTGTTCCCAGAAGGCGGCAGATGTTTTATGCTGCTCGGTCATGGATAATGTTAATGCTCTTGGTGAATTACTGGATCCGCTACTGGCGGAATTCTCGCCACAAAGTTTATTATTAGCTGGCGAACTGGCCATTGCCAGTGTGCAACCGGCTCAAGATACCAGATCCCGACAATTGACAACACCGTTTCAGCAACAACAGCTCAACGATTTGGATCAGGTCGATGTCGCTATTATCAGCGATCTCACCGAAACCTTGTCAGTTAATAAAGGGCAGCAATGGCTGGGCTCGTTGCGTAATCTATTTGCGCCACATGTCATTTTAATCAGCGATCCCGACAAAGCGCAGCAACAAGGCTGGCAATTTGCTGATTTTCTGGCGCTGGGTCTGCATCAAGTCGCGGTTAGCCAAAATGGTCTGCACATTTACAGCTACGCTATCGAAAATTACCAGCCAAAGCGCGACTGGCTGAACAGTCGTTTTTGGGCGAACCCTGAAAACTTCGGTAAATTTTGGTGGTAGGCTAAGTGTTATAAATTCGTCACCTGCAATGTTGGTTTCAAAAATCAAATAAGCCAATAACCCTGTCACAAAACTGTCATTAAATGGACCTAGACTCGCCCCAATGCAAACACCTATAGATTTAAACAGCCCGGATCTCTTTTTAAACCGTGAGCTTAGCCTGCTGGAATTTAACTGGCGGGTGTTACAACAAGCGCTCGATACTGATGTGCCACTGCTGGAGCGCTTAAATTATCTGTGTATTTCCAGCACCAATCTTGATGAATTTTTTGAAGTCCGGGTTGCCGGCCTGATCCAGCAAATTGAAATCGGCGATCCTTATTTAGAAGCCGATCAAATCAGTGCGCAGGAAGCTTTGCGGTTGATAAGTCATCGCGCCCATGAACTGGTCGAAGAACAATACAGCGTACTCAATGAAGTTTTGCTGCCAGAACTTGAACAAAATGGTATCCGCGTTATGCCGCGATCCATGTGGACCGATATCCATACCGAGTGGTTGAAGCAATATTTTCAGGAAGAAATCCTGCCGATCCTCAGTCCCATCGGGCTGGATTCGGCGCATCCTTTTCCCCGGCTGCTCAATAAAAGTTTAAATTTTATCGTCTCTCTAGTCGGTAAAGATGCGTTTGGCCGCGATCGTGGTTATGCGATTTTACAGGCGCCGCGTGCTCTGCCCCGGGTCATCCAGTTGCCGGCAGAAATGTCTGAGTCTGGCGAATATCACTTTGTGTTTTTATCGTCGATTATTCATGCCTTTGCCGAAGATTTGTTTTTTGGCATGAAAGTTAAAGGCTGCTATCAGTTCCGGGTGACCCGTAACAGTGATTTGGCTATTGATACTGAAGAAACCAGCGATCTGCTGGCAACCATTGCTGACGAGCTGACGCACCGTAATTATGGTGATGAAGTACGGCTGGAAATTGCTCATAATTGCCCTGAAGATATGGTCAACTTCCTGCGCGAACAATGCGGCATGCATCAGGACAATGTTTATCTGGTTAATGGGCCGGTGAATCTCAGTCGTATTCAGGCAGTGCATTCGCTGGTTGAACGCTCAGATCTGAAATTCAAACCATTTACCCAGGGCCGCCCCACCGGCATGACCGGCGATGTTGATTTATTTGGCAGCATCAAAAAGAACGATTTTTTGTTGCACCATCCTTATGAATCATTCGGGCCGATTATTGATTTAATCAAACAAGCAGCGGCTGATAACAGCGTTTTGGCCATTAAACAAACGTTGTACCGCACCGGCGCCAGTTCACCAATTGTCGATGCCCTGGTCGCTGCGGCACATGCCGGTAAAGAAGTCACCGTGGTGGTCGAGTTACGTGCCCGTTTTGATGAAGAAGCGAACGTTGCGCTGGCCGCCAAATTACAGGAAGCCGGGGCCCACGTGGTTTATGGCATCGTCGGTTATAAAACCCACGCCAAAATGTTGCTGATCCTGCGCCGCGAAAACAATAAGCTGCGTCGTTATGTGCATCTGGGTACCGGTAACTATCACCGCAGTACGTCGCGTATTTACACGGATTACGGTTTATTGACCTCGGATAAAAAACTCGGTGAGGACGTCAATAATCTGTTTATTCAGCTGACCAGCCTCGGTAAAGTGCCGCAAATGCATAAACTGTTGCATGCGCCGTTCACCCTGCATACCGGTCTTTTGGAGAAAATCGAACGTGAAATAGACCATGCTAATAACGGCAATGCGGCACGTATCATTATTAAAGCGAATGCCGTGGTGGAACCGGAAATGGTGCAGGCGTTTTATCGCGCCTCAATGGCCGGCGTTAAGGTTGATCTGATTGTTCGTGGTATTTGTACACTCAAACCCGGTGTTGAAGGCATTTCTGACAATATTCAGGTGCGCAGTATTATCGGCCGTTTTTTAGAGCACACCCGGGTGTTTTATTTTGACAATAACGGCAATCCGGAAGTCTGGTGTGCCAGTGCCGATTTGATGAAACGCAATTTGCTGCGTCGCGTAGAGACGGCTTTTCCAATTGAATCGAAAAAATTGCGACAGCGCATCCTCGACGATTTACAGCTCTATCTTGATGATAATTCGCAGGCTTGGATTTTGTCTGCCGATGGTCGTTATAAACGCGTTGAAAGTTCAGAATCGGATAATAAAATGGCCGCTCAAACGCACTTGCTGGAACAGATGGCCGCCACTTTCTGATGGAAAAAATCGCGTTTTTTAACCTTAAAGGCGGTGTTGGCAAAACCACCTCGGCCGTTAATATTGCCTGGCATGCTGCCAACGAGGGCATTCCTACCCTGCTGTGGGATTTAGACCCGCAAGGCGCAGCCAGCTGGCTATTGCAGCGTAAAGCCAAAGCCAAAAGCGAAACCAAAAAAGTGCTGAGCGGTAAAATGGCCATCGGTGAACTGGTGAAAAATACCGATTACCCGAATCTGGATATTATTCCGGCGGATTTTTCATTCAGACAGCTGGATGTGATGCTGGCTGACATGGATAACAAAAGTAATCCGGTCGAAAAATTGCTGGCGCCGTTCAGCGAGCAATATGCTTTGGTAATTCTGGATTGCCCGCCCAGTTTTTCGACTTTGAGCGAGCAAATTTTTGCCACGGCCGACGCACTGTATTTGCCGCTGATCCCAACGCATTTGTCGCTGCGTACCTTTGAACAAACACGCGACTTTTTCAAAGAACATGATCTGAAACCAAAACGTCTGCATGCATTTTTTAATATGGTGGATCGCCGCCGCTCGATGCACCGCGTGATGCTGGCGCATCCGCCGAAGATACTCAAACACGGTTTGCAAACCGCTATTCCCTATGCAGCTGTGGTAGAACGGATGGGCGATTTTCGGGCGCCATTGTCAGCATTTGCCGCCAATACGCCGGTGGCCAAGGCCTATGAGCAGCTTTGGCAAGACATCAAAGCCACACTTAGCAATATCAATTAATCGTTAGTTTTTGCCAGCGTCCAGCAATAGTGAATTTTTGGATTGCGGGCAAAATCAGCCGGTAACGTCGCTTTGCTGATATCGTTAATTGCAAACTGGCTGAGTGCTGCGGTATCCCATTTAAAGTCACGCCGGTTGGTGGAAAACACGATTTGCCCACCACTGCTCAATAATTGGCCGATTTTGCCCAGCATGGCGACATGATCCCGCTGCACATCAAATACCTCGGCCATTTTGCTGGAGTTGGAAAACGTCGGCGGATCGACAAAAATCAAATCAAATTGCAACTGCTGCTCTACAGCCTCATCTAACCAAACCAGGACATCAGCACGCTGAAATTGATGCGGGGCACCATCAAGACGATTAAGCTGTAAATTATCCTGTGCCCATTGCAGATAAGTATTGGACATATCTACGGTCAAGCTCGACGCTGCACCACCTGCCGCGGCATAAACGGTCGCGCTGCCGGTATAGGCAAACAAATTCAAAAAGCGTTTACCGCGGGCATTTTCCAGTAAATATTGCCGGGTCAGACGGTGATCCAGGAATAATCCGGTATCCAGATAATCGGTCAGATTCACCCAGAATTGCAGTCCGTTTTCATGAACAATAAATCGCTGTTTTAACGCCGCCTGTGCTTCATATTGATTACTGCCCCGCTGCCGCTGGCGTAATTTAAGCGCCACATGTTGTGGTTTAACGGCCAAAATTTCCGGGACAATTTGCATGACATCATCCAGCCGCTGGCTGGCTTTGAGTGGATCAATTTGTGCTGGCGGTGCGTATTCCTGCACATGCACCTTATCACCATAAATATCGATAGCGACTGCATAATCCGGTAAGTCGGCGTCATAAACTCGGTAGCAGTCAAGATCCTGTTTGCGCGCCCATTTGGCTAAATGTTTAAAGTTTTTTTGCAGCCGGTTGGCAAACATCTGCGCATTTTCAGAAAGCGCCACTGTTGTCGTTGCGACGGATGTTTGCTCGTCTTCAGATATGTTTTTACCCGCTTGTGGCCATGCTGAAGCAGGTCGTTTCTGAACCGCTTGAGGTTTAGCTTTGATGGCACGGTAGTACAACACTTCACATTCAATCGGCCCATTATCAAATGGCACCTGATCAAACAAAGTCAGACCGGTAAATTTGCCTAGACTGGCATTATCAGTAATGACGGCGCAGCGCCAGGCAGGTAAATTTTCCTGCAAAATATTGCCGATGCTTTCATAGAGGAAATGCAGATCCCGGACATTGCCCATCCGCGAACCATAAGGCGGATTACAAACCAGTAAACCCTGCCCCGGTAATTGCCGGCTGACGGCGGTCCAATCCAATAAACGCCGCTCGATGACTTCAATTCGATCGGCTAATCCTGCCGCAGCAATGTTGGCCTGAGCCGCGGCAACCGCTTTGGGATCTTCATCGCCACCAGAAATCACCGGTAAACGCGCCAAACCACTTAACCGCCGGCGTTCGGCATCGGCCTTTAACTGCTGCCAAACCGCTTTATCATGCTGTGGCCAATACAAAAAGCCGTAATAGCTGCGATTTAAACCCGGGGCAATATCGGCGGCCATCATCGCCGCTTCAATCAAAAATGTGCCGCTACCACACATCGGATCCAGTAACCCCCAACCCTGACGCGCCAGATTTGGCCATTCAGCTGTTAATAAAATGGCCGCTGCCAGATTTTCTTTCAGTGGCGCCTCGGTTTGTTGTACCCGATAGCCGCGTTTGTGCAGGCTGTCACCTGATAAATCAATGCTGACAATGGCCTGATTATGTTTCAGATAAACATTAACCCGCAGATCCGGCTGAAATAAATCCACCGAAGGCCGTTGACCAAATTTGTCACGCAATTGGTCAACAATGGCGTCTTTAACTTTCTGGGCGCCATACTGCGTATGATGAATTTTCGAACGAAAGCTGTTGAAATCGATGGCCAGCGTGGCGTCTTCAGTAGCGATATGTTGTGACCAATCAACTGTCTGTATGCCGGTGTACAGTTGCTCGGGGGTTTCTGCGCCAAAATGGGCTATTGGCATTAACACCCGCACAGCGACACGTGACCATAAACACACTTCATAGGCTTGTTTCAGTGTGCCGGTAAACCTTACGCTGCCCGCTTCCGGTTTGATTTGCTGAATGCCAAGTTGCTCTAACTCAGCAGTCAACAAAGGCAACATGCCCCGAGCGGCTGTTACTGTGAACTTATTCAGGGCTTGTTTATCTTTCATCTACGTCTCTGTTGTGAACTGAAAAAGCGCCGTAAGGCGCGAGGAAAGCCGGATGCTCATCGTAAACAAACGACGAGCAACGCAGGGTGGCGCTTTTTCAGTCACAACCCGCAGGGCTGGGACTATTGTTGCGCCCGGCTGCCTTGTATGAAAGACAAACAAGCCCCAAGCTCATACGGCTATCCTGATATAATCGGCGCATTTTAATACAGGTGACACTTCCATGGCAGTGAATGACAAACAACGGCGCTATTTAAAAGGCCTCGCCCACCCGCTAAAACCAGTGGTAATGATTGGCAACAGCGGTTTGACGCCCAACGTACTCAATGAAATCGAGCAGGCACTCAGTCATCATGAATTGATTAAAGTGCGAGTGAGCGGTCAGGAACGCGCAGATCGGAAACAAATGCTCGATCAGATTGCCGAACAAACTGGCGCTGATTTAGTGATGGTCATTGGCCATATTGGTGGCTTTTACCGGCCCGCCGAAACACCGAAAATCAGCTTACCGTAATCAAGCAAACGAGAGGTCCCATGATTCAGAAACCTGCTGATACTGAAGTACCGATTGAAAATGTAATTGCCGAACGCTGGAGTGGCCGGGCTTATGATGCCAACACGCCGGTCACGGAAGCCGAAATCACTGCGCTGACCGAAGCGGCACGCTGGGCACCCAGTTGTTTTGGTGATGAACCGTGGCGTTACATTATCTGGGATCGCAATCATGATGCCGATAGCTGGCAACAAGCTTTTGATTGTTTGGCAGAAGGCAATCAACAATGGGCTAAAGATGCACCGGTACTGATTCTGGCCGCATCAGTAGACAAATTCAGCAATAACGACAAGCCTAATCGCTGGACCGGGTACGATACTGGCGCCGCCAGTGTCAGTTTATGTTTGCAAGCCACATCCATGGGATTGATGTCGCATCAAATGGGTGGTTTTGACGTCGAAAAAGTACGTAAAACGTTTGGCCTGCCAGGCGATTTGCATTTATGGTCAATGATAGCCATCGGCCACACAGCACCACTTGATGACTTAACCGCCGAACAAATGGAGCGGGAACTAAAACCGCGCCAGCGTCGTCCATTAGCAGAACAATTTTTTCATGGCGGCTGGCAAAAAAGCCGTTAAATAAAAGTCGGAGAATCAGCATGAAATCAGTATTGTTAATGGCGACATTATTGGTCAGTACCAGTGCAATGGCATATGACGAAATTTATCTGAAGAGATTACTGAAAGAAAACCAGTGTCATCATTGCACTCTCAATGATGCGCCCCTTGCAGATCATGATTTGCAAGGCGCTGATATGAGTGAGTCCAATCTGAAAGGCGTTAACCTGCAAAACAGCAAGTTACAAGGCATCTGGTTTACGCATTCTAAAATGCATGGCGCTAATCTGGAAGGTGCACAATTGCAAGGTGCTTTGATGGATTACACGCATTTAGTTGATGTTAATCTGAAAAATGCCAATTTAGATGGCGCGCAGATGATTTTTAGTGATCTCAGCGGTGCTGATTTGACCGGTGCATCAATGGAAGGTACCAGTGTCCGTGGCGTTGTTCTGTGTGATACCACGATGCCCGATGGCAGTATTGATAATAGCGGCTGTTAATTACAGATTAAACAGACAACCCGCCGTGGTTTTTGCCCGGCGGGTTTTATTTTGTCTGGCTTATGGCAACGGACACTGCAAATTTCTTTATACTATGGCGGCTAAATCGCCCAATTTTTTTAGCTGACAGGCCTTCTTTTGACCGCACCCACGCTACAACAACTTGAACAAATGCTGTCTGGCACCATGCTCACGGATCGGCATCGGCTGCGGCGAAATTTACAGGCTTTAAAGCAACAAACAGCGCCGGATGCCAAAAGGCTAGCGCAACTGGCCCAACAAATGGCCACCTCTGCCGACCGCTACCAAACCCGGCTGAGTAATATTCCCAAACCGAAATTGGATGCCGATTTACCGGTCATCGCCCGCCGCGAAGAAATTGCCAAAGCGATTGCCTATAATCAGGTCATTATTCTTTGTGGTGAAACCGGCTCAGGTAAAACGACCCAGTTACCACAGATTTGTCTGGATCTTGGCCGCGGTGTCAGCGGCCTGATTGGCCATACTCAGCCACGGCGGATTGCCGCTCGCACTGTCGCTACCCGTATCGCTGAAGAACTGGATTCCAGTATTGGCGAAACGGTCGGCTACAAAGTGCGTTTTCATGATCAAGTGCGTGCCGATCGCAGTTATATCAAGCTGATGACTGACGGGATTTTGCTGGCTGAAACCCAAAACGATAAATTTCTCAATCAATACGACACCATCATTATCGATGAGGCCCATGAACGTAGTCTGAATATTGATTTTCTGCTCGGCTATTTAAAACAATTGTTGCCGAAACGACCAGATTTAAAACTGATCATCACCTCGGCAACCATTGATACTGCAAGGTTTTCTGAGCATTTCGAAGATGCGCCAATTATTGAAGTCAGTGGCCGGACCTATCCGGTAGATGTCCGTTATCGTCCCCTGCTCAGTCAGGATGAAGACAGTGAAGATTATGATTTTATCGAAGGTATCGTGGTTGCCGTTGATGAACTCTGCAAAGAAGGCCCTGGTGATGTGCTGGTGTTTTTATCAGGTGAGCGTGATATCCGTGATGTCTCCGAAGCTTTGCGTAAACATCACCCGCCGAATACCGAAATTTTGCCGCTATTTGCCCGGCAATCCGCTTCTGAACAAAACCGGGTCTTTAAAACCGGCGGCCCAAGACGCATTGTGCTGGCCACCAATGTTGCCGAAACGTCATTGACGGTGCCCGGTATTCGTTATGTGGTGGATCCGGGCTTGGCGCGGATCAGTCGCTATAGCGTTCGCAATAAAGTGCAACGCCTGCCGATTGAAAAAATCTCCCAGTCCAGTGCCAATCAACGTTCTGGACGTTGTGGCCGGGTCGCCGCCGGCGTGTGTATCCGGCTCTACGATGAAGATGACTTTAAAGCGCGGCCAGAATTTACCGATCCGGAAATTTTGCGCACCAATCTGGCTTCGGTGATTTTGCAAATGACGGCATTGAAGCTTGGCGATCCGGCCAAATTTCCGTTTATTAATCCACCGCCGCCGAAAATGATTAACGACGGTTACCGGTTGTTAGAAGAACTTGGCGCCGTGAACCGGCAACGGCACATTACCGAGATTGGCCAACAATTGGCCAAACTGCCGATTGATTCACGGATTGCCCGGATGGTGTTGGCGGCCAATACCCAGAACAGCCTGCATGAAGTGTTGATTATTGCCAGTGCCCTGAGCATTCAGGATCCACGTGAAAGGCCGATGGATAAACAACAGGCCGCTGATGAAGCCCATAAAAAATACCAGGATGAGCGCAGTGATTTTCTGGCTTTTTTAAAGCTGTGGGATCTGTATCACGATAAGAAAAAACATTTATCACAGAATAAGTTACGCCGGTTTTGTAAAGAAAACTTCCTGTCTTTTTTACGGTTGCGTGAATGGCTGGATATTTATCAGCAACTACATGTACAAGTTACCCAAATGGGCTTTAAGCCCAATCAGCAACCGGCCGATTACATGAGCATTCATCTGGCGCTGCTCAGCGGTTTATTAAGCAACATAGCCGCGAAAACGGAACAGCATGTTTATACCGGTGCCCGCAATCTGAAGCTGAGAATATTCCCGGGATCCGCACTGCATAAAAAAGGCCCGAAATGGATCATGGCCGCCGAACTGGTGGAGACCGGTCAGTTGTATGCGCGGATTGTTGCCAAAATTGAACCGGAATGGATTGAGCCGGTCGCTGGTGACTTGGTCAACCGCCAATACAGCGATCCGCATTGGGAGAAAAAACCGGCACAAGTCGCTGCTTTTGAAAGCGTCACATTATATGGTCTGCCGATTGTCAGCCGCCGTCGGGTGCATTTCGGGCCAATAGATCGGGCTTTATCCAATGAAATCTTTATTCGTCAGGCGTTGGTAGCCGGTGACTTTAACTGTAGTGCGCCGTTCTTCAAGCACAATCAGCAACTGGTTGAAGATATCGCTATCCTCGAAAACAAATCACGACGCCGGGATGTGCTGGTTGATGATGATGCGTTGTTTGAGTTTTACCGGCAGCAAGTGCCAGCCGATATTGTCAACGGTGCTGGCTTTGAACGCTGGCGTAAAAAGGCACAACTAAAAGATCCCAATTTACTGTTTCTGACCCGTGAAGCGTTGATGCAGCATAAGGCAGACCAGGTCACGGTCGATGCCTACCCTGATCAAATACTGGTCAATCGTGTTGCCTTGCCACTGGAATATCATTTTGAGCCGGGTAAACAACAAGATGGCATCACTCAGACCATTCCCTTGTCATTGCTGAACCAAACCCAGCCTGAACGATATGAATGGCTGGTGCCGGGCTTGCTTCGCGATAAAGTTATTTTTCTGCTTAAATCTTTACCTAAATCACTGCGCCGGCATGTGATACCCGTGCCGCAATATGCTGATCGGGCTTTGGATTTGATGTCACCGGATCAGGGCGCTTTATTGCCAGCACTGAGCGACGTCCTTCGCAAATTGACTGGCGTTGATATCAAACCAGATGACTGGCGACTGGAAGAGTTGCCATTGTACTTACAGATGAATTTTCGTTTGGTTGGTGAAAACGGCAAACTGCTCGACGAAAGTCGTGATTTAGCACAGCTTAAAAATGATTGGGCCAAACAAGCCGCTGACAGTTTTCGGCAGATGCCGGACAGTGATTATGAAAAAACCGGGCTGGTTGACTGGACGTTTGGTGAATTGCCTGAACATATCCTACTGCAACAAAACAGTATCGAAATTACCGCCTATCCGGCGCTAATTGATAAACAAGAGCATGTTGACTTAACGCTGCTGGATACGCGCGCTCAGGCTGATACCCAAACATTCAAGGGCCTGCGCCGGCTGTTTATGCTTGCTGAGAAAGACACGGTTAAATATCTGCAAAAGCATTTACCGGATATTAAAACCATGTGTTTGCAATATACCAATGTGCCGCCCTCGCCTTATGATGATAATCACAGTGATTTAACACCGTGTGAACAGCTGAAAAACGATTTGATTCAAGTTGCCGTTGACCATTGCTTTTTATTGAATAAACCATGGCCACGCAGTCAGGCAGCTTTTGAACAGCGGTTGGCTGAGGAGCGCCGGCATTTGATTAATACCGCGACCGGCCTGGCAGCCGTCATTGCAGCTGCGCTAAAGGAATATCACGCTATTGCTAAACGGTTGTCTGGCAATTTACCAATGGCAGCGATGCATGCGGTGCAAGATATTCGTGAACAACTGCAGCATTTGCTTTACCAGGGCTTTGTTCATGATTTACCGGATAGTGCCCTGAAACGCCTGCCTGCCTACTTTCAAGCAATAGGCCTGCGCCTCGATAAGTTAAAAACTGATCCGGCCAAAGATCGACAACGGCAAAATGAAATCGCCCCGCACTGGCGGCGTTATTTACAGCATTTGCACCGGGCGCCGTCGGATGCCCGTGATAAGTATCGCTGGATGATTGAAGAATTACGTATTTCAGTATTTGCGCAGGAAGTCGGCACCGCTTACCCGGTATCAGCCAAACGGCTTGATAAACAGTGGGCTGAGTGTTGAGCCAAGCATTTGATCTTACTTTTAATTTTCCTAACGTAAATTTACATCACATTCAGTCATAGTTCAGTTTGAGGTTGCTAATCTGCAATCAACAGCTGACAAAAGGAGTGCTGTGATGAAAAACACAATAACTACATTAAGCTTGGCAACATTGCTGACTTTGTCTTCATCTGCAGTTATGGCGGGCGATAAATATCGCCATTACGATCAAGGTGGTCAGGACCGCGCCAAAGTGACCTGGGTTGAACCGGTTTATAACGAAGTACGTGTCACCACACCGGTTCGCGAATGTTATGAAAGCCGCGATTATCGCCGCGGTCCACAACAATCTTATACCGGCACCATCGCCGGTGGTCTTATTGGTGGTGTTATCGGTAACCAGTTTGGTGGTGGCAATGGCCAGACGGCAATGACGGTGGCAGGTGCTTTGTTGGGCGGTTCCGTTGGCCGTGATATGAGTAATCAATATCGGGGGGATAATTCTGGCTACCGTGATTATGGTTACCGCGAGCAATGTGATGTGCGTTACCAGGATCGATATGAACAACGTGTCGAAGGCTATGAAGTGGGCTATCGTTACAAAGGCCGTGAATACACTACCTTTATGGATCATCATCCGGGTAAATTTATTCCGGTCGATGTCATCGCCAAACCCTCACGTCGCTATTATTAATATTTAGGTGTATCGCCGCAGGGATGCGGCAAATCACCTGTTTTAAGTACGGTTCTTAGCCTATATTTGGCAGTATGCAGATGGCTATCTGCGCTGATACTCAAGGAGATATCTGATGATGACAAAAGGTTTTAAATCATTACTGATGGCTTCAGTAATGCTGTCGATATTCACTGCTATACCTGTCAAAGCTGAAGTACAACCTTATACGGTGACCAATGGCAATGAACTGGACAGCGAAACATTCAAAGGTTTTCAGCTTTATCGTAACTGGTGTGCCCGCTGCCATGGTACTTATGGTCAGGGACTGGCTGGCCCCAATCTGGCGGACAGCCTCAATAAAATCAGTTTTGAAGACTATATGGATGTAGTCGCCAAAGGCAAAATGGGTCAAATTGGCATGATGCCGGCATGGGAGAGCAATCAACAGGTCATGGATGGGCGTAAACATATTTACCGTTATCTGAAAGCCCGTGCCGATGGTGCGATTGGCGCCGAAAAGCCGGTCAAAGCAAAATAATCGAGATGCATCGCCCTGCTGAATATCGCCGGCTTTGGCATAATAAAAATTAACCATTATCATGAATACAAAACAACAAGGTTTGACATGCGATTAGTGCACACACTGCTGATAATAGCGATGCTGACACCGCTGCCATTAATAGCGAAACATTTGCCGGAAGATGCTGAGCCCGGTACCAGCGTCAATGACATTCCGCTACCACTGACCCGCAATACAGCGGCGGAATTGGCACGTGTGGAGACTGGCGGCCGCGTATTATCAGTACAGGATGAACTGTATTTTGAGCATAATGTGTTTCGTGTCAAAGTGCTGCATGAAGATGGCAAAGTAAAAACTTACCGAATCGATCGGGACACCGGCCAAAGGATGTGAACCGCTTTCATGCGAATTTTGTTGATAGAAGACGAAGCTGCGTTACGAGAACAAACCGCCCAGCAATTACGCACCCAAAACCTGACCGTTGATGCCGTCGCCGATGGCGAAGAAGGTTTGTTTATGGGATCGGAGTATCCCTACGATGTCGCCATTATTGACCTGGGTTTGCCAAAAATTTCCGGGATTGAGGTGATTCAACAGTTACGTGCACTGGGCTTTAAATACCCGATTTTAATCCTCACGGCCCGTGGCCGCTGGCAAGATAAAGTCGAAGGCCTGGAAGCTGGCGCCGATGATTATCTGGTTAAACCGTTTCATTTTGAAGAATTATCAGCGCGTTTAAATGCCCTTGCCCGCCGTGCTTCCGGCTGGGTCAATGCCACTTTACGTTGTGGACCAATTGAGCTTAATCCCAGCTCGCAACAGGTGCTTTTACAGCAAACGCAAGTTGAATTAACCGCTTATGAATATCGTTTACTGCATTTTTTAATGTTGCATGCCGGTGAAGTCATTTCCAAAAGTGAATTAACTGACCATATCTACGAAATGGATCAGGACCGTGACAGCAACGTTATCGAGGTATTTGTAAAACGGCTGCGCGGCAAACTTGACCCGGACAAAACGCTGAATCCAATTGAAACGCTGCGTGGCCGGGGATATCGGCTAACCCTGCCGCGTGATTAATCCTCGTCTGTCTTTATCAAATCGCCTGCTGATAGCGGTTTCAGTGGTGCTTGGGGCATTCTTAGGCTTATCAGCCTTTAGTCTCAATAATGCCTTTAAAAGCAGCGCAGAAACCGCCCAAAAGCAACGATTACATAATTATGTAATGACCATTCTCACTGCTGCGGAACTAACGGATACCGGCGAGTTGCTGATGCCCGAAAAGCTGCTTGAGCAAAAGTTTTCGATTCCCAATTCCGGTTTATACGCGCAAATTACCAGTGGTGATCAGATTATCTGGCAGTCACCGTCTGCGATTGGTTTATTTTTGGCATTACCGTTTCATCCAGGGCCGTCGGTTGAGCAATATTCAGTCATTGACCTACACAATGGTATGAAACTGAGCAATCTGGCGTTTGGTGTGCTCTGGGAAAACGATCAAGGAGTACATTTTGACTACACCATTAATGTTGCTGAAGATCAGTTAATGCTGGAAGCGCAAACCGCTAATTTCCAGCGCAATCTCTGGTATTGGTTGGGTGGCACCGGTCTGATGCTGCTGATTGCCCAGTGGCTGATCCTGCGCTGGAGCTTACGGCCGTTAACCGGTGCTGCCAAAGATCTACATGCCATTGAAACCGGCGAACATGCACGTTTAACCGGTGAATACCCGATGGAATTACAGCAACTGACCCAGAATATAAATAATCTGCTGGATCACGAGCAAAGCCGCCGGGTACGCTATAAAAATTCGCTTGCCGACTTAGCGCATAGTTTGAAAACGCCGCTGGCGGTGCTGCGCAGTGAACTGGAAAACAGTCAGGATTTAAAGCACTTTAAACATGTTGGTCAGGAGCAATTACAACGCATTAACCAACTGGTCGATTATCAATTACAACGCGCCGCCACCGAGGGTAAAAGCAATTTGCTGGCGCCGGTGTCATTGGGTGAAATCATTCACAAAATCATAGCCTCGCTGAACAAGGTCTACCAGTCAAAAAATATCCACTGCCAGTTTGAAATTGAACGTGATGCCTTTATCCATGCCGACGAAGGCGATATGTATGAATTGCTCGGCAACTTACTGGAAAACGCCTACAAATATGGCCGACAACGGGTGAATATTGTCGTCCAGTCACAACGTCAGAAAATCACCCTGCGTATTGAAGATGATGGTAATGGTATTCCGCTAATGGCCGGCGAATCTATTATTAAACGCGGCCGGCGTTTTGACACCCAGGTGGAAGGCCATGGTCTGGGCCTTGCCATTGTCAGCGATATTGTCGAGGCTTATGAAGGCACCATCAAACTGGAAAAAAGCTTTTTGGGTGGCGCCTGTTTCATCATCGAAATACCAGATCAATAGCATTATTAATCAGAAAGTTGCTGTAGATACTTAAACAATAATCTTGCTGATTTCGGCGGTTGATTTTGCTGCGCTTCGCGTTTGGCATTGCGTACTAATTGCCGGACATACTGACCATCAAAGTCTGCAAATTGATTATGCAGCGCAGTCATTACCGCCGCATCACCGGCCAATAAACTATCCCGCCAGGCTTCCAATTGATGAAATTTTTGCGTGTCTTCACGCTGTGGTTGTTTGAGGGTTTCCAGCTTTTTGCTGATTGCTTCATGATCTCTATTGGCAATCATCCGACCAATGAACCCGGTTTGCCGTTTCAACGCACCCTTTTGTAAATTCTGCGCGAGCAGTACTGCATCGTACAAACCTTCGTCTAAATTCAGCTTGGCCAGTTCACTCGGTGATAAGGCAATCAAGTCACGTCCCAGATCCTTAAGCGCATCCAGATCACGTTTGATTTGTGATTTACTGACCGGCTCCTCACCCTCTTCATAATCAAAGCTTTCATCATCAATATCATCTTGCCAGTCGTCTTGCATCATTCACCCTGTACCGTAACAATAATCCGCCGCTGATGACGCTGCGTGCGGTGTTCCCATAAATATATACCCTGCCATATGCCCAGCGCGCATTGCCCGTTGCTGACCGGCACTGTTAAATCCGGATTGGTCAGCACAGTGCGGATATGGGCGCTCATATCATCGGGACCCTCATCCTGATGTAAAAACATCGCATCACCATCGGGGACAATATGCTGCATATAGGTTTCCAGATCGCGGCGGACATCCGGATCGGCATTCTCACAAATCATCAACGATGCACTGGTATGTTGCACAAACACATGGCAGATGCCGGTTTGAATACCGGAATCGGCGACTATCGCATCTATTTCCCGGCTGATATTGGTGGTGCTGCGGCCATTGCTGGTAAAGGATAAGGTTTGCTGAAAAATCATGGTTTTGCCTGATTAAAATGCGCTAATACCTGACCATTATCCAACTTTTGTCGTACCAAATCTGCAGCATGTTGTGGTGATTCATGATCCCGGCATTGCAATAAGGCCAGTGCCGCGCCCAATATCAAGACATCACGTGCCGGCCTTTTTTCACCGTTTAAGGCAGCCAGCCCCTGTTCAGCGCTTTCAGTCGCAGTGGGCCTGTCTTTCTCGGCTACAACGCCACGGGTTTCCTGATGAACACCAAAATCTGCCGGGTGTATCGGCATGTTATGTAAGGTGCCATCATGCAAATAATGATTCATTGAGGTTTCCCGCAACGTCGGCACTACGCCGCCTTCCAGCCCTCGAACAATCAAAGCACTGTCAAAACCGGCGTGGCGTGCCAGAAAATCCAACACCGGCGGATAAGCTTTATGGACAAAACCAATCTGCAAATGCGTGCGCCGAGCTTTGACCGGCATGATCAATTTTTCCAGTGTGGCGATGCTCGGCCGCTTAATCATCAGTTTGCGTAAATGTTGCAAGGCAAACAGCGATGGTGTCATCTGCGCCTGATCGCTGTATGCCCAGCCACAATCGGGATTTTGTAATTGCTGCGCGATTTGCTGCGGACTGACATTGACCGGTAACCCAGCGGCTTCAAGCACCTGGGCATGGGTAACGCCAAATTTCGGCCCCATTTGATAAACGCCTTGCGACACCGTCGGCAAACCACAGGCCGCCAAAACAGCCGGTAAAAACGCGGCGACCGGACAGTGCCGGTTAAAGCCATTAAACGGATCGGCGATAATTAAAACATCCGATAAATCCAGCGTTTGCTGATCCGTTAATTGCTGCATAGCCTGCAACATACCAAGATTTTCTTCATCGGTTTCGCGCTTCATTCGCAGCGCTATCAGCATCACGGCTGCCTGTACCGGATCCACTTTCTCTTCAAGAATTTCCAGCATCGCATCGCGGCTTTCATCCAGTGTTAAATCTTTACTCAGATGGGGGCCGGTGGCGACTTTTTTGATGGCTTGTGCAACAGCGCTCATGATTGGATCCATTGTTGTAATTGGGCTTCATCGACAACAGGGATACCCAGCGATTCAGCTTTATTGAGTTTAGACCCGGCATCGCGCCCAGCAACGACAAAATCAGTTTTTGCCGAGACACTACCGGCTACTTTGGCGCCCAGCGCCAGCAGTTTTTCTTTGGCTTCACTGCGCGACAAAATATCCAAAGTACCGGTTAAAACAATGGTTTTGCCATTTAGTTCGGAGTCGGCAAATGCAGGCTTTTCTTCTGGCCAGTCAATGCCTTGTGCCAGCAATCTGTCGATCACTTCCAGATTATGCGACTGCTGAAAGAAAGTGACAATATGCTGCGCCACGATGGGACCAACATCTTCGATTTCCAGTAACTGTTGTTCCGTCGCAGCTTTCAGTTTATTTAAATCGACAAAATGCAGCGACAAAGCGCGAGCGGTGGCCTCACCGACTTCCCGAATACCCAGCGCATACAAAAACCGGGCAAAGCGGGTGTGTTTGGCAGCTTGTAAGGCATTGACCAAATTCTCAGCAGACTTGTCTCCCATCCGCTCCAGTCCTGCCAATTGTTCGGCCGTTAGCTGAAATAAATCGGCTGGATCTTTAACGAGTTCTGCATCTACCAGTTGCTCGACTAATTTATCGCCTAAACCATCAATATCCATGGCTTTACGTGATGCAAAATGTTTCAACGCTTCTTTGCGCTGGGCGGCGCAGTATAAACCGCCACTGCAACGCGCTACGGCTTCACCTTCTGCACGTTCAACTGCTGAATCACAAACCGGACATTGCGCTGGCATAACAAATTCTGTGGCATTTTCCGGCCGTTTCGCGGTCACTACACCAACAATTTCCGGAATCACATCACCGGCACGGCGAACAATCACGGTATCGCCAATACGCACATCTTTACGGTGGATTTCATCTTCATTATGCAGCGTGGCATTACTGACCGTGACGCCGCCGACAAATACCGGTTTTAAGCGGGCAACAGGCGTTAAAGCGCCGGTGCGGCCAACCTGTATTTCGATGGCCTCCACCACGGTCATTTCTTCCTGTGCCGGGAATTTATAGGCAATTGCCCAACGGGGGGCCCGGGAGACAAAACCCAGACGATTTTGTAATTCGCTGCTATTAACCTTAAACACCACGCCATCAATTTCATAAGACAGCGACTCACGTTTTTCGGCTAGCTGATGCAGATAATCCAGACAGGCACTGACATCGGTCAACACTTTAGTTTCAGGACAGACTGCCCCGCCCCAACCAGCGATCAAATCCATCGCTTGTTGATGACTGGCAGGCCTTGCCATACCGTCAATATCGCCCAGTGCATAACAAAACAGTGCCAAAGGTCGGCTGGCGGTAATACCGGAATCCAGCTGTCTTAAGGAGCCGGCAGCGGCATTTCGCGGATTGACAAAGATTTTTTTACCGTCAGCGAGTTGCTGCTGATTAAGTTTTTCAAAACCGGCTTTGGGCATGTAAATTTCGCCGCGGATTTCGACCACGGCCGGGACATTGTCACCCTGTAATTTCAGCGGCACATTGCGAATGGTCCGGACATTTTCAGTGACATCTTCGCCAACACTGCCGTCACCACGGGTTGCCGCCTGCACCAGTAGTCCGTTTTCATAACGAATACTAATCGCCAAACCATCGAGCTTGGGTTCCGCCGCATATTCAATCGGCTGTGTGCTGTTCAGCCGGTCTTTAACGCGCTGATCGAATGCCGTCAGTTCAGTTTCATCAAACACATTATCCAGCGATAACATCGGCATGGCATGTGTCACCTGACTGAATTTAGCCAGCGGTGCGGCACCGACCCGTTGCGTTGGCGAATCAGCTGTTTGTAATTGGGGATAAGTGGCTTCGAGCTGTTTTAGCTCGTTAAACAGGCGGTCATATTCGGCGTCACTGACCGCCGGGTCATCCTGACTGTAATAGTGATAATTGAGATCATTAATGATGCCGCGCAGTTCAGCGACACGACTTTTGATGTCCTCAGAAATCGTCATACGGGCGGGCATCTTTTTGCAGGTTGAGATTCAGTTCAAAAATCCGGGCGCGAACTGATTCCAGTGCCTGATCGGTCAAAGGCTGGCGTTGTTCATCACACACCACACCATCCAAGTGCTCTGCCATTTGTGTCGCACAATCCAGCATCGCATCTAACACGGCAAGACCATTAACCGGCCCCGGCAATCGCGCAAATAACAAAATGCCCGGCGTTTTCATCGAAATCAATTCGGCAGGTAAAAACGTACCCGGATCGACGATATTGGCGACGCTGAACAAGCTCTGTTTACGGCTACCCAACGTAAACCGATGGTAAATCTGCATTTCACCAAAATGCAGATCCTGATTATCCAGGGCATTTTTCACGGCGCGGCCGGTAAACAAGCGATCTTTGGGTGCCATCACAGTCAGTGCAATCACTAAATCCCAGTCAGGTTCCGGCGGTGTGGGTTCGGCTGGTTCAGGGGCAACCGGCTCAGCAACATCCGGCGCAATATCAGGCTTAATCTCCGTGCCGGGCTTTTCGCCATCCAGGGTCACCGGATTGTCGTCATAATCGACATCGTCATCACGGGTAAACACGGCGTCGTAGCGCGCATGAAAATCACTGCTGGCTGTATCGTCTTGATCCAGCTCACGTTCAAAATCAGTGGCCAGTTTTTGATTACGCTGATAGCTGACAAAGCCCACCATAGCAATGGCCAACAACACGACAATTATCAAAATGATGATTTCTAACACTTAATTAAATCTGCCAACTCAGGGATAATAACGGTTTTGTTTAACTTTCAGAGACTACCGATGTCCACGCAACCAAGCAAACAACTCGAAACCTTCGACAACGCCGCGCCGGAGCGGGATTATACCATCCACATTGAAACACCGGAGTTTACTTGTCTGTGTCCGAAAACCGGTCAGCCTGATTTTGCCACGATTAAAATTGATTATGTGCCCGATTTGAAATGCGTTGAGCTGAAAGCGCTGAAAATGTACTTCTGGTCTTATCGTGAAGAAGGCGGTTTTCATGAAAAACTGACCAATCAAATTCTGACCGATCTGGTTGCAGCGACCAATCCGCGTTTTATGCGTGTCACCGGTATTTTTAATGTCCGCGGCGGTGTTTACACCAATGTGGTCACCGAATACCGCAAAGACGGCTGGGTGCCACCGACACCGGTTGTTCTCCCTTAATAAATGGCTGCCAAGGTATGGCTGGGTATCGATCTCGGCACCTCCGGGTGCCGGATTTGTGCCATCAACGCCGACAAGCAAATTGTTCATCAAATACAGTCGCATTTTCCGCCAGACCAGCCCTACCCCAAACCACTTGAGCAATGGCAGCTTGTTGCCGAATTACTCAAGCAATTCATTTCTGAATTCACTGACATTGAAATTGCAGCCATTGCCGTTGATGCCACTTCCGGCTCGGTGATGCTTTGTGATGTTGATGGCCAGCCGCTGACTGACATGCTGCTGTATAACGACACCCGTGCAAGCTTGCAAAGTGAGCAGATAAAAAACATTGCCCCGGCCAATTCGGGCGCGCATGGCGCCGGTAGCGGTTTGGCGAAATTATTGTATTTACAGCAACACCACGCCTTACCAGCAAATTATTATCTAACGCATCAGGCGGATTGGATCGCCAGTCAGCTAAGCGGCGAAACCGGCATTTCTGACTACAACAACGCGCTGAAATCCGGTTTTGACCCACAATTGATGCAATGGCCGGATTGGCTGACAGCCATCACACCGAAACAGCTATTACCGACCGTGGTGGCTCCGGGCACGCTGATAGGTGAAATGCCATCGGCGTTAATGCAGGATTTAAAGTTACAGCAAACGACAGCACCGAAAATTGTCGCGGGCACTACCGATAGTCTGGCAGCGTTTATCGCCACCGGCGCTCATCAAATCGGTGAAGGTGTGACCTCATTAGGCTCGACCCTGGTACTGAAACTTATCAGCGATAAAGCGGTTTTTGCGCCGGCATTTGGTATTTACAGCCATAAACTGGCTAACCATTGGCTGGTCGGTGGTGCATCGAATAGTGGCGGCGCTGTCATCAGTCAGTTTTTTACCGACCCGCAAATTGCCGCATTAACGGCGCAAATTGATTTAAGCCAAAGTCCGCCCGATTATTATCCACTGCCCGCCATCGGCGAACGCTTTCCCGTTGCCGATCCACAGATGCCACCACGATTAACGCCCCGCCCGGCCAGTGATAGTCTGTTTTTACATGGCCTGCTAAATGGTATCGCCAATATTGAGCAACAAGCTTATGCCAAACTGCAACAACTCTGCGGTGCAGCATTAAAATCCGTGCGTAGTGTCGGCGGCGGCGCGGCTAATCCGATCTGGACGCAGATCCGCCAACAAAAACTGGCAGCACCCTTTTTACCTGTGTGCTTTAGCGAAGCGGCTTATGGCGCCGCATTGCTGGCTAAAGACGGCCTGCAAACATTTGATGAGGACAATCATGGGTGATTTTATTCGCGGTGCACGCTATTTATGGGGCGGCTTTTCGCTGATTAACCAGCCCGGCGTAAGGCGCTTTGCTTACATTCCGATTCTGATTAATACGCTGCTATTCAGTGGCGCGATTTGGTTTGGTATTTCGCAGTTTGATTACTGGATGGTCGCACTCACCCCAACCTGGCTGCCGGAATGGCTGGCCAACGCGTTGATGTGGATTTTATGGCCACTGTTTGCCGTATTGATCCTGATTATCGTGTTTTTTACTTTCACTATTCTGGCCAATATTGTTGCCGCACCATTTAATGGTCTGCTCGCGGAAGCGGTTGAAAAACGCTTGTCGAATCAGCCACCGCCCGAACAAACCACGCTGCAGCTAATTGCCGATACGCCGCGGATGATCTGGAATGAAATTCGCAAACTGGGTTATTTACTGAAATGGATGATTCCATTGCTGTTGTTGTCGTGGATCCCTGGGCTGAATTTGATTGCCCCACTGTTATGGATTGGCTTTTCCAGCTGGACGCTGGCGCTGGATTACCATGATTATCCGCTGGGTAATCATTTGCTGGGGTTTCCCGAGCAACGTGCCCTGCTTAGCCAAAAACGCGGTCTGGCACTGGGTTTTGGCATGACCACATTGGGCGCGACGATGATTCCAGTTATAAATTTTCTGGTGATTCCGGCAGCGACTGCTGGTGCTACGCAGCTTTATGTTGAGCGTTTGAAAGGTTTGCCACTTAAGACTGCTCAGTAAGTTTCTGCACCGCTTCATCAAGCAGCGCTTCAATATCCCACTCGCAAGAACCACACCCAGAAATACAACCGGTTTTGCGGGAAATGGTATCGGCATCGACAATGCCCTGTTCGACCAGACTCAGCACTTTGCCACGCGTGGTGCCGCTGCAATCGCAGATGATTTCCTGAGGGTTATCAATTTCCATAAAGCTGCTTAATTTTGTCACTTAGTTGTGTCAGTAATTTAATGTCTTTGGTATAGGAAAATCGACAATATTGGCTGCTCAGATGTTCACCAAAATCATTGCCCGGCGTAATGGCCACCCCGGCTTTATCAAGCAGATGCTGAGATAAAGCCATACTGTCTGGAATCAGTTGGTTTAAAAAGCGACTGCAATCAGCGTAAATATAGAATGCCCCCTGCGGTTTGACCGGTATTTGAAAACCTAAGTCGGTCAGTACTGGCATTAAAAAATCACGGCGCTGTTCAAATTGCTGCCGACGGGATTCCAAAATTGCCAATGTATCGGGTTGAAAAGCCGCTAAGGCCGCATATTGCGAAACCGTCGGTGCCGCCAGATAAAGATTTTGCGCCAAGCGCTCCATGACCGGTTCCAGACTTTCCGGCACCACCGCCCAACCAAGACGCCAGCCAGTCATGCCGAAGAATTTGGAGAAGCTGTTTATCACAATAGCGTTATCATCGACTTCCAGCACACTAGGCAATTGTATGTCGTCATAGGTAAGGCCGTGATAAATCTCATCAACAATCAGCGTGCCGTTTTTGGCTTTGACGGCATCAGCCAGTGCCTTTAATTCCGGCTTTAGTAATACCGTGCCGGTGGGATTTGATGGCGAAGCAACCAAAGCCAGTTGACTGTCTTTATCCCAGTAATCGTTAATATGCTGGGCGGTTAATTGAAATGCAGAATCGGCACCCACCGCCACTGGTTTGGCGCGACCTTCAAGAAATCGCGCAAAATGCCGGTTACAGGGATAACCGGGATCGGTCATCAATACATTTTTGCCTTGCTCCAGTAGCGTCCCCAATACCAGCAATAAAGCGCCAGATGCGCCTGGCGTGACGATAATTCGCCGGGGTGAAATCGTCAGCCCATAACGGCTTTGATACCAGCCGGCAATCGCTTCACGTAATGGCGGTAAACCCAGTGCTGGCGTGTAAAAAGTCTGTTGATTTTGTAGTGCTTTGATACCGGCATCAATAATCGGCTGCGGCGTTGCAAAGTCTGGTTCGCCGATTTCCAGATGCAGAATATCTCTGCCCTGCGTTTCCAGTGCTTTGGCGCGGGCCAGAATGTCCATCACATGAAATGGTTCAATATCCGCCGCCCGGCGGCTAATTGGCAAAGGCTTTGCCATGTAATTCCTTTAACGTGTTGACTGAAATAAAGCGTTCATGAACAGGCTCACCGCTCAATACCTGACACGGCAAATCCGCCTCCCCCAAATGATCAACAACCGTTAATGCACTGCTAAAATCATCACGGGCGGTGTAATCATTTACGGTAATCAACGTTGCCAATTTAGCGCCCACTGCCGCTTTCAAGCCATTGGCCGAATCTTCAACAACCAGACAATCCGTTGCTGCTAAGCCAAGTTGTTGCAAACAAAAATAATAAATATCAGCGGCCGGTTTTTTCGGGCCGACACTGCCCCCATCGGCAATACATTCAAACCAGTTGATTGCCTGCTCCCCCAGCGTATTGCGCAATAAACCCCGAACATTTTCCGGCATGCTGGTGGTGGCAATGGCCAGGCGCAGTCCGGCTTCGCGGCATTCGTTAATTAATCGTCGCACACCAACCCGAAGTTGAATGGTGTTATCACCCAACAACTGGGCGTAATGCCGGGTTTTATCAGCATGAAGTTTATCGATTGTGGGTGTCGGGTCGCCATTAAAACCACATTGCAGATGGAAGTTTTCCAGATAATAAAGAATGCGTTCTTTACCACCGGTCACCGCCAGTAATTCGCCGTATAAAACAGCATCCCAGTGCCAGTCGAGACCATTATCAATAAATGCGCGATTAAAGGCGATACGGTGTCCATCCCGCTCCGTTTCGGCCAACGTGCCATCGACATCGAAAATCACCGCTTTTAATGTACTCATAGATCGTTTTTCCATCAGATTTTGCGCTAGAATATGCCGATTATTTTGCACAACCCTGAGCCATCTGCTATAGATGCGCCCTTAATTTTTTTGAAAGTATGAGGTTTTTTAAGATGGACGCAAGTCAGAGCGACGTTAACTTCACTCCTTATCAGCCCGCCGATGGCGAAGATTACATGAATAACAAAATGGTCGAACATTTTCGTATGATCCTTGAAAAATGGCGATCGCAGTTGAGGGATGAAGTTGATCGCACAGTTCATCACATGCAGGATGAAGCAGCGAACTTCCCTGATCCAAACGACCGCGCCACCCAGGAAGAAGAATTTACCCTGGAGCTGCGTACCCGGGATCGTGAGCGCAAACTGATCAAAAAAATCGAGGAATCACTGAATGATCTCGACAAAGGTGATTATGGTTTTTGCGAATCATGCGGCACTGAAATTGGTATTCGCCGATTAGAAGCACGGCCCACAGCGACCTTGTGTATTGATTGCAAAACGCTGGATGAAATCCGCGAAAAAAACCGCGTTTAAAAACTCGAAACCTCATACACCAGGGATCGGCTCAAAACCCCGCTACGGCGGGGTTTTTTATTGCTGAAATTGGTTCATCGCTCGTATATATATAGTAAATCAACACCACTTTCGGTGCCGGATTCGGCTTGAAGCGTCCAGATCTTGCTTAATTCATAACGCAATTGCACGGTGCTGACCGGTTCCAGCACACCAATACCATAGCCGATATACAGCCGCGGCGATAAATATTTGCCGATTTTAACCGCAGCTGTTTCCGGGCTATCCCCGGTAAAAGCCACACTATCCAAACCGAAGGTACTGGAAATCTGCTCACTGAGCGCGTTGCCATTTTGGATCCCCAAACTGGTTGCCGCAGACGCCAGCATGGCACCATCACCGGAATTGGCTTCATTTAATGGCCGGCCAATGAGGATATACGACAGAATATTGTCCTGACTCATACTGGGTATTGAAAATAACGCTGCCTGAGGATTATCGACCGGCCCGGTCAAATGAATACCGGCAGTGACATCCGTTAGCTGACGGACAGCTCTGACATCCAAATCCGGATTATCAATCGCACCACCAGAAAAACGAATTTTGCCGTTATCAACCGTTAACTTACGACCATAAGCGACATAGCTGCCATTTTTGAGGGTGATTTCACCATCAGCCAGCAATAACTCTCCGGCATCACCTGATACCGCCAAATCACCTGTTAAATGGCCCTGAAAGCCGGCAGCACGGATTTCTACCTTATCGCCCAGACTGACGAGAATATCGATATCAGTTTGTAAAACAGAGGCTTCCGGTTGCGGCGCATTAATGACCACCACATCTTTGCTGGGACTGACCGCCATATTAAATTGCATCGGTTCCAGACGTGCTTCCGGAATGGTCAGTTTGCCGCGTAATTTCGCGGACTGTGCAGTCATTTCCAACTGTAAATCCGGTGAGGCGATGACATAGGCTTCCGGCAGATTCATCAGCAACACTTTGTCACCTTTAATCACCGCGGTCAGTTGCCAGCCATCATCGGGCAACAAAAACTCACCATCAATTTCCAGCGGTCCCTGTGCCGAAGTCCCATGCAACAGGAAATTAATGCCCGATTGAGGATCGCCGCTGATATCGGCATTTAAATCTTTTAAAATAATGCCCAGTT
Organism: Methylophaga sp.; assembly: GCA_040882115.1. GTDB lineage: Bacteria > Pseudomonadota > Gammaproteobacteria > Nitrosococcales > Methylophagaceae > Methylophaga. The sequence continues at coordinate 176,182 of JBBEBX010000003.1, read as the reverse complement.
CGGCCAATGTCACTTCCGCATCACGCAGACTAAGCATGGAATTAATCTGCGGTTTTTTTACGGTACCGTTGATATCAATATCGGCGCTAAATATGCCTTGTAAATCCTCAACCGCCGGATGCGCTAAATCCAGTTCGGATAAGTCCTCAATGGCGGTTTGCAGTTGTAACGCGATTTGGCTGTCCATCGGTGCCAGCAAAATCTGCTTCAATGGTGGCATTTGCAACCGTGCCTCTAGTGGCGAAACACCGGTAATATCAGGCGCTAAAGTCAACGCTAATGCACTTTGTTCAGCATCGAGCTGATATTGAAGGTTTAAGGTTTTTAGCCCAAAGGATTGCGCTTGCCGGAAACCATCGCCGGTTAATTGCACCTCGCCGCGTTGTAAATCAATTTGACCACTGCCGGTATAGTTTTGCGCAGGATCAACAGCCAATGAAAACTCGCCCTGTAACTCACCACTGAGTGTGGCGAAATCCCGATAAAAGCTTTTTAACAGGCCAATCGGAATCGCTTTAAATCTGCCCGCTGTCTGCCAGCCCTGGTCACGGGTATTTTCTGCTTGCAAACAAATTTCGCCTTGCGCTGACTGCCAACAATGTCTGGGCAGAGTTTGGGTTTGTGCCGACAAATTCAGCCTGGATTTTTCGGTCAGCAACCAACGACCGGCATCAGGGTTTTCAATAGTAAATTCACTAAACTGCCCCTGCCATACCTCACCATTTATTCCACCATCAGCAGCAATTCGCAGATTCAAAATAGTGGATTTTAGTTCGGCGTTAAGTTGCTGCCGATCGCGCTGACCAGTGAGCTTAATGGTCAGTGAATCAATTGGCTGTCCCGTCAGCTGCAGATTGGTGGCCGACAAAGACAACTCACCCACTTTTTCGCCACTCAAATCAATATTGGCCTGGCCTTGCAGTTGGCCAACCGCCATATCGGTATAGGCAATATTATTGCCATTAATATCAGCCAGCAGTCTTAAGGCTGAGGGTTTACCAGCCAAATCACCAGAGGCTGTCAGCTCACCACTTAAACCCGGCATAAAATCACTGAGATCCGGTGAGTTAATTTGCCATTTTGCTGCAATTTCGGGTTGTAACTGACCACTTATCCGGATCTCTGAACTGCCCGCCTGCAAATTAAAGCGCGGTAGCATCAAGCTCTCATTGACCATATCGGCATCGGCGTTAAGCTTAAATTGGCGGTCGCGCAATTGCCCGGTTAGCGCCAAATCGCGCAGCTTGATTTCGCGCAAGCTGTCAGAAGGCTGTTTAAAACTAAAGTCCGCCTGGCCACTAATCAGGCCAGGCCATTCATTGGCAAAGGCCTGCGGATTAAACTGGCGCAGTGTCAAACGGCCAATGGTGGCAAATTTATCTTGCAGAGCGATTTCACCGGCGAAACCGGCAGCGCCTTCTGGCAATTGCAGATCAAGCTTAATGTTGGCATTGAGCATTTGCGGGCTGTCAGCGCGCAACCTTATTTGATAAGGCTGATTATCAAAGTCGACGTTGCTATCCAGCGTCGCTTTAAATTGGCTGATATCACCACTCAGGGTCAGATTGCCATTCGATATATTTAAGCTTTTTGGGCTTAAATCTTTGGGGACCTGGATATCCTGCCAGTTAGCCGTTGCCGAATACTGCAAGGTTTCTGCCCATTGAAAATCGCCTTCAATTTGCATTTCACCGGCCGCATGTCGCAACTGCATATCACTAACCGAAATTTTTTGCAGATCCCCCGCAGCACTCATCAACATGGAGAATTTTTCGTTATACACCTGAGACTGGCTGTTAAGTTGCAGCTGATAGGCCTGTAAAGTGCCAATCAGACTGATTTGACCATTAGATTGGTCAACAATTTTAGTCGACTGCAATAATGGCCAGCTTAACGATTGCCAGCGCCCCGTCAGAGCAAATTGCGGGTTTTCAGGATTTGCAATATCCATACTGCCGCTGATTTCAACTTCGGTGCTTTTATCAATTTCCAGATGGCTATCCACTAACCAATTCTGCAGGTCATCACTGTTTAACCGAGTTTTCAGGTAGAGCGGCGGCAATTCCGGATGCAACTCAGTGATATCGGTTTCCAGTTCTAACTGCGCTGAGCTGAAATCACCATGACCGGTAACGCTGAATGCCTGTAAATGCCCCGCCTGGCCTTTAATTAACTGACCCAGCATCCACGACTCGCCATCAACCAATAAACGCCATTTGGGATCAGTCAGCAGATCGGACATGATGATAATCTGCTCGGAAGCAAGCGGTTCGCCTATTTGCTGATGTAACGTCATTCTGTGTAAATCACCACTTAACGTCGCAGTCACATCAACTTTTCCCCACTCTGGGTGATTGATATTCAAGCCATAATTAAGGTTGGTTCGATAAGCACCACTAAATTGCACGTCACCCACCATGGTTGCAGCAAAATCCGGACGGGTGACATTAAAGGACGATAGCGTCAGCCGATCATGACTGAGTCGCAGTGCGGTATCCAATCGATCAAACAGCGGTATTGGCTTGCCATTAAATGGCGTTAAAGAGGCGTCGTTGATTCGCAGCGATCGAATATGCAGCCCAACCGGTAACGCCAGCTGAAATAATCCCTGATCCTCCGACGCTGGTGCATCTTTGCCTTCCGGTAAGCTGATTTGTAATTTGCTGATATGTAACTGGCTGACTATTAAACGGCCACTTAAAATAGACCATAGTTGCCACCGACCATCAATTTCATCAATTTGAACTTCTGGACCCTCTGCCGGCGCAAAGCGAATATCTTTGAGAATTAAGCCGTCATACAGGCGGCCGCTGCTATCACCAATTGTTAAACCAGCAACGACTTTCGGGGCAAATTTGACACTGCTTTGCAGTCCGGATTGTGTAGCCAGCAGCCAATATCCGGCACTGACTAAAGCCAGCAGTAATATCGCAAGGAAGACAGGGATTAACCAGCGTTTCATAAGTCTGGCCCAATTACGATATGCAAACCTATTGGCTTATCTTCATCAGAAATGCCCTGAGCAATATCGACTCGAATCAAACCGACGGGTGACCGCCACCGCACACCAAAACCAATACTATATTCAAACGGATCTGACCAATCATTAAAGGCATTACCAAAATCGGTAAATACGGCCCCGCCCCAGTTGCCGTAAAACATGTTTTCATATTCGATACTGGCCACCGCCATATAACGTCCGCCCACTACTTCATCCTTGTCATTTTCAGGTCCGAGTGACTGATAATCAAAGCCACGGATGCTGTTGTCACCACCGGCAAAAAACCGCAATGAACTAGGCAACTGATTAAAATCACTGACGCTGGTAGCACCAATTTGGCCGCGGGTAATAAAGCGACTGGTTTCAGTCAGACTCTTAATATATTTGCCTCTCAATATTACCTGAGCAAAAGAGACATCGGATAGTAGTGATTCGGAGGCGCCACTTAATGTCGCACTAAAACGACCGCCGTGTCGGGTATAAATTGAGTCATCAGCCCAGGTTCGCGCCATGGTAATCCCGGGAATTAAAAGCAATACAGAATCAGAATCATCTGCAATATCGAAATTTTCCTGTAGGAATTTCAGGCTGCCGGTTTCTTCCCAACCCCAGCGCTGACGCTGATAATAAGTGCCGAGCGTATAACTTCGGCTATCACTGGTATCAGTGTTTTGCTGCAAATAATCGGCATTGATACCCACCTGCTGAATATTTTCACTCCAGAACGGCATCTGGTAATCAACGCCCACCCGGTTAATAATTTCTGATAAACGCATATCTGCTGATAAGCGGTGACCCCGATCATTAACATAACGATTTTGCCAACCTAAACCGGTCCGTATACCGGTATCAGTACCATAGCCAAGACCGGCGCTGTATCGGTGTTTTTTATCGGCAGTGACTATAATTTCGACAGGTACCCGCCCCTCGCTGCGCTGTTGAGTGAGCGTGCGGGCATTGATTTCTTCAAAATAACCACTGTTATTGAGATTATTACGTAATTCCAGCACTTTATCGGCACGATAAACATCGCCGGCTTTAAAAGGTGTGAGCCGACTCAGTAAATCTTTGGATACAACCGTATCCGGATATTGAATATCACCGAAACGGTATCGGTCACCAGATTGATATTTCAAACAGATAGTTGCCGTGTTTTTATCAGTATTCACTTCAACTTTATTGCAGGTGAATTTACCGTCGAAAAAACCACGTTCTGCTGCCAGCCTCAATATATCCTTTTTGGCGGATTCGTAACGGGCGTGACGCAGCCGATCATCGATTTTCAGAGGGAAATCAGCCAGTAAATCCTGAAATGCAACATCCTGTTCGCCAGCCCCGCTGACGGCAATCTGCAAATCAGTGATCCGCACCGGTTCACCCGCGTCAATTTGATAACTGGCCAACCACTGATTTTCTGCCGTTTGCTGTAAATCAGCAGTAATGGTCGGATTGTAATAGCCGTATACCGTTAACGTCTGGCGGATTTCGGCCTGTGCCGATTGATGCAGGCGATTGACCAGCCGTTCAGATAAACGCTTACTATGGCGTTGTCGCTGAATACTCAGACCATCCATAATACTTTTGTTAATGGTGTCATTAACACCAGACACCATAACACTGATGCCAGTATTTTCGGTCTCAGCCGATACCGCGCCCATCCATAGCAGGCAAGTTAAAATCATTAATAAATAGGGTTTCCAAATCAAGCGCATGCAGCCCATACCTAAACTTGTGGCAGCGATCACCACTTCTTTAAAACTATTATGACAGTCTGGGGCGTTGCTTGTTGGTGGGCTCAGCCACTTAATTGCTGACTGGCGCTTTTTGTTTGCGGTAACTACTTGGCGAACAACCAAAAAAATGGCTGAAGCGGCGGCTGAAATGACTGAGATCATTAAAACCAAAATTATAACAAGCCTCGGTGACACTCTGGCCGTTGCGGATCGCGGCAGCAGCTGACTTCAGGCGGATTTGCTGTTGAAATTCACCGGGTGTGCAGCCCAGCCGTTTTTTAAACTCAACATATAAACGGCTCCGGCTCATACAGGCTTTTCGGCACAGCTGGTCAATATCAAGCGGCATGGTGATATTTTCTTCAAGACAATGAATGGCCGCAGCAATCCCGTTAGCATCGGGCGTTTGCTGGCAATAACTGAGTAATACTTCTCGACCTTGTTCACGTAATAAGCGCGTAACCAATTCCGATACACCCAAATCAACCATGATTTCTTTGTCCGGATCATCACGGACAAACAAGCCGACTAATTTTTCCAGTAATTGCTGGGTATCCCGGGTGTGATGTTTATGGATGATGCGAGGTTGATAGGACCAATTATGATCAGGTACATCCAAAGATCCCAATCCCCGCATGCGATCTGAAATGGATTCAATTCGCTCCTGTGAGATCTCAATGGTCAGGCAGGTGGTTGGCTGTTGTTCGCTGGCATCCGGGAAGTCAATTTCAACAAATTCACCGGGCGGCAAAACATATGACTCATGTGGCAGGAACAATTCACCTTGCGTATGATAAATATCGTGCATAACTTTTGTGCCGCTGACCATACCGCAATATAAAATTTGACCGGCATCAAGTCCCACACCAGAGGCCGAACGGTAAGTATCATAAATACTCAGTTCAGTTTCCGGACCGGCAAAAGTCAGCTTATTTTCGATTAAAAGCTGGCGCTTTTCACGGCGTTTGTTAATGAAAGGGACTTTATCGATGTGCATACAGGCATCTGCAAACGGTTGATTTACATTGATTCTGCGGCGGTTCTGGACTATAAGTCAAGTGATTGGGAATATTGGTCAAGCGCAGTTTTACTACACAGCTTTATGCTGCTGGTTTACTGCAAAACTTATAACTACTAGATAGAGAGAGCCATTATGATTTACGCAAAACCAGGTACAGACGGCGCCGTCGTCTCTTTTAAACCACGTTATGAAAACTTTATCGGTGGCGAGTGGGTTGCTCCGGTTAAAGGCCAGTATTTCGAGAATATTACGCCGGTCACCGGTGAAGTGATTTGCGAAATCCCCCGCTCTTCTGCTGAAGACATTGAACTTGCACTGGATGCCGCTCATAAAGCCAAAGATGATTGGGGCCGCACCTCAGTTGCCGCGCGCAGCAATATCCTGCTGAAAATTGCTGATCGTATTGAAGCCAATTTGGAAATGCTGGCAGTTGCCGAAACCTGGGATAACGGTAAAGCCGTTCGTGAGACGCTCAATGCCGATATTCCGTTGGCGGCAGACCACTTCCGCTATTTTGCCGGATGTATCCGTGCCCAGGAAGGCACCATGGGTGAAATCGACGACACCACGGTTGCCTATCATTTCCATGAACCGCTGGGTGTCGTTGGTCAAATTATTCCGTGGAATTTCCCGATCCTGATGGCTGCCTGGAAACTGGCACCTGCACTGGCTGCGGGTAACTGTGTCATCATGAAACCCGCCGAGCAAACACCGGTTTCAATCCTGAAAGTAATTGAAATCATCGCCGATTTACTACCGCCGGGCGTGTTAAATATTGTTAATGGTTATGGCCGCGAAGCCGGTCAGGCACTGGGTACCAGCACCCGCATCGCTAAAATCGCTTTTACCGGCTCAACGCCGGTCGGTTCGATGATCATGAAATACGCGGCTGAAAATATCATTCCGTCAACGGTAGAACTGGGCGGTAAATCGCCCAACGTTTTCTTCGAAGACATCATGCAACAAGAAGAAGACTATATTAATAAATGCGCCGAAGGCATGACCTTGGCGTTCTTTAATCAGGGTGAAGTTTGTACTTGTCCATCGCGCGCCCTGATTCAGGAAAGTATTTACGATGACTTCATCTCAGTGGTAATGGAACGCGCCAAGATGATCAAACGCGGCAACCCGCTGGATACTGAAACGCAGGTTGGTGCTCAGGCTTCTCAGGAGCAATTCGATAAAATCCTCAGCTATGTCGAGATCGGTAAAAATGAAGGCGCACAACTGCTAATGGGCGGCGGTATTGAACAAGTCGGCGCTGAATTTGATAAAGGCTTTTACATCGAACCGACGCTGATGAAAGGCCATAATAAAATGCGTATCTTCCAGGAAGAAATCTTTGGCCCGGTGGTCTCGGTCACGACTTTCAAAACGGAAGCCGAGGCACTGGAAATCGCCAACGATACCGAATTTGGTCTCGGCGCCGGTGTTTGGACCCGTGACATGAACCTCGCCTATCGCATGGGCCGTGGTATTCAGGCTGGCCGGGTTTGGACTAACTGCTACCACGCCTATCCTGCCCATGCGGCATTTGGTGGTTACAAAAAATCCGGTGTCGGTCGTGAAACCCACAAAATGGCGCTGGAACATTATCAGCAAACTAAAAACTTGCTGGTTAGTTACGGCACCAGCCCGCTTGGTTTCTTCTAAGCTGCTGCAATCAATCTGAAAACTCTCCCCTAAGCGATGCTTTTGGGAGAGTTTTTCATATTAGCGGCGGTCACGTCGTAACGGTACACTCACCATTAGAATACAAAAAAAGGTAAGACTGATGGCTCAGGAAAATATTGAATCCACTTTATTGGAAAACCGTCGTTTTCCACCCAGCGATACTTTTGTCCGTAGCTGCACACTGCATGCCGATTCCTTGAATGCTTTATATGACAAAGCCGCAGCGGATCACGAAGACTTCTGGGCAGAGATTGCCAAGCAGGAAATTGACTGGTTTAAGCCATTCACCCAAACGCTAGATAGCAGCAAGGCGCCGTTTTACCGTTGGTTTGCCGATGGTGAATTGAATGTCTCATATAACTGTCTGGATAGGCAGTTGGCTAAAAACGCCGACAAAACTGCCATTATTTTTGAAGGTGAGCCCGGTGATGTCGCGCATATCAGTTATCGCGAATTGCATGAAAGAGTCTGCATCTTTGCTAATGCACTGAAGAATCAGGGTATTAGTAAAGGTGATAGGGTCATCATTTATATGCCGATGATTACCGAAGCGGTAGTGGCAATGCAGGCTTGTGCCCGTATCGGTGCCATTCATTCGGTGGTCTTTGGTGGCTTTTCTTCAGAAGCTTTAAAAGATCGTATCGAAGATACCGCTGCCAAAATCGTTATAACCGCTGATGGCGGACATCGTGGTGGCAAAGTGGTTGAACTGAAAAAAACCACTGATCAGGCGCTTAATAAAGGTTGCAGCAGCGTCAAAAGCGTTATCGTTTTCAAGCGCTGTGACAATGATATTCAGATGCAAAACGGCCGTGATATCTGGTGGCATGATGCTGAGGCTGGTCAGTCTGCTGATTGTCCGCCCGTGCCAATGAATGCTACTGATCCGTTATTTTTGCTTTATACCTCTGGCTCTACTGGTAAACCCAAAGGAATTCAACACTCCACCGCCGGTTATTTGCTTAACGCTATCACCACTATGCGCTGGGTATTTGATATTCAGCCATCTGACGTTTTCTGGTGTACCGCAGATGTTGGCTGGATCACCGGACACACTTATGTGGCTTATGGTCCGCTGGCGACCGGCGCTACCATGATTATTTATGAAGGTGTGCCTACAGTGCCAGATGCCGGACGCTTCTGGGATGTTTGTGCCCGTCATGACGTCAGCATTTTTTATACTGCACCTACCGCTATCCGGGCGTTGATGAAAGTCGGCGATGAACTGCCGAAGAGTTATGATTTATCAAAGTTACGATTATTAGGCACCGTTGGTGAGCCCATTAATCCGGAAGCCTGGATCTGGTATCACGAAGTCATCGGCCAGTCGCGTTGTCCGATTGTCGATACCTGGTGGCAAACTGAAACCGGCGCCCATATGATTGCGCCCGTCCCAGGCGTGACCGTGACCAAGCCGGGTTCTTGTACCCGCTCGTTGCCCGGCATAGATGCCGCCGTCGTTAACGAACAAGGTGAAGAAATCACCCAGGCCAATCAGGGCGGCTTTTTGGTGATACGAAAACCCTGGCCATCAATGATTCAAACCATTTGGGGTGATGATCAGCGTTATATCGATACGTATTGGCCTTATTTTGATGGTAGGTTTTATCTGGCTGGTGACAGTGCCCGTCGTGATGATGACGGTTTTTTCTGGATCATGGGCCGCATTGACGATGTCCTTAATGTTTCTGGTCACCGCTTGGGCACAATGGAAATCGAATCTGCTTTGGTTGCCCATAAAGCCGTCGCTGAAGCCGCTGTTGTAGGCAAACCGCATGAAGTTAAAGGCGAATCTGTGTTTGCTTATGTGGTGCTAAAAGGTAAGCGTCCGGAAGGTGGTATCGACGAAACCATAACCAATGAATTGCGTGCCTGGGTGTCGGATCAGATTGGCCCTATCGCCAAGCCCGATGAAATTCGTTATGCGGATAATTTGCCAAAAACCCGTTCTGGCAAAATTATGCGCCGGTTGCTGCGAACCATTGCCAAAGGTGAAGAAATCACCCAGGATACATCCACGCTGGAAAACGAATCGATCTTGTTACAACTGCAGGGCAAAGCTTAATCGGTAGCGTCGATTATTGGCTTTGTCAGCAATAACCGCAGCTTTGACCACCTATGAAAGCAACACCTGAAACTGAAAACGCCGCTCAACGCATTGATAAATGGCTTTGGGCGGCGCGTTTTTTTAAAACCCGTGCGCTGGCCGTTGAAGCTATCAATGGCGGCAAAGTGCATATCAACGGCCAGCGCGTTAAACCCAGTCGTAATGTCCATGCAGGCGAAATGCTGGAAATTTCCAAACCACCATATAGTTTTGAAATCGAAGTATTGGGTCTGGCAAAACAACGCCGGCCGGCCAGTGAAGCTCAGGCTTTATATCAGGAAACGTCACAAAGCCTGGCCAAACGTGAGCAATTACGCGAGCAACTGAAAAATGAGCCGCTCGGTTTTCGCGAGCAAAAAGGCCGACCCAGCAAACGTGACCGTCGTCATATCATTAAGTTTACCCGCGGCTAATGGCGGATAAAACCTCACTTTTTCTCGATAAAGTTGAGAAAGACCAACCTCTGCTCAACTACGCTGTCGGTTTGCAACAAGCTGCCGCCTCAGTGGGCTTTGACTGGCCGGATATTGACGGTATTATCGGCAAAATTCATGAAGAAGCCGATGAAGTTGCCGCTGAATTAGCGGCTGCCGATCCGCTGCGGCTTCACGATGAAATCGGTGATTTATTATTTGCCATTACCAATCTCGCCCGGCATTTACAAGTTGATCCACACCAAGCATTGGCACAGACCAATCAGAAATTCCGGCAGCGTTTTGCCTTTATTGAATCGCAATTACAGGCACAGGGCAAAACGCTAGAGGCCAGTTCGTTAGCCGAAATGGACAGGCTTTGGGAAGCGGCTAAACAGCAGCCTTAATCATCCGTTTGCAGGTTGGCTGAAGGATGGCCGATAAAATAGCCTTGTGCATAGTCGATGCCATAACTTTTCAGTAAGTCTATTACGTCATCATTTTCAACGCCGGCAGCAATTGTTTTAACACCTTGTAACTGGGCCGCTTCAGCCAAAGCTTTAACAAATAACTGATCGTGGCTGTTGTTATGTAAATCACGAACAAAACGAGCGTTGATCTTCACAAAATCAATCGGTAATTGCTGTAGCAAAGAAAACGATGAGAAACCATATTTTGACAACGTGCCATCAAAGCCAAAGTCGTCAATAGTGAAACGAATATCCAGCTGCTTAACCGCTGTCATCAACAGTTTCAATGCATCTGTTTGGGCAATGGCCACATCTTCGCTGACTTCAAGAATGATTTGTCGGCCCGATAATTTAAAATGACTGAGCAGCTTTTTCAGCAATGGCAATAATTTATTAGGCTCAAGCGACATTTTTGATAAGTTGATGGCAAATAATTGCTGGCTCATTGTCTCGCGACTGGCCGCTGCCATAGCAAACATTTGTTTCAGCACTAATTGATCAATTTGTTCAACAAGCCCTTGCTTCTCGGCAATTTCAATAAATTTACCGGCTGGTAACGCTTCACCGCTCTCATCGTCCAGCAGCCGCAAAAAACCTTCATAACCGACAATACGCTTCGAGTCCAACGCCATAATCGGCTGATAATGGACAACAAACTGTTCTTTCTCCAAAGCGCTGTTAATGCGTTTTTTCCAGAACACCCGATTTTTTAATTCATCGGCAGTTTGTGCATTAGGTTCAAAAACGTGATAAGCGCTGGTTTTAGGGTCCTGGTGCTTGGAACGCACTGCGGCAAGTTCTGCAAAAGCAAATAATTCGCTGGTATCGGCCTTTTCATAAGGATAATCAATCACCCCGATATGCACGCAGATCGGCAGATTTTTCTTAGGCGTGGTTAAACTCAGTTCGGCCATGCGGCTGAGCAGTTTTTCAGTAAATTGCTGTCGTCCTTCATCAGTGGTTTCTGGTTGTAAAATCGCAAAATCGTGTTCATTAATTCGTGCCAAAGTATCAGTCTGTCGAATCAGTTGCTTTAAGGCCTCGGCAATCGCAACACGCATTTCATCGGTCATTTGTTGGGTCAAATGACTATCGAGTTTCTGGTACATCGCAAAATCAAAATGTAAATATTGCAAAGTATGCTGCTTTTCATAACGCTGTGCATTATTGAGACTTTCGACAAAAGCTTCCTGAAATTTAACGGCATTGACCAATCCGGTCAGTGCATCATGGTTTGATAACCAAACCACCCGTTTTTCAACGCTTTTTTCCTCACTGATATCATGACCTACCGACAAGATTTGCTGCGTTTCCGGGTCATCAAGCAATGAATGCAACCACCATATATTGCGGATACGACCATCGCCATCAATGATTTCGGTTTCTTGATTGGCCATTTTGATTTGACCAGCGAGTAACGCCTGATAATGACGTTCCGTTTCACGCCAATCAGTCGATGAAAATAAATTACCAGCACCGATATTGACAATCTCATCAGCTGCTACGCCAGTGATTTTTTCTGCATAGCGATTAAAAAACACGATTTCCATACGAGGACTGACGGTCATTATTAGCATCTGTGCATTGCTGATAAGCCGGCGGATATGCTCCAATTCATGGCGCAAAGTATCGGTCTGACTGTAACAATCGCGCACCCGGCGCGCTGCCTGCTCGTCAATACTGGCAGTAGACACTGCCAGTTTTTGCATTTGTTCACAGATTTGAACGATTTCTTCTGCATCCGTCGGCTCAGCAATCGCATGTAATTGTTCATCAACTTTTTCGTAACGTTTGGCTATCAATAATGGCAGCGTTTCATTAATGATATGTAGCTGTGCACCGAGTCTGGATAATTTGGTTTTTAACAGCATCGTGACGGCTATACCAATCACAAGGCTGAATACGAGGATCATCAGCAACACCATTAAAGTCTGACTGACAACCAGGCCGGTAAAACCATTGATAAGTCCCCAGCTGATGGCGACAACGATTGTAGTGCCGATAAATACCAGCGCACCGATCAGCATGGCGACTTTATTGATCGCAATACCAGCAACTTTATGCGGGTTCATCAATGCCATGCGACTTCCTTTATGATTATTTTTTTTCGGCTTGAAATTGGGCTTGTCCGGTATAAACCAAAAAATGCCGGCCCTTGGCCCGGGCGACCATGCCAATACCCATTTGTCCGGCAAGGCGCAGTCCCATTTCTGTCACGCCACTACGTGACAATAATAATGGCACTTGCATTTGTGCCACTTTGATGACCATTTCTGAGGTCAGGCGACCGGTGGTGTAAAACACTTTATTAGCACCGCCGACATTGTTCAACCACATCCAGCCAGAAATCGCGTCTACCGCATTATGGCGGCCAACATCTTCAATAAAGATGTCTATATGTTCTGCACTGCACAACGCACAGCCATGCACCGCGCCGGCCTGCTTGTAGACTTCGTTATATTCTCTTAACCCCTCGAGAACCTTATATATTGTTTCGGCGCTAAATGGCGGACATTGCAGTTTTAATGTTTCCAGTGAATCCATGACATGGCCGAACATGGTGCCCTGACCGCAGCCGCTGGTGACCAAACGCCGCGACATTAACTGATCCAGATCTTTTTTGCCGCGCCGTGTAATGACCGCCACGGCCTCAACATCCCAATCAACCTGGACACTGTCAATATCTTCAATATTGTCGACCAGACCTTGATTACGAAGATAACCCAACGTCAGCCATTCTGGTGCCGACCCCAGGGTCATTAAAGTAACTATTTCACGTTTATCGAGATAAATGGTCAGCGGCCGTTCACCGGTCACAGAAACTTCACGAACCTCGCCGGTTTCATCCAGCACCTGCGTTTGATGAAGCTGATGCAGACCGGCATTGCTGAGCTGTGGCCCTGCAGAGGATTTTTCAGCCACCGGTGACACTCATATGCCGGAAGATTACTGGTTGAGCTTTGATATCAAAGTCATGACCTTCCGGTTTGATTTGCATGGAATCGATGATGGCTTGTTTGAGACGTTCGCTATCACCGGGATACGCGCGCATGATGTGCCGCAAATCGACAGAATGCTCCTGCCCTAAGCACAATAATAATCGGCCTTCGGTGGTGACTCTCACCCTGTTACATGTACTGCAAAAATTATGGCTGTGTGGTGAAATAAAACCGATTTTGCTCTGACTGCCGGCTATTTGATAATACCTTGATGGTCCACCGGTGCTGGCGATGCTTGGTTGTAATTCAAATTGCGTTTGCAATGCCGCCAATACTTCGTCACTGCTGCAAAAACTCTCACTGCGCTGATGACTGACTTCACCCAGCGGCATTTCTTCAATATAAGAAATGTCCAGCTCGTTATCGATGGCGAACTGTGCCAAATCTACGATCTCATCATCATTGCGACCTTTCATAATGACCGCATTCAGTTTGATTCGTTTGAAGCCGGCTTGTTTGGCAGCATTGATACCGGCTAACACCTGTGACAACTCACCGGTACGGGTCAGCGCTTTAAAGCGATCTACTTTTAAAGAATCCAGACTGATATTAATCCGGTCCATGCCTGACTCAGCCAGCGATTGTGCATATTTCGGCAATTGTGAGCCGTTGGTGGTCAGGTTCAATTCTTTTAAAGAAGTGGTGGTTTTCAAAGCACCAATTTGTTGAATCAACCAGTCAACATTGCGTCTGACCAGCGGTTCACCGCCGGTGATACGGATTTTTTCAACGCCCAGATCACAAAATGTCCGCATTAACGTGACAATTTCTTCAAGTGTCAGCAGCTGCTCGCGCGGCATAAATTGCATTTCTTCATCCATGCAATACACACAGCGGAAATCACAGCGATCAGTAATCGACATGCGCACATAAGTCACTTGTCGGCCGAAACGATCAATTAGCTGTGTTGGCAAGGCGGCGTTCATTTCTTCAGTTTTGTTTCCCGTTGTCTTTGACAGAGCACGATTCAGCGGTAGAAAACCCGAATAAGGCATAACCGCCACATCGTTGGGTCAGACCATTAATAAGTAATCCGATTCCCAGCAATACCCACCAGCTCTGATAATAGAGGGCTACAGCTATTATAACGCTACCCAACACAATACGGATGCGACTATCCCATTTGCCCAGATTTTTTTGCATTTGCTGCTCCCCAAATAAACAGGCCCCGCGTACGGGGCCTGCCAAACTACTGTTAAGACAACCTAACTTGCTTATTCATTACCGGAAAACGCTCCGAGTAAATGCAACAAGCTGGTAAACAGGTTGTAGATACTGACATACAGCGTAACAGTCGCCATGATGTAGTTGGTTTCACCGCCATGAATGATCTCGCTGGTTTGGTACAGGATAAGACCTGACATCAACAATACAAACATCGCTGAGACCGCCAGCGACAAGCCTGGCATTTGAAAGAAAATCGCAGCAAGACCGGCCAAAAATGCGACCAGAATACCGACAAACAAAAAGCCGCCGATAAAGCTGAAATCTTTTTCAGACTTAATCGCATAAGCCGACAGCGCTAAAAAGATGATGCCGGTGCCACCTAAAGCCTGCATGACGATTTGTGAGCCATTCGGCAAACTTAGATAGGCACTGATAATAGGGCCCAATGTGAAACCCATAAAACCGGTCAGTGCGAACACTGCGGCGATTCCCCAGACACTATTGCGCAACTTGGCGGTCAGGAACAACAAACCAAAATAACCAATCAACGTGATGATGATGCCGGGATGTGGCAAGTTAAAGGCCATTGACAACCCCGCGGTGACCGCACTGAAGCCGAGTGTCAACGCCAGCAATGCGTAAGTATTGCGAAGCAATTTGTTGGTCTGCAGCGCAGATTCCTGCGAGCGAACAACCGTGGATTGTGAATCGTAGTTCATCAAAGTGTCTCCATTCCTGTTAAGGGGTTAGATGAATGCTGGGTTTTGTGAATTAACAGACATTATCCTACCGGATAAGTTCTAAATAACAAGTCCGCGCGATGCATTGATAAATTTCGTTTTAGCGGTTGTCACCATAGGGCAATCCTTGTATCATTTCGCACCTTGGAGGGATGGCAGAGCGGTTGAATGCACCGGTCTTGAAAACCGGCATGGTTTAACGACCATCCAGGGTTCGAATCCCTGTCCCTCCGCCAATATCTGCATCTAAGCCCGCATAATTGCGGGCTTTTTTGTTTCTGGCATTTCTGATTTTAATGGGTATTTGTTTAAAAATAGAGACAAAACAGCTATCTAAGTATTACTGGTGTTGTTTCAGGCAGGTGAATTAAACCAAGCAACTCAATCAGATTGCGTTTTTTGTTGCATCACCAGCGACAGTGATTGCTGCCAGTCCGGTAAACGCAAGCCGAAATTTTTATATAACTTCTGGCCATTAAGTAGTGAGTTCGCAGGTCTCACTGCTGGCGTCGGATAATCTTTGGTGTGGATCGGCGTGACATCGGGTACTTTCAAACCACATGCACCTGCCCGCTCAAAAATAGCTTTGGCAAAACCAAACCAACTGGTTTGCCCGCTGGCCGTTAAATGATAAATACCATCATTGTGTGGATTTGCCATGCGCAGCAAATGCGTGCTGGCATCGGCAATATGCCGGCTCCAGGTAGGCGCGCCAATCTGATCGTCAACAATATTCAAACTATCTTTGCTTTGCGCCAGACGCATCATAGTATTAAGAAAATTCTGACCACGCGCATCATAAACCCAGCTGGTTCGAACAATCAGGTGCTGGCAACCGCTAGCCAAAATCGCTTCTTCGCCAAGCCATTTCGACTGACCATACACATTGACTGGTGAGGCAATATCGGTCTCCAGCCACGGTGATGTTTTGCTGCCATCAAATACATAATCGGTTGAATAATGCAGCAAGCCACAACCGACTTTCTTAGCTGCATTAGCCATCAATTCCGGCGCCAGCGCATTGATTTGCATCGCCAGTTCAACTTCAGATTCCGCTTTATCGACCGCCGTATAAGCAGCCGCATTAACGATCCAATCAGGGCGGTGTTGTTGAATGCTGTCAATAATGGCAGTGGTATTGCTCAAATCCAATTGCTGACGGTTCAGGGCGATCACTTCGCCCAGGGGCGCGAGACTGCGTTGCAATTCAAAGCCAACTTGTCCGTCTTTACCAAACAGCAAAATTTTCATTTAAGGGTGGACCTCAACGAGCTTAAAGGCTTGGCATTTTTGATCTTTTTTAGATAATACCTAGGGCCTGGCAAGTCTGCATATTTAGTATGCTGCCATACCGATAAATTAATCCTGCTTGGGTTTATCAACGCGCCGCATAAGGCTACGGATAAGTGCGCATTTGGCCCACTACCACACCTTGCACCCGCACACGCGCTGCAGCGAGCGTCAGCGGTTCAAACGCCGGATTGGCGGGCATCAACGTCATGGTGCCATCGTTATTCAGTAACATGGTTTTCAGGGTCGCATCATAACCATCGACGAGTGCGACAATGACATCGCCATCTTTTGCCTGCTTGTTAGCATCAACCACCACATAATCACCGGGCAAAATACCTTTATCAGTCATCGATTCACCGGAAATTTTCAACACATAACGACCGTTGCCGGCAAACATAGCGCCTACATCAATTTCCGATTCATCCGGTACCGCTTCAATCAAACGGCCCGCAGCAATTTTGCCCATCATCGGTAGCACACCGCTGCGATCAGATTCAGCCATCTGCTTTAATCGTAAACCACGACTACGATTGTCTAAGCGCTCTAACTCACCGGCTTTCAGCAGTTGCTCAACATAATAATGAGTGCTGCCAACAGACTTGATGCCAAGGCCCACGGCGATTTCTTCCATGGTCGGTGCATAATCGTTTTGCCGCATAAAGTCTTCGATAAATTTCAATGTATCTTTGCCACGCTGGGTAAGCATTTTAGTACCTCATCAATAACCGCTGTCTGCCATTCAGAATAAATTCAGACAGTTAGAAAATCTATAGAACATCTATTCAGCAAGCAAGTTTTATTTTCCGTGGTTGATAAGTTGAGGGTTGTTAAACAAAAAAGCCGGCGATTAAGCCGGCTTTTTGTTGTACTGGAGTGGAGAATCAGAAATAGGATTACAATTCTTTTTCAGCACCAATTTCGTATAACTCTAAATTGGCTTCTTCGATTTCGCCAGTGACCGCGTTGACGTCTACTTTATACTCACGACCATGAACATTAACGATGTCATATTCGTAGGTCACGTTACCTTCCATACCGACTTCATATTCCATCGATACAACGTCACCCGGAATAAAATCCAGCGCGATTTTACGGGCATCAGCTTCTGAAATTTTGGCGTATTTTACAAAGACCGGATCATTTACTTCAACTTCACGCTCAACCTCGGTGACAAAACCTTCCTCAGCGTTACATTCGACATTATAGGTGTTGCCGTCAGCAGTCGCTTCAATATCAAATTCGTAGGTAGGATCGTCGCCTTCCATTTTCATTTCAAGCTTACGCGGATTGCCGGGAATCGTATCCAGCGCCGCATCCAGACAAGCTTCCATCGGGACTAAGTCCCAACCACGGATATCGTCCAGATCGTAATTATCATCAGAAAAAGCGGTTGTTGAAACTGACATTAATGCTGCCAGTGGCAATAATTTAAATGTTTTAAACATGATTTATGCTCCAAAGTGTGACGGTACAAAAAGTCCATTCTCTACCCGCAAGAGCAATGTAAAAAAAATTTTATTATCGGAATGTTACTGAAACAGTATTACAACGTAACTACGGTGATTATAATGTGAAAGCCCGCAAGTGAACAGTTTTGCGGGCTTTCCAAGTGTTAAACGACCTCTACATTAATCCGTTTCGGTTGAGTTTGTGGGGTTTTAGGAATTACCAATTCCAACACGCCATCACGCGTAGTGGCTTTGATATGATCTATATCGGCCGTTTCCGGCAAAGTAAAACGTCGCATAAAAGTACCGGTAAAACGTTCAATACGTTTGTAATGGTCTTTTTCTTGTTCGGATTTTGCTTGCCGCTGCCCTTTTATAGTCAATACGCCGCTTTCTGCGGTGACTTCAATATCTTCAGATTTTACGCCCGGCAAATCAGCATGAATTTGGTATGCCTCTGTCGTTTCGGCAATATCAACGGCGGGCGTCCATTCCTCACTGCCAAAATTTGATTCAACCGACGGCGGATTAAAAACCGATGCCATTTCCCGTTGTAACTGATCAATCAAACTCACCGGTCTATATCGTTGAATAGCCATAAAAACACCTCCACAACATAATTGATATCATGAAGACGAAATTGTCTTCCGACCTCTCATATAGGGATGCTGAATTCACCTTTCAAGACTGGCAAGTAAAGAAATATTTTTTATTTTAATCAATCATTTAAATTATAAATCTGATGTTAATACTATGGCTTGATGATACCTAATACCACAGCAATATTAGCCAGATCAGCGGTAGTATTTACATTCAGTTTGTTTTTAATAGTAGTGTTGTAATTGGCGACAGTTTTATAACCAAGGTGTAATTCAGCAGCCACTTCATGTGCCGTCATTCCGCGGGCTGTACGGCAAAACACATCAAATTCGCGGGGTGATAAAGCCTCTATCACCTGTCCATAATGCAAGGTATCAGACGGTTGCTTAAAATCATCGAGGCTGGGCAGAATTTCAGGATCGATATAACGTCGGCCCTGAACCACTGTTGACACTGCTTCAGCCAACACTTCGGCCGCACTGTTTTTAGTGACATAACCTTTAGCACCAGCCTGTATCGCGCGTTCGACATACACCGACTCATCATGAATACTGTAAACCAACACCACGGCCTGCGGATCCTGGCGTTTTAAACGGCGAATGGTTTCTAAACCTCCAATTCCGGGCATCGACAAATCCATAACCACGACATCCGGACGGCTGCGTTCATATTCATGGCAGACCAACTCACCGCGATCGACATCGACAATATTGCCAATAAACGGTTGAGAGGACAGCAACATACGAAAACCAGCCCTAACCACCGCGTGATCGTCTACCAAAAGTACATCAATCTTGTTCTCAGTCATCAATTTTATTCTCTAAAATCGGCATCCATGCCTGGACACTTACGCCCTGTTCAGGAGCAGATTCAAAACGAAACCGCCCGCCCATATTTTCAACACGTTCACGCATCGCTAATACACCAAAACCGCCACCATCAGCTTCACCGCCCTGCCCGTTATCTTTTATACGCATCACAACCCGCGGTGAGCTGACCTCACCCTCTTGCATCACTTTGATCCATACCTGAGTCGCATTGGCATGGCGTACCACATTGGTCAGTGATTCCTGAACAATCCGATAAACATGGATCGCCAGTTCGTGTGGTACTTCATCGAGCCGTTCATCGTATTGCAAATCGATCTTCAGATTCGGATGACGCCGCCGCCACTCACTGACTAAATCCGATAAGGTTGCCCCCAGACCCAAATCAGCCAGGCTCAGCGGATGCAATGTGCGCATCATTGAGCGCACTACGCCTGATAAATGGCTGCAAATATCAATAACCGAATCGGAAATTTCTACATGATCGGCAGTATTATTCCGGTTAGCGACAGCCATGGCTTTAATGGCCGTCAGCGACTGGCCCATTTCGTCGTGCAATTCCCGCGACAAAGTCCGGCGTTCAGTTTCCTGTATTTGCATGGTGTGTCTTGCCAGGGCCTGGTTATTGTCCCGGGCCAGTTTTAAGGCATCAGTCAGATTATTGACCTCACTGGCAATGACATCAAATTCACTAATCGAAAAACTCGGCAGCTTTTTGCCATATTGCCCCGATTCCACCCGACGTAACCCGACCACAATAGTGTGCACAGTGCGCAACATGGAATTAAACACCACATTGATGGCCAGAAAAATCACCGCCATCATGGCCACCACCGACCAGAAATAGGCCTGCGATTCGCCCCAGGCTTCGGCAATTTCATCTATCGGATCGGCGCGCACTAAAACCTTTTTAGTGCGACCATCATCCAGCTTAATTTCATAATTGGCCTGTGGGTAATCAGTACTGACGACACTGACAAACCATTCTGGCGGCGATTCTTCATCGTCATAAGGCGTATCTGGTGTAAACCATTGAACCGCTTCACCTTCATCATTGACGATAGAAATATGAATATGCCGGGTTTTCTGGATAGCACTGATTTGTTGAAGCCACTGGAATTCCGACAACGGCGTTCGCGACAAATGGCTAAAACCCAGATCAATCATTTGCAAGGCCAGATTAAATGACGAATTAACCTCACGCTCAACCGCCTGCCGTGCCTGCCAGACAGTTAATAAACCGCCTGCTACAAGAATCAGCAAGACAGTCACCAAAATTCTGGCATTAATTAAGCCGCGTAAACTCATCCGATAACCTGTTAATCAAATTGTTCTAGTTTAACAACGGTAAGCCATTCTCGAACGGACTATCTGAAATAAGATATAAAATGCTCGTTGCCTGCTGCTGACCTCTGGCATCTAAACGACTTGATTCCAACGCTGCGGCCACCCAGTCACCTTGTACATCATTATGGCTGATATCCTGAGGTGCATCTGAACGGTTAAACAATTGAATCGCCGTCACATAGAGGTTATTTTTCTGCCAGCTTTGCAGGGGCACGGTTTTAATCGCCGGATTAGCAAACAAGCCGGCCGCTACCGGAATAACATCATGTTTTTGATATTGGTTACTGTCCGGTTGCTGAACATTAGGCGTTCGAACCATACGCGCAGCATAGTTTGTGATCTCTCTGTACAGTGGTGACTGCAATGCATCCGGAATATGCCGGCTGTTTTCAGCAGCTTTATCTTTATCAATAAATTGATTATTGAACTGCTGTAATTCCGGGAACTGCTGATTAAAGCTTTGATAAAACGGATTACCACTTTGCCGCAATTGCTCACTATCCGCTGGTACATTCATGACTCTGGGCGTGATCAGCAGTACCGTTTCAGTTTCTTCTTCCGTTTCAGACGTTGAAGTAAACAGCCGACCAACAATCGGGATCTCGCTGAGCAGCGGCACCTTGCGCTCATTTTTATTTTCATTGGTTCTAATCAGACCACCAACCGCAACGGTCAGATTATCTTTCGCCATGACAGTACCCGTTAATCTCGCAGTATCGACGGTATCAACCGGCAGGTTTTGCACACTGCCACTGCCGTTTCCTACTGGAATTACGCCGCCGCCGGGATTAACAGTGGAATTCTCCTGCTCGATAAACAGTTCAACCGTTTTATCACCATTGATTCGTGGCGTAATCCGCAAGGTAATACCAATATCTTCACGATTTATAATCGCTTGTACATAAGAAGGCTGAATCACGACGCCGTTATCAATTATCGCCGGGAAAAAATCAAAGCCTTCCGTAAGCAACGTTTCTTCACCGATAAACAGCTCGGCCGGACGGTGATTGGAAGCCACAATCATAGGATTAGACAATACCCTGATGCGGTTATTCTCTTCCAGAAATTGCAAATTGGCACGTAAACGGCTGTTTAAAAACTCGAAAACAAACGTACCACTATTAAGAAGTGCGTTGTTACCGAGGAGCGTTGGTTGGGTCGTTTGGTTACTGCCGGGTGGCGGGTTTCTCAGCTCGAAATTGAAAATCGAATTAAAATCTTCGCCAAGAATGACATTCAGAATCCGCATTTCCAACATGACTTGCGGTACCGGAATATCCATCTGCTCAATCAGCTGATTAATACCTTTTAGCACTGACTTATCATCGCTGCGGACGATAATCATATTATGTTCATTATTGACCGTAACGTAGATTGGCTGTGACTGGACGGTAGTTTGTTGCAACGTTTCCTGACTGACATTACGACCACCACTAAGCTCAATGGCTTCAGCAATTTGCGCGATTTGATCAATACTCAAGTCTTGGGCATTAAGCTGTGCACCGGATTCGACAAAATTATTATTGCCAAGGCCACCACGGCGACTAGCACCGCCAAAGCCGCTGCGTGATGAAGAGCTGTTTCTGACCGAGCGGTTATTGCCCCGTACTGAACCGAAACTGCCTCGCCCTCCGCCAATACCAGAATTCAATCCGCCGCCACCGCCTGTACCCAGATTATTGGCTGCGGGTGGCAGGCCCAGCGATAAAATAACTCTTTGCCCATAAATATCTTCGATTGCTTGCGCGATGATCTGCACATTGGCGTTGAGTAAGCGAAAAATTTCAATGTTTTCACTTTCCCGGATAATCAGATCTTTGCTGTATTCCTCGCGGCTCATCAACCGGAAAGTATTAGTATCTTGATCGTAGCGATACCAGAGATCACTGATTCGGCTGATCGATTTAATCGCGTCCAGAATCGTCACATTTTTCAGGTGAATCGTCACCTGACGGTTAGCGGCTTCACTGGTGGCAATAATATTACTGTTACTCAGTTCAGACAGCGCACGAATCACATCGGTCATATTGCTCTGATTAAATTCAACTTCTTTAATCCAAACAGTGTTTTCGTCCTCTTCCGGGCCCTCATCTTGCGCCAGCAAAACGGGCTGGCTGGCAACCGCTACTGGTTCAGGTGCTGGCTGTATGAAGGTGTTTTGTGGGTCGGCAACCACCGGACCTTGCGAACCGGGCAAAGCCGCTCCGGCCATGACCGCAACACTCCATGTGAAGCTTGCTGACCCTAAAATAACAAACAATTTTAATTTCATATTTTTCATCTTAAAACACGGATCCGGCCCAAAGTGCCGGTCTCAATCGTGACGCTTAAACGGGTAATATCCGAAATACGAATAGCACTGGCAGGCTGCCTCGGGTCGATGTTAATTTCATCACCTTCACGGACCATAAAAACGCCACTCCCAACAATTTCCAACAATGCTAGTGATTCTCCAGTGTCTTTTTCGGTGATAAGCCCTTTCAAACGCATTTTGGGGATTTGAAAGTCCGGAATATCACCAGGCTGAAAACCAAAGGCATCACTGCCGATATTTGATAAGTTACCGGCTTGCTCATACATAATCCGGCTCGGTGTAAAGGGATCACGAATAAAGACCTCTGAAGATTCGCCAAGCATTACTTCTTCATAAGCCATGCCGGGCAGCGTTATTAAAAGCCCAACGATGCTCAGTAAAACCCGTGATCGGTTTGGTACATGATTCAACATATTTCCCCTAGCCGCCTGCCAGCGCAAACAGCGCCTGAAAGAAAGCGTAATAAACAAAGCCAACCATGCCGCCAATCAGCAAAATCATGGCCGGTTCAATCATGGCGGTCAGCCGTTTGATAGAGAGTTCCAGCAAGCTTTGATAATAAATGCCTAACTCTTGCAATATTTTGTCGAGTGAGCCGGTGCGCTCACCAATAGCCACCATTTGAATCACCAGTGGTGGCATTTTAGGATGTTGAATACTGGAAGAAAGATCCCGGCCGGCAAATACGCTTTTAGACCCCTTAACCATGTTGTCGGCATATATTTTGTTAGCAATCAGTTCTGAGGTGATTTTCAGGGCATCAAAAATGGTGATACCGCTGCGCAGCAAAATAGATAAAGCCCAATTCATTTGCGCCATGGAACCGTAGATAATCATGCTGCCGAATACCGGTACATCCAGTAAAAACCGGTCTATCCAACGCCGTCCCTTATATGTTTTGTACATCGCGAGCAGCAAAAGAATTGCGGCAATTGCACCGCCAATAATAAATAAGCCGTTTTCACGTAAAAAAGCAGCACCATCAATTAACATTTGTGTGGATACCGGCAGGCGTTTTCCCTGCCCCTGCAAAAACTGGGCAAACTTTGGAATAATTGCCACCACCATAAAGGTCGCCACACCAATCGCGGCAATAACGACAACTGCCGGATAAATCATGGCGTTAATCATTTGTTTACGCAGTTGTGCTTTTTTCTCAAGGTGAATTGCCAACCGTTCCATGATGACGTCCAGCTCGCCAGTACTTTCACCGGCCACAACCAGATTAATGGCAATATCGCTGAACACATCATTGTGTTTTTTTAATGCTTCAGACAGAGATTTACCGGCCTGAATATCACGATGCATCAAACGCACCGCTAAATTAAGTCGTGGACTATCAACCTGGTTGGTCGCCAGTTCCAGACACTCGGCCACCGGCAAACCCGCTTTGAGCATGAAAGACATTTGTCGGTAAAAGAAGATCAGGGCATCCGTTGAGACTGAACGTTGCGTTGCGTACCAATCCTGAAAATTCTCCTGACCCAAAAAACCATTACGTCGCTTTTCATTAATTTTAAGAACCCGTAGGCCTTCATCACGTAATGACTGTGCGACCACATTGAGGTTTTCGCCGACCATTTGACCTGAGCGTTCATTACCGGTACGGGTTAAAGCCTGATAGCTGAATACGGGCATCTCAGCTTACCTCTGCCATTTCTTGTTGCTTAAATACCGCAACATTTTTCACTTCTTCAAGCGTCGTTAAACCCCGCAAAACTTTCTCGCAGCCGTCATGCCACATGAATTTAAGATTATTACCGGCGTTAGCTTCCAGGGTTTCCTCATCTGCCGATTTGGCAACCAGACGGGCCAGTTTCTCATCAAACCAAAGCGTTTCAAACAGGCCCAAGCGACCACGAAAACCCTGTCCCTGACAGACTGCACAGCCCACCGGATCATAAATTTCTACCTCATCTTCCCGGCTTAGCATTGTGAGTTCTTCTGGCGTGGCTGGGCGGGCTTTAGCACAGTGCCGGCATAAGCGACGTACCAAACGCTGGGCAATCACCGCGGTCATCGTCGAACCGATTAAAAATGGTTCACAGCCTATATCGACTAAACGGGTTACTGCACTGACTGCATTATTGGTATGCAAGGTGGAAAACACCATATGACCGGTCATTGCCGCTTTAACGGCCACATCGGCTGTTTCAGCATCACGGATTTCGCCAACCATCAGCACATCAGGGTCATGCCGTAGCAATGAACGTAATGCATCTGCAAAGTTAATTTTCGGACCGGTCTGAATTTGCGACACACCTTCCATAACATATTCGATAGGGTTTTCGACCGTCATGATGTTGATGTCTGGTGAGTTAATTTCCTGCAATGCAGCAAATAACGTCGTTGATTTACCACTACCGGTTGGACCAGTCAGCAAAATCATGCCGTAGGGTTTACGGATAGCTTCTCTGAAAGCGATTAAATCCTGCTCCAGAAAACCCAGATCCGTCAGGGTTAAATCACTGCTTTCCTGCCCCAGTAAACGCATGGTAATGCGCTCGCCAAGGCGTGTCGGCGCCGTGGCAACCCGGATATTAAATTCCAGATCAATTGGCAATGTTAAGTAATATGAAAAACCGCCATCCTGTGGCATACGTTGTTCTGCAATATCCAAACCCGCTAATACTTTCACCCGTGAGATAAGTCCCGCAGCAATGCCTTGTTTGGTTGACATCGGATAATCAACTAAGCGACCATCAATCCGCAAACGCACCCTAAGACCGCCCTCTTCCGTCAGAAAATGCACATCCGATGCTCTGTTCAAATAGGCGTCGCGTAAAATTTTATCGAGCAGCCCGATAAGATCCGTTTCAACTACGGTTGTGTTTTCATTCTGCGCTTGTAAAACGGCACTGTTAGCCAAGTGTTTGCTAATGGCTAACTTGAGTTGCTGCGGATCGGCCATTACCACGGGTAACGATTGACCCAGTAAGCGTATCGACGCATCGATCCCGGCCCGATCTAAGGGATCACTGATAACCAGCATATCCTCATCATCGATCGTCATAACCAGTTGCTGCTTACGATTTATCAGGCTGGCAGGCATTTTTTTGCTGAGTAACGGGTTTACTCTGGCAGCGATTAAATCGACAAAAAGCAGAGACTGCTCTTGTGCCATCGCCCGATACAAAGCAGTCAGCGGAATGCGATAATGGGCCAGTAACTTGGGTAATAATGTCTGACGCTCGCGCCGTGCATGGACCCGCAAGGTTTCCACTTCGCCGGCATCAAAAAGTCCGGTTTCAATACCGGATTTAATAAGTTGTTCGTCAGAAACAGCCATAATCTGCTTACAAAGCCAGTACGATTTCGGTTTTCAGCAACTGCGACATGCCACGTAACGGTGAAATATCGAGCTTTTCGATATTCATCCGTACCACGGTAACCTGATAAGGCAAGTCATCCAGACCATGAATAAAACGCCGCAATGAAGGGTAGTCACCATCAATCTCCAGTCGTTGCAACGGCCGATGAAACATTGAACCCGGCGCTAACCGTTTAATCCAACCGGCTTCGACCGGAACATTCATTTCTTTGTCAGCATCAGCTGCTGTTGTCCGACGATTATTGCTCGGCGCTATTCTGACCGGTTCCTGACGCAATACTTCATTTACCCGAATACGAATGCCGCTATCGCGCGCCAGCTCGGAAATTCGTACCCGTAATTCCTGAGAATCAACCGGTGCAAGCTGCATCTCAATACGCGCAGCATTATCTTCAATAGCCTCCTGTGCTTTTTCCTGATCATCCAGTGCTGCAATGATTTCATCGATTTTTTCTTGCGGCTCATCAGGGATTTCCATCGTTGAAATCCGATTAAGTGTTGCCTGTTTTTGACGCTCAAGTGAATCGACTTCAGACATTAACGGCTGAAAACGCAGATAGCCGTAACCACCCAATAACAGGATTATTATGATGGCGATTGCCATGCCCTTCTCTTTATTATTAAGTTGCTTGATTTTCATAATGACGCCTCAGGCTTAGCAACGACATGTATTAAACTCATTGAGACCGAGAAGCCACTCATGTTCATAGGGCCGATTTTTTCAATGACCTGAATATCACGTACCTCCATATTCCATGCCGCAACAGCCAGTTTCATGTTTTGTACAAATTCCTGTGCAGCACTTTCAGTCAGTGCCCAGGCGTCAATATTGAAATTATCTTTAACTACTACACCCGGCCGCGTACTGGGCGCAGTATCAGGCGTGACGCCCACTCTACGGCCCATTTCATCTATGCGGGTCAAAATAATTTGATCATTAATGGTATTTTGTAAAACGCCCAGAATGGCTTGAGTCAACAACGCCCGTTCGGGCATTTCCTCACCAAAAAATGCTAAACGCGCTTCCATTCGCCGCTGGTTTTGACGCTGCATTTCGAGTTCGGCTTTTCGTTTATCAATTTCAGCACGCTGGGCATTAATCCGGGCAATCGCATCATCCAGAATCTTAGCCCGGGCATCGATTTCAGTTTTTGCTTCTGTTACTGCTTTATGTTGAAAAAACATCGCGCTTTCAGTAACCACAATGATCAACAAAATGCTGGCAAGTAACGCGCTGAATTGATTTTCCTGTCTTTGCCAAACGGGTGGCAATGGTCCCCCCTTGCGAATAAAACTGATCCGCTTGCCACCCTTTTGCTGAAAAAAGTGTCTGGCTGCCGCCAATACTCCGGGAGAAAGTTGTTCTGGGTTATGAGACGGTACCGCACTTACTTCAAGTCCTAGTGCAGCACTGAGCGTTTCTTGCAGTTTGATTTGATTTTCTACTGGTGCCGACAGTAATACAGCAGGATGCTGACCAGCATTTTCTGCGTGGTAAACCTCAAGACATGCATCCAGCATCGAAGCGCTGTGATTTAAATAATGATGCACGCCAGTCACATGCTGTTTTTGCAAACGCAGCGCGGTCGTGGTTAGTGGTGTGGTTTCAAGTAATACCGATAATTTATCAGTCCGTTCACACAATGCCAGACTATTGCCGGTCAGCGGCATTAAGCCAATAAGATTCAACTTAAAACTATCACAAAGCTCTGACCATAACGTGTAAGTTGAGGCATAAGTTGCTGTGACCAGCCAGTTCCAGACACCGGGCGCATCGTCGACTTCACCTTGAGGTGACCAACCACACATAACCTCATCGTATTCACTGCGAAGCCAGTCCTGGACGACAAATACAGACTGCACCTGATCACGTGTCAAAAAACCCAATTCCAGTGCCAGCTCACCAAAGCGTTTTAATGATTGACGATCCGGTTTTACGCCACCTACAGCCTGAGATTGGCGCTTTTGCATCTCGTTGATTTCTTTCACCTGATTTTCGTTAAGCAGGCCGTGATACTCCAGTAAATGACCTAAAGTCCATTGTGACTGGTGTTGCATCAGCAATGGCTCAATTTCCCAGCGCATCAACTCATGCATTTGGTCAACTGGTTTCGGTTTCTTCGGGCTGACTGGTAACTCGATCATGGCGCTCATTGCTGACGGCGTCAGCACCAAAACCTGATTGCCCTGCCAGTTTTGCGAACGCAGTTCAGCAAGCACTTTTTTTAAGCTGTCTGCCGGATTTAGCTCATCGGCTTCTGCTTGGGCATCAACATGCAGTTTTTTACCTTTACGTGAAAACACCACACCCCGCAAGACATGCGCATCCCACTCACATATCAACACCGATTTGCTATGCAATTGCAGTAGTTTATCTTTCAGTTCATTGAGGTTCATCAGGGACTAAGATTCCAGCGTATAGGGGCAATCTGCTGTCTTGGCAGAATCGTGATGGTAAAAGGCGTGCTGCGTATTGACGGACAAGGATTAGTCGCCGGTGTACAGCTAATATTAATCAGGTAATAACCAACCGGTATTTCACTATCCAAACTGACTGTTTTTTGATACATAGCGCCAGCAGGCAAGCTGGAACCACTCGGTGTTACTGCGAAATCCGGCTGATTAAAGGTCATTGAATCAACACCGCTTGTAGCCAGGGTCATTGACCATGTTTGATCATCCATATTTTCAATAGCACTGACAGCCGATGTATTCACAAACTGAATAGCAATATCACTGGCATTTCGCCAGTCACTTTCAACAATCAGATAATCGGTTAACGCTGGCGGATAATCATCAGCTGTGCTGTTTATATCGAACCCGGAGCTTTGTACGGTTAAATCAAAAGGTCTTGGAGCTGTATCAGCTGATGGATCGAAGCTCGCCATCTCAACGGCAACTTGAGATTCGGAAAGCGTCCACCCCCATCCGTAATTCGTTGATTGATCATCATTGCCATAGCCATCACGAAATGGCCGGTCACTATTGTTATCTGGATTAACCTGAATATATGGTCCCCACCAACCATAGCGGATACCGTCATCGGTGATGCCGGGTTTAAGTAGTTCCAATAAGTTATTGGTATTACAGGGAGATTGATAATGATTAACTGAACTTACGCTTTCGGTAAACGCAAACTCAGGACCAATGAGTTCTGCCAGACAATAGGGCAACCGACCATTATCGACAACAAAACCACTGAGTTCCGGCTGTCCATTTACTGAGCGTTCACCACCTTGAATGATGGCTTTACGGATAATTTCCAGACGGCGCTGGGTTTCCGCAAAGTGCGCCTGATCTTCAATGTTCTGCGTAAACAACAACCCGGCAGAAGCCAGCAGACCTATCAGAAATAACACCAACACCAGTTCCAGCAATGTGAAACCGGCGATGCTGTGAGGAAATCGACGTCGATGATTAGTTGGCATCTTTATTCCGTTATCTCAAAATGCACAAAACCAAATCATCACCTTCAGCAAGACAGGGATCATCACGATCTGCCACATCAACTTCATCCAGCGTAGTTTCGTCGAACACCGTTTCCAAAATGCCGTTTTCACCAGTACTGACAATTCGCACGGTATCGGCAGGTAATGGATAATCAGCGGGTACTGAAATGGCGGTGATCGGCTGGCAATCATAGGCATCGCCGGATAAATCATAAGCACCACCGGCATCGGCAAGACAACGATAGCGCTGATTAAATGCAAGTTCAGGATCTAATAGTAAATATGGATTACCCCAGCCATCAGTCAGCCCTTCACGGCTGATATAGGGACCGTTCCAACCTATTTGCCGGCTTGACTCCCAAAGTAAAAACTCGAAATCAGCAATTTCATAAGGGAAATTATTCAACATCCGCAGTGCATTACTGCTGATAACACGATTGCTATTCACAAAAGCGTCTAAACACCAATTTTGCCAATCTAAGACAGTGGCAGTCGCTGGTGATCCGGGTAAGACATAATCGTCAGTGAAGCCTAAGTAATTGGCCGCACTATATTCTGAGTTAATAGTGTTGGGTCCGAAACTGCCATCGCGATAAGCCATACAGGGCATTTCACGATTATCACGGCGAAACTGAATCAGGGCTTTTTGCAATTCAGCCATTTCCAGTCGGGTGACATTTTCGCGACCCTGAGCTTCATTACCCTCAAAAGCATTGATGGCAGCAATACTGACCACCGCTAA
Organism: Methylophaga sp.; assembly: GCA_040882115.1. Classification (GTDB taxonomy): domain Bacteria; phylum Pseudomonadota; class Gammaproteobacteria; order Nitrosococcales; family Methylophagaceae; genus Methylophaga. The sequence goes on along the minus strand of JBBEBX010000003.1, from coordinate 145,506 downwards.
CAAAACAATCACCAGCAGAATTTCAATCAACGTAAAACCAAGCTGAGGCCGGTTTTCAGGCTGACAAAAAAGTTGTCGGTTAAACAATAAACACCGCATTTACTTGTTTCCGATTTAAGTTGTTATCCAGCGCTTTTTTTATGAGTCACTGGCCCTGCCGTTGCATGTCATCCTGTTCATACAAAACGTTCTGGCAATATTTAAGATATTGACGCAACATTCTGTTGTTATTAAAGAAAGGGCGGACAAAGCCCGCCCTTCTCTAGTTTTATCTCAGCTATGCGAGGAGATTAGTTTTGTGCTTCAGAGACCAACTCATCGATATTTTTACCATCAGTTGAGACGATAGCAATCAGACGAATTGAATCATTCCATTCCCAAGTATCCAACGTGTCATCATCATCAGTATCGGCATATTCACCAACCTGGAACAAACCGATGTAGCGCGAGTAATGGGTTTCTGGATTTACTTCAGTATCATCATTACCAGTGTTACGGACATAAGATGGAGATTGTGCAATTGCAACGTTACTGAAAGTAGTCGAAGCAGCTGCATCACCACCGAAGCCTAACGCAACAAGAACATGACACTCATCACCTTCTAACGCATCACCGAATGAGTTTTGCAAATTGTTATCAGTTACTGTGTCGCCATTAAATGTATCTGTAGGGTATGTAGGAATACCAGGCGCAGTTGAACAAGTTGAAGATGGAACAACTGCAAGAGCCGTTGGTAACTCTAAATCTTCCTCCAATTCAGCCTCTTCTGCCCAACCAGAGCTTTCATTGTGCATACGGTTCGGAGCCGAGCCAGGAATCAAAGCATCATCAAGATCTGCATCCGCTAAAGGAACTTGAATTTCTTCAAGACCTGCATTAATGAATGCGTTAATAACATTTGTAAACTCAGCATCAGTACCGCTTACAGGCGAATTCCAAGAAGCTAATAGATTACCCATTGCTGGTGCGGCAAAGTTAAGCGCACTGCCATCTGCATCCACTAGATTATCCCACTGATTCGGATAAACATTTTCTACCGCACGGTAAGTACGAATTGCACGATCAACCGTGGCCGCAGCATTACCAGCAGACGCTGCTTCTGCATTTGCCCCCACATCTTCATAGGCAATCAGCGCACCGGTCGCCAGAATGGCAATCAGGGTGATAACAACCAACAGTTCCAGCAGGGTGAAACCTTTTTCTTTGCCTTGCAGCTTTTGTGCTTTAGCACGCAGTTTTTCATCTTTAATCACAGACAAATTCGCTTTACGGAATTTGCTAATTGCAGATTTCATTTGATTAATGTTCATTACATTTCTCTCTGTTCATGCCTCAGCCACCCCAAGCAGCCTGTCGGTCATCTGGGTTATTTAAAGTTCAAATGTCAGATGTGACCCTTTCACACTCTTTGTCATCAAATTACATTGCAGCAATCAGGCTTTTTACGCGTTCAGGCTTTAACACCAGCGACGGTTAATTGGCAGCCTGCGGTGTATCAATCACAAAACGGTATTGCTTGCCACAATGCAAAATCACTTCTTTCTGATGACGTTTGAGGATCCGTACCTCAACCCGAATATCGCCATAACCGTCATGTGCAAGTACTTCGTCCATCAATTCCAGCAGCTTGGCTTTTACAGGCTGTTGAGCGATTTGAACATTTGATGTCATCTTGCATATAACTCTGGTTGTTTTCGGTGAGGCAGATATTAGGCGAAGCGGGAAGAGTTTCCCTATAGGAAGAATTCCTAAAGTTAGAGTTTATTCACACTTTTTTCACAATCATGAATATTATCATTATATTTCAACAAGTTAACATCATAATTAGATTACTTTTGCCGTATGGGAAAAATTCCTGTTTTTAAGATAAAACAGGAACTTATTCCCGAAACCAGATTGGTTGCGTTGGTTGTAAACAGCCATGCTAAAGCTATTGGCTGTTGGTTTCGATATTTTGAGCGGCCTTGTAAGGGTCCTGCACAATAATCAAAATCGGCAATACCCGCTCATTGCCTTTGACAGCTTTAGCAAGAATGTAGCGATGATAAGCCTCACGATATTCCGGGAATTGTTTAATCGCTTTACGCATCATTTTTTGTGCTTCGACTGGCTTATTGTTCATCGCCAGATAATAGGCGTGGTTATAAACTTCAACCCGCCCCGGCCAATTCTCAACCACTAACTGACTAATCGCCAATTTGTCCTGCATTAAAGCCGGCTGATCGGGCAACACTCTGACTAAAAAATTATCCGCAACCGTTGTAAATACTGTTTCTGAGCGAAGCTGCAGCAGCTTTTGCAGATTTTTATCAATTTCTGCTTGGGGTAAGCCTTCTTCTCTTAATGTCGAGAGTGTCGTTTCAAGTTGCCGGTAACTGCTGAAAAGATTGCCCAACGACCAAAGTGCAAAAATAAATACCGCAATAAATAAGATCGGGGCCAGACGAAACCTTATCTGCAATGGTTTTTCTGCACCCAGCCCTAACAGCAAACTGGCAAACGCCAGAAAATTCACATACCAGAGCGGATACTCTAAAAGACTATGGATGCCGATAACGGACAACAATGCCAGCAACCACCAGCGCTCAGCAGTTAATGGCGCAGTAAACTGACACCACAGCCAGTAGCCAATACCGGCTAACAGGATAAAAGCACCGGTAATGCCCGTTTCAGCCAATAACTGAATGACTAAGTTATGCGTGTTATGCCACAAGCCTTTTAAGCTCGGATAATCCTCAGTCAGGTTAAAGTTGTACCAGGGAAACTCAGCCCAGCCCGCACCCAGCCACGGATACTGAAGAAACAATGACCATCCCTGCTCCAATAACATCAATCTGGTAGACTCACCTCCCATTGTCGACGCCAGGCGTTCAGCAGGCATGATTGCAGGTTCCAGAAAAGTCATCCATGGCACCACCAACTGCGCCAAAATAAAGCCGGGGATTAACCACAATAAACTGGCCGGACGAATTGAAGCAGTCTGTTGTGCAGCTGTTGTTTTTAGTAACAAACAACCACCAACCGACAATACCAGTACATACAAAATCGCCATACGCTGACCAGCCTGAGCAAGACCTATCAACAGCATTGCAGTGATGATGATTATCAGCGAAGTTTTGACCCGACCTGTCAGGCGCAAATACAACAACGATGCGAGGCCCAGAGCAATAAAGTTAGAAAACTGATTAGTTTGTCCGACATTACCGGCGCGACCATTCAGAATCCAAAAAGCAGCAGCGCTCTCTTCTGGAATAAATTTACCGATAAACAGCAATACCATGATCAATGCCGCACCGCTCGTAAAAGCCCAGGCTAGCGTCGGCACGACTTTTTCCAATGACAATACATGGCGCAGGTTGCTGCCCAGCACAATAATTAACGCCGAAAAACCTAAATACAAAGCAGCGATAAACTGGTTTTGCCAGTAATCCGGTTTGAGCAGCCAGACTTGTAAGCCCAGAACAATTATTAATAACAGCGGTACAAATGTTACGACCGGTAATTGAAACTGTGCACGGTTTCGACCTGCCAGATAGAGTGCTGCCAATATGCCGAACAACGCTGCCAGCCACTCTTTGAAAAAACTGGCAATGGGTGGCATGTGATAGGTCACCAGAAAAGGCACGGAAATCATAAGTGCCAGACAGGTCAGACTGAAAATGCTTAATAAGGTATGTTCTTTTTCAGCATGATGACTGTTAGTAACTGACATACGTTGTTCCCGGATTTTATGCTCAAAGGACTGGCATCATAGAGGGCTGTCTTGCTCTGAGCATTAGGAAAAAATCCTGTTTTAGGATTGGCCACTATAAACGTGCGCATTAATTATTCTGGTTTTTTTCATAATTATCATTAAGTTACTGATTTATTAATGACTTATTTTGCCTGTATGGCGTAGAAAAAGGAATTCTTCCTATAGGGTTGGACAATGGCTGCGCTTATTATCTTTATCAACTTCAACAGCTTGATCTGTTCACCGGATTAGAAGTTATCCCAGAGGCCGTGACGGCCGCTCTCTTAGGCTGCGAATGTCCCCTATTCGCAGCTTTTTTTTGCCATAAAAAAACCCGCTTGAAGCGGGTCTTTTTTATATTTCGATGCTGTTTAGAACATGCCAAGCTGCAACTGGGCAGCTTCGGACATCATGTCACGCGTCCAGGGCGGATCCCAGACCAGGTCAACATGCACTTTATTGACACCGGCAATGGTGCTGATCTTGCTTTCAATATCGCCCGGAAATGACTGTGCTACCGGGCAGCCCGGCGCAGTCAGGGTCATTTTGACGACCACATTGCCAGAGTCACTGACATCAATGGTGTAAATCAGACCCAGCTCGTAAATATTGACCGGAATTTCGGGATCATAGATGGTTTTCAACATCTCGATCACATCTTCTTTCAGGTCTTCGGCGGTAAATGGTTGTACAGCATTTTCGTTCATAAGTTTACTCTGTGGTGATCGAAATATCGTGATCACTGTCCATAGCAGCATGGGCGGTGTGCCATGACAAGGTGGCGCATTTTACCCGTGCCGGGAAATCTTTAACACCGCTCAGCACTTCCAGTTTGCCCAGCAAATCCCGTTCACTCGGTTCGCCGGTCATAACTTTATGGACCTGATCATAGATGGCATCAGCTTCAGCCACTGTTTTGCCTTTTAAGGCTTCAGTCATCAATGATGCAGAGGCTTTGGAAATCGCACAGCCGCTGCCAGTGAAACTGACATCAACGATTTTGTCATCTTCCAGCTTCAAGTACACCACCAGTTTGTCGCCACACAGCGGGTTATTGCCATGGGCAAAATGGTTGGCATCATTAATCTCACGAAAATTACGCGGATTTTTATTGTGATCCATGATCACTTGTTGATAGAGGTCGCGTAAATCGCTCATCAGGCAAATAGCTCCTGTGTTTTGATAATGGCTTTGATCAGTGCATCGACGTCTTCATCGTTGTTATAAAACGCAAATGAAGCACGGGCGGTGGCCGGAATATCGTAAAACTCCATTACCGGCTGTGCGCAATGATGGCCGGTACGAATCGCCACACCGCGTTGATCAAAGATGGTGCCGACATCGTGCGGATGCACGCCATCGATCATAAAAGAAATCACCGAGGCTTTATCTTTGGCCGTACCAATGATTTCCACACCAGACAATGCATTAATTTTGGCGGTCGCCAACTCCAGCAAGTGATGCTCCTGGGCGGCGATATTATCAATACCAATCGCCCACATATAATCAATGGCCGCGCCCATACCAATCGCACCAGCGATATGCGGTGTGCCTGCCTCAAATTTATAAGGCAATTCGTTGTAAATGGTTTTGTCGAAACTGACCGACAAAATCATATCGCCACCGCCCTGATAAGGCGGCATGGCATTCAATAACTCTTCACGTCCGTAGAGCGCGCCAATACCGGTCGGTGCAAACATTTTATGCCCGGAAAACACATAAAAATCGCAGTCCAGATCCTGCACATCAACCTGCATATGCGGCACTGCCTGCGCACCATCAATCAATACCGCAATGCCTTTGGCACGCGCTTTGGCAGCCATCGTTTTGACCGGGTTGATGGTGCCTAGGGCATTAGATACCTGCCCAACTGCCAGTAATTTGGTTTTGCTGGTCAGCATCGCGTCAAAATCAGTCAAATCCAATTCACCGGCTTGGGTCATCGGAATCACTTTCAACCTGGCACCAGTCTGCTCACACAAAATCTGCCAAGGGACAATATTGGCGTGATGTTCGAGGTGCGAAATTAAAATTTCATCACCGGCTTGCAATGTCGGCCGCAGATAACTTTGTGCTACTAAATTGACGGCTTCTGTCGCGCCACGGGTAAAGATGATCTCTTTATCCGATTTGGCATTCACAAATTGCCGCACTTTGCTACGCGCTAGTTCATGTGCATCGGTGGCCCGCTGACTGAGCTTGTGCACACCACGGTGAATATTGGCATTATCATGATGATAATATTCACTAATCTTATCAATTACTTGCAGCGGCTTTTGACTGCTGGCGGCATTATCCAGATACACCAAAGGATAGCCATTCACTTCCTGATGCAGGATAGGGAAGTCAGTGCGAATCGATTGTAAATTTAATGCAGACATAAACCTCAACTTCTTGGTAAACGCTGTTCAATAACCCGGGTAATGGCATCACGGATCGCTGAATCTTCAACCCGCTGAATGACATCCGCTGCAAAAGCAAAAGTCAGCAAACTGCGTGCGCTGGTCTCACTCAGACCTCGGGTGCGCAGGAAAAATAATGCAGATTCATCAATCTGACCGACCGCGCTGCCATGGCCACATTTAACGTCATCAGCGTAAATTTCCATTTCCGGCTTACTGTCAATTTCACAGCCGCGCGACAACAACAGATTCTTATTAGCCTGATTGGCGTCAGTTTTCTGTGCGTCTTTGTAAACCATCACTTTGCCGTTAAATACCGCATGGCTCTGGCCATCCAGCACGCCTTTATATAACTCATCACTGGTAGTATTTGGCACGATATGGTCTATGCGACTGTGATTATCAACATGCTGCTGACCATCAACCAGATACAAACCGTTCATGGTGACATGTGACTGTTCGCCCAATAAATCGCTGTGAATATCATTACGGGCCAATTGCGCGCCCAGCGAAATATTGTGGTTATGCCATTGACTGCTTTCGGCTTGTTTGGCTGCCATGGTTGCCACATGAAAATGTGCCAGTGACTCACGTTGTAATTTGTAGTGAAACAGTTCTGCTGAGGCCGCCAAATTGACTTCGGTTATGACATCGGTCAAACCGGTAACGCCCTCTGTACTGGCATATATTTCAATAAAGCTGGCCTGTGCTGATGCTTCAAGCACCACAACATTACGCAAATGCACCGCTAAATCTTCGGTCACACCCGAATTAACAACCAGCAATTCGATTGGTTTTTTCAGTTTGACGCCAGCCGCCACATGAATAAACACGCCTTCGCTCATCAACATGGTGTTGAGTGCGTTAAAGCCGGTTTTTTCCAGGTCAATCTGCTGGTTTAAATGAGCCGCTGCCTGATCCAGACTTTGCGATAACGGTTGAACTGTCACCCCTTCCGGCAAGCCAGTAAGACTGGATGCAGTGAAATCAACGTGGCCATCGACGATCACCAATTGATAAGCATCATTGAGCAATTGCCAGTCGCTAACCACAATATGGCCGGGCTGGCCAACATCGTGATTAAACGATTGCTGCGACAAATTCCACAAGCTGGTGTATTTCCAGTCTTCGTCTTTTTTGCCCGGCAGACCTTTTTCGGCAAACTGCTCCTGACCAAGTTTACGCAATCGCCGCCAGGTTTCATCAGGCAGACCGTTTTCCCGGCGCATTTCTGCGACCGAGATAAAGTCAGTATGAAATTCCGTCAACTGTTTCATGCCGGCAGACCTACTGATTCTTTGGCCCAGCTGTAACCTGATTTTTCCAGCTCTTTGGCAAGGTTTTTATCGCCAGATTTGACGATCCGGCCTTCAGACAGGACGTGGACAAAATCCGGCACGATATAATCAAGCAGGCGCTGATAATGGGTAATCATAACGATTGAGCGATCTTCGGCACGCAGCGCGTTAACGCCTTCAGCAACCACTTTCATCGCATCAATATCAAGACCGGAATCGGTTTCATCCAGGATAGCCAGCGCTGGCTCTAACAAGGCCATTTGCAGAATTTCGTTGCGTTTTTTCTCACCGCCGGAAAAACCTTCATTGACGCTACGGTGTAAAAACTGCTCGTCCATTTGGACCAATTCGAGTTTACTGCGCACCAGCGTCAGAAAATCGATAGCATCTAATTCATCCAAACCCTGATATTTACGCACCGCATTCAGCGCTGCTTTTAACAGATAAATATTGCTGACACCGGGAATTTCCACCGGATACTGAAACGCCAGAAACACCCCGCGCTGCGCCCGCTCTTCTGGTGCCAGTTCCAGCAGGTTTTCGCCTTTGTATATGATTTCACCTTTAGTGATGTCATAACCTTCACGGCCGGCCAAGACATTGGAAAGCGTGCTTTTACCGGCACCATTGGGGCCCATAATGGCATGCACTTCACCGGCATTAACGGTTAAATCGATACCGCGCAGAATTTCTTTACCATCGATGGTGGCATGTAAATTTTTGATTTCTAACATTTTCATATTTGTTAACTCTGTTTAATTCGTATTTATTGTCTGGTTTAACCGACCGAGCCTTCCAGCGACAGCCCCAGCAGGTTCTGTGCTTCAACAGCAAATTCCATCGGCAACTCACGGATAACCTGTTTGCAGAAACCGTTGACGATCATCGATACCGCATCTTCAACATCCAGACCGCGCTGATTGCAATAAAACAACTGATCTTCGCTGATTTTGGAGGTAGACGCCTCATGCTCAACTTTAGCACTTGGATTTTTGACTTCAATGTACGGGAAAGTATGCGCCGCACATTTATCACCCAGCAGCAATGAATCACATTCGGTGTGATTACGTGCATTTTCAGCATTGGGGCCAATTCGAACCAAGCCACGGTAGGCATTCGATGACCGGCCAGCTGAAATCCCTTTGGAAATAATGGTCGAGCTGGTGTTTTTACCGAGATGAATCATCTTGGTACCGGTATCGGCCTGCTGCATATTATTGGTTACTGCAACCGAATAAAATTCGCCGGTCGAGTTATCGCCCTGCAGAATTACACTGGGATATTTCCAGGTAATGGCTGAGCCGGTTTCTACCTGTGTCCAGGAAACTTTTGAGCTTTCACCACGGCAAGCGGCACGTTTAGTAACAAAGTTATAAATACCGCCTTTGCCATTTTCATCACCGGGATACCAGTTTTGCACTGTCGAGTATTTAATTTCAGCACGATCCATGGCCACCAGTTCCACCACAGCGGCATGTAACTGGTTTTCATCACGCATTGGAGCAGTACAGCCTTCCAGATAGCTGACGTAGCTATCATCATCGGCAATAATCAGCGTCCGCTCAAACTGACCGGTGTTAGCCGCATTGATACGGAAATAGGTCGATAATTCCATCGGGCAACGCACGCCTTTGGGAATATAAACGAACGAACCGTCAGTGAACACAGCGCAATTTAGTGTTGCGTAGTAGTTATCTTTATAAGGAACCACACTGCCAAGATATTTTTTCACCAATTCCGGATGCTCATGCACTGCTTCGGAAATCGGCATAAACAAGATACCTTGCTCAGCCAGTGTGTCTTTAAACGTATTAGAGACCGATACACTGTCAAACACCGCATCAACTGCAACACCCGCCAGACGTGCACGCTCATCGAGCGGGACACCTAATTTCTCATAGGTACGCAGCAATTCAGGATCAACTTCATCGAGGCTTTTCGGGCCATCGGTTTTCTTTTTCGGCGCGCTGTAATAGCTGACTGCCTGATAATCGATTTCCGGATAATGCACATGGGCCCATTCCGGTGTTTCCATGGTCAACCAGTGGCGATAGGCTTTTAAACGGAACTCCAGCATAAATTCCGGCTCGTTTTTAATCGCCGAAATCTGCCGAACTACATCTTCATTCAAACCGGGTGGCAAGCTGTCCGATTCGATATCGGTAAAGAAACCGGCTTTATATTCGCGACCGGTGATCGCTTCTAATTGTTGTGTTTGTGTTTGTGTTTGTTCAGTCATGATGACCACCATCCTGTAACGTAACTTGTGCCGCCTTTAAAGACGGATAAAACTGTATGGGCCGCACCTCGGTATTTGGCTGAGGTACTGTCATATTAGCGAGCTTCACTTCATCCAAAGCGTGAAAAACAGCATTATTTATTTGTGTCCAATTGGTTTGCACAGCGCAATGTGTTTCCTGCTCACAGTGACTGTGATCGCTGACACATTCCGTCAACGCAATTGGGCCTTCAATAGCCGTAATGATTTCCGCCACTGAAATACTTTTCGGGTCACGGCTCAAACTATAGCCACCCTGCGCGCCTCGCTCAGAATTCAGCAAACCGCCGGCAGATAATGCCTTCAATACTTTACGCACCGTAGGCAATGGCACTTGAACCGCATCCGCCAATGTGTGTGCGCTGTGCTGCAGTTGCCTTTTGGCTGCGAGGTAACTCATCAGCACAATGCCGTAATCTGTTAATTTTCCCATACGAAGCATAGGTTGCCCTCCAATTGGTACCATTATAGTATCAATTGCCTGAATAACCAAGTGGAATACTCAGTTATTGCCATCGATGCTGCCACTGAAAGCTTTGACAAAATATGCGACAATCCGTGGTCGTGAACTTCGTGGTCGGTTACGATTACTAACTGTCGCAAGCTTTTCTTATTAATTATTTGAGAGTTATCAAACAATGAACTTGAAATTTATCGCTTTTTTACCCTTGTTATTCGGAGCAAATGTAATGGCCCAAGCCACCCTCGATTCAGACCAGCAGAAACTCAGCTATATTTTTGGTATTCAAGTCGGACAAAATATGAAGTCTGAAGGTGTGGAATTAGATATGGCAGCCTTTGCAGCCGGCGTAAAAGACATGCTCGATGGCAAACAACCGCAGTTAGATCAAGCCACCGCTGAACAAGTTATTAGCCAGTTCCAGCAACAAAAATCACAAGAATTGGCTGCAGTAATGAATAAAAAACAGGCTGAATCTAAAGCCTTTATGGATGAAAACGCCAAAAACCCAGGCGTCAAAACCACTGAAAGTGGCATGCAATATGAAATCATCGAAGCCGGTGATGGCGCGACACCTAGCGCTGATGACAAAGTTATTGCCCATTATGAAGGTACGTTGATTGATGGTACTAAATTCGACAGTTCTTATGACCGTGGCGAACCGGCTACTTTCCCGGTTAACGGCGTCATTAAAGGCTGGCAAGAAGCGTTGCAAATGATGAAAGAAGGCGCCAAATGGCGTGTTGTTATCCCAGGTAACCTGGCTTATGGCCCACAAGGCGCCGGTGATAAAATCGGCCCTAATGAAACACTGGTATTCACTATTGAACTGATTGCCATTACTGAATAACTTTCTTCAGTACCAAAAAAACCGCCCCGCTCTGGCCGGGCGGTTTTTTTATGCCTGCAATAAATCCTGCAAACGTTGCCAGTCAAAAAATGGTCCGGGATCGGTTTTGCGACCCGGTGCAATATGCTCATGACCGGCAATATGTTCAGTTGAAAGCTTTGGATAAGTGGCTATCAGCAGTTTAATGACGCTGGCCAGTTGCTGATATTGTCCGTCTTCAAACGGTGAAAAATCATCACCTTCCATTTCAATACCGATAGTAAAATCATTACAACGCTCACGCCCCTGCCAACTTGACTGACCAGCATGCCAGGCACGCCGGGTAAATGGCACAAATTGCTGGATTTCACCATCTCGGCGGATCAACAAATGTGATGAAACCTTTAAGCCGGCGATTTCGGCAAAATAAGGGTGGGCATTAACATCCAGACGATTGAGAAATAAATCAGCAATCCATGAGCCGCCAAACTCGCCCGGCGGCAGGCTGATATTGTGAATGACAATACCGCAGATATCGTCCGCCTCGGGCCGTTCATCAAAATTGGGCGAAGCCAGTTTAGTGACCGGCGTTAACCAGCCGCTTTGCTTATCTATTTCCACCTACACCTCGTGTTTTGTTTTTCAACCATAGATTATCAAACGCTGAGCGGTTACCCTATTTTGATTTGCCAAGAAGTGTCTATGTCCATTACGAATCCTATTCCCGCCGAGTTTATTCAATCACAGGTTAAACTGGCGCTGCTTGAAGATATTGGCCAGCAAGATTTAACAGCCGATTTGATCCCAGCAGACACACAAGCCAATGCCCGGTTGATTTGTCGGGAAGATGGCGTGCTTTGTGGCAGCGACTGGTTTAATGCTGTGTTTCAGCAATTGGACCCGGCGATTCAAATTCACTGGCAAAAACAGGATGGTGAACAATTAAACGCAGATGATGTTATCTGCGAAATCAGTGGCGCTGCCCGGCATATTCTGACCGCTGAACGGACGGCGCTGAATTTTCTGCAAACGCTATCTGCTACGGCCAGTTTAACGAAGCTTTATGCGGATCAATTGAACGGTTTGCCAGTGGCTTTGTTGGATACCCGTAAAACCTTGCCCGGCTTTCGGATGGCACAAAAATATGCGGTGCGTTGTGGCGGCGGGGTGAATCATCGATTTGGCTTATTTGATGCCATTCTGATTAAAGAAAATCATATCCAGGCAGCAGGTAGCATTGAGGCTGCCGTGTTGCAGGCGCGCACCTTACATCTCAATATTTCAGTAGAAGTTGAGGTGGAAAACCTGGATGAACTGAAACAAGCACTTAATGCACAAGCCGATATTATTTTGCTGGATAATTTTTCGCTGGCTGATTTAAAACAGGCTGTTGATTTAAACCAAGGCCAGGCCAAGCTGGAAGCCTCCGGCGGCATTGCGCTGAATAATATCCGGCAAATTGCTGAAACAGGTGTTGATCGTATTTCGGTGGGCGCATTGACCAAAGATATCAAGGCGCTGGATTTATCGCTGCGTTTTTGCTGATTATTCCCAGCCAACCTGCCAGATTTCCTGATTGGCTTCATGCACAACACCGTTGGCCGCATTGATTTCGACTTTCATTTCGCGGCCATCAGCCATGTCGATATCAAACTCATAAACAGCGGTGCCATCAGATTCAACTTCGTATTCAACTTCACGAATAAAGCCCGGATAGGCTTTTAAGGCAATTTTACGGGCGGCTTTTTCACCGACTGTTACCTTGGACTTAAACAGCGGATCGTTGGGATTTTGCACTTCCCGCTCGACTTCCCAGATTTCACCGGTGGCTTGTACACACTCGATGTCCCAATCCAGACCATTCTCGCCGCGAACGTCAAATTCATACATCATCCTGCCGGACTCATGTTTCTTTTCGACTTTGATGACTTGACCGGGTTGTTGGTGCAAAACCTTTTGCATGCAGATTTCAAAGCTGTCGGTGACTTTATCCATTGCCTCTGCTTGTCCCGGCATAACCGCTACTAAGGCCATCAGAATCTGCAGCATATTTGTTCCTTTTCAATTTCTGTCTTATCTATAAAAAAAGGCCGCAACAAGTGCGGCCTTTTTGTTTGAAGCTTTACATCGTGTATTTAAAGCCAATCCAACCAGCTCGTGGAGAACTGGCACCAACAAAGCGCGGATCTTCAAAATCAAAGCCCGGTGCTTCATCTGGCTCACCATACAAACCAAAGGTGTTGTATTCGCTATCAAAGACATTATCGACCTTGGCAAAGAATTGCAGATTCTTAGTGGCCTTATAACGACCATGCAAATTCATTACTTTATAGTGGGCGATTTTCTTATCAGCATTGGCTTCATCACCGCGGTAATACTGACTTGACGCATAGTTCGCAGTAAAGCCCAGTGACAATTTATCGGTAAACGCATAATCTGCACCGATTTTGAAATTATGTGCAGGAATACTTGGCAGACGATCACCTTCTTTAACAGTGAATGTGGTGACGACGTCGTCCACTTCACGCGCATACTGGAACTCATCCTCAAACGTGGCACGGATATAAGAGTAATTAGCAAACCAGTTTAAGCGTTCATGTGAACCGAACAAGCCTAACTCGAGACCGGCGCGGGCAGTTTTATCGACATTGTCAAAAATGCCGACGTTAAGTCTTGGGTCATCAACATCATCTTCAACCGCTGGGAAGAAAAACAAATCGTCTTTCAGTTCGGTGTAAAACACACCAGCATTCCAGCCAATTGCACCTTCCTGACCACGTAAACCGGCTTCAACCGTACGGGCAATAACATCTTCCAACGGTGGATCTGCCAGGAATGAGTTAGGCAATGCACAAGGATTATCCTCATCAGCACAGGTCAACTCAGACGGTGTCGGTGCTCGGTTAGATTCACTATAACTAGCATAAGCAGTCATATTTTCCTGTAAGGCATAAGTCAGACCAACCGAGGGATTAAAGCGTTTAAATTTGTGGGTATTACCGGTTTCATTCAGATCTTGCTCACCGCCTTCGCTGGTACCGGAAATATCAATGGCAATCCAGTTATAACGACCGGCAACAGTTAAATCGAGGCGGTCAGTTAATGAATGCGTGTTGGTAAAAAAGACACTATAGGTATCGGTCTTAATTTCACCGTCAACAATCGTCTCATCAATAATAAAACCAGTACCATCTGTACCACGGGTATCAGTAAAACGGGCAATTTCTGATTGTGAGCTGTAATCCACATCAGAACGGTCATAGCCAGCACCGATGATCAGCTGATTTTCGCGGCCAAATAATGGTTTCAGAAATGTGCTTTGCAAGCTAAAACCATAGCTGTCCTGTTCGGTTTCACTGGTATTGTTTAATGCGATGAATTCTTCAGAACCATCAAAACCAAGTGGCGCAAATGGTGTGATAATTTCACCATCATCATCCACAACATTTGCACCATCAATTTCAAGCTCAGAACCATCACCATTAAAGGTGCTGCGGTCACTGACGCGGTAATAGGTATTGGCCGACAACATCACATCATCTCTGATCCAATGCGAACCATTAAGACCAAACTGGCGCAGTTCATTCTGGGTATTATCAGGGTGGGTGAATACCGCTTCACGATCCATAGCCACCAATTCAATCGGGGATGCGCCGTTACCGTTCAGATCACTGTCAACACCGAGGAACGTGAAATCCAACGTGGAATCTTCATTGGCATAACTGAGTTTTGTAAACAGCTGCTCGACCCGTGATGGTGAAAAATCACGCCAGCCATCTTCTTTAGTCACAGAACCTGTCACGTAATAAGCCAGATTACCATCACTGCCGCCGCTTTCAATGGTGCCGGAATCACGGTTAAATGAACCCGTGTAAGCTTCCAGGCTATGGCCCGGATTACGGAAACCATCTTTGGTTTCAATCGACAGTGCACCGCCCAGCGTATTCAAACCAAATACCGGATTAGACCCTGGGATCAGATTCATATTGGCAATGGCAGCTTCGGGAATCAGTTCAAAGTTAACAGCGTCACCAAACGGCTCATTAACGCGAATACCATCCATATAGACCGACAAACCCTGCGCATTACCCACCAGTGGTGAAGCGGTAAAGCCACGGTATTTCAGATCCGGCTGGAATGGATTATTTTGTGCGCTATTCAGAGTGATGCTGCCGAAGTTTTTGTTTAAAAAGTCGGAAATATCGAGGCCCTGTGAACGCTCAATAT
Organism: Methylophaga sp.; assembly: GCA_040882115.1. Classification (GTDB taxonomy): domain Bacteria; phylum Pseudomonadota; class Gammaproteobacteria; order Nitrosococcales; family Methylophagaceae; genus Methylophaga. The sequence continues at coordinate 130,279 of JBBEBX010000003.1, read as the reverse complement.
CATCGGCATCGGCTGATTGAACATTAGCGGCGATTTTATCCGCTTCCAGACCAACACCACCGATTGGCGTTGTGCCAATGACTTCGATGTTGCTCAGTTCAACATTGTCTTCTTCAGCGTTTGCAACCATTGAGGCTCCCAACGCGGACAGAAGTAACGCAGGCAGCAGCCGGCGCCGATATGGTATAGCCATATTTGTTCTCCCAGATTGTATTAATTTAGTTATTTTTCAGACTTTCTATGAAGCCTTCTGAGATGCTAGCACGCGATGTTTCACAGGGGATTAGGAAAAATTCCTGTTTTTATGGGAGGCCGCTATATGCTTGATTTACAAACCTAGAACCAAGCTAATTGACCATGCAGTTTCACCACTTCACCAATGATGAGCAGCGTTGGTGCGATAGGCTGTTCACGTTCGGCTAGTGCTGGTAATTCAGCAATAGTTGACGTCCAGACTTTTTGATTGTCGGTGGTGCCTTGTTGCACGAGGGCCGCCGGCATATCTGCAGACATACCGTGTTTTTGCAATTGTTCGCTCAGTTCAGGCAACCCGGCGAGTCCCATATAAACCACCAGTGTCTGCCGTGGTTGTACTAAAGCTGTCCAGTTTAAATCCAGCGCGCCTTCTTTGAGCTGACCGGTCACAAATACACAGCTTTGTGAATAATCACGGTGGGTCAACGGAATCCCGGCATAACAGGCGCAACCAGAAGCTGCGGTAATACCCGGCACCACCTGGAATGGGATTTTTTCATCGGCAAGTGTGGCAATCTCTTCACCACCGCGGCCAAAAATAAATGGATCGCCGCCTTTTAGCCTTAATACCCGCTTGCCTTGTTTGGCATGTTCCAGCAGCAGCTGATTGATTTCATCCTGCCGCTTAAAATGCCAGCTGCGCTGTTTGCCGACATAGACCAAATCGGCTTCTTTACGCACCAGTGCCAACACTTCTTTGCTGACCAGCCGGTCATAAAACACCACATCGGCTTGTTGCATTAAACGCAGTGCTTTAAAGGTCAATAGGTCCGGATCGCCGGGACCAGCGCCTACTAAATAAACCTCACCTTGATTTAAGGCGTCAGGATCGGCTTTCTCAATTAACGTTTGCAGCGTTTGTTCGGCCAGTTGATCACGGCCAGCCAACATATGATCGGTAACAGGCCCCTGCAATACCGCATCCCAAAAGCGCCGGCGCTGACTGAGTTTGGCAAATTTATCTTTTACCGCCTGCCGATAATTACCAACCAAATGGCCCAGGCGACTATAACTGGGCGGAATCAGGGTTTCTAATCGTGCGCGTAACTGCCGCGCTAAGATCGGTGATTGGCCGCCACTGGAAATGGCGACGACAATCGGTGACCGGTCCAAAATGGACGCCAGAATAAAATCACACATATCTGGTTCATCAGCGACATTCACTGGAATACGCCGGGTCTTGGCAGCCTGATAAACAACATGATTAACCGCATTATCATCGGTTGCCGCAATCACCAGGGTTTGTGCATATAAATAGGCAGGATCAAAACTGGCTTTTAACCACTGAACCTTCTTCTCAAACGCCACATCGTCCAGTAACTGCTGCGTCATCAGACTGATTTCAGGCGCGATTATCGTGACCTTGGCCTGCGCTTTTAATAATAAACTGGCTTTGCGCGCTGCAATATCGCCGCCGCCAACCACCAAACAGCTACCGCGTTTGAGGTCGATAAAAATCGGTAAAAACTCCATCTCTGTCCTAATCAGTTAATGGCAGGGCCAGTGCCTGTAATACATAGCCATCGGATAAATTTTGCACCACAGCGACGACGTTCAACGCGTCTTTTTGCCAGTCATCTGCCATTTCAATACTTTGACGAATTTGTGACTGACCTTCTGCATCTAAATCAAAGGGGCCCAGCCAGGCACGCACCAGATTCTGATGATTAAAATCCCGGCCGGCATTGTCACCGCCGCGTACTTCGCTGAACACATTGTCTTCGGTCACTGCCAGATACAATTTGCTGTGCCGGCGATTGGCCTCGCCTGCAATTTGTAACTGGCTATCAATATGCAATGTGTTATTTTTTTCACAGACCTGCAAACTAATGTCGGCTTCTGAATGGTAATTGTTTAAAAAGCCAACCACATCAAGCAATTGTTCACGCCAGCTGTGCACTGTTTCACCGCTGACAATCAGCTCAGGGGTAAACACATGTTGGTAGCGATTCAAATGTGCCAGTTGTTTTTGCCGCCCGGTAAATACCGGACTGGCATATTGATCGATCCAGCCTTTACGGGAATTTAAATAATCAATATGAAAAGCCAGCACAATAAGCTGGTCTTCATCGATGCCCTTTTCCGGCAGGCTATTAACGTATTCTTCAGCAGCAGGACATAAGCCGCAGCCTTCTGAAACAAACATTTCCAGCAGCGCGACATGCTTTTCGCCGGAACTGGCATGCCAGCTTTGGCCATATGCCAGCATCGGCAAGCTTAAAAACAGTAAAACAGTTAATTTATTGATTAAGCGCATATCACCACTCCTCAAGGTTGATTATAAATCAGACCCATTCAGATATCGGTTTTACTGCTACTGGCATCGCTTATCAAGGCTAATTCCCGCAATACGGCGGTGGCATAACTACCGGGTGGCAAGGCAAAACGTACGGTTAAGCTGTTATCGTCGGCAAATTGCCAGTCAAATTCGCCGGGAAACAGGCGCAGTGCCCGACGCTCATGACTCAGTCCCAGTTTTTCCAGTTCCGTCTGCCATTTTTGCCAGTCTGCCAGTACGGTGTTTTCCAAAGCTAAACTGTCCAGCGTATTGGGCACGGCGCCTTTGCCCCATAACGGGCCGGTTGGATGAATATCCATTGCCGTCAGACGCTGTTGGATCGTGTCATCAATGGTTTCTGCCAGGAAATAACTGGCGCGCGTGCCGCTCAGCAACATAATATCGCCGGTTAAGGCACTATCCCAGTTTTGCTGTTTAATACGTTCAGCCAGCACCAGGTTAAATAACCAACTACGTGCCGCGGAAATAATCATGCTGCGCTGATTGCGCTTTTGTGGCGCCGGACCACCATTAAACCAGTCATCCGCTTTTTGCAGGTTAAGACCACCACGGCCAAAGCGTTGTTCAGCAAAATAATTGGCAACACCTTGTTTGGCAATACGTTGTAAATTCGCTTGCCAGACGGCTTTATCGCCCTGTAAATCAGTCAGCCGTAAGGTAAAGTGATTACCACCCAATGCACCGCGCTTGAGCTTTTTGCTGTGCCTGACACATTGCAAAATCTGCAATTCATCACTTTGCATTTGTGACCAGTCAGGTTCGGGCAAGCCCTGCAAATTAATACTGAACCATTGACTGGTCACTGCATGACGGTCTTTCAAACCGGCATAACCAACGGCCACCGGTGACACATTGGCAAAGCGGGCAATTTGCTGCGCTAACCAATCGGTGTTGGTACCAATTTTTTGAACATACAGCCAGACATGACTGCCCTCACCTTCCGGTTGAAACGGCAGATGCTCGGCTACCTGGAAATCGGTTGCAGCAGCACGAATAGTTGCCTGACAATTGGCAATATCGCCAACTCGGGGCAGTTCACGAAAATCCATCATTAAAAACTGTGATCCCGTTGCAGTAACACCACAGCATGCGAGGCAATACCCTCTTCGCGACCGGCAAAGCCTAATTTCTCGGTGGTAGTTGCTTTGATATTAATAGCGGCAATAGCAATGTGCATATCCTCTGCCAGTAATTCACGCATTTGCGGAATATACGGTGATAACTTGGGTTGCTCAGCCACCACAGTGCTATCGATATTACCGATCTGCCAGCCAAGTTGATGCACATCGGCAATAACCCGGCGCAATAAAATACGACTATCGATCCCCGCATACGCATGATCGGTATCCGGAAAATGATGGCCGATATCCCATAAACCGACGGCGCCGAGAATCGCATCACACATAGCGTGGATCAATACATCACCATCCGAATGTGCTTCAAGACCCTTGGCATGAGGAATGTGAACACCGCCAATCACCAGTTTCGGGCCTTCCTTAAAACGATGCACATCATATCCATGACCAATTCTCATTAAGATTCTCCGCGCTGCTGTTGCAGATATAAAGCTGCCAAAGCAAGATCCTTTGGCAGGGTGATTTTGAGGTTATCGGCATGGCCTTCTACCATTTTTGGCTGGTAGCCCGCATATTCCATAGCGCTGGCCTCATCGGTGACTTTGCATTGCGCCAAACGGGTTTGTTCAAGTGCTTTTATCAATGCCCGCAGGCGAAACATTTGCGGCGTCGCCGCACGCCAGAGATTGTCACGGCTGACGGTTTCAATAATACGATTTTGTGCATCAACCCGCTTTACAGTTTCATTGACCGGCACCCCCAGGATACCGCCAACCGGATCTGAACCAAGCTCTGCCAGCATGCGGTCAATATCGCTATGACGCAAACAGGGTCTGGCAGCATCATGTACCAATACCCAGGGATCGTTATGGCTGATGGTCTCCAGGAAATTCAGCGCACTCAGCACTGAATCGGCACGTTCCCGGCCACCTGTAGTGAGGTGTAATGGCCAACTCGCCGGAATTGGCAGTTGTTGCCAGTAAGGATCATTATCGGCAACTGCAACCACAACGCCAGCAATCTGTGAATGACTGACCAGTGTTTCCAGCGTATGCATAATCACTGGCTGATTTAGCAGAGACAGATATTGCTTGGGCCGATCGGCCTGCATGCGGCTGCCACTGCCCGCAGCGGGCACAATAGCCCAGACTTGCTCAGTCATCCGTTTCGGGTTCAATCACGTGAAAAAAGGTTTCGTCCGGCTTGACCATCCCCAGTTCGCTGCGCGCCCGCTCTTCCAGTGCATCCAGTCCACTTTTCAGATCGGCGACCTCAGCCGCTAATACGGCATTTCGCTCTTGCAGTTTGTCGTTATCCTGGCGCTGCTTTTCAACCGCATAATGCAGTCTGAGCAAAGATGGCAAACCATCATGGCTGAGCCAGAGCCGATACTGCAAAACCACCAAAATGGCGATCAACAAAATCATCACTGGCTTCATCGCCTGACCTGCATCAGCGTTGGAAAGCCTTGATACCCGGATAATAAGCACTGCTGCCTAATTCAGCTTCGATACGCAGCAACTGATTATATTTAGCCACACGATCCGAACGCGACAAAGAGCCAGTTTTGATCTGACCACATTGGCTGGCAACCGCTAAATCAGCGATAAAGGTATCTTCGGTTTCACCACTACGGTGTGACATAATCGCGCCATATTTGGCAGCAGCTGCCATGTCCAGCGCATTTTGGGTTTCGGTCAAAGTGCCGATTTGGTTAAGTTTGATCAAAATAGCGTTGGCAATATTCTGATCAATGCCTTTTTTGAGGATTTCGGTATTGGTGACAAATAAATCATCACCGACCAGCTGCACCTTGTCACCGATTTTCTCAGTCAGATATTTCCAGCCAGCCCAGTCGTTTTCATCCATACCATCTTCGATACTGATAATCGGATATTTTGACACCCAATCAGCCAGCAAATCGGCCATTTGCTCTGAACTCAGGCGTTTGTTTTCCGATTGCAGGAAATACTCGCCGTCTTTATGGAATTCAGAACTGGCCACATCAAGTGCCAGCATGATTTCGCTACCGGCTTTATAACCAGCGTTATCAATCGCTTGCAAAATCAGCTCAATGGCTTCTTCATTGGACTTCAAATCTGGGGCAAAACCGCCTTCGTCACCGACTGCAGTGTTCAGGCCTTGCTTTTTCAATACGGATTTCAGGGCATGGAAGATTTCAGTACCGGCACGCAGTGCTTCTGAAAAGCTTGGCAAACCGGCCGGGATCACCATAAATTCCTGGAAATCAACGCTGTTATCGGCGTGTGAGCCACCGTTAACAATATTCATCATCGGCACCGGCAAAGTGCGGGCATTATCACCACCTAAATAGCGGTACAACGGCAGGCCTTTTTCATCGGCCGCAGCAACGGCGTTTGCCAAAGAAACGGCCAACAAGGCATTAGCACCTAAACGTTGTTTATTGGCAGTACCATCGGTATCAATTAAGCGTTGATCCAATGCAGCCTGATCAGCTGCATCGATACCAACCACCGCAGCGCGTAATTCATTATTAACAGCGGCAACTGCTTTGGTGACACCCTTGCCCAAATAGCGGCTGGCATCACCATCACGCAATTCCACCGCTTCGCGCTCACCGGTTGAAGCACCTGATGGCACGGCCGCGCGGCCCATAGCACCACTGGCCAGAATGACATCAGCTTCAACAGTCGGATTACCACGTGAGTCCAGAATCTCCCGCGCCCGGACATCAATAATTTTGCTCATTTCGCTCTCCGCTCAATCACCGGTCAGGCCGGTTGGATCATTATAGGTATTGGTCTTCAATAAAATCTTGCTGCTTAACACTGTGATCAATCGCCACCAGCGTTTCCAGCAAGGCTTGCATTTGGTCTAAAGGCCAGGAGTTGGGCCCGTCACTGAGTGCTTTTTCCGGATCCGGATGCGTTTCCATAAATATCCCGGCAATACCACTGGCGACAGCGGCGCGGGCTAATACCGGTACAAACTGGCGTTGACCACCACTTTTGCCGCCCTGACCGCCCGGTTGCTGGACGGAATGGGTGGCATCAAATACCACCGGACAATCCATCTGCCGCATGGTAGCAAGCCCACGCATATCGGAAATCAGTGTGTTGTAGCCAAACGACGTGCCACGCTCACACAGCATGATTTGCTGGTTACCGGTGGATTTGGCTTTTTCAGCCACATGGATCATATCCCAGGGCGCTAAAAACTGGCCTTTTTTGATATTGACCGGCAAGCCCTGACTGGCGACGTTAACAATAAAATTGGTCTGGCGGCACAAAAATGCCGGTGTTTGCAGCACATCAACAACGCTAGCAACTTCGGCCAGCGGCGTGTCTTCATGGACATCAGTCAGCACGGGCAAATCGTAATGCTTTTTAACGTTTTCCAGTACTTTTAAGCCGGCTTCCAGCCCCGGACCACGATAAGTTTTAGTCGAGGTACGGTTGGCTTTATCAAAAGACGATTTATAAATCAGTGAAATACCCAATTTATCGCAGATCTCTTTAAGCTGACCGGCAACATCCATGGTCATTTGCTCACTTTCAATCACGCAGGTGCCGGCAATCAAAAACAGCGGTTGTTTGGCGCCGACTTCAAAACCACATAAATTCATTAGTGCTGACCTCGCTGGCTGCGATTGATATTAGCGGCGGTGATAAAGCCCTGAAATAACGGATGGCCGTGTCGTGGTGTCGAGGTGAATTCCGGATGGAACTGACAAGCCACAAACCAGGGATGACCGGGAATTTCAATCATTTCCGCCAGACTGTTATCTCTGGACATACCGGAGAACTTCAAACCAGCCTGCTCCAGTTGCGCTTTGTAATTATTGTTGAATTCGTAACGGTGACGATGACGCTCAGTAATTTCTGGCTGACCATAGGTTTCACGGGCCTTACTGCCCTCAGCCAGCACACAGGGATAACCGCCCAGACGCATGGTGCCGCCCAGATCGGAATCTTCACTGCGCTGTTCAACACTGCCATCTTCTTTTTGCCATTCGGTAATCAAACCAATGACCGGATGCGGTGTATTAATATCAAATTCTGTACTGAACGCGCCGTCAAGCCCTGCTTTATGACGGGCATATTCAATCACGGCCACTTGCATACCCAGACAAATACCTAAGTATGGAATGCTATTTTCGCGGGCATATTGTGCCGTCTGGATCATGCCTTCGACACCGCGTTTGCCAAAACCACCGGGGACCAGAATCGCGTCCATTCCTTTAATGCAATCGGTGCCCTGTTTTTCAATCAGCTCCGAATCGACATAATGTACGTTAACCTTGGTTCGTGTATGGATGCCGGCGTGAATTAAGGACTCTGACAGCGATTTGTAGGCTTCGGTCAGCTCCATATATTTGCCAACCATGGCGATATCAACTTCATGCTCAGGATTGCTGAGACTTTCGTAAACTTGCTGCCATTGGCTTAAATCAGCCGGCGGCGCATCAATACCCAATTGTTTGACGACAATTTCATCAAGCCCCTGGCGATGCAGTTCCATTGGAATTTTGTAAATACTGTCGACATCAACACAAGACACCACAGAATGTTCAGGCACATTGGTGAACAAAGCGATTTTACGGCGCTCGGATTCCGGTAATGGCCGATCCATACGACAGACCAGTACATCCGGCTGAATACCGATAGTGCGCAGTTCTTTGACCGAATGCTGAGTCGGTTTGGTTTTGATTTCACCAGCTGAGGCGATATAAGGCACCAGCGTCAGATGAATAAATACGGCGCGATCCCGGCCCAGTTCAGTAGCCATTTGCCGGATAGTTTCCAAAAACGGCAAAGACTCGATATCACCAACGGTGCCGCCGATTTCAATCAGGGCGACATCGGCATCACCGGCGCCTTCATAAATACAGCGTTTAATTTCGTCAGTAATGTGAGGGATCACCTGCACGGTATTGCCTAAATACTCGCCGCGACGCTCTTTGCGGATCACATTCTCGTAAATCTGCCCGGTGGTATGGTTATTACGGCTGGTCATATCAGCATCGATAAACCGCTCATAATGGCCCAAATCCAGATCGGTCTCGGCACCATCTTCGGTGACAAATACCTCACCGTGCTGCAGCGGACTCATAGTGCCCGGATCGACGTTGATATAGGGGTCAAGTTTGACCAGCGTAACTTTTAAGCCACGTGCTTCCAGAATGGCGGCCAGTGATGCTGCTGCGATGCCCTTACCAAGGGACGACACAACACCACCAGTGACGAAAATAAATTTAGTCATATATCGGAGAGTTCAACTTTTCTAGGCAGGCCGGAATGGCAGCGCGCAAAATAAGCACATAAAGTATCAGAATTGCCCCTGCCGCTCAATCAAAAATCTGCCGCATCAGCAGTAGCGACGAATGGCCACCAGCCCTGTTCACCTATTGGCGGCAAGGCCTTTTCACTGACTGCATAGCCGCTTACGGCAACCAGTTCGCTACCAGCAAATAACAACGGGATGCGCGACCGTTGCCACGGTGGGATCTGCCATTGCTGCAGGCAGTTTTTCAGATCATGATGCTGGGAATGACCTGCCAACTGGATCTTTTCACCGCCCTGTCGAAACCTTAGTGTCAAACCCTGCTTGATAATCGCCGCCGACAATCCGGGACCATCAGTTGTTTGCCAGCTTAACTGCCGGCCATCAGGTAATAATAAATTTTCCGGCGCCGCGATCTGCTGTTGCCAGTGACTATCAAGTGGCGGCAATTGCGCTTGCAAATACAATTTGCCCGCAAAGCGCCGTGCCTCAATCCCCGACCACTGCACCAATGGCGTTGCATCCGCTTGCGCCGCGCAAACTTCATCCAGCATTCGCTGTAAAACCGCGGTGCTTGGTAATGGCAGCGTCAATTGATGCACAAAATAACGCAACACATTGCGCTGTCGCGCCGCGGACAACGTCAGCAAAGCGGCGCAGTCCAATGTGGCGGCAATATCATCGGCATTCACCGTTTTTAAATCGGCTTGTGCAAGTTCATCAAGCAATGTTTGCGCTTCGCTGAGATGGACGGCGCTACGGCTCAGGGTTTTATTAAGCGCCGGCCAACGTTTTTTTAACAAAGGCCAGATTTGATGGCGCAGAAAATTACGCTGGATTTGAATATCAGCATTACTGGGATCATCCAGAAACTCAAGCTGGTGGTGCTTTGCATATTCAAGCAGTGCCGGCCGGTCAATTGCCAGTAAAGGCCGGACAATATTCATCGTTTGCCAACGTGTCTGAAAAGGCATGGCCGCCAAACCGCGATTGCCGGCACCGCGCAGTAATTGCAGCATTACCGTCTCCGCCTGATCCTGTTGGTGTTGCCCCGTCAACAACACACCATTGTCACCAATATGCCGGTTGATAGCGCCATAACGCGCATCTCTGGCTGCCGCCTCCAGCCCTAAGCCGGCCTCAAGGTCAACAGAGACTTTCAGAACAGTAATGGGTAAATGCAGCTGATCGGCAAATTGCTGGCAATGCGCCGCCCATTTCCTGGCATCGGGGTGAAGTTGGTGGTTGACATGGATCAGCCGCAGCGGTAACTGAGGATGCTGACGGACTAATAAATGCACTAAGACAGTGGAATCGAGACCACCGCTGAAGGCCAGCCATAAAGGCCGGCCATCCAGAAAAGGCTGCAGTTTGGCAACAATCGGCTGCGCGTTAATAGTCACGCAGCAAAATTATCCCTCAAAGGCACCATATTCCATCAAACGCGCCTGACGGCGTTTGACCAGATCATCAACCGGCATGGCCTGTAATTGTTTAAGTTTGCCACTGATGGCTTTTTTCATATTACTGACCATCAAGTCCATATCCCGATGGGCGCCGCCCAATGGCTCCGGAATGACTTCGTCAATTAAATTCATCGATTTAAGGCGATCCGAGGTAACACCTAAGGTCGCAGCGGCATCCGGCGCTTTGTCAGCGCTTTTCCAAAGAATTGATGCACAGCCTTCTGGTGAAATAACTGAATAAATACTGTATTGCAGCATCATCAAATGATCCGCCACACCGACTGCCAGCGCGCCACCTGAGCCGCCTTCACCAATCACCGTACTGAGAATGGGCGTCTTCAACTGCGCCATTTCAAATAAATTGCGGGCAATTGCTTCACTCTGACCACGTTCTTCGGCGCCGATACCAGGATAAGCACCCGGCGTATCAATAAAGGTCAAAACCGGCAGATTGAACCGCTCGGCCAATTTCATGATCCGCAATGCTTTGCGATAACCTTCCGGACGTGGCATACCGAAATTACGGGCCACTTTTTCTTTGGTATCACGACCTTTCTGATGGCCGATAACCATAACGGGCTGTCCGTTAAACCGGCCCATACCGGTAACCAGCGCGGCATCATCACCGTAGGTGCGATCACCATGCAGTTCTTCAAAATCAGTGATTAAGTGTTTGATGTAATCGAGTGTATAGGGCCGCTGCGGATGGCGGGCCATTTGTGTCACTTGCCACGGCGTTAAACCAGCAAAAATTGATTTGGTCAGCGATTCACTTTTTTGTTTAAGTTTTTGGATTTCTTCCGTGATATTGAGATCAGTATCGTTGCTCATATAGCGAAGCTCATCAATTTTGGCTTCCAGTTCAGCAATCGGTTGCTCGTAGTCAAGGAAATTTAACTGCATTACAAATAGACCTATAAATTTTGGAATAACGTCGAATTATACACATTCGGGCAACAGGGCTTTCAGCTGAGAATTAATTCGCTGTCGCTATCTTTGCCATCATCGCTGGCACTGAAGCGAATTTCCAAACTCAAATCATTACGTGAATCGGCATTTCGCAGTGCTTCTTCTTCGCTGATTTTGCCGGTCTGAAACAGATACAACAACGCCTGATCGAAGGTGATAGTGCCCTCCTCACTGCTTTCTTTCATCGCTTCTTTGATGCCGCTGATATCACCTTTCAAAATGAGCTCACGGATATATGGCGTAGATAACATCACTTCAACCGCTGGCACCAAAGCGCTGTCTTTGGCCGGCAACAAACGCTGCGAGACAATGGCGCGCAGGTTTAACGACAAATCCATCAGCAGCTGCCTGTGCATCACTTCCGGGAAGAAATTGAGGATCCGATCCAGCGCCTGGTTAGCATTATTGGCATGTAACGTTGCCAAACATAAATGACCTGTTTCCGAATACTGAATGGCATGTTTCATGGTTTCCATGTCACGGATCTCACCAATCATTATCACGTCAGGCGCTTCCCGCAAGGCGTTTTTCAATGCATTTTCATAGGTCAGGGTATCAATGCCAACTTCACGCTGCTGAACAATCGAACGCTCGTGATGATGGACAAATTCGAGCGGATCTTCGATGGTTAAAATATGAGAATTGGCATTACGGTTGCGATGGCCAATCATCGCCGCCAGCGTAGTTGATTTACCGCTACCAGTAGAGCCAACCACCAGGATCAGACCGCGTTTTTCCATAATGATCTTGCCCAGCACCTCCGGCAGATTCATTTCCTTGAAGTCAGGAATATGCGTTTGAATAAACCGCATAACCATCGATACTTCGCCACGTTGTTTGAAAATATTGACCCGGAACCGCCCCACCCCGGACAGTGGCACGGCAAAGTTCATTTCCAGCGTTTCTTCGAATTCTGCCGCCTGATCGGCATTCATCAGTGAATAGGCCATTTCCTTCACTTCACCGGGCATCATTTTTTTATTACCGACCGGGCGAATCGCTCCCTGAATCTTGATTTGTGGCTCAGTGCCGGTACAGAAAAACATATCCGAGGCTAGTTTTTCGGCCATTAACTTCATGTAGGGGATCATGTCCACGTGCATCACTCCATTGGTTCTTGCAGTCGCTTTATCGTGTTAATCGTACACGCATATCGATTAGCAGCAATAGTTTACTGGTATATTGCCGTTCGCCCTTAATAGCGTACTGACACCATTGCGTTATCGGCCAAATCTGACAACGATTTTAGCAAAGTATCTGTGGGTGTCACCTGCCAGTCACTGCCTAATTGAATCAATACTTCCGCCTGTTGATTGCGATATTTTAATTCCAGAGGCATAACCCCACCGGCAAACGGCGCTATCAAACCCTGCAACCGGCTAACCCACTGCGGGTCTTCCGGTGGATTAATTTTCAGTTGTAAGGCTTTACCGAATAATTCACGGGCTTTTTGCATGTCATAAATAGACTCGGCCGTCGCGGCCAGACCGCCGGTAAAGTTATCCTGACCAATTTTGCCCTGAATAACCACCAGTTTGTCTGGCTGGATCACACTCTGATACTGCTCGTAAACATCGGCAAAAACTCGCACTTCCAGCCGTGCGGTTTGATCATCGAGGGTGATAAACGCCATCCGGCTGCCATTTTTAGATTTCATGGTGCGAATGGCGACAATCAATCCGGCCGTCAAAACTGGTTTTTCATTACGCTGATAACCTTTGGATTCGGGGGCGTCCAAATCAGCAATTTTTTTCGGAATAAATAAACTCAGTTCATCGGCAAAACGATCAATTGGATGACCACTGAGATACAATCCCAAGGTTTCCTTTTCGGCCAGTAACAATTGCTCTTCCGACCATTCTGGTACGGTTTCCAATCTATCGGTGTCATGACCTTGCTGTGGATCCGGCGTCGATAAACCAAACATATCATTCTGACCGCTATCGGCATCACGGCGATGTTGCTCGGCAATTTGCATCGCCCGGCTGAGACTGGCTTCAAGACTGGCGCGATGGCCACCCAGTGAGTCAAATGCACCGGATTTAACCAGTGAATCCATCACCCGGCGATTGATTTTTTTCAGCTCTACCCGACGGCAAAAATCAAATAATGAATCAAACGCTTTGCCCTGCTCACGTTCCGCGACAATCCCCGCCAGCGCCGCTTCACCGACGCCTTTAATAGCGCCCATGCCGTAACGAATGGTATTGGCATCTTCGACGGTGAACTGGATCTTGCTGTGATTGACATCCGGTGGCAGCACATTCAGTTTCATATCGCGGCATTCATCAATCAGGCCAACGATTTTGTCGGTATTGTCCATATCCGCCGACATAACTGCTGCCATGAAGGCGGCGGGATAATGCGCTTTCAGCCACGCGGTCTGATAAGCAATCAGCGCATAAGCGGCAGAATGCGATTTGTTAAAACCGTATTCGGCAAACTTTTCCATCAAATCAAAAATCGGCCCGGCCTGCTTTTCATCTATGCCACGTTTTTGCGCGCCTTCTAAAAAGATTTGCCGCTGCTTGGCCATTTCTTCGGGTTTTTTCTTACCCATCGCCCGGCGCAGCATATCAGCGCCGCCCAGACTGTAACCGGCCAGTACCTGGGCGATTTGCATAACCTGTTCTTGATAAACGATAACGCCATAAGTCGGTTTCAACACCGGCTCTAAATCCGGATGCGGGTAATCGACCTTGGCGCGGCCATGCTTACGATTAACAAAGTCATCGACCATGCCCGACTGCAATGGCCCGGGGCGGAACAGCGCCACCAAAGCGATAATTTCTTCAAAATTATCGGGCTGCAGCCGTTTAATCAGCTCTTTCATACCGCGGGATTCCAATTGGAATACCGCAGTGGTTTCGCAGCGCTTTAACAGGTCATAACTGGCCTTGTCATCCAGCGGCAGATTAGCAATGTCAATCTTGGCAAATTCTTCCGGTGGCAACAGCGCTTGGAGATTATTGACCGCCCAGTCAATCACCGTCAGGGTTTTCAAACCGAGAAAGTCAAACTTAACCAGGCCAACACTTTCGACATCGTCTTTATCGTATTGCGATACGAGACCAGCACCATTTTGTTCGCAATATAGCGGCGTGTAATCGGTGAGTTTTTTCGGCGCAATCACCACACCACCGGCATGTTTACCGACATTGCGGGTCAGACCTTCCAACTGCAACGCCAAATCGATCAGACCGCGCACTTCTTCTTCTTTTTGGTAGCGTTCTTTTAGCTGCGGTTCTTGTTCAAGCGCTTTGGTGAGCGTCATTTTCAGCTCAAACGGCACCAGTTTGGCTAACTGATCGACAAAACCGTAGGGATGGCCCAGCACCCGGCCAACATCGCGTAATACCGCTTTAGCCGCCATGGTACCGAAGGTTATAATTTGCGAAACATGATCGCGGCCGTAATGCTGTGAAACATAATCTATAACCCGATCCCGGCCATCCATACAAAAGTCGACGTCAAAATCCGGCAGCGATACCCGCTCAGGGTTCAGAAACCGCTCAAACAGCAAGTCATAAGCCAGCGGATCCAGGTCGGTAATATCCAAGGCATAAGCTACTAGAGAACCGGCACCGGAACCCCGCCCCGGACCGACCGGCACGCCGTTATTTTTTGCCCAATTAATGAAATCAGCAACAATTAAAAAGTAGCCGGCAAAGCCCATTTCATTAATAACATCGAGTTCAATTTGCAGCCGCTGTTCATATTCAGCGCGCGATTTTTCGCGTTGTGCTGGCTCCGGAAACAAAACTTGCAGGCGTTTTTCCAGCCCCTTGAACGATTCTTGCGAAAAAAACTGCTCGATAGTCAGCCCTGCCGGTACCGGAAAGTCCGGCAAATAATGCTCGCCCAGCGTCAGTTGTAAATTGCAGCGTTTGGCAATTTCAACGGTGTTTTCCAAAGCCTCGGGAATATCAGCAAACAACTTCGCCATTTCATCGGGGCTGCGTAAATATTGTTGCTCGGAGTAGGATCGTGGCCGGCGCGGGTCATCCAGCAAGCGGCCATCGTGAATACAGACTTTGGCTTCGTGCGCTTCAAATTGATCAGGCGTTAAAAACCGCACATCGTTGCTGGCCACCACCGGTAAATCCATTGCGGCGGCAATCGCCAGTGCACCTTGATTAAAACGCTCTTCATCATCGCGGCCAGTGCGGGTTAATTCCAGATAAAAGCGATCTTTAAACAATTCTGCCCAGTAACTTGCCTGCTGACGAGCATCATCTTCACGGCCATTTAAAATCGCTCTGCCCAACAAACCTTCACGGCCAGTCAGACAAATCAGTCCGTCACTGTGATCAGTCAGCCAATCACGATCCAGCATTGGCACGCCCAGATGCTGGCCTTCGATATAAGCGCGGGAAATCAGCCGTGACAAATTGTGATAGCCGGTCATAT
Source organism: Methylophaga sp. (assembly GCA_040882115.1). Classification (GTDB taxonomy): domain Bacteria; phylum Pseudomonadota; class Gammaproteobacteria; order Nitrosococcales; family Methylophagaceae; genus Methylophaga. The sequence goes on along the minus strand of JBBEBX010000003.1, from coordinate 114,539 downwards.
TCATGCACAACAACACAAAGCGCAGGCTATTTTTGCTGTCTTCCGGATCCCGTAAACGTAAATCAGCACCCAGAATAGGCTTCACACCGGCCTGCAGCGCCGCCGAGTACATTTTCACCGCAGCAAACAGATTATGTTGGTCGGTAATGGCCACCGCGGGCATACCGGCTGCTGCCACGGCAGATACCATCGGTTTGACGCGCACCAGACCATCAATCAGCGAATAATCGGTGTGTAAATGCAGATGAACAAATGAAGACATGTATGAAGACAAAACCAGCAGACTAAACAGCGCAAATCATAGCATCGCCAGCGTCATGAAATCGTAACCAACTGGCAAAAAATTTCACACCAGGGTTAACTGCGGCTCGGCGGGCGGCTCTAAATCATCAAGCATGCTGACCGCTTGCTGCCATTGCGGCTGTTGCTGTAATTCATTCAGTTGCAGCGGATGCCGGCCATGCAAACGTAATAAACGCATATGCCTTAGCGGCTCAGCCTCGCACTGCAAATTATCCAGCACCAAATCCACAGCTTGCGGATCATTACAAACCAGCGCCATATCACACCCTGCTGCCAATGCAGCCTGCGCCCTGTCGGCTGCATTACCAGCAATTGCGGCGCCGCCCATACTGAGATCATCGCTGAATACTGCGCCCTGAAAGCCAATTTTCTGGCGAAGAATTTTCTGCACCCAAAAATCCGAAAAACCCGCTGGCTTATCATCACACTGACTAAATACGATATGCGCCGGCATTACGCCGGCCAACACCGGACTTAAGCGACGAAACGGTACGAGATCCCCGGCCCAAATATCCTCAAAATGCCGTTCATCAATTGGCAAGCCCTTGTGAGAATCGACGGTTACCGCACCATGCCCGGGAAAATGTTTGCCGACCGCCGACATCCAGGCCGACTTCATGCCCTTAATGTAGGCGGCGGCCAGTTTGCTGACACTGTCCGGATCGCGATGAAAACTGCGATCGCCAATCACATCACTGATGCCATAATCCAAATCCAATACCGGCGCAAAACTAAAGTCCACACCCACAGCACGCAACTCAGCGGCCATCAGCCAACCAGCCGTTTCAGCCAGTTGCAGGCAATGCTTGGCATGACTGTGAAAATGCTGACCCAGCGCACCGGCCGGTGGAATATGGGTAAAACCGTGCCGAAAACGTTGTACCCGGCCGCCTTCATGATCTACGGCAATCAGTAAATGCGGTTGGCGCAGATTACGAATTTGCGCCGTTAATTCGGCAATTTGTTGCGGTGACTGATAATTACGGCTGAACAGAATGACCCCACCTACTAGCGGATGCTTTAAACGTTCTTTTTCAACGTCCGTCAGCGTTACACCGGCAATATCAATCATCAGAGGACCGAGGGTCATGCTTGTTCCTTATGCGTCAATCAATACCGGCAATCCCGGCGTCACCATCGAGAATAACGTAATCACATCGTCATTACGCATCCGAATACACCCGTGCGAGTGAGGCTCTCCCATCGGCTCAGTATCCGGCGTGCCGTGAATGTATATATAGCGGCGCATCGAATCAACCTGACCCAGACGGTTTTTCCCGGGCTCTGAACCGCTCAGCCACAAAATACGCGTTAAAATCCAGTCACGCTGCGGATGTTGCGCCGCCAAAGCCGCACTGTAAATTTCTCCGGTGGGCCGGCGGCCACGAAATACCGTATTCACCGGCATACCATCGCCAATGCAGGCGCGAATTTGGTGCCAGCCGCGAGGGGTTTGACCTGAGCCATTCTGCTCCCCGACACCATTTAATGCTGTCGATACTGGCGCTGAAAAAACACACTGACCATTCAGCCATAAGCGGCATCGCTGCTCAGCAATGTGAATGTGTAAATAATATGTCGGGGTAACTTCAGACATGGCAAAAGCCAATTCGGTAAATAATGGTCGTTACCATAGCAAAGCCATTGGCAGAATGCGATATCAGGGATTTTTCCGATACGTTTGCCGGACACCGGCATAACTCAGCCAAAAACTGCCCGCCCACACCAATAATCCGGCCAGCGCCGCCCACAGAAAGACATCGGCTTTGGATTGTTTGGGCACACGCTCGGCGACCAGCAGCGGTTGATATTGTTGCTGGTCAATATCGTCAATGGCCGCTGCATACTCTGCCAGTGAGCCGGCTTCATAAGCCTGATAAGGCGCGTCTATTGTTTTAAAAAAAGCGTGCAGCTTACGCTCCGGTAAATCTTCCCACAACACGCTGTCCTGCGCTGTTTCATCCAGTGTCATACCACGCACTGAGCGCAGATAAATCCAGTACAAATTTAAATTCATCTGCTCATAAATCTTTTTCAGACGGCGTTTTTCGGTGTCTGACAAAATTTGCCCACCATCTGAAATCAACAACACATTACGAGAGCCGCGATAGGCTTCTTTTTCGTACATCTTACCGGCTAATTGCAACGCTTCGACAATATTGGTTTTGGAAATACCTTTACCAAGGCCGCCGGCACGGATGGTCGCCAAAATGGCATCTTTATTATAGGTCAGCGGCAGGATTTCAACCGACTGGGTGCTGAAATAAACATAGCCAAAACGATCATCAGGACGACCTTCAACAAACTCCAATAGATAATCAGTCGACACCACCCGTTTGCTTTTAAAACGCAGACGCTCGGTTCGCAGCGTATTTAAAGGCGGCCGGGCAAAGATCTCATCCATGCTACGGCTGCGATCCAACAGCACCACAAATTCAGCGCCTTCACCATAACGTTCAACCGTTTGTTCGGGGATGTACGGCCCGGCCAGAGCCAGAAGCAAGCTGATAATAATAAGACTGGCCAGTGACTTGAACAGCAGATTTAACCAATACGACAGCAGATCCACCGGCACCAGTTTCGACCAGGCAATGGTTTTACTTTGGTTGTGAATCAGCCATGGCAACAAAGCCAGCGGTAGCAGGTAAAAAAAACCGGGGCTCGTCCAGCTTAACGACGACACACTGCTTCTAAAACCAGTGATCTGTCATTGTTAATTATCATCACCCAGGCCTATCCAGCGATATGGCAAGAACACCAGTAAGACCAATAGCAGCGCCAGCCCTGAAAACCAGGCGTACAGATCGTAATCAATGATCACTTCGCGGGTATCTGACGCATCACGAATGCGATTAACCAATTTCTTTGGGTCCTTTGGCGATGACACAAAGTCAAAACCAACGCGATTGGCCAGTGTTTCTAAATGCGACTTTTTCTGTGAAGATAAATGTTCTGTACGCGGTTTTTGGGCATTGCGTTCAGCCATATCACCACGGGTTGACGCATAAACATCGACATGCATCACTTCATTAACCTCCCAGAAACCTTCAATTTCACCCTGTTCATTAGTTTTCGGAATCGGTAATAAATCATTGCCGCCGATACCAACAATTACCCCTTTTACATCACCGGGGGTACCCTGAAATTTCGGAAATAAACTTTCATGTATAGGGGGTGATTCATGACCATCGGTCAAAAATACAATACTCGGTTTGGGGTCAATATCTTCAGCCTGACGAATCGCAGTATAAGTCGCTTTGGAAACCTCACTGGAACGCGCCCAGGCCATTGTTGGATCAATCTTATCCAACATCATAATCAGATCATTATAGTTTTTGCAGATTTCGATAGGATTCATCAAAATCAAACTACGCGCCTCGCTGAAAACAGCTAAACCCGCATGTGAGCCACAAGGCATTTCCAACAATGTTTGACGGGTAAACTCTTTGGCCCAGGCCATACGACGCATGGTTTCGCCATTCAACTCGGCATCTTCAACATTCATGCTGTCGGTGATATCCAGCACAAATATGCTATCCATAATCTTCACATCACGTGGCACCGGCGGCAGCCACAATGCTGCAACAATCAATAGCAGTGCCAGAGACATAATAATGGCCGTCAACAAAATCCGGCGCGGGTAACTTAATATCATGGTAGATCGACCTTAAAGGCCTTGCTTTCGATAGAGCGACGACTACTGATGACGTTTTTGTCAAAATCCCCATCAATATCAGGGTCTTCAGACACCACTCTTAAAGCAACTTCGAGGTTATAACGGACATCCCACATCTCAGGTTGCAGCAATATAGCGCTACGATAATCCTGTTTTGCTAATTCAATCAGCGGAATATGACGCGCATCAGATTTCGTCATGGTCAGCGCTTTACGCAGATTAATATTGCCACGATTAAAATAGGCATCCGCCATCAAGGGATTACCGGCATGCCCTAACACTAGCGTTAATTGTTCTAACGCCAGATCATGTTCTTCTTGCATTTCCAACTGCTGGGCTTTGGCAAAATGACCTCGCGGATCATCCGGGATAGTTTCATAAGCGGCAGGATCAGCAATAAAATTGTTTATCTGGGCCTGCTGCCAAAGCTGATAGCCACTACCCAACACCCAAATGACACTCAGGGTGATTATCAGTAACAACGCCCAGTGGGCCGCAACGAGCAGTTTATTCATGCGCTTTTCTCACTCCCCAGAAAGTATAAACATGTGATGCGGCCAACAACATCATAGCCAGCAGCGCGAGCCACAAAAACACATCCGCTTTGGGTTCATGTGGCAAAGTTTCCTGCACCAGCAAGGTCTCATATTGCTGGCGATCGATCTCATCCATTGCTTCGGCAAAGGATTTTAAAGAGCCTGCTTCAAATGCCTTGTATGGCACACCGATAGATTTGAAAAAATCGTGTAATTTTCGCTCCGGAATATCGCTCCACAATGCGCTTTCGCCATCTACACTCTCGAGCGTCATTTCAGCGCGTGATTTTAGATATATCCAGTTAATACTGAGGTTCATTTGCTTATAAAACTTGGCGATCTCAGCTTTAGCATCGTCACTCAATAACTGACCACCATCAGATACCAATAAAATAATCCTTGAACCGCGATAGGTTTCATTTTCAAACATTCTCGCCGAGCTGAGCAGTGCTTCGGCCATATTGGTGTCCGATAAACCTTTGCCCAGTGCATTGGCATTAATTGTCGCCAGAATGGATTCTTTGCTGTACGTCAGCGGCAACAGATTAATGGCTTTAGTGCTGAAAAAGACGAAACCAAACCGGTCATCAGGACGCTTTTTAACAAACTCAGTTAAGTAGTCGCGGGCCACACTGCGTTTAGAATTATCGCCGCCGACACTGACTGACGCCGCCTGAGTCGTCACCGCAAACGGGTCATCCATACTGCGGCTACGATCCAACAGCAGGACAATTTCTGCACCTTCACCTAAGCGTTCAATTTTTTGCTCCGGCAATTCTGGCGCCGCCAATCCCAGCAATAACCCAACAATGACCACCGAGGCCAGTATCTTCAATAAGTTACTAATCACACGTGATAACGGATCAACTGGCACCAGCTCAACCCAGGCAACGGTTTTATCAAGGTTATGGTTAAACCATGGCAATAAGGCCAGCGGTAGCAGTAAAAGCCACCACGGCTGCCCCCAAAGCAGCCCGAATAACATCATGCCATTTTCTCCCGGGCACGGCAGGCACGGGCCAGATCCAGCAGTTGACCATAGTCTTTAGCGTCTCCTCCCTGAGCACTGAAGTAATGCGTTGCTGACTGCTGATAAAAGCTGTCGATTTCTGGCTGCAATGGCAACAACCACGGACATTGCTGCCACAATTTATCAAGCTGACTGGCAACCAATACCGTACCGGCACTGCGGTTAAAGGCATAATGCAGATTACGGCTGGCCGTATCGGCATTTTTACGACCTAACCAGCGCATTTTATTAAGTTCAAATACCGCATGGGCAAATGGCAAACGATGTCTTGGTCTGAAGCCGAAGTGCCAGGCCAGCCAAATCAATACGCTGACAATCAGCACCAGCAAGGCGGTCCATAATTGCTGCTGCAGGGCCGTATCATGCGAAGGCATTAAAACTTTGTCGCCACGTGGTACAAACCGGCCATCGGCATCGGCATTTTCGGCTGCCAGAAACGAGCCGATTTTCAGCGGCGCCTCAGGAATATTAATAAAGCCACCATCAGTAGTACGCAGTTCAAAAACCGGCGTTGCCACTTCACGGGTTTCAGCGGGCACGTTGATGATCTGATAATGCATCAGCAAACGATTGCCGCTGAGCTCGTTATCACGCAAATACAACCAGGCTCCATGGCGTTTGTTACGCTGCGGCAGACTGGCAGTATCAATTTCAATATTTTCCGGCAATGTTATTGCAGCGGTGATTTCATCACCAATCAATAAACCCCAACTGCGATCCAGAGAAATTGTCACCGCCTCACCATCGATCAAACCTGCCGATTCTTCGGCATAAACATTGGCACTAAGCGCCAAAACCCAACACAAAATCCACACACGCATGGTCGGCATCCCTAAGATTTTTTCATCGTAAAGAAATATTCGGTGAGTTGCTGTGGTGATAAATCACCTTCTACATACAACGGCTTAAACTGATACCGGCGAAAACAGGCATCGAGTTTGTCGAAATGATCATTCATCTGCTGCTGCCAGCGCTTTTTAATGCCAGGCCGCATCCAAACACTATGGCGCTGGCCGGTTTCAGCATCGCGGGTTTCGGTCCAGCCAGCATGTGACGGAAAATGATCGACATCATCATGCCGCCAGACAATCGGGATCACTGTGTAATGTGCCAGCTTGCGTAAAGTACGCTCCACCAGCTCAATATCGCAGCAAAAATCCGACGCCAGAAACACCAGCGCTTTTTGACTGGTAATTAAATCTGCCGCTTGAAACAAACCTTCAGCACCCGCTGTTTTTGGCATCGCCGATTGCATGATTTTTTCTGCAGCGAATGCCGGCATGCTGCGTTGCCGCGTTGGCATAACCGACACATCCTGACGCCAAACGGCATCAAAACCGGCCATGGCAAAACGATCACCAAAACCAATCGCACTATGGGCAATCATATGCGCCAATTTCGCTATCCGTTCATGGTTGACGCTGGCAACGGTCATCGAGCGACTTAAATCCGCCAATAACCATAAGGTAATAGATGACCGTTGCTGATAGCGCCTGACGACCCAGCGTTGCTGTTCACTTTGGGTGATATCGGCCGCCTGCGCCCGCAAACTGGCACGAATATCCAGCCGCCTTGGATCCGGATAATCAAACAAATCGGCAAAGCCGGCAAACCGGTCACCACTGCCTAAAGCCGTACCGGTATGTGCGCCGGGCACATGACCAAACACTTTGTCGGGAAAGCGATAAAAAAATTCCTGCGGCTGCAGGTCACGCATAGCCATGATGCTTACGGCGTCGCGATGTGATCACGCAAAGCGCGCACAAATCGCGGCATAATTTGTTCTCGGCGGCCTTCGTAAACCGGCGATAAAAATACCCGATGCGTCAAAGACGGCAATAACACGGTATGCACATCATCCGGTAACACATGGTCACGGCCGTTTAACCAGGCGCAGACCTTGGCCGCTCTGACCATTGCCGACATACCACGAACACTGGCACCGGCCACCACCAAATCTTCAACAAAAATATCTTCCAGTTCGATACCCAGCTTGTGTGGCTCCCAACTGGCATCCCACAGGCGCACCACATAGTTTTCGATTTCCGGGGAAACAAAAATCGCCTGCTGAATTTGTTTATCAAGATCGTTGAGTTCGGTGTAATTCAACAACGGCTCCGTTACTGAAGCTAATAATTCATCAACATCATGAAACGCCGGATCGAAAATCAGCTTACGGCGCAGTGTCTCATCGGTTGGCCGGCTGATATTGATTTCAAACAAGAAACGGTCACGGGCCGCGGCACTGAGTTCAAACGTTTCTTCTTTTTCAACGGCATTACGGTCAGCAAAAACTATCATATGCGGAAAACGATATTCTTTACCAAACGCCTCAGCACTGCGCTCTGCCATGGCCCGCAGTAATAATGACTGCACTTGTGGCCGGGCACGGTTGATTTCGTTGAAGAAAAACACCGCCGTTTCTTCACCATGACTGATCAACGGGCCAGGATCGATAACCGGTTTGCCCTCGCCGTTGACCCAGGCGCTGTACAACAAATCATTTGGCATTAAGTCGACACTGCCTTCGATACGGCCAAATGCCCCGCCAAGCGCTTTAGAAAACGCCCGTAACAAAGTAGTTTTACCAACACCAACGCCACCTTCAAGCAGCACATGGCCGCGGGCATGCAAGGCAATCAAAATCAGTCGAATCGCCGGTTCCTGACCGATTACCACTTTGTTAACGACTTTTTCCAAAGCCAGCGCATGTTCACGCGCTGTCTCAAGTTGCTGCAAATCGGCCATTTAAGCTCCCCTTCATTGTGTCTGTCTGCTGACAGTTATATTTTTAGTTAACAAAACCCCTTCAGGCCACCGGAAAAACGGTAGCGGGTCTGACGGTGCCATGCACTGGATAGTCATACCAATTTGTTTATCCGGCCTGCTAATACACACTGCCAGCCGGAATGCTTTCTAGCTCTGGAATGTACCACCATTTACCGCGATAAGAAACCGCTTGCCCACAAGCTTTTGGCTAGCAATCAGACTTGCAAAGCTATCATCCGCTAGCAAGGTTGGATGCAGGCTATTGAATCGTTATTTGCTTAACAATACAGCCGAAAATTGCCTGTTAGCAACGGGCAAATTTCCCGTCTGCGATAATAGCGCTTTGCGCCAACCGTTTTACTGCCTAGACTGATGTTTTAAACCTTTGAAATAGTTGCTGATGAATTTAAAGCTACAACTGTTTGCCCGGATTTTGTTGATTGCATTGCTCAGTGTATTGATGAGCGCCGCTTACGTGCTCTATCAAACCAATCAACAATCTATTCAGCAGGCTAATGCCACGGCCAAACGTATCAATCAGCATATGACCGAAGAGTTGTTGCGTAATTTTTCGCGCTACGATTACCGGACACCATTTCCAGATACCGGTTTATGGGGTGATATCAGCGGCTTACCGGGTTCTTGTGTGCAATTTTTGTCGCGCTCAGAAAGCCGCCGGCGCAGCTTATGCAGTGAGGTCAACGAAGCCGAGCGCACTTGGCCGCGCTGGTTTGGCACTTTATACGATCAATTGTTTCAACCCGATTATGAGGCCAACCGGCGATTTTTCTTTAACTCCATTACCTATGGCACAATTTTAGTGTCGCTGAATCGGCAAGTCGAAACATCCCGTGCCTGGAACAACTTGCAGGCGGTGATCGGTATTTTATCATTCAGTATTCTGGCGGTGTGCTTATTGGTCTATATGACCATCAACCGCATGTTAAAGCCGGCGCAACTCATTGTCAGCGGCCTTGAAAAGATGCGTGATGGCCAGCTGAACACCCGGCTGCCCGCCTTTGATATTGCTGAATGGCGGCGCACATCAGAGGCCATTAACGCTCTCGCCGACAGTCAGCAGCAAGTATTGGCTGATAATCAACGTCTGGCGTTAAAACTTTTGAATGTACAGGAAGAAGAACATCGCTATATTGCCCGGGAATTACATGATGAATTTGGCCAGTGCCTCGCTGGTATTAACGCCATGACCACCGGTATTCGCCAGTCAGCACGCCAGGAATATCCGAAAATTTTGCCCGAGCTTGAGAATATTAATAATGTCATCGATCATATGATGCTGGCTTTAAGAAACCTGCTGACCCGATTGCGGCCGGCTGACGTCGATGAAATCGGTCTGCAAAAAAGCCTGCAAAAACTGATTAAAAGCTGGCATCAGCGCAGCGGCAACCAAACCCGGTTTGAATTAACTATCGATACCGACTTAGCCACACTGCCCGAACCCTTGCCGGTAAATATTTATCGGATCGTGCAGGAAGCTTTGACCAACATTGCTAAACACGCCTATGCCACTCAGACCAGCATTGAATTAAATTGTCCGCAAGCTGGCACGTTAGCGCTGCAAATTAAAGATAATGGCTTGGCTGAGGCCAAGAATATTCAACAATCGATGGGTATGGGCCTGTTGGGAATTCATGAACGGGTCAGTGCGCTGGGCGGGCAAACAAACATTACCGCCAATCCGGGTGGCGGTCTGAAAATGCTAATCACACTGCCTGTCAACCGTCCGCAGGAGACAAATTAATGACCACTATCAGAGTACTCCTGGTTGATGATCATGCCATCGTCCGCGAAGGCTACCGGGCATTACTGCAAAAACAGGCTAATCTGGAAGTCGTTGCTGATGCCCATGATGGCCACGATGCCTATATGCAATACAAAGCCTTTCAGCCGGATGTGGTGGTGATGGATATTTCCATGCCGGGCCAGAGCGGGTTGGAGGCGATTTCACGTATCCGTCAATATGATTCAAAAGCGCGGATTCTGGTATTTTCAATGCATCAGAATCCCAGTTATGCCTTGCAAGCAACGCGTGCCGGGGCGCTTGGTTACATTACCAAAAGTAGTGACCCTTCGTTATTGATACGGGCCATTGTTGAGGTGATGGATAATAAATTGAGTTTAAGCCCGGATATTGCCCAAGCGCTGGCGCTGGAAAAACTCGGCCATGAGCAAACTCGTCTGGATGATTTAACGGTACGGGAATTTGAGATCTTACGGTTATTGCTGGAAGCAAAAAGCAATCAGGAGATCGCTGATATTCTGAATATCAGCCCCAAGACAGTATCCAACTCACATTACATTATTAAACGTAAGCTTGATGTCAGCAGTGATATCGAACTTACCCGCCTCGCCATACGCATGAAGCTATTAAATCTGCGTGATTTAATTGACGAGGCGGAGTAAGCCGAAAGTTACTGTTTAAGCCGCTTGGTCCTTTTCATTAAAGTCATTACGGATAAGGTAATCAAAAGCGCCCAATGCCGCCCGTGAACCTTCACCCATGGCAATAATGATCTGTTTATACGGAATGGTAGTCACATCACCGGCCGCAAATACACCCGGCATTGATGTAGCACCATGCGCATCAATTTCAATTTCACCGTATTTACTCAATTCAATGGTGTCTTTCAGGAAATCGGTATTTGGTAACAAGCCGATTTGTACGAATACACCGGCCACTTCGACATGATGACTTTCTTCGGTAGCCCGATCTTTATAGTTCAGACCATTAACCTTGTTATCAGCGCCAGTAATGTCAGTGGTTTGCGCACCGATAACAATGTCGACATTGTTAAGACTGTGCAGTTTTTTCTGCAGCACCGCATCCGCTTTTAACTGATCAGCATACTCAATCAATGTCACATGGCCGACGATACCGGCCAAATCAATTGCCGCTTCCACACCAGAGTTACCACCACCAATGACCGCAACGTGCTTGCCCTTAAATAACGGACCATCACAATGTGGACAATAGGCCACGCCATGACCACGGTATTCCGCTTCACCGGGCACACCCAGTTCACGCCAGCGCGCACCAGTCGCCAAAATAACGGACTTACTCAATAACTTAGCGCCGCTTTCTAACTCAACTTCGACCATCTGGTCTTTTTTACGCAGTTTGCTGGCGCGTTGCAGATTCATCACGTCAACTTCATATTCTTTAACGTGTTCTTCGAGTGCGGCAACCAGTTTCGGGCCTTCAGTTTCTTTGACTGAAATGAAGTTTTCAATGGCCATGGTATCCATCACCTGACCGCCAAAACGTTCAGCAACAATACCGGTGCGAATACCTTTGCGCGCCGCATAAATAGACGCCGAAGCACCGGCCGGGCCACCACCGACGATCAATACATCGAATGGGTCCTTCTGGCTGATTTTTTCAGCTTCACGTTTAATCGCGCCAGTATCCAGCTTGCCAATAATTTCCGGCAAACTAGTACGGCCCTGACCAAACTGTTTGCCATTCAGGAAAACGGTGGGTACTGCCATGATTTGCCGTTCATTAACTTCATCCTGAAACAGCGCACCATCAATCATGGTGTGGCTGATTTTAGGATTAATAGCTGCCATCAAGTTCAGTGCCTGCACTACTTCCGGGCAGTTCTGACATGACAGCGATATATAGGTCTCAAAATGGAATTCACCATCGAGATTTCTGATTTGCTCTATAACTTCAGGCTCGGTTTTCATCGGATGACCACCGACGTGCAACAAGGCCAACACCAATGAGGTGAACTCATGGCCCATCGGAATGCCGGCAAAACGAATTTGCTCATGGCCTTCCGGTTGTTTAATGCGAAATGAAGGCTGCCGCGCATTGTTATCGCTGTCGTCAAGTGTGACTTTATCTGACATATCAGCAATTTCGACCAGCAGCTCACGCATTTCCGTGGCTTTTTTGCTGTCATTAATTGACGCGACAATTTGTACTGGTCGCTGTAAGTTTTGCAGATAAGTTTTTAACTGTGCTGCGATGTTTGCATCCAACATAAGGCACCTGCCTGTTTAAATTTTCTACTTGCTAAAAATGTCCGGGCCGAAGCCCGGACGTGTCAACTCGAAGTCGTCTTTAGATTTTGCCAACCAGATCCAGTGAAGGAGACAGTGTCTCTTCACCTGGCTGCCATGATGCCGGGCAAACTTCACCGTCATGTGAAGCAACATATTGTGCAGCCTGGATTTTACGAACCAGTTCTTTGGCACTACGACCGATACCCAGATCGTGAACTTCAGATACTTTAATCGCACCATCTGGATCGATAACGAATGTGCCACGCAGTGCCAGACCATCTTCTTCAATCATAACTTCGAAGTTACGGCTGATAGCACCCGTTGGATCACCGATCATTGGGAATTTGATTTTCTTAATGGTTTCAGAGGCGTCGTGCCATGCTTTATGAGTGAAGTGTGTATCTGTAGAAACAGAATAAACTTCAACGCCCATTTCTTGCAGTTGGTCGTAATAATCAGCTACATCACCCAGCTCAGTTGGGCAGACAAAGGTGAAGTCAGCTGGATAAAAGAATACAACAGACCATTTGCCTTTCAGGTCAGCATCACTGACTGGAACAAACTCGCCATTGTGATAGGCAGTGGCTTTAAACGGTTTAATCGCAGTATTGATTAAAGTAGACATGCATTACTCCTTGATGATTGTCGGAAAAGACACCAGTAATTCTAGTGCCAGCCTTATGAATGGTCAAACAACTTAATCCAATGAAACTAATCGCCTCACCCGATTAATAAGCCAGACCAATAAAAAAGCCCCCGAAGCTTTCGCTCCAGAGGCTTTTATAACACCGAAACCGAATTAACGGTTGCAGATGTACATAGTTACTTCAAAACCGAAACGCATATCTGAATATTCTGGTTTAGTCCACATGATGCTATCCCCCAATGGTTATAAGAATTTACGTCATCCATTTGCTGATAACGTGATTCAATATTAGACCGATCAGTTTTTCGCACCATCAGCCAAACGCCTGATACGTCTCAGGATTTTCCCTGTTCAGCAGTGGCAATGGCGTCAACGATGTTAGCAATTGCCTGCGTTAAGGCCTGAAGCTGTGCCTCATCAATAATATAAGGCGGCATGATGTAAATCATATGACGAAACGGCCGGATCCAAACACCCTGGTCAACAATAAATTTTGGCAACCAGTGCATATGTGAATCAAGCGGCTGGTTTAACTCAACCACTCCAATGGCGCCTTTAACCCGGACATCTTTAACTAACTGATGGCTTGTCAGTGGCGCTAATTCACGATTAAGCTGCGCTTCAATCGCATTAACCTGCTGTTGCCAGTCTGATGCCAGCAGTAAATCAATACTTTCACAAGCAACCCGACAAGCCAGCGGATTGCCCATAAACGTCGGGCCATGCATTAACACACCCTGCCCGTCTGCCGAAATGCCTTTGGCAATTTTCTGATTACATAATGTCGCCGCCAGTGTCATATAGCCACCGGTCAGCGCTTTGCCGAGACACAAAATATCCGGCACGATCCCAGCCGCCTGGTAAGCAAACATCGTCCCGGTACGGCCAAAGCCGGTAGCGATTTCATCAAAAATCAGCAACAGACCATATTCATCACAAAGCTTGCGTAATTCACGCAAATAACGCGGACAATAAAAACGCATACCACCTGCGCCCTGCACTAGCGGCTCGATAATCACCGCCGCGATCTGTTTATGCTGGCTTGCAATCAGCTGCTTAACTTCGGCGATATCGCCGTCTTGCCAGTCAGCGTCATCGCGGCAAGTTGGCGCTGCAGCAAATAAATGCTTGGGTAATACACCAGCAAACTGGCTGTGCATGCCATTGACCGGATCACACACCGCCATGGCGCCAAAAGTATCGCCGTGATAACCACTGCGCACCGTTAATAAGGTCTGCTTTTGGGTATGGCCTTGCGCAAACCAATATTGCAGTGCCATCTTGATGGCGACTTCTACTGAAATCGAACCGGAATCAGCCAGGAATACATATTGCAGCGATTCATCGGTCAAATCGATTAAACGCCGCGCCAGGCTGACTGCCGGATCATGGGTCAGGCCACCGAACATGACATGGGCCATTTTATCGATTTGATCTTTAGCGGCTTGGTTCAAACGTGGATGGTTGTAGCCATGAATCGCCGACCACCATGATGACATGCCATCAACAAGCCGACGGCCGTCTTTCAGGGTCAGATAAACACCGTCCGCAGATTCCACTTCGTGTAATAACGGGGGCTGCGTAACGCTGCTGTAGGGATGCCAGATATGGGCGGCATCAAATTCCAGATTAGTTAATTGGCTCATGCGCTCAGTTTACGGAGTTACAGACAAAACTGCCCGCATCAGCGGGCAGTATCGGGATATTTAGAGAATTACTTGGTAACGCTGAAACTCTCGCCGCAGCCACATTCGGAGGTGACATTGGGATTACGGAATTTAAAGCTTTGATTCAGACCTTCTTTAACGAAGTCCAGCTCCATACCTTCCAGCAGTGGCAAGCTTTCTTTATCAACAACAACTTTAATATCGTCCTGCTCTATAACAGCATCGCTGTCGGCAATACTATCGGCATAATCAAGCGCGTAGCTGTAACCTGAGCAACCGCTTTTTACCACACCGATACGCAGACCAATACCGTCAGCACGTTTACTGACCATATCACGCACCCGTTTTACGGCAGATTCTGTCAGGGTAATTGTCATATTTTTACCTATTCATCAAATGGTTAAAGCGACTGGCTTCGTTATTTAATACGACTGCCAGTTGCTGTATTTGTTCAAGCGTATTGTCCATGCTAACGCTGATCCGTACAGCACCCAAGGCTGTCGGCGCATCAATGCCCATCGCTGTCAGCACATGGCTGGGAATATGCCGGCCAGTGCCACATGCCGAGCCGCTGGATACCGAAAATCCCTGCCGATCCAACGCCATTAACAAGGTGTCAGAATCAAAACCAGCCAGGGCAAAAAACACGGTATTAGGCAACCGCTCACTGTATTCTGCAAAGATGGTGACGCCGGATATCGATTTCAATGCGGTTTCCAATGCATCGCGCAGTTTATGGCAATGTTGCTGGTACTCAGCCAAATGTTGCTGCGCATATTCGGCAGCGGCGCCAAAACCAGCTATGGCGGCAACATTTTCGGTGCCACTGCGTTTTTCATTCTCCTGACCACCACCGAGTACAAAGGCTGGCCAGTCTAATGTTTTATCAACGATCAACGCGCCGATACCTTTAGGACCACCAAACTTATGCGCTGACAAACTCATCAGCTGTACGCCAGCGGCTTGAAAATCGACCGGTAATTTACCGGCTGCCTGCACTGCATCGCAATGAAACGGAATGCCCTTTTCACGGGTTAAGGCGGTTAAGCCGGCAATATCCTGAACCACGCCGGTTTCGTTATTGGCCCACATCACCGAAACCAATCGGGTATCGTCAGTCAGTAAATCTGCTAACGCTTGCAGTGTTATCTGGCCATCGGCGTTGGCCGAAATTTCTACAACGTCAAAGCCATGCTGTTTTAATCGCTTGGCTGGTTCCAAAACTGCCGGATGTTCAATGCTGCTAACCAATATCCGGCCATCGTTGAATTGTTCGGCAACACCCATCAGGGCCTGATTATTGGATTCAGTACCACCGCTGCTAATCCAGACCTGTTCAGGATCAACATTAACCAGTTTGGCAACCTGAGCGCGGGCGGTATCTATCGCCGCCTTGCCAAACCGGCCAAATCGATGACTGCTGGAAGGATTGCCCTGTTGCTGGCGCAAATACGGCAACATCGACTCCAGAACGCCCGGCGCCAGTGCCGTGCCAGCATTATGATCCAGATAGGTAAACGCCATAACTAGCGGATATCAAATTGGATGACTTTTTCGCCCGTTCGGCTGCGCTCGTAATCGTTAACAACCTGATGCAGCGTGATGCCATCAAGATAAGTGCTGATTTGATTACTGAGACTTTCCCACAGTTCATGGCTGACACATTGCTCATCAGCGTGACAATTATGCTTACCATGGCATTGGGTGCTGTCGACTTTTTCATCAACGGCAGAAATCACATCCAGCACGGTAATTTTTTCAGCAGAACGACTCAGACGATAACCACCACCCGGGCCGCGTGAGCTGCTGACCAGACCTTGTTTACGTAGTCTGGCAAATAACTGTTCAAGATAAGAAAGCGAAATACCCTGGCGCTCTGAGATATCTGCCAGCGTGATCGCACCAGCCCCGTAATTGAGACTTAAGTCGAGCATGGCAGTGACGGCGTAACGACCTTTTGTCGTGAGGCGCATGAAAATTTCCGCTTAAAATAACTCGCTAGAGTGTTCCATACCCGACTATTTTAGTCAACTTTATCCCGGTCATTATCTTTATCAAGTTCACAGCCATCCAACTCCGGCATATCAACGTCAGGAATTTGCCCGCCTAAACGCTGAATGGTCTGGCACAATTGTTCGACACGCTTATCGGTCATATGGATGTGCTCAATCAAGCCATGTATCGCTGAGGCCACCGGATCCGGTGTTTGATTGGAGGTACCGTAAGCATCAAACCCAACTGATTGCGCCAGTTTTTCCTGAGCTTGCAAGTCCGGATTTTTCTGACTACGGACGACCCGGCCCGGCACACCGACAACGGTTTCATTGGCGGCCACATCTTTCACCACCACCGCATTGGACCCCACCCGCGCGCCTTCAAAAACGGTAATCGGGCCTAATACTTTGGCACCGGCACCGACCACCACATTGTTCATCAGGGTTGGATGACGTTTGCCGCCTTTCCAGGAGGTACCGCCTAATGTGACGCCGTGATACAGCGTGCAGTCATCGCCGATTTCAGCGGTTTCACCGATCACTACGCCCATGCCGTGATCGATAAAAAAACGCCGGCCAATTTTAGCGCCCGGATGGATCTCAATACCGGTCAGCCAGCGGCCAATGGTCGATAAAAAACGTCCCAGCCACAGCCAGTTATGGCGCCATAACCAATGACTAAATCTATGCAAGGTCAGCGCATGAACGCCGGGATAAGTGGTGATAATTTCAAAGACATTGCGCGCCGCCGGATCGCGATCAAAGACGCAATAAATATCTTCCTTAAATCGTTGCCAGCGGGTGACTTGTGGGGCATCGCTCATTTTGCATTCCTCGCTTTGGTTTCGGCAGCACGCAAGATGCCATGCAATATTTGCACTTCATTACGGTCCAGATCAGCGCGATTAAATAACCGGCGGATCCGGCGCATTAAATAACGTGGATTGGTCGGATCCAAAAAGCCAATCGCCACCAGACTACGTTCAAAATGCTCATAAAGATGAAACATATCTTCGGCGCCAATCGCTTCGCGCTGTTCACCGATCCGGCCCGGATCAACCACCGGGTTAAAACTCATTCGCAGTTCATAGGCCAGCACCTGAACTGCCGCCGCCAGATTCAGTGAACTGTATTCCGGATTGGCCGGAATGTTAACTAGAGTATGGCACTGATCAATCTCGTCATTCGACAGCCCGGAATGTTCACGACCGAATACCACTGCTATATGGGCATCGTCATCGTAATTTTCAAGGGTTTGCACGGCCTCACGCGGATTCATCAGCGGCATATTAAAGTGCCGTAAACGCGCACTCATACCAAACACATGCTGACAGCCGGTTAACGCTTCGGCGAGGGTTTCATGCACCACGGCTTTGGCCAATACATCATCAGCCCCCGATGCCCGTGTGGTAGCTTCGGCGCTGGGATAAATCTTCGGCGCCACCAAATGCAGATTACTCAGACCCATGGTTTTCATCGCCCGCGCTGATGCGCCGATATTACCGGGATGGGTCGTGCCTACCAGCACAAAACGAATATTGTCGAGCCGGGTCATGTGTTTTTCCGGATAATAAACATGGCATCGCCATAACTGAAAAAGCGATAACGCTGGTCAATGGCATGCTGATAAGCCGCCATGATGTTATCGCGGCCTGCAAACGCCGACACCAGCATTAACAAGGTTGATTCTGATAAATGAAAGTTGGTGATCATGGCATCAACACTTTTAAATTGGTAACCGGGATAGATAAAAATATCGGTCTCACCACTAAAGGGCTGGATGCCACCTTTTTGCGAAGCACTTTCTAATGCCCGGACACTGGTAGTGCCCACCGCAATGACGTGGCCGCCACGTTGCTGGGTCTCTTTTACTTGTTGGCAAACACTGTCACTGACCTCAATCCGCTCTGCATGCATTTGATGACTGCGAATATCATCAACGCGCACCGGCTGGAATGTACCAGCGCCAACATGCAATGTGACTTCGGCAGTTTCAATACCTTTATCGGCAATTCTGCCGAGTACAGCTTCATCAAAATGTAATCCGGCTGTTGGTGCAGCCACCGCGCCAATATGTTTGGCATAGACGGTTTGATAACGGGCTAAATCAGCCTGATCCACTTCCCGTTCAATATAAGGTGGTAACGGCATACGGCCATACTGCTGCAACAGATCCAGTAAAGGCTGTTCTGATAAAAACTGAATTAAAAACAGATTATCGCGGCGATCGACCACCTCAACCTGAATACTATTTTCGAGGGTAAGACGGCGACCAGCAGTCGGCGATTTACTACTGCGGATATGCGCCAGCGCCTGATTGTTCTCCATCAAGCGTTCAATCAATACTTCAACTTTGCCGCCGGTTTCTTTTTCACCGAGCAGCCGTGCCGGGATCACTTTGGTATTGTTAAATACCAGTAAATCATCGGCATTAAGTAAATCGATTAAATCAGGAAAATGTTTATCACTCAGCTCACCGCTATTACCATCCAGCGTCAACAGACGGCTGGCGGCTCGCTGCGTGGCTGGATACTGGGCGATGAGTTCATCAGGTAAATCAAACTGGAAGTCGGTACGTTGCATGCCGCGATCATAGCAGAGCACCCACGAAAATCGTTAGGCTTAATCGACATTCACAGCGCGTATGACAAAAAAATGACATAACTGCCTTTCATAATCGGCGATGCATCGTTATAATGCGCAGCTTGGTTGCCGGGGTGGCGGAACTGGTAGACGCGCCGGATTCAAAATCCGGTTTCTTCGGAAGTGCGAGTTCGATTCTCGCCCTCGGTACCAAATTTCTTTACATTTCAATAAACTACAAACCAAATTTTGTGATTGACGGTAAAACTGTCGTTAAGTGGGATTATATCCACCAATCAGACCCAACAATTTAATGTTAAAGAACTTTTCCAAATCACTGAAATAACACATCCTCAAATTAAATGCTGATTCCAAGTTTCCGAATTAGCACAATCACTCCTATGCATCAGCTTCGTTTAAGTCTCATACGAATCTGAGAGATATTGCTTTATCTGGTATCCCTTTCCTGTTTTATCCGCTGCCATTATTCCTTGAAACATGTCTCCTAATTTAAGGTGCTCTCGAACTTCTACAGGAAAGATCGATACATGAAAAAAAGCACTGCGATCAGAGTTTTGTTCCTTAATAAAACCATAGCCTCTTTCATGAAAAATTCGGATGATTTGACAGACTATAACTTCAGCATCAGTTTTAGCTTTAACATATTGAATTTTATCAATATATAGCCCTTTAGAGCCTCGTGCTAAGTTACACAATATTTCGTCACCATCAGTAATTGCTCCAATGCCATACTCTTTGAGCTTTTCCGAGTGGATGAAGATTTTCGCTTCGACTTCATCTATATCTACAAAACCAAACCCCTTAGAAGAGTCATAAAAATCCACTGTCCCGCGAACAACATCACTTGTAACTTTTGTATATTCGGAATCAAATAAATCATGGGGATCTTCATGGTTATTAGACTTACTGACAAAACCTTTTAAGGTCGCTTCCAACTCAACTTGGCCTTGGTATTGCTCTCCTTGAAAACCTTGTATTAGGTGATTGCTATCTTCCTTAAGAAGATAATCTATAAACAACACTCTAACTTTATTTACTTTATCTTTAAAACTTATATCTTCTTCGTACGCACTTCTTATTTTGTATGCTACGTCTGAGTCAGAGATTGCGGTGGTCAAGGCCATTTGATAAAGAAACACACTATTATGTGAAGCTAGGCTCAAATGGACTTTCCCTCTGTATGAAATAGCAAGTTTTTGATCATTAGCCAAATCTCTGCGTGAGATATCAAAAGGTTCTATCAATCCAGCCTCGAGTAGGGATAAAAGACAACTATTGACGGCAGACTCTGAACAATTCATTGAATCGAAATAATTAATTATCGACTGAGCATTCATGTGCCTCTCTTCTATAGTTCTTCCATGACCATGAATTGCATTTAGTAGCACCAAAATTCTAAGAAATAACAATGGAGAGTGTTTTAGTTCACTGTTTACTTGGAATACTGGGAAAACTTCATGGTTGTCACCTTGCCTATATAACTCGTAGTCACCTTTCATCAAAGCATCCATGAATCGACTGAATTTTGTTGTTACAAATTCGCCCTTTATATAGGACCTGATCAAATCTTCAATTTTTATGACCGGTGAAGTCATTATTCTTTGAGATAGAGCTAGTGTCCTTCTTATGTTGTAGTTTGTTAATTCTCCAATCGTCCTAGCTGTATAGTCATGTTCAACAAATACATTCTCTAGTACCTGAGCAAAACCCTCTAAGTTATCTAGAGAGAGCTTTATCCCATTCCCAATAAAATATGACCCTTTGGTGGCTATACTTTGAGAGTCCTGGTGAAGTTTATTCTTGAGAAAGTCAATTCTTTTTCTAAATATTTCACGCGGAGACGGGGTCGGGAGAAAAAATGATCTTGAGTTATAAATTCCATATATGTCAGTTTTTGAGAAAGACCACGCTGACTTATCAGTGACAGGAAATATCAATAAACAGTGATTGGAATTTCGTCTAAGTGATTGCGAAAACTGGAAAACTCTCTCTTTGAACTCATTGGAAAATTCATCAGTGTTATCTATGAGAATGACTGGTAGCATTTTTCTGTTTTTGACTACATCATCTAAAATCCTCTTCAGATAGCCCTCTCTGTCTTTTTCAACTAGACCATTTAAAAATTCACTAAATTTCTCTTTGAAGAGACTTTTATCTCTTTTGTAAAGTTGTTTATCTACGCCATTGGCACGTCTGACGTATTCTTTATGATAGAGTCCCAAAAGTTCATCCCATGTGGGATAACCGTTTTCATAGATTGTCGACTCTATTGAAGAAATGAGATTCTCTGTCAACCATTCGAGAACCGTATCTCCTCTGCCAGTAGCATCCAAACAATTAATTTTCAAGAGAACACATTTTTTCCTGGTTGATTCGGGTAAAGTTTTACGGAAAAAACGATCTAGAAATGTTGTTTTACCTGCTCCAGTGGGCCCTACAATAAAAACTGTTTGTCCTGATTCGGTTGACTCATCTTCTGTATCTATATTGGACTGAATTATGGATGCCAATTCTAAATCGACGTCTTTATCCCTTGGAACAATATTCCCAAGTACGCTGAGAGTAATTTTTTCTAGAGAAAAGTCTGCAATGCGACTTTCATGGGTCTCAACGAAACACTCAATTAATAAATCTTCATCATCATCACCAAGCAACTTCGAGAAAAACTTTGTGAATACCTTCTCCAAATCGAAGGCTATTTCAGATTTTCTCTCAAGGTGTATTTCTGAAGTCGGTACCGGCGCGACAAGGGGTTGTGTAAGCAGTAACCTGCTTTCATGAATGCTATCGAAAATTGAGCCATACAACCTTTTGTTAAAACAGTCTTTTGATAGAAGCTCAAAAAAAACGGAAAAGTTTTGAATTACGGCATCAAGACTTGGAAAGATGATAGCTTTTTTGGTTCTGTAATCCTCTTGGGTTACGAATGTTTTGAAAACAATCCATAGGAGGCCGTCAGTTAGAACACTTATCGGTATCCCTTTTGTAAGAGAGTAACTTGCGGCCTGCTCGACGCCAGCAATAGCCTCCCTCATCGCTGAGCCATCCAACCTCAAGTGTTTCAATTTCGCTTTATCGGCAGTTTTTACGTCAATGACGCCTATTCGTTTTGCCTCGATGAGAAGTGCTGGCTTCTCTCTCTCATCAACTAAAATATGATCTGAATAGCCATTATCGTGTTTAGTTTCTGAGCGGAATGCTGAATATGGCCAACCTAAGCACTCATTAACAATCCTGTTTATGATGTGTACCTTTGCATCTTCTTCTGTTTTGATATTAGATATTCTTTCCTGAATTTCTTTGTTGATTGCCTTTAATGCTGACTCAGCTTCATCCATTTCCAACATCGATTAGTATCCTTTTCTATTTTTAGCATTCATGTAAGCAAAATATCACTCACACACTCGCATTAAAAGAAGAGGGGGGGGGGGGGGGGGGGGGGGGGGGGGGGGGGG
>JBBEBX010000003.1:0-91817 GCA_040882115.1 Methylophaga sp. | reverse complement strand
ATAAAAAAACAACCCCCCCCCCCCCCTTGTTTAGATGTGGGTCAACTCCAAGTAGCTATATAACTCCCCACACACATCAAAAGAGCTTTGAGGTAGTTAATCAGTTTTCTGAGAATAACTACGGGTGGAGAAAGTGGCGGTAAAAACAGTCACGCGCCTCGTCAAACTACCGATACTTGGCTTGGAGGTATGCAAGCTAGTTTTTCCATGCCGCCATCTGTTGTATACAGCTTTCATTTATTGTTTTGGCGGCTGCAGCCGAGTTTGACTCAGTGTAACAACGTAGCTCAGGTGCATTACCTGATGGTCTGAGGTGAATAACATCGTCGTTTTCAAGGGTGATTCTGACACCGTCGGTTTTATCAATTGATACTGGCTGTGATACTGACGGGAAAGCTTTCTGAATGTTATTACTGTCGGCTTGCCAGTCACCAGTGTCAAATTGCGTGAGCCTGGCCTGACTGAGTTCTGTTGGGAAGTTTTTCAACCGGTCACTGTAGGTATACCGTGATGGTAATTTTTCCACCAACTGTGACATGGATAATTGCTGTTCAGATGCTGACAATATTACCGACAGCGCCACGATAATCGCATCTCTGGTCGGCAGCGGCGCGAGAACTTTACCGTTACGGTTTATGACTGTCAGTTGCAGAAAACCGCCATTGGCTTCGTAACCGACAATACTGGCGCGCGGATTCTCTTTTTGTGCTTCCTGCATGCCGGCAATCACGTAGGGCGAACCGATTTTGGTTCTGATAACACTGGAAAATAACTGACATTTTTCCACGGCACTGTTACAGCTGACCGGGGTCACCACGGTATCGGCTTTTAAATAAGCGGCACACAAAATACCGGCAATGTCGCCTCGCAGCCATTGACCTTTTTCATCACTGATAAGCGGTCTGTCGCCATCCCCATCTGTCGATACAATACAATCAAAATCATGCTGCTCTGCCCAGTGCAAAGCAGCATCGGTATCTTCAGGCCTGATCGCTTCGGTGTCGACGGCTATAAAGGTATCAGAACGACCAAGTGACGTAACTCGTGCCCCCAATTTTTCCAGAACAATGCGAAAAACCTCGCGGGCCACAGAGGAATGTTCGTAAAGACCGATATGTTTGTCTTTAAGACACTGGCCGGGAGAAAAACTAATATAGCGGTTTATGTAATATTCCAGCGCTTCTTCAGTGATAGACGATCTATCTGGCGCATTCATTAGATAGCCTGTCTGATCGAATAAACTGTCATCAAGCTCGACAATCTGTTGCCTTATCTGCGTTTCATCGTGCTTTAAAATCTCGCCTTTCGCAGTATTGAATTTAATACCATTTCGATCATCCGGAATATGGCTGCCGGTTATCATGATGGTTGGCATTTGCTGACTGATGCCATACAGCGCGATAGCCGGCGAAGGAATCAGGCCACAATAAATGGGCTGATATCCCCGCATCCTGCAGGCTGCTATGGCAGCTTTGATGATTCTTGGCGAGCTGTTTCGCAAATCACCGGCAATACCGATCTTGTCACCCTGGGCAAGCTGATCTTGCTGCTCAAGATATTGCATAAAGGCAATCACATAGGCGACACAGACTTTATCGGTCATATCGCTGACCAGTCCGCGGACACCGCTGGTGCCAAAATCCACACCACTCTGCTTTATCAATTTCTGAATACTAATATTCATTACAAAACCTCTACGCTGACCTAATCACGATGATAGTTATCATCGAAGCGGATAATGTCATCCTCACCTAGATAACTGCCTGACTGCACTTCAATAATCTCCAGCGGAATTTGTCCCGGATTGTGCAACCGGTGCTTTTTCCCCAGTGGGATATAAGTAGATTCGTTCTCTGTCAGCAAGGTGACCTCATCATCACAAATGACCTGCGCCGTGCCTCGGACCACAATCCAATGCTCAGCCCGGTGATGATGCATTTGTAAAGACAAGGATGCGCCTGGCTTGACACAAATGCGTTTCACCTGGAAACGATCGCCACTATCAATGGAGTCATAAAAGCCCCATGGCCGGTAACAGAGGCGATGGCTTTCGGCTTCGGGTCGGCCAGATTGTTTGAGTTCCTCAACGATCTTTTTTACATCCTGAGTTTTTGCTTTACTGGCGACCATCACTGCATCGGTTGTTTCGACAACGACGACATTGTCCAGACCCAATACCGACACCAGCCGGTCTTCGCTGTGGATATAGGAGTTGGAGACTTCATCGAGCATGACATCGCCGTAGGTGACGTTGTTATCCTCACCCTGCCCTGCACACTCCCAAAGAGATGACCAGGATCCGACATCATTCCAGCCGGCATCAAGCGGTACAACGACTGCTTTATCAGTCTTTTCCATGACAGCGTAATCAATGGAAATAGCACTACATTTTTCAAAGCTTTGCTGATCCAGACGGATAAAGTCCAGATCGGGTTGTGCATTCTCCAATGCATCATCACAGGCAACCAGCAAGTCAGGTGAATACTTATCCAACTCTGCCAACAATGTCGAAGCCTTAAACATGAACATGCCACTGTTCCAATAATAGTTTCCTGAATTCACATATTGCTCAGCAGTATGCAGATCAGGCTTTTCCACAAAGGCTTTCACACTACTGATAGTGTCTTTCTGGCTTGCTTCAATATAGCCATAGCCTGTATTTGGGCTCGTCGGCACAATACCGAATGTCACCAGAAAACCTTGTTCAGCCTGCTCTCTGGCCTCATCAATTGCCGTGTGAAATGCGGATATGTCACTAATAACATGGTCTGCCGCCAGCACTAATAAGGTCGGATCATCCCCCTCACGTATCGCTTGTAATGCGGCAATTGCCACTGCTGGCGCGGTGTTTCTCGGCACCGGCTCCAGAATGATGGTCGGTGCTGTTGACCCGAGTTCATGCAATTGCTCGGCAACCATAAAACGGTGATCGTTACTACAAACAATGGTTGGCGGTGCCAGATCCCTGATACCGTCCAGACGCATCAAGGTTTGCTGAAACATGGTGTTATCACCAAACAATGCCAAGAATTGCTTGGGTTTATTTTTTCGGGAAAGTGGCCACAATCGTGTACCGCTTCCGCCTGACATAACTACTGGAATCATAAGATTCTCCTTGTTAATGCTGTATCAATAACGGCTTGATTAGTCATTACCAAATAAATCGCGGGTATACACCTTGTCAGCAACATCTCTGATGTCGTCGACCATGCGGTTAGCGATGATGACACTGCTTTTTTTCTTGAACTCATCGAAATCGCGCATCACTGGTGAGTTAAAAAAAGTCTCTTCGTTGAGTACCGGTTCATAAATGATGACTTCTACCCCTTTTGCCTTGATTCGCTTCATGATTCCCTGGATCGATGAGGCCCTGAAGTTATCGGAGCCCGACTTCATAATTAAGCGATAAATACCGACAACTTTGGGCTTTAACTTGAGAATACTGGCAGCCACATGATCTTTACGGGTGGTATTGGCATCAACGATGGCATTGATGATGTTGTTCGGCACATCCCTGTAATTCGCCAGCAGCTGTTTGGTGTCTTTGGGCAGACAGTAACCGCCGTAACCAAAAGACGGATTGTTATAGTGATTACCGATACGCGGATCTAAACACACCCCATTGATGATCTGCCGGCTGTCGATACCGTGTATCTCTGCATAACTATCCAGCTCATTAAAGAAAGCCACCCGCATCGCGAGATACGTATTGGAAAACAGCTTTACCGCCTCTGCTTCGGTCGCTGCAGTGAACAGCACCGGGATATCGGTCTTGGTCGCACCTTCAACCAGCTTTTCGGCAAAGACTCTGGCTCTTGGAGAATCCTCTCCCAAAATGATGCGCGAGGGATAAAGGTTGTCGTACAAGGCTTTGCCCTCACGCAAAAACTCCGGTGAGAAAATAATGTTATTGCAGCCCAGCATGCGTTTAATATGTTCGGTGTAGCCCACCGGTACGGTTGATTTGATAATCATCACCGCCGAGGGGTTAATGACCATTACATCTTTAATTACCGCTTCAACCGAACGGGTATTGAAGTAGTTGGTATCGGGGTCGTAGTCGGTCGGCGTCGCTATCACAACATATTCAGCGCCCGCATAGGCAGCGTATTTGTCGAGCGTCGCGGTCAGATTCAGCGGCTTATTGACCAGGAAGTCTTCGATTTCAGCATCTGCAACCGGTGACTTTCTGGCATTGATAAGATTCACTTTGTCAGCGATAAGATCCAACGCCACAACTTCATTATGCTGAGCCAACAAAACTGCATTAGAAAGTCCTACATAACCTGTGCCAGCTATCGCTATTTTCATAAATGATTATTCCTGTTGCTTGTAAAAATTCGGGGTAAAAAACCGACTTGAATTTCGTCAATCGGCTTTAAATACCTGCTCAAACAGCGGTACCAGTAATTTATTGCCATACTCATTGAAGTGGTCCTCATCCGAGGTAATGGGCAGACCGTTTATCATTCCTGGGCAGACACCGTTGTCACACAGGTAGGGAATGGGATCGAGTATCGTCACATCACACTTTCCATAACTGCGCTGCAAAGCTTTGAGGACGGTACTGTTTTCGTTGTAGTAGTCCTCTCTGGTGATTGCGTACTCACTTATCTGGTCGTAGAAAAGTAATTCTCTCGAGGCTTCTTTGGCCACCTGGTGATTTTGCTCAGGCGTGGGTTTGAGTACGAATACAGGTCTTTCTGCAGAGAAGCTGCAAAATGTCTCGACAATTGCGTTGCTGACCTCTTCGTGAAAACCGGGCAGATCATTACGCTCATAAACGTTGTCAAAATACACCGCAGGTTTCTTATCTATTGATGAGCCAAAAATAAAAGAAAACCTGTTGATGATGATCATGGGGATATGTTTGGGATACTGCTCAAGCTCGGCTTTAACCCAACTTACGAAGTTTGCACACTTGTCATTGGGATAGTTACGTAGCCAATCCGCCAGCATCACACCCGATAGTGTCGGGCAACTGTCATGGTAATAATGCGCCACGCTGTAGCCATATTTGCCTGCAGCTTCAGCAATGCCAGTCACCTGCGCCGTCGAGTGACTATCGCCAACCACAATCGCCCCGATATCGTTACTGTCACCGTAAATACAACTCGGCATCTCAGCGTTGAAAGCATCAATTCTTCTGCATTCAACAGGATTTTTGTTGTTAGCCTGAGAGGCGATCTCATCTATATGGTGATCAATCCGACCGGCAACAGGATTATTGCTTAAGTACACGGCCAACGTGATCAACATGATGGTGACCGCAAAAATAACCGACACTTCTTTTTTTAATGGCAGACCGGAGAATATTTTTCGGGTCGGCGTTTCGATCACCTGATAGGAAAAATGCGCCATCAGAACACTGACCAACAACGCCAATACAATGGCAATATTGCTGTCTTGTAAAGACATGAAAAACAGCAGGACAATGGCCGGCCAGTGCCAGAGATATAAAGAATAGGAACGATCTCCCAGCCATTGAAAAATCATATGGTTGGTGAAAATTGATTGCTGCTTGCTGACAAAAATCACCAATGCCGCGCCAAGTACCGGCATCACGGCCCAGTAACCCGGCCATAACAAATCTTCATTAAGAAACAGCAGACTGCACAGGATCAACGTCCAGGCGAGATAAAACAGTGATTGTTTATCCTGATACCGGGCAATAGCGGGCCATATTCTCGGTGTCAGATACACCAGACCACCCGCCAGCAATTCCCAGCCCCGTGACGGTAACAGGAAAAACGTCGGGATCGGGTAAAAATGGACCACGATAATATTCAATAACAAAGAAGCCAGGAAGGTAATAAGCAGAACCGTCCATAAGGCTTTTTGGGACGCTGTCAGTTTTTTGATAGCAACCAAAAGCAGCGGATATAAGAAGTAGAATTGTGCCTCGACAGATAAGGTCCAGCTATGCAGCAACCATTTTTCCACCGCGCTGGTATCAAAGTAACCGGCGTTGTCCCAATAGTGAATATTAGAAACAAACCCCAGCGCCGCCGCAGCTTCTTCTGACAGGTTTTGATAATCCGGTGTGGCCAGCCAGAACCAGCCCATGACCAACAGTACAACAACCAGAAACAGCAAGGCCGGCAGAATCCGTCTGACCCTCGACATATAAAACCTGGCTATCGAAAAATGACCGCTTTGATTGCCACCCAGAATGATAGAGGTCATCAGAAAGCCGGAAATCACAAAGAAAATATCGACACCGGCAAACCCGCCTGGTAGCTGATAGGCAAAAGGCAGGTGATAGAAAACAACAGCCAGCACGGCCCATGCTCTTAAACCGTTTATATCTTCTCTGAAAGGGACTTTACTAGGTAAATGTTCCACGTTTCAGGCCCGAAAAGTTATTCTGAATAAGAAAACCGGAATACCAATGACGTAACGCTTGAACAAACGTCTGGGCTCTTTTATCAGCCGATACAACCATTCCAGTGAACATTTCTGCACCCATGCCGGTGCCCGTTTGAAACGCCCGGCATAAAAATCAAGGATCGCGCCGCCACAAATAATGACGCCATTGCCTTTTATTTCGCCTTTTATCTTGGTCGCCAGTGTTTCCTGCTTGGGCATACCCATGGCTAGAATGATGACGCTGAACCGTTCTGGATCAATGTGTCGCTGTAAAAAACTGATGTATGAATCGGCAGGGTAAAACCCGTCCTTAATAGCCTTGGCTTTGCCTTCAAGCAAATTATTGCTGCCCCGCTCAAGCCAGGGAGACTGTGTGCCTAAGACGAAATAATCGGTATTGGCATCATTGAATGTTTCAACGATTTGCGGGATAAGATCCGTACCATTGAGATTCGCCCCATCTGGTCTGGAAAAATACTTCAGAGCCAGGCTGATACCGATACCGTCTCTCAACAAAAAATCCAGGCTCTGAAAGCTGGTAAAGGTTGCCTTATCTTCCAGCATTAAATTAAATCCATGCTGGTTGAGAAAACCCACTGTGGTAAAACTCTCTTTAGCCTCTGACTGACGGCTGAGCTCAGCCAAAAATCCCTGGCTATCGTCGTAAATGGCCAGTTTTTGAAGGATCTGCTCAACTTTTGAAGGGGGGTTAGGCTGCATAACCATCGACAATGCTCCTCGCCACTGATTTCCAGGAAAATGTTTCAGCAAATTGTTTTGCTTTTTTGGCCTCATCGGCTGACCAAGCCCTTACCAGCGCCAGATAACTAGCCTCAAACTGTTTTTGCTCATAGTTGAATAATTCACCGACGCCGGATTGGTCGATGAAACCTTTAAATGAGTCGGGTTTGCTGGACAGGAATGGCACCAGACCATAGGACATTAATTCGATAACACTCAGGCCGAAACCTTCGTATTCTGAGGCGCTGACAACAAAACGGGATGTTTCAATATGGCTGCGTATTGCATCGTCATTAATGTTAAACAGCAACTGCACGCGATCCTCGGCGTTTAGCATCTTGACCAGGCTTTCCAGGTGTGCAGCATCACCGGTTGCCCGGTTACCGATAATCCGTAGCTTGCTCCCATCAGCATCAAGACGATTAAACGCTTCGATTAACCAACTCAGTCTTTTGTTGGAGCTAAGGCGGCCCAGATAAACCAGATCATTGCTGTTTGCTGAAGCTTGCGGCCGACCAAACTTCTGATATGCCACGCCATTTTCTATCAGCTGGCAATCATCTTTGATTTGCTGGAAAAGTGCTTTGTCATTGTTACTGATAGTGAAAACCACATCGACCGGCCGCAAGGTAAAGCGGGTTATGGTCTTGAAATAAAGTTTTTTCAGAGCCTGTTGCTGAGGGGTGTGAAAAAACCCGCCGTGCGTTGTTAACACCAGTTTTGCTTTTAACAGGCCGAGCCGTTTCAGCAATGACAGGTAATCAATAAAAAAGTCCACAGCATGCACATGCACGATATCAAACTGATTCAGCGCCTTGAGTGGAAACCGGGTAACGGGATAACGTTTTGAGCCAAACCAGCTAAACCGCTTAACCGGCACTCCCTCTACAATCGATTCGCTTGAGAGTCGTTCGTCCGTTTGAAAGTTGGTATTAAGGGTATAGACCGTTACCTCATGCCCCAGGCTTTTCTGCTCTAACGACAGGTTAAGCACATAATCTTCCAGCCCCCCAATACTTGGCGAGAATTGGCGAACAATATGCAGAATTTTCATAGCCATGTTCCTAATTGTCACTCCTTAAAAAACAGCAAAACTTATTACTGAGGGCAAACCTCACGCACTACCGCTGATGCCTGTTCGATACGGATTAATTAATGAATGATTTCAGTATTTTCAGTTGTGGAGACTGAGAGGCATCCGCCGGATATACATTAAATCTGTAGCCTTTAAACCAGGGATCAGCCACCCAATATGACCAGCCATACCAGACGTCACTGTTGGCATGCATGTACTGCAACATATTGCTTAGCGCTTTCTGACAAGTGTCACTCTCACCGACGGCAAACTCGCCTAAAAAGCCTTGATAGCCATTTTCTTTTAACCAGCCGGTAAAGGCCGTTAAACGTTCTACCCCCACCTCAGAACTGACACATTTATCGTTAAGCCCGGTTGAATATTGATCGAGATATTGATGAGCCTCGAAAATGATATTGTTTTGAGGATCATCGATCTTTTGTAAGGTTTCGCCATTTGAATACTGGCCATGCTTATGTAACCAGCGAGCGGCACTGGAATAGTAGGTCGCCGGCACCAGAATTTTCTGCTGCGCACCCGTCTCGCGAATCGCATTAATGCCCTGTTGCGCTATTTTTGCCCACGTCTGTGCATCCTGTTTAAAAGGTTCATTCATCAGGCCAAACATGACGTGTTGCTGGCCAATGTAATGCTGCGCCAGTCTGTGCCAGAAATCGGCAAAAGCCTCGACGGACACTTCCTCACTACCGATGTACTCACCTTTGTATCGGGCATAGTTATGGACATCGAGTAGTACCTGAAGCCCATGCTTATCAGCTTCTTCGATAAACGCATCAATACCGGCCAGATAATCACTGTTAAAGGGTTTATTCAGCTCTGGCTGTAAACGCTCCCAGGTAAATGCCAGGCGGATGATTTTGAAGCCAAAGTTGGCATAGCTTTCGACATCTTTGGCAGACGGAAAGTGATAGGTCTTCCCTTCTTGTCCGGGGAAAACATGACCTGCGATACCAGGCCCCGGAAAGTTAATACCAGCAATGGGCGCCTCAGCCCGACTTGGCGTCATGTAAGTCAGTATCAGCAAGCTGAACACTAGTAATAAAACCGGGAAGCTTTTTGCATTACGCATATTTCATCCTCCTAACGGGAAAAATGTAGTTGGCTGACTGCCAGTGCCGTACCAAAAGTAAATTGACTGGCACCAGTAACAGCGGCGCTAACAGCCCAAAAAACGTGCCAGCGATGACGTGTATCAACGGATCGATGATGCCAAGCTGCATCAGCATCACCCGAATACCGGCCTCAGGGATGATGTGAGCCAAATAGATAATGAAACTGTTCATACCAATAAAAATCAGGAAGTGATGAACGTTTTGCAGCAAGCGGTTATTGGCCTGGTTATCCGCTAAACGTGACTGAACCGCTTCACCGATAAAGACGATGCACTGATAACTGGCAAAAACTGTGATAAAAGAGAAAACGTAATAAAACCCATTCGACTCCTGATAACCCTGCAGATAGACTGTAACGATGACGGCAAACAGCAACAGATAGCTCAAGAATCTGGTGATGGACCGGCTTACCACCGGGGACGTCAGCAACACCCCTAAAACGAAGTAAGGGAAGAAAAATACGGCCTCACCAAAAGTTTGCCCGGCCATTTTATAAGTGACACCGGACAGGCCAAACCTGTCTCCAAGACTCATTACTATGAGCGCCAGCACAGCCAGCACGGTCAACAGCGTTTTGCCATTGGTTAGTTTCAAAAGCACGGCTGAAAAACAGGAAATTAAAAACAAAGCCCAGAGAAACCAGAACTGCTGTTTGGGTGGAAATGGCGCCTGCAGAACATACGCCAACGAACGCTCAACATTGACGTTGGAGGCAGCAAAATACTGAATGCCTGTTTGTGTGTATGACCAAAAGATCAGCGGCACAATAAAGATCAGAACATTACGTCTGAAGAAATCCATTAAATCCGTTTTAGCCAGTACTTGCTGGAT
The DNA here is from genome assembly GCA_040882115.1 of Methylophaga sp. Lineage (GTDB taxonomy): Bacteria > Pseudomonadota > Gammaproteobacteria > Nitrosococcales > Methylophagaceae > Methylophaga. Next base: position 81,668 of record JBBEBX010000003.1, on the reverse strand, counting down.
AAACATGCCCGACAGAAAAAAGAACAGCGGCATATGAAACAGGTAAATTGCCCGATCGAGATTCAGCCAGAAAGCATTGTCTGCAGGCAGGATTTCAGCGTTAATCAGCCCCCTGATGGTATGGCCCAACACCACCAGAATAATGCCCATTATCTTGGCGTAATCAGGCCCGACCTGACGCTGCTGAAAGCTCATGCGTTGGGCCCCGAATTGTCAGCGGTTTTGAACCGGCTGTAGAGGTAACCCATCATCACCCACATAGGCGCTGCAACCTTGATGGTGAATATGGCGGCACCAATCATCAGGTTGATGGCAATAAAAATATTCAATGCAAAAACGCACCTTTTACTGCCAGCGGCATCAGACCGGACGATTAAAGAAACGTAGAGCCAGTAGAGAATCAGGCCGAACAATGTTGTCGCGTAAATAAGATAGCTGTAGCCACTGTCTGCCACACTGTGTATGCCGGCCAGATTACCTGTGAGTAAATTAGACAGATCTGCTTCGGATAATAAATACAGGGTAAAGCCAATGCGTCCTGCAAACGAGTCGGTCAATGAAGTCTGGCTGGGATCATAAAAAAGCAGCGCCGAAACCAGTAACAGCCCCGGAATAACCGTCACCGCTATCCACTTGGGTAAAAGTGGCGCAAGGTAAAAGCAAGGAATCATTGCCAGCGCAAATAAAGCACCGGTTCGTGTGTCGTTAACCAGAATCAGAAAGATGCTGCCCAACAGGAAAAAAAGTACTTCTCGATTTTGCAGCGCTTTACTGAAACCCACTATAAAAATGAGGGTAATCATGGCGAAATTGGCCAGCGATACCTGTTCCAGAAACAACGAAGATATCCGGTGCGGTGATAAAAAATTGAAAGAAAACCGCGAGCTGTAACCCAGTGAATTTCGAAACAGTCCCGAATCACTGTATGCGAAAGGCTCAATGCCTCTGGTGGTGTAGAAATACTGTTCAGGCTCAAACAGCAACACATACAAATCGGTCGCAAAAATCTCAACGACAGCTACGGCAAGCACAGCCATCATTAAGATTTTGAATATCCGGATGATTTGCTGACTGGAAAGCAGCGTCCCCAGCAGCATAAAGGCGACGATGATAAAAAAATCCCTGAGGATTTTTACGTAAGTCGCGTCATTCGTCAGCATCACCCACAATGACAGCGAACACATCCCCAACAGAAATAAAACATGGGGCAGAATGTCCGGTATCTTTTTTAAGTTAAACAACAGAAAAGCCAGCACTATGCCAAGAATCAGTGCTTCGGTGACCGCTACATGCGCTGACCCCAGCGTCATAACATGCGCATTGATGATGGCCAGAAAAGCATTATAGACAATAGCCAGGATCACCAGCCACACCGGCAAACCGAGGTTTTCTCGCTGTCTGGCCAGCTCAGAATTCGCTGCTTTTACGGTTGTTTTTTGGTTAGTCATCAGCGTTATATCAACTCGCCAAAGCTTGATTTGCCCGGTCATGCGCATCAATCATCTGGTTGATAAAGGCATCGTATTGATCAGCAATATTGCTGACAGAAAACCTCTCAGCATGTTTTTTAAGATTTAGACGCACTTGCGTGGACGCCAGATTGTTTTCTACCGCTGCAAGACACGCTGCTCTGACGTTATCGGGATCATCCGGCTCAAAAAGCTGGCCGGTTTGCCCTTCCACGACCAGTTCTTGCAGACCACCTCTTGTCGAAGCAATAACAGCAACGCCATGTGAATAGGCTTCAATCACTGTCCTGCCAAACGGCTCATTCCACATCGAAGGCACAATCACAAAGTTAACGGCGCGATAAACATCATCAGGTGCCACCCAACCGAGAAAACTGATTCTTTTCGATGGATATTTTTGTTTCAGGTAGGCAACGTAATCATCTTTGCCGGTACCGGCGATCTTCAATTGATAGTCATCGGGTAAAGACTCAAAGGCCTGCAACAACAGCTCTACCCCTTTTTCGGGTTCAATACGGCCGAGATAGCCAAAGATTTTCTCCGCAGCATCGGCTTGCTCATTAAATACAGGCGTCGCATCAACCGGATTAAAAATCACAGCGGTTTTGGCATTGCTGAAATAAGGAATGTGTTTTTGCAGGATAAAATCGCTAATGCCTATCAAACCATTGACCTTGGCAGCACTGCGCGCCCGGCCAAAAGTCCCTGCCAGGCAACTCAAACACCGGTCCTGGCAGTTCTCACCATTACGAAACATGGTGCCTTTAAAGCACAGGGTGTAATAACTTCTGAGGATATGGGCGACAGGGATATTCAACTGATGACACGCCTCCCAGGCGGCGTTACCAAAATTTTCGATGGTGCTGGTTATCACTGCATCCGGATTAATGGCCTCAAGTTTTGTAACAAGTGTCCGCACAGCATGCGGATTGAAATTCTCTTTGACGTGCCATATCAGTTTTTTGGCGGATGGCTGACGATGCTTGAAATTCCAGTAGATATTCGGGGAGCGGATAGTCTGAACCGTAACCGCCCCATCCATGAATTGGCTGTCGACCTTATCCACCGTTAACACCGTGACGTCATTGCCCAAATCGGCTAAGCCTCGAGCCAGCAGTTGTGTTGACTTCTCCCCACCGCCTTTGATATTCGGCGGGTAAGCAGCAGCGATAATGCAGAGCTTTCTCATCTCAGTTCCTCATGCTCAGGTTATGTCCGCTTTCAGCTCGTTAAAGAGCTGTCGCAGGTTTGTTTGCACTGCGTGTGCGCCGAACAGGGCGGCAGACTCAGACAGGATTTCGTTTTTTGTTGAAACGTCCGGCTTGCTGATAACGTCATCAAGATCATCAACTGTCCTGAATAGCGCCAGGCCACTAAAGTCTTTGTCTCGCTTCAGCCAATTCAGAAAAGCCTGGTTTGAAGCAAGGACCGGTACGCCGTAGCTAATTGCATGAAAGAAACTGCCGCTGACAATCATCTCTTCACCATCATGAGAGAGAATAATGGCCTTGGCTTGGGCCATAATGGTTGCGACTTCTTCGTCGGGCACAAAGCGAATATCAAAATCAATATTCAGGCCTTTTGCCATAACAATCAGCTCACTGACGTAATCATGATCAGATGCCGGCCCGGCGATGAGCAGTTTTTCTGTTTGCGGCCAATGCGCAACGATGCTGTCGATCTGTTTGTATCGCTCGACTCTGCCAAAGACCAGATAGTAGGCTTGCGAAGGCTCTGCATCAGCTTCACCCTGCGCAACATTGGTTTGGTATAAAGGATGGGGTACGTAGAAATAGCCCTCAGCCTCAAGATGGCCTGAGTGGGCTACTTTTTTATCAAACAGGCTTTCGCCAAAATCAACAATCTTTTTGCTCAGTCTGGCCTGCAGCCGGGGCATATCGTGCGGCGAAACGTTATGCCTTACATAAACGGTTTTACGGGCAGCCAATTTAAAAAACAAAATGTAGACAAAAAACTTCACTATCCCGAATAAAAATAATCTTTTGCCTTCACTTCGCAGGTTATTTTCTAACCAGTTGATCACGGCAACATCGTACTTTTTGTAACAAAGCGTCTTGTGTGGCCGTAAGACGATATCTTTGATATTAGGCGCATAACACAAGTCCTCGCCGACCACGGTTTCAATGTGATTAACCATGTTTGACGTGTATTCGTTGGCACCGTCAGGCTCTGGGTAAAAAAGTATTTTCATCCATTCACTCTGGTTAATTGAAAATCACAACAGCACAGATGCATCGCCCTGATATGTGTTGCATTGCTGCTCACGGTTGTTGAAAATTTTTCTTCGACAAAAGACGCACATGCTCGATATTCTCAGCCAGGCTGCTTTTGTACTTGTCATAGTTATTTTGAATAAGGTCTATCAGCGCCACGACTTTGGCGCCAAAGCCCGGTTCGGGCGCAAGCGATAACTCGGGTAGCGAAAAAAACGCCATCAAGCCATCCACTTTTCCCTGCGTCGATAACACAATGGCCGGGGTACCGGCATTGATAGACATAATCGATAAGTGCATACGGCCGGTCACTACCAGTTTTGCCGCCTTAGCCAATCGTTTGATTTGGTCTGGTTCGAGTAATCTGTCGACAAAGTAAATATCGGGATAAAGCGCAGCAATAACCTGACAAACACCCAGATCATTGGCCCCCTCACGGATGACATGAGGCAGTAATACAATGCTGTATTGCTCCTCCTTCAGTTTGTTGATGATGGTTTTGTATTCCTCGATCTGGTCGATCTGTTTTGCTATCAAACCACTGGCATTGACCAGCGCCACCGATTTACCCTGGCAATATTCGAGAACATCTTCTATGTCCTGATCCTGTTGCCGCTGGTTTGCAAAGACCACATCCGCCGATAACACCGTATTGCTGATGCCAAGCTGGTTAAGTCGTTTTTGCGAAATCGCATCACGGACTAATAACTCAACCCCTTTTTCACCTGCTGCTCTGAGCGCTGAAACGGCTTTTCTGTGTGGCTGAGTATTCCAGCTAAAGCCCAGAATTCGCGCTGGAATACCGACCCGTGCTGCAAAGATTGCTGCATAGGCCCGCATTGCTGAAGCATGAGGGTTATAACCGCCATCCATCACATCAGCACCAATCACTGAAAGCGATTTCAGATGCGGCATCAGGCCGATAAATCTGACAAAGTCACGTAAAAAAGTATGTGGCGGACCATAAATTAAACCCGGCATCTGTATCACTTCAGCATCCAAAGCGTAGCCAAGTGGAATCTTCAACGGATTCAGGTTAGTGGTAATGATAAGTTTCTTGCCTGACACATTGTGCAGAAATGCCTCCAGCATGGCCTGGTCGCCAATGTTTCCGCCACCGGGTGCCGCGATCAAAGCAGACGTATCCGGCCGGACAATACTTTTGGTTTTCCAGCGCATGCAGAACAGTAAAAACCGTCCGATCATGACGTTGATAAACGTGCTTGGTATGCACTTTTTGATGATTTCTTTCATTAAGCCGGTTTCACCTTATTAACGTAATAACGCAACTGAAAAAGTTGATTGACACTGTCTCTGAATATCGGAAACAGCCAATACGCCATAACCAGCAGCCCGATTAACACCAGCCAGCCGGCGACAATCCCCTGTATCAGGCCCAGTTCAAAATTTGCCACCAGCTGATATGAAAAAAACGCCGCTGAAAAATACACCGCTGCCACAGCTATCGGATTAACAATCAACCGCCGAACCGGAATACCGGTGTTTTTCAGCCAAAAAACACCGATCAGCCATGACAGTCCCAAACCAATTGAATAGCAGGTGGCAACCGTCGTGGTGGTGCCTAAAATACCTAGCGCGGTGATCGCAATGATCATGGGCCGGGTAATCAGACTTAACTTAAACAGCCTGTTGGTAATACCTTTACTCAGAAAAACCCAATAACTGCTATAGCCCAATACCAGAAACACACCGCCCACTGATAAAGCCTGAAAAACCGGCACCAGATCGACCCACTGTGGTCCTAAAACCAGTGTCACCAGTCTTTCTGCTTGGGTCACGATGAGTACCAGACCAAAGCTAATCAGATGAACAATGATATTTTGGCCAAACACCAGAAATTCATTGTATTTCTGCTCATCCTCCGTTTGTAACTTAGACAAAATCGGCACTGCCACCGCCTGCGACGGTGCGCTGAGTTGATTCAGTGGCATCATCAGAATTTGCATTGCCCGCTCAAAAAAACCGAGCGGCGTGGCACCAAACTTATAGCCAATCAACACCACCGGCATATTCTTTGAAAAATAGCCGAGAATTTGCGCACCCATCAGATTCCAGCCAAAAGAAAATAGCTGCTTGGTGCCGGCATCCCGCTGTGGCAGACCGGGTCGCCACTGCGATAAAACCAAATATAAAATCAGGAAAATGACTGCCTGCACGATCTGTTGATAAACAATCGCCATATAGGAATAGCCCGCATAGGCCAGATAGATACCCACAGCAATACCGATAAGTGTGCCCAGTAACTCAACCGTGATGAGAAAACCGAATTTCAAATCACGGTTTAATTTGGCTTTGAACTGAGAAGCAGCACCATTTAGCAGGAAGATAACTGACAAAAACTGTGCTATCTCAATCAGCTCAATCCGGTTATAAAAATCAGCAATGGTATGCGCCAGAAGGTAAGCTATGAGGGTCAATACCCCACCGATAGCAAGGTTTGCCCAGAATAAGTTACTGGCCTGTTTATGGGTCAGTTCTCGGGCCTGGATGGCGGCTGTCGATAAGCCGCAATCGCGAATAATTTCGCCAATACCAAATAACGCCACAATCATGGCAACCAGACCGAAACTCTCCGGCTTGAGAAGCCTGGCCAGAATGATCAGGTTGAGCATCTGTAAAATGACTTTGCCGGCCTGGCCCGACATCATGATCACACCACCACGAGCGGCTTTTGAGGCTAAGCCCATCGCATCGATCCTGATTGACGTATGCTGATAATCATCATGATCAGTGCGCTACGATAAGATCAGACAGCGGCCGTCTGGCAGATAAAGGCACTACAGTATCTTCCGCAGCATAGCCAATCGCCAGGAAGGTCAAAATCTTTTCATTATCGGGAATACCACCAATCCGGTGGCCCAGCTGATCTTGCCGGGGATCCACACACCAGTTCAGACAACAGGTCGCCAGTCCCATTGATTGCAGTGCAAATAAAAAAGACATCAAAAACAAACCGCCATCCAATGCAGGCTCGTTTCGCTCAGTAGCGTCAAAGAATGCCCCCATGTCACAGCACACTACCGCCAGCAAAGGAATGGTGTGGCCAAAGCCACGATTACCATTTTGCAATTTCAGCATCTGCTCAATCGCGTTTTTGTCCTGATACAGATGTAAGCGCCAAGGCTGGCGATTACAGGCGCTAGGACTTAGCTGTGCCAGCGCTGCTGCTTTCTCAACGATCGCCATATCAACTGGCCGGGGCTGGAAGTTACGGGTGCTGCGCCGGCTTAGCGCCAGTGAATACAAGATTTCATAGCTGTCTTCAGGAAGCGATTTAAAATTAATCGGGGTCCTGTAGAGATCGTCAGTTTTTTTCTGCCCTGCTAAAAAGGCATTAAGTTCAGTGAGAGTCTGCTGCACTTCAACAGTTTGGTTATCAATGTTTTCGACAAAGTCGCGATAACCTTCCAAAACGCCGATTGCAGCTTTATAGACAGATGCATCACATGACAAGCCGTCAGCAGTCCACTTTCGGAGCAGAGACAAAGTCTGCTGTGCCGGATAACATCCAAAAAAGCGCCGGTTTTCAGGCGGCAAACACAAACCTTTTTCTAATTTGTGATACCAGAAGATAAGCTCAGAACTGCGCTTTGAATAATTCACCGTCCCTGAATGCTGCCACCCCATATGTTTGGCATTTATTTTTTGTTCATAACGATAACACCGGTACCGTAATAGCGTGCGGTTAAAGCCATCGCGCGTATTCTTCAGCAGCGGCTTCAACCCGGGTATCATCGAAACGACATTTTTAGCCAATGTATCCATAATAAATTTCTTAATGTTTGAAAAAGGTTTAAAAGTCGCTGGTTGCTAATTGAGGCTCAACCGCCGACTTTGGTTGATTTGTGTCCCGAAAAACCGCGGCTTATCAGAGGAAACCACATTGCTTTCAAAATCTCTGACAAAGTCAGTCATGATTGCCAGTGCAGCCTTATCGTCAGACTCAATTGTGGAAACTCTGAAAACGAGGCCATCCGGAATGATATTGTTGAAGGCATATTCGATAGCCAATTGCTTTCTCTCAAAGTTATTGCGGTACTGGTGATCCCCGGCAATTGTCCAGTACATCAGGGGCTCGACTCGCTTACCACGCTGCGTTTTCATGTACTGAATGTTGAGTTGTCTGCCGTCATTCAAGGTCACTGATATCTCTTTCTTTTCCAAAATCTCAAACCCCTGGGCTGGATAACATGCCTCCGGCAAATGAACTGCTAAGCCATCACGTTGGTTATCTGAGTAAGCAACGGACAACATCACTTTTTTATTATCCGCATTCAGATAGGTCTCACTGATTAGATCGGTATAAGCACGCTCAAGCTTGTCATCCAGTACCGCGTTGGTAATTAACACCCGGCTCGACGGATCTAATTGCCAGTTACCAATCACTGGCTTAGCAAAGCTCTGCAAAGGCTCACGCGGCTTAATATCAACAAGATAGTCACTTGGTGTCGCCCAGACAGCCAGTGTTGCCGTCAACAACATAAGTACTGAAACAATGCTTACTTTTAACCAGGTCATGGCTATTTCTCAGTGGCCCGTCAGGCATCTTTTAAATATTTAGACAGCACGGTATCAACCGATATGATGAGCACCAATGCCACCATGAACAAAAATAACCCTGCAAAATCATGCAAATAGGACTGCCCCACGTCATCTCCGAAATAATAGGTAACCAGAATTAATGCCAAAACACGTGTCACATTCGCCGTGAATGAAATCGGAATAATGGCTAACGCCAATATGCAGTTACGTAAAAATGAGTCATGCTTCACCAGATGCAGATAAAGTAAGCCCATAGCCTCCAGTGAAATGAGCGTTTGCAGGCCGGCACAGGCATCTGCCACCAGAAGCTGATACTGCCCGACGAACAACACCACACCATTGCGAGCCACCGGGTAGTCAAACCAGTAAAGTATTGATTCCGCCACATAAGACACCGCAATCTTCATCGGTAAAGTAACGGCATCAATAATAAAACCCGGTATCGGTAGTAAAAATAAAAGAAAAAATACCGGGAACCACACTGCCATCAGGGTTTTATAGCCCCTGGTCATTAAAATCAAACCAATCACAACCGGGACCAGCGACCCCACATCAAAAACCAGAATGTCTTGTGACCGGCCCAGCAGATAGAGCAGCAAACCGAATATAAAAAACAGCCCGCCGAGTAACGGTTGGTTTTCTACCTCCTTGCTGGTGAGCAGCACTGCTCGTTTCTGCCAAAATAAAAACAGCGTTATAAGCAATACAAATGGCCCGTGAGCATGGTCATCCGCCTGCCAGAGCCTGCCCGACAAGTTATAAAAAGTGGGCAGATACATGGCGATCAGGCTAAATACGATAAATATCCATTTCAGATATTCATTACCGTAAAGCCCCGGGTAGGTTTGGCTGGTTGCCATTTTCCAAAAGATGCCTTTTATGAATCGTTATTGTGCTTTCTTGTGGTCATGGCCAATCAGGGTATTGATTGACCGGTCTCCAAGAAAAAAGGCGATAGAATCGCCTTTTTTCTGATTCATGCTTGTTCGATGCCGATTCGCATCAAACAAACTGACGGCGACGATTGCTCATAAAACCCACTAAACCCAAACCCGCCATCATCAGCGCCAATGTGCTGGGCTCAGGTACCGGAGAAACAGAAGATGACAAGGTGTAAGAACCGTTATCCATTGTCATCGTGTCAACTTGCAACAGATACGTGTCCGGTTGCAGGTCATTAAATGTCACAGAACCACTACCGGTACCGCCACCAAAGGTTTGTGATACGCCATCAGGTCCGCTGACAGTCAAGTTCAGCACACCCTCATTACCATTGATGCGGTATGAGTCAAAGTTAAAGGTTACATCCTGGGTTTCAGCCAATGAGAATGAATAAAAATTGGTGTAGTCACCCGCTGTATCAAAATTTACTTCTACCGGGTCGTTCGGGAAGGCATACGCCGTTTCTTCAGTGTTAATTTCAGAAGTGCCATCAAATTCAACCGCTGCGTTAGCAAACGGACTCGCTAATAGAAACAGGCTCAGCACGCAATATTTCTTCATAGCTATCTCCTTTCAGGTGTTATTTACAGTTGTGATAATAATGGAGCCAACCGGTCAGAGATATGCTCCAAACCCCTAAAATTCTTTCAGCACCACACCCACTGTGGTGGCCTTGGCGATAGCAAACTGCCGCTCTACTTTTTTTAGATCCGCCTTTCTGGTTTCGTTATTACGGGCAACAATGACTGCGCCGCCCACTTGAGAAGCAAGAAGCTGCGCATCTGAGTATTCAAGCGCGGGGGGTGCATCTATCAACACTATGTCGTAGGCTCTTTCGACAGCAGCCCAGAAGTTCTTGATTGACAGCAGCTCAAGTGGGTTAGGCAATTTTGTCCCCGCAGTCAGCACATGTAAGTTGTCAAACCCCCTTACCTTTTGGATGTGATTGCCTTTTGATCTTCTGGCCAACAGGTCGGAAAGCCCCTGACTGTTATCCAATCTGAATAAGTCATGCTGCGCCGGCTTTCTGATATTGGCATCAATCAAAATCGTTTTACGGCCCATCTGGGCAAACAAAATCGCCAGATTGGCAACTGCATGGCTGGCACCATGGCCATACCGCGTCGAGGTGAACAGTAATGACTTGTTATCCACAAACCACCTTAACGACAGTTGCGTTCGCAAGGATCTGTATTCCTCTACTTCATCACCATCCAGAGTGAAAGCGACAAACACTTCCGGATCAATCGCCGCACTGTCTTGCGGCAGGATTCTGTAGGTGAGCTGCTTTGAATCTGCCTTCATGTAATCCTCATCTGTTTCTGATTGCTTCATAACTGTAGGCTCAACCTGTTTTGTAACCGGCACACAGCGGCCAGTGGTACTTTTTCCCGATATTCCTGATACGTTAAAACCTTCATTTTTGTGGCAATAATTCAGTGGTTGGCAATGCTTTATTCTGGTATTTTCTTTTCTTCAACGTACCCAATACCGGCAAGTCAATATCTTCGGTTGAACGCACTCGTGGACTTAACAATTCCAGAATCAGTGCCACCCCCAGCGCGAGCATGAAGCCTAAAACACAAGCAAGAAACAAATTACGTTTCACATCAGGAGAGCTGGGATAAATCGGAGGAACCGCTTGCGTGAGCACAGCCACATTAGCCTGATTAATCTCTCCTGCCATGGATGTCTGACTGAATCTTTCCAGTGCCGTATCGAGGTTCTGCCGGGCACTCTCGACATCAAGTTTCATAACCGCCAACTCGTTTCGTTGCTGGTTTAACTTCAGAATCCGTTGCTTTTGCTGCTGCACCGCTGCCTCAAGTTCACTGACTCGCTCATCAGAGAGTGCTGCTGAGTTTGACAAGCCCCCCGTGACATTCGCGACTTCTCGCTGCAGTTCTGCTTTAAGATTGCTAACTTCTGCCAGCGCCGCCTGATATTTTGGGTGATTCACATTCAGCCGCTGCCGGAGTTTGGCCAGATTGGCCTCAGCAGTGTTGAGATTAGCTTTCATCAATTGAATAAGCGAGTTATCCAGAATGTCCGGATTCTCTTCAATGATTGTTGCCGTTGTTGCTTCTTCACTTCGCGAGTTGGATTCAAGCGCATCCGCTTGTGCTTTAACCAGCTCCTCAGAAAGCTGTGCCAGCTTGGCATTTTCGACATCCCAGCGTTCTTCCAAAGCAACAATGCCTTTTTCCGACTGGTAGGCTGCTAACCTTTTTTCTGCTTCAATCAGGTCATTTCTGTAAGAAGCTAACCGGTCACTAAACCAGTCAGCCGCTTCCAGTGATGGCTCAACCTTTAAACGTAAATTCGTTTTAATATAAGCATCGGCAAAAGCATTGGCGACGGTTGCTACAAATTTCGGATCGGTGCCGGTATAGCCAACTTCAATGACGCTGCTCTCCCGGGATGGTTGAACCACCAGTTTATTTTGCAGAATGCCAGCCAGCCAATCTTTGATATCCATTTCTTTGTTGGCGTTTTCCTCAGCATCGGCCACCTCCTTGAAAGCTTCGATCGCATAGCGAGTCTCATCAAGCTTCAACTGTTCAACGACTTTCAGTGCAACGTTTTTGCTGGAAATCACATCGACCTGTGTCGCCATGTAGCTGGACGATAATTGTGCCGGCATGCTTGTACCGGTCACCGGGTCAGCGCCCTGATAGTTAATTATCAAAGTCGAACTGGCCTGGTAGGTCCTGGGCAACATCATGGTCACAACGGCCACAGCCAGAACGGTCAGGCCAAAGACCACGATAATCACGACTCTGCGTGCAAACAGTATTCTTATCAGCTGATTTAAGCTCATTTAGTGGTCCTTAAAAGAGGGCTTCTTTAACGTAAAGAACATCGTCTTTCTGGATGGTCGTTGTGCCAATCACCTCATGCGTTTCGAACTCACCCTGTGCATTTTTTCTTTTCAGAGTGAGACCGTTCTCGGTACCACGAGGCGACAATCCGCCACCAATAGCCAGCGCCTGATACACCGTCATGTTCTTTTCATAGCGATAAGCACCGCTATTGTTGACTTCACCATAAATGTAGAACTTCGGTTCACGTGGCACATAGATGACATCACCCTCTTGTAAGGCCATGTTCTGCAATGCGTTTTCACTTGTGAACATGTCATTGATATTAATAACGGTGTGCTGTCCTTGTTGATCGATACCATTGCGGGTTACCGTCACTTCATCGCTGCCGGTTGATGAAATGCCGCCAGCTAGAGCAATAAAATCAGCTACCGTGCTGGACTCATCAGTGATCGGAAACTTACCCGGGCTGTTAACCTCACCCAGAACCGATACCTGCAGACCATGAACATAGATAATATCGCCCGGCGATACCATGACATCAGCACGTTGACCATTGAGGATCTCGGTCAAACTCAGCTTCTCTTGATCAGGGTTGTCATTGTTATTGGAAATAATAGAAACCGTGTCTGAACCAAGCTGTGTAACGCCTCCGGCCATGGCCAGCACATCCGTCAGGGTGACATTTCTGTGCAGCGGGATGCGTTTAGGCTCCGTGACATTACCGAGAATCGATACTTGCTGGCTCAAAAATTCCGTGACCAGAATGTTGACTTGTGGTTGCCGCAAAAAACCCTGACTTTTCAGCTCCCTGGCTATCAGTTTCTCAACCTCCGGCACAGACTGACCGGTGATATCGACTTCGCCAATGAGCGGAAAATTAATGGTGTTATCACTTGTCACCCGTGTTTCTGTGGTCAGATCAGGGTTGTCGTAGACGGTGATGCGAAGCATATCCCCCGCACCAAGCGGATTGTCTGCCGCTGAAAGCAACGTCGACAGGCTTAATAATAGAATGAATAGTAGTTTTTTCATGTCAGGCTCATCTTTATTCAATTGGAGGTGAGAGTTACATTCTGAGTGTTGCGGTAAAGCTGAAAATATCGGCATCAAAGTCACCAAACGGGATAGTCGAATCACGCTCTACCCTTTGATAACCTGCCGTAAAATCAAGACTGCGATGTGGTTCGTAATTCAGGCTGAAAGAAAAGTTGTTATTGTCATCTTGCCGTTGCTCCACCGGGCCTGTGATAAAGCCGGGATCATCAATATCTTCACGGGATTCCCTGCGGTATTTGCCAACAACTGTTAATTTAGAAGTCGGTAACCACGATAACTCAAGACTCTGGCCAAAGTTTTCACTGACACTGGCCTGTAAGTCATCACGTGGATATGTCTCGTCAAAAACAGAAATTTGTACCCGGGTTTTGACTGTGGGCTTGTATGCCGCACTGATGCGTTTATCAACCGCTTCATAATCCCGCTCCGGCACATTGTCGTAATCTCTTGTGACATAAGCAGTTTGCAGTTGAAAACTGGTTTTGGCGCTGTATTGCCAGTCGACAACAAGTTCAGCGCTATTCTGATTGTAGCCATCGTCAATGGTACTGATATCGGTCACTGAGCGATTTGGATAACTGCCATCTTCCTGAGAAACTGTAAAGCCAACCCGGCTGCCTTTTGGCGTCAAGTAATCCAGCCCCAGGCCAACCGTATCACTTTTAAAATCGCCGATTCGTTGAATGTCCTCCTGATATTCAAGCTCACGTCCAAGGTATGAGAACTTCGTTTGCCACCTTGGATGTAACAGCCAGTTCAAATTAAAGAAATGATTTTGCTGATCTCTCAAGTTGCCAGACAGGCCACGAATATCATTAAAACTTGCCAGCGCACGGCTGAAAGTCTGCCCGGCATTACCGCTCAGATAGTTACCAAGCTGCCAGTTCCACTGCGTTTTTAAATACCTGCCCTGGTAATCGAGTGTGTCAAAGCGTTGAAAATCATTTTCACTTATCGCTGCCCTTATCAACAGCTCTTGCCTTGAATACTGCCAGTCAACATCCAAGCCGAGCAGGTTTTTCTTCAGCGTGTCTGAACGCCCGCTGACACCTCCCACTCGAGAGGAGTTGTCATCATCAATTCTCAGAAGATTGGAATCGTATACCAGGCCACTGCTGAAATAAGGCGTAAATGTATCGCCCTCTGCAGCTGAAGACGAACTCAGTGGTATTTGTGATAAGCCAAAAATGATGATTGGCATTTTTACAGATAAGGTCTTCATGCAGATAGCTTTATTTATTCAATTCCAGCTACACCTTTTTCAATAAAGGACTCCAGATCCATTTCATTTTGCATGGCGTCAGAAGTGTTTGCTTTAGAAGCCATTGAGCTGGGTTCAAAGTCCTCGCTGTACTTGATAACAGCAGATTTTTTAAGCGATTGCACCACTTGATAAACTTGTTCTTTTCGTTGCTGGCTTCGCAGATGCTCTCTGATAGCGGTCGAAACCATATCCAACTCAACAGGTTGCAATTGTTTATCTTTTATTTCGAACACCACTAGTCCATCAGCAAGGTTCAGAAACCCTACCTGGCCAATATCCAGCGTCGATAATGCTTTCCGGAGATTTTGGGGAATGTTCTCCGAGGTTGTGGCTTTAGTGATCGCTTTGTACGGAATCGCATTTTTCTCAAGCCAGGCAGTGAAATCCGTCAGATCCTCGATTTGCTGCAACTTTTTTTGTGCATTCGCAAACTTTGAAATATCGGATTGAACCGTTACCTGCTCGTATACAAATAACTTTCTGTTGGCAAACAAATCTGTATTAGCCGAATAATAGTTCTCAATTTCTGCATCTGAGATTGAGGAATTGGTGGTGGCGAGTTGTTGCGTATAGGCGGAGGCCAATACCTGCCTCTTGGCAGCCTCAACTGACTGCATCACATAGGGCTCACGATCCAGGTCTGATTTTTCTGCTTCCTGCTCCAGCAGTGTCTGGACGATCATGTTCTGAAGAACAGACGCTCTCAGGGCCTGCTGATCTGCGTTAAGCGCTTTTTCACCCATTGAGCCTATAGCTTGATTGAGCTGATGAACGGTTATTTCCTCATTGTTCACCGTGGCGGCAACTTGTGTATTGGTTTTAGGTACAACGTCATCACAGCCGACCAGTAGGGTTATGAATAAGGCCGAAAACAATCGATAAAATTGTGTCGTGTTCATCAGCTTTTTTCCTTTATGGTTTCTCGCTTTGAGGCATGCAGATTGTGGTATCAACAAAACATTTATTGAGTCTGAGAGATGGAGTAACTTCGAAAATAATTGATGTCTGAATGTGGGCTATGATGAGATATGACCCTGAAAATGGCTATAGGGGAAACCCCTAATTGTTTATTGGCAAGCGTCTGTGAAAAGACTTCACACCAGTCCAGAACATCTGGCATCACCGTAAGAAACAACGGCAATTCATATCGATAATGAAGTCGAGATATAGCAGCTGATAAAGACCGTCGCTGCCTGTCAGCAATGCAGTAAGCGGGAATAAACGCGATGTCCTGCATCCCGGAAGCAGGGCCGGGATGGCAAAACAATCATGCAGGCAGCAGTATTCAGCTAAATTTTGGGCTAGTAAGCGTTTTCATCACCCCGGAATACGACCATCACCGTTCTGAGGATGATCCACAGATCCAGATATAAAGACCAGTGACGCAGGTAGTCGATGTCGTAACGGATACGGTTTTCCATTTTATCGAGCGTTTGTGTCTCGCCTCTGAAACCATTCACCTGTGCCCAACCGGTTATGCCGGGTTTAACCATATGCCGGACCATATAACCTTTGATGAGTTTTCTGTATTCCTCGTTGTGTGACACAGCATGCGGCCGTGGCCCGACAATACTCATCCGTCCCTGAAATACATTAATGAATTGCGGCAGCTCATCAAGCGAGGTTTTACGAATAAACTGCCCGAATTTAGTAATACGATCATCATCCTTGGAGGCTTGTTTTACAAAGCCCTCTTCCTTATGCACCTTCATCGATCTGAACTTATAGACCAGTATTTTGCTGCCATCGAGACCATAACGATATTGTTTGAACAGAACCGGTCCAGGAGAACTCTTCTTAACGCCGATAGCCAGCGCTAAAAGAATAGGTGAAATCAACACCAGAATGATGGATGACAGGACAATATCACTGATACGTTTTACTAGGCCATTCAAGCCCAGAAAAGGCGTTTCACAAACGCCAACCACGGGAACGCCATTCACCGTATCAATTCGCGCCTGAATCATGTCATACAAAAACAAGTCCGGCAGAAAATAGATGGATACCGTGGTATCTCGGAGGTCATCCAATAACTGCAAAATTCTCGGCTG
The DNA here is from genome assembly GCA_040882115.1 of Methylophaga sp. Taxonomy (GTDB): domain Bacteria; phylum Pseudomonadota; class Gammaproteobacteria; order Nitrosococcales; family Methylophagaceae; genus Methylophaga. Next base: position 65,264 of record JBBEBX010000003.1, on the reverse strand, counting down.
ATTAGCCATCGGCAAAGCGATATAAACATTATCTATCTGGTGCGTTTTACAATACTCAGCCACATCAGACATTTCACCCAGTAACGGCACTTCTGCGTCTCTGAGCACTGGCAGTGAAGCCTGATTATCAAAAAAGCCGACAACTTCAATCATGCTAAACTCATCAGCGTTCATCCTTGAGGCAAGTGTTCCACCCAATTCATTTGCACCGATAATAATGGCTTTCTTGTTGCCTGACTTCACCATCTGGACGCTGCCAACCATCATTTTAATAATAATGCTGAAAGTCAGCACCATCAGGGGTGTCAGTATTGCCCAGGTCACGACAATTTCCTGAGGAAAGTATTTCAATGTCCGGGTGCCGTAACCCAGTAACAAAAGCAGAACAACAATGATTAACCAGGACGAAATTAACCTTCTGGCAAACCGCTGTACCGTTGATGTAATCCACTCCCCCGGATAAGTGATAACCAAGATCAGCAAACACAATATGGTGTATTTCAGATTGAACGTATCACCATAAAAAGCGGCAACAGCGACAAGGGTCAGCACTGCCACAACAGGTTCAATTACATGCTTGAGTAATGAGGTGAGAGAAAGATTACCTTGCGTGATAATGGGCAAACTTGCCATTCATGCATTCCTTCTGTTCAGATTGATTAGGTGTCACCTTCACTGTGCACTTTTATTGCATACCGCATCAGTGCATTACCATCTGGCAGGCCCAGTTTCTTTCGGATATTGGCTCTGTGAGCCTCAATAGTTTTGACACTCCGGCTATTCAGCCTGGCGATTTCACTGGTGGACTTACCTTGCGCAAGCAACTGAAAAACTTCATATTCACAATAAGTCAGGCTATCAATCAGGGAGTTATTGCCACTGCCATCGGGGCTCTCAATCTTGGAACGAATGGCTTCACTGAGCACCGTCTCGCCATTATGCACAGCACGGATTCCATGAATAACTTTATCTGAAGCCTCCTGCTTCATGATGTAACCCCTCGCCCCCGTCTGGATGGCTCGCTCCGCGTATAAAAGCTCATCATGCATTGATATCGCGAGTGCGGGTAAGTATGAGTGATGAAGACGAAGCCATTTGATTAACTCGAATCCTGAAACGCCATCCAGTGAAATATCAACAATCACCACATCCACCTTGTCAGCATCGGATTGCAGATATTGTTTGGCATGATTGACGCTGGCGCATTGATAGACAACATTCATGTCGCCCTGAGCATTAATAAGCATCGACATGCCTTGACTTACCAACTGGTGATCTTCCACTAACATGATACTGATGAGCTTTTGAGCCATGCATTTACCTCAGCAATCAAAAAGGGTCTACAAGCTAACACTCGATCAACAACCGATATGTGAACTGTATCTTGTTATTTGATGAAGATGACTTAATTGAGCGATTTTAGGGGTTTGCCCTAGAAGCATTGATAGCAAAAAATTCAGTCTTTTTAAACAGAACTTTAAGAATAAAATAAGGGAATATTCGCCTGATTGAAGCATGCCAGCATTCCTCACTGGCGTTAAAGTCGGAGCGCGTATGCCTTTAGCTAAGATTGTCTGACGACGGTGACAGCAAAACCATTTTTGGCTGGTCTACTGAATGTAACATTGGCTTTGATTAGCTTGGCCCGGTAAGCCATAGACTGTAAACCGACACCATTGATATCTTTCTTGCGTTGATAATTTTCATAATCGAAGCCCACTCCGTCGTCTTTAATTGACAGGTTAAAGTGGTGTTTTCTGACCTTCAAAATCACCTCGATATTCGAAGCCTTGCCATGTCTGATTGCATTGTTAACCGCTTCTTGCGCTATCCGGAAAAGGTGAAGCGAGACAATACGATCATTGATTAACACCTCACCATCCGGGCTGTACTTACAGTTAACATCAAAAGTGCTGGAGGTATTGCGGGCAAAACTCTCCAGAGCAGCATTAAGGCCATTGGACTCCAGTTCAATCGGTAACAAGCCTCTGGCCAGGCGCCGAATTTCAGAGATAACTTCATTTACCTGCATCGCCAGCGTCGCTGCTTTGGGAGCAAGATCTGACTGACTGGTCTGCAATCCATGAGACAACAGCTTAGCCAGGAATGATATGCCGACCACTTTTTGCCCCACACCATCATGCAGTTCTTGTCCGATGGATCGCTGTTGATCCTCGGTTATCGTTACCAGCTCTGCTTCAACTTCCCGCTGCTGCGTTATATCCCGACCGATACTGATAACACCACGTATATTGCCTTCGATATCTCTCATGGGTGCTTTGACCAAATCAAATAATGTTGCTGAATCATCAAGCTTTTTCAGCCAGACCTCTTCACGCAACAGCTCTGCTTCACCATGCAGAATTTGCCAACTCATTTTGGAAGTCAGTGCTGCGAAGCTTTGCGAGAAAACATCTTTTGACGGCATGCCAAGTGCTTGCTTCTCACCAAGCGTAGTCAGCCTTTCGAATGAAAGGTTAATATGTGTCAGCTTACGTTCATGGTCTTCAATAAAGATCATATCGGGGTTAGCATCAATAATCGCTCTTAAAAATGCCCGCTCATTTTCTACTTCCCGATGTTTCTTTTCTGAGGCAATTTCTGCCCTTTTTCTCTCAATCAAAAGAGAAGACTGATAAGTAATTCGTTGTAGTGTTTCTATATCCACCAGTTGAAAGCGTGCCAACGAACTATAAAAGACACACAGTACGCCCATAGGCTTGCGAAACAAGTCCAGTATTGGGAAACAATGCACGCCCCCCCAATGAGGCACATCAGCGTTCAAGTGGAGCCATTTAGTAGGGTTTTCAGCCGAACTCACTATATCTTCCTGTTTGAAACACTCTCTGATGGGCGAGTTGAGATGATAGAAGTCAGAGGTGGAGAAAGGCTTTATAAAAGTCTCTGGCAAGTTGTATTGAGACTCAAGTTTGAGCTTATCCGGCTCTTCCACCAAAAAAATCGCTGCGTAACATCCTTTGATATCATTGACCGCCGTTTTACATTGCAGCATCAATAAAGTTTTCAACGTCATAGAAGTACGGGATAAAAGGTCATCCATCTGGCTGCTTGCCGCCTTCCACTCCGCCTTTTCCAGCTGAACCTTGCTGATACCGACTGCCAGCCCCGTGATCAATAACGACATGATAAATGACCAGATTTCCAGGCTCTTGCTATCAGAGACGACACCGTAAAACCCGAGGCCGAAGTGATAGCTGCTATATGTGGAAATGAAGATAAGAAAGACACCGGTATAAACAGCATTCAAACCCACATACAAAGCACCCCAAACAATGAGTGGATAAAAAATAAATGGTAAAAACAGATGGCCGAGTACGTCATACTCAAAAAGATTGGTAAATACAATAAAACTGCAGGCAATAATTGCTGTCAGCCAAAGAAGCTGTCTTTTATCGTAATGTGCTTTTGGAATGTAATCCTCACCCAGCAGCAATAGCCTGGGGGCAATTAAAATCACCCCCATCGCGGTCCACATCCATGTGTGTATGAAGGTTTCAAAAGGGATCTTAAAATCCAGCGCCACTGTTTCTAACAAAAATAAACTGCTCAGTGTTGCAAACAGTGCTGCCACACCACTGCCCCAGCTCAGCAGGCTGATGACACTGCGTCTGTTCTCAAGGTTGTTATCAAAATGATCGAAATAAACCATACACCACCGGCCAATCAAAGCAGCAGCAATACATAGCACTGCTATGCCAGCTGCGACATCGAACATCGGTGAGGTAGAGAACACTATTTGTGAAATAAAAACACCAGCGAATATGGCCGGAATGATTCTGTAGTTATAGCGGAGTATGGCCGCCAGACTTACACTCAGCTCAAAGCCAATAGCCTGAACAGGGATGTCCGGAAAATCAAACAGCTTCCCCAAACATGCAATGAGGACTATTGTGATGGTGGTAGTAAAATAAGTGTTTACAGATAAGTCTGTACTGGTGGAATTCATCTCAAATAAGACTTTTATTTCCTTTGCTAACTTGAAGGTTTTCCCTGGTTTCATCAAGCTAATTCATCTGCTCAAATTTGTATATGACTATGCTGCTCTCTTCCCTGTCTGACCGTAACTTGCAGATTGACGTCCATAGAGTAACAACATTCTATCGGCCAAAATACCCCATTGTGTGAATAGGTTACGCCCCTGAGTGTCTAGATTAGGAATCTATCTCTTACAGGGAGTAGTTTCTGAGGCCCTTGGCTAGGACTTACTTCATTTCAGCTTAATAGTGCAGATAATCTGCAATTAAATTTTCACTTCCCCCTTCAATCAGGGGAAAGGTCAAAGTCAATATTTTACGGACAGTGATAAAAGAAATTAGCCTTGTTCAGGAAAATTTCCACAAGAACGGTTTGCCGGCACAGCGACATCCATCATCTTTGGATTGGGCAGATTCAGGTTATCCATGATCTGTTTATATCCCATGGCATTCGTGACTTGCAGGCGTGGATTATGGCGTTTTTCTTCATTAATGCTGCTGACCATCCAGCCTTTGTAATCATGGGCCGGATAGACTAGTGTGTGATCCGGCAGTTTCAGCAATACCTCAAACAAACTGTGATACGCATCGATTGCATTACCATTTTGAAAGTCAGTCCGGCCGGTGCCACGAATTAATAAGGTATCACCACTGAACAAGTAGGTTTGGCCGTCATTTTCCAGCACAAAACTGTAAGAATCATCGGCACCGGTCAAGCCGAGCATCAGGCCAATTAAAATGCCTATCAACAGCAACATTAAGCGTCAGCCTGAATCATTGGTTCCAAGGCGCTTTGGCAATCATCATGCCAAGCGCACAGCTATCGGTAATACCGGAAAACATCAGCCCGGCACCAACAAAGGCACTGAGGCCAAAAAAGCTGACATGCACAATAAAGCCCAGAATGATGCCCAAAATAATCAGTGCACCCGCAGCGATTCGTACCTGCCGCTCCAGACTGATGATTGGCTTGTGACTTTGCAGATAACTGATGCCGGTTTGCTTGATAGCATTCATACCGCCATCGACAATAATCAGCGGCTGGCGCAATTTGCCGGCCAGTTTGTCGGCAGCCAGCCGTGCCCGCTTGCCCGACTGGCAAATCAAATAAATGGGCTGTTCGCCCTGCGAGCGGCGATCAATCACCGCCTGCAATTTATCGGCATCGAGTTCATCCAGCGGCATGGTAATAATGCCTGGCAAGGCTTCGCCCCGAACCTCTGCCGCCGTGCGCACATCCACCAGACACAAATCCTCTGGAGCGTGCTGTTTAAATAGTTCACTGGCATTTATGTTAGTGCTCATGATGTTGTTCCTGTTCCAATATTTATTCCAACGCCTGACATTTCAGGGCAATAAATTTGTTGCAAAACCGCAATCACCCGGATCGCCGAATCGCCTTGTAACTGGTAATAAACGGTTTGCCCATCCTTGCGGGTTTGCACCAATTTTGCCTCTCGCAAACTGGCAAGATGTTGCGACAAAGCCGACTGACTGAGTGATACCTTATGGTTTAGCGCTGTCACCGATAATTCACCCGCAGCTAGCGTGCAGAGAATCATCAGCCGGTGCGGATTACTCATCTTTTTTAATAGTTCTGCAGCAGCCTGAGCATGTTTTTCTAACTGCTCTGTGGCTGGTCTGCCTGGCAAAATGGTCTGCATACACATTTCCTGTTTAACTTTTGAATCAATATATTAGGTTTATCTAAATTAGTAAATACTAATTTAAAATGCCGTAAAAAAATACCGGCGTTAAGACATTAAATCGTAGAATTCAGGATAAGCGTCAGGGTAACGCCCACTATGGCACTGCTGATAAGTGGCAGTGATGCTTTAATAGCCAACTCACGCCCACCAATCAGGCCTGCCATCAATGCTTTGAGCAGATTATTCATCGCTGCAGCAATCACGCAGCCCAGCACCAATAACTGACTGCTAATAGAATCCGCCATGCCCACCAGCGACAAGACAATCGCATCGACATCAGCAAAGCCAGAGACTGCCGACAAAATCAATACACCGGCATCGCCAACGGTTTCGCGCATAAACACGCCGAGAAACATTACCACCGCCAACAACAGCCCGAACCCCAGTGCGGTGCGGATTTCCAGTGGATTTGATATTGCAGAAACGGGCCCGGCAATATGGTGGCTATCGCGATGCCACCAGAATAATGACGGTAAATAAGTCAAAACAGCCATTACCGTGATCGGTAACCACAAATCAGACAGCAGACTACGGTTAAGAATAGTTACCAAAATCAACATGCGGATATACATGGTGCCGCAGGCAATCAGGATGGCACTGGCAATGACTGAACGGATTTCGCTAGCTTGTTTGCCGAGCTTTGATAAGTGCAGCGTAACCGCTGTAGATGAGGCCAGACCACCAAATAAGCCGGTAAATAAAATCCCCCGACGGGCACCGCCAATTTTCATAGCGAAATAGCCGACAAACGAAATGCCGGCAATCAGCACGATCATCCACCAGATTTTATACGGATTAAGTACTTGCCAGGGGCCATACCCCTGATCCGGCAACACCGGCAGCAAGACCACCGACATCAGTAATAACTGGATGGCAGCTTTTAATTCACCGGCTTCAAGTTTTCTGATCCAACCATGCAATATCGGCTTATTACTGAGCAATAACACCATCACTACTGCCAGAGATGACGCGATAATGGCCTGGCCTGTTACTGCCAAAGCACCGAGCAAATACACCAGAAGTGCTGCGATCAGACTGGTAATGCTCCAGTTACCCTGACGCATTTGTTTGGCGAGAAAAAAGGCGCCCAATAAAACAACCAGACCAATCAGGCCGAGGCCGATTATCAATGTACCAAAATCCACCGATAATACCCCGAGCACACCGCCCAGCAGGCCAATCAGCCCATAAGTGCGAACACCGGCAACGCGCTGCCCTTCCTCACTGTCACGCTCCTGCCAGCCACGTTCAACACCAATCAATAAGCCGATGGCCAGCGCCACCAGTAACAGATAAAAAGTTGATAACTCGCCGTTCATAGAGGCTTCCAGCAGTGTTTTTTATTATCCTGCTGGATTCCGTCTGGCTACGCAATGCTTAGAAATGGTTGTGATGCAATGAACCTTAAAGCAATGACTCAATCGCTTTGCTGACTTCGTCACTTTCAGGTGACACTTTGCTGGGAAACGCTGCAACTACTTTGCCCTCGGAATTAATCAAATACTTACTGAAATTCCAGCCCGGTTCGTTGCTTTGTTGGTTGATTTCCTGAAATACCGGATTGGCACGCTGGCCTGTGACGTAACTGGGCGCAATCATAGTAAAGGTCACGCCGAAATTTTCCCGGCAGACACGATTGGCTTCTTCTTCGGTTTGCGCTTCCTGGTTGAAATCATTGCTGGCAAAACCGACTACCATCAGGCCTTGATCTTTATATTTTTTATGCAGTGCTTCCAGGCCTTCAAACTGCTTGGTATAACCACAATGACTGGCCGTATTAACGACCAGCAAGGGTTTGTCAGCGGCGACATCACATAAATTGACCGTATCTTTAGAGTGCAATTTGGGCAGGTCATAGTCCAAAAACGCCGGACACTGGCTTTCCGCGTGACTAGAAAAGGATAGCAACAACAGAGCAGCAAAAGCAGAAACACGCATCATCGTTTATTCCTCATTATTGGCATGAACATTCTTAATCTGAGGATGTACTGCTGACTGTGAAAAATTTGTCGAGCTATCCTTAAAATTAAGTCATATCCAATATTAGTCGGGGTACACCTCAGCCTGCGTGGCATCAGCCGGCAGGCGGCTGGCTCCCCAACTGCGATGCACACGATCAATTACGCTTTGTAATTCGGCATCACTGACCAATGCCAACTCACCCGGCTCCAGCGGATCGGAGTGGAATATATATAAGCGTGAAGCAAACTCTTCAAAGGGCAGTGACGATTCGCCAAAACGCTCTGAATTGCCGGAGGTACTCACCACCATGTCATCACCCCAGTTTTGACCACTGTCATTATTGGGGTTGTAGAAATAAACCCGCATCACTTTTTGTGGATCCAAAGACACCCGAAGAATCGTGATCGCATGCCAACCAATAAAACGCGACGCACTATCGGTTGCCGCAATCCCTGCCGGCTGGGGATGAATTAATGGCTGATTGCCATTGTAATAAGGATGATAACTGGCATAAAAATGCCGTAAAAAATCATCCAATTGGAATAATTGTCCATTGGTCACATCAACATTAATACTAAAGCCACGACCACACCACCAGCCATGGAATTCGGGATTTATCCAGCGATGTGGATCACCCTCTCTGCCAATGCAGCGGCGCCCCATTTCACCATAAATACGATCCAAATGGGGCACTAACAATAATGACAATGGATCCAAATCCATCGGTAATTCGCTGGCAACACCCGATTGACTGGCTACTGATGAAATTGCCTGACCTTCAAAATGCATGATGACTTCATCATCGCGCGCCGCCCAAACCAGCATCTGCAACAAATAGTCCGGGTCATTGTATGCCCACATTGAAATCGCCCTGGCCGACTGGCAAGTGGGATTATTACCCTGACCAACACCTAAAGGCTGCCCCAAGACACACAACACCCCTTCCATCAGACGAACACTGGCCGACGGTTGTTTGCCATACAAGCTTTCCAAGCGGTGAACTGCCATTTCAGACAGTGGCAAAGCCAGCTGCCGCCATAAAGCGGGCGCGACCGGTGGTTGATATAAGATGCAACGTTCCAGCATCAAAGCAAGGCCATAAACAGATTGTGCCGTTTCCGGATGCACGGCAAAATCAATCAGGGCATGGACCAGATCACTGTAACTGAGCAAACAATCACGACCGGTACTGGATAACCCCATTGCTTCGGATAACAGGTGGTCGCTGTGTTGTTCTAAATAGCGAATTAAAAATGCATGGTAGGGAGAGACCAAACCGGTATCGTGCATTGCCCGGGCACAACCGGTCGCCTCAAATTGCAGAGCGGCGACATCCATGCCTTCCAACCTTTGCAAATACACTTCAAAGCCCGGATCTTCCCGGCTCGCCTGTGTCGGACCATACAAACTGCTGATCAGCCGATCTGCGCCATGACTGCTATTACCCAAGTCAATATCAGGGTTTTGCCGGCAAATGGCGATCTGCAGAATCATGTGTTTGATACTGTCGACCTGAATCGGCCGCTGTTGCAGAATCCGCCAGATTTCATCAATCAGTTGTTCAATGATGTATTGATAACCGATTTGTTCTGCCAGATGCTGCAATAAATGCCGGCTTATCTGTGCCAGACGTCCCTGTAATTCACGTTCCGCTTCATCGGCCGGGGTAAATATGCGCTGCAAATTAACGGCTAATACTTGCCTTAAAAAATTATGTGCTTGCTCCGCAGAGATTCCCGGATGCAAATAATCTTCTTTGGCAATTGCAAGCATGCGCAGTTGACTGAGCACTTCGATAACCAGCGAATCAGCATCAGCACTTTTTAAGGCAACTGTGCTTAATGCTGGTATCAGGATCTGCGGCTGATCGTAATCAGAGTTTTTAAAGACCCCTGCCGCCTCGATGTCAGGCACTAAAGCTTCGATTAGCGCACAACCATCTGGCAAGTAAAGAATCCGCCGTACCGCATCAAACACGCGTCTGACTTTAGTTGGCTTGGCAAAGTCTTGTGCTTTAGCCAGCACATCGATGGCATCGGTTAATTTAGCGGTTAACTGCGCTTGCTGCTCAGTACTGTTGTCAGTGATTGGTTCAATCAAACTGATTCCTTACTTAATGGGCTGATGCAGATGCTATTTAAACATAGAAATCCAATGATTCCTGATGTTTCAATAAATCTCGCATGGTTTCCGGATTATCACCAAAAAAGTATACCAAACCCCAGTGCGTTCCGAAGGCGGTCCGCTTAGTTACCGTCTCTTCTAAGGGGGTGGTTAACTCATGGAAATCAAAGTAAGGATTATCTTCGGTTTCCTCAGGAATTTCTAATTTGCTAACGACGCGCCGACGCGGATATACACCAAAGCAGCCAGCATGACCTTTGGCATCGACTACTTCGGTCGGGAAGAAATCAGCGATTTCCTGCTCGGTGGTTTTCGGATCAAATGCCAGGATCAAACCCTGATAAGCATTAAAGCCATAAGCCCGCTCCAGTAGTTCAAATACTTTGAAACCAGGCGGCCGGTAAGCCACTTCACCAAAGTACATTTCACCATCGCTGGTGACAAAATATTCGGGATGCACAAAGCCGAATTCAATATCAAAGGTTTTGATCAGTTTTTCAATCTGTTCAACGATTTGTGGCCGATATTGCTCTAACTCGGGTGTTGCCGGTACAAATACCGAATAACCCAATGTCACATATTCAGAAATATTCAAAAACTGAATTTTACCGTTATGTACCCAGGCTTCGACGGCAAATTCCCAACCGTCTAAATGTGATTCCATCAATACCGGGAATTCTTCGTCGGGGATCATATCGACTTCATCCGGCGTTCGGATCACCCGATGACCTAAACAACCGGCCTTATCAAAAGCTTTCAAATGAATGGGATCGTTGGGATCGCCATCCAGCTTCAGCAAGGTTTGGTTAACCCGTTTTAAAAAGCGCACCACATCATCTTTGTCATGGGCTTCTTCAAAAATACCAACGCGGATACCACCCAACTGGGCGCGGCGTTTCATTAAAGCTTTATCGCGTAATAACAACGATTGGCCGAACAGACGCGGATTATTCATTAGCACTGAATTGATTGCCCCGGCCCATTCAACCGTTTCTTCAAACAGCGGAATAGCGACATCAACGCCGCGCTCTTGTAATGTCTGGGCAATTTCTAATGAGCGGTCATTGAGTCGTTCAAAATTCCATGGAATATAGGGAATATTGTGTTCTGTGCAATAAGCTTCTGCCCAATCCGGTGCAACCACGACATATCGCCGATCAAATGATGCTGCTGCTTCTACAGCAGCCAGACTCCAACCTAAAAAAGCGACGTAGCCTTTGTCTTCATTGAATGTTGCACCTTGTGTTTCTGCCATTACTTAAACCTCGATTTTTATAAAATAAAAACAATAACTTAACTTTTCTGGGCGGAGGTTTAAACCGCAGAACCGTTTAATTCAGAACGTTTTACGCAGCATCGGCAGCCATGCCAACCACTCAGCCAATCTGCAATTTCTTTCGATTTTTTCTGTTAACCAGCATTGTGGTTAGATTGTGCGCAATAAAAAAGGCGCAGGACACAAGGCCCTGCGCCCTTTAAAAACGGACTGTTTTAACTAAACCAACTCTACCTGCACCAGATTATCAGTAAAGGTCGGTGCATTACCCATATCAACCAGCTCTGCCGAACTGACACAATTCACCGTGCCTTTATTTAACTGCCGCCAATAACCCAACGTGGCGACCACCAGACCGGAATTAACATCATCTGTAATTTGCGCGACCCCTTCGAAGGCGCCGCGGTCATTAAAGACTCGCACCTTGTCACCATTTTGCACATTACGCAGATCGGCATCACGAGCATTAATCAACACAAACTGCTCGCCTTGGACTTTCAGTTTCGTTGCCATATTGGCGTAGCTGGAATTGATAAAGCCATGACTTTTCGGCGAAATAATATTCAGCGGATAGCGTTCAGCAAGTTTTGGATTTGTCTGCGGTGTTTCTCTGGAAGCCACATAATCCGGCAAGCTGTCGAGCGCCTCGCCCGGTTGAAAGCCTTCATACATTTGCCGAAATGGCCCGGCGACAAAATTGGTTGCGCCTTCCACCTGAAAATGACATTTGCCTGTCGGCGTCGGGAAATTACCGTTTTTATGCGGCGCCCGATCATCACGGGTACCGACGTTGAGCCTTGCATAACCGTGCTGACGAAGGTATTGCAGATCAATGCCATTACAGGCCGGTGCATCCCAGTCGACATAGTTTTCCAGACATTCACTGTCTGACCATTTGAAATTATCTTCGGTATAACCCATCCGATCAGCCAGACGGCGGAAGATTTCCTGATTCGGGATCGCTTCACCGGGGGCTTCAACACATTTTTCGTTATAGGTCAGATACAAATGCCCCCACGACAAAATCATATCTTCATGCTCAGCGCCCATGGTGGCCGGCAAAACGATATCGGCATATGAGGCGGTATCTGACAAGAAATGCTCAGCCGACACCAAAAACAAATCATCACGCATTAAGCCTTCAACAATTTTGTCGGTTTCAGCTGCCTGAGTGACTGGATTGGCATTCCAGCACATCATTGATTTGATAGGGACTTTCAGATCCATTTCACCGGTTAAAGCCCGGCCAATTTGAATGGCGTTAACCACTTGCGTGCCTTCCGGGATCAGATCCGGCCGGCAAATCACATCAAATTTATACGGATGCTCCCAAACCGGAAATTGCAACGCCCCGCCGCCCACATGGCGCCAGGCACCGGTCAAAGCCGGCAAACAGGTAATGGCACGAATTGCCTGGCCACCACCATAGTTACGTTCCAGCGCAACACCCAGGCGAATTGCAGCGGGTTGGGTGGTGGCATATTCCATTGCAAATTTACGGATATCTTCTGCCGGAATGCCAGTAATTTCTGCGGCCCATTCCGGGGTACGGGTTTTTACGCGTTCGGCCAGCGCATCATAACCTTCGGTGTAATTTTCGATGTAATCAGGATCGTGCAGCCCTTGTTCGATAATAGTGTGCATCATCGCCATCGCCAGCGCACCATCAGTACCGGGACGCGGTGCAATATGCCAGTCAGCTTCTTTGGCTGTACGCGATTTATACGGATCAATGACCACTACTTTGGCACCGCGCTTTTGCGCGTCTTTGACGATATGCCAGTGATGCAGATTGGTGCTGACTGAGTTACAGCCCCAAATCACGATGTATTTGGAATGGATAAAACTTTCCGGATCCACGCCGGCAGTTGGACCAACGGTTAATAACCAGGCTGTACATGACCCTTCACCACAGAATGTCCGTTCACAAACGGTTGCACCCATTTTATTAAAAAACGCATCAGCACCATTCAGGCCATGCACCAGGCCCTGATTGCCAAGGTAGCTGTAGGGAATGATTGCCTGGGGGCCATGTTCTTCGATAATGGCTTGCCAGCGAGAGGCGATTTCATCAAGTGCCTCATCCCAGCTGATTTGCTCAAATTGACCGCTGCCTTTTGGCCCGATGCGGCGCATCGGATGTAACAAACGATCGGGATGATAGTGGCGTTGCTCATAATCTTTCAGCTTGACGCAGAGACCGCCGCGGGTCATGGGGTGCTCGGCATTGCCTTTAACGCTGATTAATTTGCCGTTTTCAACTTCGTACACCATTGAGCAAGTATCAGGGCAATCATGCGGACAACCGCCGTGGTGAGTTGTTTTTAAGACGCTGGCCATATTTCTCTCCTGTGATCTGTAATGCTTTTTATTATCAATCCGACTATACACCAGCCCAAGACGGGAAAATTGCCCAAATTTTCATCACCTTATGCGTCATTTTCCTCTGAAGATCCGAGCAAGCGGCGGATATCCGGCAGCGCTTTTTGCACAGCGCGCTCACCGGCTTCAATCGCCTCACTGGCGCGGTAAAATTCCAGTAAACCAATTTTCGCCAACCTGGGTTGTAATAAAATTTCTGGCGGGTCGCCGGCCATACGACTGCGAGTTATTCGATCCTGAGTAATATTCACTGACGCGGCGATGGCATCAAACAAATTCGGCGCATCGTCCTGTTCTTCTTTATCACCATTAAAAAAGTTGCCGGTGTAATTGCTGACAAATTCCGTGATCCGATCGGCTAAGCCGCCATTATCCTGGTCACTGGCTGGCGATGACGTTTGCAAGTGTTTACCCAGAATATCGCCGTTTAGATTTACGGCAATAACGATGTCGGCGCCGAGCGCCCGGCAAACTGATACCGGTACCGGATTAACCAGACCACCATCAATCAGCCAACGATCATTTTGTTTAATAGCAGGGAATAAGCCAGGCAGCGAAATAGATGACCAGACAGCTTCGAGCAGATTACCCTGGGTATTCCATACTTCACGGCCGGAATGCAGATGCGTGGCAACACTGCCATAAGCCGCCGGCAAATCGGCAATTTGCATATCGGCTGGTGCCACATATTCTGTTAAAAAATTATGCAGTCGTGATTTGTTGACCAGACCGTTAAATGACGCAGATAATTTAAAAAACCGGGCGGTTTCCAGGCGATTCAACTCACCTAACCAGCTTTCCAGTTGCGCAATGCGCCCCGATAAATAAGCCGCCCCCACCAAAGCGCCAATCGACGTACCGACCACGATATCGGCTTTGATACCGGCTTTTTCCAAAGCCTTTAAAACGCCGATATGCGACCAACCACGTGCCGCGCCACTGCCCAGCGCCAAACCGACTTTTAATGCTGATTGCATACCATCCCCCGTCAGTTGAATCCTTGCAGTTTACCGGCGGCTGTCACAACTAACCACTGGCATTGTCATTAACGCTTTATTTTAATTAAAGTTATTAAAAATCAGCCCGCTATGAGTTTATATCAGCTTTAATTTGAGTAGCGAGTATGATTGAAATACCGCGCGTTTACCGACACAGCTACAGTTATTCGCCGCCTAATAGCAGCGTGCGTCAGCCTGAAACGTTAACCACTGACAGTCCCTGGGTGGTCAATGAAAATCGGCGCAGACGCCGCGACCGGCGCAAGAAAAATCAAAAACCTTTGATTGAGCGGCGTGTTGCCGCCGAGCGGCGTGGGCCCAACTTTGATGCGAAAGCCTGAGGCTAGTTTATCTCTCATAGCCACCACCACTGATGCTGGCTATTTTTGTGTCCGGTATGGCCGGGATGAGTGATAAATAAACCTCTATTAATAAACTTTAACGAGCTTACCGCCGGGCTTTAATCCCAGCCGGCCGGTTTTTACCGCATGTCGTCTGATACCAATCGCTGGCGCGATATAAAACATATCACCATTCTGACCAAGCAATTGCTGGCGCACACCGACCGCTTTGGCAATACTGGCATTGGCTTTCATATGCAACATTTCCCCATGTACCGGAATCGCACAGTCCGGCTGTACCCATTGATACATCGCTTTTAATTCATCGGCCGCCGGATGCCCTGAAGCATGAATCGGCAATGCACTGTTACTTTCATCAATGACATCGATCTGCATGGCTTTGAGGCGTTCAATCAGCGCATCAATTGCCTGCTCATTACCCGGGATCACTTTCGAGCTGAAAATAACGGTATCGCCCGGCTCTAATTGCAGATCCCGAAAGCTGTTTAAACTAAGACGATTGAGGGCCGTGCGCGGCTCACCCTGACTGCCGGTGGCGATGAGTAACACGGTCTGTTTTGGCAGGTAGGCAAGGTGCGCTGGATCAACCAGCGTTTCAGTGCCATTCCAGAAACCAGTGGCTTTGGCGGCCGACAAGGTATTCAACAAAGACCGACCTAACAAACCCAAATGCCGACCAGTTTGCTGAGCAATACTGGCCAGTGTGTGCAAGCGGGCAATATTACTGCCAAAACAGGTGACCACTACCCGGCCTTTGGCTTGTTCAATATGTTTTAGCAAGCCTTTATGCAAACTGGCCTCGGTTGCCGACCAGCCCTGAACATTGGCATTGGTTGAATCACAGACCATCGCGTTGACTTCAGCTTTGGCCAGATCCTGAAAGTCGGCAGCGTTATAAGGCAAACCCAGCACCGGTGCTTTATCAAGCTTCCAGTCAGCGGTATGAAATACCTTGCCAACCGGCGTGCTAATCAATAAGGCAAATGGCTCTGGAATAGAATGCGTCAGCCGTAACCAGCGCAATTCAAATACACCAATCTGCCGTTTTTCAGCCGGATCGACAATAATCAGCGGCACTTGATCCAGCAGATTGGCTTCAGCCAATTTACGACGCAAAATTTCAGCGGTAAACGCTGTGGTGTACACCGGACATTTCAACTGTGGCCACAAATAAGCCACCGCACCAACATGATCCTCATGGGCATGGGTAATCACCAAACCATCTAACAACTGATGGCGTTCGGTAATAAATTGCGGATCGGCCATTTGTACATGCGCGCGACCGGCCATGGGCAGACCGTCGATATCGGTTTCAGATTCAAAGGTGACACCACAATCGACCATTAGCCAGCGGCCATTGTGGCCATACAGGTTCAAATTCATACCAATTTCCCCACAGCCACCTAAAGGCAAAAACCATAAATCATCGCTGCCGGGGGTCATGTTGAATTGTACTCCTGCTGTTGTGAAACTAAGGCCAGTATAGGACTGCACAAAATTTTCGCCAGATCATTTTACAGTCAGAAATCATTCAGTCAGTGGTTGACCATTTTGTGAACTACTGCAAATATCGGCCAGCTGCGTATTGCTCTTTGAAATAGGTAAGGGCGGCCAAGAATGCTATAATGCGCGGCTGTTTTGGTTTAACTATCTGATCCCGAAAGTGATTTGTTGAAATTGAGTTTGGATAGTTAAGCCGTCCTGATAGCGGAGACGGATAATGAATGCAGACAACTTTGTCGCTGAAGGCTTAAATCTCATGCTGATTGGCATGGGCTTTGTTTTTATATTTTTGACCCTGCTGGTGCTGGCAACAGCGCTGATGTCGCGGGTAATTACCTTTTATGAAAAACGCGTGGGCATGCTGCCTGCTGAGGGCATTCCTGCGCCTACCGCTGTGTTGGGTATTTCCTCCGAACCCAGCAGCGCTACCAAAGACGCCAATCTCATCAGCGTATTATCCGGTGCCATTCACCGTTATCGCGCCAAGCATAAATAATGCTTTCGCCGTCACTGAATTTTCTTTAAGGCCCCGTCATGACTGATAAAAAGCAAGCTCTGGGAATCACTGATGTCGTGCTGCGCGACGCTCATCAATCTTTATTTGCCACCCGGCTGCGGCTGGACGATATGCTGCCAATTGCCGACAAACTCGACCAGGTCGGTTTCTGGTCAGTTGAAAGTTGGGGTGGCGCCACTTTTGATGCCTGTATTCGTTATTTAGGTGAAGATCCCTGGCATCGTATCCGTAGCCTGAAAGAAGCCATGCCCAACACCCGGCAACAAATGTTGCTTCGCGGTCAGAATCTGCTGGGTTACCGGCATTATGCTGATGATGTAGTGGCTAAATTTGTTGAACGCGCCGCCATTAATGGCGTCGATGTGTTCCGCGTATTTGATGCCATGAACGATCCACGCAATCTGGAAGTTGCTATTAAAGCAGTGCTGGGAACAGGCAAACACGCTCAAGGCACCATGGCCTACACATTAAGTCCAGTCCACGATTTGCAAATGTGGCTGGATATGGCCAAACGCATTGAAGAAATGGGCGCTGATTCCTTGGCCATTAAAGATATGGCCGGTTTGTTAACGCCATACAAAGCATTCGAACTCGTCACCCGTCTCAAAGAAACCATTTCTATTCCTATTCATATGCAGTCGCATGCCACCACCGGTTTATCAACCGCCACCATTATGAAATGTGTGGAAGCTGGTATTGATAATGTCGACAGCGCCATTTCGTCAATGTCGATGACTTATGGCCATTCGGCCACTGAATCAGTCGTTGCCATTTTTAAAGACACTGATCGTGATACTGGCCTGAATATCGAATTACTCGAAGAAATTGCCACTTATTTCCGTGAAGTGCGTAAAAAATACGCTGCCTTTGAGGGCTCACTGCGCGGTGTTGATGCCCGCATTCTGGTGGCACAAGTACCGGGCGGCATGCTGACCAATATGGAAAGCCAGCTACGCGAACAAAATGCACTGGATCGTATGGATGAAGTGCTTAAAGAAATTCCCCGGGTGCGTGAAGATCTTGGTTTTATCCCGCTGGTCACACCTACCTCACAAATCGTCGGCACTCAAGCGGTCATTAATGTTTTGACCGGCGAGCGTTATAAAACGATTACCGAAGAAACCCAAGCCCTGCTCCGCGGTGAATATGGCGCTGCACCGGCACCGTTCAATAAAGAATTACAAGATCGAGTTCTGGAAGGTGCACAACCAATCACCTGCCGGCCAGCCGACAACCTGGAACCAGAGCTTGAATCAATCACTACTGAACTGGATAACCTCGCTGCTGAAGAAGGCTTTGAACTCGCCGAGGGCGAACAAAAAATCGATGATGTGCTGACCTATGCATTGTTCCACCAGACAGCACTGAAATTCCTGAAAAACCGTCATAACCCGGACGCTTTCGAACCGGTACCAACATTACAATCTGCCGCTGCTGCTACGGCCAAACAATCAGGTGCAGCGGGTCCGGAAACCTACACGATAAATGTCAATGGCGAACAATATGTCGTTGAAGTTAACGAAGGTGGCGATATTAGTCAGGTCGCCAATAAACCCCAGGCAGCACCGGTGGGTGACGGCGAACCGGTTAAAGCACCGTTATCCGGCAATATCTGGAAAGTTATGGTCTCCGCCGGACAAAAAGTTGAAGAAGGTGATGTGCTATTGATTTTGGAAGCCATGAAAATGGAAACCCAAATCGTTGCTGAAAAAGCCGGCACCGTTGCAGGTGTATTTGTTAAACCAGGCGATACCACCAAAGTCGGTAACGTCCTTGTAACCATCGCATAAAGGCTGAACATGGATAAATTACAACTACTCTGGGATGCCACCGGCCTGCATCAAATGCAAGCTGGACAAGGTGTAATGATCTTGATCGGCATGTTGCTGCTGTACCTGGCAATCAAGAAAAACTTTGAGCCATTACTGTTAGTGCCGATTGGTTTTGGCGGTGTTCTCGCCAATATTCCCGGTGCAGGTCTTGCCGAAACCGGCGGTATTTTGCATATTTTTTATACTGTCGGTATCGAAAGCGGTGCTTTCCCGCTGATCATCTTTATGGGCGTTGGCGCCATGACCGATTTTGGTCCGCTGTTGGCCAATCCGAAAACGCTATTTTTAGGTGCTGCCGCTCAGTTTGGTATTTTTGCCACGTTGATGGGCGCGGTCTTACTGTCAGCCTTTGGCATTTTTGATTTCAGTCTGGCTGATGCCGCGGCAATCGGCATTATCGGTGGTGCTGATGGTCCAACCTCAATTTATGTCGCCAGTAAATTAGCACCAGACTTACTCGGTGCAATTGCCGTTGCCTCCTATTCTTACATGGCATTAGTACCGTTAATTCAACCGCCTATCATGCGGGCGCTGACTACCGAAAAAGAACGCAAAATCCGCATGCATCAGCAGCGTGAAGTCTCACAACGGGAAAAAATTGTTTTCCCATTATTATTGCTGATTCTGGTGGCATTCATCCTGCCTGATGCGGCGCCGCTGTTGGGTATGTTCTGTTTCGGTAATCTGATGAAAGAATGTGCCGTTGTCGATCGTCTTAGCAACACCACGCAAAATTCACTGATCAATACCGTTACGATTTTCTTGGGTTTAGCGGTCGGTTCGAAACTCAACGCCGAGTCGTTTTTGAACGCAACCACTTTGGGGATTTTGCTGTTGGGTATGATTGCCTTTTCTATCGGTACGGCGTCCGGTGTCATTATGGCGAAAATTTTGAATAAGTTAATCAAAGAGCCAATTAACCCACTAATTGGTTCTGCCGGTGTATCAGCTGTACCGATGGCCGCAAGGGTATCGAATAAGTTAGGCTTGGAAGCAGATAAACATAACTTCTTGTTGATGCATGCAATGGGCCCCAATGTGGCCGGTGTTATTGGCTCAGCGGTTGCGGCAGGTATTCTGATTAATTACACCGCCAGCGCAATTTAAGGTTAACGCGGATACATCTCAGGGTGTATCCGCGCCTTCAATGATCCGGGCCGAAGACATTTTTTTGCCCAAACCTTTGATGTCACAACTAAACCCGGCAAATGATGCCCGGGAAATAATCTGCAAATGCCATTGATCAGCATCAGCTGAAGGTTTTTTGTGCCATTTCAGAAAATATCGATCAGCATCAGCAATAATGTCTTCTGCCGGCATACCAATGGCAAACCCATCGCACAATTTTTCAATTTTGTCCGTTTCCCATAAATAAAAAAACGGGTATATCAATACGGCAATAATTAATAATTGCATTAGATTAACGATAAGTTTCATAGCCAGTCCTTTGATAATACAGTGATTATGCGCTTATCTTTATTTAAAAACATAGCTGCCATTTGGCATTTTTCCTGATCTAAGGTGTCCCCAATGACCCAATCCATTACTGAAGTAACACTGCTCAGCAGCCCGGTGGCTTTATTTAAAGTGCTGAAATTTGAAGGTCTCGCCAGCAGTGGCGCCGAAGCTAAGCAGTTAGTTGCTGAAGGCCATGTCAGAGTAAACGGTGAAATTGAGACCCGCAAAGCTCGCAAGCTGGTTGCCGGTGATCAAATCCAGCTGGGTGAACAAATTCTGAAATTAATTGATTGACATTCGATTTTCCATATATATGATATTTCATATATTAATGACGAAATTGATGATATGGAATTGCTACAACTGCATAAAGCACTGGCCGATGATACGCGGCTACGCTGTGTTCAACTGATTGCTGATCAAGGTGAGCTCTGTGTCTGTGATCTGACGCAAGCCCTTGATACCAGCCAACCCAAAATCTCCCGACATTTAGCCCTGTTACGCGACGCCAATCTGCTGATGGATCGCCGGCAAGGACACTGGGTGTTTTATCAATTACACCCGGATTTGCCCGACTGGGCACTGACGATTATCCAAACCGGTTTACAAGATGACAACGCTAAATTAGCCACTGACCGCCAAGCATGTTCACCCCGCAGTCACTGCTGCTAAACAAGGCATAACAATGGGTTTATTTGAACGTTATTTATCACTTTGGGTGGCGTTAAGCATTATCCTGGGGATGTTTCTGGGTATCGCTTTCCCGGACGTATTTGCCAAAATCGCCAGTCTTGAGTGGGCACATGTCAATCTACTGGTCGCCCTGCTTATCTGGATGATGATTTATCCGATGATGGTACAAGTCGATTTCAGTGCGATTCGCCGGATTGGCTGGCAGCCGCAGGGCATGATTTTGACGCTGACGGTTAACTGGCTGATTAAACCATTCACCATGGCTGCACTCGGCTGGTTATTTTTTAAAGTTGTTTTTGCCGGATGGGTCGATCCGCAAACCGCAAATGAATATATTGCCGGCATGATTTTATTGGGCGTTGCGCCCTGTACGGCAATGGTTTTTGTCTGGAGCCAGCTGACCAAAGGTGATGCCACCTTTACCCTGCTGCAAGTCTCATTAAACGACATCATTATGATTTTTGCCTTCGCACCTATAGCTGCTTTATTGCTTGGTCTGACTGAACTAACGGTGCCCTGGGAAACGCTTATTTTATCGGTGATGCTCTATGTGGTTTTGCCGCTGGCTGCCGGCATTGTCACCCGAAATCAATTCCAGAAACGGCAACTGGGCTCACATGATTTGCAGCGCTTTCTGGTCAAGCTTAAGCCCTGGTCAATATTTGGTTTACTGGCGATGGTGGTGTTGCTGTTTGGCTTTCAGGCCGAAAGTATTTTGCAACAGCCGGTAGCAATTGTGCTGATCGCTATTCCTTTACTGATTCAAGCCTATGGCATTTTTGCAATCAGTTACCTGACAGCATTCAAACTGCAATTACCGCATCAAATCGCCGCTCCGGCCTGCCTGATTGGCACCTCTAATTTCTTTGAACTGTCGGTCGCGGTGGCGATATCGCTATTTGGCCTGCATTCCGGTGCAGCGTTGGCAACAGTGGTCGGCGTGTTGGTTGAAGTACCCGTGATGTTGTCTTTGGTCTGGCTGGCCAATCGCACCCGCGGCTTTTTCCCTGATTTATATCAAAAGGATCTCAAATGACATTGAAGATTGGTATTAATGGTTTTGGCAGGATTGGCCGTTTATGTATTCGTGCTGCGTGGGATTGGCCTGATATTGAATTTGTACAGATCAATGATCCGGCTGCCGATGCAGCCACCCTCGCCCATTTGCTGAATTTCGATTCAGTGCATGGCCGCTGGCAATATGAAGCGAACAGTGATGAACAACATCTGTTAATTGGCGATAAAAAGATTCGTTTTACTGCCAATAAAGCCATCAGCGATACCGATTGGTCAGATTGCGATGTGGTCATTGAAGCGTCAGGCAAAATGCGTGATACGGCGCTGTTACAAAACTATCTGGATCAGGGCGTTAAACGCGTGGTGGTCACCGCCCCTATCAAACAAGCCGGTGTTTTAAATGTGGTGATGGGCGTTAATGATCATTTATATGACCCGGAAATACATCGGATTGTTACTGCCGCTTCCTGCACCACCAATTGCCTGGCACCGGTGGTCAAAGTCATTCACGAACAACTGGGCATTGAGCATGGCATGATCACCACCATTCATGATTTGACTAATACCCAGTCAATTCTGGATACCCCGCATAAAGATCTGCGCCGGGCGCGGATGTCTGGCAATAATTTGATCCCGACCACCACCGGCAGTGCCACGGCGATTACCGAAATTTTCCCTGAGCTGAAAGGCCGTCTTAATGGCCATGCAGTAAGGGTCCCTCTTGCCAATGCCTCTTTGACCGACTGTGTATTTGAAGTCAAGCAAAAAACCAGTGCCGAAGCTGTCAATCAATTGCTTAAAACAGCCGCCCGGACGGACTTGAAAGATATTCTTGGCTATGAAGAAAAACCGTTGGTTTCCAGCGATTTCCGCGGTGATCCGCGTTCCAGCATCATTGATGCGCTGTCGACCATGGTGACCAATGACACTCAGGTGAAAATATTTGCCTGGTACGACAATGAGTGGGGCTACAGTATGCGCACTATGGAATTGGCGCAAAAAGTCGGTGCTGCTTAACGCGCCCGACGAAAGGTTAAATTAATCCGGCGGGCACCGAATATCGGATGCTCGCCGTTTTTTAGCGTTAACACACCGTGATAATGCAGCCGTTTTTGCCGGCCCCAGACAATCACATCGCCGTGGGATAACACGATATTCTGTTTACCGTCCCCGCGTTTTTCACCGCCGAACTGAAACGTCACAGGCAATCCCAGTGAGAACGATACAATCGGCTGACTGAAATCCTGCTCGTCTTTATCCTGATGCAAGCCCATTTTAGCGCCCGGTAAATACTCATTTATCAAACAAGCATCGGGCTGAAAATTGGCAAAACCAGCCAGCGCTGCCGCCTTGCTTGCTAACTGCTGAAATAATGTTGGCATAACTGGCCACGGCTTGCCCGTTAACGGATCAACGTCACTGTAACGATACCCCTGCCGATCCGTTGCCCAGCCAAGCGGGCCACAATTGGTGAGGCGCGCAGACATCATATAGCCACCCGGCGTTTGCATTTGTCGCGGAGGCGCTTGTGAAAATATGGTGTTGATTGCCAATAGCAGTTTTTCTGCATCATTTGCCACAAACTGTTTAAGCAAATAAACATCACTGGCAATTTCAACACAGGGCGTATCTTGTGAAAACAAATCAACCGTTTGCAATTATTGACCAGCCTCACGGTTTTGCAGCGCCTGTTTAGTCTCCGTGCCCCAGTAATAACCGGATGCATTGCCAGATTTATGCACGACCCGGTGACAAGGCACCAGTACGGCAATGGGATTGCGGGCACAGGCATTGGCTACTGCGCGATAGGCCCTCGGTTTGCCGAGTTGCTCAGCAATTTGCGAGTAACTGCGTTTTTCGCCAGGCGGAATAGCCAGCAAAGCCCGCCAAACTTGTTGCTGAAACTCACTGCCCTGCATATCCAGCGGCAAGTTCATTGGCTGATTAGGCATTTCAATAAAGCCAATTACCTGTTGCAATGTTTGGCTAAGACGGCTGTTATTGGCTGGCTTGGCATCAGGGAACCGCCTCAGCAAATCGGCAACTAATGTTGATTCCGCTGCACTTAACAAGACGGCGCAGATACCTTTATCAGTCATGGCAATCAAAACTGGGCCCAGGCTACCGAGACCGGTTTGATAAACAATATTGTCAGTGGTTTTCATGACTTAGAGTCTACGCCGTCATTCAGCCAGCGTTAAGCCCGTTGCTACCACAATGTGCACAAAAACCTCACATGGGCTGTAATATAAACAAAAAAAAAGATAATTTACTGGGAGAGCGAAATGAAAATCTGGGCACTACTGTTAATGTTAATCCCCGGCATCAGTCAGGCGGGCGCGATATCACAGCTGGGTGAAGGTGACCCGCTTAAATTGGTGTTTGTTGAAATGAAATATCTCTACCAGGCCGGTATGGAAATTCAACAGCAATACACAGTAAAAGACGATCCGATTCAAATGATGCAGTGTAAAGGCCAGTACGACTTTATCCTGACCCGGGCCAGATCGATGATTGGTACCGCCGGTCAAATTGAAGATCTTGCATTACGCGATAAAGTGCTTGATGCCAGTTGGCATGCTTATGCCTGTGCCAGTTGCATGAAACCCGCCAGCAGCTGCGATCCGGTGCCTGAGAATCTTGAATTTATAAAACAGGAAATTCTTGATCGGGAAGCAGCCGCCAACGACAGCGAAACCACTGAGTAATAAGCTTTTGTTTGACAGTTAGTTCTAACAGGAACTATTATAGTTTTAACTAGAACTACTTCTCAGGTTTATGTCGCAAACCGATTTTTTTGAAACGCTAAGAGAACTGGCGCGCTGTTATCAACGTTTTGAGTGCTTTGCTGCGCATGACATTCGCCAGTTTGAACTGACCCCGGCACAATTCGATATCATCGCAACACTGGGCAATACCGAAGGTATGACACCCAAGCAGCTTTGCGAAAAAACCCTGATCACCAAAGGCACCTTAACCGGTGTTGTCGATCGGCTGATTGCCAAATCACTGCTTAGCCGTCAGCAAAACAAGCAGGACAGACGCAGTTTTACTGTTTGCCTGACACCGGCTGGTCAAGCGTTGTTTGAACAAATATTTCCGTTGCACGTCAAAACCCTGCAACAAGCTTTTGCTAATTTCAGCGAAAAAGATTTCCAGACGATAAATGCTTCACTCAGACAACTCAGTAATGCATTTACACATCCAGATTCATCTCATATTAAGAGGTAATACATGAACGATATCACCCTGCTGTCGCCGATTAAAATTGGTGACTTAACGCTGAAAAACCGCATGATTATGGCACCTTTAACCCGTAACCGCGCAACACCCGGCGATCTCAGCCCTAATGAAATGAACGTGGAATATTACCGTCAGCGGGCCAGCGCCGGGCTGATTATCAGTGAAGGTTCGCAAATCGCTGATGATGCGCTGGGTTATCCGTTAACCCCGGGCATTCACAGTGACCAACAAGTCGCTGGCTGGAAAAAAGTCACTGACGCCGTGCATCAAGCCGGTGGCCTGATTTATATGCAGCTCTGGCATTGTGGTCGCGTTTCACACAGTTCCATGTTACCGGGCAATATGCTGCCGCTGGCGCCATCAGCCATCAAACCCGCTGGTGATGTTTATACCTACGAAGGCATGAAACCTTACGAAACCCCGCAAGCCATTAAAACGGAAGATATTCCAGGCATTATTGAACAATACCGGCATGCTGCGCGCTGTGCGATTGAAGCTGGTTTTGATGGCGTAGAGATTCACGGTGCCAATGGCTATTTACTGGATCAGTTCCTGCGTGATGGCAGCAATAAACGTGACGATCAATACGGTGGCAGCATTGAAAACCGTGCCCGTCTGATGCTGGAAGTCACCGAAGCAGTATGTGAAATCTGGGATCCAAAACGGGTTGGTCTGCGCCTGTCACCATTACAACCATTTAACGATTTGTATGATTCCAATCCCGAAGCCACTTTCAGTTATACCGTTAAAGCGCTGAATAAATTCAATCTTGGCTATTTGCATGTCACCGAAATGGGCGCCGAAAAACCCGGTGTCGCCGGCCCCTATTTTGAAATCAGCTCGCTGCGTTCATTATGGAATGGCGTGTATATGACCAATAGTCAGTACGATCATGAAACCGGCAATCAGGCATTAGCAGAAGGTAAAGCCGACCTGATTTCCTTTGGTCAGCTGTTTATTGCCAATCCGGATTTGCCGGAGCGTTTTGCCAAACAAGCGCCGCTTAATGAACCGGATCCAGAAAGCTATTACGGTGGCGACGAAAAAGGCTATATCGATTATCCGTTTTTGGATAAAGCCTCGTAACGTTTCACTGTTTGATTTAAGAAGCCAGGTTCGCCGGGCTTTTTTGTATCTACTTCATCGGCAAATTCAGATAAACATCTATCACGCCGTTAATCACAAACTGCACGGCAATCACAGCCAGAATAATCCCGAAAATACGGGTGACAATTTCTTTACCGGTATCACCCAGCAATCGCACCAGATAATGCGAATTGACCATCGCGTAATAACAAGCAACAGTGGTCACAATAATCGCCAAAAACACCAGTACTAAATGCCAGGCTGTTGGCGCTTCGCTGGTCAGAATCATCACCGTGGCAATCGCACCGGGGCCGCTCATAAAGGGAATTGCCAGCGGGATCACCGAAATATCTTTGGCGATTTTGCCCTCGGCATTGCCATCACTGCTACTGGCATTTTCGCCCTCGTCCAGCCCTTTATGAATCATCGACATAGCAATGCCGAATAGAATTAAACCACCGGCGATCCGAAACGCTTCCAGCGTTATGCCAAACATTTTAAAAATCAGACCACCCAATGCGGCAAAGACAAAAAACACGCCGGTTGCAATCAACGTTGAACGTTTCGCCACCGCCTTGCGCGTCGTCTCATTGGCACGCGGCATCAGCGACACAAACATAAATGCCGTCGTTAGCGGGTTAACAATCACAAACATCGCCGTGATGGCGATGATCCAATAATCAAATAAAATATCAATATTCATCTTTATTTTTAGTTTCTGAACTCATTATTTTTTCAACTTGCATATATCTTAAGGTCATGTCTTCTCTAATTCGCTGTTTATATTTTATATATTTGCTTGTAACTATTGTAATAACAATTATAAAAATCCCTCCCAGAATGAGCGCCAACTGCAATGGGTTGTTTATTACAATTTCATAAAAATATTGATAAAAAATACCAATCATAACCATGCCGATGCCAACACCTAAATAAAAATTCAGTAACAATTCAGTGAAAGGTGATCTGTTCTTTTTATTATTTAATATTAAAAAATATTTATCAGCATCTCTGATATCCGAAGCTGTAATTTCAAGAGTTTCATCACCAAAAATGTACTTGTTATTTTTCAGAAATTCTTCAAGGTCTCTTTTTCTATTATCTTGAAATTTTGACAACTCACTTTTTGCTGAATCTGTATAAATAATTTTCATTTTTTTGCCTTATTTAGACTTCGACAGACGAATCGCGATTAGAATGCCAGCTATAATTGCAGCAATTACAAATAATGGAAGACCCCAGCTCTCACTCGTTTTACCAAGAGCATAAGCACTAATAGCTGTAAGAATATATTCTGTTACTTGAGATATTATTGCCCAATGAGAAGTTTTATTTTTCCCATATGTATTTGCAATTTGATATGCCGCAGCGCGAACATTGTCATGTGTTATTTCTATCGGTAAATCTGGAGCTTTGTTCAACTCACCAAATTTAAGTGCTTTGTTATGCAAAGTATCAGCATATTCTTCTACGGTTTGCTCGTATCTCGCTATTCCAGAAGTTGTATACCCAGCTTGATCTAAATCCTGTGATGTCTTCACATGCCCTCCAAAGCTACTGCGTATATGATTATTTTTAGCTGTATTGCAAACTATAACAATAAAAAGCCCGGTGAACCGGGCTTTAATATATCAGGCAAACCGACCATTACGATAATCATCAAAGGCCTGCTCCAACTCAGCTCTGGTATTCATGACAAATGGGCCACCCCGGGCGATTGGTTCATTAAGCGGTCTGCCAGCGACAACAATGTAAACGCTGTCCGCTTCAGCGCGAATGTTGACTACATCACCATCGGTTAATACTGCCAAACCATTTTCAGGTACAGCCGTCGCTTTATCACCAATTTGCACACGGCCTTTGGCGACATAAACAAAGGCGTTATGCCCTGCCGGCACGCTATCCTCAAACACAGAATCCACCGGCGCATTAATCACAAAATACAGCGGATCAATAAAGCTGTTATCAATCACGCCTTTAGTGCCCTGCTGCGTTTGACCAGCCACCACCCGAATTTGCAAACCACCTTCACGTTTTTCTTCGGCAATGTCTTCAGCGGCTTTTTCCTGATAACGCGGTGCCATCATTTTTTGCTCGGCAGGTAAATTGACCCACAATTGAAATCCGGCCAACAAACCTTCTTCCTGCTCGGGTTTTTCGGAATGAATAATGCCACTACCGGCGGTCATCCATTGCACGCCACCGGTTTCAATCACACCCGCATTACCAGCGCTGTCTTCATGACGCATTTTGCCGACCAGCATATAAGTCACTGTTTCAAATCCGCGATGCGGATGCGGCGGGAAACCAGCGATATATTCATCCGGATTGCTGCTGCCAAAGGCATCAAACAGCAAAAACGGATCCAGCATATCGAGTTCCTGCGAGGCAATCAGCCGCCGTAAACTGACGCCGGCACCATCCGAGGTCATCTGCCCGCGGATCCATTTTTTCACTTCCCGTTGTTGTGTCATATCGTTCTCCTTAAGCCGCTTGCAAGTCGGCTAATTGCTGTTGCCGATCGTCTTGTTTGAGCCAGTCATTGGCATTAATCACAGTGACATTACTTATCCCCAAAAAGCCTAACACCTGCTGCATATAGCGGGTGGCGTAATCCCAGTCACTGCCAATCGGCACACCACCGGAAGCCGCGACCAGAAAAGCTTTTTGGGTTTTCAGTAAACCTTCCGGGCCGTTTTCGGTGTAACGGAACGTTTCTCGCGCTCTCGCCACCAAATCAATCCAGGCTTTCAGCGTTGCCGGAATACTGAAATTATAGACCGGCACGCCAATCACCAGTTGCTCAGCACTTTGCAATTCTGCAACCAGCTTATCTGACAGCGCTAATGTTTGCTGCTGCGCGACACTGCGATCAGTCGGATCGGTAAAGTTGGCATTGACCCAGTCTTCGTTAATAAACGGTAGACCGACTGCAACATCACGCTCGGTCAGCGGTAAAGTATTCTCTGCCGCCAAATGCTGCGCTACTTCAGTGGCAACAGAGCGGGTTAAAGAATCCTGATAACGGCTACTGGCATTGACCAGCAAAATAGTATTTTGATTCATGATTTTATTCCTCAAATTCGTTAATGACAGGGTCAGTTTATCGTTACCAGAATTTTTAAAAACCGTGATATAAAGAATTTATTGTTTACAAATAAAGAACAATAAGATGAATCCCGTTGAAGATATGCAAATGTTTACCCGCATTGTTGAGGCTGGCAGTATCAGCAAGGCGGCAGAACAGCTTGATACTGTTAAATCCGCGGTAAGCCGGCGCTTAAAAGAATTGGAAAAACGCCTGAATGTGACGCTGTTGCAGCGTACTACACGCCGGCAATTACTCACTGAGGCAGGTGAGCGTTATTACCAGTCGTGTTTGCGGTTGCTGGATGATATTGCCGAAGCCGAAGCGCAGGTCACCGATACCCAAGCGGAACTCAACGGCCGGTTGCGTATTGCTGTGCCGTTATCGTTTGGTTTGCAACATTTAACGCCGGTATTGCTTACCTTTCAGCAGCAATATCCGCAATTGCAACTGGATGTGGATTTCAGTGATCGTTTTGTTGATTTAGTGGCTGATGGTTTTGATCTGGCAATCCGTATTGGTCAGCTGCCGGATTCAAGTTTACGGGCCAGACGTTTGTCACACAGCCGCCTGCTGATTTGTGCCAGTCCGGGCTATATGAAAGTATACGGCCAGCCCAAAACACCGGCCGATTTAAAAACCGGTCATATTGCCCTGCACTATCGTAGCCGCCATGAACCCTGGCCATTTGTCGTCAAAAAAAACCGTCAGGAAATCATCGTCAACAGCGCCATGCTGGCGAATAACGGCCAGTTTCTCTGTGCCGCAGCGATTGCCGGCCAAGGCCTTATCCGCAGCCCGGATTTTATCTGCTATGAAGCGATTAACGCCGGCAAACTGGTCAAGTTGCTGGAAAATTATCAGCGCGATGATACGGTCGGAATTTATGCCGTGACACCTGGCAGTCGCTATCTGCCCAAGCGCTGTGAAACCCTGATCCGTTTTCTGCAGGATGCATTTGCCAAACACAGTCCGTGGTTACAGTGTTGACCAACTGTTGGCGCACTGGTCAAATAAGCTGAATGATTTTGCAACGAGGCAATTATGAGTGAATTATATGGCGCGCAGCACCGTAAGCTGCAACAGGAATTTGATAAAGAAAAACTGGCAGACAGAGTCAGTGAAGCGATTCTCACCGATTTCATTACTGAGCAACATCAGGCTTTTATTGAAAGCCGTGATTTTTTCTTTTTATCAACTGTTGACCATCGTGGCTTTCCAACTTGTTCCCATAAAGGCGGCGACGTAGGTTTTGTTAAGGTTCTTGATGACAAAACCTTGGCCTTCCCCAGCCTTGATGGTAATGGCATGTATTTATCGATGGGCAATATCGACGCCAATAAAAAGGTCGGCATGTTGTTTATCGACTTTGAAACACCGCACCGCGTTCGCGTGCATGGCACTGCCGAACTGAGTCGTGATCCAGCTGATCTGGCGTTGTTCCATGAGGCTGAGTTGGTGGTTAAAGTCACCGTTGAGGATTTGTTTCAGAATTGCCCGCGTTATATTCACCGCTATAAACGCATCGAAAGCTCAGATTATGTGCCGAAAACCGACTGCCAAACACCGATGGCGGTATGGAAAAAACTTGATGCTGTTAATGATGTGATTTCCGACGAAGAACGTTTACGCGTTGCTGCCGATGGCGGCATGATCACTATGGAAGAGTACGAAGTGTTATTACAAAAAGGCAAAGCCTAGGGCTTGTTTAAATAACACCAGCGTCGGAATACTGCGGATCTGATAACGACCGGCCAGCTCCGGTTCGTCCTCGGTATTGATTTTTGCCAGTCGTAATTGCGGCTCCAGTTGCATAGCGGCCTTTGCAAAAGCTAGCGCCATTTGCCGGCATGGCCCGCACCATGGTGCCCAGAAATCTACTAACAAGGGCAACTGATCATGTTTTTGCAAGCGGGCAAACAATGCAGCATTTAACACCATCGGCTCGCCGGTAAAGATTGGGGTTTTACAGCGGCCACAGTGCGGTAAATCAGCAATTTTGCCGGCAGGCAGGCGGTTAATAACGCCACAGTTCAAACAGAGTACTTGCATTAATTCAGACATGGTATTTGCCCAAACCAAAATTTAAAAAAGACATTTACCGATCGATGCTGACCGGCAAACGCCGTCCGCCCCAATGCCCCGGTTGAATTTTAAAAACACCGGCACAGACCGTGCCGCATAAACGACAGCAACCATGTGCATCCAGCGTCCATTCCGATAAATCGTAAACATCACGGCCTATCAGCATGGCGCCACATTGATGACAATAAGTACTGCTAGATGCTTTATCGCGAATATTGCCAACGTAGGCATAACGCACACCCCGCGCCAGCGCGATTTGCCGGGCAAATTTTACGGTTTCCGCCGGCGTCACCGGTTTATCACGCATTTTCCAGTCGGGATGAAAAACCGTGAAATGCATCGGCACATCCGGGCCCAGTTCAGTCACCACCCAGTCACACATCGCGGTTATTTCGGCTTCACCGTCGTTTTCACCGGGGATTAACAACGTCGTTAATTCCAGCCAGACATCGGTTTCATGTTTGATGTATTGCAGCGTTTCCAGCACCGGCTGTAGGTGCGAACCGGTGATTTTGTAGTAAAAATCTTCGCTGAAGGCTTTTAAGTCGACATTAGCCGCATTCATATACCGGTAAAATTCAGCGCGCGGTTCCGCGCAGACATAACCCGCCGTCACCGCTACCGTTTTTAAACCGACTGCGCGACAAGCTTTGGCAACGTCAATGGCATATTCATGAAAAATCACTGGATCGTTATAGGTAAACGCCACGCTCTGTGCACCATAATTCAGCGCCGTTTCAGCAATTTGTGCTGGCAATGCCCTGTCCATCAGCGTGTCCATTTCGCGGGATTTGCTGATATCCCAGTTCTGACAAAATTTGCAGGCCAGATTGCAGCCAGCGGTGCCAAATGAAAATACTGATGAGCCGGGCAAAAAGTGATTGAGTGGTTTTTTTTCGATGGGATCGATAATAAAACCACTGGCGCTTCCCCAAGTCGTCAGCTTGATTTGTTGCGCATCATTTATTCGCACAAAACATAAGCCGCGCTGACCGTCATGTAACTTACAAAATCGGGGACATAAATCACATTGCACACGTCCATCTTCGAGCGTGTGCCAGTAGTGCGTAGGGTGAAAACCTTGCCCATCAAGGGCTGGCAATAGGGTCGCATCCATGACCAATTCTCCAGGTAAAACAGACAGTTGAAATTATCTGAAAGGGAGAAGATACTCAGTGATCCGATGCTCGGAAATGGCCAGAAAAGACTTTCCGGCACGGAAGCTGTCCAGCCGGCGATGCATTGCCGGCATAGTTTCTATAATACGCCTGAATGAGGAGGATTGTCATGAACACGATTCGCCCGACCATTCGCCCAAGTGCAGTTGCCGGATTATTTTATCCCGCAC
This sequence comes from Methylophaga sp., assembly GCA_040882115.1. GTDB lineage: Bacteria > Pseudomonadota > Gammaproteobacteria > Nitrosococcales > Methylophagaceae > Methylophaga. The sequence continues at coordinate 32,586 of JBBEBX010000003.1, read as the reverse complement.
GGGCAACTGAACTTGAAACCCTGCTCAGCGAGCAATTTGAATCACTGCCCCAAAACAAACATCAGCATCCCAAAGCGTTGATTGTGCCGCATGCCGGTTATGTTTATTCCGGCAAGGTTGCTGCCCAAGCCTATCAATCACTTCGACATCTCGCCGAACGCATTCATCGCGTGATATTAGTCGGGCCATCACATCGTGTGCCATTTAGCGGCGTCGCCATTTCCAGTGCGGATTATTTTGCAACGCCATTGGGCAGTATTGCGGTTGATAAAGCCGCGATGGCCAGATTAGCGGCTATTGACGGGGTACAGTTTCTGGATACTGCCCACGATAACGAACACAGTCTGGAAGTCCAATTGCCTTTTTTGCAGTTTGTTCTCGAACAATTTTCCATTGTGCCCATCGTCACCGGAGATGCCAGTCCTGAACTGGTTGCCGATGTGATTGAGGCCGCTGTTGACACTGCCGATGATGCTTTAATTGTGATCAGTTCAGATTTAAGCCATTATCTAGATTATGAAAGCGCTCGCAAAATTGATCAGTTCACTACTCAGGCCATTATCAGTCTCGATAAGCATGATATTGATCCGTATCGCGCCTGCGGCTGTGTCGGTATTCGCGGATTTCTGGCGTATGCCCGCCAGCAGCAATTTCAGGGCAAAGTCATCAGCTTGTGTAACTCCGGCGATACCGCCGGCAAAAAAGACAGTGTGGTTGGTTATGGGGCCTATTTATTCGAATGACCATCAGTCATGAACACCTTAACGCTGGCCGAACAGCATCAACTAAAAGCAATCGCGGCGGCGGCAATTGAGTTCGGTCTGCAATATGACCGGCCGCCAAAACCTGATATCAGTCACCTGCCGCTGGCTTTACGTGAAGTTGCTGCTTGTTTTGTCAGCATTTACAAACAAAATGAATTACGCGGCTGCACCGGTACCCTGATGGCAAATCGGCCGCTGGCCGATGATGCCAATCATAATGGCTTTTCGGCGGCCTTTAATGATGAACGTTTTGCGCCGCTGTCACCCACCGAATGGGCCCATTGCCAACTGCATATAGCGGTGCTCGATGAGCCCCAACCTTTATTTGTAAAAGATCAGCAGGATTTGCTTAATAAACTGACGCCGGGGGTAGATGGGGTGATTCTATCGTCCGGCAATAAACGGGCAACGTTTTTGCCGCAAGTCTGGCAGCAACTGCCAGACAAGCAACAATTTATAAACCATCTGAAACAAAAAGCCGGTCTCGCCCTCGATGAGTGGCCGGTTAATCTGCAAATCCAGCTGTATCAGACACAATCATTCTGATCTTCCAGCCTTTGTATAGCAGCAACAACGTCACCTGCTAACCAGGCATTGGTGCCTTGCAGTTGCTTTTCATCACCGGGCTGATATTTGCCAGTTTGTACCAGACAAGCATTCAGTCCGGCCGCCAATGCCCCTAATACATCAGCTTCCGTATCATCACCAATCATCATAACTTCATCCGCAGTGCAGGATAATGATGCCACCGCTGCCTGGAAAAAACCGGCTGCCGGTTTACCAAAAATCTCGGCTTCAATGTTAGCGGCATACTCCAAAGCGGTTATAAACGGTCCGGCATCAAGCTGCAAAGCGCCACCGCTTTTAAAATAACGGTTACGGCCAATTGCCAATAATGGCGCGCCTTCCATCAGCAGTTTAAAAGCCTGGTTCAGATGCGAATAATCAAAGCGCTCTGCCGCATCGGCCACCACCACGACATTAGGCCGCTGCTGGTCGATATCAGCAAATTCCGCTTCCAGATCCGGATGGATCAATAAAAACGGCCGGAGTTTACGCGTTTGGAGTGCCTGGCGAACGGCGCCTGGCGCGGTGAAAATTTGTTCAGGTTTGACCTGAAAGCCCATGTTTTGAAGTGATGACAAGGTTTGTTGGCTGGTCGTGCGGGAGGTATTAGTGACAAATCGCAGTTGCAGATCGCTCTGTTGCAAGCGGTTAAGCAACCTGACAGCGCCGGGGAAAGCTTGCTGATCAACATGCAATACACCACTGATGTCGAACAAAATCGCTTTTATCATCTGGACATTCTCCGAGTGATTCAGCGTTAATTTGAGTATGCGCCTGTCGGCAACGGTGAACAACCCAACATACAAGACGGCCGGCTTAAAACCCGTTAAACTACGCGCCACTTTTTGTTTTGCAGGTCAAGCACATGAAAGCCCCCCAAGTCGGATTTGTCAGTCTCGGTTGCCCCAAAGCATTGGTCGACAGCGAGCGCATTATCACCAAGCTGCGCGCCGAGGGTTATGACATTTCTAATAGTTATGATGATGCTGATTTGGTGGTGGTTAATACTTGCGGTTTTATTGATTCAGCGGTCGAAGAATCGCTGGACAGTATCGGTGAAGCCATTGCCAAAAACGGCAAGGTCATCGTTACTGGCTGTCTGGGCAGTCGTGATAACAGCATTCGTGAAAAACACCCGCAGGTATTGGAAATTACTGGTGCACATGCGCTGGAAGAAGTCGTCAGTGCCGTGCACAAACATCTGCCACAGCCACATGACCCGTTTACCAGTCTGGTGCCGCCTGAGGGCATCAAACTAACGCCACGGCATTATGCCTATCTGAAAATTTCTGAAGGCTGCAACCACCGTTGCACGTTCTGCATCATTCCATCAATGCGCGGTGACCTGGTCAGCCGGCCGGTGAATCAGGTGATTGCCGAAGCCAAACGGCTGGCGGATGCCGGCGTTAAAGAAATTATGGTGATTTCACAAGATACCAGCGCTTATGGTGTGGATCTGAAATATGCCGAATATCCGTGGCAAGGTGAGCAAGTTGCCACCCGTTTTACGGCGCTGGCCAAAGCGCTGGGCGAACTCGGAATCTGGGTACGGATGCATTATGTTTACCCCTACCCGCATGTTGATGATGTCATCCCACTGATGGCAGAAGGCAAAATCCTGCCCTATCTGGATATTCCATTTCAGCATGCCAGTCCGCGCATTCTGAAACTGATGAAACGCCCTGCTTCTACGCAGAATAATCTGGAGCGCATTCAGGCCTGGCGCAAAATCTGCCCGGAAATCACCTTGCGCAGTACTTTTATTGTTGGCTTTCCCGGTGAAACTGAAGCCGAATTTGAGGAGCTGCTGGCGTTTCTGGATGCCGCGCAACTCGATAAAGCCGGCGCCTTTAAATATTCACCCGTTGATGGTGCCGTTGCCAATGAATTACCAGATCCGGTACCAGAAGAAATTAAAGAACAAAGGCTGGCTCGGTTTATGGCCAAGCAAGCTGAAATCAGTGCCCAACGTTTACAACAAAAAATTGGTAAACGTGACTGGGTGATTATTGATGAAGTCGTCGAGGAAGGCGCTGTCGGCCGCAGCCGCGCCGATGCGCCGGATATCGATGGTTTAGTGTTTATCGATAACGCAACGCATCTGACGGTGGGCGATATCGTGCAGGTCGAATTTGAAGATGCCGACGAACACGATATGTGGGCGCATCTTATCTAGGCTTGCCCTAGTTTTCCAACACGATCCGATAACGGGCTTTGCCATCACGGAGGTGTTGGATCGCCTGATTGATATCGCGCATAGCAAAAGTCTCAATCTGCGGCTTAATATCATGCAACCGGGCAAATTCCAGCATTTTCCGGGTGGTTTCCGGGCTGCCTGATGGTGTACCTGAAACGCTGCGCTGCGCCATAATCAAATTAAACACATTGAGATCCAGCGGCTCTAACGTGGCACCAACAAAATGTAAACGGCCTTTCGGGGCCAGGGTATTTAAATAGGCATTCCAGTCCAGCTTGACGGCAACAGTGGAAATAATCAGATCAAACTGCCCTGCTGCATCAGCTAATGCCTGCGGATCGCGGGAATCAATGGTGTGATGCGCGCCCAGTGATTTCGCTTCCTGTATCTTGGCTTCACTGGAGGTAAATGCCGTTACGTCACAGCCCCAGGCATTCAAAAACTGCAGGGCAATATGGCCAAGGCCACCAATTCCAATAACGGCAACTTTGCTGGTCGGTGGCAAATTATATTGCACTAGCGGATTAAACACGGTGATACCACCGCAAAACATGGGGCCGGCACTTAAAGGATCAATCCCGTCCGGCAATGCCACCACTGAATTGGCTTTGGCACGGACTTTATCGGCAAAACCACCATGGTGGCCAACAATAGTCATATCTGCTGTGGCGCAAAGATTATGATCCCCCTGCTGGCAGGCACTGCAATGATTGCAAAAGCCTTTGAACCAGCCAAGTCCTACCCTTTGGCCAATTTTAAACTGACTGACCGAAGCGCCCTTGTCACGAATAAGACCAACCACTTCATGGCCGGCAATCAGTGGATAAGTCGTCATACCCCATTCGTTATCAATCATGCTCAGATCACTGTGACAGATCCCGCAGTTCTCAACTTCGATTTCCACTTCTTCAGCACCAATCGGACTCGGATCAAATTCGATTAATTCCAGTTCGGCCCCTGCTTGCATTGCAGCATACGCTTTAAACATAATGCCTCCCTTACCTTTAATGATTTTTTCGAATTACAGAATGACTGTGGTGATGAGGTACGTGGTATACGCAACAAATGCGGTTAGTAATACACCACCCTCAATTCGATTGATACGGCCCGGCCTGCGGAAACCATAAGCAAAGATAAACAACAGAATGGTCAAACCAGCCATCACCGCGACATCACGACGCAAAACGTCAGGTTCCACAGCCATTGGACTAATCAGGCCAGCGATACCTACAACGGTTAGCGTATTGAACATATTAGAGCCAATGACATTACCAATGGCCATATCATGCTCGCCTTTTTTTACAGCCATCAAAGACGAAGCCAGTTCAGGCAGCGACGTACCGATGGCGACGATGGTCAGGCCAATAATCAAATCACTGACGCCCAGTGCCACAGCAATATCCACCGCGCCCCAAACCAATAGCCGTGAACTCAGTACCAGCACCACCAACCCAACCACCAGCCAAAATATGGCTTTTTTCAGTGGCATACTATAGGCATCTACTTCACCTTGCATTTCATTGCCAAGGGTATCGTCTTTGCTGGTCATACCCTGATAAATACTCCAGCCCATCAGTATAAAAAACACCACCATCAGCACGACGGCATCCAGTCGTGACAAATGACCATCAGCCAACTGGAAAGCCGCCAGAGCAGTGATCGCAATCAATACCGGCATTTCCTTACGCAGCACCTGAGAATGCACCAAAATCGGGCTAATAACAGCAGTCAGACCCAGAATCAGCGCGATATTAGTAATGTTGGAGCCGTAGGCGTTACCCAGTGCAATGCCCGGATTGCCCTGCAGCGATGCCAAAGCCGACACCACCATTTCTGGTGCCGAGGTACCAAAACCAACAATGACCATACCGATAAGCAATGGTGACATACCGAAATGTTTGGCGGTAACAGCCGCTCCCTCTATGAATTTATCAGCACTCCAGACCAAAAATATTAAACCGACAACAATTGCTGCAAATGCCAAACTCATTTTTTACTCCGGGAAAATTAAAGATGCTGCCTATTATCGTGGCTGGGAGCCCTGCTCGGCAAATCCAATTAGCGGCGGCTGTCTGGGCGCACATGGCGACGTAAAATTCGCTGGTTTTCCTGTTTTACCGCTAGCTTTTTACGCCATGCCCACAGCGCATCACGCGCTTGTTTGCTACTTTGCTTTAATTCGACCACCGGTTGCGGATAATCACGGCCCGGGATCACACCATAAAGCTGACTTTCCATTGGCGTTATTTGCCACGGGGTATGAATCAGTTCATCGGGTAATTCGGTCAGCTCCGGACACCATCGCCGGATAAACTCGCCTTTAGGATCCTGCTCTTGCGATTGTTTGACCGGATTATAAATACGAATGGTGTTAGTACCGGTAACGCCAGCCTGCATCTGAAACTGCGGGTAATGAATGCCCGGCTCAAAATCCAGAAACAATCTGGCTAAGTGTTCGACGCCACGACGCCAATCGAGCAGTAATTGGTGACATAAAAAACTGACCAACATGGCGCGCATCCGGAAATTAATATAACCGGTCGCCTGCAAACTGCGCATGCAGGCATCGACCAGTGGATACCCGGTTTTGCCATGCTGCCAGGCTGAATAATCCTGCTCAGCTTGTTCACCAATGCGCCACGGAAAATCTGCATAACCGCGATTTACCGGCCGAAATTGCATCTCGCATTCGCTTTCAAACTTCTGAATAAAATGACAATGCCAGTGTAATCGTGAAGACAATGCTGCTAACGGCCGCCGCCAGCCCGGACGTTGCCAATCGGCCAAAAGCCGCCGATACATTTGCCTTAAACTGATATTACCCCAGGTCAAATACGGTGACATGCGCGAACAGGCTTCACGACTTAACGACGGGCTGGAAATATGACGGTGATAATGCTGGCCGCGATCACTGAAAAAATCTTCCAGCACCTGCCAGGCTTGTTTTTCACCACCCATCTGCATTTGCAGTTCGGACTGTTGCCAGTTGTCCGGCACCTGAAAAGCAGGCAAAAAATCCGTCTTAACAAATTGCGCCTGCTTTAAGGCAGGCGCAGCCATATCGGCACGCATCACTTTTTGCCAGTGTTTGTCCCAATCATCGCGATGACTGGCGGCACGCATCACGGCGCCCAACGCTGTTTCCTGCCAATCAATATTTTGTTGCTGACAAAAAGCAGTAATAGCTTTATCACGCTCAAATGTATTGCCTAAGCCAATCTCCTGATGGCTGAACAATGTTTTGATTTGATAGCTTTGCTGTAGGGTTTTAAATACGGCAATGGCATCATCACTCACAATACAAACCGAAGTATTGAAACGTTGTAAACGCCGGTTCATATCATTAAGTGATTGCCAGACAAAGCGCCAGTGTCTTTCGCTGAAATGTGGATCTGCCAATAATATCGGCTCAACTATATAGAGCAGCAGAACCGGCAGGTCCTGCTGACAGGCATCGGCCAATGGCTGATGGTCACTGAGCCGTAAATCGCGCTTCAGCCAAACAACATTTATCGCCGGTTTGACCATTAGGGCTTGTTTATCTTTCATATCCACCACTGCTGGCGGCTATTTTTGTGTCCGACAAGGCGGAAATCGCGCAGTGTAGTTTTTCTCCATAAGCGATTGACAACGCAGCCGGGCACAAAAATAGTCCCAGCCCTTCGGGTTGTAACTGAAAAAGCGCCAACCTGCGTTGCTCGTCGTTTGTTTAGAACAACTAAACAGCTCTCCTCGTGCCTTGATTGACGATTTTTCAGTTCACAACAGAGGCGGAAATGAAAGATAAACAAGCCCTAACGCCCCGGCGGCATAATCGGCCAGTCGGCGGCATCCACCGAATCCAGTGGCTGATTACCGGTATCACCCTGCCATCTTTGAATAAATACGCCATCGGGATCGTACTGCCGGGTTTGTTTGTCGATATTAAAATGCCGGCCACCACGCGGATCGGCGCCAACGCCAGCAATATACTGCCAATTGCCCCAATTACTGGCGACATCATAATCCAGCAGTTGCTGCTCAAAATATGCAGCGCCAAACCGCCAATCGAGCTGCAAATCATAAACAAAACAGCTGGCAGCAATCTGCCGGCCGCGATTACTCATATAGCCGGTTTCATTCAGTTGATGCATCAGCGCATTGACCAGCTGGTACGGGGTATTGCCATGACACCATTTCTGGTAACGCTCAGGATAATAACAGCGCCGGCTGGTTTCATTATTGATACCGTTAAAACGAAACAGCCGCGCGCCATAACGCTGCGCATACCACTGAAAATACTCACGCCACAGCAGCTCAAAAAATATCCAGTAGGTCGAGTCATTGGCAACGACTTTCTTTTCGTATTCCTGCAAACGACTAACCAGGGTTCTTACCGATAAACTGCCCTGCGCCAGCCACGGTGAAAACTTGGTGGAGTTTTGCCAGCCATCCAGTTCATTTCGCACCTCTTTGTAGATAGCCGGCGCTTCACCACTGAAGTAATCACCAAGATGTTGTAAAGCGGCCTGTTCACCACCAGTAAATTCAATGATATTAGTTGAAGCGAGTCTCGCTGGCGTTTTGACTAAGTTTGCCGGTGGCGGTGGTAACCGATCAATTGCCGACATCGGTCGGTTGACCGGTAAATCCTCAACTAATTTTCGAAACTGGCTGAATGATTGAGGCAAATCTGCCAACGCAAATGGCAAATCCTGTTCACTGAATAACGTCGCGGTATCGGCTTGATAAAAATCCCGATCCGGAAAATGTTGTTGCAGTCGTTGCCATTGCCGGTTTTCATAAGCGCCGGGATGCTGGCTGCGGCCAATAACCGATACTTGATAGGTTTCAACCAGCGCCGCAATCGCCTCAACCGGATCAGCTTCAATCACCAGTAAAGTCTGACCGATGGCATCCAGTTGATTTGATAAATCGGTAAGCGCCTGCGTCAGAAAAGCATATCGCACAGCACCCAGCGCACGAGCGTTAAAGCCATTAGGCCGGTACCAGGCTGGATCAATACAAAATACACAAATCAGCTGTTCCATCGACTGCATTTGCCACAGACCGGGGTGGTCATGTAAACGCAGATCGTTTTGTAACCAAAATAAGCCGGTACGCTTCATTGTTTCCCCTTAAATCAATGGCTTTGAGACGGCTACAATCAAAAATGGTTCAGCTTGAGAACTTCACAATGTTTACTGCGTCAACGCTGCAGCCAAACTCAGGAATCCACCATGCATCAGCTGACGATATTTTTTGATGGTAATTACCCATTGTGAATCAAGGAAATCAATGCATTACAAGCACGTGACATTAAACAACGACTCAAATTTGAGAATATTTACGCCGCCGATTTTGTTTATCGTTATCCTTATATCGATATCGTAAAAGCTGATCACGCATTACATGGACAGCTGGCTGATGGCAGCATGATTTACGGCTTGGATGTCACGGCCAAAGCCTGGGCATTAGTCGATGCCCATCGCTGGATCCAAGTACTGCGCTGGCCGGTGATTCGTTGGTTTACCGATATCGGTTATCGTTCATTTGCCGATTAAGACATCCGATTGGCCGTCTTATGGGCCGCGATAAAACCTGTGATACCGGCAAATGTGAACGCTGATTACTGCTCAATAAGCCAGTAAAAACCAAAGCCCGGAATAATCAGTGAGCTGTCGAATTGTTCAGGTCTTTTACCGGTCACGGCATCAATTAACTGCCCATCTTGCGGCGTCGCCCAGCGGCTTAAATCATTCATATCCAATGTCTGTGGCTGTTGGTCAAAATTACTGACCAGCAGTACCCGCTCACTGGGTTTTTGAATGTGATAGCGCTCAAACACAAACAAATGCGGATTTTTTACATCAAGTAATTCACGATTATTAAAATCGGCAAAGGCATCCAGTTCTTTGTGCACGGCAATCATGGTTTTTAAATGGCTGAATATCTTATATTCCACGGTGCCGGGTGTGTGTCGCAGTTCGGCTTTCTGCCAATCAATAAACGGCCGATGCACCCAACGTGAATCGTCCATTTTCACCGGATCGGTTTTGTAGCTTTCATCATTGGTGGTACCGATCTCATCGCCGTAATACAGCAATGGCAGCCCACCAAACGACAAAATCAAATTGTGCAGCAATAAAATGACTTTGACCGCTTCATCAATTGCCTGCGGATCATTGCTTTCCACTGCATGCTGCAAGCCAACCAGGGATGCCAGTGATCCTGAAATTCGGGCATCGCCGGTTTTATCGTTTTGTCCAAACGGCACGCCACGCGCATGTGAGTCGGCAAACTTACCGGTAAAATAATCAATCAAAAACTTGCGATGGTCAGCCGGCTCATAGCCGACCAGCGCAATATCCCGGTCATCAAAGCCCAGACCAATATCATCATGGCAACGAATATAATTCAGCCAGGTAGCGCGCTCTAACTTCACCGGCAGACTCTTAATGCCCTGATTAAGCAGTCGGGCATTTTTGGTCGCCACTGCATCCCACATCAGCGCCATAAAGGTTGCGTTGTAAGCGATTTCGCACTCTTTGGCATTTACTGCATCTTCACCGAAGTATTTTATAACTTCGACCGGTGCGACAATCGCCTCGGCGATGAATAATACGCCCGGCGCCGTCACCTGACAGCAGTCCTTGAGCAATTGCAGAATCAAATGCGCTTCGCGTTCATTCTGGCAAGCGCTGCCAATTTTTTTCCACAAAAAAGCCACCGCATCGAGGCGCACAATATCAGCCCCCTGATTGGCCCAAAACAAAATGATGTCGAGCATTTCAATAAATACCGCGGGATTGCTGTAATTCAGATCCCATTGGTAATCATTGAACACGGCCATCACCCAGCGTTGCATTTCTTCATTCCAGGTAAAATTACCGGGCGCTGTCTCCGGAAATACTTCCGGCATGCTCTGCTCAAACATATCCGGCACATCACGATTTTCGAAGGTGTAATAATAATCACCATAGGGCGCATAACCGGCTTTCGCCTTTTCGGCCCATTCATGTTGATCGGAGGTGTGATTGAGCACCACATCCAGTACAAGCAACATATCGCGTTGCCGCATTTCACCAGCTAAATGTCGCAAATCGTCCAGCGTACCCACCCGTGAATCAATTTCCCGGAAGTTACTGACCGCATAACCGCCGTCACTTTTGCCTTCAGGACATTGCATGATTGGCATGACATGCAACAGGTTGACGCCTAAATCCTGAAAATAATTGAGATGCTCACGCATGCCATTGAGATCTTTGGCAAAGCCGTTAGCATACATGGCCATACCGACCCATTTTTGACTGAGAAACCAGTTAAAGTCCTGTTCGCGTTCAATATCGCGCTGGCGCAAGTTCTCTGGCCGGATGATGTATTGCCGGGCCATGGTTTCAACCAATCGCTGTGCCTGCTCGGCAAAATCCGGGCGTTTGCCGTAGAGCTTGTCGAACAGTGAATGAATGGCGTAAAAATTGGCACCCAGCCGGGTGTAAAAATAGCGTAAATCAACCCGGGCAAATTCCGGCTCGATTTGATTCAGGATGGCATTGAGAAGGGAATGAGATTGTTGTTCATACATAAATGATCAGGCAGTTTTTAATTAAATGTTTGGTAAAAGGTTGCATCATCGGTGAATGCACCCTGCAAACCCACGACCGCAGCAGCAAAAGCCTGCGCCTTAGGCAATATTTGTGTGATTGGCCAGCCATGCAACAAACCATGCAAATACATTGCTGAAAATGCATCACCGGCGCCGACAGTATCGGCAACTTTAGTGGCTTTGCTGGGCGGGAATTCATACACCTGACCGTCATTGCAACGCACAATAGCGCCTTTTTCACCACGGGTGACAATCAACTGCTCCAACTGGAAGTTGGTTTGCATACGGATCATGTCTTGCAGCAAATCGGCTGATTGAAAGCCAAGGGCAGCCAATTCATCAGCATTCAGTTTGACCCAACGCGCCTGCTCCAGCCAGGCAAACAGACTTTCTTTATCCCACCATGGCGCACGTAAATTAACATCGACGAATACCGACACCGATGGGACCCGCTTTAAATGCGTCAGCACTTCGTGATTATGTGAATGCCGCAAGGCCAGACTGCCGTGATAGACAATAACATCATTGCGTAATGCCGGTAGCGCGGCTTTATCGATAAAATCGTAGGCAACGTTATCAGTAATCTCATAATGCGGCTCACTGCCTTTTAAGGTCACATTTACTGTGCCCGTTGGCCGGGTCGGATCGGTTTGTAAACCCGATAAATCCATTCCCCATTGCTGCATCGCATTTTTAATCTGCAGGCCCAGCGCATCATCACCGACACGGGATATAAATAGCGGTGCATCGCCAAAAGCCTGTAAATGCCAGGCAACGTTGAACGGCGCGCCGCCCAGTTTTTGCTGATCAACAAAACAGTCGAACAAAGCTTCGCCAAATACCGCCAGCCTGGCTGAATCAGTCATAAAAGGTCTCCGTTTCTAAAGCCTGACGAAATGCCGGGGCAAAATGCCAAATGCCTTGCAGAACGCCAGCACTGTAATTGCCGTTCATGCCCAGCGGCCCATCATCGCGGGCAATATAAAGCTGATCCGAATGACCCGCATCGTTCGCCAGTTGGTAGGCCAATGATTTGATTTCAGCGCTGGCATTATTGACCAGAACCGATTGCACATGACTGGCCAGTACCGGCATATCGTTACCGCTATCGCCGGCAAAAATTACTTCATCGTGCTGATAAGCCAACTTTTCCTGTAAAAACTCAATGGCATGCAATTTGGTGGCATGCTTGGGCAAGACATCAATCAAGCCGACATTGGTTAACTCATCAATACTCCACATCACTGAAGCATCAATCCCTTCATCTTGCAGGCGCTGCTGCATGGCACTAATGACCGGTGTTTTGTCCTGATAGAGTGGCAGGTAATAACTCAGTTTATGGGTGTTTTGCTTGCTCATTTCCTGTAGTTTCAGGCCCTTGATGCCGGCAAGAATCAGCTTTAGATCCTGATGACTGCGACCGCGCCAATCTTTGTCGATTTCCGTTTTCCAGCTACTGAGTTCCTGCCAACCATTTTGTTGCTGATAAATTTTGGTGCCGACATCGGAAATCACATAATCCGGCTGGGGTAACTGATAACTGCGAATGGCTTTTTCGACCAGCTGCCGATGCCGGCCAGTGACGTATACCAATGACACATTATCCTGCTCAGAAAAGGCCCGAAACCGTCTGCGGGCTTGCGGATGCTCAGGCTGCATACCATTGGGGATCACCGTGCGATCCATATCCGTACATAACAATAGTCGGTGGCTCATACAGTGTGGCTATCCTGCAAAGTTTTTTCAAAAAATTGATAATACTCCAGCGCTTCAAGGATGCCCTCTCCATAGGGCGCTTTGGCAAAATAAATATGTGAGGTGTCTTCCAACTGTGACAACTCTTCATGATGCCGATTGGCGACCACAGCTGCCAGCGTGTTGCCACGCATCATATCCTCATCAGCGCCACTGCCGCCGGCGACAAATATCTGCTCTAACGGCAATTGCCAGCGATCGGCAACATACCGTAACGCCATCCCTTTGGAAGCCCGCAACGGTAAAATATCCAAAAACTGACCAAATGCCATTTGTGGATGCACCGATTGTTCTTCCCGATGCAGCAGCCGCTTGATTTCTTCTAAATTAATCTGCTGCGGATCAATGTAGTAACTCAGCTTGAACTGACTTTGTTCTTCTTTAGGCTGACGGCTTAATCCGGGCAAATCATCCAGTAATTGACGGATTTTGCGCGGTTGCCAGAGATGGTCAATATGTTCGGCCCAGGCAGTATCCGGGGTCAGTTTTGGTGCGTAATAAATCTCACTGCCCGAGCTGGTAATTAAAATATCCGGTTCAGGGATACCATGCTTTTTCATCAGCCTGAGCGCCTGATCCAAACGCCGGCCGGTGGCAATGACAAACTTGGTGGTTTTGCGATGCTCACGCACCAGCGCCAATAACTGTTTTAACGACGTCTCATCACCAAGCAGATTTAAATCCAGGTCACTGACCATCGCCCGCTCAATCCGCGACAGACCGCGTAGTGGCGTTGGCTGCACTAATTCGCCGTTGCGCTGGGCAATCGGCTCAATGAGTTCCAGATAACGCTGCGCATGGGCCTGCCATGAATAATGTGCATGCACGCCTTTCAGGCCATTTTTCTGGCATTGTTGCCAGCGGGATTTATCTTCCAGCAATGCCAGAATCGCAGCACTGATAGTACTGGTTTCCAGCGGGTCAATCAGTTCACCATTCTGGCAATTGGCCATAATGTCGCGCGGTCCGCCATCTTCCGTGGCGACTATCGGTAAACCACTGGCAGCCGCTTCAATCAGTGTCAGACCAAAGGGCTCGGTCAGCGCCGGATTAACAAACACCCCACCACTGGCCGCAGCGATCCGATAAATCTGGGCAACCTGATCACGGCGGTGGTGTTTGGGCATCGCCACTTTGCCGTATAAATCGTATCGATCCATCGCCACCAGTAATTCCTGAAACACCTCACGGGCGCCACTTTCCAAATCATCAATGTCATCACGGTTGCCGGCAATAATCAGCAAATTCGCCAGTTGCTGTAATTGTTTGCTTTCACCAAAAGCCGTCATCAGACCGACAATATTCTTACGTTTATCGGGTCGGGACAACGCCAGAATTAACGGTTTATCCGAGTCAGTCAGACTGCGGGTCAATGTCTCGAAGAGTTCAGTGTGCTGCTCATCACCACGCGGTGGGATAAATTGCTGCACATTGGTACCCGGCGGAATGACGCGCATTTTTTCCGGCTGATAATGATCGTACAGCTCGTATTGTTCTTCGATTTCCTGATGGGTACTGGTAATTACTTGCTCCGCGGTCGCCAGGGTGATTTCTTCAGCTTCAATGCGCCGGCCCATGTTGTAGAGTAATTCCAGTTGGGTGGTGTCGACACCGCTGGCCAGCAGCCGCCGGCGTTTGACTCGGCCTAAAGAGTGGCCGGTGTGAATCAGGGCAATACCCAGTTGATTGGCAACATGCGCCCCCACCAAACCGGCATCAGCGTAATGACTGTGCAACAAAGTCGGTAATTGACTTTGTTGACGAAAATAGCTGACCAGATTATCGGCAAAGCTGTCGAGATGGTCCCACAGCTGTTCCTTGGGTAAATAGCCCGGCGGACCGGCCTCAATACGAATAATGCTGAACTTGTCGTTAATGGTTTCTTCAGCAACCGCATAATCGTCGGCAACGGCTGCATCTTCAACGCGCCGGGTAATTAATTCTACTTTGGCGACCTGTGACTGTTCGGACAGCGCCTGAGCCAATTCCAATACATACAGGGTTTGGCCACCGGTGTCAGCGTCACGGCCCAGTTCCAGGTCATCACCGCGGATCAGCCCATGAACACTGATAAGCGCGATATAAAGCGGTGTTTTTTGCTCACTCATGTTGCTGCGTTATTCTCCGGTTATCGACGCCTGCCCAGCGAAGCTGAATAACAGCGTACTAGCAGCTGGCGCAGTAATTTGTATTGATAAAGCTACCTGCTCTCCCGCCGGATGACAAATGCAAAACATAAACTATTTGGCAAACCACTGGTCGGAATGAACAGGTTGCTTCGTAATCAGGAAATTATCATGACCAAATCATTCAAATCGTTGCTGCTCAGCATCTGTCTACTGATGACATTACCATCTGCTGCTTATGCCGACGAGGCACTGCAAAACATTATTAACAGTGACCAGCGCAGCAACGAAAATGTTGCCCGGGACAACTATCGGAATCCACAGGCAACATTGCAGTTTTTTGGCATCAACGCTGATATGCAGGTCGCCGAAATCTGGCCCGGTAAAGGCTGGTACACCGAAATTCTGGCGCCATGGTTAAAACAGGGTAACGGCCAGTTGATTGCGGCAGGCTTTCCCGCGGATATGGGGCCGGAGTGGCGGATGAATCTGCGCCAATCCTACAATAACTGGCTCGCTGCAAACCCCGAATGGTTTGATCAAGTATCGGTTGTTGAGTTTGGCCCCGGTCACTGGCAAATCGCCGAAGATAATTCTCTCGATGCCGTGCTGACCTTTCGCAACGTGCACAATTGGGTACAAGCGGATGTCGCTGATAACGCCTTTGATGCGATGTTTAAAGCACTCAAACCGGGCGGCATTCTTGGCGTTACCGATCATCGGGCTAAACCGTGTGCCGATATGGCCACCATGAAAAAATCCGGCTATCTGACGGAAGCGTTGGTCATTGAACTGGCTGAAAAAGCCGGTTTTAAGCTGGCAGCCAAATCTGATATCAATGCCAATCCAGCCGACGATACCTATCATCCCAATGGGGTCTGGAGCCTGCTGCCTAACTTGCGCGTCGATGACGCTGATAAGGATCGCTACCGTCAAATCGGCGAAAGCGACCGAATGACCTTAAAGTTCATCAAGCCCGACTAGGCATTAACCCCGATATAACAACTGATTCATGTTACTGATGGTGTCAGTGCGGATTTGTTTCGGGCAAACCCGTTCGCACTCACGGTAATTACTGCAGCTGCCAAAGCCTTCTGCTTCCATCCTGGCCAGCATTTTCGCCGGTCGTTTTTTATCCAGCTGCCCCTGCGGCAGACTGGATAAGTGGCTGACTTTGGCAGCAATAAATAAGGTTGCAGAAGCATTCGGGCACACTGCGACACACGCGCCGCAGCCGATACAGGTCGCGGCATCAAAGGCTTTATCAGCCACTTGTTTGGCAACCGGTTGGGTATTAGCCTCCGGCGCTGCGCCGGTGCGCACCGGAATATAACCACCGGCCTGAATGATCCGGTCAAAAGCGCTGCGATCCACGACCAGATCTTTAATGACCGGAAACGCGGCTGCCCGCCACGGTTCAATCCACAATTCATTCTGATCCCGGTAATCGCGCATATATTGCTGGCAACTGGTGGTGGCTTTATGCCGGCCGTGCGGCTCACCATTAATGACCAGACTACAACTACCGCAAATGCCCTCCCGGCAATCATGATCGAAAGCCACCGGCTGTTCACCGGCTTCGATTAAATGCTCATTGAGGGCATCAAGCATTTCCAGAAACGATGAATCCTCGGCGATATCCAATTGATAACGGACAAATTCACCGGTTTCCTGCGGACTTGTCTGACGCCAGATATGCAAAATAAAATTCATTGGTAATTCCGTATGCCGGGACTGACAAAATCAAAATGTAACGGCTCTTTGACCAGGGTCGGTGCGCTAACGTTGCCGCTATAACGCCAGGCTGAAACATAAGAAAAATCAATATCGCGGCGTTGCACTTCGCCGGTGGGCGTTAAATGCTCCACCCGGGCGTGACAACCACAGGATTCTTCACGTTGCAAAGCATCCAGGCACATCAGCTCCGCCAATTCCATAAAGTCGGCAACCCGGCCAGCCCGTTCCAAAGTCTGATTCATTTGTTTGTCACTGCCGGTGACTTTGACTTCGCGCCAGAATTGCTGCCGCAGCGTTTTAATATCACCGAGCGCGTTTTGCAGTGCCTCGGCGTTTCGCGCCATACCGCAGTTGTCCCATAACAGCTGGCCCATTTGACGATGGAAATAATCGGGTGTGTGTTTCGGCTCCGGTGCATTAAGCAATAAATCCAGCCGGGCGGTCGATTCGGCCATGGCCTGCGCCACTTCCGGATAATCCTCATCAGCCAGCGGCTTTTGCCGCGCTAAATAATCAGACACCGTCGCCGGTAAAATAAAATAACCATCGGCAAGGCCTTGCATCAGAGCACTGGCACCCAGACGGTTGGCACCATGATCCGAAAAATTAGCTTCGCCACCGGCAAACAAACCATCAATGCTGGTCATCAGATTGTAATCAACCCAAAGGCCGCCCATGGTGTAATGCACAGCCGGATAAATCCGCATCGGCACCTGCGTCGGATCTTCTGCGGTAATCCGCTGATACATATCAAACAGATTGCCGTATTTTTCGTTAATCGTGTCACTGCCCTGCTCTTTAATCGCATCGGCAAAATCCAGATATACGCCCAGTTTCTGGCCGTTGATTTCGTGACCAACACCACGGCCTTCATCGCAGATATGTTTAACCGCCCGCGAGGCAATGTCTCTTGGCACCAGATTACCGAATGCCGGATACATACGTTCCAGAAAATAATCGCGATCCTGCTCCAGAATATCGCGCGGATCACGGTCACAATCGGCTGGGTTTTTCGGTGCCCAGATGCGGCCATCGTTACGCAAAGATTCACTCATCAGGGTCAGTTTTGACTGCAATTCACCATGCTGTGGAATACAGGTGGGGTGAATTTGGGTAAAACTGGGATTGGCAAACAAGGCACCGTGTTTATGGGCCCGCCAGATCGCTGAGGTATTACAGCCCTTGGCATTGGTCGATAAATAGTAGGCATTGCCATAACCGCCGGTACACAGCAGTACACAATCAGCCAGATGCGAGGTCAATTCCCCGGTCAGTAAATCACGGGCGATAATGCCTTTGGCCTGACCATCAATCATGATCAGATCCTGCATTTCGGTACGTGAAAAATGCTCGATATGGTTCTCGGCAATTTGCCGGCTCATCGCCTGATAAGCGCCAAGCAATAGTTGCTGACCGGTTTGACCACGGGCATAAAATGTTCGTGAAACCTGGGCGCCACCAAAAGACCGATTGGCCAGATAACCACTATATTCACGGGCAAATGGCACCCCCTGCGCCACTGCCTGATCGATAATCGACGTGCTCAACTCAGCCAGCCGGAACACATTGGATTCGCGCGCCCGAAAGTCGCCGCCTTTGATCATGTCGTAAAACAGCCGCCAGACACTGTCACCATCATTATGATAATTTTTGGCGGCATTAATCCCGCCCTGTGCAGCAATACTGTGAGCGCGGCGCGGGCTGTCCTGGTAACAAAAGGTTTTTACCTGATAGCCCATTTCCGCCAGAGAAGCCGCAGCCGACGCCCCGGCGAGACCGGTGCCGACGACAATCACCCGATAATGTTTACGATTGGCGGGACTGACGATCCGCAAATTATATTTATGCTGCGTCCAGCGCTGATCCAGCGGGCCTTTGGGGCATTGACCGTCGAGTTGAATATCGTCGCTCATTGGACGCTCCAGTAAGCCAGAACTGGCACGATGGCAAAGCCAATCGTCAACAATGCGACTAGCGCCGTGCTCAACCATAAATATTGTCTTGAAGTTTTGCCCAGGGTTTGTAAAACATTGGGCAGCGAATGCCATAAATGCAGCGCCATTAAACCTAGTCCCGCCAGATAAATAAGTACCTGCCAGCCGCTGGCAAACAGGGTTTGCGTTTGCTGATAAATATCATCACCGCCAAACGACCACATCTGCGCCATATGCCAGAGAATAAATAACAAAATCAGCGTGATCACCGTCGAAACTAACCAGGCGGGGATCCAATGATGCTGACGGTGATGGTAGGCAACCGGCCGGGCTTTGCCGTTATGCAGGCGAATTTGTATGGCCACAATCACATGTAACAGTATTGCTGCCGACACCAGCAGCCACAGTGGCCAACGAATCAGTGGCTGATTATAGAATTGGTAAAAATCATTAAAGGCCTGTGGACTGATAACGCTGAGATTACTGAGCATATGCAGCAGCAAATACACAGACAAAGCAATGCCCGCCAACGCCATCAGACGTTTTTTAACTTGTAACAGGGCCATCAGCTCTCCCGGCTCATTAATACCTGATCATGCTCAGAGACCGGCTCTAGTTTTTCGCGGCCAATAGTGCGCACACAACTGTTCCACCGCAAAATAGCTTCATCATTATGCTCGGGACGCATTTGTTCAGCCTGCTGATAACATTCCAGCGCTTTGGCAAAATAATCATAGGCAAACGCCCGGGACATGGGTTGCGTCAACATAAAGCGGGCGCGGCGCTCGTGAAAAATACCGGTGTAATAAATGCGTTGATAATCACTGCTTAATCGTTCAATCGCCGTCTCGATGGCCTGAAACGGAGATTGGCTACCGCTGATACTGATTTGATCAGTCAACGCCAATATATACATCACCAATGCCGCCTGATTATCGGGATCAATATTCAGCACATCCAGACAAATACTTTCAGCAATTTCCGGTTCCAATAAGGAACGGTATTGCCGTGCTTTATCCAATGCCAAATCAATTGAGTCGGCATGAATATCGTGCAGACTTAAATCCATGGGAGCCTCTTAGCGTTAACGACCAGCAAAACCGGCGTTTTTGTCAATCTAATGTAATCTGCTGCGCATTTCAAACTCATACACAAAATATGCACAAAATAGAGTCAATCGTTGAATTCTGGTATCTTTGACGGTTTTCCCAACGGCTAAATTCCGGTTCATTCATGCAACGAAAAATTCTGGTCACCAGCGCCCTGCCCTACGCTAACGGTTCTATTCATCTTGGCCATCTGGTCGAGTACATTCAAACCGATATCTGGGTGCGGTTTCAGAAAATGCGCGGCCATGAAGTGCACTATGTTTGCGCTGATGATGCGCACGGTACGCCAATTATGCTGCGGGCGCAGAATGAAGGCATTACCCCGGAGCAACTGATAGCCGATGTCAGTAAAGAACATCAGGCCGATTTTGCTGAATTTGCTATTGGCTTTGACAATTATCACACCACCCACAGTGACGAAAACCGGGCATTGGCCAGCCACATTTATCTGGCAAACCGCGATGCCGGTCATATCGAAAGCCGCACCATCAGTCAGGCCTATGATCCGGAAAAAGAAATGTTTCTGCCGGATCGGTTTATCCGCGGTGAATGCCCGAAATGCGGCGCAGCTGATCAATATGGTGATAACTGTGAAGCTTGTGGTGCCACTTATGACCCGACCGAATTAAAAAATCCGGTGTCAGCCGTTTCCGGCGCGACGCCAATCACCAAAGATTCAGAGCATTACTTTTTTAAACTGGGTAATTTTGAACCGTTGTTGCGGGAATGGACGCAAGGCGATCATTTGCAATCTGAAGTCGGCCGTAAACTTGGAGAATGGTTTGAATCCGGTTTACAGGACTGGGATATTTCGCGCGATTCGCCCTATTTTGGTTTTGAAATCCCCGATGCGCCGGGTAAATTCTTTTATGTCTGGATGGATGCGCCGATTGGCTATTTAGCCAGCTTTAAAAATTACTGTGAGCGTAGCGGCGTTGATTTTGATGAGTTTATGCGCGCTGACAGTCCCACCGAAATGGTGCATTTTATCGGTAAGGACATCATTTATTTCCATGCCCTGTTCTGGCCGGCAATGCTCAAAGGTGCCGGCATGCGTTTGCCAAACCGTATTTATGCCCATGGTTTTTTAACCGTTGATGGCAAAAAAATGTCCAAATCACGCGGTACCTTTATCAAGGCCCGCAGTTATTTAAATCATTTAAATCCAGAATATCTGCGTTATTACTTTGCTGCCAAACTGAGCAGTGGTATTGAAGATATCGATCTGAGCCTTGCTGATTTCCAGAATCGTATCAATTCAGATCTGGTCGGCAAAGTGGTTAATATCGCCAGCCGTTGTGCCGGCTTTATCAATAAACGTTTTGACGGCAAACTGACTGATGAATTAGCCGATCCGGCCTTGTTTGCCAGTTTTACGCAGCAGGCAGAAAGCATTGCCAAGCGTTACGATAACCGTGAATTTAATCAGGCCATGCGTGAAATCATGGCGTTAGCAGATAAAGCTAATCAATATATTGATGAGCAAAAACCGTGGGTCCTGGCAAAACAAGAAGGCAAAGATGCCGACGTGCAAGCGGTATGCAGCATGGGTATCAACTTGTTCAAAGTGCTGATCGCTTATTTGAAACCGGTATTACCACGTACTGCCGAGCAGGCCGAGGCCTTTTTAAATATACCATCGATGGATTGGGCAGCCAGCCAAACGCCGCTGCTTGGCCATCAAATCAATGCTTTTAAACCGCTAATGACCCGCGTTGAGCAAGACAAGATCGACGCCATTCTCACTGAATCAAAAGAAACTATGCAGGCTGAACAAAAACCCTCTACTGCCAAAGCAGCTGCAACCGATTTGGATCCCATTGCTGATGAAATTCAGTTCGAGGATTTTGCCAAAATTGATTTACGCATTGCCAAAATCGTTAATGCCGAGCATGTTGAAGGCGCCGATAAGTTACTGAAGCTGACACTGGATATCGGTTTGGCCGAAAAACAAGTGTTTGCCGGTATTAAGAGTGCCTACCAACCTGATGATTTAATTGGCAAACTGACAGTGATGGTCGCTAATCTGGCACCGCGAAAAATGCGTTTTGGTGTCTCAGAAGGCATGGTCCTGGCAGCCGGCCCGGGTGGTAAAGACATTTACGTTCTGAATCCCGATGACGGTGCCAAACCAGGTATGCAGGTTAAATAAAGCACAAAAAAAAGCCCCGGTTTCCGGGGCTTTTTTATAGATATCCTCGCCAGTTAATTGATTAAAAACAGATTACTGCAAACTGGTTAATGGCCAAATTAACGTTTTCGGCTTTTCCAGGTACCGCCATATTGATATTGTGGATTATCTTGTTTAACGACAGGCAGGCATTTTGGACAAACAAACTGCCAGTCTTCAACCAAAGCCGCTTTTATCCGATATAAAACTGGCTGGGGTTGGCCACACTGCTGGCAGCTTTTCTGACGAATTCGCATCTTTCAGACATAAAAAAGCCCCGCCGAAGCGAGGCTTTTTGTTGAATCTACTGCGTATTAACGGTTGCAGATGTACATTGTTACTTCGAAACCGAAACGCATGTCTGAATATTCTGGTTTAGTCCACATAATCATTCTCCTTAAAAATTAAGCACTGCAGATTGGGCAAGTGCATTGCATTGGATGTTTAATCCAATCCATAAAACCAATGTCTGTTTTTTGATAAGTTGCCATGATTAACGGTTGCAGATGTACATGGTAACTTCAAAGCCGAAACGCATATCGCTGTATTCTGGTTTAGTCCACATAATGTTGTCTCCTGTTAATCAACTTATTGTACGGTTCCCAATTTACGCATTAGCGACCACAGGCAACAGCGGTTTTTACCTGATATCGCTCAGTAAAATCCTGAGCCACAAATAATAAACCCCGGACAGGCCGGGGTTTATTGATGAATATCATGGACAGTTTACAGTGGCACACCAATCCGCCTGGCCACTTCTTCATAAGCCTCAATGACGCCGCCAAGGCCCTGACGGAAGCGGTCTTTATCAAGTTTTTTGCGGGTTTCAGCATCCCACAAGCGACAGCCATCCGGACTGAACTCATCACCGAGGATGACTTCATCCTTGAACACACCAAATTCCAGTTTGTAATCAACCAGAATCATGCCGGCATCGGCAAACAATTTTTTCAGTACCTGATTCACCTGAAAAGTCAGTTGCTTCATTTGCTGCACCTGGGGCTCACTGGCCCAGCCAAATGTGGCGATATGGTATTCGTTGATCATCGGATCATGTAGTGCGTCGTTTTTCAGGAAAAACTCAAACACCGGTGGATTCAATTCCATACCATCTTCGACGCCCAGACGCCGTACCAGACTGCCTGAGGCCACATTACGCACCACACACTCCACCGGTATCATCTGCATCCGTTTGACCAGCGATTCGGTGTTGTTGAGTAGCCTCTCAAAATGCGTCGGTATCCCCGCATCGCTGAGTGTTTGCATGATAAAGGCGTTGAATTTGTTATTAACCTCGCCCTTACGGCTCAGTTGTTCGACTTTTTCGCCATCAAATGCCGAAGTGTCATCGCGAAAACTGAGCACTACATAATCAGCATCGTCTGTGGCGAACACGCTTTTGGCTTTGCCAGCGTAGAGTTCTTGTCGTTTTTCCATGGGAAATTCCGTTAAGCGTTAGAGAGTTGTCGCCAGCCAAAACCGGCGTTCTGATCAGCGATGCCAATCCAGTCTGGTGTACAGTTTAAAGCTTCGGCAAATAATGGCACCACCAGATCCGGTGAATTATTCTTCTCGCTGATATGCATGGCAATAATATGCTGCAAACGCGATGTATCAATTTTCTCAAGTAATGTCGCGGATTGCACGTTATTTAAATGGCCAAAGCGACCACCGACCCGTTGCTTGAGTGACGCGGGATAATCGCCATTGGCCAGCATAGTGACATCATGATTGGCTTCCAGCAATAAGCCATCACAGCCATCCAGCGCACTTTCAATCACCGGTGTAATCGAACCTACATCAGTTAATAAACCAAGCTTGGAACGGCCATTTTGAAACACAAACTGCGCCGGCTCCCGGGCATCATGCGGCACCGGAAACGGCTGCACTTCAATATCTTTAATGGTGAAGGTTTCATGGCAGCTGAATTCATGGATAAAGCCGATTAAATCAGCCGGCAGACAACCCGCCGTACCTGCCGTGGTATAAACCGGCAAACGATATTTACGGGCCAGTACCCGAATACCCTGAATATGATCAGCATGTTCGTGGGTCACCACAATGGCACTGAGATCGGCAGCACTGAGTTGATGCTGGCGGAGGCGTTTTTCGGCTTCTTTAGCCGAAAAACCACAATCCACCAGAATCATCGTATCTGCCTCGCGGATCAGCGTGCCATTGCCACGGCTACCACTGCCAAGTGAGGCAAACTGCATTATTGCGTCAGTTGTTCCTGAATCAATCCCAGCAGACGTTTGGCAGTATCAGTTGTACTGCGTACTTCTTCAGCATCCAGTACGGTAATCCGGGTGTCGTCAGCTTCAGAACTTAAGCGAATGTAATAATATTCTTCTGGTGCTTTTTCAACGTCATCACGCCAGAAAGCCAGACCACTGAAAAAGCCGTCTTCTTCACGCTCTGCTTCCATAAACGGATCAATGTAGCGAACAAAATACAAACCACGTGACCGATCCCGATCCTCAACGGCAAAACCGCGACTATCCAGTACACGACCAACGCGATCCCAAACATCACTGAAAGGTTGTTCAACCTTCAATGCCTGCAAATCGTCACCTTCATCAAGTAAAACAACTCTCGGCAAATCACGTGATGCTTGTTGGGGTTCGCTGGCAGCGATACGGGCTTTGTCTTCCTGATACAAAACACCCAGGAAGTCGGCTACCTGACGCAGCATCGCTTCATTTTTGGTGACATTATCGTTATCACTGTCTTTGCCGCTGATGTACACCCGTGCCGAGTCATTTACATCACCTTTTTCCATTCGCAGCCGGTAGGCATAACCATCGGAATCTGCTTTTGTATCCATCAAACCAATACGGCTGT
Organism: Methylophaga sp.; assembly: GCA_040882115.1. Taxonomy (GTDB): domain Bacteria; phylum Pseudomonadota; class Gammaproteobacteria; order Nitrosococcales; family Methylophagaceae; genus Methylophaga. The sequence goes on along the minus strand of JBBEBX010000003.1, from coordinate 7,798 downwards.
CTTGACGGGCAATATCAATATTACGGCTTGACCAGAAGTTTTGAATACGCTGCCAGGTAACAGCAGTTTCACCGGGCACCACTAAATGCCGGCTGCCTTCCTGACCGGCCAAAGCCGGTTTTTTGTCAGGCACAATGTTGTAACGCGCCGCTAATGGATTATTTGCAGCTTCTTCGAACTCAGAATACGTTGCCGAACTACTGTCGCTGCTGGCAATTTCATCATTGATACGGTTAACACTGAGATCCGGTGGCACATCCAAAGGCGGCATGGTTTCCGCTTTACGATATTTCTGGGTGTTATCCGGTGCGACTTCTTCCAAAGACGGCAACAAACCGCAGCTGCTAACAGCCAGTGTTGTGGCAACCAGCCAGGCACTTGTTTTTAAACGTTTCGCGTTCATTGATAGATGTTCACTCATTTTAAGGATTCAATACCCCGGCTGCTGCCAGCGCATCACGAACCGGTTGATGAAATTGTTCCGACAATACCGTCATTGGCAGACGGATCCCCGATGGAATCAGGCCCATTTCATGCAGCGCCCACTTCACCGGGATAGGATTAGACTCACTAAATAAATATCGATGCAATGGCGCAAGCTTATCATTGATTTGACGGGCTTTGTCAGCATCACCGGCCATTGCTGCCACGCACATTTCATGCATCAGCTTCGGTGCTATATTGGCAGTGACCGAAATCACACCACAACCTCCGGCCAGAATAAAGTCAACGGTATTACCGTCTTCACCGGTATAAAGCTCAAAATCAGCATCGACCAGGTCTTTAATAAGCTGCACCCGGCGCACATCACCAGTGGCTTCTTTAATACCGATAATATTTTTGATTTTTGCTAAACGACCAACTGTTTCGGGTGATAAGTCACACGCAGTACGGCTCGGAACGTTATACAAAATCTGAGGAATATCAACAGCTTCGGCGATTGTCTTAAAGTGAAGGTATAAGCCTTGTTGGGTAGGCCGGTTATAATAAGGAACAACCAGCAGTACCGCTGCCACGCCTAAATCGCGGGCGTATTCCGACAGTTCAATGGCTTCAGTGGTAGAGTTTGCACCGGTGCCGGCGATGACCGGAATCCGGCCATTAACTTGCTCAACAATCTGACGGATCACATCACAATGTTCTTCGACGCTCAGGGTCGCAGATTCACCAGTCGTGCCGACGGCAACAATTCCATCCGTGCCGTTGTCGATGTGAAACTCGACCAGTTTGCGCAGGCTCTCACTGTCCACCGAGCCATCTGCCCGCATGGGTGTTACCAGTGCTACCATACTGCCGCTGAACATAGATGCCGAACTCCGCGAAAATAAACTGGCATGGTACTTGGCCGGCCTCTGGATGACAAGATCCGACTGGCCTGACACCAACGACTTTACAACTAATTTAAAAGGAACCTTACAGATGAGCGAAGTTGCCCTTAACAAAACAGTGCCCGATTTTGAACTGCCCAGCACCGGCGATAAAAGCGTCCGGCTATCAGATCTGCGCGGTCAAAATGTACTGATTTACTTCTATCCCAAAGATAATACGCCTGGCTGCACTTTGGAAGGTCAACAATTTCGCGATCACATCAATGAATTTGAGCAATTGAATACAGTGATTTTCGGTATTTCCCGCGACAGCATCAAAAAGCATGAGAACTTCAAGAAAAAACAGGCGTTTCCGTTTGATCTGCTTTCAGACGCTGATGAAACTGTTTGTAACTTATTCGGCGTTATGCAACTGAAAAAACTGTATGGCCGTGAGTATATAGGCGTCGATCGCAGCACTTTTCTGATTGATGCTGAGGGCGTACTACGTCACGAATGGCGCTCGGTTAAAGTGAAAGGCCATATCGAAGACGTGTTAACCACTTTGAAATCCCTGTAGCCCCCCAAACGCCGGTAGCATATCCACTACACTGCCGGCGCAATGTCATTGTGATGCTGATAAATGACTTTGTCACCGACATGGCCGGACTGGTCAGTGTGTTCCCGGTAAGTATGTAGTGATGCCCGTTTTTTCGTTAACAAACAGTTTGTCACCTACAGAACATTACTTTTTCTCGATAAAGTTTACACTGAACAAAAACCTGTAAGTCACGACTGTATTTTCAGGCAACCTCAGGAGTTCACGATATGGACATGAATGTTATTGATGAAAAACATCCCAGCAAAGTAGCCGGCGTTTTTGATAGCGAACAATCAGCGAAGGCCGCACAGGATAAACTTATTAACCAAGGCCAGTTCAAGGCTAAAGATATCGAAATCGTTCGCCCCAATGATGTCGATATCAGCGAAAAAATCGAACCACATGACAGTGGTATCGCCAAGACTTTAGTCAACTCGCACATTGTCTTTGGCATTGCCGGCTTAGTGATTGGTTTATTACTGGCATTAGTGTTGATTATGATTGGCCCGGATATGTTTAAATCCAGCCCGCTCATGGTCTTTTTTGCCCTGGCCTTTGTCGGTGGGTTGTTGGGCTTGATGTTTGCAGGCGGATTCGCCTTACGCCCGGATCAGGATCCATTGATTACCGATACCGTCGAAGCCACCCATGAACACAGGTGGAGCGTGGTGGTGCAAATTGACAATGATGAGGCCAATGAGCGCGCCCAGAAGCTGCTGGAAGAAACCGCGATATCTGTCAGCCATACGCTGTAACGGAAATTTCTGTTACCCGACTTTGACCTGCTGTTTGCATGGAGAGATGGCTGCTCAGTGATTGTCGTCTCACCAGCAAAATGACTGAAATCAGCACTTCATCAAGGTATCAACCCTTTAAATTTGTTTAACCGCCCATACCCTCTTTAGTGTCATTTCGATTTTTGCGCAAGACAGCGCTCAAAAAAAGGAGACCTGAAACATGGCAGTCAACGTAATTGACGAACAACATCCAGCGAAAGTCGCAGCGATTTTTAATAACGAAGCTGAGGCGCGTGCCGCCCGGGAAGAGTTGATAAACGACGGTAAATTCGGCGCTGAGACAGTCAATATCGTCACCCCCGGTGATGACAATCTCAGTAAAAAAATCCAACCAGAAAGTAAGGGGATCGCCGGTACTATTATCAAATCACATGGCATTCTCGGTGTGGTCGGTTTATTGGCGGGTTTGATTGCTGCCAGCATATTAATTGCTGCCGGCCCCACGTTCACGCAGGACAGTCCGCTTGCGACCTACTTTGCCATGGGCTTTGTTGGTTTGTTAATCGGTATGATGGTGGCAGGTGCCATTACACTGCGGCCGGATCAAGATCCGCTTACTAATGAAACTATACAGGCCAGCCAGCAACATCAATGGACCGTTATCGTGCAAACCGATGACCGTGATACCAACCAACTGGCTAAGCAGATTTTGCAAAATAAAGCGCAATCGGTCAGCGAATCCATCTAAATATTTGCGCAGACATCGCTGGTTAAAGCTTACTTTTCTGTAAAAGCTATTTATTGCAGAAAAGCTAAGTGGCTGATCTACGACACCTACGGAAAAAATATTTTTTTCGGCACTAAAATGATCAGATCTGGCTGATCGCGCGGCCCGTTTGGGCTGCGCCCGGATCAGGCCAAAGTTATCCACATATGATGCACAGTTTATGTGCAACTTATCCTCTTGCGAAGGCTTCAAAAACACACTATCTTGTGGTTCAATCAGATCGTAACCACAATTTATAGTGGTTTGCGTATTTTAGCCTTAACACACAACGCAGGGATATTCTTATGGCGAGCGAAGCACACACCTACACCCAACCCTCTTCCGAAACCGGCTACAAAGTCATTCGTCGCAACGGCAAAGTCACCGACTTTGATAGCAGCAAAATCGCTGTCGCGATGACCAAGGCATTTTTGGCTGTCGAGGGCGATGCCGCCAAAGATAGTCGCCGCATTCACGAAACTGTTTCAGAGCTCACTAAACAAGTCAGCGAAAACCTGCTGCGCCGTCTTGATGATGGCGGTATCGTGCACATTGAAGATATTCAGGATCAAGTTGAATTAGCCCTGATGCGCGCTGGTGAATACAAAATCGCCCGCTCTTACGTTCTATATCGCGATCAACAATCGCAAAAACGCGCCGAAGAAGAGAAAAAACACCCACAACCTGCCAACGAGTCTACCCTGCATGTGACTTTGGCCGACGGCTCTCGCCAGCCGCTGGATGTTGGTCGTTTGCGTCATCTGATTGACGAAGCCTGCCAGGGGCTGGCTGAAGTTGATAACGCCGCTATTTTGCGCGATACCCAGCGTAATATTTTTGATGGCGTTAACGAAAAAGACGTCGAAAAAGCACTGGTGATGGGCGCGCGCACCTTTATCGAAAAAGATCCGGCCTACAGCACACTGGCTGCGCGTTTATTGATGGACAGCATTCGCCGCGAAGCACTGAGTTTTGTATTTAAAGCGCCGCGCCAAGCATCACAACATGAAATGGCTGACCAGTATCCAGAATACTTCAAGGCCTACATCAAAACGGCTATCGAGCACGAACTCGTTGATGGTGAACTGAGCTTGTTTGATCTCGACAAACTCGGCCGCGCCCTGAAACCTGAAAACGATTTCAGCTTCACTTACCTCGGCCTGCAAACCTTATACGACCGTTACTTTATTCACTATGACGGTACCCGCTTTGAATTGCCGCAAGCGTTCTATATGCGTGTCGCCATGGGTCTGGCCATTAACGAAATCGATCGTGAAGCCCGCGCCATTGAGTTCTACAACCTGCTGTCGTCTTTCGACTTTATGAGCTCAACGCCAACCCTGTTTAACGCTGGCACGCTGCGTCCACAACTCTCATCTTGCTACCTGACCACCGTACCGGACGATTTAAGCGGTATTTACAGCGCCATGCGTGACAATGCCCTGCTCTCTAAATACGCCGGTGGTCTGGGCAATGACTGGACCCGTGTACGTGGTTTGGGCGCGCATATCAAAGGCACTAACGGTAAATCACAAGGTGTTGTGCCGTTTTTGAAAGTCGCTAACGACACGGCCGTTGCCGTTAACCAAGGTGGTAAACGTAAAGGTGCCGTGTGTGCGTACCTTGAAACCTGGCACATCGACGTTGAAGAATTCCTGGATCTGCGTAAAAACACTGGTGATGATCGTCGTCGTACCCACGATATGAACACCGCCAACTGGATCCCGGATATGTTCATGAAACGGGTTGCTGAAGAAGGCCAATGGACGTTGTTCTCACCTGAAGAAGTACCGGATTTGCACGATCTGACCGGTCTGGCCTTTGAAAAAGCCTATGCCGAATACGAAGAAAAAGCGGCCCGTGGTGAAATCCGTAACTTCAAAACCATGCCTGCTACCGACCTGTGGCGCAAAATGCTCGGCATGTTGTTTGAAACCGGCCATCCTTGGATCACCTTCAAAGATCCATGTAACCTGCGCTCACCACAACAACACGTAGGCGTCGTGCATAGCTCAAACCTGTGTACCGAAATCACCCTGAATACATCAGATCAGGAAATCGCCGTTTGTAACCTTGGCTCGGTCAATATGGTTCAACACATTGACGCCAACGGCAAACTGGATAAAGAAAAACTCAATCGCACCGTCAAAACCGCGATGCGCATGCTCGATAACGTTATCGAGTACAACTATTACAGCGTGCCACAAGCCCGTCATTCCAACCTGCTGCATCGTCCGGTCGGTCTGGGCATCATGGGTTTCCAGGATGCGTTGTATAAACTGCGCGTGCCTTACAGCTCAGAAGAAGCCGTTAAATTCGCCGACGAATCAATGGAAGCCATCAGCTACTACGCGATTGATGCGTCATCTGATTTGGCCGCCGAACGGGGCAAATACAAATCTTACGAAGGCAGCTTGTGGAGCAAAGGCATTCTGCCGCTTGATTCCATCAAGATCCTGAAAGAAGCCCGCGGCGAATACCTGCAACAAGATGAAAGCTACACCCTGGATTGGGCGGCGCTGCGTGACAAAATCAAACGTCAGGGTATGCGTAACTCCAACACCATGGCGATTGCACCGACAGCGACCATTTCCAACATTTGTGGTGTCAGCCAATCCATCGAGCCGACTTACCAAAACCTGTTTGTGAAATCGAATCTGTCAGGCGAGTTCACCGTTATCAACCCGTACATGGTTGAAGACTTAAAAGCACTCGGCCTGTGGGATGAAGTCATGATCAATGACCTCAAATACTACGATGGCAGCCTGCAAGCCATTGACCGCGTACCAACTGAAATCAAAGCGATGTACACCACCGCTTTTGAAATGGATGCCCGCTGGTTAATCGAAGCTGCTTCACGCCGCCAAAAATGGCTGGATCAGGCACAAAGTCTCAACCTGTACATGGCGGAACCATCCGGCAAAAAAATGGACAATCTGTACAAACTGGCGTGGGTACGTGGCCTTAAAACCACTTATTACCTGCGTTCAATGGGCGCCACCGGTCAGGAAAAGACCTCTGCGGCACCAACAACTGCAACCAGCGCACCCAAACCGTCTGCGCCACCGACATTGAAACCAGTAGCTAAAGAAGAAGACTTTATCTCAGGTGAAGGACAAGACGCGCCGAAAGCCTGTTCAATCCTGGAACCAGACTGCGAGGCTTGCCAATAATGTTGAATTGGGACGATCCACTCGCCGAGAATACGGCGACCGAACACGTTGAAAGCGATGCGCCGGCCAAGCCGGCGCAACAAGCGGCCAATGAACTTGATACGCCGGTACCGGAAAAAGCCAGTATCAGCGAACTGCCGCCAACCAACGCGAAAGCCATTAATGCTAATGACAAACGCGTGGTCAATGGTCAGGCAGATATCAATCAGCTGGCACCGTTCAAGTATCCGTGGGCATGGAATTACTTCCTTAATGCCAACAAAAACCACTGGACGCCGCTGGATATCAACATGGCGCAGGACGTACACGACTACCGTCATAAACTGACGCTGGAAGAACGTCATGTTTATGAAAACGTGCTCTCCTACCTGACCACCTCCGATATTCTCGCTATGCGTAATATCGGTCTGGCCGTTATGGAAAAAATGACCGCGCCGGAATTGCAGATTTACCAGGCGCGCCAGGTTTATGAAGAAGCGTTGCATACCTGGACTTACCAGCACTGCATCGAAACCATTGGTCTGGATCAAAGCGAAATCTACAACCGCTACCGCGTGGTGCCGGAGATTTACCAAAAGATTAAGCTTGCAAATGACCGTCTCGATACCGTGATGCGCAGCGATATCGACTTGCGTGATAAAGACGAACTGGAAAACTTCGTCATGTCCTACGCGTTTTTCGCCGGCATTTTTGAAGGCAGCTGGTTTTATAACGGCTTCTCACCGATATTTGCCCTGCAACGTCGCGGCCTGATGAAAGGCACCGGCGAGCAACTGCAATACATCATGCGTGATGAAGTCATGCACGCCTCGTTTGGCATTCGCGTTTGCAAGCAGATCATCAAAGAAGAAAACGTCAAACTGGACCCGAAAAAAATCCAGACCATGTTTGAAGAAGCTGATGCCGCCGAAGAAATATACGCAGGCTACATTTTGCGTGACCCGATTCTCGGTTACTCAAAAGAAGCCCATCACGGCCAATTCCGCTACACCGCCAACCGCCGTGCCAAACAACTGGGCTTTGAAGAACCCTTCCCCGGCGCCGAAGCCACCCTGCCCTGGCTCGATGAACAGGCCAATATGCGCAAGGAGAAAAACTTCTTCGAAACCAAGGTCACCGAATATCAAACCGGTGGCGGTTTGAAGTGGGATTGATTGTTTGATTAGAAAGCCGACTTTATGTCGGTTTTTTATTTTATCTACTTAAATTCATTA
>JBBEBX010000002.1:0-164353 GCA_040882115.1 Methylophaga sp. | reverse complement strand
AAATCCGAGTTGCAAACCTAGTGGCGCGATGTCTCAATCAATGCGGCGCGCTACACCGGGATTGCGATTAACGATCTTTTCATAAAGATAGTCGATATTGTGCGGATTTGACGTCATAACACACCTTAAATTCTTGTGGCGGGTAACCCTCTTGTTTTATGCACCGAATCAGTGCAAGCAGCATATTGCGTCTTGGACAGTCTGGTGGCGCAATCGTTACGCCTTTATGTCAGCCTATGCCTTTAACCCACCTGCGTAAAGAAGGGCCGGCCAGAAGTGTGATTACCGTAACAATAAAAACAGTGCGCGATCGCCCCGGACAATATTGAGCAATAATTCCGGTTGGTTTTTGACCAGTGGCTTAAATTGCTCAAGATCAGTGACCGGCTGGCGATTTACCGAGGTAATGATGTCGCGGCTACGCAAACCCGCCTGCCAGGCCGGGCTACCACGCTGAACCTGATGAATCATCACGCCCTTTATCTGACCATAGTAGGGCGACGCCGGATCGATATCTTCAAAGGTCACACCAGACAGTTTGGGATGTACATTGCCGTTATCCAGACGGCTTTGCTGGCTCTCAGTTACTTTGGCTTTAATGGTACGTGGTTTGCCGTCGCGGAGAATTTCCAGTTCGATGGTTTTACCAACCAAGACCAGACCGATGGCATTACGCAGATTGGCAGCATTTTTCAGCGAAATACCATCTACGGCGGTGACAATATCGCCAACTTTAAGGCCAGCTTTTTCAGCGGCTGAATCGGGGGCGACTTTGGTGACAATAGCGCCGCGATTGTATTCAATCTCAAAAGCCTGCGCCAGTTCCGGTGTGATGTCCTGCATTTGCACGCCTAAATAGGCACGGCGTACTTCACCAAATTCTAACAATTGATCAGTGACTTGTTTGACCAGATTGCTGGGAATGGCAAAGCCAATACCGATATTGCCAGAATTTTGTGGTGAGAAGATTGCGGTATTGATACCGACCAATTCACCCCGCAGATTGACCAGTGCACCGCCAGAATTACCCGGATTGATAGAGGCATCGGTCTGGATAAAGTCTTCATAACCTTCCAGTCCCAAACCACTACGGCCCAGTGCGCTGACAATTCCGGACGTGACTGTCTGACCAAGGCCGAATGGATTACCGATGGCAACCACAAAGTCACCGACCTGCAATTTATCGGAGTCTGCCAATGGCAGCGCATTGAGGTTTTCGGCCGGGATTTTAATCAGTGCCACATCGGTGGCCGGATCGGAGCCGACGACTTCCGCCTGAAAACTGCGGCCATCCAATAGTGACACGGTGATTTCATCGGCAAGCTGAATCACATGATTATTGGTCAGCACCAGCCCTTCGCGGGCATTAAAGATAACCCCGGAACCCAGACTTTGTGCCTGACGGGTTCGCGGTTGATCCGGAATATTAAAAAATCGCCGGAAAAATGGATCATTCATCAGCGGATTATCACGCACTGGTACTTCAGCACGGGTGGCGATATTGACTACCGCCGGTTTACTGCGATCCAGCATCGGTGCCAAAGTCGGCATTTGCTGATCATCATTCAGCCACGGGAATGGCAGGGCGGCAAAGGCGAGTTGTCCGATTAACGTTAAACCGGCCAACCATAGCAAAGCAGATTTAAAACGTGTCATGGTCGGTGGTGCTCCTTAAAAGAATTTAAAAGGCTTTATCCAGCGCATCGCGCGGATTGAAGTCAAAACTGTCGGCCATCTTCCGGTAAAGTACTTTTTGTGAATCGCTGTTAGCCGGTGGCGTCTGAATTTGTAACACAACAAATTGATCACCGGCGGCGGGCTTGCCAGGCAGGCCGCGACCTTTGAGACGCATTTTCTGGCCGCTGCGAGCGCCGGCCGGAATGGTCAGACTGATTTTACCGGCAAATGTTGGCACAGTAACTTTGGTACCCAGTGCCGCTTCCCAGGGAGCGAGAGGCAAATCCAGAATTAAATCTTTGTTTTCAACCCGGAAAAAAGAATGTGCAGCGATCTGGATTTCCAGATACAAATCGCCGTCCTGGCCACCCATACCGGCTTTACCTTGACCTGCTAAACGGATTTTCTGGCCGGCACTGACGCCGGCCGGAATTTTCACGTTAACCGTGCCCGTTTGTGTAGCACCGGTGGGTCGGCGGATCGTTTTATTGGTGCCGTGAAACGCTTCATCCAAACTGATAGTGATTTTGGCGTTGACGTCATCACCCCGAGCAAAAAAACCCTCACCACCGCGACCGCCGCCCATGCCACCAGCAAACATATTTTCAAAAAAGCTACTGAAATTACTGTTGCCGCGACCAAAGCCGCCGGCACTTTCTTGCCAGCCGGGGGGGGGTGTAAACGACTGCCCATGACGATACTGACCACCAAACTGGTCATACTGAGCACGCTTTTCGGCATCGCGCAACACTTCATAAGCCTCACCGAGTTCTTTGAATTTTTCTTCGGCATTAGGCTCTTTGCTGACATCGGGATGATACTTGCGGGCCAGCTTCCGATAGGCTTTTTTGATGTCCTCGGCAGCGGCAGTGCGGTCGACGCCTAAAATTTTGTAATAGTCTTTATATTCCATGTCGCCACATTAATTAAAAAAAACAGAATCGTGCCCTAAATTGGGGTGAAAGTAGCAGTTTTCAAGGTGAGTTAGCTTTTTCCTGAGTTCGGAAAGGGGCTTTTTATGCTAAAGTTTGCCAAATTTTTACGCTTTATCAGGAACGCTGCCGCCATGCCTAAAATTAAAAAGTTGCCATTGTTAATGGCATTGTCCTTAGTCAGCTTGCCTTATTCCGTCTCAGCTGAAGAGGAAGTGGCTGCCAGTTTAGATGAAATGGTCGTAACAGGAACCCGCAGCGAATCGCCATTACTTGATTTAGCGGGTAATACCGGTCGTGTCTCTGAAGAAGAAATTGATCTTGTGCGCCCGGATCATATTACCCAAGTGGTAAATCGTGTTGCCGGTGTTAATGTCCAGCGCGGTAATGGTCAGGAGCACCTGACGTCTATTCGCTCACCGGTATTGACGGGTGGTGCCGGTGCCGGTTCATTCTTATTTCTGGAAGATGGTATTCCTTTGCGTGCCGCTGGTTTTGCTAATGTAAATGGCTTGTTTGAAGTCAATTACGAACAGGCGGGTGGTATTGAGGTAGTACGTGGACCGGGTAGTGCTTTTTATGGCTCCAATGCAGTACATGGTTTGATTAACGTATTGAGCCGCGCACCGTCACTCGATTTACAACGTGAAATCGATATCAGCGTTGGCCCGCATGATCTCTACAAACTCAAAGGCACCGTCAGTGATACCGAAGGCCGGCATGGTTATCGCTTGAGTGTTAACGGTTCGACCGATGGTGGTTATGTCAGCGAGTCTGGTTATGACCAACAGAAGGTAAGCTTCCGTCATGATTATTACGGTGATCGCGATAGTTTTAAAACCTTGTTCAGCCACACCAATCTGAATCAGGAAACGGCCGGTTATATTGTTGGCTTCAAAGCCTACGAAGATGAGAGTTTGTCACGTACCAATCCTAATCCGGAAGCTTATCGCGATGCCAAAGCAACACGGCTGTCGACTGAGTGGGAACGGCAGCTGGATGATAGTTCAACATTTCGTTTGACGCCGTATGTTCGTCATACGGAAATGGAATTTCTGATGCATTTCCTGCCCGGCCAGCCAGTGGAAAAAAATAGCCACAGCAGTGTCGGTTTATTGAGTGCTTACACTAAAGAATTAACGGGTGGCCATAAGCTTATTTTCGGTACCGACTTTGAGTACACCGAAGGTAGTTTATCGGAGGTGCAGTTTAACCCGGCACCGTTCCCCGGTACGTTTGTCCCAGGTGTGCATTATGATTACGATGTGGATGCCACAGTTGTCGCACCGTATGTGCATTCTGAATGGCAGCTACTGGAAAATACGCGCCTGACAGCTGGCGTGCGTTATGAATACACCAAGTATGATTACACCAACAACACAGGTTCGCGCACACTCGCAGGAAGTGATCGTTATCTGCGCCCCGACAGTGGCGAAGATACGTTCAGCAACCTGAGTCCGAAACTGGGATTGGTACAGTCGCTTACAGAAGATACCAGTGCCTTTATCAACTATGCACGTGGTAACCGTGCACCGCAAACAACCGATTTATATCGTGCTCAAATTACACCAACTTTAACCGGTGGTACTGCCGACTCGGAACAGATTGACAGTGTTGAAGTGGGTGTCCGTAAGCTGGGCGAAGGGCTGCAATATGAAGTGGCCGTATATCATATGAAAAAGCGCGATTACTTTTTCACTGATAGCAGCGACCAGAATGTGCCGGATGGCAAAACGGAGCATAGCGGTTTGGAAATCGGCATGTTTTATCCGTTTAACGAGCAGTTTGATATCGCCGCTAATGCCAGTTTTGCCAAGCATGAATATGACTTCGATAAACCCAATGCCTTTATTGAAGATGGCAGTTATTTAGTGACCGCACCCAGACGGATGAGCAATATTCGTCTGGGCTGGAATGCGACACAGCAAACGCGTGCTGAGTTGGAATGGGTGCATATGAGTGACTATTACCTGAATGACGCGAATACTTTTAAATATGAAGGACATGATGTTTTCAACCTGTATTTGAAACATGATGTAAACAGCAAGCTGACGGTATACGGTCGGGTGCAGAATCTGTTTAACACAGAATATGCAGAGCGGGCTGATTACAACGCCAACATTCCGGACTACCGCTATTTTGTCGGTGAAAAACGTTATCTGCACGTTGGCGCCAGCTATTCGTTTTAGGCAAATATTTCAGTAATAAAAACGGCTCCCTCGGGAGCCGTTTTTGTTTGTGGCAAAGCTAGCTTATTGCCGGTGGGCTTTACGCGCTTCCAGCCGGCGCAAAAATTCACGCATAATATCGTCATACAGCGCCGGTCCAAGATAAGCATCTTCAACCTGGCTATCAATGCTCGGATTGTCATTGACTTCAATCAGTACCACCCGTGAGCCGCTTTGTTTGATATCAATGCCATACAGGCCATCACCGACCAGCTTAGCGGCTTTGGTGGCGATCTTTAATACTTTTTCCGGGACTTCAGAAATCGGCACGGCAGCAGATTTACCCGAGGTGGTGCCTTTTTTGGTGTTGTGGTTATAAATCTGCCAGTGGCCTTTACTCATAAAGTACTGACAGGCATACAGCGGTTTATTGTTAAACACGCCAATCCGCCAGTCGTAATCGGTAAACATAAATTCCTGCAGCAAAATAATCGCTGATTGCTGAAAAAACTCGGCGGCATTGATCCGCAACTCATCGGCATCGTTAACCTTGATAACGCCTTTTGAAAAAGCGCCATCGGGAATTTTCATCACCAGCGGAAAGGTTGCCGTATTACACATACGCTGCAGCCCAATTTTGTCATTGCGATACAACAGATGCGATTCAGGCATCGGCAGACTGTGTTTTTCCATTAACTCTTTCAGGTAAATCTTATTGGTGCAGCGAATAATTGACGTTGGATCATCGATCACCACCAGGCCTTCGCTCTCGGCTCTCCGGGCAAATTTATAAGTGTGATTATGAATCGCCGTCGTTTCCCGGATAAACAGTGCATCGTATTCGGCGATACGAATGTAATCGCGCGGGGTGATCAGCTCAACATCAATACCTAGGCGTTTGCCACTGGCGATGAAGCGCTTTAGTGCCGTCATATCGCTGGGCGGCATTTTTTCATCAGGGTTATGCAAAATCGCCATATCGTAGCGATATTGGCGGCGTTTCGCTGGTTTTCGCCACAGTTTATGGCTAAAAGCATCTAAAGCATTGGCAAATAAATCTTGTTCCGTTTCCGTCAGTTTATCGAGGGCACCGGCACCAATCCGACTGATCAGCCAATGGCCTTTATTGGTGAAATCAATTTCGATAATCGGACAGGGGTATTGTTCGTAAATTTGCCGTGCCAGCTTTTGCACGGCTTTAAATTCGCACTGACCAAAAAACACTTTGAGCCGGAAATTTTCCTCAGCTTGTTTGCCGCTGGCAACAATGACCTTGTCGAGCTTTTCGCTCATATCGCTTAAATCAAACGCGTACAAACTTTTACGGGACAGGTCATTTATAGTGCGCAGACTGGGGATCACCCGATGATCCCGGGCTTCAGCAACCATCGAACAATAATAGCCGGGGCTTAAATAATCGAGGCTGTGACAAAGGTTAATAATTTGCGCACGACCGGACGGACTTTGCGTGGGGGTCTGCAGATAATCATCAACAGCCGTGACCTGGGCACTGGGGAAATAGGGCGCCCAGTCGGCAATATTTTCTACTATTATCAGATGGTTACTCATAGATTTTGTTGGCGTCTCCCTGGCGTCAGCACTTGTCTATTTGTGCATCATAAAGTGATTGTGTCATGGTTGTGCTAAAAATTTTGCCATCACGCCGATTTACTGGTCAAAATCGGTAAAACCACCTATTCTTCGCCAAATTTTTTGAAAACAGGAGCGTCGTTGCCATGTATGCAGAAGCCGTTTTGAGCGTGTTTTCACAACGCTATGCCGGGGCGCGGGATAAGTTTGTATCGTCTGTAGAAACTAGCTCAATTGTCGAACGCTTCAACAATATTGCGCATCCGCTGAAAGGCCCGAAAAACGAAAAACTGTTTTGCGATATTGCCTGGGCCGGTAACCCGAAGGCCAAAAATATGCTGGTTCTGGTCTCTGGTTTACATGGTGTTGAGGGTGGTGTTGGTTCGGCGATTCAGTCGGATTTTGTCAGCCGTCATCGGCGACTGCCACCGGATATTTGCGTCGTCATGGTACATGCGCTGAATCCCTGGGGCTTTGCCTGGGCCAGTCGAAATGATAACGAAGGTGTCGATATCAACCGTAACTTCGTCGATTTTGCCGGTAAATTACCCGATTCCAGTGAAACTTTGAAAATATGGCAGGAGCTCAGTAAAGCTGGCGCCGATAAAATTGGCAGCCACCGCGAACTGTTTGACACATTAAGTCAGGGCCAATACCAGCAAAAAGATGCACTGTATTACGGTGGTGATAAAGCCAGTTGGTCACGCGAAGTCATCGAGCAACTGGCAGGGCAAATCAAGCCGGAAAAGCGCGAGCAAATTCTGGTGATTGATATTCATAGTGGCCTCGGCCCTTATGGTTATGGTGAACTGATTTGTGATCATCCGCATAACAGCAAAGCCACCAAAACTGCCGTTGAGTTATTTGGCGCCACAGTAACTGAGCCGGCAATGGGCACCTCGACTTCTGGGGTGAAACATGGCCTGCATGATTATTTCTGGCATGCGCAAGGTGAGCATGTCTGTTTTCTGACGCTGGAATTTGGCAGCTTCGGTAACAGCGAAATGCTGCGGGTTTTACATGCCGATCATCAGCTGCAACAATCCGAAAAAATTGACTGGACAGATCAGCAAACGCTGGATATCAAACATGCGATGCAGGATTTTTTCTGTCCGGATCAGACGCAATGGCAAGAGTTAGTGTTATTCCGCGGCCGGCAAGTTATTGAAATGGCATTGGCAGGGCTCAGCGGCCAAAGTAATGGCAGTGCCTGAGGCGACTGATCTGCATATTCGCGCCGCCACACTGGATGATGTGGATGCATTGCTAGGCCTGGAAAAAATCTGCTTTGATAGCGACAGACTGTCACGGCGCAGTTTTAAATGGATGATCAATAAGGCCAATGCCTTACTGCTGCTGGCCGAAAAAAATCAGCAATTGGCCGGTTATGTATTGATTCTGTACTCGCGCGGCACCTCGCTGGGGCGGATTTATTCATTGGCCGTTGATCCGAAAAATCGTAAACAAGGTATCGCCAATGCCCTGATGACTGTGGCTGAAAAAGCAGCTTTGGCGGCCGGGCGCAGTTTTATCCGTCTGGAAGTAAGGCCTGATAATCATAATGCGATTCGGCTTTACGAAAATCTCGGCTACAAACAGTTCGATATCGTCAGTGATTTTTACGAAGATCACACCGATGCCATGCGCATGATGAAAGTGCTGCAACCAGAGCCGGACACGCTACAAAATCAGGTGGTGCACTATTCACAAAGCACCGACTTTACCTGCGGCCCGGCCAGTCTGATGATGGCGATGAAAACCCTGAATCCGGATATGCCGCCGCTGGACAGGATTAGTGAATTACAAATCTGGCGTGAAGCGACGACCATTTTTATGACCTCAGGCCATGGCGGCTGCAGCGCTCATGGCCTGGCTTTATCAGCCTGGCGGCGCGGTTTTAATACCACGCTGATTACCAACAGTGATGAAGTGCCGTTTATTAATGGTGTGCGTAGTGATGAGAAAAAGCTGGTCATTGAATGTGTGCATCAGGATTTTGTGCAGCAAATCGCTCAATCGGATATTCATCAGCAATTAATACCGATGGACGTTAATCTGCTGCGTAACCATCTGGATGCCGGTGCGCTGGTGGTGGTGCTGATAAGTTCTTATCGTCTTAACCAGAATAAGTCACCACATTGGGTGGTGCTGGTGTCGATATCCGATACTTTTGTTTATTTCCATGATCCTGATATTGACTGGGATGATGATAAAACCCTGACGGACAGCCTGTATATTCCGGTTACCCATAAAGAATTTAACCGCCTGCTCGGCTATGGCAAACAGCGTTATCAGGCTGCAGTGGTCATCAATCGCTGAACTTGCCGGTCTTAGTTCAGTCAGAGCCGTTTTAACTTGAGAGTTTATTTATGCTGAATGCCATAAAAGCCTTATTAAATCCAGAAACTGATAATGAAGCGGGGTTGGCGAACGAGGTCAAAAATCAGCCAATGCTGGCGGTTGCCGCATTAATGGTTGAAGTGATGGCGGCAGATCATGAAAAAGACGCCATTGAAATTGCCGCGTTGCAAAGACTGCTGAAAAAGCAGTTTCAATTATCTGACACTGCCGCCACCAGCTTATTTAATGATGCGATGCAGGCCCATGATTCTGCCACCGATTATTTTGCTTTTACCCGTGAAATCAATCAGCAGTACAGCATGGACGAAAAAATCCAGCTGATTGAATCGCTATGGCAGATGGCGGCTGCCGATGATGATATACAGGCCGTCGAGCAGCATGTTATTCGGCGGATTGCTAATTTGCTGCATGTTTCACACAGCAACTTTATTGCCGGTAAGTTGAAAGTCAATGCAGATTAATCGGTCACTGTAAAACGCTTCAAGCCAATCAGCTGGTCTGAGTCGGTAACTACGCGGATTTGCCAGCGACCGGTAGGATCTTCGGGGAATTTATTTTTGTAGCTGAAAGCCCGGTAGCCCTCTTCACGGCCCCCCTCAATCTCCAGGGTAATCCGGTCTATTTCCTTGCCGTTTTGAAGCCAGATATGATGAATATTATCGCGCAAGCCCCGCGGTGCGTTGACCGCTGTCCATGCGTACAGGCCGGTCTGTTGTAACTGGCTTGCTGAAATGCTTTCAATACTGCGGCCATGACTGAGTTCCTCGCGATTTACTTCCTGCGAAAGGCTGATTTCAGTGAGCCGTAATGCTGCCGGGGGGATCCAGCTGCGGACTTGCCATAAAGTGCCGGCGAGCGCCGTCAGTAATAATATTAAAACCGGCAAACGCCACCAGCGCTGGTATTGAAAAACCTGCGCCAAACTGGGCAAGCTCAGCACCAGCGAAATCAATAACGCCCAGGCCAGACTTTCGGTGGTGGTCAGTTGCAAAATAATCGGCAGTGCCACCACCAGCATGGCAAACAGCGCAAAGGAATGAAACATCAAAAACAGCTCACGGCGTTTGGCAAGCTTCTGGTAATAAAGCGGATCGATAACGGAAATCAGAGCACAGATCATCAGCAGCACAGTAAATACCGATTGGCCATGATCCCAAGTGGTCACCGCCAGAAAAAACGGCAAGGTAAAAAACAGACTCTCCTGATGCACTAACTGCGTCAGGTAATGCATAACCGTTGGCGGAAACTCCAAACCGAAACGATTAAAAAACCGGACGCGCAGGCCTTTTTCGAGTAGCAAAACCATCCAGCTGACCAGCAGCAAAATCGTTAAAAACTGGGCCAGTTGCGTGCTGCGTTCGACCAGAAAATAACTGGCCGTGCCGGACACAAACCCAAACATTGCAATCAGGCCCGGAAAGCGTTGCGCGATATCAATTATCCACAGGATCGCTGATTTAATTGGGCTGAGCAGGGATGGTTTAGCGAGCATAGAAAAAACAAGTGCGAATGACAGGAGCAACAATATATATCCTGCGCAGCTCTGACGCGAATGATTGTTAGTAAATAATAATCATTACTATTTGCATTTAGAATAATGTTTGGTAGCATCTACAGACTTTATTGTTAATCAATGGAGTGCATTGTGCGTTTTTATCATAGCGTTTTATATTTATCTTTAGGTCTGACGTTTGCGCCAGTCATTGCCGCCGAAGACAATACTGGCAATACGGTAAATGATGAAAACGCGACAGTGACGTTGCCACGTATCGGCGTGTCAGGTGATTGGTACGGCGCTTCGGAATACAGCGGTGAATACACCCGGCCACAAACAAACACCGCGACCCGTATGGGGTTGTCGATTAAAGAAACGCCGCAGTCGGTATCTATCATTTCCAGGCAGGTTATCGATGATTTCAAGCTTGACACCATTAATGATGTCGCCAAAATTGCGACGGGGGTGTCCTCAAAGCTCAGTGACAGCTCGCGTAGTCGTTTCTCGGCGCGGGGGTTTGATATTAACAACCTGCAGATCGATGGCGTGCCAACTGTCTGGGAACCGGGTTACGATGGCGGTGAGACCCTGACGGATACGGTTATTTACGATCGAGTGGAAATCGTCCGCGGGGCGACCGGCCTGATTACCGGTGCCGGTGATCCATCGGCTGCGATTAATCTGGTGCGTAAACGTGCTGATAGCCGGGAATTTGTTGGGCACGCGACGGTAACAGCCGGTTCCTGGGATCATTACCAGAGCACGGTTGATGTTTCTACACCGTTAAATGAGTCCGGTACGGTGCGTGGCCGACTGGTTGGCAGTTATGGGGACAGTCGCTCTTATATTGACCTGCTTGAGAATGAACGCCAGGTTTTTTATGGAACACTGGGTGTTGATCTCACCGCCAATACCTTACTTAACGTTGGCGTCAGTCATCAGGATCATAATCCCACCGCCTCGACCTGGGGTGGTCTGCCTAGCTGGTTCAGCGATGGCACACTAACTGATTGGAGTCGCTCCAAAACGGTGGGCGCTGACTGGACGAAATGGGGCTCTGAGACCACCAACTACTTTGCCAATATCGAACATCAGTTTGATTCCGGTGCATCTGTTTATGCGGCTTACAGCAAAAGCATTACAGAGGCTGATTCGAAATTACTGTGGCGGAGAGGCTTCCCGGATAAACAAACCGGTCTGGGTATGACGGCAAGTCCAAGCCGCTATGATAATGAGCGTGAGCAGGACAATATCGATATTTATGGCAACCTGCCGTTTTTACTGTTTGGCCGCGAACATGAAGTCACTCTGGGGTTACTGCATAGCGAACAGGATTTTATCGCCATGCGCCGCTACGCCAGTAATGTTGAGCCCTCGCTTGGCAACTTTTATGAGTGGGATGGCAGCTATCCGGAGCCAACCTGGGGACCTGGCGTACCCTATGTAACCAAAGATACCAAGCAAACCGGCCTGTATGCGGTTTCACGGCTGTCACTTTCTGATCCGTTAACCCTGATTCTGGGTAGCCGTATCACTGACTATGATATTTCCGGCATGCAGTGGAACGGCAGTCTTTATGAGTTTGAGCATGACAAGGAGATCACTCCCTATGCCGGTCTGATTTATGACATTAACGATATCTACGCAACATATGTCAGCTACACCGATATTTTTAACCCGCAGAATCTGCAGGATAAAAACGGCGATTATCTGGATCCCATTGAGGGTAAAAACTACGAAGCGGGTGTGAAAGCCGCTTATATGGACGGTCGCCTGAATGCCACGGTGTCGGTTTTCCGTATCGAGCAGGACAACCTGGGGCAAGTAGATGCCAATAATCTGGTGCCAGGCTCAATTAACCAGCAAGCCTATACACCAGCGGAAGGTGCAACCAGTAAAGGCTTTGAAGTGGAACTGGCCGGCGCATTGACCGAAAACTGGAACATCTTGCTGGGCTGGTCACAATTTCGTGCCGAAGATGCCCACGGTGATGCGGTCAACACCGAATTTCCACGGCGTACGGCTAATCTCTACACCACTTATCGTATGGATAAGCTGACCGTCGGTGGAGGCGTCAACTGGGAAAGCAGCAACTACACCATTGCTAACAACCCTCAGGGCAATCCGGAAAAGCTCAAGCAGGAAAGCTTTGCGCTGGCCAATCTGATGGCCCGCTATCAATTCAGCCCGTCACTTCAGGGGCAGCTCAATATCAATAATTTGTTTGATGAAAAGTATTACAGCCAGATTGGCTTTTACAGCCAGTACGCCTATGGCGCACCGCGCAATGTGACTGCCAGTCTGCGATATGACTTTTGATGCGCCAGATCGCTAAGCGGTATTTATTGCTGATAGCGGAATAATAAAACCACCATCCGGCGTTAAGAGACCGGATGGTGGTTAATTTTTTAAAGACTTAAAGCGGTAATTTCAACTCGGGCGGCGGCACCATAGAGTTTGGATGCATCGCCATCAACGTCACCTTTAGGAGCGATGGTTGGCCATAGATCGGCGACTTCATCAATATAAGTAGATACTTTTTCAACCGCTTGCGGTGACTGATCACGGCTGCTTTCAGGTAATTCCTGTAAACGGCGTTTGGCGATTTCGGTAAAACCGTAAGCATCCTGATATTCATGGGCATTAACCAGTTTGTCGTTAACAACACCAATGGCGTATTCCTCACCGGCGGTGGTCAGCAATGATTTGATAGTGAGCAAGCTGGTTTTTAAATCCGCTTTTACAACAGCTTCGGCGGCTTTGATGCCGTTTTCCAAATCCTGATACGCCGCTGCCACCTTTTCCTGTGAAGCTTCGTTGGTAACACTGTCAGCGAGTTTGCTTAAGGCATCATCAAAACGCTGCCCACCGCGATATTCAATCGCTGGTACCAGACCGGCATACAGTTCATCGCGCGGGTGTTTCATATGGGTAATGGCCATATCGGTATGACCCTGACGATACAGTTCAAAGCCGACCAGCAAATGGCCTCGGATTAGGCCGAGTCGTGACAGATAGGCAATATCATTGGTTTTTAGATCGGTTTCGGTGACGCCCGCACCTTCACCTTCGCCAGCAGCAGCCAGCTTAATGGTGGCAGTATGGCTGGTGTGATCCGCCATATCGGCAGCCATGGCATTCAGACTGACACCGCTTGCCAGTGCAATGCCTAAACTTATCCATTTCTTACGGTTTTCTTGCATTCGCTGACCTCTTTATTGTGGATTCATGATACGTTATAAACCTTGCCACAAATGAGAAGCATTCTCAATATGATTTTGCATCTAACACATTGTTTGTCATCAGTTGACCTGGAAGTGATTCATGAAGCCATGGAGGCCGTCCCGTTTTATGACGGCAAAAAAACGGCAGGCCGCGCAGCCCGTGAAGTTAAAAATAATCAGCAGGCAGATAATGTCGCTGTAACAGGTATATTACGGCTGATAGAGCAGCGCCTGCAGGATCATGATTTGTTTAAACAGGCGGCACGGCCGAAACAATTTGTGCGCTTAATGTTAAGCCGCTATCAGCCGGGTATGGCCTATGGCACACATGCCGATGAGGCATTGATCAATGAGCAGCGTACCGATATTTCTTTTACGGTGTTTTTATCTGCCAGTGATGCGTATCAGGGCGGTGAACTGGTACTGGAAGACAGCAGCGGTGAACGCAGCTGGAAACTTAATGCCGGTGATGTATTGCTGTATCCGGCAACTTATTTGCACAGGGTGAATAAGGTTGAAGAAGGTGAACGGCTGGTGGTGGTTGGCTGGGTGACCAGCTGGTTACGTGATGCCGGACAACGGGAGTTGCTGTTTGATCTGGAGCTGTCACTGCGTGAGGAATTCGACAGCCACGGCAAAACCGCACAATACGATCGGTTATCAAAAGTCCGCAATAATCTGCTGCGAATGTGGTTGGAGCGCTAGTCGGCGGATTACAATTGCCAACAATCGGTTTAACGTCATAACAGTAATGAGAATGATTCGCTTTTAGTTTAATTCGGTGTAAACTACGGCTTCATTTTGATCTCTGTTCGTGGGAGTTACCCGGTTTGACTTCAAAACCCCTGGCCATCAGCTTGCAGGCACTGGCCGCTATTTTGGGCGGTTATTTGCTGGCGTCAGCCAGTACGCTGTTTTTGTCAGCCATTTTACCGCTTAGTAAAACAGAAGCCGTGATCACTGCCAGTTTATTCAGTTTTGTGGTGTATCCCATCGCCATTATCTGGGTGTATGCCCGGCAGGATGTTAAACGTGCCTGGTTGGGTATGGTGGTGCCGAGTGTGATTCTGATTGCCATCGCCTGGCTGTTGAGCAAAGGATTAAGCTGATGCAAAGCACTGAAAAAACGCCTTTCCGGCAAGCGATGTCGGCATTGCATACCTGGGGCAGTTTGATTGCCGGTTGGATGTTATTTGTGATTTTTGTGACCGGTTCTATCGGCGTGTTTGATGAGCCAGTCAGTCATTGGATGCAACCGGAGCGGGCGTCGATTTTATCGACTATGGATTACGATCCGGACTCAGCGACGGACAGACAGGCGGCGGTCGGCAAAGCCCAGGCCTATTTACAGCAAGTCGAACCGAATGGTCATTTATGGTTCGCTACCTTGCCGGATTTGGAAGATCCCGCCATCAAATTATTCTGGCAGGATGCTGACGAAAATCCGCATCAGGCCAAATTACATCCAGACAGTGGTGAAATACTGCCAGCCAGCATGGATCGTGGCACTGAGGGTGGCCATCATTTTGTGCATATGCATTTTGAATTGCATAGCGGCACATTGGGGATCTGGATCGTCGGCTTCTTCACTTTGCTGATGCTGGTGGCGTTAATCAGTGGTGTCATCATTCACCGGCGGATTTTTAAGGACTTTTTCACGTTTCGTGCTCGTAAAGGCCAGCGTAGTTGGCTGGATGCCCATAATGCCTCGGGTGTGCTGACATTACCTTTTCAGCTGATGATTGCTTTTACCGGCTTGGCCGTATTTGTGTCGGTGTATATGCCGGCGGCGATTTTTGCGCATTACAACAGCCCGGAAGCGTTTTTTGCCGAAGTGTTTGAACGGCCGGCACCCCGGGAAATGACCCATGAAGCCGCACCGGTAGCCAATCTCGGCCAAATGTTTGCTAAGGCTGAGCAGGCGATGGGTAAACCCGGACAATTTATCCGTGTTGAACATCCCGGCGATAGTAGTGCGACCTTTACCGTATTTGGTTTATTTGATGCCGAAGCACTACAGGGCCGGTTGGTTTTACCGAGCAGTGGCATGGCAGAGTTTGATGCTGTCAGCAGCCAGCAGCGGCATATTGAAGCGCCCGGCGCAGAACCACAAGGTGCTGCATTTCGCACCCAACGAGCGATGCGGACGTTACATTTTGCCAATTTTGGTGGCTACACCGTGCGCTGGCTGTATTTTCTGTTAGGAATGACCGGCGCGGTGATGATTGCCAGTGGTTCAATTTTATTTATGGTTAAACGCCGGCAGCGGGCATTGAATGAGTTCGGTAATGCTACGCCGCGGGTTTACCGGACGGTGGATGTGCTGAATGTTGCAGCGATCAGCGGTTTATTAATCGCCTGTGTCGGTTATTTGTGGATCAACCGTTTATTGCCACTGGAAGTGGCTGGCCGTGCTGGCCGTGCTGGCTGGGAAGTTGGGTTATTTTTTGCCTTGTGGGCGATAACCTTATTGCACAGTGCGCTGCGGCCGGTGAACCAGGCCTGGCGCGAGCAATTACTGGGTTTTGCGGCGTTATGCCTGCTGTTGCCGTTTGTGAATGCGTTCACTGTCGGTGAGCATTTACTCACTTATCTGACAGAGCGTAACTGGCGGGCGGCTGGTGTTGAGTTGACCATTATCAGCTTTGGGCTGCTGGCTTTAAAAGCGTTGCAGAAATTGCGCCGTAAAGCTGCTGCCAATAAATCACAAACAGCGTCGGTTAAAATTGAACAGGCAGGGGTACGTGGATGATGCATTATCCGGTTTTGACGGTGTTATTTCTGAACTTGCTGGCAATGACCGGTCTCAGTCTGGCCATGCCTAAACATCATCAGCGATTACTGAATAGCTGGCTGCCACCATTACGGATCTGGCTATTGCGCTTGCTGGCCGGTTTGCTAATGCTGATGGCGTTGTTTGTGATCTGCAGCAGTTGGGGTATTGCAGCCGGCATTGTCCTGTGGCTTGGGTTGTTATCCGTGTCCGCTGTTTTCAGTTTGTGTCTGCTGAATCATCAGCTATTGCGAACAGTGAGTCTGCTCGGCGGTTTACTGCTGGTGAGTTTTTTATTTCTGATTTGATGCACCGTTAATCCGAGCATCCTCAGCGGGTGTTTTTAAACAGTAATCATTATCATTTACGTTAAGTTACGGGTTCTATATAATCTGCGAAACAGTTGTTTCCGGAGCTCCCTTATGTCACACCCCCGTAAATCCCTTTGTCTGGCGATAAGTCTCGCTTTATCCGGGCTTAGCATGCATGTTTTCGCCGAAACAGAATCGACAGATGCTGATGCCGAAACACTGGAAAGCCTCACCGTGACCGCCAGCGCTGATGCTTCAGCGGAAGGTTTGTCACCGGCTTTTGAGGGTGGTCAGGTCGCTGAGGGCGGGAGAGCAGGTATTTTAGGCACTAAAGACCATCTTGAGACGCCGTTCAGTATCACGAGTTATACCAATGAATTTATTCAGGACCGCCAAGCGCAGAGCGTCGGAGACGTCTTGCAAGCCGATCCCGGTGTTAGGGTCGCTCGAGGCTTTGGTAACTTTCAGGAAACCTACTTTATCCGTGGTTTCATTCTGGGCTCAGATGATATTGCCTATAATGGTCTCTATTCATTGTTGCCACGCCAATATATTGCGACTGAGCTGTTTGAGCGAGTAGAGGTGTTACGAGGTGCCTCGGCATTTCTGACTGGCGCGACTCCTAGTGGTGGTGGTATTGGCGGTACGATCAATCTGTTACCAAAGCGAGCACCGAATTATCCGCTGACCCGTTTAACAGTCGGCACTGAACATTTTGAGCAGGGCCACGTCGCATTGGATGTAGGGCGTCGCTTTGGTGAGCAGGAACAGTTCGGTATCCGTGTTAACGCGGCGCACCGGGACGGTGGCACCAGCATTGAAGATGAGTCGGCAAGTCTGAACCTTTTCTCCGTAGGCCTCGATTATCGTGGTGAAAAGTTACGCCTATCAGCAGACTTGGGGTCGCAAGATAATGAATTAGAGGAAACACGAACTAATGTCACTCTGCAGGAAGATGTGACAAAAGTGCCCAATGCCCCTGATTCTGAACATAACTGGGCACAGCCATGGACTTATTCAGACGAGGACGATATTTTTGGTACCTTTAGAGCTGAGTATGATTTTAACGACAATGTCACAGGTTGGGCGGCATATGGAATGCGCCGCAGTAATGAAGCTAACTCACTCGCTAACCTAAGGGTAGATAGCAACAATGGCGATGGCGACTTCTTTCGTTTTGATAACACGCGTGAAGACAGAGTTGATACAGGTGAGATTGGCCTGAGAGGTATTTTTAACACTGGTTCGATCGGTCATGAATGGGTGATTGCATACTCTTACTTTCAGCAAGAAACCAAAAATGCTTTTTTCTTCGACTTCGACACTTTTGCAACAAATTTATATAATCCGACTTACTACTCACAACCACAACCCAACGGCGTCGAGCTTGTTGCAAATTCATTAAAGCCTCGGCTTAATGCTGTGACCAAACTCAATAGTTTTGCGATTGGCGATACCTTATCAATGTTTGAAGACAGTCTGCTGCTCACTTTAGGCGTGAGACATCAAACACTTGGTGTTAAAGATCTCGGCTATGATTACAACAATTTCACTGGCTCTGAATATAAAGAACGTGAGTTGACCCCCGCTCTGGGGCTGGTGTACAAGCTTACTGATAGATTCTCAGTCTATGCTAATTATGTTGAAAATCTGGAAGCAGGGGGGCAGGCACCTACCACGGAGGGTTACGTTAATTCTGGTGAAGCTTTGGATCCGTTTGTTTCCGAGCAGCAGGAAGTTGGCCTTAAATACGAAACAGAGAGTATGGGCTACGGACTGGCTTATTTCACTACAGACAGACCACGTGAAGGCGTGGATGAAAATAACGTCTATGGCGTGAATGGCGAAGATGAGCATCAAGGTGTTGAACTGACTTTCTATGGTAAAACAACAGACAATATCAAGTTGTTAGGCGGTGTAACCTGGCTTGATGCAGAGCAGAAAGATACTGGCAACTCGGCTCTGGATGGTAACGATGTCATCGGTGTGGCTGAATATCAAGCTAATATTGGTGCAGAATTGGAAGTGCCTCAGATCGATGGATTGGCACTTGATACACGTCTGATCTATACGGGTTCACGTTATGCTGATGCGGCTAACACCCTCAAAGTCGATGACTGGACCACAATCGACATTGGCGCGCGTTATATCGTCGCAATGGGCAATCAGGACCTGACACTCAGAGCGCGGGTGCATAATCTGTTTGACCGTGACTACTGGTCCTCAGTTGGTGGTTTCCCGGGTAATGGCTATCTGGTGCTTGGCTCTCCACGCACTGTCAGCCTCACAGCAACAATCGATTTCTACTAATTGTTGAATAGTGGTTATCTGGTATAAGTGGTTCCGCATAAGGTACCCTTATCGGCCTCGATGGACTTTTAATACGTAGCAAACGTGACAACACTCTTAATCCCGAAACCGTTTCAGGTTTCCTTAAAAATTATGGCCGCCTTATTGGGCGGCTATGTTTTTACAGTGATATTCGTTGGTTGTGTTGCGGTTATCTGGCCGGGACGGCTGGCTGATGCCATGCAAACCGGTTTGATGCTGAGTTTTGCGGTATATAGCGGCGCGATGATCTGGGCGTTTAGTCAGTCAAACTGGCAGCGAGCCTGGCTGGTGATGTTGATTCCGGCAGCCATCATGTGGGGGATGACACTGTGGCTGAGTTAAATCAGGCAGCCAAAACTGGCGAAATTGGTCGCTATCGCCGTTTGATGACGCCGGTGCATACCTGGTCGGGATTGGTCGCTGGCTGGCTGTTATTTGCCATTTTTGTTACCGGCACGTTGGCGGTTTTTGATAAACCATTGAGCCAATGGCTTAACCCGGAGCTTTATACATTAACTGCCAATGAGACGCTGAGTGAAAGCCAGCGTCTCGACTATGTCGCCAAAGGTGAAGCCTTTTTCCGCCAATATCAACCGAATAGCGGTTTCTGGGGGATGGGGCTGCCTAGTGCAGATAACCCGGGCATTTTATTGTTCTGGGAGCTGAAAGAAGGTGGCCTGCACATTGGTCAGTTACATCCCGAAACCGGCAAGCTACTGGGTCCCTACGAGAATCGCGGCACCGAAGGTGGCCATCATTTTGTTCATACCCATTTTGAATTACATGCGGGTAATACGGGGATCTGGATAGTCGGCGCGGTAACGATGCTGATGTTATTGTCTCTGGTCAGCGGCGTGATTATCCATAAACGTATTTTTAATGATTTTTTTACACTGCGTTTATTTAAAGGTCAGCGAAGCTGGCTGGATGCCCATACGCTGCTGGCGGTATTAACGTTGCCGTTTTTGCTGATGATTAGCTACAGCGGCCTCGCTATTCAGGCGAAAACCTATTTTGCGCCGGCGATCACCCAGCATTATGACGCGCCGTTTGGTTTTTACACCGATTTGATGCAGGAGCCGCCGTTTAAAACACCTACTGGTGAATCAGCCAGTCCGGTCAGTCTGGTCGAACTATTTGCTCGTGCCGAAGCCGAACTGGGTCAGCCCGGTTTTTTTATCAATGTTGAACGACCGGCTGATAGCAGTGCGATGTCGCATGTATTTGGCTTACCAGACCCGTCAGTCAGTGATGATAACGTGCTGTATTACGATGGCGGCCGGGTGCAATTTAATGCAGTAACCGGCGAAATGACTCATGTGCGGCGGCCAGATCAGCAAATGAATGGTGGTGCGTTTGCTGCGGAAATCATGCTGGAACGGATGCATATGGCCGAATTTGGCGGCCAGATATATCGATGGTTATTATTTGTTTTGGGATTGCTCGGCGCGACGATGATCGCAGCTGGTACGATTTTATTTTGGATCAAACGCCGGCAGGGTAATCTCCGTGAATTTGGCCGGGCCACGCCGCTGGTTTACCGGGTGATTGAGACTTTGAATATCGCGGCGATCACCGGTCTGCTGGTGGCCTGTATAGGCTTTTTCTGGACAAACCGATTACTGCCAATGACGTTGCCGGATAGGGCTGGCTGGGAAATTACAGCGTTTTTTGCTATCTGGCTGCTGACTGTTCTCCATGCTGCGGTATTGCCTGCCGCAAGAGTTTGGGCGCAGCAATGTTGGTTATTTGCGGTGCTGTGTTTGTTATTGCCGTTCATTAATCTGCTGACTACCGGCGAACATTTCATCCATTACGCGCTTCAGCGGCAATGGCCGGAATTTTCCGTGGAGTTAGGGGCAATAATTTTCGGCCTGTTGGCATTATGGTTAAGCCGCTATTTAAAACGCCGATCCAAAGTGAATGATCGCAGCGCGTTAGCAATGGAGACAGGCTGATGCTCAGCGCCAGTTTATTCACTATGACGGCCATGGGCATGCTGGCGCTGGCCATGCCCCGTCATTGGCGGCAGGTTGCTGCACAGCCACTGGCAGACAAATGGCGGCGCTTGTTACAGCTGGCTGGATGTATGTTACTGCTGCTGTGTTTTTGGCAGTTTAGTAATCACAATCAACATCAAGCCGGTTGGGTGATTGGCGTTGCTGTAACGATGCTG
Organism: Methylophaga sp.; assembly: GCA_040882115.1. Taxonomy (GTDB): domain Bacteria; phylum Pseudomonadota; class Gammaproteobacteria; order Nitrosococcales; family Methylophagaceae; genus Methylophaga. The sequence continues at coordinate 143,315 of JBBEBX010000002.1, read as the reverse complement.
GTCGCCAGCGGCTGGTCTTTAAGTTTCAGTCTTTGGCCGCGACTGACCAGCATCATCAGTATGCTGGCGGCTTTAGTCGGTTTGTTATTGCTGTAGTGCTGCCAATTCCTGACGGGCCAGCTTAATCGCTTTTTTGACCTGCGCGGGTGCTGTACCACCTAAATGATCACGCGCGGCAACTGAGCCTTCCAGGGTTAAATAATTAAAGACATCGTCGCCGATCTGGTTGCTAAATTGCTGTAATTCAGCCAGATCCAGTTGCGATAAGTCTTTATCGTGTTTGATAGCATAAGCAACTGATAATCCCACCACTTCATGGGCATCACGAAATGCCACACCTTTACGCACTAAATAATCGGCCAGATCGGTAGCCGTGGCATAACCTTTTAATGCTGCCTGACGCATATTGGCTTTCTTAACGGTGATTACCGCCATCATATCGGCATACACCCGCAGCGAACCGAGCAGCGTATCGATAGTGTCAAACAGCGGTTCTTTGTCTTCCTGATTGTCTTTGTTATAAGCCAGCGGCTGGTTTTTCATCAGTGTCAGCAGATTAAACATATTGCCGTAAACGCGGCTGGTTTTGCCGCGGATAAGCTCCGGCACATCGGGATTTTTCTTTTGCGGCATGATCGATGAGCCGGTGCAAAATGCATCACCCAGATCGACAAAATCAAACTGCGCCGATGACCAGATAATCAGCTCTTCAGAAAAGCGCGATAAATGCATCATCAGCAATGACGCAAAGCTATTAAATTCAATGGCGAAATCACGGTCACTGACGGCATCCAGTGAGTTCTGGCAAATCCGCTCAAAGCCTAACAATTCAGCGGTGTATTCACGGTCGATCGGAAAGGTGGTGCCGGCCAATGCGGCAGCACCTAAAGGCAGACTGTTAACCCGTTTAGTGCAATCATCCAGCCGTTCTAAATCGCGGCGCAACATTTCATACCAGGCCAGCATATGGTGACCAAAGGTCACTGGTTGGGCTGTTTGCAAATGGGTAAAGCCAGGCAGAATGGTGTCAGCTTCGCGTTCGGCCACATCTACCAATGCTGACTGCAAACGCAGTAATTCGCTGCGGATAGGCTTTATCATGTCGCGCAGATAAAGCCGGACATCGGTTGCTACCTGATCATTACGTGAGCGGCCGGTATGCAGTTTTTTACCGGTTTCGCCAATCAGCGCAATCAGCCGTGCTTCGATATTCATATGCACGTCTTCTTGGGCAACCGACCACTCAAACTGATCGTTATCAATTTCCTGTTCGATTTGCTGTAAGCCGTTGATAATCTGGTCGCGCTCGCTGTCGGTCAGCACATCCACTTTGGCCAGCATGGTGGCATGGGCAATTGACCCCTGAATATCCTGCCGGTACATGCGCCGGTCAAAGGTTACCGAGGCGGTAAATTCTTCGACAAATTTATTGGTCGGCTGGGTCAGACGGGCGGATGACAGTTTTTTATCGGATGTGGACATATTGCGGCCTGTTAAGTCGGGCAAAGTAGCGCGCATTATAACGCGGCTGTCGTGGCACAGCAGCCGTAAATGCTAGAATGGACTTTTTATATGTACGCAAGACAGGAATCTGGTTTTATGAAAGACGCCACCGTGCGTATTGCTACGCGTCGCAGCCCGCTTGCTTTGTGGCAGGCTGAATTTGTCCGCGACGAACTTCTGAAGCTTCACCCGCATTTGCAAATTGAACTGGTCAAAATCAAAACCAAAGGTGACAAAATTCTCGATACGCCGCTGGCCAAAGTCGGTGGTAAGGGGCTGTTTGTTAAAGAGCTGGAAGTTGCCATGCTCAATGGTGAAGCCGATATCGCCGTACATTCGATGAAAGATGTGCCGGTGGATTTTCCCGATGGTCTGCATTTGCCGGTGATTTGCGAGCGGCACGATCCCTTTGATGCTTTTGTTTCCAATGATTACAACAATGTCGATGATTTACCGCAGGGCGCTCGTGTTGGCACGTCTAGTTTAAGACGGGAATGTCAGTTGCGCCATTACCGGCCTGATCTGCAAATTCTGCCGTTGCGCGGCAATGTGAATACCCGGCTGGCGAAGCTGGATAACGGCGATTTTGAAGCGATTATCCTCGCTAAAGCGGGTCTGGAACGGCTGCAATTTGATGCCCGTATTCGCAGTGCACTGACTGCTGAACAAAGTCTGCCAGCCATTGGCCAAGGCGCGCTGGGGATTGAAACCCGTATCGAAGATACTGAGCTAAATGCATTGATTGCACCGCTGAATTGCGATCACACCAGCATTACCGTCAAAGCTGAGCGGGCATTAAACCGGCGTTTAAAAGGTGGTTGTCAGGTGCCCATTGGTGGTTATGCGATTTTGGACAACGATCAAATCTGGTTGCGCGGTTTAGTCGGCCGTCCGGATGGCACAGAAATGTTATTTGATGAAATTCATGGCACTGCTGAGCAAGCAGAATATCTTGGCTTAACACTCGCCGAAACGCTGTTGAGCCGCGGCGCCGATAAAATTCTTGCTGATGTTTATGGTCGATAACGACGTGTTGCAGGGCATGCGTATATTGGTGACCCGGCCGGTGGCACAGGCTGATAAGCTGGTGTCACTCATTCAACAGCAGGGCGCTGAACCGGTGTTATTTCCGCTAATTGAAATCAAAGCGATGGATGCCAGCAGTTGGCCCATCATTGATTGGCGCAAAATAGATTGGCTGATTTTTGTCAGCCGTAACGCGGTGCAACACTTTTGCAGTGGTCTGCCGAAAAAATTACCAGCGCGATTGTCCTGTGCGGCAGTCGGTAATGGCACGGCACAAGCAATGCGTGAACAAGGATTAACGGTCAGTCTGCAACCAGAAAATTCTAATGGTAGTGAAGGCTTACTTAGTCTGCCGCAAATGCAAAAGCTTGATGGTCAGAAAATTGTCATCGTCCGTGGGCAGGGAGGCCGTGAATTACTGGCTGATACCTTACATGCCAGAGGTGCTAGTATTCGGTATATTGAAGTTTACAGTCGGCAATTACCCAAGGTTAGTAAAGCGCAAAAAATCGCGGCGCTGGATACCGATATTTTGCTGGTCACCAGTGTGCAAAGTGTGACAAATTTGTTGCGTATTTTTGCTGAAAACAAAGCGCAGATCTGTGCCAAACCGCTGGTTGTTCTCAGTGAGCGCATCAAACAGTATGCTTTAACACAAGGATTCAGTGATATAGCAGTCACTGACAATGCTAGTGATGAGGCGATTATGCAGCGATTGACTGAAATAGGAGCCGAGCATGGACAAAAACAGCCCATCCTCTGAGCAAAAACCAAAAACCAAACCGGCTAAAGCTAAACCGAATTGGCCGCGACTCAGACGCAATGCCTTTTGGCTGGTGGTCATTATTTTGTTATTGGTTCCGGCAGCCGCGGCATTGTGGTGGAGCTATCAGCAGCAACAAAGTCTTGATGCACTGAGTGAACAATTATCAGTTCTGAAACCATTGCAAAGTGATGTTGCAGCGCTGGCCCGTGCCGGGCAGCGCAGCGAAGCCAGTCTGCGCGCGCTCTCTGATGCACAACAACAGCAAGCGCAAGCCATTGTCGATTTGCAACAAACTGAGCCGCTGACCGATAAAGAAATCCGCCTGCGCTGGACACTTAATGAAGTTGATTATTTACTGCAGCTCGCCAATCAGCGCGCCACATTAGCCAATGATGCTGATGGTGCACGCCAAGCATTACAACTAGCCGATGAAAAACTGCGAGATTTACACGATTACCGTTTGCAGGATTTACGTCAGCAAATTGCCGATGAACAATTGGCGCTGGATGCGGTTGCAACAGCTGATATCGCGGGGATTGCCGCAGATTTGCAAAGTGCCCTTAATGCGATTGATACGTTGCGGGTGGTCAAAGGCCCCAAACATTTCAACCAGGATCCAGCAGCTTACACCGGTACTGATCTGACTACCCGTGCTGGCTGGCAAGATGCGCTTGGCGATATCTGGCAGCAAGTTCGTTCACTGGTGGTCATTCGTCAGCAGGAAGATGCCACGCAAGCGGTGTTGATCCCTGAGCAACGTTATTTTCTGTACCAAAATCTGCGCTTAAAGCTTGAAACAGCCCGATTTGCGTTGCTTTCCGGCAAACAAAGTATTTACGACAGCAGTTTGCAAACCAGTATTGACTGGTTGAATCGTTATTTTGTCGGTGACCAGCGGGATGCGTTATTGGCATCACTGAGCGCATTAGAATCTGAACAAATTGAAGTGGCGTTGCCGGATATCAGCGGCTCGCTGCGTTTGTTGCAGGATTTTGAGCCATGAAATTATTACTGATTCTGGTTATTGCGCTGGCGCTGGGCGGTCTGCTGATTTGGCAGGCTGATGTGCAACCGGGGTTTGTGTTGCTGCAATACGGCAATTGGAGTCTGGAAACCTCACTGATTGTGTTTACAGCGATGTTTTTATTGCTGCTATTCGCTGGCTATTTTGTGCTGCGTACTTCGCTGATTTTGAAGCAGTCACCGACAAGACTGGCTAACTGGCAACTGCAGATGCGCCATAAACGTGCCAGTCAGGCATTGACCAAGGGCCTGATCACCCTAGAAGAAGGCCGTTGGGCTGAAGCAGAGCGTTTATTAGTGCGTCATGCCGGCAATAGCGAAACACCGTTATTACATTATTTGGCGGCAGCTCGCGCTGCTCAAAAACAGTCAGCACCATCGCGGCGTGATAACTATTTAAAACTGGCTCATGAAACCACTGAGGGCGCTGATATTGCGGTGGGTGTGGTACAAGCAGAATTACAACTGTCGGCCGGTCAGAAAGAACAAGCACTGGCGACTTTACAACATTTACGGCAAGTGGCGCCAAAGCATCCCTATGTTTTGCAATTGTTGCAGCAACTGTATCAGGACACCGCTCAATGGCAGGCAGTACAATCAGTGTTGCCGGATTTACGCAAACGCCATGTGCTGGATAATAATGCGATAAAAGATCTCAGCGCCGAAGCCGCGGTCGGTCAGTTACATCATGCCTTGCTGCGTGAAGACTGGCAGCGGATGGTACAGATCTGGGAACAAACGCCGGCCAAAGTCCGCGGCAGTGAAGGCTTACTGATCCCTTATGTCAAAGGCCTGATTGCCCAGGGCGATTACACTCAGGCGGTAACGCTGATTGAGCAGTTTTTGCGTAAAAACTGGAGCGATCAGTTAATTTACCAATATGGACTGATTCCGGGTTCCAGCTTGCTGAAGCGGCTGGGTTATGCCGAAAAGCTGCTGAAACAGCATGAAGAAAATCCATGGTTATTATTGACGCTGGGTCGTTTGGCGGCCGGCAGTAAATTATGGGCCAAAGCCGAAGCTTATTTACGGACCAGCATCGAACATGGTCCGCGCGGTGAGACTTTTCAGGTCCTGGGTGAAGTGTTGACCGCGCAGGATAAGCGCGATATCGCAGCGACCATTTACCGTCAGGGACTCGAATGGCAGCTGAAATCAGGTCATTAATCCTAATTGCCGGAAACCGTTGAGTGCAGGAAGGCGACTCACAATACCTGATTGATATTTTGATGCTGTTGCTGGCAACAGTGGTCATCATCCCGATTTTTCACAAAATTCGTCTGGGCGCCATTCTTGGCTATTTAGCTGCCGGGATTTTGCTTGGCCCCTGGGGTCTGGGCGTTATCACCGAAGTTGAAGATGTCCGGCATTTAGCCGAATTTGGCGTTATTTTCCTGCTGTTTATACTCGGTATTGAGCTGCGCCCCGACAAGCTCTGGGAAATGCGCAAACTGGTATTTGGCCTTGGCCTTGGCCAATTACTTATCACGGCCGGGCTTATTTACGCGATTGCCTTAAGCTTTGATTTGTCGCCAAAAACCGCCGTTATTATCGGTTTTGGTCTGGCATTGTCGTCGACAGCTTTTTGTTTGCAGTTGCTGGCGGAAAGAGGCGGCATTTCCACCCTAATGGGCCGTATGTCGGTGTCGGTGTTGTTGTTACAAGATATTGCAGTGGTGCCATTGCTGGCAATGGTTTCATATTTTGCCGGTGGTGGCGCTGACGTCACTGAGCCGGGGATGCATATGCTGTATCCGTTTTTGATGATTGTTGCCTTGTTGCTGGCTGGCCGTTATTTATTGAATCCGGTGCTGGGCCGTATTGTTGCCAGTGGTGATCCAGAAGTATTTATGGCAGTCGCTGTATTGCTGGTACTCGGGGTTGCCTGGATGACCCAGTGGGTTGGCTTGTCGATGGCGATGGGCGCGTTTTTGGCTGGGATCATGTTGGCCGAATCACACTACCGACATCAGATAGAAGCCGATATTTTGCCATTTCGCGGTATTTTGCTGGGTTTGTTTTTCATGACGGTAGGCATGGAAATCAACTTCGGCTTGCTGTGGGAGGAGTTTACGCTGATTATTGGCCTGACCGTCGGACTGATGTTGCTGAAAGGGCTGGTTGTTTATATGTTGGCACGGCTGTCCGGTGCCAAAAACGATGTGTCTTTGCAGACCGCCACCTTATTGTCACAAAGCGGTGAGTTTGGTTTTGTCTTGTTTGGGGTGGCCGCTTCGTCAGATGTGCTGGACCAGAACGTGAGTCACATACTGACGCTGGTGATTGCGCTAACCATGGCACTGACGCCATTTGCAGTTCGGAGCATGAATATGTTGCTGCTGCGTTTTGCCGATACCAGGCGTGATGCTGAGCATGATCATGAGCAGCCGGAATTTATTAATGACGCGCAGCAGCATGTGATCCTCGCCGGTTTTGGTCGTGTGGGCGCCAGGATAGCGGCCTTGCTAACGGTTGCTGGTGTGAATTATGTCGGGTTGGATATGCGTGAGGCGCGGGTTAACGATGCCCGTTCGCAGGGATTTCCGGTGTATTTCGGGGATGCCAGTAAAGTCAAAGTGTTGCGTGCCGCTGGTGCTGATCGGGCCAGTATGATTGTGGTGGCATTGGATAACCCTGCGCAGGTTGACCAACTGGTGGCACAAGTACGGCAAACTTATCCGGATATGCCGATTCACACCCGGGCGGTGGATCGGAAACATTGCGCGGAACTGGTCGTTCAAGGCGCGACCACCGTGGTCTCGGAAACCCTGGAAACCAGTTTGCGATTAACTGAAGAAGTGTTGCTGGGCAGTGGGGTCAGCGAAGCCGAGGTGAAATCGGTTATCGATGCGTTTCGCGAAGATTATTATTCTAATATTGTACAAAAAGTCGCTGATAACAAAGTGGTACTTGGCGAGCTGCGTCACTAAGCTGGCAATAAAAACGGCGCTCAAAGCGCCGTTTTCAGTTTTAACAGACCTGAAATTTATAGCCGCATCGGCATCACCACATATTGCCGGCTGATATTGTCATCGTTGGGTGTGATCAACGCACTACTGTTTTCATCACTGAAAGTCATTTTCACTTTGCTATCTGGCATGGCATTCAGCAGATCCAGCAAATAAGCATTGTTAAAAGCAATTTCCAGTGCGCTGCCGTTGTAGTCAACCGGCACTTCTTCTTCAGCGGTTTCCTGTTCCTGGTTGGTGACAGTGGCTTTCAGCAAACCGGCATCCAGATTCAGCCGCACACTGCGATGTTTATCGTTAGCCAGAATTGAGGCACGTGACAGGGCTTGTTTTAGTTCATCACGTTCGGCAACAACGACTTTATCACCTCCCAGCGGCAGCACCCGTTCGTAATTGGGAAACTGGCCGTCAATCAATTTGGAAGTGAAATGCAGATCCGGTAATTCCACTTTAATTTGCTGCTGGCTGAACGCCAGTTTTACTTCGGCTTCAACGTCACCCAATAAGCGGCCGAGTTCCAAAATGGCTTTCCGCGGCACGATAACGCTGTTTTTTTCATCAGCGGTTTCGGCGGTGGTGATTTCACCCAAAGCCAGCCGGTGACCATCGGTTGCGACGGCGCGCAGTTTATTGCCCTCACGTTCAAGCAATAAGCCATTCAGGTAATAACGGACATCCTGACTGGCCATGGCAAAGCTGGTTTCGTCGAGCAGGTTTTTCAGCGCCGATTGCGGCATGCTGATTTGTTCGCTGTAGCTGGCGCCCTCACTGTCTGGGAAATCAGCCGGCGATAAAGTGGCCAGTGAGAAACGGCTTTTACCGGCTTGCACCAGCGCTTTATTGTCTTTGGCTTTGCAGCTGATGGTGGCGTTGGCTGGCAGGGCGCGGACAATATCCAGCAGTTTGCGCGCCGATACTGTAGTTTCACCGGCTTCATCAACCGCGACTGGCAAAGTGGCAATCATTTCCAGTTCCATATCGGTACTGGTCATAGTCAGTTTGTCGCCCTGAGCTTTGAGCAAAATATTCGATAGAATCGGCAGTGTGGAGCGGCGCTCAACTATGCTGCAGACCAGTTGCAGTGGGCGGGCGAGACTTTCTTGGGTAACAGTGAATTGCATGATGATTCTCTCAGGCTAACTCGATAAGGTTCGGAGCAGGTTACGATAATCTTCGGCTATGCGGCTATCAGTTTCGCGTAATTCGGCAACTTTGCGACAGGCATGTAATACCGTGGTGTGATCGCGGCCACCAAATGCTTCACCAATTTCCGGCAGACTGTGGCTGGTTAATTCTTTGGCCAGGGCCATGGCAATTTGCCGTGGTCTGGCGATAGAGCGGGTGCGTTTTTTGGCCAGCAAATCTGACACCCGCACTTTAAAATATTCGGCGGCGGTTTTCTGAATGCTTTCCAGCGTCACCAGTTTTTGGTGCAGCGCCAGTAAATCTTTCAACGCATCCTGCGCCATCTCAATCGATAGCGGTTGATTGGTAAAACGAGAAAAGGCCATGACCCGTTGCAGCGCGCCTTCAAGATCACGAACATTGGACTTGATGCGTTTGGCGATAAAAAACGCCACATCATCAGGCAAGGTCACCAGATTCTGCTGCGCTTTTTGAATCAAAATCGCCACGCGGGTTTCCAGCTCGGGCGGTTCAATCGCAACCGTCAGGCCCCAGCCGAGGCGGGATTGCAGCCGTTCATCAAGATTTTCGACTTCTTTGGGAAAGCGGTCACAGGTCAAAATAATCTGCCGCTGGCCTTCCAACAAACTATTAAAGGTATAAAAAAACTCTTCCTGCGAGCGCTCTTTTTTGGCAAAAAACTGAATATCGTCAATCAATAGCGCATCGGCACTGCGGTAATGGGTTTTGAACTGATCAATGACATTGTTGCGCAACGCCGTGATCATGTCCTGCACAAAGCGCTCGGAGGATAAATAAATGACCCGCGCTTTGGGATTGTTTTGTTTGATCTTATTACCAACCGCGAGCATCAAATGGGTTTTGCCAAGGCCGGTGCCGCCATATAAAAACAGTGGGTTATAGCCGCTGGTGCCGGGAGCTTCGGCGACATGCAAAGAGGCTGCGCGGGCGATTTGATTTGATTTACCTTCGACATAACTATTAAAGGTAAACAGCGGATTCATCGGGCTGCCCAGCGAAGGTAGCGGTTCGACTTCGTTAATTTTGGCAGCTGCCGGTTCACGGTGGTTAGCTTTGGGTTTTGCTACCGCGACGGTGTCGCGGGTACCGACTTCAATGGCAACTTTTTGGATGATGCCCTGGGTCAAACCATTGAGCAGAATATTAATCTGCGCTTCCAGTTGTTCCTGCACCCATTGCTTTACATAAGGATTGGGCGCTAGTAAACGCAAACTATCATCGGTTTCGATTGCTTGCAGAGGTCGCAACCACGTGTTCAGCTGCTGTGCCGACAGATCACCTTCCAGATGGGACAGACATTTTTCCCAAAGTGGTGAAGACACAGCAACTCCTTGATTATTATAAGTTAGTTTGGCAGGCAGTAGCATAACGCAGTGCGCTTACGTAGGTTAGTATAACCTGACCAGCGAGGCACCTAAAGTTATCTGCAAGCCTTTCGTTTGGCAAGTAAAATAATGTCTGTCTGGCAATGCAATGCGGTTTGACGGCGGGCACTGCAAACCCTTATAATCCCACGTCTTTTGTCTTGGGCGAGCAGGGCGGTTTAGCCGGCTATCTGATACAAAATCATTGATATATTTGGAGTTGCTGTAATGAAAAGAACCTTTCAGCCGAGTAATCTGAAGCGCAAACGTACGCACGGTTTTCGTGCCCGCATGAAAACTGTTGGTGGTCGCCGTATTATTAATGCGCGTCGCGCCAAAGGCCGCGCAAGACTGTCAGCTTAATTCTCGCTTTTTTGCGGGAGCCATGACTTGGCTAAGTTTCGCCGAGCCATGAGAATGAATCGCCCGGGCGACTTTACCCGGGTATTTCGTCAGGGTAAACGCTTCGGTGGTGGTGGCTTGACGATAATTGTGCTGCCTGGCAGCGTTGGTCATCCCCGACTGGGTTTGGCCATTGCAAAAAAACATATCAAACTGGCCAGCCAGCGCAACCGGATGAAACGCCTTATCCGGGAATCTTTTCGCCACCATCAGGCTGCGCTGGACAGTATGGACATCGTGGTATTGTCGCGACCAGATTTGGGTCAGCGGGATGACACGCAAATCCGGACAGCATTGGAGCGGCATTGGTTAACTGTGGTAACACAATGGCAAAATTCCTGATTGGGCTGGTCCGGGGCTACCGTTTTCTATTGAGCCCGCTTCTGGGCATGCACTGTCGTTTTCAGCCGACTTGTTCGCAATATATGATCGATGCCATTTCCCGGCATGGTTCATTGCGTGGCACCTGGCTGGGTCTGCGGCGGCTTTCACGTTGCCATCCCTGGCATCAGGGTGGCGTGGATCCTGTTCCTGAATTAAAGACGAAATCACACAATGGATAATCTCAGAACGCTATTTATTTTTGGTCTGCTTATTGTTTCTCTGCTGCTCTGGGAAGCCTGGCAAACGGATTACGTCAGACCACAACAAGCTGCCCAGCAAGTAGATAACAGCCAAACCGAAACCACAACCAGCCGCAGTCAAGAGCGGGCTGAAGACCTGCCAGACTTGCCTTCTGCAGGTGATTCCAGTGGTTTACCTGATTTACCTGATGCTGATAATGCTGCCGCCGCTGCTAATGGCTCCCGGCAAATTAGGGTGAAAACCGATGTAATCGATGCTTATATTGATTTACAAGGTGGTGATATTCGTAAGCTGGCATTGTTGCAATACCCTGTCGATGTCGATCAACCGGATGTACCCGTAAAGTTTTTGAATGATGGTAGTAATCCATTTTTCATCACGCAGTCGGGTCTGCGTGCCGATGGTGATTCTGCACCGACACATTACGAGCGATACGAGGCAGAGCAATTTGAATACACGCTTAGTGCCAATGATGATGTTATCAGCATCCCACTTACCTGGCGTTCTGATAACGGCATAATCGTCACCAAAACCTATCAATTCAAGCGTAATAGCTATTTGGTGGATGTCAGCTATCAAGTTGAAAACAATACTGCTGACAACTTTGTGGCGAGTCCTTATGCACAATTTAATCGTAAACGCGCTGATGACAGTTCGATGTTGTTGTATACCTACACCGGCGCCGTATTCTCCAGCGATGAAAATGAATACAAAAAAGTCGATTTTGATGATTTAGATGAAACCGCCTACCGCACGGAATCCAGCGACGGTTGGGCAGCAATGATCCAGCATTATTTTGTTGCGGCGCTGTTGCCAGACACGGATGCCGGCCCGGTGAGCTTCTATGGCAAATCGATTAAAAATACTAACTACACGGCGGGTATGTTGTTGCCGCAACTGGTGGCTGCGCCGGGCGAGTCAGCGAGCTCAAGCTACCGCATGTTTATGGGGCCTAAAGAAACCCATCGTCTGGAAGATGCTGCCGATAATCTCGATTTAACGGTGGATTATGGGATTCTGACCATTATTTCCAAGCCATTATTTATTGTAATGGAATGGTTTCACAAGCTCACCGGTAACTGGGGCTGGTCGATTGTATTGTTAACCATTTTGATCAAATTGGTGTTTTTCAAGTTATCAGCAAAAAGCTATCGCTCCATGGCGGCAATGCGCAAGCTGACGCCTAAATTGGCTACGCTGAAAGAACGTTTTGGTGACGATAAACAAAAATTCAATCAGGCGATGATGGATTTGTACCGCACTGAAAAAATCAATCCGCTTGGTGGTTGCTTGCCGATTCTGGTGCAAATGCCGGTATTCCTGGCCTTTTACTGGGTACTGGTAGAAAGCGTTGAATTACGTCAGGCAGACTTTATGTTTTGGATCAACGATCTGACAGCGATTGATCCGTATTTTGTACTGCCGGTGCTGTTTGGTCTGACCATGTGGTTCCAGCAAAAACTGAATCCAATGCCGCAAGATCCGGCACAGGCAATGATGATGAAAATTTTCCCCATTGTCTTCACCGTTTTCTTTGCCTTCTTCCCGGCGGGTCTGGTGCTGTATTGGTTCGTCAACAATATCCTGTCGATTGCCCAGCAGTGGTATATCACCCGTAAAATGGGTGCGATGTAATCAGCCATAAACGATGGCTTTAGTTAAAACCGATACCATTGTCGCCATCGCCACCGCTCCGGGGCGTGGCGGCGTTGGTATAGTGCGTTTGTCAGGCCCTGAATCATTGGCTATTGCCAGCAAAATTGCTGGCCCAGTCAATACCTCTCGATTAGCAAAATTTGCTCGTTTTAAAGCGCTTGATGATGAAATCATCGATAGCGGTGTGGCGATTTATTTTCAGGCACCGGCGTCGTTTACCGGCGAGGATGTGGTCGAGCTACAAGGTCATGGCAGCCCACTGGTTTTGGATAGGTTATGCCAAACGGCAATTAAGCTCGGCGCGCGAATGGCCCGGCCCGGCGAATTTTCTGAGCGGGCTTTTCTCAACGGTAAGATGGATTTGGCGCAAGCTGAAGCGGTTGCCGATCTGATTGAAAGCAGTACTGAGCAGGCCGCACGTAGCGCCATGCGCTCGCTGCAAGGTGAATTCTCCAAACGTATCAATGACTTTCTCGAAGAACTGACGCACTTGCGGATGTTCGTGGAGGCTTCAATTGATTTTGCTGACGAAGAAATCGATTTTCTTGGTGAGGCGCAGGTCGATAAACAACTGCAGACGTTGCTGAAAACCCTGGCCGGTATTCAAAGCAGTGCCCGACAAGGCCGCTTATTGCGCGAGGGTATCAGCGTGGTGCTGGCCGGTCAGCCCAATGCTGGCAAATCCAGTCTGCATAATCAACTTGCCGGTCATGATGCGGCGATTGTCACCGATATTGCCGGCACCACCCGTGATGTATTGCGAGAGCAAATCCACCTGGGCGGCTTGCCGCTGCGTATTTCCGATACCGCTGGTTTGCATGATGCCACTGATAATAAAGTGGAATTGGAAGGCATCCGCCGCACCCGTAATGAACTGGCGCAAGCCGATCATATTTTATTGCTGGTCAATGATGCCGACGGTATTACCGGCCAAGATAAAACGATTCTGGCGGACCTCCCAACAGATAAACCACTGACACTGATACGTAATAAAATTGACCAGAGCGGTCATACACCAGTGCATTTGCAGGAAAATGGCCTGGACGTTATTTATCTGTCTGCCAAGACCGGCGACGGCATGGACTTGCTGACCCAGCATTTACAAAAAGCTGTGGGTTTTCATCCCGACGATCAGGGCGTATTTATTGCCCGCCGCCGGCATCTGGATGCCCTGCAACGGGCTCAGGAAGCGATTGAGTCGGGTTATAACTGTCTAACCGGTATGGGCGCCGGCGAACTGCTCGCTGAAGAATTACGCCAGGCGCAGCAGGCACTAGGTGAAATCACCGGGACCTTTACCAATGAAGACCTGTTAGACCGAATCTTTTCGAGTTTTTGTATCGGTAAGTAATTACCAGAATTGTAAATTTAATCGTTGCAAATCATATTTCTTAGCAAAGGTGTTTATCGCATCTTTTGCGGATAAATCCCCATAACGCTGATGCCATTCCACAGCAGTTAAACCGCATTCTTCAATGCTAATCCCATACTGGGTTTGAAGCTCTTTATTGCTAAGTTGATAGTGCATTTGTAATTGGTCATTAGATTTTTTCATGCTGTTAAATCCTATTTGTGACTTATAGTCCGTAGACCTATAGTCAACATAACCTGGATCATCGCTACTTAAAACACAGCATCGAGTAGCGAGTGGCAAAAAATATCCAACAACAATTTGGTCAGCGCTTACGTGCACTTCGTACGGAAAAAGCGCTAAGCCAAGAAAAGCTGGCTTTACTGGCCGAACTGGACCGCACTTATATCAGTGGTGTTGAGCGTGGTCAGCGAAATATCAGTTTAGTTAATCTTCAGCGCATTGCACTAGCTTTAAATATTCCGCTTGATAAATTGCTAAATTTTGATGAGCAGCGCGATGCTTGAACGCGCTTTTTACTCAGCTAATCAATCAACTTTTATCAATGAACCGATAAATGCCATTTTGGGGTGTTTGGCGCAACACCATTCTCAAGATATCGTGGCGCAGCAGTCAGCAGCGTGGCTAAGACAAATTGAAATAATGAAAACACTGGCTGATAAGTTACCTGATAGCCATATCTGTTTTGAGCTGTTGATCCCACGTGTTGGGCGTCGTGTCGATGTTGTCCTAATCACTAACGGCATCATTTTTTGTTTGGAATTTAAAGTAGGCGCTAATAATTATTTGGCACAGGATTTATTGCAAACGGAAGGTTATGGTCTGGATTTACACCATTTTCATGAGGCCAGTCATAAACTGAAAATCGTGCCGATTCTGGTCGCAACCCAAGCAGAAGCCATAGAAAATCAAGCGTTAGTTGTTAAAGATCATGTTGCATTGCCACTTAAAGCAAATGCAAAAAATCTCTATGTGATCATTTTTAATTCAATCAGCGAACTTGGTTTTAATCCGCCAATTGATGTTGAGCAATGGTTAAAATCCCGTTACAAACCGACGCCAACGATTATTGAAGCTGCACAAGCTTTATATGCAAATCATGCGGTTACCGACATTACCCGTAATGATGCTGGCGCTGAAAATATTGCATTAACCTCGAAAACAATTGCTGAAATTATTCGGCAAGCGCAAAAATCCAAACAAAAAGTGATTTGCTTTGTTACCGGTGTGCCTGGCGCCGGTAAAACGTTGGTGGGGTTGGATATTGCCACGCAATTTGCCAAACCTGACAGCGAAAGTCATGCGGTATTTTTGTCAGGAAATGGGCCACTTATTCATGTTTTGCGAGAAGCATTGGCACAAGATTTAGTTATGCGGACGAAAGCAACAAGTGAGCCAGCCCGTATTGGTGATGCACGTCGTGAAATGGAGTCTATTATTCAAAATATTCACCATTTTCGCGATGACATGCTGGTTAATTTAGACCGGTCACCAACTGACCATGTAGTGATTTTTGATGAAGCACAAAGAGCTTGGAATGCTCGAAAAACAGCTGGTTTTTTGCGTGAACGAGGTATTAATCAACTGATCGGCCAATCAGAGTCTGAATTTTTGATTAGCGCTATGGATCGTCACTCTGATTGGGCCGTTATTGTGGCGTTAATCGGCGGCGGTCAAGAAATATATGATGGCGAAGCAGGATTAAATGGCTGGTTTACGGCATTAGCTGGGACCTTTAAAAATTGGCAAGTTTATTTCTCACCGAATATCCAGCAGGCTGAATATGTTGGTAATGATGTTGATTTAAGCTTGCTCGACAATGCGAATGCACACCCAATATCTGAACTGCATTTAGCCACTGCTATGCGATCTTTTCGTGCTGAAAAAGTATCGCATTTTGTGCATTATGTGGTGCATAACCAACCAAAAGAAGCGGCCAAATTAGCCAGCAGTATTCAGCCAGCATTTCCTATTAGAATGACGCGTGATCTCAATCAAGCCAAGCAATGGCTGAGAAATCAACAAAGAGGTATGGAACGTATTGGCATTTTGGCAAGTGCTGGTGCTAAAAGATTAAAGGCAGATGGTCTGTTTGTTGACCAAAAACTTAAACCTGAAAAATGGTTTTTAGCGCCGGCAGATGATGTTCGATCATCTAATTTTTTAGAAGATGTTGGCACTGAGTTTTTAGTTCAGGGGCTTGAACTAGACTGGACTATTGTCTGTTGGGATGCTGATTATCGATACCAAAATAATCAATTCAATCACTATAGTTTTACAGGTTCAAAGTGGAATGACTCCAAACAACCAGATAATCAACGTTATTTACAAAATGTTTATCGCGTTCTGTTATCAAGAGCTAGACAGGGCATGGTGATCTATATTCCGACAGGGGATAAAAAAGACATAACACGTGATCCACGTTTTTATGATGAAACTTATCAATATTTATTAATTTGTGGCGTTAAAGAAATTTAACGCCTTATTTATTAATACCATTATCTTTGCGTCAATATTAAATAAAATGAATAACGATTTTCCCCATCAAGACACGCAGATAAGCGAACTGCATGAGTCGCGGCATCAGTGGTTACTCGACTACGTTATTGCCAGTGGTGTCGATAAGCTTGCCGAGCTGGGTTGCGGTTCAGGACGCTTATTGTGGAAGATTCTCCAACATACTGATTGTCAGGTTACCGGTGTAGATGACTCTGGACTGTCGGTGATGCAGGCGCGGGATAATATTGCGGCATTTTTGATGGGTGAACCGCCACGGGCGCGCTTACAGGTCAACAGCTATCTGGATCCTTTACCTGATTTACAGGCCATTTCGCTAATCATTATGACCGAGACCATTGAGCATATTATGCCGACCGATTTATCGCGGGTTGAGCAAAATGTCTTTGGTAACATGACACCGAAACAGTTAGTCATGACAACGCCCAATGCGGAATTCAATATTGTTTATGGACTGTCTGCCGGACAATACCGCGATCCGGATCATAAATTTGAATGGTCACGGCAAAAATTTAAGCAATGGTCTCAGGGTGTTGCCAGCCGTAATGGCTATCAGGTCAGTTTTGCCGGTATCGGTGATTATGAACCGGGGCTGGGTCAGCCAACGCAAGTGGCGATATTTGCAAAAAATAAAGCAATCGATTGTTAACGTTGTTGCCGTAGGCTATGAGCTTTAAACACAACTGATGATGGAATAAGGAGAGCGCATGTTAAGGCTTTATAAGATTGCATCGGGACGGATCCAGGAAATCCCTGTGACCGATGTTTTAACAGTGGATTTGCTGAAACAAGCCGATTGGATCGATGCACTGGAGCCGGATGAGGATGAGCGCGCGATGCTGGCGACTTTGTTCAGTGATGAAGTGCCGGATATCGATGATGTAGAAGAAATCGAAGCCTCAGCACGGTGTTTTGAGGATCAGGATGGCCTGCATGTGCATTCCATGTTTCTCGGCGCCTCAGAAGGCCGCCACCATACCGTCTCAGTCGCCTTTATTTTGCAGCCAGAACGATTGATAGCCATTCGTGATGGTGAACTCAGTGATTTTCGCTTGTTACGGATGCGGGCGCGGCGCGGACAAATCAGTTGTAAAACACCGACTGAATTGCTGGTGACCTTGCTTGAGCAAAAAGTCGAAAACCATGCCGATACGCTTGAGGATATTCACCGGCAGCTGGAAAAAGTCAGCCACTTTGTCCTCGAAGAAGAGAACAGCGATCTGGAAGATGCCATCGGCCAGCTCGCTCAGTTGGAAGACAGCAACGGTAAAATGCGGCTGTGTCTGATGGATACGCAGCGCGATATTTCGTTTTTGCTGCGCCATTTGCCGCAGGTTGCGGAGCAGCGTGATACGCTGTATGAGATTTTGCGCGATCTGGAAACGCTGATGTCACACACCACGTTTTTGTTCGACAAAATCAACTTTTTGATGGATTCAACGCAGGGCTTTATTAATATCAAGCAGGCACAAATCATCAAAACCTTTTCCATCGCTGCGGTGGTGTTTTTACCGCCGACCCTGATTGCCAGTATTTATGGCATGAATTTCAGCACGATGCCGGAGCTTAGCTGGCAATTTGGCTATCCGCTGGCGATCGGTCTGATGATTGCCGCTGGTATCACGCCATACTGGATATTTAAACGCAAAGGTTGGTTATAACGACAGCCATAAATATAACAACAGGAGCAGAGAATATGAGTCGACATTTTGATAAAGCCGAAGGCTTGAGTGAAAACCATGACGCGGCCACCCATGAGTTTGTCTTTAACCAGACCATGTTTCGGATCAAAGATCCCAAACGTACCCTGCATTTTTACAGTGAAGTGATGGGCATGACGCTGATCAAGCGTTTTGATTTCCCGGAAATGCAATTCACGCTGTATTTTATGGCGGCTATTTCGCCGCTGGAGCAGAAAAACTGGTCGCAGGATAATGACGAGCGGATCAAACAAACCTTTGCCCGGCCGGCGATGCTGGAGCTGACCCATAACTGGGGCGATGAAGATAAAGACGATGTGCAATACCACAATGGCAACAGCGATCCGCGAGGCTTTGGTCATATTGGTTTTGCCGTGCCAGATGTTGATGCTGCCTGTGCGCGTTTTGAAAAAGCGGGCGTACCGTTTGTTAAAAAACCGAATGACGGCAAGATGAAGGGCATTGCCTTTATTCAGGATCCAGATGGTTATTGGATCGAAATTTTCACCCCTGATCGGCAACCCGAATTACTCAAAGATCACCTGGCATAAGTTTTACCGGCAAATGACAGTGCATTTCAGGCTGTCATGGCGATTGCAGCATGCAGCAGATGAAATGCATCGGGATACCGTAAAAACGCTGATTATTGGTTGGGTTTATGATTGGCTGACGGGTCAATCAATTCGCCATTTTCATCCAGCATTTCATCATGCTCTGTCATTTTCCACGGCAATATGCCCGGCGAAATATGCAAGAAATGCAGGTATTTTTCAAACTGCGTCAGTAAATCGTCAATGATTTCCTGCTCGCTGCAACCATGGATATCATAAGATGCACCACCGCGGCGCATAAATACTTCGGCGCGATAATAACGATTTTCGCCATCCGGATCATTGGCCATTTCCGGATAGGCAAAGGTCGGCATCGAATAGCCACGCATCCGTACTTCGTAAATAAAGTCGATTTCACCTTCGCGAATCACCTCAATATAGGCGCGGTGTTGTTCATCATCAAAAAATACCATGACCGGCCAGCCCTGACTTCTGAGCTCAGTTTCGACATGCTGCATCGCCGGGTAAACTTTCTCGCGAATATAGCCCGCCACCTGCAGAAAATCAGGAAAGCTAATCAGACTGGTTAACCGTTTTTTCCATTGTTTCGGATTATGCTGCCAGTGGTGCATAGCATTACTGAGACTGGCTTCGCGATGACCTTCAATAGACAATGCCCGCCACATACCAATCGCCGCCAACACCAGAATGATGGCAAAGGGCAGGGCGCTGGTAATGCTCATAGTCTGTAGGGCGCTTAAGCCGCCTGCCAGCAATAAAGCTGACGCCACAACACCCTCTAGCGTCGCCCAGAAAACCCGCTGCCAAACCGGTGTGCTGCTAGCCCCGCCAGAAGCCAGCGAATCAATGACCAATGAGCCAGAATCCGATGACGTGACAAAAAAGGTCATAATTAAAATCACGGTGACAAACGAGATAAAGCTGGTCCAGGGTAATTGCTCGAATAATTTAAACAAAGCAATCGCCGTATCGTTTTGCACCTCGGTGATCAGTGTGGTGTAGCCTTCGTTCATGATCAGATGCAACGCAGTGTCACCAAAAATTGAAAACCACATAAAAGTGAAAATGGTCGGCACAAACAATACGCCGAATACAAATTGGCGAATGGTCCGGCCACGACTGATTTTGGCAATAAACAAGCCGACAAACGGGGCCCAGGCAATGGTCCAGCCGAAAATAAACAGTGTCCAATTGCCGATCCAGTCACTGCGCGAATACGCTTGTAAATTAAAGGTGCGCTCGACAATATTGTTCAGATAGCTGCCGGTATTTTGTAAAAACGTCTCGAGAATAATGATGGTGGGACCGACAATAAACACAAACAGCATCAAGGCGATTGCCAGCACCATATTCACGATAGACAGCCGTTTAACACCTTTATCAAGACCGGCCACGACCGACATAATCGCCAGCATGGTAATCACGGCGATAGTGATGATTTGTACGGTGATGCTGACCGGGATGTCTTGCCATAAATAATTCATACCGGCATTGATTTGTGCCACCGATAAACCGAGTGTCGTAGCAATACCGAATAAGGTGCCAAGAATGGCGATGACATCAACAGTATGGCCGATTGGCCCGTATATCTTATCGCCAATCAACGGATACAGTGCCGAGCGCATCGACAGCGGTAAACCATGACGGAAGGCGAAATAAGCCAGGACCAGACCAGTCAGGCCATAAATTGCCCAAATATGAAAACCCCAGTGGAAAAAGGCGATCTGCATCGCCTGCTTGGCTGCATCTACGGTTTGCGGTGCACCATCGGGTGGTGCAGCGTAATGTAACACCGGCTCGGCAACGCCAAAAAACAGCAGGGCAATGCCATAACCGGCCGAAAACAGCATGGCGAACCAGACGGGGAAACTATATTGCGGTTCGGCATGATCCGGCCCAAGTTTGGTTTTACCCCAACTGGATAAGCCGACCCCGACGATAAACACTAAAAAAAACGCCACGGCCAGCATATAAAACCAACCGAAGGTTTCGGTTAAAAATGCCAATACGCTGGCAAAGGCTTCGCCTGCCAGTTGTGGATTGCTGATGGTGCCGATGACCAGTAACAGCGTGATAATCACTGCCGGAAAAAAAACCGGGATAAGGATGGTACTACGTCGAGATGGAGCAGACTGATCAGTGGTCATGACAGGTCCCAAATTGCTTATTTAAGGCAAAGAAACCGCATGACAAATTCACAGATCTACAGGCGGCTGGCAGAATCGTTCTTGCAGCCATTTTGGTTATGCAGTCAATGGCTGTCAAACCAGCTCTGGCAATGTTACCAACAAAAACGCCGCTGAGGCGTTAACCGCAGCGGCGTTTTTGTCGCGTTTTCAGACGCTTTAGTCGCCTTTTGGACCCAGCAGGAACCAGATAATCAGACCCAGTAACGGGAACAACAATAAGATTAAGATCCACAATATTTTGGCAACACCACCCGCCGAACTTTTCGCGACTTTAATGATCGCCCAGATGACGATAATTAACCAAATCAGGCCTAACAGGCCACCGATTTCTAAGCCCATAAACTCGCTCCTTTGTTTAAGCAGAAAAATGATCTTGCAGGATAGCTATAAAATGCCATAGATGCCAACTAAGGCGTCTTAGTCTGCGCTAATAAACCGCCACCCAACGCCTTATATAGTGTCAGTTGATTACGTAACCGCGCCAGATCGGTGGCAATTTCGGCCAGCTGCGCATCGATCAAACTGCGCTGGGCATCCAATACTTCCAAATAGCTATCGACACCGGCATCAAAACGCTTTTTAGCCAGTTCCAGACTGCGCGCCGTGGCTTTGGTTAAATCCTGCTGAGCGGACAATTGATCTTCCAATGTCTGACGGGCTTCGAGTTCATCATAAACTTCTTTAAACGCCGTTTGGATCACTTGCTGATAACGCACGATCGTGATGTCTTTTTCCAGCTCGGCAACATCCAGATTGGCACTATTCACGCCCCAGTCAATCAGTGGAATACTGAATTGTGGTGCAATTTGCCAGGTGCGGCTACTGGATTGCAGTAAATCCGCCGGGTTGGTCGCTGCCAGTCCCAGACTGCTGGTTAAACTTATCCGTGGGAAAAATGCCGCCCGCGCCGCGCCGATATTGGCGTTGGCTGCCTTGATTGATAACTCGGCAGCGTTAACATCAGGGCGTTGTAACAACGCATCAGATTGCAAATTATCAGGCAGTTTGCGCAGTAAACCGGTGGTTTGCCACTGCGCCGGATAATCGGCTTTTTGCAGCGGCTGGCCGACCAGTAATTCCAATAAAGTAAAATTCTGATTGGCCTGCTGCTGGAATTCGGCTTCAGCAATACGCGCTTCGTGTAATGCGGTTTCTGCCTGACGCAAAGCTAGTTCCGATGATAATCCGCCTTCATAACGGCGATTGATCAATTGATAACTTTCTTCACGGGCTTCACGGGTCGATTTAGCCAAATCCAATTGCGCCAAACTGGCTTGCCAGCTCAAATAAGCATCAGCGACTTCGGCGACTAAGGTCAACTGGGTGCTTTTTAAGGTGGCATCTTGCGATAAAAATTCGTTTAACGCTGCTTGTTCCAGGCTGTCGAGGCGACCGAAAAAGTCGATTTCCCAGGACGGTATGCCAACGCCAACGCTGTACTCTTCAAAAATACCGCTTTGCCCAAACTCATTGGCATTGGCAGAAAACCGTTGCCGGTTGTAGCCGGCCTGGCCATCCAGCATCGGTAAACGCTCGGCGCGGCGGATCCGGTATTGGGCGCGCAGTTGTTCAACCATCAGCGCGGTCGCTTGCAAATTACGGTTATTACTCAGCGATAATCCCACCAGCTCCTGGATCGCAGTATCTTGATAAAAATCCTGCCAACCGATATCAGCGGCCGTTAATGGCTCGCTGGCATCGCGTTGTTCAGGCAGCGGGCTGGGATTGTCCGGCTGCTGATAATCGGGAATCATCGAGCAACTGCTTAAGGTCAGGGCCAGCAGGCTGACGCTGAGCCACGTCCGTGAAAATGTCATGCCAATTCTCCTGTGGCAGTGGTTTGTTTGGCCGGTGTTTTGCCGGTGAGTTTCGCCGATAAGCGGAACACCACGACAAAAAATACCGGAATAAAGAAAATTGCTAATGTGGTTGCCGCTAACATGCCACCAAATACACCTGTACCAATGGCATTCTGTGCGCCACTACCGGCACCACTGGCCAGCATCAACGGTGTAACACCGAGCATAAAGGTTAAAGCTGTCATGGCAATCGGCCGCAGCCGCATGCGAATCGCTTCCAGCGTCGCTTCTGTTAATGACTGTCCCTGTTCGTACAATGATTTGGCAAATTCGACGATTAAAATTGCATTACGCGCCGATAAACCAATGGTTGTTAACAGACCCACCTGGAAGTATATGTCATTGGACATTTCTCGTCCCAGTGCAAATACCACTGCGCCGAGCACGCCAAGTGGCACCACCAGCATCACCGAAAACGGTACCGACCAGCTCTCATAAAGTGCGGCCAAAAACAGGAAGACCACCAGTATCGATAAGGCATACAACAACGGTGCCTGAGCGCCGGAGGCGCGTTCTTGCAAAGATAGCGCCGTCCATTCGTAACCAAAGCCTTCCGGCAATTCCGACACCAATTCTTCCATGGCCTGCATGGCTTCACCGGAGCTCAGGCCTGCAGCGGCCTGACCCTGAATATTCATCGCCGGTACGCCGTTATAACGTTCCAGACGCGGTGAGCCATAAATCCAGCGCGATGAACTGATGGCCGACATTGGCACCATTTCACCCTGGTTATTGCGTACATACCAGTTGCCCACATCATCAGGCATCATCCGGAACTGGGCATCGCCCTGTACATAAACCCGCTTAACGCGACCCTCATCAATAAAATCATTGACGTAAGTTGAGCCCCAGGCGGTGCTGAAAGTGTTATTGATATCGTTCAATGACACACCAAACGACATGGCTTTCTGGTGATCAATATCAATCTTGAATTGTGGCCGGTCTTGCAAGCCGCTATGCCGCACTTGCATAAGCCGCGGATCCTGATTGGCTTTGGCAAGTAACTCATCACGGGCTTTGACCAGTTCGTCATGACCCAGGCCACCCAAGTCCTGCAGCATCATATTAAAACCACTGGCGTTACCGAGTTCTCGAATCGGCGGCGGTGCGATGGCAAATGCCGTGGCATCCTTAAACTGGCTGAAATAGCCGGATGCTCGATTGGCAATAGACTGGGCGCTTTGCTCAGGATTACCACGCTGGTCCCATGGTTTCAGATTGACGAAAATCAAGCCGCTATTCTGGCCGCGACCACTGAAACTGTAGCCGATGACCGAAAACACCGACTCGACATTGTCTGCTTCCTGTTCAAGATAATAATCCTCAATGCGATTCATCACCTCAATAGAGCGTTGTTTAGATGCATTGACCGGCAGCTGCATCTCACTGAACAAAATACCCTGGTCTTCATCCGGAAAAAATGAGGTTGGTAGTTGGGTAAACAAATAACCGAGACCACCAACTATCAGCGCATACACCAGCATGGTGCGGCCAGATCGGGCGATCAAATAACCGACGGCACTTTGTGTGCCCCGGCTGGTACGCTCAAAGCTACGATTAAACCAGCCGAAAAAGCCTTTTTTCTTAGCCGGATCATGCTCGGCATCTTTAAGTAAAGCTGCACATAATGCCGGCGTTAAGGTCATGGCTACCAATAAAGATAACGCCATTGCCGCGACCACGGTGATGGAAAATTGCCGGTAAATAACACCGGTGGATCCGGGGAAAAATGCCATCGGAATAAACACCGCCGACACGGTCAACACGATACCGACCAGTGCGCCGGTGATCTGATCCATGGATTTACGGGTGGCTTCTTTGGCTGATAGGCCCTCTTCATGGATCACCCGCTCGACGTTTTCGACAACGACAATCGCATCATCGACCAGCAAACCTATCGCCAGCACCATGGCAAACATGGTCAGCATATTGATGGAGAAACCAAAGGCCAGCAAAACGGCAAAGGTACCGAGAATAACCACCGGTACAGCAATGGCCGGGATCAGCGTGGCGCGGAAATTCTGCAAAAACAGATACATCACCAAAAACACCAGGATCATCGCTTCTACCAACGTGATGACAACGCCTTCAATGGATATTTTGACGAATGGTGTGGTGTCGTAGGGATAGGTAACTTGCAGGCCTTCCGGGAAAAACGGTTCCAGTTCAGCAATCCGGTCCCGCACCGCCTGCGCTGTTTCTAAAGCATTGGCACCGGCCGACAGCGTGACGCCCAGACCGGCTGCAGATTGTTTGTTGTACTCGGTTTCAAACTGAAAATTTTCACCGCCCAGCGATACCTCAGCCACATCCTGAAGGCGAATTTCCGAGCCATCCGGATCTACCCGCAGCAGGATGTTTTCGAATTCTTCCGGGGTTTCCATCCGGGTTTCAACGACGATGCTGGCGGCGATTTGCTGGCCTTCAACTGCCGGTGTACCACCGATTTCACCAGCAGCAATTTGCACATTCTGTTCGCGGATGGCGTTAACCACATCTTCTGTAGTCAATTTGTAATTGGCCAGCTTGTCGGCATTCAGCCATATACGCATGGCATATTGAGAGCCGAACAAGTTGATCTGCCCGACACCGGTGACCCGGCTGACCGGATCCTGGATATTGGCAGCGACATAATCGGCAATATCGTAGCGGTCCATCTTGTTGTTTTCGGAGACAAAGCCCATCACCATTAAAAAGCCGGTGCTTGATTTGGTGACCCGAATGCCTTGCTGCTGGACTTCTTGTGGTAGTAGCGGCATCGCTGCCTGCAATTTATTTTGCACCTGAACCTGGGCAATATCCGGATCGGTATCGGCCTGGAAGGTGACTGTTATCTGACCGGTACCGCTGGAGTCACTGGTCGAATTGATGTATTGCAAATCATCAAGACCGGTCATATTTTGCTCAATGACCTGAATCACCGAGTCTTCGACGACTTTAGCTGATGCGCCCGGATAAGCGGTGCGAATTTCGATCGCTGTCGGCGCGATACCGGGGTACTGCGCGATCGGTAACTGAAATATCGACAACAGACCGGCCAGCATGATCAGAATGGCGATAACCCAGGCAAATATCGGGTGATCGATAAAAAAGCGTGCCATGAATTAACCCTCGCCCTGTGTTTGACTATTGTCAGAATCGATCTCGACTTCATCACCTACAGCGATTTTTTGCAGGCCCTCAACAATCACTTTATCGCCGGCTTGCAGGCCGTCTGAGGTTAGCCAGTAGTTGCCAATATCGCGCTGCACGGTGATTTGCCGTTGTTCGACTTTGTTCTCACCATTGACCAGCATCACGGTTGCCCGACCTTCCCGATCAAACATCACTGCTTTTTGTGGCACCAGAATGGCATCGTCTATACGGCCTTCATTAACTTCGGCACGAGCATACATACCGGGCAGCAACAAGCCCTCAGGATTGGGAAAACTGGCTCGCATCACGATGCTGCCGGTATTTTCGTTAACGTTAACTTCTGAAAACTGCAGCTCGCCAACATGCTGATATTCGCTGCCATCTTCCAGTTTCAGTCGCACTTTCGGCGCGGCATCACCGTTAACCCTTCCGCTCATCAATTGCCGGCGCAGACGCAGGATTTCTTTTGAAGCCTGGGAAATATCAACATAAATCGGATCCAGCTGATGAATGGTGGCCAGCGGGTTTTGCTGGCTGGCACTGACTAACGCGCCTTCGGTCACATGTGAAATACCAACTTGACCATCAATGGGTGCATTCACTGTGGTGAAACGCAAGTTAATTAATGCGCTATCCAGCGCGGCCTGACGCACGGCAATTTCGGCTTGCGCCTGTTCAAAAGCAGCCAGGGCCTCATCATATTCCTGCTGACTGACGGCATTATCGTCCAGCAAATTTTTATAACGCTGTTCACGGCGCTCGGTGACTTTCAAATCAGCCCGGGCCCGCTGCAAGCTGGCCTGTGCATTATTAACCTCGGCCTGATAAGGCGCCGCTTCAATTTGATACAAGTGCTCGCCGGCTTTGACACTGGCACCTTCAGTAAATAAACGTTTTTCGATAATGCCAGCCACTTGTGGCCGGACTTCTGCCATGCGAGTCGCGGTGGTGCGTGCCGGTAGTTCAGTTTGCAGTTCCACCGGTTGCGCGGCCAGTTGCACAATTTCCACGGCCATTTTTGGCGGGCTTTGTGGATTGGCGGCCTGAGCTTCAGGCTGACCGTCATTACCGCAGGCGGTCAGTAGCAAACTACTGAGCAAAACCGGCAACATCAATAAGCGAAAAGGGCTGCTATAAAACATAAAAACTCCTGTATCAGGCCACTGTCGGCCGGGCAATGGCATCCCAGGATGCGGTAATAATTTCGCACAGCTTGTCAGTATCAATCTGGATAACGCCGATTAATTGCTGTCGGGCAAGGAACATATAAGGTTCAAAACTGAGACTGGCCAGCACATCGTCCTGCAGATCCTTGATTTGTCCGTTTTGCCGGCCTTTGGCAAACAATTCACGTAAGGGGGCAAACAGGCTCCAGGCATCGTCACGCTGACTGCGTAAAATATCGGGTGGTAGATGATCAAATTGCGCCTTGCTCAGCAAAACCGACGGGTTTTTGACCAGAAAACGCCATAAATTGCAGCACAAATGATGATGTTGTTCTGCCAACGGCAGTTCAATGTCATGATCGGCAAACATCGCTTCGGCAAAGCGCTGCAGAATATTCATATGTAGTTCACGGATCAGCGCATCGCGATCTTCAAAATACAAATAGACCGTGCCCGTGGCAACGCCGGCCTTGGCAGCCAGTTGCTTGATAGAAAAGCCATGAAAGCCGCTACTGGCAAGTAATTCCAGGGTGGCATTCAAAATAGCATCACGTTTGACGGAGCTGGGACTGTCGATAGTCATCCGGATAGGACTCTGTTTATGAATGAACGTTCATTCATAATATAGAAAGTTTTGATGACAGTAAAATGAAAATCAGCTTATTGCAGATTATTTAAATTTTATGAGCAGTTGCTGTAACCGCTGTTTATCACTGTCGAGGGCCAGCAATACATTAGCAAAAGCCCAATCTTGCAGGGCAATACGTTTGGCTTCGTCGGCAAAGGTAGCGGCATCAATAGCCGTTAATGCCAACAGCGATTTTTGCAATCTGATGTGCACTTCGATCAAGCCAGCGGCATCTCGCGCAATGGGCAAAAATAAATCATCCAGCAGATCGTTCAAACCAAGTGTCGGTACCCAGAGATTATCGTAAACTACCGTTTCCGGCGTTGTCTGTTTGTTACCCCAATGCTGTAATACCCGCACACCACGGCCAAGAATATCAATGGCTGTACCGGGATCATTAACGGCAGGGGATAAGGCCCGGGAAGCAATTTCTGCCAAAACGCATAAACCAAAACGCGGATCTTGCTCAAAAGAACGCTCATCGCCAATGGTAAACGCATTGCGGATATCGCTGAATACTTGCGGGTTATGTGAATGCCGAAGCCAGGCAATGGCTTCTCCGGCATGCACAAATTTGCCAGTCAGCTGTAAAACCGCAATTTCAGCGTTTCTTTCGGTTGCGATACTGGCCAGGGCACCAGTATCTATATGTTGAATATAGCCCACTAAGTCTGTGTAAATAGGTACAGCATCGGCAGGAATATCGTAATTTTCCAATAATTTACCACCAAGACAAGGGTGATCTCGCCATTCTTGTAAGGCTTTTTGGGTGGCGATTTCGATGCGTTTGGTGGTTTCAGCCAGCCGGCCGAGTTTAGACAAATGGTCAATCCAGCGCAAAATGGTGATCACAATCAGCGCAATGATGCCGACAGTAGTGGCAAACAAAATGATCAGCCCGGTTTCACCGTAAACATTCATATGCAGGGCGATAATGCCGACCAGGCTGTAGATAAAACTGCCTAAGAAGGTGGCCAGTACATTTTGGCTGGTGGTGTCTTTTTTAACCAGTTGATTGGCGCGTGGCGTTGCGCCCGCGCTGGCAGAGCCGAATGCTGTGACCATAACACCCAGCGAAAAAGTGGTGACCGCCAGCATGCTGGAGGCCAGAATATCCAGAAGATCACCCACAGCATTACTACTGATAGAAAATGGCAGGGGGTTATCGATGAGTTGTTCCAGCGGCACCGCCAACAACGCGATCATAATTGCCAACACGCCAAATAAAGCAGACCGTAACCACATTTGTTGCAGCAACTGAGATAACAGCCATCGCCATTTTGAAAACATTGCTAAGCTCCTGAGCGGATTAGTCCTGAATTGGCATTACGTTTGTTTTGAGATACTGGCATAAAAAAACCGGCCTTGGCCGGTTTTTTTTGAAATACGAATCAGGCAGCTTTTATGGCGAAAATGATGAGCCACAACCGCAAGTCGTTGTTGCATTAGGGTTACGAATGACAAATTGTGAACCCTCAACGCCATCGGTGTAATCAATTTCTGCGCCGACCAGATATTGATAGCTGGCAGGGTCGATCAGCAGCGTGACACCACCTTTTTCAACTTCGGTATCGCCCTCACTGACTTGCTCTTCAAAGGTAAAACCATATTGGAAGCCCGAACAACCACCACCAGTAATAAATACCCGTAGTTTCAGCTGATCATTGCCTTCTTCAGCGATCAATTCACTGACTTTCGACGCTGCCGAATCGGTAAACAGGACTGGGCTGGGCATTTCGCTGGTCATAACGGACTCCACTGCAAAAATATTAAAACTGTTGTTAGTATGTAATTTCTGACTAATTTAGTCAAGATTTATCCGGCTGGTAATCTGAGTCGGTCAGCTGCAAATTTTCGTTGTCATTTTGTTCATGATTGACGTTCAATACGTTCTCATCTTCACTGACATGCACCAGCTGGCCATTGACTTCAGCGCCCATAGCCATTTCCAGTAAGTGATAAAAAACATTGCCATGGATCTTTGCTTTGGCGGCCAGTTCAACATGTTCACTGGCATAAATATGGCCATCGACCCGGCCATTAATCAGCTGGTGGGGGACACGGATTTCACCCTGCACGCGGCCTTTTTCACTCAGGGTCAGCATGGCTGCTTCACCTTCGTCAGCAATAATATTGCCGGTGACCACACCATCTATTCGCAGACCACCACTGAAATGCACATCACCTTTAATATGGGTGTTTTCGCCTATCAGGGTGTCGATGCGTGAAGCTTTACGGGCTTTATGATGTTTGGGCTTGCTGAACATGTTTAACCTCATGATTCGTTGGGCAGGATATCTTGCCAATTAAAAGCGCGTGTCGTCAGCGTTTTACCTTTTTGTGTCAGCGTCACTACCACTCGCGAGGGGGAGGTGGCTGGCAGGGCAAAACTGCCTTCAATAACCTGCACATAACGCAGATTCAGTCCATGTTCGCCAATAATATCGGTTTTATCCGGGGTATCGGCATCTGCCTGTAAGCCAACCACCACCTCACCACTGATCGGCTCACTGATATTGTCACCTTGCGTTAACACCAACCGATAACGCAGTTGTGTGGCATCGCTGCTATCGACGCGCAGTTGTAACTCACGGACCTGTAATTCACTACTGCCCGTGCCTTGTGTGACGTTTTGATAAAACAATAATTCTCTATTAAGGTCGATGACCTTTTGCTGTAATTGTTGCAATCGCGATTCCAGCTGTGTGGTCGTTGCCTGATGGATGGCCTGTATTTGTTCATTGCTGTTACGGATCTGGCTGAGCGCCTGATATTTGGTTTGTAGCTCGGCAAAATCGGTGGTTAATTGTCGGTTTTCTGCCAGCAATTGGGCTTGCTGGACGCTGATATGCCGATGGTAATACCATTGGCCGGCAATCACTAACAACACAATCATAGCCATCCACAGCAAACAGCGGAATGGCCGGCGCTGGCGGATTTCGTGGGGATGTAACAGCGACATCAGGGCAACGTTGCGATACTGTGCAATCCCTGCGTTTCTGCCAGGCCGAACATAATGTTCATGCACTGAATCGCCTGTCCGGAGGCGCCTTTTACCAGATTGTCGATAACGGACAACACCACCACCGTGTTATCGCCCTGTGGCTGATGCACTGCCAGCCGGCAGACATTGGCGCCGCGCACCGAACGTGTTTCCGGATGTGCGCCTGCCGGCATGACATCAACAAACGGCTCATCGGCATAATGTTGTTCAAACAGCGCCTGCAAATCGACCTGACGCTTTAATCTGCCATATAACGTGGCATGAATGCCACGAATCATCGGGGTTAAATGCGGCACAAAAGTCAGGCCGATGTCGCCACCTGCCATTTGCGTCAGGGTTTGACGGATTTCCGGTAAATGCCGATGACCGGATACGCCATAGGCTTTCATGCTTTCCCCGGCTTCGGTCAGCAAGGTGCCGAGTGCTGCTTTGCGGCCGGCACCGCTGGTGCCAGATTTAGCATCAGCAATCAGCTGCATCGGATCGATGAGTCCCGCTTTAAGTAACGGGTAAAACCCCAACTGCACGGCGGTTGGATAACAACCGGCCACCGCCACCAACTGCGCATCGCGGATCTCACTGCGGTTTAATTCCGGCAAACCATAAACGGCCTGCTCAGCATATCCCGGGCAAGTATGCGGCGTGTTGTACCACTGCGCCCATAAATCAGTATCTTTAAGCCGGAAATCAGCCGATAAATCGATAACCCGCACGCCACGTTGCATTAAAGCCGGCACACTGCTCATCGCGACAGTATGCGGCGTTGCAAAAAACACTACATCACACTGCGCCAGCGCTTCATCATCCGGCTCACTGAATAACAGATCTACATGGCCGCGCAAGTTCGGGAACATATCAGCCACCGGCATACCTGCCTCGCTGCGCGAGGTGATAAGCCGGATATCTACATCCGGATGGCTGCTGAGTAGCCGGAGCAGTTCGACGCCGGTATAGCCGGTGCCACCGACAATTGCCACTTTAATCATAGGTCTTCCTGTTAATGCTTTGCCGCAACATCATAAAAGAGCTGAGCCTAAAGCAAAAGACTTACCGCTGCAGGGTATTGCCATTTGCTTGTATATCCAATGCCGGATCGACACGAGTCGCAACGATTTGTGCGTCACTATTTCCGGTCGGGACAAACGGGATTTTTGACAGGCTTTGGCTTTCGACCAGCGAATCTTGCCATTGTATTTGCCAGAATTGCCGGCCAGTGCGCATCAAATATCGGCCATTGCCGGCGCTGCTTTGCTGAAAGCGCAGCAAATCAATAAGTAGGGAATGTAAGCGCTGACTGACCGCCTGACCCAAACCTGCTGTTGGACACCAGCATAATAGATCGTCATTAATGCCGGGCGACGGTTGCCAGCGGAGTAGGGTCGCCAGCATGTCAATCACCGCATCTGGCCCCGAAAATGACAAATGGTGCCATTGCCCCCAACTACTCAGCAGTAATACATCTATGCTGGCAATAAGATTGGTTTGGGCCGAACTGAAACTGAGCGGATCGTTTTGTTTACTGCTTAATTGCAGCCCCAGTTGTTGCAAATAATCCAATGGCGCCGGTTGTAAATTCGCCAGGAGAATTATTTTTGTGGCGCAGGCAGGCTGATTCAACGCCTCGCTGCTGGCTGGCGGTAATGGGGCTGCTAAAGCCGAGCGGCGTAATAATTGGCTGAGCTCAAGAATATGATGATTGGCAAGATCAGGCTGCGGATCATTGACCCGCAACCAGCTACTGCGCGTCAAAAAGCCATTGATAATGGCATACGCCAACACATTAACCAGCGCTTTATCACTATATAAAGCTTGTTGTGGTGTGGCGGTCGGTAAATCGCTGAGTAGCCAGCGACTTTTATCGATCTGCCGGCTGAGGGTAAGTTGTTCGAGGCCATTATCGTTAAAAACAGCTAAGTCCAGCTGCGTAATCACATCCGCCTGCGGTTTTTGTTTCAGGGTTAATCGTTTGCGCGCCGCTTTAATGTCATCTTCAGACAATGTGTGTTGCCAGGCAAATTGCTGGGCAGTTGTCAGAATGCCGGCCAGCCATTGCCAACGCTGTGCTGGTTGCTTGATTAATTCGCGCAAACCCAGCGTCAATGGCCGATCCAGTTCGCGCAGTTGTGATGGTGACCATTGCCAGTCGGCCGCCGCCGCAGTGATAAATTGACGTCGCCAGGGGCTGGCCGGGTGTAACACTTTGTGGGATAGCCGTTCTTGTGATTGTAAATACAATGATTGCCGCGCGCGCTGTAAATCAGCGTCGTCGAGCTGGGTTTGCAGGGCAGCAAATTGCAACGGCGCCATGCTTAGCTTGGTGCTATCGGTTTCACCGGCTTCAAGCAGTTGTTTGAGTCGTAAGCTTAAATCAGTCTGCTGTGGAAACTGCTGACATTGTTGCCAGGCAAACAACAAATCCAAATCCTGGCGGGCATCACCGAAAAAAGCGGCCAGCCAGCGCTGCATCAGCAAGTCTGAAAGTTGCTGCGCGGTTGCCTGTTGTACCGCAGCAAAATCCAGCACGCTGGCGTGACTAAGTTGATGCTGCGCCATCAATCGATCAGCTATATGGGGGTATTCGGGTTGTTCCTCGCTGGCAATCAGCCACCACAGCGGTAAGCTACCAGCGACGACCAGTCCATTGCTGTAAAAATCAGCTAAATTTTGCTGAATTTCCGGCTGCAGGCGAACATCAGCTTCGCTGACCAGCAGGCCATGCAATCTGATACCAAGTTGCTCAGCCCAGTCAGTGATAGCGGCTAATTTGCTTTGCAGCGCTTGAATGGCATCAACTGCCAGATGCGCGTTGTGCACCAGCCATAACGTCAGCGGTGCGTTTTGCGGATAAGCAAAGCCATTAAAACGATTGAGTAAATAGACACCGCGCAGTGCATAACGGCGCAGCGCCTTGCGACGAAACTGAAAATTACGATCCACACTGCTGGCGGCGCGCAGGCTGGCAGTTTCCGGCTGATAATCAATAATGCCGGCTGGGCAATCTTCGCTGGTAAAGCCCGGTAATAATTTAAAATTGCCATGCAGGATCAGCGGCAACAGCTGAAAAAATAACGGCTGGGGATGCGGCGCTAACGCAGTTAGCCGGCTTAACAGGACGTGATTATGTGCCTGAAAAAGCCGGAGCGACTGCGCGCGATCCCGGGGCATAATTAGTGTCGGAAATGCCGCATGTCGGTAAACACCATAGCAATATCGTGTTCATCGGCGGCGGCAATGACTTCATCATCACGCATCGAACCACCCGGTTGAATCACTGCTTTAATGCCTGCTGCCGCAGCGGCATCAAGACCATCACGGAACGGGAAAAATGCATCAGAGGCCATCACGGCCCCCGGCACCGTTAAACCGGCATCTTCTGCTTTAATACCGGCAATCCGGCTCGACACAACACGGCTCATTTGGCCGGCACCGATGCCCACCGTTTGCTGGTCTTTGGCATAAACAATGGCATTGGATTTAACGTATTTGGCGACCCGCCAGGCAAATAGCAGATCGGCGAGTTGAGCGGCATCCGGCGCCAGTTTAGTGACGACTTTTAATTGTTCAGCGGTGACCAGTTGAATATCGCGGTCCTGTACCAACAGGCCGCCGGTTACCCGTTTGAAATCCAGATCTTTAGCGGCTTGCGCCGGTAATTCACCACAGGTCAGCAGCCGGACATTGGCCTTTTTACTGATAATCTCGCTGGCATCCTGACTGACACTGGGGGCAATAATGACTTCAACAAATTGCCGGTCAATAATCGCTTGTGCGGTTTTGCCATCAAGCTCGCGGTTAAAGGCAATAATGCCGCCAAATGCCGACGTCGGGTCGGTTTGGTAGGCCCGGTCATAGGCGGTCAGCAAATCCTCAGCGCTGGCAACACCGCAAGGATTAGCATGCTTAACAATCACACAGGTCGGTTGATCACGGAATGCTTTGACACATTCCAGTGCCGCATCAGTATCAGCAATATTGTTGTAGGATAATTCTTTACCTTGCAGTTGCACGGCCGCGCCAATTGAGCCGGATTGCGGATTAGCTTCGGTGTAAAACGCCGCTTGTTGATGCGGGTTTTCGCCGTAGCGCATCGCCTGTTTTTTCTGGAACTGGCTGTTAAATGTCCGTGGAAAAGCAACTTTGCTGCCATCTTCTGCGATCGTGCCAAGATAATTAGCGATCATGCCGTCATAGTGGGCGGTATGTTCAAAGGTTTTTAATGCCAGATCAAAGCGGGTGGCATCGTCAGTCGCGCCATGCGCTTTGATTTGGTCAATCACCCGAGCATAATCAGACGGATCAATCAGCACCGTGACATCGGCATGATTTTTAGCTGCTGCCCGCAGCATGGTCGGGCCACCAATATCAATGTTTTCAATGGCTTCCGGCAGGGTGCAGTCGTCACGGGCCACCGTGGCTTCGAACGGATATAAATTGACCACCACCAAATCAATCGGCTTGATGGCATGTTCGGCCATAATCCCGTCATCGGTGCCACGCCGGCCGAGCAGACCACCATGAATTTTCGGGTGCAGGGTTTTGATGCGGCCGGCCATCATTTCCGGAAAGCCGGTGTGATCAGAGACTTCGATGACCGGCAAACCCGCTTCAGCGAGCAGTTTGGCGGTACCACCAGTGGACAATAATTCAATATTGAGAGCGTGAAGTTGTTCAGCGAGGGCGACAATTCCTGTTTTGTCAGAAACACTTAACAACGCGCGTCGGATCGGGTTCATGCAGTTTCCAGAAAGATTAAAAAAACGGCTCAGAGGCCGTATTGTTTGAGTTTTTTGCGGAGGGTGCCGCGATTGATACCGAGAATTTCAGCGGCACGGCATTGATTGCCATGCGTGTGTTCCAGTGTTGCGCGAAGCAGCGGCACTTCCACCTCGGTCATCAGCATATCGTAAAGATTGGCAGTTGGCGTGCCATTAAGCTGTTGAAAATAGTTACGCAGTGCGTACTCGACACATTCTTTTAGCGGCGCATGACTGGTTTCGGCTGTAACGCCCAGATCCACGCAATCTTCAATATCGGTATCGACTGCTTGATTCATGCGGCTAGCGGATCCTTTTGCTGGGCTTGTTCGGCCAATTGCGTAAAAAAGTCTTCAGTGTACGCCAGTTGCTGCGTGGCATGTTCCAGTTGATTCATTTGCTGGCGGAAGGCATTGCCGTCGCGTAAACCCTTGCTGTACCAAGCAATATGTTTACGTGCCATACGAACACCGGAATATTCCCCATAGAAATCGTACAGCGTTTTAAGGTGCGTAATCAAGATGTCACGAATTTCTGTTAGAGGCGGCGGGGCTAATCGCTGGCCGTTGTCCAGATAATGCAAGATTTGCTGAAACAGCCATGGATTACCTTGTGCAGCGCGGCCAATCATCAAACCATCAGCACCGGTTTTAGTCAAAACCATCAGTGCTTTTTCGGGACTGTCGATATCACCATTGGCAATCACCGGAATCGCAATGCGGCTTTTGATATCGGCAATGGTCTCGTATTCAGCGTCGCCGTGATACAAATCGGCGCGGGTACGACCATGAATGGCCAATGCCTGAATGCCGGCTTGTTCGGCAATTTGCGCAATACGCAGACCGTTTTTATTTTGCCGATCGGCGCCGGTACGAATTTTCAGCGTCACCGGCACATTAACGGCATTGACCACGGCGTCGAGAATCTCGCCGACCAGCTTTTCATGCGGCAATAAGGCTGAGCCTGCCATGGCATTGCAGACTTTTTTTGCCGGACAGCCCATATTGATATCGATAATATGCGCGCCCTGATCGACATTGTGTCGTGCGGCGTCGGCCATCATTTGCGGATCGGCACCGGCGATTTGCACACTGCGTGGTTCCGGTTCGCCATCATGGTTTGCACGCAGTAACGATTTTTTGCTGGTCCATAACGCTTTATTAGCGGTGATCATTTCCGAGACTGCCATGCCGGCGCCAAGCTTGCGGCACAGCTGGCGGAACGGCCGATCAGTAACGCCGGCCATCGGTGCCAGAAATAAGTTATTGGGCAGTATATAAGGCCCAATTTGCAGCGTATTAATTGCCATGACGAACACCCGATAAACGCATCCAGTCATCAAATTGCCGGGCTTTTTGCATTTTAAAATAGGGCTGATAAGTGGCACTGACGGCATCTGCCTGACTATCAAGAATACCGGACAGCACAATATTACTGCCGTCATGGGTCAGTTCAGCAAATAATGGTGCCAACTGCATTAATGGCCCGGCCAGAATATTGGCCAATAAAACATCACACTGTAATGACGGGCAGGCATCGGGCAAATAGGTTTCAACCGTCACGTTATTACGCTGTGCATTATCCTGAGTGGCTGCCAGCGCCTGTGGATCAGTGTCCACGGCAATAACCCGCTCAGCGCCCAGCAGTGCCGCAGCAATGCCAAGGATGCCGCTGCCGCAACCATAATCAATAACTGTTTTGCCTTTAATATCGGCGCTATCCAGCCAGCGCAGACATAACGCTGTGGTTTGATGCGTGCCGGTACCAAATGCCAAACCGGGATCCAGCAAAATATTAACGGCATCGGCTTGTGGAGGTTGATGCCAACTGGGCACGATCCATAACTTATCGCCAAAACACATTGGCTGGAAGTCATCCATCCAGGCGCGTTCCCAGTCCTTATCTTCAACCGCTTCCATTTTGAATGGCGGTAATTCGCTGGCTAAAAAAGGTTTAATGGAAGCGCGCATATCGGCTTCGCTGGTGGTCGCATCGAACAAGGCGATAACCTGGGTAGCCGACCATAACGGGGTTTCACCGACAGGCGGCTCATAAATCGGCTGATCAGCATTGTCCTGAAAGGTCACGGCCGCGGCGCCAGCCTCGCTTAAAGCATCGGACAGTGCATCGGCCGCATCAGGCGAGCTGTTGAAAATAAATTGAACCCAGGCCATCGTCGTGACGGCTTACAGGCCGAGCTTTTTCTCAAGATAGTGGATATTGGTACCACCGGCCTGGAAGTGAGTGTCATCCATAATGTCACGGTGCAATTCAACATTGGTTTTGATGCCGTCAATACCGATTTCTTTCAATGCCGTTTGCATCCGGGCAATCGCTGACTCACGGGTATTGCCGTAAGCGATCAGTTTGCCAACCAATGAATCGTAATTGGGGGGGACGCGGTAACCACTGTATAGATGCGAATCCATACGAATACCGGCGCCGCCGGGCGCATGATAATGCGTGACCACACCGGGGCTGGGCATAAAGGTGCGTGGATCTTCGGCATTGATCCGGCATTCAATGGCATGGCCGCTGATTTTAATATCTTCCTGTTTAACCGACAGTGGCAAACCGGAAGCGATCTTGATTTGTTCAGCAACCAAATCGATATCAGTGATCCGTTCGGTGACCGGATGTTCGACCTGGATTCGGGTATTCATTTCGATAAAGTAAAATTCACCGTTCTCATACAAAAACTCGAAAGTGCCGGCGCCGCGATAGCCGATACGTACACAGGCATCGGCGCAGATTTTACCCATACGCTCACGCATTTCCGGGGTAATACCCGGTGCTGGCGCTTCTTCAACCACCTTTTGATGGCGGCGCTGCATGGAGCAATCACGTTCCCCCAGATGTACAGCATTGCCGTGTTCATCAGCCAGTACCTGAAATTCGATATGGCGCGGATCTTCGAGGAATTTTTCCATATAAACCACATCGTTGCCGAATGCGGCTTTGGCTTCTGATTTAGTCAGGGCAATGGCATTGAGCAGATGGGCTTCGCCATGCACTTCACGCATACCACGACCACCACCGCCGCCAGCAGCTTTGATAATGATTGGATAACCGATTTCGCGGGCGAGACGCAGATTGGTTTGGTCATCGTTGCCAAGTGGGCCGTCAGAACCGGGCACACATGGCACACCGGCGGCTTTCATGGCTTTAATGGCAGAAACTTTGTCGCCCATCAACCGGATGGTTTCGGCGCGTGGGCCGATAAATACAAAACCACTTTGCTCAACGCGCTCAGCAAAATCAGCATTTTCTGACAAAAAGCCATAGCCGGGATGGATCGCCGTGGCATCAGTGATTTCAGCGGCGCTGATCAACGCCGGAATATTCAAGTAGCTCAGATTAGACGGCGCCGGGCCAATACAGACCGTTTCGTCGGCGAGCAACACATGTTTCAGATCGCGATCCACATCAGAGTGAACGGCAACGGTTTTGATACCGAGCTCCCAACAGGCACGCAGAATGCGCAGCGCAATTTCGCCTCGGTTGGCAATAACAATTTTATCAATCATGGTAAGAGATTATCCGCAGTTGGATCAGCATGGATGCCGGTCTTAGCCGACATAAGGCTTAAGCGATAACGATCAGCGGTTCGTCATATTCAACCGGATGACCGTCATCGACCAGAATGGCTTTAACGGTACCACTGCGATCGGCTTCGATCTGATTGAACATTTTCATCGCTTCAATAATGCAAATCACATCACCGGCGCTGACCTGCTGGCCGACTTCAACAAATGGTGCGGTATCGGGTGATGACGAACGGTAAAAGGTACCGACCATCGGTGAGCGCAGGGCATTAGCTTCATGACTGGCTTTCTGGGCTGCTTTATTATCGGCTTCAACGACTGCATTGGCAGCACTGGTCTCTGCGGCGGTAGGAGCAGGAGCTGGAGCATGATAGCTTTGTGGATGTGGCGCATAATGCTGTATTGGTGACGTGCTGTTACGGCTGATTCGAACTGATTCTTCGCCTTCAGAAATTTCGATTTCGGCAACATCAGATTCTTGGATCAGATCAATCAGCTTTTTAATTTTACGAATATCCATGGATTAATCCTTGTTGATGTGTTGAAAGGCAGCTTGTAGCGCCAGAGAATAACCTTGTGCCCCCAGACCGCAAATAACGCCTACCGCCAATTCCGAAAAATAGGAATGCTGGCGAAACGTCTCACGGCGATGCACATTAGATAAATGCACCTCGATAAACGGAATATCGACCGCCGCCAGCGCATCACGCAACGCGACGCTGGTGTGGGTAAAAGCGGCCGGATTGATAATAATAAAATCAGCTTGTCCGCGTGCCTGTTGCACGGCGTTGACCAATTCATGTTCGGCATTGCTCTGCAGCGCTTGCAGTTGATGACCTGCTTGTGAGGCAGCTGACTGTAACTGCTGATTAATATCATCCAGCGTGGTCGCGCCGTAAATTTCAGGCTCACGCTGCCCCAGCAGATTGAGATTGGGGCCATGCAGCACTAAAACATTCGCCATTGAAAGTAATATCCGTTTATCGATAACTCAAGGCGAGATTTTGCACCAGCGACCGGCATAAAGTCCAGTTTTTTGCACAATCAGCGGTTTTTTGTCGCGAATGTCGCCGAAAAGACGAGTTTCTGAAATTTGACTTAATTTGCCCGCATACTGGCGATTTGTGCCAAATGACTTTGCATTTCTGCTGCTGATACGTGACCAATCAGCCGTTGCCGGGTGTATTCTTGACCATCAGCGTTAAAAAACACCATGGTGGGCGGGCCGAAGACTTTCAGCATTTTCAAAATTGCCTGCTGTTCCGGTGTGTTATCGGTTAAATCGACTTTCAGCAGCAAGTAGTTTTCAAGGGCTGCCAGCACTGCCGGATCTTTAAACGTCGTTTGTTCCATGGTTTTGCAATCGGTACACCAGTCGGCATAAAAATCGAGCATCACCGGTTTGTCGGTTGTGTCGAGCGCTTGCTGCAACGCTGCTGGTGAATCAATCAACGTGAACTGTAATGCTGCTGCTTGTTGTGACTGGCCATTGGTTTGCGTCAGATGTTTTAACGGCTGCCATAATTGCTGACCGCCACTGGCAGCGCCAATCATCAGCAAGACACCCAAGGTCAGGCTCAGTAAGCCAAACCCTTTCCAAAACCGTTGCCAGCCGTTGGCATCGATGCTCAGTGTTTCCAGCGCACCTAAATACACGGCGCAGATAATCAGCAAAGCAGACCATAAGGCCAGGGTCAGGCTGGGTGGGATCACCCGTGACAGCATCCAGATCGCCAGCGCCACCAGCAGCACACCAAATACGGCTTTGATATTTTCCATCCATTTGCCAGCGCGTGGCAGCAAACTGCCGGCTGAGGTACCGATAATCAGCAGAGGAATGCCCATGCCGATACTCATGGCAAATAATGCGGCGCCGCCGAGCAGTGGATCGGCATGCTGACTAATAAATAATAAGGCGCCGGCCAAAGGCGGGGCTAAACATGGGCCGACAATCAATCCGGATAACAAGCCCATCAGCGCCACACTGACAAATTTACCGCCACGTTGCCGGTGACTGACTTGATGCAACCGTTGTTGCAGAGAATGCGGCAGTTGCAATTCATAAAAACCAAACATCGATAAGGCCAGTGCCAGCAGAATCAGACTGAACGCGCCAATTACCCAGAAGTTTTGCAGCATCGACTGTAAATTACCGCCCAGCATGCCGGTCAACACACCCGCTGCGGTATAGGTCACCGACATTGCCAATACATAGATGAGTGACAAGGTAAACGCCCGACGGGTGGTGACCGATTCACCTTCACCGACAATGATGCTCGATAAGATCGGGATCATTGGAAACACACAAGGTGTGAACGCCAGTAATAAGCCCAACCCTAAAAAGCCAATGAGAATTTTAGGCAGATTATTGCTGGCCAGCCGTTCGGCGATTTTGTCTTGTTCATTGCCGCTGGCAGCGGTGTCAACCGGTGTTATCAAATCACCGGGATCCGGTAATGACGAGTTGTCTGTCGGGTCGATGGCGGGCAAATCAAGCTGAACGGTTTTGATTTCTGGCGGGTAGCAGATACTGAATGTTTCAGAACACCCCTGATAGCGAACTTCCAGCGTCACCGTTTGCGCAGTAGCGGGTCGGTCCAGCGGCACACTGAGCAGCAGATCCTGATGATAGACCTGAGTCAGCCCAAAATATTCATCATGTTTATTTTCGCCTTCCGGCAAATTCAGGCTGCTAATGCTGACCGCATTATTATCTGTAATACGTGCTTCGATTTTGTTGCGATACAGGTAATTACCGTCAGCGACTTGCCAGCCAATATGCAAATGCTTTGGATCTTT
Source organism: Methylophaga sp. (assembly GCA_040882115.1). Taxonomy (GTDB): domain Bacteria; phylum Pseudomonadota; class Gammaproteobacteria; order Nitrosococcales; family Methylophagaceae; genus Methylophaga. The sequence goes on along the minus strand of JBBEBX010000002.1, from coordinate 101,614 downwards.
GACATTGGCCGAAAACCGGAAGGCTTCATCAACCGCAAGCGGTTCATCGCTGCCGGCAAAGCCGAGTTGTTCAAGCACACTGTCGCGCGAATGGACACTAAAACTGGTCAACAATAATAGAAGTACGACAATCGATCGCATAAATCCTCAGACACACTTAGTACTGGTTGTTTCAGACTATTCTAGCAGGCCAATGTTACATCGCCGGCGCTAAATTGGGTGTCATGTTGTCATTAAACTGTAATAATTGGCGTCTTTTTAACGGTAGCCCGGGTGTCTTGTGGAAGTTAAAACCATTCATGAACTTGAGAAACAGGCCTTCAAAAAGAGCCATTCTGAAATAACCCGCATCGGCGCGGCGCTGTTTTTTCTGGCAGCCGTTCTGGTTTTCAGTTTCGCCACCAGTGGCGGCGTACCCAATAATTTGTTTTTAGCCATTGCGGCAGTATTTGGCGCTTATATGGCGATGAATATCGGTGCCAATGATGTTGCTAACAATGTTGGACCAGCCGTAGGTTCGAAAGCCCTGACCATGGGCGGTGCCATTGTTATAGCCATGGTTTTTGAGGCCTCGGGTGCCTTTATTGCTGGCGGTGATGTGGTATCAACCATTAAAGGCGGGATCATCGATATTGACGGTTTTAATGGCAACCTCGAAGAGTTTGTATGGGCGATGATGGCGGCGTTATTGGCCGCTGCCATGTGGCTGAATCTCGCAACGTTTGCCGGTGCACCGGTTTCGACAACACACTCTATTGTCGGTGGTGTCATGGGCGGTGGCATTGCCGCGGCCGGTTTTAGTATTGTTGACTGGGGCACCATGGGCGCGATAGTCAGCTCTTGGGTGATTTCGCCGTTAATGGGCGGTTTTATTGCTGCAGGATTTCTGTTGGCCATTAAAAAAACCATTATTTTCCGTGATGACAAAATCAGCGCTTCTTATAAATGGGTACCGGTCTATGTCGCTGTTATGGCCTGGGCGTTTTCAACGTATCTGGTGATTAAGGGACTGTCTAAAGTCTGGCCAAAACTGTTAGAAGTGATTAATTGGTTGCCGCTGGTTGAGGTCGAAATCGTCAAAAAACCGAGTTTTTTGACAGCTTTAATCATTGGCGTGGTCATTGGTTTGCTGGTTTACCGGCTGGTAAAACGAAGTTTGCGGCGCAAGATGCCGAATATGAAAAATGACCGGGCCAATGTAAATAAATTATTTACCATCCCCTTAGTGTTTGCAGCAGCGCTGCTCAGTTTTGCTCATGGTGCCAATGACGTTGCTAATGCCATCGGGCCGCTGGCGGCGATTAATGACGCCATTATGACTGGCGGCATCACGGCTGAAGCGGGTATTCCCTTATGGGTGATGGCAGTCGGTGCGCTGGGCATTGCGATTGGTTTGGGTCTGTATGGACCGCGATTGATTAAAACGGTTGGTGGTGAAATTACTGAGCTGGATCAAATGCGTGCTTATTCGATTGCCATGGCGGCGGCGCTGACGGTCATTATTGCAAGTCAGCTGGGTTTGCCGGTTTCCACGACGCATGTGGCGATTGGCGGCGTGTTTGGTGTTGGCTTTTTGCGTGAGTGGCTGGATGAGTCCAATAAGCTGGAACGGGTCATCCGCAAAGAAAAAACCGAGCTTAAAGATGACAAAAAACAACTCAACGCACTGCGTAAAGAGCTGCATGATTTGCAGGGTAAAAGCAGCAAAAGCGTAGAGGAATACCAGCGTATCACGGCGTTGTACCGGCTGATTGATGAAGAAGAGAGAATCATCAAAAAAGTCAAAAAACAACTGAAAAAAGAACAGAAAAATCTGTTTGTAAAACGCGATATGGTGAAAAAGATCATTACCGCCTGGATCATTACCGTACCCGCCGCCGCAGTGATTTCAGCGATGGTGTTTTACATGATCAAAGGCATCATGTTGTAAACAAACTGTCATCTATCGGTCATCTAACTGCTCCATAATGTCACAATGTTAAATACGCTGGAGACATCATGCTGGCAAGGTTAAAAGCCCTACCGGAAGCGATACGTCAATACTTGGTGGTGACCCTTAGTTATTGGGCTTTTACCATTTCTGATGGTGCCTTGCGCATGTTGGTGGTGCTGTTTTTTCATCAGCTGGGCTACAGTCCGCTGGAAGTTGCCATGCTGTTTGTCCTCTATGAGTTTTTCGGCATTGTCACCAACCTCACCGGTGGCTGGCTGGCCGCCCGACTGGGTCTTAACATTACCCTGCATGCCGGTTTGCTCCTGCAGATAATTGCTTTGGCAATGTTGCTGGTGGATCCGGCGTGGCTGACAGTGGCCTATGTCATGGTCGCCCAGGCTTTATCGGGCATTGCCAAAGATCTCAATAAAATGAGCGCCAAATCCAGCATCAAAATGCTGGTCTCAGATGACCAGCAGTCAACGTTATTTAAATGGATCGCACTGCTCACCGGTTCTAAAAATGCTTTGAAAGGCGTTGGCTTTTTTATTGGCGCAGCTTTGCTGTACTGGCTGGGGTTCCGTGGCGCTATTCTGGTATTGGCCGGCGTTTTAGCCATCGTGCTGGTGTGGAGTATCAGCGTACTAAAACGGGATCTGGGTCGCAGCAGTTTCAAACCCAAGTTTCGTGATGTGCTGTCTAAAAGCCCGGTGGTAAACCGATTATCAGCGGCGCGATTTTTTCTGTTTGGCTCTCGGGATGTCTGGTTTGTTGTTGCCTTACCGGTGTTTTTACATGCCCAGTTACAATGGCCGACCATTTATATCGGGGCACTACTGGCGACCTGGGTCATTGGTTACGGTATTGTCCAGGCGCTGGCACCAAAGCTGACTGGTTTCTCCAAACAACATGCACCGGATGGTTATCAGGTCTGGCTGTGGTCTTTGCCATTGATGTTGCTGCCATTGCTAATCGCGGCGGCCGTTTACTGGCAAGTCGGGGTGATGTGGGCACTGACGGCCGGGTTGCTGATTTACGGGGTGTTATTTGCTATTAACTCAGCAGTGCATTCTTATCTGATTGTGGCATATGCCGATGAAGATGGTGTGTCACTGGATGTCGGTTTTTATTACATGGCCAATGCTGGCGGTCGTTTGGCCGGCACGGTGTTGTCCGGCTGGATTTATCAAACAGCCGGTCTTGCTGCCTGTTTGCTGGTGTCAGCTATGATGATTGCTGCGGCCAGTATTATTTCAAGATTGTTGCCGCGCCATTCGCCGGCCTGATAAATTTACCGGCTGTTATCATTTTGTCATATTTGACGGGTAGGCTTTCGCAGATCTTTAACTAGGAATCGATTTATGGCAACCACGATACTGTTGGTCGAGGATGACGCGGCGATTCGCGATATGCTGAGTTTCAGTCTTAAGCAGGCCGGCTTTGCTTGCGAACCGGCAAAACATGCTGAGCAGGGACTGGAATGGCTGAAAAATCAACAGCCGGATATGATTTTATTAGACTGGATGTTGCCCGGCATTGATGGCATAGAGTTTATTCGCCGCCTGCGTGCCAATGAATTTCTGGCATCGATTCCGGTGATTATGCTGACCGCTAAAGGTGAAAGTGAAGACATGGTCAAAGGCCTCAGTGTTGGTGCAGATGATTATATGAATAAGCCTTTTTCGCCGCCTGAACTGATTGCCAGAATTAAAGCCGTGCTGCGCCGTTGCCGGCCGCTTGGTGATGAAGATGGCCAGAAGTTGCAATTTGGTGAATTGGTGTTAGATACCAAAAGTCACCGGGTGACCGTCCACGGTAAGCGGATCGAATTGGGGCCCACCGAATTTCGCTTGCTGCATTTCTTTATGAAAAATCCTGAGCGTGCTTATAACCGTTCGCAGCTGCTGGATTTTGTCTGGGGTGACACCGTTTATATTGAAGAGCGTACGGTTGATGTGCATATCCGCCGGCTGCGTAAAGCGCTGGAGCCGACCGGTCATGATTCGCTGGTACAAACGGTGCGGGGTGTTGGCTACCGCTTTTCTGTCGAGTAGCGGGCTTTATTGATGTCCTGGGATTACTGGCGGCTGATTACGCTGATAAGTCTGGCGGGTTTTGTTGGCCTGCTGCTTGGCGAAATGATGACCTTTTTGTTTGTGGGCACATTAATCTATTTGTTGTGGCTGCAAAGACAATGGTTTTTGCTGCATCAATGGTTGATCAAGCCAAAAAAAAACAGAGCGCCGGAAGGCGAGGGTGTGATTGATGATGTTTGCGGGCAAATCGAGCGTATGCGCGCTCAGAACAGTAACCGCAAAAAAAAGCTAACCGGCTATCTGAAACGATTTAAAACCGCTACCGCAGCATTACCTGACGGTATTGTCGTGATCGGTGAGTTTGGTCAGGTTGAATGGGCCAATTTGTCTGCCAGAGAACTGTTGGGTATTCACTGGCCGCGCGATGCGAAATTACGGGTCAATAATTTATTACGGGCACCGGCATTTCACAGATTGTTGGAAGCGCCGGTCAGCGACAACCAAACCGCCCTGATTGAGTCACCGGTCAATCAAGCGATTCAGCTTGAACTGAAAATAGTCGAGTACGCCAATAAAGATCGTTTGCTGATAGGTCGTGATGTCACACAAACCATTAAGCTGCAACGGATGCGCCGGGATTTTGTTGCCAATGTGTCACATGAACTGCGTACGCCGCTGACCGTTTTGAAGGGCTATCTGGAAAGTTTTGATCAGGATTCTGATCCGGCGATGTGGCAACATGCTTTGCCGGTGATGCAGCAACAAACACATCGCATGCATTTGATGATTAAGGATTTATTGGCGCTTTCACAATTAGAAACCGGTGAAAAGCCGCTGCAACACCGGCCAACAGATGTTTGCAAATTACTGCAAAGTGTCATCGATGATGCCAGAAGACTGGAAACGTTTCGCGATCACCAACTGGTTTTAAAATGCTTGAGTGACAAGTGGTTGTTGGCCGATGCTGATGAATTACGCAGTGCTATTTCTAATCTGATTTTTAATGCTGTCAAATACACGCCCGCCGGCTCAGAAATCACCGTCAGTTGGTCGATGCAAGAGTCGACCTGTGTGATTGCAGTCGAAGATAATGGCGAAGGCATCGCCAGTCATCATCTGGACCGGTTAACGGAAAGGTTTTACCGGGTTGATAACGGCCGCGATCGGGAAAATGGTGGTACCGGGCTGGGACTGGCTATCGTCAAACACATTATGAGTCGTCATAAAGGACGCCTGCAAATTAGCAGTGAACTCGGCGAAGGCGCGACTTTCAGCTGTATTTTTCCGTTGGTGAAATCAATTGATAAGCCCAGTGTCTAAGGACACGTTAACCAGGTGATTTGGCGATAATAAACCGGATTGTTACGATTATTGAAAAGCAAAGAATATAGCGCGGTATTCAATGGTGGTGCTATCGTTGGTTTTATTCGGTTCAGTACCCGCCATTTATCAATGGCATCTATTTAAGGACAACTTTTTTCATGGCCATCAATCAACATATTTCTCAGAAATTTGAAAAACAACTAGAGGACATCCGTTCCCAGTTGTTGGCCATGGGCGGCCTGGTTGAGCAGCAAGTCACGGATGCGATGACAGCCTTATTAACCGGTGACGCAGAACTGGCGCGCAAAGTCATGAGTGGCGATGATGAAGTCAATCGCTACGATATTAAAGCCGATGAAGATTGCTTTAACATTATTGCCATGCGTCAGCCCACGGCCAGTGATTTACGGTTGGTAACAGTCGTTTCCAAAGCCATTTCAGATTTAGAGCGCATTGGCGATGAAGCGGTGCGGATCGCCCGTATGGCGCTCAATTTGTCGGAAAAAGATCGGCCTAAAAAGAACTATCGTGAATTAAAAGCTTTAGGTAAACATGTCGAAGAAATGCTGCACAATGCGCTGGATGCGTTTGTCAGACAAGATGTGAAAATGGCACTGGAAGTGGCGCGTGAAGACCATAGTGTTGATGAAGAATATGAAAGTTTATTGCGTCAGCTGATGACGTACATGATGGAAGATCCCCGTAAAATCAGCCGTGCCATCGATATGATGTGGTCTGCGCGGGCGCTGGAACGCATTGGCGATCACTCACGAAATATTGCTGAGTACACCATATATATGGTTGAAGGTAAGGATGTTCGTCATTTAAGTGTTGATAGAATGGAACAAGTGGTTAAAGGCGAATAAATAAGTTTCTCTCACTTATCTTAAGCCGGGCCTGCAGCAGATTTTTTGGTGCAGGCTTTTTTTTGTCTGATGATTTACCAATGTAGTGCTTTTAAGCGTGGCATCTGGCTACTGAGTCAGGCAGAATGCAGGCATTATTCTCAAGTTGTTATCTATGGAATCTGCCAACGAAACTGAAGAAGTTCTGGCCGCTGTTGATCTGGGCTCGAACAGTTTTCATATGATCATCGCGCGTTTGCGTGACGGGCAGTTTCAGATCATGGACCGCCTGCGTGAAATGGTGCAGTTACGTGCCGGCCTCGATAAAGACAATTATTTGTCAGGAGAGGCGCAGGATCGCGCTGTTTTATGTCTGGAACGGTTTGGTGAGCGGGTCCGTGATTTACCGTATGGTAAAGTGCGGGTGGTCGGCACCAATACCTTGCGTGTCGCCGAAAACAGCCGTGAATTTTTGCGTAAAGCGCGGCGTGCTTTAGGTCATCCCATTGAAATTGTCACCGGTGAAGAAGAAGCCCGTTTAATTTATTTAGGTGTCGCCCGGTCACTGGCCTTTGATAATACCCGCCGTTTAGTGATGGATATTGGCGGCGGCAGTACCGAATTTATTATCGGTGAAGGCATGCAAGGGCTGCAGCGTGAAAGCCTGGAAATGGGCTGCGTCAGTTTTACCCAGCGCTTTTTTGATGATGGCAAAATCACCCAGATACAAATGCAGTCAGCCTGGCTGGCCGCCGCCATCCGGCTGCGTTCGATTCAGCGACCTTATGTTCAGATGGGCTGGGTAGAAGCCATTGGCGCATCCGGCACCATTAAAACAGTTGCCGATATTGTCACCGCGCAGGGCTGGTCCGAAAATGGCGTAATTACCGGCGAAGCGTTAGACAAATTAATTGAACATCTGGTCGCGGCAGGGCATTACGAGAAGATTGATCTGCAGGGCCTGGGCAGTGATCGCAAGCCGGTCATTGCGGCAGGTGTGGCAGTGCTGAAGGCTGCTTTTGATCGTCTGAAAATCGACAAAATGATCATTTCTGACGGTGCGTTACGCGAGGGCTTGCTGTACGACTTGCAGGGCCGTATTCAGCATGATGATGAACGTGGACGAACCGTACTTGCCGTAGCAAAACGCTATCATGTCGATGAAGCGCATGCCGGGCGGGTCAGTGACTTGGCGCGTCAGTTATATGAACAAGTGGCCACTGACTGGCAGATTAACAGCGAAGATCAGTTGTTGCATTTGCAGTGGGCAGCGCAGTTACATGAAGTGGGTCTGGCGATTTCTCATTACCAGTACCATAAGCATGCTGCCTATCTGGTGGCGAATTCTGATATGCCGGGTTTTTCCCGTGAAGAACAATATGCACTGGCCGCGATGATGCGGGGTCAGCGTCGCTCGATTCCGAAAAAACATCTGGATAAACTCTCTGAAGATCTGCAACTGCCGACATTGCGATTAACGATTTTGCTGCGTTTAGCGCTGGTGTTTAACCGCGGCCGCAGTGAGCAGACCGATACCTATTTCAAATTGTCAGTGACCAAAAAAGGTCTGCATCTGACGCTGCCCGACGGTTGGCTCAGTGAACATCCGTTGACCGAGGCCGATTTGGCCCAGGAAAAACATTACTTAAAAAACATCGACATCCACTTAAAAATCAGCTGATTGCAACCTTCGTCAGGGCTATGGGTCTGCTGTTGATAAGGAGCGTGATGATGCGAACATGGTTATTAAGTCTTTTGTTTGTTGCGCCGATGGCACTGGCAAATCCACTTGTCTGGCAGGCAGGCAATGGCGATATGTTGCAATTAAGCCGTTTGGACAGTGGTGCGTTTTGGGCCAGCCTGACCTTGACTGATTCTCACACAGCAAACTTCGCCGCTAACGAACTGATTTTGCTGCAACTGGATACGCAGCAGCCAGTGTCTTTGGTGCATGGCCTGCGTAGTTGTGGTTCGCCGGCAAGAGCGCCTCAGCAGATTGATTATCAATTTAACCAACAAGAAGATAATTGGTTGCTGACTGCCCGGCGTCCGCCCCCGCCATTACCAGAAGGCTTTGTGATTAAAGACAGCAGCTATCCGACAATACAGTCTGATCGCCGGGCATTTGTCGTTGATTTTCCGTTGCAAACTGACGCCGCGCCACTCTGGCCGCAATGGCAAGCAGCCAAAACCATCACCATCCGCTACAGTCTTGATAATGGCACGCCGGTTACGGCGTTGTTTGATCTCAGCCAACCGTATCGCGGCGTGATGCCATAACTGACTACCAGTGATAATTCACCGCTAAATAAGCGCTGCGACCGACGCCGTATAAGCGCTCACCGAGGGCAAATAAAATATCCACGGGCAGGGCGGGAGTGCCGGTTGCGCTGGTGTTCAATGTCAAAGCTTGCCAGTAAGCCATCATTATGTTTAATAAGCGCATCGTTAAACCCCTCCGGATGCGTTATTTTAGTGTTCGCTAATGTTGTGTTTTAGGTGATTTGCGTCAGGCTTAGGGCATATGCCACAAACAATGCAGAATCAGCATGTTAATCTGCTGCAAAGTGTTTATCAGGTTAGATCATGGAAACCATTACAACGTCGCTACTCAGTGCTTTTTTGCTTGGCTTGTTCAGCACCGCGCATTGTATTGCTATGTGCGGCTCAGTTATCGGCGCGCTGACACTGAGTCTGCCGGCCACTGTCCGTCAATCACCGAAAGCTATGCTGCCCTATGTCTTTAATTACAATCTCGGCCGCATTATCAGTTACGCACTGGCAGGGGGCTTGGTGGCGGCCCTGGTGTCACCGCTGAATAATATCGGCGGGCTGCAATGGCTGCGTTATCTGTCGGTGGCGTTTATGATTGCCATGGGTTTGTATTTAGCCGGCTGGCTGCCGCGTTTTGCCAAAATCGAAAAAATCGGTACGCCGGTCTGGCAGTTTTTACAGCCACTGGGGCAAAAATTATTACCGGTGAAATCCCTGAAACAGGCGTTTGCCTTTGGTGCGATCTGGGGCTGGCTGCCCTGTGGCCTGGTCTACGCCGCACTGGTGATGGCAGCGACCAGTGGGGATGCGGTGACCGGTGGATTAACGATGCTGGCATTTGGTGTGGGCACTTTGCCGGCAGTGATGGGAGCCGGTTTGTTTGTCGGCTTTTTAGGCCGTGTGGCCCGTAATATCTGGTTTCGCCGCGCGGCCGGTATATTGATTATTCTGATGGCGGTAGCGGTGTTATTGGCGCCAGCCATACTGGCGGATGATCATGCCGGTCATCAATACAGTAGTGAGATGCCTTAATCATGGCCTTGCCTGAATTTATCGGACAATCGCCGGCCATCACCCATATTCAGCGTTTATTGCCAATGATCGCGCTCAGTGATGCCAGTGTGTTGATTAGTGGGGAAACCGGCACGGGCAAAGAACTGATTGCCCTGACCTTGCATCAATTAAGCCGCCGGCAGGATCAGACTTTGATCACCATTAACTGTGCTGCATTGCCGATGCAAGATGCAGAAGTCGATTTGTTTGGCCGGGCTAATACAGCGGGTGAAATTATCGAAACCGGCCGCTTGCTGGCGGCTGAAAAAGGCACGGTATTTCTTGATGAGGTAGATGCTTTGCCGATGCCTCTGCAGGCTAAGGTATTACGGTTTCTGGAGGCAGGAGAGTGTCAGCTGCCGGGCAGTCATAAGCTGCATATTATCGATGCGCGAATTGTCGCGGCGACCAGTGCCGATTTACCAGCATTGGTAAAAGCCGGCCAGTTCCGTGCCGATCTGTATTACCGGCTGCAGGTGGTACCCATTGAATTGCCAGCGCTGCGGGATCGCAAAGATGACATTGGTTTGCTGGCAACCTATTTTGCCCAACAGTTTGCCAAAGGCAATGCACCGCTGCGGTTTGATAAATCACTGCTGCAACAACTGCAAAAATACAGCTGGCCGGGTAACGTCCGGGAGTTAGCCAATTTATGTCAGCGACTGAGCTTACTGCAGCCGGGTAAATTAATACGGATTGACGATTTGCCGGCGGAAATGCAGGAGCCGGTGCCAACCAGCGCCGTTTTTGCGTTGCCGGAAGCCGGCATCGATCTGGCACAGTTGGAACTGGATTTGATTGAACAGGCACTGGAAAAATCAGCCGGTAACCGTTCAAAAGCGGCCAGATTATTAGGTATCAGCCGCGATACCTTGCTGTACCGGATGCAGAAATATGGTTTATCGGAATAGCCCGACCGGCGGGTGCGGTATCGACCGCGAGCAGGTACACTAGCGGCACTGAAAACCAAGAGAAAATTGCTTATGAAACAGTATCTGGATCTGCTGCAGGATGTGATGGCAAATGGCGCCGATAAAGGCGATCGCACCGGCACCGGTACCCGCAGTGTGTTTGGCCGGCAAGTACGTTATGACCTTGCACAAGGCTTTCCGCTGCTGACCACCAAAAAGCTGCATATCCGCAGTATTTTGCATGAGCTGTTATGGTTTTTAAGTGGTGAAACCAATATCCGCTATTTAAAAGAAAATGGCGTATCTATCTGGGATGACTGGGCCACACCTGAGGGTGAACTCGGCCCGGTATATGGTGCGCAATGGCGAAACTGGCAGGGCGCCGATGGCAAAACTCATGATCAGATAACGGCATTGGTGAACAGCTTAAAAAATAATCCCGACAGTCGCCGGCATATTATCAATGGCTGGAATGTGGCTCTGCTGCCCGATGAACAACAAAAGCCCTGGGAAAATGCCGCCGCCGGCAAAATGGCGTTGCCGCCGTGCCATGTGCTGTATCAGTTTTATGTCGCCAACAATAAACTCAGTGCTTCTTTATATGTACGCAGTAATGATTTGTTTCTGGGTAATCCTTACAACACAGCATCTTTAGCATTTTTAACCCATATGCTGGCCCAGCAATGTGATTTGGATGTTGGGGAAATTGTGCTGAGCATTGGTGATGCGCATATTTATAGTAATCATTTTGACCAGGTCGAAACGCAATTACAGCGTACACCGGGGCCATTGCCACAATTAAAAATCCACCGCAAACCGGCATCGATTTTTGATTACCGATTTGATGATTTCGAAATTGTTAACTATGAAGCGCAGCCACATATCAAAGCGCCGATCGCCGTTTAAGTTAAATTTAAGTTTGGCAAATTAAACTGACTGAATAACCAGCCATCAGGGGAACCGTATGAGTGATAAACCGATGCAGGCCTATCCGGTCTGGGACCTTAGCACCCGTATCTTTCACTGGGTGGCGGTGTTGTCGTTTATCGTGCTGACAGCAATTGGTCTGGTGATGATGTTCAGCGATCCTATTGGTGTTACCGACAACGGTAAGATTATCTTAAAAACGGCGCACAGCTGGGCCGGATATGTGTTTGTGATCAATCTGTTGTGGCGGTTTGTCTGGGCCTTTGCCGGTAATCGTTTTGCCCGTTGGGGGGCGATTTTGCCATTTGGCAAAGTCTACAAAGCGCAGATGAATGCGTATTTACAGGGCCGTAAAAATGGCCAGCAAGTTAAATTCCTTGGTCATAATCCGCTGGCCCGCTGGAGTGTGATGGTCATGCTGATTTTAATGACCGCGCAAGGCGCCACGGGTTTGGTACTGGCCAGTACGGATATTTATGCAGCGCCGTTTGGCAGCCAGATGAAGCAATGGGTGGCTGCCGATAAAACCAAGCTGGATCAGATCAAACCTTACGATAAGACCAATATTGATCCGGTGGCTTACAAAGAAATGCGCGATTTTCGTAAACCTTACCGGACATTGCATACCTACTTGTTTTACTTATTAGCTTTGTCAGTGGTGGTGCATATTATCGCCGTGGTGATGGCTGAAAGTCGTGAGCGTAGCGGTCTGACCTCAGCGATGTTCAGTGGCGAGAAACACTTCGACGACAAACCGTTCGACGCCGATTAAAGCTCACCCTGTTGTGCCAGTGAACAGGTGTCAGCATCGCCGACAATAATATGATCCAGCACGCGGATATCGACTAATTCCAGCGCATTACGTAACCGCCGAGTAATTTGGATATCCGCCTGACTGGGTTCGGCGACGCCAGAAGGGTGGTTGTGGGCAAAAATGACCGCTGCCGCATTATGTTTCAGTGCCTGCTTAACCACTTCGCGCGGATAAACACTGGCACCATCGATAGTGCCGCGAAATAATGGCTCAAAACTAATCAGCCGATGCCGGGTATCAAGAAACAAACAGGCAAATACTTCATGATCAAAATGCCGTAACTGGCGTTGTAAATAACTGCGGGTGGTGGCGGCATCGGTAAAGGCATTACCGCGATTTAAAGTCGACTCCAGATGCCGGCGGCTCATTTCCAGCACTGCCTGCAATTGCACAAATTTTGCTGTGCCCAGACCATGCTGCTGACAAAAGGTTGTCTTATCGGCCTCCAGCAATGCCCTTAAACTACCAAAGTCAACCAGCAGCTTGCGGGCTAAATCCACCGCCGACATGCCAGTTACACCGGTGCGGAGAAAGATAGCCAGCAACTCAGCATCCGATAATATTGCCGCCCCGGCGTGCAGCAGTTTTTCACGCGGCCGCTCATCTGCCGGCCAGTCCTTGATTGCCATGATTCGCTCCCTGCGATGTCATTTGGTTGTTCAATTTAACGATAACTCAGTTAAAAATTCAAAGCATATTGTTGATGCAAAGCATCAATGACAATATTTATTTCGCTACCTATAAAAGGCAAAACAACGGCCACCAGCCACTTTAATTAAGTTAAGCGTTGTAAAACTGCATTAAATTTAAAGACATGTCACAAAGTTGTCACACTCAACCTTTACTCTTCTCACATCGGTTCACTCGTGCCGGTTCGACTGAATGTCAGGATTTGTCCAGCCAAGGCTGATGATTCAAGGCGCTCAGCACTAAACATTGTTTATACAATTCATGCAAATGAAGGAGTTCCAAGGTGATTAAACTGAAAACAGCCCTAACATCGATTGCGCTTGCAGGTAGCCTTGCCGCTATTTCTGCACCAGCAATGGCTCGCGATACCGTCAACATCGTTGGCTCATCTACTGTTTATCCGTTCGCGACGGTTGTCGCTGAGCGTTTTGGCGCGCGAGGCGACTTCCCAACACCAAAAATGGAATCAACCGGTTCGGGTGGCGGACTGAAGATCTTCTGTCAGGGTATTGGTACTAACCATCCTGACGTTACCAACTCTTCACGTCGCATCAAATCTTCAGAACTTGAGCTTTGCATGAACAACGGTGTTAAAGAAATCACCGAATTCCGCATTGGTTCTGATGGCATTGTTATTGCCAGTTCGAAAAATGCAGAGCCAATGGATCTGACGCTGCAACAATTGTTTTTAGCACTGGGTGAGAAAGTGCCGGTTGATGGCAAATGGGTTATGAACCCTTACAAAAACTGGAGTGATATTGATTCCAGCCTGCCAAATAAAGCCATCAAAGTAATGGGGCCACCACCAACGTCAGGTACCCGTGACTCTTTCAACGAACTGGCGCTGGCCGCTGGTTGTGACACGCTGCCAGAAGCTGAGAAATTGAAAGAAGATGAGCATGCTGCAATCTGTGAAAGCATTCGTGAAGATGGCGCGTTCATTGAAGCTGGTGAGAATGACAACCTAATCGTACAGAAGCTGATTGGCGATAAAGATATGTTCGGTGTATTCGGATACAGCTTCCTGGAAGAAAACGCAGATCGTCTGCAAGCTGCCAAGTTAGATGGTGTTGCACCAGAACCTGAGTTGATTGCTGAAGATAAATATCCGGTTGCCCGCTCTATGTTCTTCTATGTTAAGAAAGCACATGTTGGCGTGGTGCCAGGTATCGCTGAATATGCGGGTGAGTTTGTCAGTCCGGCTGCGATGGGCCCGAATGGCTACCTGAAAGACGTTGGCCTGATTGTGCCAACCCGTGATCAATTGATGGCGTTGCAGGACAAATTAAAAGAAATGCCTAACTTAACTGTGAGTGAACTGAAATAATTAAACGCTCAGTAATTTGAAAAGGGTGCGATCCATTTAATTGGGGTCGCATCCTTTTTCGTTTGGGCAAGCAAAGTGAAAATCTTGCTTTGCTAGCGTAAACTTCGTCACGATCCTGTAGTCGCAGATAGGAAATAGCATGCAACCCGCTAATCTGTTTTTTTTAACCGCAGCGCTTATTATTACGGCTTATATGCTGGGTTATTTTCGGTCTAAGGCGCTTGCCAGACCGCTGGGCGGCATTCGCCACCTGAAATCTCTGCCCGGATATTATGCTTTGCGTGCCGCGATGTGGTGCGGTATTCCGGCATTGCTCGTTTTAGTGCTCTGGGCAGCATTTGAAAATCAAGTTATCCAGATGTTGGTTCTCGGCTCCCTGCCATCTGAAATGATTCCCGGATCTATCGGTGAGGCCAGCCTGCTGATGTCACAAATCAGCAATGTGGCCAGCGGTGCGTTAGCGGCGGATTCGGTTGCACAACCATTGGTCAGGGCGGCTGAGTTATTGAGCGATCTGCAACATAACAGCAACACCTACATGACCATGTTGGTGCTTTCTATTGCCGTGCTGGCAGGTTTTGTTGGCTGGTACCGGATACAGCCTAAGCTGAATGCCAGGGCGCAGGTTGAAAAAGTTCTTCGTTGGATCTTCTTTGCCTGTGCCGGATTGGCGATATTGACCACTCTGGGCATTGTTTTTTCGGTGTTTTTTGAAACGGTCCGCTTTTTTGGCATGGTGCCATTTACTGATTTCTTTTTTGGCACCAGTTGGAGCCCACAGGTCGCGCTCAGAGCGGATCAAATTGGCTCAGGCGGCGCCTTTGGCATGATCCCGTTGTTTACCGGCACCTTGCTGATTTCGGCGATTGCGTTGCTGGTGGCGGTGCCTGTTGGCTTGTTTTCAGCGATTTATCTGTCGGAATATGCCAACAAACACGTCCGCAGCGTGGTCAAGCCGCTGCTGGAGTTACTGGCCGGTGTGCCAACGGTTGTTTACGGGTTTTTCGCAGCATTGACGGTCGCACCTTTTATCGCGGATTTTGCGGAAGCACTGGGCCTAGCAGCATCTTCCCAGAGTGCCTTGGCGGCTGGTTTGGTCATGGGCATCATGATTATTCCCTTTGTTTCTTCGCTGTCTGACGATGTTATCAATGCTGTGCCACAGAATTTGCGTGATGGCTCACTGGCATTGGGTGCGACGCAATCCGAAACCATGAAAAAAGTCATTTTCCCGGCTGCCTTACCCGGCATTATGGGCGGCATTCTGCTGGCGGCCTCCCGGGCAATCGGTGAAACCATGATCGTTGTTATGGCCGCGGGCCTTGCCGCCAACCTGACCGCCAATCCATTGCAGTCTGTCACCACGGTAACGGTGCAGATTGTGACCCTGCTGATAGGTGATCAGGAATTCGATAGTCCGAAAACACTTGCTGCGTTTGCATTGGGTGCGATGCTGTTTATCGTTACCTTGCTGCTGAACGTGATCGCCCTGAAGATCGTTCGTAAATACAGAGAACAATATGATTGATCCTAAACAACAGGCAGATATTGTCCATCGCTCGATAAAAAGACGCTACCGCAAGGAACGTCGCTTCCGGGCTTACGGCATCTTAGCCATCACTATTGCGCTGGGTTCATTGTTGGTTTTGTTTGCTGACATTATCAACAAAGGCCATACCGGGTTTTTAAAGACAACCATTACCCTGGATGTCGAAATGGACTCGGAGGTAATGTATCTCGAAGATCCAACCAATCGTGATGAAATTCGCATGGCAGACTTTGTCGAGCCGTTGATTGTTAGTCTGGCAGAAATTCTGCCGGAGGCGACCGAAGATGATCGCAATGCACTGCGCGGTCTGATTAATCCGTATGCGTCGAATCAGCTGCGTGATGAACTGGTGGCAAACCCTGACTGGATAGGCACTACCCAGACTATTACCTTCCTGGCGCACAGTAATGTGGATGTGTATAACAAGCACAAAGGTAATGACGCCTATTCCATTAAGTTGAGTGACCAGCAGCAGCAATGGGTTGATGCGTTACAGGAAAGAGGCATCGTAGAAACCAGCTTTAACGATGTGTTTTTCACCAGCGGTGATTCTCGTGATCCGGCCAGAGCCGGTGTGCTGGGCGCTATTGTTGGCTCATTGTTGGTTATGTTTATCACGCTGGTGCTGTCGTTTCCCATCGGTGTGGCCGCTGCGATTTACTTAGAGGAATTTGCACCAAGAAACCGGTTTACCGACTTTATTGAGGTGAATATCAATAACCTGGCGGCGGTACCATCAATTATCTTCGGTTTACTGGGCCTGGCGGTGTTTATCAATCTGTTTGGCATGCCCCGCTCAGTGCCGTTTGTCGGCGGTTTGGTGCTGACATTGATGACGCTGCCAACCATTATTATTTCCAGCCGCGCCGCCATTAAGAGTGTGCCACCGTCGATTCGTGAAGCTGCAGAAGGTATTGGCGCGTCTAAAATGCAGGTGGTGTTACATCATGTATTACCGCTGGCCATGCCCGGCATGCTGACCGGTTCAATCATCGGTATGGCACAGGCGCTAGGTGAAACGGCGCCATTACTGTTGATTGGTATGGTGGCGTTTATTGTCGAAATCCCCGAGGGGTTCTTCGATGCTGCCACCGTGTTACCGGTGCAGGTGTTCCTGTGGGCAGGCAGCCCTGAGCTGGCCTTTATTGAACGTGCGTCGGCGGCCATCATGGTGTTGTTGACCTTCCTGTTGGGTATGAATGCATTGGCCATCTGGCTGCGTAAGCGCCTCGAGCGCCGGTGGTAAAGGAGAAAACTATGAATGCTAATGAGAATATCGTCAGCGAAGCTGGACGATCAGAAGACAAGGTTGTGGCTATGAGAGATCCCGTTGAAGATGCGGCCAATGCGCAGTCCGCGCCAATCGAAGAAGGCAAAACTGTCGGTAAGCCGTATGTTGATGACCCTAAATATAAGCTTCGCAACGTGGAAGTCTTTTACGGTGAAGATCGCGCTATCAAAGATGTAAGTCTTGATATCGCCCGTAATCAGGTGATTTCGTTTATTGGGCCTTCGGGCTGTGGTAAGTCAACCTTTTTAAGATGCCTTAACCGGATGAACGACAGTATCGATATTTGTCGAATCAAGGGCGATATTTTGCTCGATGATGAAGACATCTACCATTCCAAAAAAGATGTGGTTGAGCTCAGAGCTCGGGTTGGCATGGTATTCCAGAAGCCAAATCCGTTCCCCAAATCTATTTATGACAATGTGGCTTATGGCCCGCGCATTCATGGTCTTGCCAATCGTAAATCCGATCTGGATGACATTGTTGAAGAAAGCCTGCGTAAGGCCGGGTTATGGAATGAGGCAAAGGATCGTCTGCATTCCATCGCAACCGGTATGTCCGGTGGTCAGCAGCAACGTCTGTGTATCGCCCGGGCAATTGCTGTCAGCCCGGAAGTGGTGCTGATGGACGAGCCTTGTTCAGCGCTTGACCCAATCGCTACAGCGCGAATTGAGGAGCTGATTTCGGAATTGTCAGAAAGCTACACCATCATTATTGTTACTCACTCGATGCAACAAGCCGCCCGGGTATCTAACCGGACTGCCTATTTCCATATGGGCCATCTGGTTGAAGTTAATGAGACGAACAGGGTGTTTACTGCCCCAGAGCATAAGCTGACCGAATCCTACATTACCGGACGTTTCGGCTAAGCCTCGCGTTGAACTGCCTCAGGAGAATTTTGCTATGAAGAATGATAACGATGGTGCCTATGGTGATCACATCTCCCATGAGTTTAATCACGATCTTGCGGCTCTGAGTGCCGATTTCCTGAAAATGGGATACATGGTTGAAGAACAGCTTACTCAGGCAATAACTGCGCTGATGGATAGTGATAGTCATTTGGCTGATGAGGTGCGAAACAGAGATAAAACGGTCGACAAACTCGAACTTGAACTGGATGAAGAGGCCACGCGGATAATTGCCCGACGTCAACCCGCCGCCAAAGACCTTCGCCTGGTGATTGCCGTCATTAAAATGGTTGCTGATTTAGAGCGGGTCGGTGACGAAGCTAAGAAAATTGCCAAGTTCGCCATGACCTTATCCGAGGAAGGTCAGGCACCCAGTGGGTACGTTGAGGTACGTCACATTTCCAGCCACGTATTGGCGATGCTTCACGATGCACTGGATGCCTTTGCGCGGCTGGATTCGGAGCAGGCGCTGCGGGTCATGAAAGAAGATAAAATAGTCGATGAAGAGTACAAGGCTGCCACCCGGACATTGCTGACCTTTATGATGGAAGATACCCGTAATATTTCTCGTTGTATGTCAGTGATGTGGGTGCTGAGAGCACTGGAACGGGTCGGCGATCATGCCTGCAATGTCGCTGAACATGTCATTTTTATGGTTGAAGGTGAGGATATTCGCCACACGCCATTAGAGAAAGCAGAAAAACTCGTTGGTAATTAATAGCTGTCAGAAAACCTGCAAGTAAATGGGGCTAACGTTTGCCTGCAGGTTTTCTGGTCAATCCCCGGCAGTATTGCCAAACTTAGCATGCTGTTTACAAACTAAATCATCAATCTAAATGCCGGTACTCCCCGGTTTGAATCAAATCAATCTGACATTTTTCCTGTTCATGCGGCGCCATCAGGTATCCAAAGCTATCCACAGGATCCGGCTTTGTCCGGCAGTTCTTAATGTTGAAACTTTGCGGACGCCTATTCCAGTCAGCAGACTATCCAGTGTTTAATGAAGCCAGCCCCCCGCTTTGTATTTGTTAACCTTTTGGTAAATTAATGTCAGGGTTTAACGTAATCCCAAGAATGACAGGATGACCAGTACGATGACGACGGCACCAATGATGTAAACAATATTATTCATAGCAATATTCCTACATAGATCTATCGATAGCCACTGAAAAGACCCTGTCACCAGGGTGGGGGGATTGAGATCGAAGGCTCAGTTAGGTTTTTATCTACGCTGCTCAGCGTTGGCTGATTTTAAAAATACCCCCACCCATTTGTTCAAGGCGTTTACTATGGAATATCGCTTGTCAGGAGAATAATTATGATAGTTACCTTTAGTTCGCCGGCCCATGCCGATATCACCATGTTCGGTGATGTTGCTCAGCAAATGCTAAAAATCATGGGTCATAGTGGCATTGTGCCCAGTGCCTTTAATCCTCAGGATTTACCGGCTGCATTGGCAAAGTTGGAACAAGCGGTTGCCGAAAGCAAAGCCGCTGAGCAGCAACCCGATCCCGATGCGGAATTTAAACCGGGTTTGTCACAGCGGGCGATGCCGTTAATCAGCCTGTTGAAAGCCGCAATTGCTCACAATGAAGATGTGATGTGGAATTCGTAAACTAAGTTTACAATCAATCAAAATTTCAGGAGCTGATTATGCAAAAATTATTATGGCTGTTAGCGCTGATGTCTTTGATGCTGCTTGGCTGCGGTTTGAAAACCTCTGGTGTTAACAATATTGGCGGCGATACTTATTCGGTCAGCAGTGATGGTCTCAATGATTCTGAAGCGAAAGGTCTGGCGCTGAGTCAGGCTGAAACGCACTGCGCCGATTTGGGGCAGAAAGTGCTGGTGACTAAACTGCGTAAGCGTCATAAGGTACGTTATTTTTATGATGTAACATTCAAGTGTCTGCCAGTAGGTGATCCGCAGTTACAAAATCCAGAGTATGAAAGCACTAAAACAGTAAATTGAATTGGTTTTAACCCATAAGCCCGTTTGATACCGGCCAGAGAGGCAAAATGTTTTTTACCTTACTAATAGTGACTTTTGTGTTGGCGTTACTGGTTTGCATGGCAATCGTCAGCTTATTTCAAAAGCCAATCGCCGAGATTTTTCAACGGATTATCAAGGATCCGATAAGTATCGCCTGGCAAAAATATATTGTCTTTGCCACCTATGTGGTGGGGATTTCCGGTGGTGTGCGCATTTACGAGCTGGAGCGTTATATCACGGCGCATTTTGACAAAGTTGAGGTGCTCGAATTAACCGCTGAGCGTTGGGTTATTGAAATCTACCGCACGCTCATCGAGACGCTGCAAAGCATTGCCTGGCTGTATCTGGTGGTATTTGTGTTTGCGCTGATTGCTTATGTGATTGTTCGCGGTTTTGAGCTGAAAAATGCCAGTCAAAACACGACTGGCACAGATTAGCTCAACTTATTTTGCCCAATTAGTGCGTTTGGCTTGCTGGAGTTTTTCATAGCCAGCCAATAAAGCATTGTGGCGTGCAAAACCTGCCAGACTGAGGCCGGGGCAATGCAGGTTATGGAACAGTTTTTCGCCGTCAACAATTTGCAGACCATCATCGACATTTTGCTGGCCATACATCAGGGCTAAGCCTTGAGTGTAATCAGCATAATCGCGTTCATCATCCCATTTGATTTCCAGCAGTGCTTTCAGGCAACGGTAATGCAGAATGTTTTTTTCGCTGGCCTGATCCAGTGCCAAACACCAGTCAATCCAGTCAATGGCTTCTTCATCTTCTAGGGCCAGATACAACATGGCTTTGAGTTCACCAAGCCGAATCTCAGCCCACAAGGTGCCAGGATCCGGCGCCAGTCCGATAAATGGTGCTACCGGCGTTTGATCGTTATAACCACCTTCATCAAGCCTGTCTAAAATATCCTGCCATTGATCGGCATCACCATCTTTCAGGGTCAAAAAATCCTCACGAAACAACGCGCCTTCATTGTTGTTTTCCCAGACCAGTTCATCCACGGGATAAATGTCGGACATACTCGGCACCAGAATCCGGCAGGCATAAACATCCAGATGGTAGTAATCAGCAATATAAATATCAAAACCCAGCCCATGAATTTTGTTGGTCAGGAATTTGAATTCATCGGCGGTGGCATCATCATGATCCCAGTCGAAGAAGTCATAATCGGGCGTTTCACGGAAAAAATCATAAGAAATATAGCCGCTGGAATCGATAAAGTGCATTTCCAGATTGGCCGGCGAGGCGACTTCATCCAGATCAAATGTCGGTGGATGAAACACATCCAGTTGATCCAAACCACGGCCTTGCAGTAATTCAGTGACGGTGCGTTCCAGCGCCACTTCAAAACTTGGATGCGCGCCAAATGAAGCAAACACCGAACCATCTTTGGGATTAATCAGTGTCACTGACATCACCGGGAATTCACCGCCCAGTGAGGCGTCGGCTACCCGCAGGTGATAACCGTGGTCACGCAGTTCCTGCAGGGCTTGCTGGATTTTCGGATAACGGTTTAATACGTCGGTGGGGACTTCCGGCAGACAGATCCCTTCGGCAATGATTTTGTTTTTCACATAACGTTCAAATACCTCAGATAAGCCCTGTACCCGTGCTTCGTTCTGGGTATTACCTGCCGACATACCGTTGCTGACATAGATATTGCCAATCACATTAACCGGGATAAACCGTGTCTCACCATCGCGCAGACGCTGGTAAGGCACTGCGCAAATACCGCGCTCGCCGTCACCGGAATTGGTGTCAAACAACATATCCGGCGTCAGTTCATTTTCCGGATCAAAATACTGCCACAGCGTTTCATCCATCAAACCTTCCGGCATGGTATCGCCATCAATAGCAAACCAGCGCTCATCCGGATAATGCACAAATTCGCTGTTGCTGTGATGTTCACCGAGATAGAAATCGGCAAAAAAATAGTTGCAACTTAAGCGTTCAAAGTATTCGCCCAGGGCGCTGGCCAGGCAGGCTTTTTCGCTGCTGCCTTTGCCATTGGTAAACATCAGCGGGCAGGTTTTATCGCGGATATGCACCGAATAGACATTGCTGACCGGATTCAACCAGGAGGCTTCTTCGATATCAAAACCAAATGATTTTAATTTGGCCTGCATGGTGGCGATACTGGTTTCCAGATCGCTGTCTTTGCCTTTGATAAACGTTGCTTCAGTCATGGTATTTTCTCTGGAGATAAAAAAGCCTCCAACGAAGGAGGCTTTTTTAGTGCAAATAAGCAGATTCGGTTTCACATGATAACAGCTCGCCGAATTTACTTTTTGTTAAGATACTATTTACGTAATGTCAGTACTGCGCCGACGACGACCGACGCTGCACCAGCAATGATGTACCACATGGTCTGGTCACTGAATCTGCCAGTGAAACTTTCAGCCATTTGCTCCCCTAGTGATTGTGAGGCGTTATAGCCAAAAACCAATAAAATGACGCCAATGACTAATAAAGCGATACCTAAAACTTTGTTGTTGCCCATGTGCTTATCCTTTTAATTATTACCTATGTTCTCCAAGGGTGGTCAGGTAGATCACATACACCAATAGTTTCTACACCGGCGCGGGCAACCAGATCATCATTTTCAACTGAGCTGCCACTGACACCTATGGCACCTGACATAAAGCCTTCATCGTCGACAATCGGCACGCCACCCGGAAAGGTAATCATGCCATCATTTGAATGCTCAATACCATATAACGGTTGACCGGGTTGTGACAGCTGACCAATTTCGCCACTGGGCATACCAAAATAGACGGCGGTGCGGGCTTTTTTAATGGCAATATCAATACTGCCTACCCAGGCATCATCCATCCGGTAGAAAGCTTTGAGTGCGCCGCCGGAATCCACCACCGCAATACACATGCGGGTTTCAGTTTGTTCTGCTTTTTTTAATGCGCCATCAATGGCTTTTTTAGCGGCTTCTGAAGTAACGTGCATAATCTTATCCTGTGAAATAAATGGAAAAAACGGTTTACGTGATTACTGACTTCGGTGGAAAAAGAGCAGCTCACGTTCGCTACCATTAGTACTCCTTAATGAGATAACTACAATAACTTGTATCAATTCATGAGCAATCGAAGTAACTATAAATGCATACAGCCGGCTTAATATTGATAGCTGCATTGACTCCCCTGGCATTGGCGGATGAAGCAGCGTTCAAGCAACAACGTTTGGATATTGCATGTGAAGCAGCCAGAGATGAAAAGCTGGCGCCGGAACGGCGGCGCTTTATTGAACAATGTACGGCGCAACAAGAAAAATCGTCGGATGAATGCCGCTATTTTTATCAAGATTATGGTGATGCACTGATTCGGCAAGGCGAGGTAGTACGACCACCGCTTTATTATGATTTGCCGGCCTGTCAGGCTGCCTTTGAATTTCAGCAACGCTACCGGCGTCCAGATTACAATTTCAGCAGCGATTAATATTTTGCAATTTGCACCTGAAAAAACAATCACTTGTCTGTACTAATCAACTCAAAAAGCGTATCCTTACGGCCCTTTGCAAATCAAAGAATTTATGGCCGGAAAACTTTTTATCAGAACCTTTGGCTGCCAGATGAACGAGTACGACTCGAACAAAATGGCCGAAGTGCTGGGTGCGTCACATCAACTGGAGCCGACCGAGATCGCCGAAGATGCCGACGTGTTGTTGCTCAATACCTGCTCAATTCGCGAAAAAGCTCAGGAAAAAGTCTTCCACCAACTTGGCCGCTGGAAACGCTGGAAAGATAAAAAACCCCATTTGATCATTGGTGTGGGTGGTTGTGTCGCCAGTCAGGAAGGTGAGGCGATCCGTAAACGCGCGCCCTGGGTCGACTTGGTGTTTGGCCCACAAACCCTGCATCGTTTGCCGGATATGCTTAACGAAGTCCGCAAAAACAATAAACCCGAAATTGATATTTCGTTTCCAGAAATCGAAAAATTTGACCATTTACCGGCGCCGCGTGCTGACGGCCCGACTGCGTTTGTGTCGATCATGGAAGGCTGCAGCAAATACTGCACATTCTGTGTGGTGCCCTATACCCGTGGTGAAGAAGTCAGCCGGCCGGTTGGCAGTATTTTGCGCGAAATCCGCCAGCTGGCGGCGCAGGGCGTTCGGGAAGTTAATTTACTCGGCCAGAACGTCAATGCTTATCAGGGCATTATTGAAGATGACGAAACCGCCGATTTGGCGCTGCTGCTCCATTATGTGGCAGCGATTGACGGTATTGAACGTATCCGGTTTACCACCTCGCATCCGGTGGAGTTTTCCGACTCGCTGATGCAGGCATTTGCTGAAGTGCCAGAGCTGGTGAATCATTTGCACCTTCCGGTACAGTCCGGTTCCAACCGCATTCTGGCGATGATGAAACGTGGCCACAGCGTTGCCCAATACGTTGAGAAAATCGAACGCCTGAAAAAAATCCGGCCGAATTTGAGTATGTCCAGTGACTTTATCATTGGCTTTCCCAATGAGACCGAGCAGGATTTTAACGACACCATGGATTTGATTAACCAGATTGGTTTTGATCATTCCTTCAGCTTTATCTATAGCGCGCGCCCCGGCACGCCGGCGGCGATGTTTAACGATGATGTCAGCGACGAGGTCAAAAAACAGCGGCTGCAAGTCATGCAGGACCGGTTACGTGAACTGGAAATGGACATCAGTAATGCCATGGTCGGCACGGTGCAGCGGGTTTTAGTCGAGCGTACGGCGCATCGCTATGACGGTGAACTGGCTGGCCGCACTGAAAATAACCGGGTCGCCAATTTCCCCGGCGATGACACATTGATTGGCAAATTTGTCGATGTGCGTATCACCGAAGCACACAGCAACTCCTTGCGGGCAGAACTGCTTGCTGATAGCGTTATTCTTTAAGCCATTCTTGGAACTCTTTTGTGACCCAAACCACTGCGTCAGTCGATAGCATCAGTTTTGAACTCAGCCCTGCGGATAATCCGCGCCTAGCCAACCTCTGCGGTCATCTGGACGAGCATTTACGGATGATGGAACGCGGCTTTGGTGTGGAAATCAATAATCGCGGCGTTAAATTCCAAATCATCGGCCATCCCGACAAACTCGGCGATGTCCAGGATATCCTTTATGGCTTGTACGCCGAAACGGCGCAAACGGTATTGGCACCGGAGCAGGTGCATTTAGCGATCCGTGAGGTAGGCGGCACCGACACCAGCGATTTTGAGGCTGAAAAAGAAGTCACCATCAAAACCAAACGCGGTCTGGTCAAAGCGCGTGGTGACAATCAGCAAGAATATTTGCGCCGCATTATGACCCACGATATCAATTTCGGTGTCGGTCCGGCCGGTACCGGTAAAACTTATTTAGCCGTGGCCTGCGCTGTTGAAGCGCTGGAGCGGGATTTTGCGCGGCGCATTGTGCTGGTGCGGCCAGCAGTTGAAGCTGGCGAAAGACTTGGCTTTTTGCCCGGTGATTTGGCGCAAAAAGTGGATCCCTACCTGCGACCTTTATTTGATGCGCTTTATGAAATGCTTGGTTTTGAGAAAGTCGCCAAGCTGATAGAACGAAATGTTATTGAAGTTGCGCCGCTGGCGTATATGCGTGGCCGAACGCTTAATGAAGCCTTTATTATCCTTGATGAAGCGCAAAACACCACTACCGAACAAATGAAAATGTTTTTGACCCGGCTCGGTTATAACTCGACGGCGGTGATCACTGGTGATATTACCCAGGTTGACTTGCCATCAGCACAACGCAGTGGTTTGCGTCATGCCATTGAAGTGTTGAAAGGGGTAGAAGGAATTGGCTTTACCTTCTTTCAGGCCAAGGACGTAGTGCGCCATTCACTGGTGCAAAAAGTGATTCTTGCTTACGATAAGGCTGAACGGAAACAGTGAACGTGTTCATTGATCTGCAACAGGCGGTCGATACACTGCATCCGGATTTGGCGCAGTTCCAGAGCTGGGCCGAAGCTGCTCTGCAGGAAGTGGGTGAAGATTGCGAGTTAAGTATTCGCATTGTCGATACCGATGAAAGTCAGCAGTTAAATCGTGATTATCGCGGAAAAGACAAACCCACCAACGTTTTGTCTTTTCCGTTTGAATCACCCGTGCCGTTGCAGCCAAAACTGCTCGGCGATTTGGTGATTTGTGCGCCAGTGGTGGCGAGCGAAGCAGCCCGGCAGGGCAAGCCAGAACCGCAACATTGGGCACATTTAACAGTACACGGTTGTCTGCATTTGCTGGGCTACGATCACATCAACGATGATGATGCGACGCAAATGGAAGCGAAGGAAATTAATATTTTGCGGCAGTTTGATATTGAAAATCCCTATCTCGAATCGAGGCTATCATCATGAACGAGGGCCGACCGAGTCGCTCCAGTAGCCCGCAGTCCTGGGTCAAGCGACTGAGTAACTTATTTTTAGAACCCAAAGATCAGGAGCAGCTGATCGAATTAATCCGCAGCGCTTCGGAGCGCCATATTCTCGATGCCGAAGCTTTGTCGATTGTCGAAGGCGCACTGAGCGTCTCACAAATGCAGGCACGCGATATCATGATCCCGCGTTCGCAAGTGGTGATGGTGTCCCGCGATGCAGTAGCTGAAGAAACGCTGAAACTGGTGACCGAAACATCCCACTCGCGGTTTCCGGTCATTGATGATGACCGTGATGATGTCATCGGTATTTTGCTGGCCAAAGATTTATTGACCGCAGTCGTGACGGCGGGTGAATTCAAATTTGATTTACGTGAACTGCTGCGTCCAGCGGTATTTATTCCGGAAAGTAAACGTCTTAATGTCCTGCTCCGTGAATTTCGCGCCCGCCGCAATCATATGGCGATCGTCGTTGATGAATATGGCGGTGTTGCCGGGATTGTCACCATTGAGAATGTCCTGGAACAAATCGTCGGTGAAATCGAAGATGAGCATGATATTGACGATGATGCGCCCATTTTGCAGCGCGATGAAAACACATACACCGTCAAGGCGCTGACGCCAGTTGAGGACTTTAACGAGTTTTTTGAAGTGGACTGGAGCGACGACGATTTTGATACTGTTGGCGGTCATGTCGTCAATCAATTTGGCCATTTACCGGGACGCGGTGAACAAATCACTATCGCTCACTTTGAATTCACCATTTTACGGGCTGATAATCGCCGGGTGCACTTGATGCGCATGGTGGTATTGCCGGAATCACCGGAAAGCGAAACGGAAATCGAATAATGTTCAGTGATCGTCGCAAAGGCTGGCGCGGGCCGGCAGGGACTTGGCTGGCTTTGCTGGGCGGTGCTGTCTTGCCGTTGGCATTTGCCCCGTTTTATTGGTATCCACTGGCGATTGTCAGTTTAATTTTATTATTCGCCAGTTGGCGGGATGTCAGCCCCAATCAGGCGTTCAAACGTGGCTGGCTATTTGGTCTTGGCATGTTTGGGGTTGGTGTTTCCTGGGTATATGTTGCCATCCACGAGTTTGGTCAGGCCAGCTGGCCGTTGGCCGGTGGTTTGACGGTCAGTTTTGTCGCGTTTCTGGCTCTGCTGCCAGCACTGTTGGGTTATCTGCTGAAATCCCTGCAAAGTAACCGCCTGATGGGCGCCGATTTTATTTTGTTATTACCGGCTGGCTGGGTCGGCTTGGAGTGGTTTAAAAGCTGGTTTTTAAGTGGGTTCCCGTGGTTAGAAATCGGCACCGCACAGATTGACGGGCCGCTGGCCGGCGTTATTCCGGTGCTGGGGGTTTATGGCGCTACCTGGCTGGTGGCGTTAACAGCAGGCTTATTGCTCACCGCCTGGATACATAAACAATGGCTGTGGTTGCTGCCGGCGATTTTAGTCTGGCCTTCGGCAGCAATGTTAAATGATGTGCAATGGACAGAGGCGAAAGGTGAGCCTCTGCAAGTCAGTATGATTCAGGGCAATGTCGATCAGGCGATTAAATGGGATCCGGATCAGCTGCGAGAAACATTGCAACTGTATGGCAGCCTCAGTGCCCAGCACTGGGACAGCGACCTCATTATCTGGCCGGAAAATGCCGCAACGGCGTTTTATCATCAAATTGATGAGGGGTTTTTACTGCCTCTGGCTGAACAAGCTGCTGCCAATAACAGTGAGTTACTGATCGGCTTGCCAGTGCTGGATGCTGATGGTGAGCGCTATTACAACAGTATGGCAAAGCTTGCTGAGACGCCGGCGTTTTATCATAAAAAACAACTGGTGCCGTTCGGTGATTATGTGCCGTTTGAAACGTTACGTGGTTTGATTGCCTTTTTTGATCTGCCGATGTCAGGTTTTGTGCCGGGGCCGGCGCAGCAACCATTGATCGAAGCTGCTGGCCAGACGTTGGGCATTAGTATTTGTTACGAAGATGCGTTTACTGAAGAAGTGCGGACAACATTACCGGCAGCCAGTTTATTGGTAAATGCCACTAACAATGCCTGGTATGGTGATTCTTTTGCGCCGCATCAGCATTTGCAGATCTCGCGTAGCCGGGCGCTGGAAGGCGGTCGGCCGGTACTTCGGGTGACGACCAATGGCATTTCAGCGTTTATTGATCATAAGGGTCAGTTAACGAATCAAAGTCCACAATTTCAGCAGGCGGTGCTTACCGAAACGGTACAGCCAAGACAGGGCGCGACGCCTTATGTGCGTTTTGGCCAATGGCCGTTGATGGCATTGCTTTTGGTGTTGCTGGTGGGCTGGGCGTATTATCGGTTTTCTTACCGGCGTGATGTGTTCTGATAATCCATGCAATTACTAACAATACAACGGATTTTGGGAATTTTACTGACATTGTTCAGTATTACCATGCTGCCGCCAATTTTGGTCTCCTGGCTATATCACGATGGCGAAGCGACCGCTTTTATTACCGCCTTCGGTCTGCTGATAACCATTGGTGCTTTGTTATGGCTGCCGGCCCGGCACCACCGTAAAGAGCTGAAAATCCGTGATGGTTTTATCGTCGTGGTGATGTTCTGGCTGGCACTGGGCTTTTCGGGATCTTTGCCGTTTTTCTTATCGACTGACCCGTTAATGAGTGTCACGGACGCGGTATTCGAATCCATGTCCGGTTTAACCACTACCGGTTCGACGGTGTTAACCGGCCTGGATGATTTACCGGAATCCATTTTGTTTTACCGGCAATTTTTGCAATGGCTGGGCGGCATGGGGATTGTGGTATTAGCTGTGGCGATTCTGCCACTGTTGGGCGTTGGTGGTATGCAGCTCTACCGTGCTGAAACCCCGGGTCCGATGAAAGACGCCAAGCTAACGCCGCGGATCACCGAAACCGCCAAAGCACTCTGGTATATCTACATGAGCCTGACTATTGCTTGTGCAGTGGCATACCACTGGGCCGGGATGACGTGGTTTGATGCTATTGGTCACAGCTTTTCAACGGTTGCGTTGGGCGGGTTTTCGACACACGATGCCAGTATCGGTTACTACAACAGTGGCGTTATTGAAATGATTGCGATTAGTTTTATGCTGATTTCAGCATTGAATTTTTCGCTGCATTTTCTGGCCTGGCGCAATCGTAGTATTAAACATTACTGGCGTGATTCTGAGCTGAGAGTGTTTTTAGGCATTATGTTTGTAGTGTCGCTGGTGACATTCGGCTATCTGTTGATTACTTCATCCGTAGATGGCACCACACTGGCCGCGCGGCAGGCGATTTTCCAGACGGTCTCTATTGGCAGTACCGCTGGTTTTGCCACTGCAGATTTTGCCTACTGGCCGGGCTTTTTACCGATCCTGCTGTTATTTACCAGTTACATCGGCGGCTGTGCGTTTTCGACCGGTGGCGGTATGAAAGTTATCCGTGTGATGTTGCTGTTTAAACAGGGTTATCGTGAAGTGTTGCGGCTGATCCATCCCAATGGGGTGTTTGCTATCCGGGTCAATGGCAAAGCACTGCCCGCCAAAGTGGTTGGTGCGGTCTGGGGCTTTTTTGCATTGTATGTGTTCTGTTTCACCATTATGCATTTGGCCTTGATGTCAACGGGGTTGGATGTAGTGACCTCTTTCTCGGCGGTCACTGCTTGTCTGAATAATCTTGGCCCGGGGCTGGGTGAAGTAGCCGCTAATTTCAGCAATATGAATGACACCTCAAAATGGATTTTGTGTGTGGCGATGCTACTGGGTCGTTTGGAGATATTCACGTTGCTGGTGGTGTTGACCCCGGCATTCTGGCGGCGTTAATTTAATGTCCGGGGCGCAGCAAAAATGGGATGCGCGTTACCGGCAACATGATGGTGACTGGCCGGCCGCCGCTGACGTGTTAACGCAAAATCAGCATTTATTACCGGATAGTGGCAGCGCACTGGATTTGGCCTGTGGCCTTGGCGGCAATGCTTTATTGCTGGCAAAGGCTGGTTTGGCGGTGACTGCTCAGGATGTTTCGCCGGTCGCTATTGATAAGTTACAACGCAAGGCGCAAAAGCTGGCGTTGCAAATTAATGCTGAGGTGCGCGATGTGTTGGTTACGCCGCCAGCAGTGGCACAATATGATGTCATTGTCGTCAGTTATTATTTAGAGCGAGCATTGGCACCGGCAATAATGTATGCACTGAAACCGGGTGGCTTATTGTTTTATCAAACCTGGTGCCGCCAGAAAGTCACCGACAGAGGGCCGACTAACCCGGATTATCTGTTGACGGATAATGAATTATTAACGCTGTTTGCCGGTTTAAAGTTGCGCGCTTACCGGGAAGAAGCATTGCTGGGCAATAAATCACAGGGTTTGCGGAATGTTGCGATGCTGGTGGCAGAGCGCTGTGCTTAACAACGGTGATTGGTTATGGTCAAATTAAACTTGCTGATTGCTATTGGGATCAGTAAAATTACGCGGTTCTAAAGCAGCAAACGCCCAGCGCGTGTTTTGGCAAACCTAAAATTGCGAGAAAATAATATGAAAGCGGATATCCATCCAGAGTATAGTGAAATTAATGTTACCTGTAGTTGCGGTAGCAGCTTCAAAACCCGTTCTACCCGCGCTGGTGATCTGACGCTGGATGTTTGTTCAGAGTGTCATCCGTTTTATACCGGCAAGCAAAAAATGCTGGACAGCGCAGGTCGCGTTGATAAATTCCGTCAAAAATACGGAAAATAAATTAAGGGGCAATGCCCGCATGAATACCATCCGTCATTTTTTTGAGCGTCTTACTTCAAAATCATGGGGATTAACAAGCCTCTGTCGACCGACAGGGGCTTTGTTGTTTTTGGGGCTGATGTCCTGTGCGCAAAATCCGGTGACCGGAGAGCAAGACTTTGTCATGTTCAGCGAAGACAAAGAATTAGCCCTGGGGCGCGAGTACCATCCGCAAATCATTAAAGAATATGGCCGCTATGACAACGAAGCGCTGCAAGCTTATGTGCAGGCGGTCGGGGAGCGTGTTGCGGCAGTCAGTCATCGTAAGGATCTGGTATACCGTTTTACCGTGCTGGATTCGCCGGTGGTCAATGCTTTTGCGCTGCCGGGCGGCTATTTGTATATTACCCGCGGCTTGATGGCTTATCTGAATTCAGAAGCAGAACTGGCAGCGGTATTGGGCCATGAAATCGGTCATGTCACAGCACGCCACGGTGTCAGGCAGCAAAGTGCCTCTCAAGCAGCAAGTCTCGGTTATACACTGGGTTCATTGTTTTTACCGGGGCTGCGTAATGCTGGGGCGCAAAATGTTTTTAATATGCTGGGCGGCGCGCTGCTGAGCGGTTATGGCCGTGAGCATGAACTGGAATCTGATCGCCTGGGCGCCGAATACCTGGCCAAAAGTGGCTATGACCCGCAGGCAATGATCGAAGTGATTGGCGTCTTAAAAGATCAATCGGTATTTGCCGAAGCAGAGGCTAAAAAGAAAGGCCAGGAATATCAGGGCTATCATGGCGTATTTGCCAGCCATCCGGATAATGACACCCGTTTGCAGGAAGTCGTCGCGTCTGCTGATCAGTATTTATCAACCACCGGTGGTGAAGTCGGCGAACAGGCTTATATGGCCCGCGTTGATGGCATGGTGTTTGGCGATAGCGAAAAGCAGGGTATTCGTTCCGGTCGGGATTTTTATCATGCTGAAATGCAATTTGCGCTGCAATTTCCTCAAGACTGGCATATTCAGAATAATCCTGGCAGCTTACAAGCCGTGTCGCCGCAAGGTCGGGCATTTATCGAAATGGGTGCCAGTGATTTAAATCGCAAGCAAACGCCCGCAGAATTTATTCGCGACCGGATGAAAGTTGATAATCTGCGTGAGGGTCGCAGTTTTAATACTAACGGTCTGGAAGGTTACACCGGCATTACCGAGCAGCAGGGGAAATTACTGCGGATATCAGCGCTGTATTTGCGTAGCCAGGCATTTATCTTTATCGGCGGCGCCAAAGATAACCGTGAATTTGGCCAGTTTGATCAGGATTTTCTGGCCACCGCTAATAGTTTGCATGCTTTACGGGATGATGAGCGGCAGCTTGCACAAGCGAAGCGGATTGAAGTGGTGCGTGCTACCGAATCTGATAGTTATGCCAGATGGGCGCAAAATTCCCGCATTAGCAATAGCCCTTTGCAGCAATTGCAGTTACTTAACGGCGATTACCCCAATCAGTCATTGCAGGCTGGTCGGTTGGTTAAACGGGTACGGTAGCAGCCAAGACGTCTCCTACGGACATCTGTATTAAGGTCTGATATCTGGTTAGCTTTGAATGTTGATGAGCTAGGGCATGGGCCCGTTACCACACCCTAAAGCTTCTGCCGTTTGTCGTTAATTAGAATAAATCAATTAACGAGTCGTCTTCACCGGAACTGTTACCACCATATGATTGCGACCGACCCTCTGCCGGAACTTCATCAGCCCGGAAGGTCTCGAAAATCGCTTTTTCGCTTTCTGTCCGCGCCAACAAGCCGGTTTCCGGATTGATCCGCACGGTAACCATATCGACAGGCGGAATCAATTCTATTTCCGGCACATTACGCAGCGCTTCACGCATAAAATCAATCCACATTGGTAGCGCCGCCCGGCCGCCCGTTTCGAAGCGGCCAAGATTACGTGGATTATCAAAACCAACCCAGCTGATAGCCACTAATTCGGGGTGGAAACCATTAAACCAGGCATCAACCTGATCATTGGTGGTACCGGTTTTACCGGCCAAATCATTGCGGCCCAGGCTAAGTGCCTGGCGACCAGTACCAAAACGCACGACATCTCGCAGCATGCTGTTCATCAAGTAAGCATTTTGCGCTGGAATAATCCGTTCTGCGGGCTTAAATCCCATCCACGAACTGGCTAATGCTTGCTCAGTATCGGCATCAATACTGGCTGGCTTGTCCATGGGTGCTATGCAGGTTTCACAAACGGTGTAGGGTTCAGCAGCCCTGATGATATTGCCGTCAGCGTCTTCAATGCGTTTAATGATATAGGGCTCAACCAGATAACCACCATTGGCGAAGGCGGCGTAGCCTGTGGCCATATCCATCGGCGCAGCACTGCCACTGCCTAGTGCCAGTGATAAATTTTTGGGTAATTGATCCGCCTTAAAACCAAAACGTTGCACATAATCAATGACATTATTTATGCCGATATCGCGCATTAAGCGAATTGAAACCAGATTGCGGGAATGGGTCAATGCCTCTCGTAAACGGGTCGGGCCGTAAAATTGGCCACTATAATTTTCCGGGCGCCAGACGTTTTCCAAGCCAACATCGTCAAACACCACCGGTGCATCATTGATGATGCTGGCTGCGTTGTAGCCATTTTCCAGTGCGGCAGAATATAAAAACGGTTTAAAACCAGAGCCCGGCTGACGTTTTGATTGCATTACCCGATTAAATTTATTGTGGAAGAAATCAAAACCGCCTTGCAGAGCCGTTACGGCGCCGTCAAACGGTGATAAAGCGACCATTGCGCCTTCAACTTCCGGTATCTGGGCTAACTGCCAGTTTTGTTCGTCATCCTGCCGTAAATAGACAACATCGCCCTTGGTCAGTACATCACTTATTTTCTGCGGTTTCTTGCCAAGGCTATGGGTGCTGAGCTGCGGTTGCGCCCAGGATACCGCGGCAAAAGGCAGGCTGACTTCACCAATGCGGCGAATATAAATGCTGGCCTCGGCGGTTTCATCATCCGTAGCTAATACCAGCGCAGCACGCAACGTGCCAACTGACTGGAAGGTATCCAGCAGTTGTTCTGCCTTTTCGGCATCCGGAATATCGGTAAATTCAATTTTCTTAATGGCGCCGCGATAGCCGTGACGGCGGTCATAAGCCAGCAGGGCATCTTGCAGCGCTTTAGTTGCCGCGCGCTGATGCACCGCATTTATGGTGGTATGTACCTCAATGCCGTCGGTATATAAGTTCTCGCCATATTCTTCAATCAGACTGGTTCGCACCATTTCAGCAACATAGGGCGCATAAACTTCGATATCACGACCGTGGTAGCGCACGTTGACCGGCTCAGCAATAGCAGTGTCATATTGTTGTTTATCAATAAAGCCAACCGCTAACATGCGGCTCAGCACATAATTTCGCCGATCCAGGGCACGCGTGGGATTGGCGATTGGATTTGAGGCGGATGGTGCTTTTGGCAGGCCGGCAATCATCGCCATTTCGGCCAAAGTCATTTGATCCAGCGTTTTGCCGTAATACACTTCAGCAGCGGCGCCTACACCGTAGGCACGGCTGCCGAGATAAATTTTATTCAGGTATAACGTCAGGATTTCTTCTTTGGACAGCGTTTGTTCAATTTCCAGCGCTAAAATGATTTCGTTGAGTTTGCGCAAGTAAGTTTTTTCGCGGCTCAGGAAAAAGTTTCTGGCGACCTGCATGGTTATGGTGCTGCCACCTTGCGTTTTTTCCCCAGTCACCGCCAACGAGTATGCCGCGCGGATAAGGCCCTGATAATCAACGCCGGGATGCGCAAAGAAACGGTCATCTTCGGCAGCCAGAAAAGCATCGATCAATTGTGGGGGGATTGACTCAAATTCCGCGGGAATACGGCGTTTTTCGCCAAACTCGGCCATCATCAGGCCTTCGCTGCTATAAATTCGCATCGGGATTTGCAGCCGCACCTTCCTAAGTTCCTCAGCATCAGGTAACTTGGGTGCTAACAAAAAATAGATGACAGTAATACTGACTACACCAACGAAGAACAGGGTAAACAGTACGCTCAGCAGACGGAACAAAAATCTCGACATAAGGGTATTTCGGGATCGCAAAAAAATTGTTAGTAGAGTATATATAAAGCTAAGGATAAAACCAGTGCGGAGGACAGGTGCTTGTTAAAGAGCATTTTTTATTGACATCTTGCTGATTGTTAATAAACTACTTTAACTAACACAGGTAAGTGATGCATTTGAATCGGTTCGACCGGAATTGAGGCGAGTCATGTTTGGACGGAAAAAATCCCCACTGCTAGGGATAGACATCAGCTCTTCAGTAGTAAAAATACTGGAGCTGCATAAAAAGGGCGACCGCTTCCTGGTTGAATCCTATGCTGTAGAGCCATTACCCGTAAATGCGGTTGTTGAAGGCCGTATTGAGAATGGTGATGAAGTAGCGGGCGCTATCAAACGCGCTGTTAAACGCGCAGGTTCAAAAGCTAAAGAAGCCGCAGTTGCGGTTTCTGCCAATGCCGCAATCACCAAAACGGTATCGTTTCCGGCTTCGTTATCAGAGCGTGAGCTTGAAGAAAATGTCATGCTCGAAGCCGAAAACTATATTCCTTATCCATTGGAAGAAGTGCGACTCGACTTTGAAGTGCTGGGTACGTCGGCCATTGATGTTGATGCATTGGATGTTTTACTGGCCGCATCGCGGCGCGAAAATGTTGATGCCCGCACCGAGGTGATTGAAAAAGCTGGTTTGAAACCCAAGCTGGTCGATGTCGAGGCGTACACCATGGAAAACGCCTTTTCACTGATCGCCGAACAATTACCGCATCATGGTCAGGGGCTGACGGTTGTCGTTGCTGACGTTGGCGCAACAGTGACCACACTGCATGTATTAGTTGACGGCAAAATTGTCTTCACCCGCGAACAAACGTTTGGTGGCCGGATGCTCACCGAGGATATCGAGCGCCATTACGGCATGTCCTATCAGGAAGCTGGGCGCGCCAAAAAAGATCCTTCCAGTTTGCCGGATGACTATCTACCGAAAGTATTGGAGCCATTTAAGCGCTCGATGACCATGACGGTCACCCGGGCGTTGCAGTTTTTCTTTTCGGCATCCAGTCAATATCAATCCATTGACCATATTATTCTGGCAGGTGGCTGTGCCTCGATTAAAGGCGTCGATGCCATGATTGAGGCGGAAACCGGTACCTCTACATCAGTTGCCAATCCCTTTGCCGATATGATTATTGCGCCGCGCATCAAAGTGCAGGCACTCAGCAATGATGCACCATCGATGATGATTGCCTGTGGACTGGCCATGAGGAGCTTTGACTGATGGCACATATCAACCTACTCCCCTGGCGTGAAGCCCGCCGTCAAGACCGGCAGCAACAATTCTATGTAGCTTTGGTGGCTGGACTGTTATTTGCGTTGGCGGTTTTATACTTTGCCACTTCTTTTGCCAATGGTCTGATTGAAGAACAAAACAGCCGCAATGCCTACTTGCAGCAAGAGATCGCCAAGCTCGATAAAATCATTAAAGAAATTGAGAACCTGGAAAAAGCGCGCGAAAAATTGGTGGCGCGTATGCAGGTGATTCAGGAGTTGCAGCGAAGCCGGCCGAAAGTCGTCAGAGTTTTTGATTCTCTGGTGCGCACTGTCCCAGAGGGCATTCATCTGGAAACGGTTAACCGGCAGGGTGATGTGCTGACCTTACAAGGTGTCGCGCAAAGTAATGCGCGGGTGTCGGTGTTGATGCGCCAGTTGGATGGCGATCAGGAATTTAATGAATCCAAGTTGCGGATTGTGCAACGGACGTCCACCCGGGATGATGCGATTCGTAAATTTACTTTAGATGTTGACGAGAGTAAGCCCGTTAAAGGTGGGGAGGCAGAATAATGGAATTATCCTCATTATCCGATCTGGACTTTAATGAAAGTGGTGAATGGCCGCTACCGATTAAAATCGTCGCTATCATTCTGATTTGTCTGGTGGTCTGGGGGGCAGGTTATTATTTCCTTATTAAGGATAAGCGCGCCGAACTGGCAACCTTAGAGCAAAAAGAGCAAGAGTTGCGGCAAAGTTTTGAAACCAAACAAGCCAAAGCAGTGAATCTGGATGCCTATAAAGAACAGATGAAAGAAATGGAAGTGGTTTTTGCGGGCATGCTGGAGCAATTGCCACGCAAAAATGAAGTCGCCGACTTGCTGGTGGACATTTCCCGTACCGGTTTGATTAATGGTCTGGAGTTTGAGCTGTTCAAACCGGAAGGCGAGCGACCGGTGGATTTTTATGCAGAATTGCCGATCACTATGCGGCTAACCGGTAAATATCATCAGTTTGGCGAATTCGTCAGCGGGGTAGCTGCTTTACCCAGGATTGTCACTCTGCACAATTTCAAAGTGGGGCCGTTAAATAATAACACTGGCACGATGACGATGGATGTGACGGCCAAGACTTATCGCTATTTTGATGAGCAAGATCAATGATGGGGCCCGCCATGAAGTTTAATGTTTACCGGCCTTTCAGCTTAATGTTGATTATGCTTAGCGTCATGCTGACCAGTGGCTGCCAACCAGAAAAAGAAGATTTGCCGGCTTATGTTGCCAAAGTGAAAGCGCAATCGCAGCCAGATATTCCGCCGATTCCAGTGATGAAGCCTTATGAGAAATTTGAATACGCGGCTGCCGATCTTCGGGATCCCTTTATCCCGACAGTAATTGATGTGCCGGTAGAGGCGCCGGATACCACAGCAAGCAATGGCATTCAGCCGGATACCAATCGCCGGAAAGAAGCTTTGGAGTTTTTTGCATTACAAGATTTGCAGTTCGTTGGCACGCTGGAGCAGGACACTATTTGGGCATTAATTCGGGCGCCTGACAGCGTGATACATAAAGTCCGCATCGGTAATTACATGGGCAATAACTTTGGCCAGGTGCTGGCTATCAGTGACAGCGAATTAAAATTGAAAGAGATCGTGCCGGATGGCAACGGTTATGTTGAACGTGAAACATCTCTTTCTGTGGTAGAGATCAACTAAAGGCCATTTCGACATGACTAGCAGAGACGTAATGACAATGGACAGACAGCAACTCATGGTGCCCCAGATTTTTCGGGGTAATGATAAACGTCTAAGCTTTGGCGGCCTTGGCTTGCTACTAACGATGTGGCTGACAGCGACCGGTGCCCAGGCAGCCGATCTGCAAGATGTGGATTTCACCACTTTGCCAGGCGACAAAGCACAGGTGACGCTGACTTTTTCTGAACCCGTAGATGCCCCGGAAAACTTTGCCACTGATGAACCTGCACGAATAGTGCTCGATTTTAATGGCGTCAAAAACAAGCTCAGCGAACGTACCCAGCAAATTAATAGCGGTGAAACCCGCAGCATCGCCACTGTAGAAGCTGGTGATCGTACCCGCATGGTCATTAACCTGCTGCGTAAAATTCCTTATGAAATTGCCACCAGTGGTAATACGGTTAAAATCACACTGAATGGAAATGCACCACAAATGTCTACCAGCAAGGCGCGTGGCAGTGCTGTTGCGATGACTGGTAATCAAGTGACCAATATCGATTTTCGTCGTGGTGATGAAGGCGAAGCGCGCGTCATTATAGATATGTCAACTGCGGGTGCGGCAGTTGATGTGCGCCAGGAACGCGATACCGTTGTAGTGGAAATTCCCGGTGTCAGCCTGCCGGATAAATTACATCGCCGCCTGGATGTGGTTGATTTTGCCACGCCAGTCTCATTGATTGATTCGGAGCAAAGCCGTGATGGCACCACCTTGACGCTAACCACGAATCGTGACTTTGAGCATCTTTCTTATCAGTCAGATAATCAACTGGTTGTTGAGGTTAAAGCACGTAACACCGAAACTCAGGCAGAGCGTGACGGGCAGCAGCAAGGTTATTCCGGTGAGAAGTTATCGTTAAATTTCCAGAATATTGAAGTTCGTGCGGTGCTGCAGCTACTGGCCGACTTCAACGGCATGAACCTGGTGACCAGTGATACCGTGACCGGCAATCTGACTTTACGTCTGAAAAATGTCCCCTGGGATCAGGCACTGGATATCATTCTGAAAACCAAAGGGCTGGCGATGCGTCAGAATGGCAACGTCATGCTGATTGCGCCAGCTGCCGAAATTGCCGCGCGTGAAAAACAGGAACTGGAAACCAAAAAACAACTGGTTGAATTGCAACCACTATATTCTGAAATTATCGAAGTAAACTTTGCCAAGGCAGATGAATTAGCTGCCATTTTAACCAGTACGCAGGGTGATTCTGTTGATGGCAAAGGTGGCTTTTTATCTGAGCGTGGCAGTGTGGTGGTGGATGCCCGTACCAACTCGTTATTGCTCCGGGATACCGCCGATCAACTCGTCGCTATTCAAAAACTGATTGAACAGCTGGATATTCCCGTTCGTCAGGTACTGATTGAATCACGAATTGTTATTGCCAATAACGATTTCAGTAAAGAATTGGGTGTGCGTTTTGGTGCTTCAGCACGAAGCCGTACGCTAGGCGCTGGTACATCAGGAAGTTTAGATGGTCTTGATGTTAGAGATCGTGCTTATTATCAACAGAATGCTACTGGCGATGATCCTGGATACGATACTGGTAGAACTACGAATCCTAATTGGGTAACTCGACCTACAGGAGATAGACAGGGACTTGGAGATGACCTAAATGTTAATTTACCTGTTAATAATCCTGCTGGTAATATTGCGCTGGCATTAGCCAAACTGCCAATGGGTATGATTTTGGAGTTAGAACTGTCCGCGATGCAGGAAGAGGGCCGCGGTGAAGTCATCTCCAGTCCACGGGTTATTACCTCTAACCAGAAACAGGCAACTATTGAACAAGGTACGGAAATTCCGTATCAGGAAGCTTCATCAAGTGGCGCAACCTCAGTTTCTTTTAAAGAGGCTGTATTGAAACTGGATGTAACGCCGCAAATCACCCCAGATGATCGTATTGTCATGGATCTTGAAGTTAATAAAGATGAAGTCGGTGAAATCTTTCTCGGTGTGCCGAGTATTGATACCCGTAGTGTGAAAACACAGGTACTGGTTGATAATGGCGAAACCGTGGTGCTCGGGGGTATTTATGAGCAAACCAAAAACCAAGGTGTACAACGTGTGCCATTTTTTGGTGATTTGCCTTATGTTGGCGTTTTGTTCCGCAATACCTTTAACGAAGATCGTCAGCGTGAGCTGTTAGTATTCGTCACACCCAAAATCGTTAAAGAAGGTATGCAGTACTAGAGCCTATAACTGCGCTAGAATAGTAAGCCGGGCCTGCAAAGGTCCGGCTTTTTGTCATTAAAAGTCCGGGAAACTCTGGTATTTGTGATTTCAGGTAATATATTTCTGATTGGACCAATGGGTGCCGGTAAATCAACTATCGGCCGGCAATTGGCAAAAAAATTGCGCCGCCGGTTTTGGGACAGTGACCGGGAGATCGAAGCACGCACTGGTGTATCCATTTCCTGGATATTTGAAATGGAAGGTGAGGCAGGTTTTCGGGATCGTGAACAAAAAATGGTCGATGAGCTGAGCGCCCTCGACAATGTGGTGGTGGCAACCGGTGGTGGTGCCGTTTTGGCAGAAGCCAACCGGCAGTTATTAGCGGATCGAGGCACAGTTGTGTATCTCGCTGCCAGACCAGAACAGTTATACCGGCGCATGGCGCGCGATAAGAGCAGGCCCTTATTACAAACCGGCGATAAACGTCAACAAATCAAACAACTAATGGCGCAGCGAGACCCGCTGTACCGGGAAATTGCCGATATTATCGTTGCCACTGGTGAACAGTCAGTGCAGCGAACAGTGAGTGAGGTGATCCGGCAATTGGAACAAATGGAAAAAGATAATACAACATGATGAAAACCCTGCACGTTGCACTTGGTGAACGCAGTTATCCGATTTATATCGGTGAACAGCTGCTGTCAGAGCCGGATCTGTTTGCTGCTCACATCAAAGGTAAAGAAGTGCTGATTGTCACCAATGAAACGGTGGCGCCATTATATTTAGATGATGTTAAATCTGCTTTATCAGCCTATCGGTTAGCAACGGTGATTTTGCCCGATGGTGAGCAATATAAAACGCTGGAAATTATGCAACGGATTTTTGATGGCCTGTTGCAAGCCAGAATGTCACGGCAGACGACGATTATTGCTTTGGGCGGCGGTGTCATTGGTGATATGGCCGGTTTTGCTGCCGCCTGTTATCAGCGCGGTGTGCCGTTTATTCAGGTGCCAACAACTTTATTATCACAAGTTGACTCATCAGTCGGTGGTAAAACAGCGGTTAATCATCCGCTCGGTAAAAATATGATTGGCGCTTTTTATCAACCGCAATGCGTATTTGCTGATATCAGCACGTTAAAGACGCTAGATGATCGTCAGTTTGCAGCAGGCCTTGCCGAAGTCATTAAATACGGTTTGATCAATGACGCTGAGTTTTTTGACTGGCTGGAAGCCAATATGGTCGGGTTAGTTGCCAGAAACCCTGAATTATTGGCCCAGGCAATCGCCCTTTCCTGCCAGGATAAAGCGGATATTGTGGCTGCCGATGAACGGGAGCAGGGTGTCCGGGCTTTATTAAATTTGGGGCATACTTTTGGCCACGCTATTGAAACCGGCTGTGGTTATGGTGTGGTGCTACATGGTGAAGCCATTGCCATCGGTATGGCAATGGCGGCCGATTTGTCTCAGCGCCTCGGGTGGCTGGATGTGACCACCGTAGCGCGTATCAAAGCCGTATTAACGTCGGCTGGTTTACCGGTTACTGTGCCGTCTGAAATGACTGCCGGGCGTTTTATGGATTTAATGGGCGTTGATAAAAAAGTCCAGGATGGTGCCATTCGCTTGATTTTGCTGAAAGCCATCGGTCAGGCAGTTATCAGCGATGATTATCCATCGGCGCAACTGGCGGCAACTTTGGACGCTTTCTGCTAAGGCAGTCCCTATGACGGAAATGCACGCCACTGCGGAACCTGCTTACCTCGACCGTCTCGCGTTGCATAGTAATCCGTTTAGCCGGCAGAACCTGCCCGGTGCTTTTTTTGCCGGTCGGCAAACCAGTCAGCGGTTGAATCTGATTTTGCATTTATTGAGAAGCAGCAGCCAAATCAGTGTGCTCACCGCGCCTGACGGTTATGGTAAGTCGATGTTATTGACAGCTTTACAACAGCGCGGCGGTGAGGATTTACGTTTTTGTCTGGTGTCCGCCAATAATCACAGCAATCTACCGCAAATAACGCAGCATTGTTTGCAGGCATTTGGCGCCACCGGTGATAGTCAACTGGGCGGTGATCAACAGCAACTGTTACGTCAGCGTTTGCAACAATTGCTGCAAATTCAAGTGACGCCTGTATTACTAATTGATGATGCCGAACAGCTCGATAATAGCGTTCAGCAGCAATTAGCCACCTGGTTACACTGGCAACATGAAGGGCAATATTTATTGCGTGCGGTGGTGACCAGTAACAAAGCTTCAGCATTACAACACCTGCGCAATGAACGCTTTCAGGATCTGGATGTGCTGCCGCTTGCTGAGGATGAAATTAACGGTTATTTACAGCAACGGATGCAGGCCGCTGGCTGGCAGGATGATTTGCCGTTCACCGACAAACAATTGCAGCGCATTGCCCGGCGCAGTAAAGGCATTCCGTCAGAAATCAATCATCAGGCGCATCAGAGTTTGCTGGGGGTGAACAGAAGCTGGCAACTGCCTACTCTGCCAGCCTGGCGTTTGCCACACTGGTTTCGCTGGCTGCCCGTGTTGCCGGTGGTGTTGGCATTGGCTTTAATCCTGATTTTTCAGCAAAACATAAATGACTGGTTGAATCAGAACCGGGGTAAGTCTGATGAAACGATTACTGAACTGTCGGCCGAGCCTGAATTACCCATGGTGATTGTTGAAGACAATACCGTTACCAGCAATGCAAAGGCCGAAAAACAAAACCTGATTGAACTGCTCAATGCATTAGAGGAAGAACAAGCCTCTGAGACGGATGCAACAATGGCAGACAGCACGCCCGACGTACCACAATCAAATCTATCCGCGTCGGAACAAGCTTCAGATAATGATCAACCCGCGCCAGTAACAACGGAAACAAATAACGATCAACCGGCATCAGTGATTCCGCCCTTTACACCGCTTGATGAGATGCCGGAAAAAAGGGCAACGGTTGCGCCAATCACGGATGCTGACTCGTCGTCGACAACTGAAGCTAATCCAAGTGCCAGTAACAATCCGGAAAACAATGATAATGAAGTGCGCGGCGCAAAATGGATCATGCAGCAAAAAAAATCCGCTTATACCTATCAGTTGATGGGTACCTGGGATCGATCTGAAGTTGATGAATTTATTGAAAAAATATTCGCTGTCTGGCGATATCGCGGTATTTGCCAGCATGCGCGAAAATAAAGTTTGGTATGCCTTAATTTATGGCGTGTATAACTCTAAAAAAGCGGCGCTGGATGCCAACCGCCAATGGCCTGCGCCACTGAACAGTATTTCAACCTGGTTGCGGCGCTTTGATGGTGTACAAGCGCAAATCAAAGAAAAGGCGCCAGACGCGTAAATACCGTATCCGCCTGACAGGCCTTATCAGCAAAAACCAGCCGATAATAATTTTGCTGTTTTAAACGTGTTTTAGAAATAACGCCGGCGCCCAGCAATGGCTGAAAATCGGCCGGATGTTGAAAACAAACAATACCAGTATCCGACAGCTGCAAATCAGTCACTTTACCGGTCAGTGAATCAGCCATTTTCTGGGCTTCGGCCAGTTTGGCGGTCAAATCTGTTTGCAGTGTTTTCAGGCCATGGTGCTGTAAAGTCAGCCACAACGGTAGAAAATTTTCGCCGCCACGTGAGCCGATAATGCGACTATCCGGCGGTTGCCGCAGATAATCTGCGTCAGCCGCAATGGTTGGCAAAGGCTGACGATAAAATAATAAACCACAAGGCCGCGGCTGGCCCAGCGATTTATGGGGATCAAAACACAGCGAATCTGCCTGGTTGGCCGCCGTGAGCAACTTGGGATCATTCAGCAAAGCCAAAAAACCGCCCCAGGCGGCATCAATATGCAACCAGCTTTGATATTGCCCGGCCAGTTTTACCGCAGCTAACAATGGATCAATATGACCACTGCCAGTGGTGCCGGCGGTGACGATGATTGCCAATGGTGGCTGTGCCTCGCAAGCATCTTTTAATGCCGTGATCTCAAGCTGATGCTGTGCATTTGTCGGCAACAGCAGCAGCTGTAAATCCAGTAAAGCGCAGGCTTTACTAACCGAATAATGACAGTTTTCACTGGCGTAAACACGCGTGCGCGTGGGGAAGCGTTGTTTAGCCAGCCATAAAGCTTCCAGATTGCCGACACTGCCACCGGGGGTAAAATGGCCCAATGGAAAATTAAATTGCGCTGCCATGTCAGCAATAAGGGGCGTTTCAATTTGTTGTAGCTGCGGAT
The DNA here is from genome assembly GCA_040882115.1 of Methylophaga sp. GTDB lineage: Bacteria > Pseudomonadota > Gammaproteobacteria > Nitrosococcales > Methylophagaceae > Methylophaga. Next base: position 57,193 of record JBBEBX010000002.1, on the reverse strand, counting down.
GTAACTCTGCTGATAACAAATTGCCCTGGTGTAATGTGGCAAGTAACTTTCCAGCAATCGCTGCCGGATATAACTGCCCCCCCATATGGGCGGCCTGATCGGTTGATTGTCGCTCGTCGGCTTCGGCTAATAAGGCATGACATAGCGATAACGAAGTCCGGTTCAGTGTCAGATCGAAGGTAGCCAGCAACTGCTCAAAACTGCTCCGCGCTGATGTCATATCAACGGTATTTGTCTGGTGAGTTCATCGCTGATATCAACTTGCTGGATAAGACTGCAGGGCAAAGGCTGTCGTTGATATTGTTTGGCAAAATGCGCATCGAGAATGCCGTGTTCAGACAATTCACTTATTTGCGCACTGCTCACCGCACAACATTTGATCAGGATGAGCTGTGAGGCATTCACTTGCTGTGCCAGCCATAACGCCAGACTATCAGCAGTGACCTGCCAGTTTTGTGGTAAATCGGCAGTCATTAATTGGCTATCATCAGGTAGCCAGACCGACAAGCCGTTGGCTGGCGGCGACTGGTCTGAACGACTAAAAATGTGCGCATCAGGCAATAAATCAGTTAGCAGTAAAGCAAACTGGCGCATGGCATTGATAGCCATTTGATGGGCCGTTTTATCTGAAAATCCATGATCCTGTTGTGCCTGGCGCACCAAATCGGCAAAAGGTCCACCACCGGCGACCAGGACGATGGCTTGGTTTTCAGCAAAAGCTGAGATGTTTTGTAAGCAATCTGATAGTTGCCGGCTGTGATAGAGACTGCCGCCCAGTTTGATAACGGTCAGCATTGACGCAGCCGTTCGATTAAATCCAGCATGGCGGCGGCTTTATCAAGCACTTCCTGATGCTCGGCAGCGCATTCAGAATCAGCGACAATACCGCCGCCAGCCCAGAAACGCAGCCGGTTTTGATTAAAGACCAAGGTACGGATAGTGATATTGCTATCCATGCTGCCGTCAAAACCAATATAGGCAATGCTGCCGCAATAAACGCCGCGGCGATGTGGTTCCAGCTCCTCGATGATTTGCATGGCGCGTAATTTTGGCGCACCGGTAATGGAGCCACCGGGAAAGCAGGCCCGCAGCAAAGATACCGCGCTTTGATCGCTGGCCAACTGGCCGGTAATGGTGCTGACTAAATGGTGCACGGTGGCAAAAGATTCCAGTGCAAAAGCTTTCGGTACCCGGATACTGCCGGGCACGCAGACTTTGCCAAGATCATTACGCAGCAAATCCACAATCATCAGATTTTCAGCGCGATCCTTCAGGCTGTTTTGCAGCTCAACGGCATTTTGGGCGTCTTGCGCGGCATTCATTAAATCCCGCGGCCGGGTGCCTTTAATCGGTTTGGTTTCAATACGCCGATCGCGTACAGATAACAAACGCTCTGGTGAAGAGCTGAGAATACTGGCTTTCGGGGTATCCAGAAACGCCGAAAAAGGTGCGGCATTGTGTTGTCGCAGTTGCCGATACGCTATCCAGGGATCGCCTTCGGCGTTAATTTCAAAGCGTTTGGCAAGATTGACCTGATAACAATCACCTTCACGAATATAATGCTGAATACGTTGGAAAGCCTCAGCATATGCGGCATCATCAAGATTACAGTGCAGTTCACCTTGCACGTTAAAATGCGTATCCAGCCGATGGTCTTGCTGAAACCGGCGAATCAGCTCGGGCCAGATAGTTTGAGTATGTGGATCCATATCATGGCTGACCAACTGACAACGCTTTTGCTGATGGTCAATCAGCAGTGCCCAGTCATATATACCCACGGCCATTTCTGGCAATTGTTCGGCATCTTTTGCCAGCGACGGCAAGATTTCAATGCGCCGGCCTAAATCATAGGCAAAATAACCGATAGCACCGCCGGTGAAGGGGAAATCACTGGTGACGGTCTTGAACCGGTCCAATTGCTCAGCCAACAATGTGAAAGGATCATCGTTGCTGTTTTGCAGAGCCGCATTACGAAAGCGGATTTGCGTTTGCTGCTCCTCGGTTTGCAGACTGATAAACGGATCGGCACTGATAATATCAAAGCGACCATTATGTTCAGTCAAACCGGCGCTATCCAGCATCACTGGCCATGGCAAATCACGGATTTGCTCAAAATACACAGCACTGTCTGGCAGATAAGGTAAATCGGTGCAGCGCAGGCTTGAATGAGTCATCAGGGTATTTTACGCGAACTGATGCCAGCCAAGAAGCGCCAATGCGCTGGCCGGTCCTGCAATGGCAGCTGGTTCACCCACTTGTAAATCAGCCATATCCAGATATGGCCGTCCCAATAGGACAGCGATTTCGGCGGCCAGAAAACGGCCAATTCCGGCGCCGATCACCGGTGCCTGTGTCGTCAGCGACATTTTATTATTAATTACCTGCTGGCAGCTTTCGTGAATTTGCTGAATTTGTTGTTGACCATACCAGTGCGCCAGCTGATGCCAGTTATTGTCAGGATAATTTCCGGCATCGCTGCCCACCATGCGTGCCAGTCTTTGCCGGCAGTTAGCTGCTTGCCAGCTTTGCCCATCAGCGCTGCGATCGCTGATATTTTCAGGCAATTTATCAAGCAACCGCCAGATATCGGCGGTGGTGGCAAAGACTTCATTGGCGACTTTCTGTAATTGTCCGGCAAACAGAATTTGCTGCGCCAGTGCCATCAATGGTGTCCGAATCACACCGCTGTAGACCAGCTCGCCGCTCTGTAGCCGGCCTTGATCAGTAAATGCCTGTAATTGCGGCTGACCATCAGTGATAGCGATAATATCGGTGGTGGTGCTGCCGATATCAATGAGCAAAGCGTCAGAATAATATTTTGCCAGCCAACTTGCGGTCGCCAGCCAGTTCATTGAGGCGACTTGTTGCCAGTGTTGTGTGGCGTCGGCCAAATCCAGCCAGGATTGAGATTGACTGAAAACCTGGCAGTTTGCTGCAGCTAAGTGCTCAGCAACCACATTAAGGATGTCGGTGACACCTTGCTGACGATTGGCAAAACAATCGGCTGATTCACCGGTCAGAGTAATAAAATGCCGATCCGCCTGATTGCCCAACAGGGTCTGCGCCTGACGGAGTGAATCTGCCAAACCATTAATACCCTGCCACAACGGGCAAGCCAATTCGATACTGTTAATCAACTGCCCATGCTGATCGCAACGAGACACTTTAAGATGCGCGCCGCCAATATCCCAACCGGAGAAGTGTGTTGCCTCAGCCATCCGCAACACCATGTTTGATTTTGCCAAACGATTGATAAAGCAGGGCTGCCGGCGACAGCATTGATTGCTGAAGCTGATTAAAGGATGTGGTTAAACGCGGATTAATATCAATAATCCGGGCCTGTTGTTCGTCGATAAGCATATCGACACCGACAAATCCCGATAAACCGGGCATAGCCAACGATAATTGATCGACCAGTTTTTGTGCCTGGGCGTGGCTAAATATTGCCGGATAAGGCACGCCAACCTGAGAGCCATGATAGGAAAATTGTCGATCGATATTAATCAGCTGTTGATTCAACGATAAGATCTGAACGCTTTGGCCAATAAACAGCGACAAGCTCATCGCTTGCGCGTCATAAAAGGGCTGAACGATTTGCTGGCGACGCTTATTATCAGACATTTTTTGCAGATAGGCCGCCGCGTAATGGGTCTCGTCAAAATAATAGGTCTCAACACAGCCGGTGCCATCGTTGGGCTTACACACTATCGGGCCAGTGAATAACGGTTGATTCAACCAGTCGTCAGCGCTTTGTGTTTCAACGGTTGGCAGATGATGTTGTTGTAAAAACTGACTGCAGCGCAGTTTATCGCTGCAAATAGCAATGGCTTTTGGAGAGCTGCCCAGCAGCGTTTTTCCGGCCTCTAATACGGCCTCAGCCAATTGTTGCAAAACGCCGTCAGTTTCCGGCGCAATCAGTAAAAATAATGTTTCGTTGCTTAAACATTGTTGCCAAATCTGCTTATATTGTTCGCTATTGGCTATCGGCAGATTTTGCGCACCGGATAAATCAGCCAGCCTGTTATCGCGTAAAATAATAGGCTTGAAAGCGGTATTGGTGAGCATATCTTCGACAATCGCCCGCAACATGGCATCGCCTTCACGGGCGAGTTCGGCAGGCAGTGCCTGACCATGCAAAGCACCGCTGGTAAAGTGTTCGTAGACGACTATTTTCATATTTTTTAAAAGGCGGATGTTGGGTGCAGATTATACCGGTCATTGATGTGATGCAGGGGCTGGTGGTGTTGGCACAAGGTGGTCAGCGCGCTGATTATCCTGTACTGAGCTCGGTATTGACGCAGGCAACGGAGCCCGCGGCAGTGATTGCGGATATGTTGGCTTTTTATAGCTTTAAAACCATTTATGTTGCTGATTTAGACAGTATTGAAGGTGCACCACTGGACCGCCAACTTTATCAGCAATTGGCGCAAAAATTTCCGGATTTGCAGATTTGGTTAGACGCCGGCATACGCAAAGCCCAGCAATTAAAAAAACAGCCTCCGGCCGAAAATATCTGCTGGGTAGCGGGTAGTGAAACGCTACCTTGTGTTTATGCCGCAGCTGAAATGGACGATTGGATTTTATCGTTGGATTTTCGCCATGGTCAATTGCTTGGCGACGAGCGCTGGCTGACAGACAAAGCCGTCTGGCCTTTGCAAGTGATCGTCATGGATTTGGATGCCGTCGGCCGGTCAATGGGGCCGGGCTATTCCCGGTTAAAGCCGCTTATAGAAAAACATCCACAACAAAAATGGATAGCATCAGGCGGTATTCGGGATCATCAGGATTTACAACAGCTTTCGGCAATGGGAATTAGCGCGGTATTACTGGCCAGTGCTTTGCACAAAGGTAATATTACGGCCAAAGAGCTGGCCGGATTAGAGATTAATAACGCATAAAAAAACCGCCCTCGATTGAGGGCGGTTTTTTACCTGGCAAAAACTAATCGGGCTTATTTAGCGCCGAATGGATGTTCGCTGGTTTTGTACTGAGCAACAACATCAGCTGCTTTAGGCTCACGTGCAATGGCACGTTTGATAGCTTCTTTAGTTGCACGGTAGTTCCAGTCCTGGATCTTCTGGTCGCTATCAGCAGTTGGTGAAATAAAGACACCTACGCAGATAAAGCAATCATCAGCTTCAGCAGCTGGAATCGTGCCATCTTCAACACATTCAGCAACGGCTAATGAAACACCACGTTGTGCTGGGCCGAACATTTGTACGGCTTGTTTCATGTTTTTGATTGTTACTTTGTTAAACATAACGGTCGCTGGTTTGACCATCAGGTTAGGAGCAACGACTGCCAACAGACCATTAACACCTTGTTTTTGGTCAGTCAGAGTGCGGCAGAACGCATCTTCGGCAGCTGAGCCACGTGGGCCCATCAATAAATCAATATGTGAGACGTTGTCTAAGTCACCATCTTCGATGACCAGAGATTCACCTACGAGTACGCGATCGATAACTGGCATGTTTTGTTTTCCTGTTCCAAAAAAATTGTCAAAAAGGCTCATTTTTTCCGCTCTTCTAGAAGCGGTTTATACGTAATAAAGGAACGTATCACCTGCTCAGCGCCGCACGCTATGTGCATTGAGCTACTGAAATTCGGTTGATGTCAGCCTGTGACAAAGCATGCAGCAATAACGCGGCTGCACTGATGTCGGCGGTAGTACCCGGATTGATGGCTAGACATTTTAATTGTTGGTCCCAGTCCCTGAGCTCGTCTTGCATAGAACGTAATGTGGTTGTGTTATTCATTTTTGCAACAAATAATTGCGCCTGTTCTGAAACGATTTGAGCTTGCTGCCGTGAAAATTTACGGCTTATCAATGTGTCTGGGACACGCGATAGGACACTAAGATACGCGAAAGCGGTTGCCCATTCAACCTTTTCCCCACAGTTCAGAGAATTTGTCAATTCCTTAAAGGCAACTTCCCATACTTCCTTGTAATTATTGACATATTGCCGGGCGATGCTATCGCGGTTTTGCGCTAAAAACATCGCTTCACGAAGCGTCACGGTGGGTTTGCGGCGAATATCCTGTTCAGAAGCTTCACCCAGATTGCCGGCCTCGGCCATTTGAATAGCCTGATAACAGTCTTCGGCATCAGCAATGGTCAGATTTTTCAGCACAGTGGTCAGTGCTGCTGGCAACTCTGAAAAGTCGGAACACTGCCAGGCTGCCTGAATAACCGGAGCAAACAGTAGAATGATGCCCAGATTGGTATTGCAATCGACCACCTGCCGGGTGGCAATCACCGACTGTAAAATCCGCTGACCAACAGTCAAATCCGGCTGTGCCATGACCGGTGCAATAGCCGCTGCACTTCGCAGAAAGTCATCGATCTGCATCTGATGACCATCACTGTGTGGATTCACGTTGCCGGGTTTGGGGGCATTAACCTCTTGTTCGCAGGCCCAGCGAATACAATCTGATAGCTGTTGTTCAGACAGCATGATCAGGTATTGGTCGGCACTGGTTTTTTTCAATCCGGCGCGCCACCATGCGCGCAATAGGGCCGGCAATATCAGCACCGGTCGCCTGAAATAAACCTTTCCAGGCAGGTACGCTATTCACTTCTAAAACACTGAATCGGCCATTGTGATCCTGAATTAAATCAACGCCGGCATAAGGCGCTTCAACAGCGCGGCTTGCTGCCAGGGCTAAATCACGCATTTCATCAGTGACTGTCGCGGCAAAACATTGTGCGCCCTGAGCATAGTTTGTGATCCAGTGGCCGGAGCGGCGGGACATGGCTGCCACTAATTGATCATCTATGATCATTAAACGCCAGTCCTGCCAGGCACCTTGCTCGGCGGGCAGCACATAACGTTGCAAATAAAAAGCCTCGCCAACCGGTGTTATCAAATCCAGCTGGTCCAGATCATCAATACGGATAATGCCTTTGCCCTGGCAGCCAAATAACGGCTTCATGACTACTGAAAAACCGGCAGCCAGTTCACGGCGAATGATGTCAACAGCTTGTTGACGATCTTCACAGGCCCAGGTGGGCGGTGTATTTAACCCTGCCAAAGCTAAGCGCAGCGAAGTACGCGCCTTATCAACGGTCAGTTCAATGACATTGGCAGGATTCAGTACTGGCACGCCTAACTCTGCCAGCGTGTGTAACACATCCATGCGCAGCGTGATTTGTTCCAGACTGCCTGGCGCAATACCGCGCACCAGCACAGCATCCGGTAATTGATCGGTAAAGCCCGGCATATACAGCCGTTGTGGCAAGCTTAAATCGATCCGGCAAAACGCTAGATCGCTGTAAACCGTTTCGATGCCCAGTGCAGCAAAAGCCGCCGTCAGCTGCTCACTATGCCAGCCGTGCGTATCATTAAAAATGGCGACGCGGGGTTTTTGCATACGCCTTTACAGGCCGAAAGACTGGGTCAGTAATTCGGCATTCAGTTCACCGGCGGTAAAGCTGTTGCCGGTTTGGGTGTTGGTGATAATAACCCTGGCCGGGCTGAATAACATCGGGTCGATTTTAAAAAAGTCGTATTCATAGGCTTTGAAAATTTCGCCAAACGGTCGGCCATAATCTGATGAGGTATTGCTGGGCATTTTTTCAGCCAGCTCACGGGCTTCATCATCACTGGCATCAACAAATAAATGCACGCTACCGCCATAAAGGATGGCGTCATTGGTACGACCCATGCCCGTCATAAAATCACCACCGGGTGGTGCAACCGGCGTGCTGCCATAACCATCAACGATTTTCTCTAATGGAAAATGCACGGTATGTGCTTTATGCATCGCCACTTCCAATACCCGGATGGCAATTTGCATAACACCGGCAAGGCTAGTGGTTGGCGTTAAAATCAACGTCAGGTTTTCGGGTTTGATACCGCAGTTATCGGCGATCTTATCGGCAATAGCCACCGGCGGTAATTTATCGACTTCCAGGACAATAACCGTCGAATCAGCTTTATCTTGGTAGCCAAATTCTTTGAATAATTCTTCGCGAGCAGCCAGAGCCCGACCGGGACCTGAGCCTAAGGCAAAGAATTTCACGTCATCAGCTTTATGCGACAAACTCCAGCCGGCATATTGACTGCCAAGGCAACTTAGCACAGGTGTTTTGGCATGCACATTGACCGACCAAGGCCAGTTAGCAAAACCACTTTGACTGCCCATGGTCACGGTCGCCAGACCGCCCATGCAGATTTCGCCAATGCGCCGACCGGCTTCCAGACCACCACGTGCGTTGATACCGGCATCAACAACCCGGGTACCATTACTGAGCGTGCTGATTTCCAGTTGCAGCGCCTGTGCATCTTTTATTAAATCATCCAATAAAGGCTGACAAGCGGCGTTGACGCTGGTCCAGTTGGCTGAGAGCGTAGTCATCGACAAAGTCCTGTGATTAATTCAAAACGGCATTATACGCGATGCATGTTTGCCACGCAGTTCAGTCCTGATTGCGATAAGGCGCTAATACGCTATCTATTGCCTGCAAGCGGGCTTTTTTCAGCGCTTCGGCGATGGCCAGTCCTTGCATGCCGGCTTTGACAAAGGCATCGGTTTTAACGGCAGATGCGGCATCAAAACAAGCCTGGAAAACGGTTTTCTCAGGCATTTCGGCTGTTTCGTAACCGGGCCGGCCACGAAAGTCCGCTTCACCCGCCAGCAAATATTGACTGAACCGCTCTGGCCGGCGAAAACTATCGAGCTTTTCAAACACTGCTAATACTGTGTCAGCAGGCAGCGTAAATAAACGATGGACTTCGGTATGCAGTTCAGCGACTTTAACGGCCAGGGTTTGCATATCCCGCGGTACTTTTAGGCGCTGGCAAAGTTGCTGAGTGAGCTTGATGCTGCGCGATTCATGATCCTGATGGCTGGGCAAAATATCGGCAGGTGTTTCCCCTTTGCCAAGGTCATGACATAGTGAAGCAAATCGCACCGCCAGGTCGTTGCTGAGCTTAGCGGCCTGATCCAACACCAGCATGACATGCACGCCGGTATCGACTTCCGGATGCCATTTGGGGTGTTGTGGCACACCAAACAGGCGGTTTATTTCCGGAAACAGGATTGGCAGGGCGCCGACTTCGCGCAAGGCATAAAAAAACCGTGATGGGGTGGATTCAGACAATGCTTTAGCAGTTTCCTGCCACACCCGTTCAGCAACCAGATGATCCAGTTCGCCGGCATTGATCATTTGGCTGATCAGTTGTTTGGTGTCATCAGCGACTTGAAAACCAAAGCGGGCAGCAAATCTTGCCAGCCGTAATACCCGCACCGGATCTTCGGCAAAAGCCGGTGAGACATGACGCAATAAACCCGCTCGTAAATCCTGCTGGCCGCCGAAGGGATCAATAATATCGCCAGCCTCGGTTTGCGCCATAGCATTAATGGTTAAGTCGCGGCGTTGTAAATCGTCTTCGAGACTGACATCGGACGCGGCATAAAAAGCAAAGCCACGGTATCCGGGCGCGGTTTTACGCTCGGTGCGGGCCAGTGCGTATTCTTCATGCGTCTGGGGATGCAAAAATACCGGAAAATCTTTACCAACCGGCCGATAACCCTGTGAAAGCATGATTTGCGCATCAGCGCCCACTACCACCCAATCGTGATCATTAACGGGCAGGCCGAGCAGTCGATCCCGGACACAGCCACCGACTTGATAAATGTCCATCAGTATTATTTACGATTTTCCGGGCGCACTGCTGGCATGCGCTCACTTAGCGGAATAATTGGCCGCTTCAGCTGGTAATCAAACGTCGCGGTAAAGCTCATCACGGCGCGGATATAACGACGGGTTTCATTAAAAGGAATATTTTCCGCCCAGATGTCGGCTGGTAACACGCCTTTTTCCGGCAGCCAACGCAGTACCCGGTGTGGCCCCGCATTATAGGCGGCAGTCGCCAGCACCGGATTGGTTTGCAACTCTTCATAGACTTTACGCAAATAACGGCTGCCGATTTCAATATTGCGCTGCGGGTTATACAGTTCTGAGTCCGATTTGAGTGGGTTATTCAGCAATTTTGCAGTGCTACGGCCGGTAGCGGGCATCACTTGCATTAAGCCCATCGCGCCAGCGTGTGAACGGGCGTCGGGGTTAAAGGCACTTTCCTGGCGGGCAATGGCCAACAGCCAGGCGACATCAAGTTTTTGATTTTTAGCCGCCCGTAACATGTCTTCGCCGTACAGTACCGGGAAACGCTGATCCAGGGCATCCCAGTATTGGGCACGACCAAGCAGGGCAATGGTTTGGTTATGCCAGCCCCATTTGTGGGTCTCTAACGCTAATATCTGTAATTCACGGTCCGTTAAGTTGTTTTGCAGATAAAAGGCTTCACGGCGTGCTTCCAAGTCTTCGCCAATATGATAAAACTCATACAAACGCTGATAGGCCGGCGTGGCTTTCAGCGCAGCTAATTCAGCCTGTTCCGCGATAATTGGCCGTGCGTTCATACTGTAGTCAGCGCCCAGCCGATCGGCGGCTAAAAACGCATAATAATCACGCTCGTTAATCAGCGTTCGCCAAATGGCTTGTGCAGCAGCTTTATCACCGGTTTTATCGAGGCTGCGGGCCAGCCAATATTGCCATCTGGTTTCCTGTTGGGTTTTGTCATCAAGACTGGCGATGGCGACTTTTACAGCTGGCCAGTTTTGTTGCCACAGCGCGGCACGCACCCGCCAGGGTTCGTTGGGGGTATCGCCAAAATATTGCAGCGCTTCATCCTGACGATTTAACGCGGCCCACAGACCGATTTCACGCTGCACGGCGTGTTGTTGTTCGTTGTCGAACTGGTAGGCGGGTTTCAGTCGTTGCCAGTGATAATAAGCTTTATCAGCATTTTGACGTGCCAAACGACTCAAACCATGGACAATAATTTCCCGTGATAACGGCACATCATTGGCAAGACTGACCCGATTGTGATCGACTGCCGCCGGCAACTGGGCGAGCAGGTTCACCGGATTACTGTGCATTTGTTGCCAACGCTCGGTCCAGGCCTGTGCAGTGGCCGCTGCATCAACCGTTTTAGCCAAATAGCTGGCCAGTGAAAATTGTTGTGCCCGCAAACTCAGCATCAGCCGCTGCCAGCGGCGGTCATCAGTCAGTAAACCGCGTTTTTCAATAAAGCTGAAAACCGGGTCACAGGCTTTATCCTGTGAATATGGCACCAGCCATAATTCAAGTGCGGCTGTTTCTGCCGCTTCGCTTTGGCCGGTATGCATTAAAGCTTGCGCATGATAACAATTGCGGACAGACGATTGTGATGGCCGGTAAAAATCAAGATAGGCCTGCCATTGTTTGTTGGTGGCCAATTTATCGAGCTTGGCGGCGCGCAAGTAGTCAGCAAAAAAACCGTTGTCGTGGCTGTTAAGGAAAGCCGCCACACTGTCATTGCTGGTTTGATTCAGCCGGTGACGCAGAAACAGATAATCCAGATAACCTTGCAGCGGATAATCGTCCAGCTGGTTACGCAGCGTTTGGAACCGCGTTAACTGATGGGTTTCCAGCGCTTTTTTGGCCTGCTGATAGGTTTTTCGCTGGTCGCTAAGCGATAAGGCAGCGTTGGCAGTGGCTGGCACAAAAGTGGCCAGCAGCAGAAGGGAGATAAACAATTTGCGCAATTTCATGGCGCCTATCATAAAGTAAATATCGCCCGAATATCAGGGCATTGATAGCTGGTTTTGCAGATGCGTTTCGATATCGTCCAGATTGGGGATCAGTGCTGTTTTATTACCAATTTTAATTTGGCAATATAACCATTGTTGCGCAGCATCTTGAGTGGTTGTTTGTAACGCTGCTTCGTTGAGCGTAATCAGTTGCGGTGCACCGCAGCAAGGCAATGCGTAGTGTTCAACAGCTGCGTTATCGTTAATGCCATTGACGATACATAGTTTATTCGCGGCACGGCTATCAGCATCTGCCGGTTCATCAATCAGGTTTTCCAGATCAATCACCGGCAAAATGCCGTCACGCCAATGACATTCACCAACAATGAAGCTTTGTTGGGTCGTCTGCGCCGAAAAAAGCTGTTTCGGCAACGGAATCACCTCGGCAATAGTGGTGTTAGGCAGTAACAAATAATGCTGACGTAGTGGGATCAGCATGCAGTGAACATAATCAAGCTTGGCAGTCATGACAGATCCAGATTAATGGTGCCGATGTGGATAACTAACACCCAGAAGTTGTTTCATCGCGGCAACCAGTTCATTTTCCTGATAGGGCTTGCCGAGATAATCGTTTACGCCGATCCCCAGCGCCCGCTGACGGTGTTTTTCGCCGGTGCGGGAGGTAATCATGATGATCGGCAAATGATGAAATTGCGGGTCATTACGGACAATAGACGCAAATTCAAAGCCATCCATTCGCGGCATCTCCACGTCGAGCAGAATAATGTCTGGCTGCTGTTCGTAGAGCTGTGCCAGTGCTTCAACGCCATCTTTGGCAGTCATCACTTTAAACCCGAGACGGCCCAGCAAACTACCGGAAGCTTTACGCATGGTAATCGAATCGTCTACCACCATAGCGACCGGCGGCTGCTCATCAGCATGCTGTTGCAAGTTCAGCTCTTCCGGTAAATCAGTGCTGCCAGCGTGCTGTTTACGATGGACTTCAATCAGCGTCGGGATATCCAGAATCAACACCACCCGGCCATCGCCAAGAATGGTGGCGCCATTTATGGCATTGATATGTGACAGCTGTTTGCCTATCGATTTAATGACAATTTCCCGGTTACTGTTAATGGCATCCACCAGCAGCGCCACCCGGACATTACCGCTGCGGAATAACAGCAGCGGCATCGGCTGACGGGCATTATCCGGCAGATTTAACGGCTCACCTAACAAATGACTGAGCGGCACAAACTCATAATCTTCGTCATCAAACTGATAAATCGGTTGCGGATTCATCAGCAGCTCACGGATGTCGCCAACAGACAAACGCTCACCGGCTTTAACCGTCGATAGCGGAATAGCAAATTGTTGTCGATTAGCGGTGACTAGCAAGGCCTGGATCAGTGACAGGGTCAGTGGCAATCGAATATGAAAACAGCTGCCCTGGCCGGCGACCGACTCAATCGATAAACGGCCTTTTAAAGCCCGGATTTCATTATTGACAACATCCATGCCGACGCCGCGGCCGGCCAGCTGTGACACGTTGTCAGCGGTACTGAAACCCGAGGTCAGAATCATTTGCATCAGCGCTTCGTCGCTGAGATTGTCGCCGGGCGCTATTAATTGTAAAGCCAGCGCTTTATTGCGGATTTTGTCGATATTCAGTCCCTGGCCATCATCACGGATACTCAGTACAATTTCTGAGCCTTCACGCTGCAGATCAATTTGTAATTGCCCCGTTTCTGCTTTGCCGTTTTTCTGGCGCTCCGCCGGGGCTTCAATACCGTGGGCGATGGCATTACGCAAAATATGTTCGACAGGTGCAACCAGGCGATCCAGAATCGCCCGATCCAATTCCTGATTGCCACCCTGCACCCGCAACTCGGCTTGTTTACTGACTTCGCTACTGGTTTGCCGGACGATGCGTTCCAGGCGCGGCACGATAAACTTGAACGGTACTAACCTGGTGCGCATCAGCCCTTGCTGCAAATCAGTATTCAGCCGCGACTGCTGCAATAAAATGACATCGGTTTCCCGTACCATTTGATCCATAGATTGGCTGATATCATTAAGATCGATAACACTTTCAGTCAGGCTGCGTGACAATTGCTGGATGGTCGAAAACCGATCCAGTTCCAGTGGATCAAATTCGGCATGATGATCGGCGCTGCCATCTTCATAACGGAACAGAATCTGGGTTTCGGTTTCAATTTCTAATTTACGCAGTTGTTCATGTAAACGACTGACAGTTTCTTCCATTTCCCGCAGTTGCTGACGCAGTTCCTGATGTTGCTGGGTGACGCGATCGCGGGAAATACTGACTTCGCCGGCAAAGTTGCTGAGATAGTCGAGCAAATCGGCGCGGACACGAATCTGTTCTGCCGGATTCAATGATGGGGCAGTGGGCTCAACCGGTAATATGGCATCGGTTTCATCAGGCTGTGATTCAATAACAAATTGTTCACCTTTGCCGAAAGCGATAATTTCAGCGAGCAGACTGTCATTAATCATAATCGGCCGGCGTGCGACCAGTTGCTCTTGCATAATGCTGAGCTGATCCTGACTGCGTTGCAGGAGATCAAAAAAGTCTTCAGTGGCCGGTTTTTGTCCCTCAGCGACCGGAATCACCAATGATTCAATTTGGTGGCTCAAATCAGCAATAGCTGCAACACCCGTTAAACGCGCGCCGCCTTTTAAAGTATGTAAATCACGCTGCAATTGCATCGCCGCCGCATCATTATCCGGTACTTGTTGCCAAAGTTTAATCGCTTCGTTACTTGAGCTCAGCAGCTCGGCGGCTTCTTCGGTAAAAGCGGCCAACAGATCTGGATCGACAGCATCATAATCATCATCGGCTAATGGCGAAATGCTTGGTGGTGGAGGTTCGCTGTTGACGGTGGTTTCTATACGGTCTTCTGGCAATGTTTCCAGCGCCGCTAGCGTTGCAGCGATATGCTCACGCAATGACGCCAAATCAGTCATCGGTTTGTTTTGGATCAAAGCTTCAATCTGATTGTTGAGCATTTCATAAGCTTGCTCAAGTAAATCGGTGACCCGGGGATCGCTGGACTGCGGGTGCTGAATCAAGCCATCCAGCAGTTGATACAACGCCGCCAGTGCGGGCAATTCAGCCAGTTGTGCGTTATCAGCAAGCGTATGCAAGGTATCGTGTAGCGCTGTTTGCTGAGTTTTCTCACCGGTTTGCTGCCATTCGGTTAACTGCCGGCTGTAGCGATCCAGCAGGGCATCGGTTTCTTCAAGGAAGCTGACCAGTTGCTCCGGATCCATTGCGGTCACTTGTTCGCTCTCTGACGCGTCAGCGGCCGGTTGTAAACTCTGAAGTTGCTGATGCAATAAGCTGATATCAGGATCGTTGCTACCGTCACTGATAGTTTCCACCAGATGACTAAGATTCTGATAAATCTGCCGGATCAGCTGTAAATTATCGCTGTTGAGGGCATGTTGCTGGCGATGCAGCTCTCTGAGCGTCTGATCCAATTCGGTGGCAATCAAGGCGACCGGTGTCACGCCAGCAATATTGGCACAGCCTTTCAGCGAGTGAGCGGCACTTAATTGGGATTTATCAATGCAATCCCCGACGTGCATATTATGACCATTTTCGGTCAAAGTCAGCATATGCTGACGGGCTTCGCTGAGGAAGATATCCAGTAATTCTGCATCTTCATCAATATGATTGTCGGCGTCGGCAAGCGTTTGAATAGCGTTTTCAACGGCGCTGGGTTGCTCAGCGAGCCTGGCTGTCTGTTTTTGTATGTATAAATCAACGGTGGTTAATGGTTTGCTGAATGATTCAGCTGCCGACGCCACTTGTTTTAGTAAATAGCGGTCAACGGACGTTAACGGTTGTTCATCATTATCGTCATTTTCTGGCAATGAGGATGTGGTTTCCTCCGGTTCACTGGTGTTTTCGGCTGCTGCCAGGCTGCTTGTTTCGACTCCCGCACGTAATAGGCCTGCCTGTTCTGCCAATCGCTGCGCTGCCTGGCTGGTCTCTATATCGCCATGGCTGAAACGGTTAACCAGATCGACGACGGCTGGTGGTGCATGTAGCAGCAGTTCAGCTAGTTTCTCAGTATCAACGGAGAGACCTTCCAGCACACGATTAAGCAAATCTTCTACAGACCAGGCCAAATCACCAACGGCCATCGCGCCGGCCATACGACCACTGCCTTTCAAGGTATGAAAATGCCGACGGATATCCCCGAGTATTTGCGAGTTGTGATCTTGTTGCCAGTCGGGGATTAACCGGTGTAATTCAGCAAGTACTTCCTCGGCTTCTTCTAAAAAGACCTCGGCAATTTCTGGATCGATGCCTTCGGCAAAGCCAGCTGGCCCGGTCGGGGGGGGAAGTTGTTCAGTTAATGCATCAGATATCGACAGCGTATCTTGCCAATCTGGGCGCATCGACGTTTCCACTGCTTCTGCGGGCGGTGGAATATCATCCATATCGATATAAAGTTCATATTCTGGCTCTGGCTCTGGCTCTGGCTCTGGCTCTGGCTCTGGCTCTGGCTTTGGCTCTGGAAGGGGCTCGTTTTCAAAACTAAAATCAATGGGAGCTACATCGTCATCAACTAGTGATCCGCTATTACTAATATCTTCAGTAAGCAATGATAATTCGCTGGCTTCGGCTTCGTTTAAACCTTGTGTCGCGTTGTTATTATCTTCGGAAGCAATTTGATCTTCGTTAATGGCAGTTTGCTGCTGAAGATACAAATCGACCGAGGTCAGCGGTTTATCGGGCGATGAAATTGCTGATGCCGCTGGTTTCTGTAAATAACGGTCTACCGAGGTCAAAGGCTTTTCATTGCCGGGCTGACGGGCAATATAGCGAGCTACCCCGGTTAAATTTGGGGAGCCGGCCGGAGCCGTTATTTCTGTAACGTTAGCTGTTTCGACTGCTACTTTGACAATTTCCGGGGTGCTGGCATCACCGAATTGCGCAAGAATCTGTTGGGAATAGTCGATTAGTTGCGAAGATGAATGACCATGTTGCTGAATCGATTCCATATATAACTCAGCTGCCGATAAGATTTCGGCCAGTTGCTGAATGGCGATCGACGTCAGTTGCTGATCAAAAGGCGCTGTTTGCAATTTGCTGACAGTTGACTGAAGTAAATCAGCGGCTGCACTCAGATTGAGCATTTCCAAACTGCCGGTGATCAGTTGCAGGCCTGAGCAAGTGCTGGCAATAAGCTCACTGGGAATATCACCTTGCTGCGCAGCAATGGTCAGATTTTCTTTGATATTGCCCAGTTCAAACAAGCATTCCTGTACCACGGCTTGTTGTAATTCGGCACCATCGATACCGGGCCTGTCGCCGTTATGCTGGCGTAACTGAGATTCGATCAGTAACAGGCTGTCAGCGAGTTCAGTCAGCGTTTGATTAGCGCTTTGTGGTGTCTGTTCAGCAAGCGTTGCCAGCTGCTGATGTTGTTTTTGCAATAATTCATAACCAGCCGGTTGATTGAGCAAGGACATGGTGTCGGCCATGTTAAGCAGTTGTTGATCGATATCTGCCAAAACAGCTGTCGCGTCAGGAGCTGATGGTTCAAAAGCATCTATCTGTGATTTTAACTTTTGTAATTCTTCGAGCAAGGCGGCATGCGCATCATCAAGTGCGTTGTCGCTAATGCCGTAAATGGTTTTTTGTTGATCAAAAAAGCTGAGCTGATGGGTGTGTTTCAGACTGCTAACCAGTAAACCGCGGCTGCTGGCACGGGCAACTGTTAACAATAATTGCTGTAGCAAAGTTTCTGGAAACACCGGTAACAAGGCATCTTCGCCCTGTTCGCCAACGATTTTCATCGGTGACGCCAGTTTGCCAAGCAATTGTTTGATATCGGCTTCAACGGATAAACCGCGTTGCAACAATGCTTCCAGTAACGCTTCGGCGGCCCACCATAACTGGATGATTTTTTCTTGATGACTGGCAATACGCAGGTAATTAAAAATACCGCGCATTTTACGCAGGCTGCCATCGTCCGCTTGTTGCAACCAACTGAGAAGCAACCGCTGGTAGGCGGCAGCCAGTTGCTGCGGCGCAATATCAATACCGGGCGGTTTGCGTTGCGGGTCTGGCTGCACCGATTCTGGCAAGTTAACCGGGATTAATGGTTGGAATAGATCCAGTGGTCGATAGGGCGTTTGCTGGCGGATTTCTCGCAGCGCATTGATGCTTTCAATCAAACACAGCGGATGATCCGGAAATTCTTCATTGAGTAATTGCAGGTAATTAGGCAGTAATAACAAACTGCGCAATAGCGTGACTTTGGCGGTATCGGCGTCTTCCAGCACTGGCTCTCTGAGATGTTGACAAAGCGCCTGCATTTCGGCGGTGAGCATTTGCGCACCACTGAGATTGAGCATTTGCAGTGTGCCATTGGCCTGATATAGCTGCTCGACACAATTCGACAAAGCAGTATTGTCATTGGCATCGATATAGGTTTGCAGCGCTTGCAATGCAATAGTGAGCGACTTTTGCAGCTCAGCCTGCACCCACATCAATGCACTGTAATTACCTTTCATAATTTGAGCCATCTGGCGTCTCCGCAGTCAGCATCCGGGTTCAAGGCAGCTTGAACCCGGAAACCGATTTGCGCAGCTCATTGGTTAATTGCAACAGCCGGCCAATCGCTGCAGCACTCTCATTGGTACCCGTTGAGGTTTGCATTGTGATTTCCTGAATAACGCTCATGCTCTCTGATGTACTGACCGCAGCTGTTGCCTGTTGTTTGGCATTATCAGAAATATTGTTAATCAACTCGGCCAGTTGCTGGGAAACGGCTTCAATTTGCTCCAGTGAGGCACCGGCATCCTGCGATAAACGTGCCCCGGAAACAACTTCAGAGGTGCTTTGTTCCATGGAGCTAATGGCTTCGCTGGTATCGCTTTGAATGGTTTTCACCAGTGCATCAATCTGCCGGGTCGCATTACCGGAACGTTCTGCCAGTCGTTGTACCTCATCGGCAACGACGGCAAAACCCCGACCGGCTTCACCGGCCATCGCTGCCTGAATGGCGGCATTCAGTGACAAAATGTTGGTTTGTTCGGCGATATCGTTAATCAGTTCAACAATTTCGCCGATTTGCTGCGAGCTTTCGCCCAGCCGTTTCATCCGTTTAGAGGTTTCCTGGATTTGCTCACGGATAGTGTCCATACCATTAATGGCTTTTTTAACGGCACTGTTACCCTGTACCGCCAAACTGACCGATTGCCGGGCAACTTCCTGCGACTGGCTGGCATTATCCGACACCTGCTCAATAGATGCCGCCATTTGGGTGATCGCCGAGCTAACCTCGGTGATCTGATGTGCCTGGTGTTCACTGGCATCCGTTAAATGCAGGGCGGTGGCTTGGGTTTCCTGGGCAGCCGATGCCACTTGCAAGGTTGTTGAGTTAATTTGTTCGACCAGGCTGCGTAATGCATCAATGGTGTAGTTCACAGAGTCGGCAATAGCGCCGGTAATATCTTCGGTGACCGTGGCTGAAACGGTCAAGTCACCATCGGCCAGGTCGCCCATTTCGTCGAGTAATCGTAAAATCGCATCCTGATTATGACGATTTTGTAATTCCATTTCGTTAAGTGATTGTTTGAGCTTAGTAATAGGCGGCCCGGCCAGGCGAATCGCCATCAACACCGCTAATAAAATCGCCAGCCCGCTAATGCCTGCCGTGACCAGCGGCTCGGCATGAACGCGGCTAAACTCACCGGTGGCCAGTAGCCATAAGCCACCACCTGCCAATGTCAGAAAAATCAGCAGCAATAACAAATGCAGCAGATTGCTTTTGCTGAGTAGTGAGGCAAAAAACACTTGGCGGGTGGCATTCATAACAACAATCCTGACAGATAAGGGTTAAGCAGCGGCATTGATAAATCTGGGGTCATCCGCCAGCTTGTGAAAATCCAGCACATACCATTGACGATCCGGCTGACTGATACTGCCCCGCAAATACGGGCGTAAATTTAAATGCAGGCTGGTTTGCTGGGGTTCCGGCGGATGTTGAAAATGTTTCAGGCCGTAGACTTCATCAACCAGCAGCCCGCTGTATACATCAGGATGATTGATGACCATGATCCGGCTGCGTTTATCGATTTTGGCGCTGCGGCCCTGTAAATAAAGCTGTAAATCAATAATCGGTAACAAATCGCCGCGCAGATTAGCGACGCCAAAAACCCATTGTTGTGATTTAGGTACTGGCGTAATTTGCGCCGGCACCGGAAAGACTTCGCGGCTGTGGTCCAGCGGAATCAAAAAATGCATATCAGCGAGGCGAAAACCAATGCCACTCCAGGCGCCTTGCAAATTATCCTGCTGACTCAGCCCGGCAACACGTTGCCGGCAACGCCGCTCGATATCTTGCAGCAGGGCAATGATGTCGGCAGGTTGGTCAATATGTGCCATATCAGATGCCTAAAAGCTCATTGATTTGCGTGATTAATTCAGATTCAGTAACCGGTTTGCCCAAATAACCCCGCGCGCCTTGCCTCAGGCCCCACATTTTGTCGGTTTCCTGATGTTTGGACGAGACAATCACGATGGGGATATGCGTGGTTTCAGGATCTTTGGTCAGCCGGCGGGTGGCTTGAAAGCCATTTAATTCCGGCATTACCACGTCCATCAAAATCAATTGCGGAAGGGCTGCATGCGCCACTTCAATCGCCTGCTCACCATCTTCAGCGACGATCACTTCATGCCCATTTTTTTCGAGCATTTTACGTAATACATATACTTCTGTCGGCGAATCGTCGGCAATCAGAATCAAAGCCATATAGCTTAACCGTCCTTGTTTTTATTCAGCAAATGGGTGCGGATGGCGCCTAATAAATCATCGCGGGTAAACGGCTTGGTCAGATATTGCTCAGCGCCGACCACCTTGCCTTTAGCGCGATCAAATAAGCCATCTTTGCTGGATAGCATGATAATTGGAATATCGCGGTATTTGGCATTATTTTTCACCAGAGCGCAGGTTTGATAGCCATCCAGACGCGGCATCATAATATCGATAAACATAATGTCAGGGTGCTGGGCACTGATCATTGGCAATGCTTCAAAGCCGTTATCCGCGGTGATGACGTCACAGCCTGCTTTCTGCAACAATGACTCAGCACTACGACGGATCGTTTTGCTGTCATCAATGACCATAACTTTCAGGCCGGTAAATTCTGTCAAATTTTCACTCACGGTTTTTGCAGATCCTGAAAACGAATGAATGTTTATTAAAGTCAGCGTTGAAGATAACCCATTTTTTTAATGCCGGCTAGTGATGCGCAAGTGCAATAATGACGGGACTCCATACCGAGTTTGCAACCTCGGCAAAGTATGAATGACTTGAAAATGGGAATCTGTGTCCCATATCACAGTAATCGGTGGCAAACGCCGCCAACGTTAGGGCTTGTTTACCTTTCATCTCCGCCTCTGTTGTGACTGAAAAAGCGTCAATCAAGGCGCGAGGAGAGCCGTTTAGTTATTCTAAACAAACAACGAGCAACGCGGAGTGGCGCTTTTTCAGCCACAACCCGAAGGGCTGGGACTATTTTTGCGCCCGCCTGCGTTGTCAATTGCTGATGTAGAATAACTACTCGGCGCAATTTCCGCCTTACCGGACACAAAAATAGCCGCCAGCAGTGGTGGATTTGAAAGATAAACAAGCCCTAAGGATATCCGCATCATGAGCTCAGCCGTGCCGCATTTGACCACCGCCCTGAATGGTCCGTTACTTCAATTGGAATCGCATTTGTTAAACCGACAGACCGATGTCGAGGCCTGGCTTCGCGAACAATGGCTGAAAACACCGGCGCCGTTTTATGCCTCAGTAGATTTGCGTAATGCCGGTTTTAAACTGGCACCGGTCGATACCAACCTGTTTCCGGCGGGCTTTAATAATCTCAATACGGCATTTATGCCTTTGTGTATTCAGGCAGCGCAAGCGGCGGTAGAGCGGATCTGTCCAACAGCACGGCGGGTTTTGATCATTGCCGAAAATCATACCCGTAACTTGTTTTACCTCGAAAGCCTGGAAACACTGCGTGGTATTTTCGAACAAGCCGGCCTTGATGCCCGGATTGGTAGTTTGCGTGATGATATGACTGAACCAACTGATATCGAATTGCCTTCCGGTAAGACCTGCCATCTGGCGCCACTGGAACGCAATGGTAATCGGGTTGGGATCGGCGAGTTTTCACCATGTATGGTGTTATTAAATAATGACTTATCAGCGGGTTTACCGGCCATGTTGCAAAATCTGGAACAGCAGGTGGCACCGCCCCTGCATGCCGGCTGGTATACACGTAAAAAATCAGATCACTTCACTCACTACAATGATGTTGCCAACGAATTTGCCGAACAGCTGAATATTGATCCATGGCTGGTTTCGCCGCTGACCTTACAGTGTGGTGAAGTCGATTTTATGGCACGCAGCGGCACTGAATGTCTGTCACGTAATGTTGAAAGCATGCTCAAAGCGGTGCAGAAGAAATACGACCAATATGGCATTGAGAAAGAACCTTTTGCCGTCGTTAAAGCCGATTCGGGCACCTATGGCATGGGTATTATGACGGTGAAATCAGTCGATGAAATCGCCAACTTAAATCGTAAGCAGCGCAATAAAATGTCATCGGCCAAAGAAGGTTTGGTAGTTGACAATGTGTTAATTCAGGAAGGCGTTTATACGTTTGAGACACTGGGTGAAGATCAAGCAGTCGCCGAGCCGGTCATTTATATGATGGATCATTTTGTGGTGGGCGGCTTTTATCGGGTGCACACCGGGCGTGGTAGTGATGAGAATCTTAATGCGCCGGGCATGCATTTTCAGCCACTGGCTTTTGCGCAATCATGTATTGAGCCCAATAAAGCCGACCAGCCGGATGCCGAACCGAATCGTTTTTATGCCTATGGCGTTATAGCCCGGCTGGCGCTGTTGGCAGCCGCCCGCGAGTTGGTGAGATAGAAAGGCCTAGTGTTCGCTTAAATACGCGATAGTCATGGTCTGGTTATGCAGCAGACTGTGACCATCATCTTCGCCGGAGCAGATCTCACCATTGGAATAAAAGCCGGTAATACCGGTTTGCATACCGAGTAAACGCTGCACAGCAAATACTTCGTCGGAAACCTGATCTTCCATTACCAATTTACGGCCAACACAGCTGACGCAAATCGCCAGGGCTTTATCGTTGATATTAACGCCTTTTTGCAGAATTTGCCGCGCCGCTTCACTGGCTCCGACCACCAGTTGATCGTGATCTGATTTTAAGAATCGTACCGTAGAACCCTCAGCAATATTGCCGGCAAAGGTCAGACTGCTGTCTTTTTCATTAACTGCCAGCAGGGTGCGGATAACGTTAACGTTTTTATCATCCATGATGGCAAACGGAAAATTCAGCCCTGATGCGGGTAATTGGTTGGCGTAATAACCGATATACATTTTGTACAGGGGCAAAGCCGGTTTGTTGTCCATTTCGTAAACGACATTTTTTACGGCGCGGGTAATGCGTCGCGGTGGACCATAAGGTTTCCAGCCTCCCAAAGCACCACTGGTGACAATGGCATCTTTACCGTATATGCCAACGGCAATCACGATACGATCCTGAATTTTGTCATTATTAAGTAGCAGGGTTTTGCTAAATTGTGCGGCATCGCCAGCTAAACCGCCGGTAATGGGTACATTTGGCAGTACTTCCTGCAGCCCTTCGACCAGTTCTGAACCATTTACATTCAGACCGTCGCTGAGGACAAACAGACCTTTTAAATCCGGTGCCAGTAATTCGTTGGCGATTTGCGCGCCAAGTGCATGCGATTGTTCCATGCTGTTGACGGGTTTGGCGATAAAACGCAACTGGCTGCGCTCCCAAAGCATCGCGGTGATATGCACGCTGTCATCAAAGACGCCATCACCGGTGATTTCACCAGAGGTAGTGCAACCAACAATTTGTGCATTGGGATAACGCTTTTGCAGTTGAGAGGCAAAATTGCGTTCGTTAAAGCGACTGACTGAGCCAAACACCAGTACCCAATTGGCATCGGCAAGCGGTGAGCTGCCGGGCAGTTTGGAAATGGCGGTTTTGGCGGGCAGGTGTTCCTGGGCAAACTTCATCGGCTAAGTCCGGCATCCTGAATTCTTGGGCAACGTGTCCCTGTCATCACAACGAAATAAAACGCTGAGCTGATACTACATCAGTTACTTACGGATGGGGAACCGCTTAATGTTAATTTGTGAACTGCTAGGCAGATTTTTAAAGCTTGCCGGCAACAACAGGCGTTGTTACCGGCAACTATGAGCTCTTAGGCTGTTAGCCAGCGAGTTTTTGTTTGAGAATGTCGTTGACCTGACCGGGGTTGGCCTTGCCTTTTGAGGCTTTCATCACCTGACCGACAAAAAAGCCAAACAACTGCTCTTTACCGTCGCGGTATTGCTGTAATTGCTGCGGATTCGCGGCAATAACGTCATCAATCATCGTTTCAATGGCACCGGTATCAGTGACTTGTTTCAGGCCCTGTGCTTCGATAATGGCATCGGCATCAGCGCCTTCACCATTCCACAGCGCTTCAAAGACCTGTTTAGCGATTTTGCCAGAAATGGTGTTGTCTTCAATACGATTGATGACACTGCCCAGTTGTTTGGCTGATATCGGCGATTCATCAATTTCCAGACCGGCTTTATTGAGTGCGCCATTAAGCTCTACTGTCACCCAGTTGGCACTGATTTTCGGCGCTTTGCCGCCGGTTTCAGCTAATACAGCTTCATAAAAGTTTGCCAGTTCACGGCTGCTGGTCAGCACTGATGCGTCATATAGCGACAGCTCCAGTTCATTCATAAACCGGTCGCGTTTTTCGTTAGGTAGCTCCGGCAATGTCGCGCGAACTTGCTCGATCAGACCTTCGTCGAGTACCAGGGGCAATAAATCCGGATCCGGGAAGTAGCGGTAATCGTTGGCTTCTTCCTTGCTGCGCATCGCGCGGGTTTCATTTTTATCAGCGTCATACAGCCGGGTTTCCTGAATGACTTCACCGCCGTCTTCAATGACATCAATCTGCCGCTCAATTTCGATATTGATCGCGCGTTCAACGTTACGGAATGAGTTGATGTTTTTCAGCTCAGCGCGGGTACCCAGCTTTTCCTGGCCTTTGGGGCGCACCGACACGTTGGCATCGCAGCGGAACGAACCTTCCTGCATGTTGCCATCACAAATTTCTAAATAACGCACCAGCGAATGGATTTTTTTCATGTAGGCAACAGCTTCTTTGGCGCTGCGCATATCTGGTTCAGAAACAATTTCCAGCAGCGGTGTGCCGGCACGGTTTAAATCAATACCGGTTTGACCATGAAAATCCTCATGCAGCGATTTACCAGCATCCTCTTCTAAATGGGCGCGGGTAATGCCGATGATTTTTTCGCTGCCATCTTCAAGTTCAATACTGATTTGGCCTTTGCCAACAATCGGCAATTCAAACTGGCTGATTTGGTAGCCTTTAGGTAAATCCGGGTAGAAGTAATTTTTGCGGGCAAATACTGAGCTATCGGCGATGTCGGCATCAACGGCCAGACCAAACTTGATGGCCATGCGCACAGCTTCTTTATTCAGTACTGGCAATACACCGGGCAAGCCCAGATCCACTGCACAAGCCTGCGAATTAGGCGCGGCGCCGTAGGTAGTTGGGGCGCCGGAGAAAATTTTTGTTTTGGTTGCAAGCTGGGCATGGATTTCCAGCCCGATAACCACTTCCCATTGCATATTAATGGCCTGATTTGAATTGTTTAAAGCCGCAAATTGTAGCAAGGATTAGCGCAAGCTGAGAATTTTCCAGCCGCGTTGCTCGGCGACTTGCCGCAGCGTGTCGTCCGGATCCACGGCAACCGGTGTCTCGACTTTTTCCAGCAGCGGCAAATCATTGTGCGAGTCACTGTAAAAAATACTACCCTGCAGCGTTTGCTGATGCTGGGTCAGCCAATCCTGCAAACGACTGACTTTGCCATGTTGAAATGACGGTATGCCGGCGACTTTGCCAGTAAATCGGTCATCCAGCATTTCGGGATCGGTGGCGATCAGATTATCAATGCCCAGTTTTGCAGCAATCGGTGCGGTCAGAAAACTGTTGGTGGCGGTAATAATCAGTAAGGTATCACCTTGCTGGCGGTGCTTGTCGACCAGGGCCTGCGCTTTGGGCAGCATGATCGGCATGATTTTCTGCTGCAAATAGGCGTCGCGCCAGGCCAGTAGATCGATCATGGTGTTTTCTTTAAGCGGCGTAAAGACAAATTCCAGAAAGGCATTAATATCCAGCCGACCGGCTTGATAATCGTGATAAAACGCCAGATTAGTGTCGTGATAAACCTCAGGGTCGACGATGTGATTCTCCGCCAGAAAGCGGCCCCACAAATAATCACTGTCGCCACCGAGCAGCGTATTGTCTAGATCAAATATTGCTAAAGCCATTGCCTGCTGTTGTTTCCTTGCAAAATAAGCGCCTATTGTAAGACAAAATGCGTTGCAACCTCAGTTGGCATTGACTAATCTAGATCTTAATACAAATTAAACTGCGGGCTGGCAGCGATGGCTTCCCCGTGAGAGATTAACACCGTGATAGACAAAGATGGCTTCAGGGCCAACGTGGGGATCATCATCTGTAATGATGACAACCAGGTTTTGTGGGCGCAGCGAGCGCAACATGATTCATGGCAATTTCCCCAGGGCGGCATCAAACCGAATGAGACCGCAGAGCAGGCCGCTTATCGCGAGCTGATGGAAGAGGTTGGGCTACGACCTGAACATGTCGAATTGCTGGCGCAATCACGTGGCTGGTTGCGTTATCGACTGCCTAAGCGTTATCTGCGCTATGGCAATAAACCATTGTGTATAGGTCAAAAACAACGCTGGTTTTTAATGCGCTTTATTGGCAGCGAAACCGACGTCAGATTGGATCTTCATGACAAGCCCGAGTTTGATGACTGGCGCTGGGTAGATTATTGGCGTCCGGTCGAAGAAATCGTCTTTTTCAAACGCCGGGTTTATGAAAAAGCGCTGCACGAATTTGCGCCGCTGCTGTTTCCCGAATATCGTCGTCGCAGCGGTAGTTAGCTAAGTGATTTTTTAAAAACACTGGAATTACGCTGATAGTTATACAACGCCTGCTTTTCTACCGGTAAATCGGCAATGCTCGACAGCTGAAAACCATGCTCAATAAACCAGTGTGCTGTTTGCGTCGTTAAAATATACAGATTGTCGAGACCACCATTTTTCGCGCGCTTTTCTAAAAAAGCCAACAATTGTTTGCCGCGACCTTTATTACGATAATCCTGCGATACCGCCATACAGGCAACTTCTGCCATTTTGTTTTCAGGGTAGGCGTACAACGCCGCGCAGGCGATGACACTGCCGTCGCGTTCCATCACTGTAAACTGGTCGATTTCCCGCTCCAGTAATTCCCTTGAACGTTTGACTAGGACACCACTGGCCTCCAGCGGCTGCAATAATTCCAGAATGCCGCCGACATCATCAATGCTGGCCTGACGGGTGGTTTCAAAAGAGGTGGCACTAATCAAAGTGCCCACACCGTCACGACTGAATAATTCCTGCAGCAGCGCTCCATCAACTTGCCGATCCAATAAATGCACCCGATCCACACCGGCTTCACAGGCCGTTTTGGCAGCTTCTAATAAGGGGTGATCAAATTCGGTAATTTGACTGATCGTAATTTCCCGCGGCAAATTTTCATTGCTTTGCCCAATAAAAATAAGCTTGTCGGCTTGCAAACTGCTGGCCACTGCTGTGGCAATAGCATCAGCGGACAAATTAAAAATTTCGCCAGTCAGCGAATAACCTAACGGCGAAATCAGCACCATATTGCCTTGTTCCAGCTGCTGGTGGATGGCGACATTATCGACCCGCCGCACTTCGCCGGTATGGCCTAAATCAACACCGTCAATAATCCCAGCCGGCCGCGCCGTGACCCAGTTACCGCTGACACAGCGAATACGCGCATCTGCCATTGGTGTTTGCGGCATACCAGCAGATAATTTGGCTTCAATGGCAATCCGTAAATCACCAATCACCTGACGGGCAATTTGCATGCTGGCATCATCGGTAATGCGCAGACCATTGTGATAATGCACCGGAATATGCAGCGCATGACAGCGTTGTTCGATTTGTGGGCGGGCACCAAATACCAGCACCAGCCGAATTTCCAGACTGTTGAGAATGGCCAGGTCATGGATTAAGTGATCAAATCCAGCATCGGCGATACTTTCGCCGTCAAAGGCAATAACAAAGGTCGCGCCACCATGAGCATGAATATAGGGCGCAGCAGCACGAAACCAGCTGGTTGTGGTGGTGAAATGCTGCTTAGCAGGTGTGTTTTCAGTCTGTTCCATATGTGCTTTGTATCGTAGTAGCAGCAAGCTTGCCAAGTTGCGTGTAAAATTAATGGTTTATTTTGTGCAAAACTGTGCGGTTTTGCACGCGCAAAACACAGCGGAGATAAGTAATGCCTGTATATCGTTCAAAAACTTCTACCGCCGGCCGCAATATGGCCGGTGCGCGCGCGCTTTGGCGTGCCACAGGGATGAAGGATGACGATTTCAATAAGCCAATTGTTGCGGTAGCTAACTCCTTCACCCAGTTTGTACCGGGGCATGTACATTTAAAAGATATGGGTCAGTTGGTTGCGCGGGAAATCGAGGCGGTCGGCGGCGTTGCCAAAGAGTTTAATACCATTGCCGTTGATGATGGTATTGCCATGGGCCATAGCGGCATGCTGTACAGCCTGCCATCGCGCGAAATTATTGCTGATTCGGTGGAATACATGGTTAACGCCCATTGTGCCGATGCGTTGGTGTGTATCTCCAACTGCGACAAAATCACCCCCGGTATGCTGATGGCGGCACTGCGGCTGAATATTCCGGTGGTGTTTGTTTCCGGCGGGCCGATGGAAGCTGGCAAAACCAAGTTAGCCGGCAAAGATGTCAAACTGGATCTGGTTGATGCCATGGTGCAGGCGGCGGATGACAGGGTCAGCGATGAAGATGTCGAACAGGTTGAACGCAGTGCTTGCCCAACCTGTGGCAGCTGCTCAGGCATGTTTACCGCCAATTCGATGAACTGCCTGACCGAAGCGTTGGGCCTGTCTTTGCCCGGTAATGGTTCGTTGCTGGCCACCCATGCTGACCGCCGTGAATTATTTCTCGAAGCTGGTCGCCGGGTCGTCGACTTGGCCAAACGTTATTACGAAAATGATGAAGCCGATGTGTTGCCAAGGGCGATTGCCAGCAAAGCCGCGTTTGAAAATGCCATAGCCCTGGATATCGCCATGGGCGGTTCTACCAATACTGTGCTGCATTTATTAGCAGCGGCCAATGAGGCCGAAGTCGACTTCACCATGGCTGATATTGATCGGATGTCACGCCATGTGCCGAACTTATGCAAAGTTGCACCGGCTACAGCCTTGTATCACATGGAAGATGTACATCGTGCTGGCGGCGTCATGTCGATTCTCGGTGAACTGGCGGCGGGAGGTTTGTTAAATACCGATGTACCGACCGTACACAGTAAAACGCTGGCGGATGGCTTGGCAAAGTGGGATATCAAACGCACTAAAAATGCCGCCGCCCATCACTTGTTTCTGGCTGGCCCCGCCGGTATTCCAACGCAGACCGCCTTCAGCCAGGATTGCCGCTGGCCGGAACTGGATTTGGATCGTGAAAACGGCTGTATTCGTAATATTGAACATGCTTATAGTCAAGACGGTGGTTTGGCTGTTCTGTACGGCAATATTGCCGAAGAGGGCTGTATCGTTAAAACGGCCGGTGTTGATGAATCGATTCTGCAATTTTCCGGACCGGCGCGAATTTTTGAATCGCAGGATGCTGCTGTAACGGCGATTTTGACTGAGCAGATTATTCCCGGTGATGTGGTGCTGATCCGTTACGAAGGGCCAAAGGGCGGGCCGGGTATGCAGGAAATGTTGTATCCGACCAGCTATCTGAAATCCAAAGGCATGGGTAAATCCTGCGCCTTGCTGACTGACGGTCGTTTTTCCGGCGGGACTTCTGGTCTGTCGATTGGTCATGCTTCTCCGGAAGCTGCCGAAGGTGGCAATATCGGTCTGGTTGAAGAAGGCGATATCATCATTATCGATATTCCCAATCGCAAAATCCGGGTCGATGTTTCTGACAAAGTGCTGGCGGAACGACGTATTGAAATGGATAAACGCGGTGAACTTGCCTGGCAGCCAGTCGGCCGGCAGCGCAAAGTCAGTCTGGCGTTACAGGCCTATGCTGCCTTAACCACGTCTGCGTCTAAAGGTGCGGTGCGTAATGTTGAGCAGCTAAAACGTCGCTAATTTTTGCTGGGCGCGGCAGCGTTAAATCTGCCGCGCATACAGTTTCTGATAAATCTGTTCCTGATGGATCAAGCTGTCATGATCACCGTCAGCAATAATTTCACCGCCATCAAAGACAATAATCCGATCGGCTTGGCGAACGGCGCTGAGCCGGTGAGCGATAATAATGGTCGTGCGGTCTTTTAAGTAGTCGGCCAGTGCTTCATGCAGATTAAATTCGGTATCACTATCCAACGCCGAAGTCGCCTCATCCAATACCACCACACAGGGATTGACCAAAGCCATCCGGGCAATGGCCAAACGCTGCCGTTGACCGCCAGACAATTTGACGCCATCACGGCCAACCATGGTGTCGAGTTGTGCTGGCATTTGCTCGATAACCGATTCTAGCTGCGCCGTTTTAATCGCCTGCCAGACCGCGTCATCATCATAATGCCGGCCCAGCGTAATATTCTGCCGAACGGTATCGTTAAATAACGCCGGACTTTGCAGCACGGTGGCGACATGCTCGCGTACGGTTGCCAGACCAATTTCACTGACCGCGACATCATCAAAATAGACCATGCCCTGATCGGCTGGATACAGTCCCAGCAATACATTCACCAGCGTTGATTTGCCGGCACCACTGGCACCGACCAGCGCAATTTTTTCACCGGCTTTAATATCCAGCGACACGCCATTGAGAATTTTTTCGTCTGGTAAATAGGAAAAATGCAGATTTTCAACGCGAATACTGCTGGCTTTACCCGGTGTGAACGGATTGGTTTTAGCAGGATATTGCCGCTCTTCTTTCATTGAAAACAGGTTGTTCAGCCGACCCACCGCGGCTTCTGCAGCATAAAAAGCATATTGAATATTCAGGATTTCCTGCACCGGGCTCATCATGAACCACAGGTAACCAAATACGGCAAACATTTGGCCAATACTCAGATCCGAAAACACCACCATCAACATGCTGACAGCACGAAACACATCAAAACCAAACAGGAAAATCAGGAAAGAAAACCGGTTGGCGGCATCGCTTTTCCAAGCGTAATTTGCTGAGTGACTGCGCACACTACGGGCATTATCAATGACCCGTTGTAAATAATGTTTTTCACGGTTGGCAACCCGCACTTGCGCCACCGCATCAAGGGTTTCAGTCAGGCTTTGTTGAAAGATTTCAAAGGCAGAATTTTCGTGCTTTTTCAGATGTTTAACGTGTTTACCGACCTTCATGGTGAAATAAATCACCAGCGGATTCATAAACAAAATCAACAGCGCCAACTGCCAGTGTAAAAACAGCAAAATTAGCGCGGTGCCAAAAATACTCAGCACTGCAACAATAAACCGGCTGACAGTACTGCCGATAAAGTTGTCGATGACTTCTATATCAGTAACAAAATGCGAGGCAATACTACCGCTGCCACGACTCTCATATTCGCTGATGGCAATGCGGCCCAGGCGTTTAATCAGTTTTTGCCGGATCCGGAAAGTAATCCGTTTGGCAATCAGTGTGAAATAACGGGATTGGGCAACATTCAGCAACACGGCGGCAATGCGTAAAATCAGCGTTAACAACAGCACAGCACCGATGAACAGCACCGGGCCATGCCAGTGTTCAGGGGTGAAACGCTGGATAAAACCGACCGATACACCCGGCTGATTCAGCAGCACTTCATCGACCATCAACGGTAATAACAGTGGTACCGGCACAGCACAAAATGTAGCCAATAACGCGATTAAGTTGGCTTTAATTAAATGCTTTTTAAAGCGTAAGGCCTGCCGGAGAATACCTTTCAGGTGATAGCTGTTTTCAGCTTGCATAAACCAGTAAGTGCTCTGAATAAAACGCGATTAAATTAGCCTGTGTACAGAGGCAATGATTAATTAGTGAGCGGGGCGCGGTCAGAGTTCCACGGCCACAGGATAGTGGTGGTTTTAGAAATTTCCGCCCCAGCTATCTTTACGACGTATGCGTAATTTGGGGATCAGTAAGCCGAGTAGTAAACCACCGAATAACACACCGGAACCGACCAGGAACCAGCTTTTGGCACTATTATCGCGCAGGGCGTTATTTTCGATTTGGATGGTTTGGATCTGGTTATCCATTTCCTGCAGTTTTTCTTTTAACTGGCGGTTTTCGTTTTCGATGGCCACGGCACTGGAAGCGGTGCGCCGCAAATCATCAAGCTCTTTACGCAGCCGCTGCGAGGTTTCTTTCAGCGTCGAATTTTGATCATCGGCATTGGCGGTCTGTGAGCCGAGTTGTGCAATTTCTTCTTTATAGTTAGCCACTTCCAGTTCTAAATTGGCTAATTTTTGTTCACTCTCCGCCAACCGATCGCGCGCACTGCCGGTATTGCTTAAATAGCGGGTCAGCACCCAACCTTCAACACCCTCTGCGTTACGAACTTTGGAATAGCCACTGTCGGCATCATTTTCCAGTACATCAAGGCGTGTGCCAGACTTGAGCATTTTGCGAATACCGAATTCCAGGCCTTTACCATTACGCATGGTAATTTCCAGCTCGTCTGAGACATATCGGGTGGTTTGTGCAACACTGACACCCGCCGTCAACAGCGGCAGAATCAATAGCAACAAGTGCAGGATGAATTTATTCACGATGCTTTCCGGATGATTTACAAAGCGGCATTCTAACAGAAGCACTGCTTTTAGATCCTACGCAGTAAGACAAAATAAACGATCACAACACGGAGGCGGGTCATCTGCTTGTCATATGGAGCTGATACCCTGCCGGCAGTTAAAAAAGGCAAAAAATTATGGACAAGATCAGAGTACTTTTTCTATGCACTGGCCACTCTTGTCGGTCACAAATGGCCGAAGGCTGGGCCAGAGCGCTCGTTACAGATCATATCGATGTGCGTTCCGCCGGTATTGAGGCACGCGGTCAAAACCCGAGAGCAATTAAAGTCATGGCAGAAGCCGGTATCGATATTTCGCAACAAGAGTCGATTCGTATCAACGGTGAAATGTTGGAATGGGCGGATTTATTGGTAACGTTGTGTGATAACGCGGAAGAACAATGTCCGGTGGTCAGTCCACATACCGCAAGACTGCATTTACCGCTGACTGATCCGGCCAAATATCGGGGTGAGGATGCTGAGATCCTTGCTGAATTTCGCATTACCCGCGACAAGATCCGTCAGC
Source organism: Methylophaga sp. (assembly GCA_040882115.1). Taxonomy (GTDB): domain Bacteria; phylum Pseudomonadota; class Gammaproteobacteria; order Nitrosococcales; family Methylophagaceae; genus Methylophaga. The sequence continues at coordinate 24,108 of JBBEBX010000002.1, read as the reverse complement.
GGGTGGAATACGTGCTTAGTCAGCTGACCGAAAAAACGGTTGTTAATGGTCGTTGATTCAGATTGATACCGCTGCCATCTTAAGACAACAACCACAATCAGCGGGTTGTAACCGATAAAGGCTGTTGCCAGAGATTTTCTTAGCGGCAGATTTGGCTTTGCTGGCATGTTCAGCCAGATCGGCTTCATTCCATATCTTGTCAAACTCGGCCAATCTCACTGAGCCAATCGATAAACTCATTAGCGGATAAAACAGTGGTTGACCATAGCGATCCAGCGCATGAATACCAGCTTGCTCGATGTGGGCTGGCTGGTATAAATCCGGATACAATTTGATGAAGGCAGCATGAATTTGCTGACAACGCTGCCGCCAGTCATGACTTTCAAAGGCAATAATAAAATCATCTCCGCCGACATGGCCGATAAAGTCGCGTTCCGGATCAATCATATCGCATAAAATCTGCGCTGTTTTACTGATCACCTTATCGCCTTTACTGTAGCCATAGGTATCGTTATAAGGTTTAAAATTATCTAAATCGAAATAACATATCGTGACATCTTGCCGTTGCAAAATGACTTCGCTGAGGTGCTCACTAAGCGGCACATTACCCGGCAAGCCACTGAGTGGATTAGCATGCCGGGCAATTGTTAATTGCATATCGGTAATTTGTCTTAATAAGTCCATCACACTGCCGACGCCGCGATAAAAACCAAGCTCGGTGATAATAAACGTGTTGTGCTGTTGAGCAGAATCCTGACTGGTTATCTGCTGACTGAGATTTTTCAATGGCAGCGAGACTTCGGCAACCACAGGCGTTGCATCCATTAATAAATGAATCGGTTTGCGACCATACAAATCCCGTCCATAACGACTGGCATATAAGGTCATAAACTCATCACGCCAGACCATACCGGCAACGCTGTTATCGTCATTAACAACAGGTAAAGCTGTCAGCTTGGTGGCGCTTTGAAAACGCTCGCCAACATAATCAATACTGTGATGAATGCGCACTGGGTTCAGATTGGTCAGCAAACTGCTCACCAGCGTACTGGCACGCGGTTTACCTGTGGTAATAAGGTTGGGCGTCTGCCGGCGCGCAAACAGGCTGGGATCAAGTTCACGCGAAGGTTTAATATTGGGCCGGCCAAAATAATAACCCTGAGCAAAATTCATCTCCATGGTTTGGGCGGCTAAATATTCACCCCGGACCTCGATACCTTCACCAATAATCTGACAATGAATGCCCTGGGCAATATCAATCATAGATTGCACAAACTGACGTTTTTGCCGATCTTCGTGAATGTTTTGCATAAAATGCCGATCAAGTTTTACATAATCGGGTTTGAGTTCCGACCAAGTGCGTAGACCGGAATAGCCAGCACCCAGATCATCAATGGCAATCGAAAAGCCCATTTCCCGATAATGCTGGGTGGCTTCGCGCATCAAAACATAATCATCAATCGGGTATTGTTCGGTAAGTTCGATCACCACGTTTTCCGCGGACAAGCCGGCTTTTTGCAAAAACTGCAGGGTCAGACCATGCGGATAATCTGGTTGTAATAAAGCCGCGGGGGTCGTGTTGATAAAAAGCTTACCGGGTAGACCCAGTTCGCCAAACTTAGCGATTTCCAGTTCCCGGCACAGTAAATCCAACTCGGCCAGGCGGCCATGGCGATTTGCGGCATCAAATAAATTAATGGGTGAATGTAACAGGCTGTCGGAAGGGCCGCGGATCAGCGTTTCATAGCCGAAAATTTCATGTGTTTTTAGCGATACAATCGGCTGAAAAATTGGCGTTAAGGCTGCATTGGCAAGGATATCTTCTAATGACCTGAATTGTAATAATTCTTCGCGTGTCATTTAGGCCTCAGTTTTCAGGCAAAAAAAAGCCCCACCCAAAAACAGGTGGGGCAAGTTGGAGAGAGGGGATAACTCGCTTTCGGCCTACCAGTAGGCTTGTGCGCGGAATTTCAGTGCTGACGGCTCAACGCCATTGTTAGGACCATCAACAGTCAGATCGGTCACGTGATCGTAGTTAACCATCAGGCGAGTGTTTTTGGTTGGGTAGTAGTTCACACCCAGGGTGTACTTGTCATATTCACTATCAGTTGTGAAAGCATCGTTTTCAATTTCAATAGTTTCAAAACGAGCAGCCAATTGCCATGCGCCCATACCAGATTTTGGTGAGATACCAGAGGTATAACCTTTGGACCATTTCAGTGATTCACCTGTCAGGAAGTAACCCGCTTCAACCGCAAAGCCAGTGGTATCAATATCGCTACCGATGTCTTGTTTTGCTGAGTGATCAAGATACTCAGCCATTGCGTGGAATGAACCAAATACTGCCATAGCATCAACAGTGTAAGCATCGGCACCATCGAAGTTAGCAGCAGCAATATCAAAATCTAATGGTTTGAAAGTATCTTCATGAGAAACAAGATCAGGGTTATAACTGAAATCATCGCCACCACCTTGTGTCAGGTAAGCTGCACCAATTTGCACTAACTGTGTACTTGAAGCCATGTAAGGAAGAAACGAACCACGTACGGCAAAGGTACTGCCATTAATTTCATAGGTATCGCCACCATTGTCTGAGTCGAATTCACCATTTTGCAAACCCGCAGTCAAAGCCCATTTATAATCTTTGTCGTTAACTGCTGCTACAACACCGCTGGCACGCGCAGGTGAGACTGAACTATCAGCAAAGAATGGACGATCAATAAAGCTCATATATTTAGAACTGATTTTCGTGTTCAGACCGAACGGAATATGTGATTGACCCAGTTTGACACCGTACTTAGTGGTATCAGTCAGTGAATTACCGTAACTGATATAAGCATCTTTGACAGAAGCATCACCACCGGCGAAATCAGCTTCAAATTTGTAGCCCATGTTGTAGATTTTGCCCTGGAAACCCAAACGGGCACGACGTAATTCGGTACCCTGAACATCACCGTTGTCGGTCGCGATAGCATTATCTCCGTCAACATCAACCGCATCCCACATAACCCGACCAATTGGTTGGAATTCCCAATTGCCTTCTCTGTCAGCAACGACCAGTTTACCGTCAGTGGTGATTTCTGGCATGCTTGCAGTAGCTTCTTCGACTTCTTTTTTCATTTCTGCTTTTTCTGCTTCTGACATTTCTTTGTCAGCGACAGCAGCATCGGTCAGCAGGTTGTAATCTTCTGAACTGATAGTGCCTTTATCACGCAGTACTTTCAGCAGGTCTATCATGGCGTCATTGTTGGCCTGTGCAGGCAGGGTGGCGGCACCAAATAGTGCGCCGGCGATTAAGAATGCAGATGTTTTTAATTTCAAGGGACTATCCTCTTTATTGACGAAATTCGTTCGGTTTGTCATCCGAGACCTGCACACCATAAGGGCCGAATGTTTCAGCGTGATGAAAATTGTATGACAGTTGTGTTACAGCGCAACAAATCAATATTTCTGTTGTTAAGATGCAACAAACTTAATGCCAGACAACCGCCTGCTTGAGATCTGCCAAATCGTCCCCAAGTTGAAAGGCTGACTTATTATTGGGAGTCGATATGTTTCGGCTGTTATTTGTATTGTTTTTATTGGTGCCGCTGATTGAGCTGTTTGTGCTTATTGAGGTCGGCGAAGTGATCGGTGCCGGCTGGACAATCTTGCTGGTATTGGCGACCGCCATTCTTGGCGCTTTTATGGTGAAGCTGCAGGGGCTGCATACATTGCATAAGGCGCAAGCGTCTATTCAGCAAGGCCAGCCACCTGCGATGGAGATGCTTGAAGGGGCGGCTATATTAATAAGTGGTGTGATGCTGCTGATCCCCGGCTTTGTGACCGATGCCTTAGGGTTTATGTTGTTGATCCCGCCGCTGCGTAGAGCGTTGTTAATGCCGGTGATTGCCAACAGCAATATGGTGTTTCATGGTCGTTTCGGTCAACGGCGACAGTCATCTTCGAGCGATGTGATTGAAGGTGAAGTTGTTAATGATGACGATCATCGCAATTTACGCTGAACCGTGAAAAATTTTACCCCCCGCTCTTGAATTCTGCTTAAACAGCCCCATTGTTTGGGTTCCGGAATTAACCGGGGGCTTGTTTCTCTTTCATCTCCGCCTCTGTTGTGGACTGAAAGAGCGTCAATCAAGGCGTGAGGAGAGTGGTTTAGTAATTCTAAATAAACGACGAGCAACGTGGAGTGACGCTCTTTCAGTCACAACCCGTAGGGCTGGGACTATTTTTGCGCCCGACTGCGTTGTCAATCGCTTATGTAGAACAACTACACAGCGCAATTTCCGCCTTGCCGGACACAAAAATAGCCGCCAGCAGTGGTGGATATGAAAGAGAAACAAGCCCTAGTCATTTTTTATTACTTTGGAGGATAAAACCAATGAACCTTCGTCCCCTTCATGATCGTGTGATTGTTCGTCGCATGGAAGAAGAAACAACCTCTGCTGGTGGCATTGTCATCCCTGACAACGCGGCAGAAAAACCGTCACGCGGCGAAATCCTCGCGGCAGGCAACGGCAAAATTACCGATTCAGGCGAAGTTCGCCCACTGGCCGTAAAAGTCGGCGACAAAGTGCTGTTTGGCAAATATGCCGGCACCGAAGTCAAAGTGGAAGGTGAAGAGCTGCTGGTCATGCGTGAAGACGATATCGTCGCCGTGATCGAAGCATAAGCGAACTCCTGAGCAACACTTTTAACGTTTAATAAAGCATTAAAGAGGAATAAAAATGGCTGCTAAAGAAGTCAAATTCGGCGCTGATGCGCGCCAGCTAATGGTCAAAGGCGTTAACACGCTGGCCAATGCGGTTAAAGTTACACTGGGTCCAAAAGGCCGCAATGTCATTCTGGATAAGAGTTATGGCGCGCCAACCATCACCAAAGATGGTGTCTCAGTCGCTAATGAAATCGAACTGGAAGATAAATTCGAAAACATGGGCGCACAGATGGTGAAGGAAGTAGCTTCACAAACTTCTGATGCGGCTGGTGACGGTACCACTACAGCGACTGTATTGGCGCAAGCCATTCTTCGTGAAGGTATGAAATCAGTTACTGCCGGTATGAACCCGATGGATCTGAAACGCGGTATTGATCAAGCGGTACAAGCAGCGGTTGAACAGCTGAAAAAAATGTCTTCACCATGTGATGATGACAAAGCTATCGCCCAGGTTGGTACGATTTCAGCCAACTCTGATAAATCAGTGGGTGACATCATTGCCGATGCTATGAAAAAAGTCGGCAAAGAAGGTGTCATCACTGTTGAAGATGGTCGTGGCTTTGAAAACGAACTGGATGTGGTTGAAGGTATGCAGTTTGATCGCGGTTACCAGTCGCCTTATTTTGTTAACGAACAACAAACCATGACAGCGAATCTTGAAGATCCGTATGTCCTGTTGTTTGACAAAAAAATCTCCAATATTCGTGAATTGCTGCCAGTTCTGGAAGCTGTTGCCAAATCCAGCCGTCCGCTGCTGATCGTTTCAGAAGACGTTGAAGGCGAAGCACTGGCGACACTGGTGGTCAACAACATGCGCGGTATTGTTAAAGTTTGTGCAGTTAAAGCACCTGGCTTTGGTGATCGTCGTAAAGCGATGTTGGAAGATATCGCTGTATTAACCGGCGGCACTGTGATTTCTGAAGAAGTCGGTCTGAGCCTTGAAAAAGTCACACTTGACGACCTGGGCCAAGCCAAGAAAATCACTGTTAGCAAAGAAAACACCACCATTATTGATGGTGCTGGCCGTGCTAATGAAATCACTGCCCGTGTTGAACAAATTCGTTCACAAATCGCTGATTCATCTTCAGATTACGACAAAGAAAAACTGCAAGAACGCGTTGCCAAACTGGCCGGCGGTGTTGCTGTGATTCGTGTTGGTGCTGGCTCTGAAATCGAAATGAAAGAGAAGAAAGCCCGCGTTGAAGATGCGTTGCATGCTACTCGTGCCGCAGTTGAAGAAGGTGTTGTTGCCGGTGGTGGTGTGGCGCTGGTACGTGCTGAAATGAGTCTGGGTGAACTGAAAGGTGACAACCTGGATCAAGATGCTGGTATCGCCATTGCCCGTCGTGCAATGCAAGAGCCATTACGTCAAATCGTTACCAACTCAGGTGATGAAGCTTCTGTGGTATTGAACCAGGTTGCCAGCGGTAAAGGTAACTACGGTTACAATGCTGCAACTGGTGAATACGGCGATATGATCGAAATGGGGATTCTGGACCCAACAAAAGTAACTCGTACCGCATTGCAAAATGCTGGTTCAGTTGCCGGTATGATGCTGACTACTGAAGCCATGATTGCTGAATTGCCCAAAGATGATGCACCGGCAATGCCAGATATGGGTGGTATGGGCGGCATGATGTAATAACTTAAACCGAAAACGTTTAAGTTTCGCCAAACAAAAAGCCCCGGCATGTAAGTGTCGGGGCTTTTTTGTGTCTGAAGCTTATTTAACTTAGTACCAACTGTTACGGATTAACTTACATTACGCCAGTTGCGCTAGTGGGGTGTTAAGCTAAGAAATCGATGTTTCAGGAAAGCTTTATGGCAACGCAAAACTTCACAGTCAATATCAGTGGTATGCACTGCGCATCTTGTGTCAGTAAGGTTGAAAAAGCCTTAAACAGTGTGCCCGGCATTGAAAAAGCCGGCGTCAATCTAGCCAGTCAATCAGCACGATTAGAAACTCAGCGCGAGGATGCTAAGTTATTTGATGAGCTCAGTTTGGCTGTGGAAAAAGCTGGCTATCAACTGCTGAAAAAAAATGTTGATCCCCAAATACAACAAGCCAATGACTATCGCCGTTTAAAGCGTGACCTGATCATTGCTGTACTGCTCAGTCTGCCAGTGGTTATCATCGAAATGGGCGGGCATTTAATCCCGGCCTGGCACCATTGGTTGAATGCGACGTTAGGACAGCAGGGTAATTGGATATTACAGTTTGTCCTGACTACCGCGGTGTTATTCGGTCCTGGCTGGCGGTTTCTCCGCATAGGCGTGCCGGCATTGCTCAGAGCCGCGCCAGAGATGAATTCGCTGGTAGCGCTGGGCACCTTTGCTGCCTGGAGCTATTCAAGCATCGCGACCTTTATACCCACCCTGTTACCGGCAAACAGCGTTAATGTGTATTTTGAAGCGGCAGCGGTTATTGTGACGCTGATTCTGCTTGGTCGTGTGCTCGAAGCGCGTGCCAAGGGGCGCAGCAATCAAGCGATTCGCCGTTTGCTGGATTTGCAGGTGAAGACGGCGCGGCGACTGGTTAACGGGCAGCCTGAAGACGTGCCGGTTGAACAAATCAAAGTCAGTGATGTGTTGCTGGTCAGGCCCGGCGAAAAGATCCCGCTCGATGGCGAAATCATCGAAGGCAAGGCCTATGTCGATGAATCGATGGTTACCGGCGAACCACTGGCCGTTGATAAAAGTAAGGGTGACCACGTGATCGGTGCGACGTTAAATCAATCCGGATCTCTGACAATTAAAGTCACCCATACCGGACAAGAAACCCTGCTGTCACAAATTATCGCCATGGTTGAAGCGGCGCAGGGCAGCAAGTTACCGATCCAGGCACTGGTCGATAAAGTCACCGGTTGGTTTGTGCCAGTGGTGATGGTGATTGCTTTGATTACATTGGGTGTTTGGTGGTTGCTTGGACCCGAACCGGCATTAAGTTTTGCTTTGGTCAATGCCGTGGCGGTATTAATCATAGCGTGTCCTTGTGCCATGGGACTGGCGACACCGGTGTCGATTATGGTTGCCAGTGGCCGTGCGGCGCAGTTGGGTGTGTTATTTCGTCATGGCGAAGCACTGCAGCATCTGCAAAAAATAGACACGATAGTGCTCGATAAAACCGGTACCCTGACTGAAGGCAAACCCAGCGTCACCGATGTGCAAATCGCGGCAGGATATGATCAGCAACAATTGCTGATTTGGGTGGCGTCCTTAGAAAGTCATTCCGAACATCCATTAGCACAAGCCATTGTCGGGTATGCCCGTCAGCAGACAATTGATTTATTGCCGGTCAGTGATTTTCAGTCGATGGCTGGCGAGGGTGTCAGCGGCCAGGTGGCCGGTAAGCAGATCCGCATTGGCGCGGCACGGGCGTTTGAATCACACCAAATTGCCGGATTTCATGAGCAGGCTCAGCAATTGGCAAAAGCGGCCAAAACACCATTGTATGTCACTGTCGATGGCGAGGCTGCAGCGTTACTGGCGATTGCCGATCCGATTAAAACCACCAGTGAGCAGGCCATCAAACAATTGCATCAGCTGGGCTTTCAAGTCGCCATGTTAACCGGTGATCACCGGCATACTGCTGAGGCGGTGGCTAAGCAGCTTAATATTGATGAAGTTTATGCGGAAGTGATGCCGGCTGATAAAAAAGACCAGCTTTCTAAGCTGCAGCAGGCCGGGCAAAAAGTCGCCTATCTGGGCGATGGCATTAATGATGCACCAGCGTTAGCGCAGGCGGATATTGGTATGGCAATGGGTAATGGCACTGATATCGCCATTGAAAGTGCCGATGTGGTGTTGGTTAAAGGCGATTTAAACGCGGCAGTTAAAGCGATTGGTCTTGCCCGAGCGACCATGCACAATATCAAGCAGAACCTGTTTTGGGCTTTTGCCTACAATATCGCGCTGATCCCAGTAGCTGCCGGCGTGTTGTATCCGGCATTTGGCATTTTATTATCACCCATTTTAGGTGCTGCAGCGATGGCGCTATCAAGCGTGTTTGTGGTCAGTAATGCTTTGCGTTTAAACCGTTTTACCGGTGCTTAAAAAGTATTCCAGAAGGGTAGCAGCGTCAGCAGCAAGATAAACACGACCAGCAGCACAATGCCGGCAAAACGAAAAGGATGCTGCAGAATCAGCTGTCCAAAACCGGGCATTTCACCACTGGCGCGCAGCGCTTCATAATGCTGGCGCTGGATAATAGCGCGGTGCGATTGATATTCATCGATAATCGCCCTGGCTAAAGGCAATTGACTATCATCATTGAGCCAGATGGCGGCAACGCCTAAACCAAAAAAACCGGCATGGGTCTCATAGAAGTTGAGACCCTTATCGGTCAGTAATTGCCGGACATCTTCGGCCTCATCTTCGGGCACATCATTGAGTCTGAAAAGTAATGTCGCCATTGTGCTTCCTTGTCTAACAGCGTCAAATTGTTTCGGCCAAATGGCCCTGGGGCTTGTTTATCTTTTTTGCCGGACACAAAAATAGCCGCCAGCAGTAGTGTTTATGAAAGATAAACCCTCCCTTATTGTGACTTATTTTGCAGTATATCTGCAAAATTGTGATTGACATCACGGTGGCCGGCTTCATCATCACGCACTACTAAAATGACATCACGTAGACGTGCATCAGCTGGCAACTGCCAGTAATCAATAGCGATCTGCGGTGCCGGAATGTTTTCATAAGTGCCATCATCGACGCCATTTAAATATTCGGTATAGCTGTAAACTGCTTCTTCTTCGAGGTAACCGACAATGCGGTGTGCCACCCGTGATGAACACAGATAGAGCAGAAAAAACAGATTATAGAACACACCCTGGACGATGATGACGAGCATCCGCTCAAACCAGTTCGGTTTGGCAATGTGGATGAATGTCAGCAAGTGCATCCGTTCGTTTTCGGCTTCTTCAAGTAACGTGCGAATCCAGCCATTGTCTTGTTCCATGCGCCGTAATGAGCGCAAATGTTGTAAGGCGCCACCCACCATACCCGGCACGGCGGCGACGGTTTCCAGGATGACTGCCCGATGGCCATAACGGCCGGAAAAAAATGCGTCGGCAAAAAAGCGCATGAACTTCACCACGCGATAAGCGATACGATCTGACAAACATTGCGGCGTGTGATGCGATTGCAGATTAATGGTTTCCGACATAACTACTCCAGGATATTAAGAGACCGACGGTCAATTTAATGTCAGCATACGCAATTTTCAGATAATCCGACAAGTCATCAGCGACGGAAAATTCCGGATAATTTCGCACCGTAAAGCGGCATCTGGTAGTTTAGGATGCCTGAACATAGAGTGATATATGAGTGGGTAAATTTGGCTAATGAGGGCATGATGCAAGACGGGCTTTTTTCCGAAAACTGGCAAGCAATTTTGCAGACGCAGCCAGCGTTGGCAGACAGTGCCAAAATGGTGCTGACGGGCAGTGATTATGTTGTACAGCAAGGCGAACGCAAACCTGAAGCCGTGTCAGAATTACTGGCCAGTGGCGATATCGAACGGGTTTACGACGATACGGATTATTCGCAAAAGCTGCAGGTAATTTTGCAAACCGTTAACGATGAAAACAGCTTGCATCAGCAACTTCGCTGGTTCCGCCATCTGCAAATGGTGCGCATCATCTGGCGGGATTTGGCGGGCTGGTCCGATTTGGGCGAAACCACCCGCGATTTATCGGCGCTTGCCGATGCCTGTATCAGCGACACATTGAATTTACTATATCAGTGGCAAACTGAAGTGAGCGGCACGCCGTTAAATCAGGATGGTAATCCGCAACAACTGATCGTTCTGGGAATGGGCAAGCTGGGTGCCGGTGAGCTGAACTTGTCTTCGGATATCGATCTGATTTTTTGCTACGACGAAGACGGTGAAACCCAGGGGGGCCGGCGAAGCCTCAGCCATGAAGAATTTTTTACCCGGCTCGGACGTAAGCTGATTCAGGCGTTGGATAATGTCACCGCCGAGGGCTTTGTATTTCGCGTTGATATGCGGCTACGACCTTTTGGTGACAGTGGATCGCTGGTGGCGAGCTTTGATGCCATGGAAGAATACTACCAAACCCAGGGCCGTGAATGGGAACGCTACGCCATGATCAAAGCCCGGCCAATCACTGGCAGTAACAGTGAGCGGAAAGCCATCGGTGAGTTACTGAGACCCTTTATATACCGGCGTTACCTTGATTACGGCATGTTTGATTCATTGCGTGAAATGAAAGCAATGATAGCCGGCCAGTTGCATACCAAAGGCATGGAAGACAATATCAAGCTGGGTGCCGGCGGTATCCGGGAAATTGAATTTATCGGCCAGATTTTTCAGCTGATTTATGGTGGTCGCGACAAGCCGTTGCAACAACGGCCGATTCTGATCATTTTAGATCTGCTGGCTGAACGCAACTTGTTATCAGGCTACGCCGTGAAAGCGTTAAAAAATGCCTATGATTTTCTGCGTCGAACAGAACATCGGATTCAGGCCTGGGCTGATCAGCAAACGCATTTATTACCCAAAGATGCGGAAAGCCGTCAGCGGCTTGCCGGGATGATGGGCTTCAATGATTGGGATAATTTTCATAGCGAATTGTATGATCACAGACAGCAGGTTCATGAGCATTTCGAACAATTGCTGGCATCGCCGCAGGCAGATGATGAGCCGGCTGATGCGGTGGCTTTATTAACCGCCGGTGAAGCCGCAAAACTGCAATATTTGCAGGAGTGTGGCTATCAGGACAGCGCAGCTTGTCTGGAAACATTAGATCAATTATTCAACAGTCATGCTTGCAAAAACCTTAGTGATACCGGTCGTGGCCGGCTGAAAAAACTACTGCCTTTATTAGTGCAAGCTGCGGCCGGTACTAATAACCCTGATGCCTGTCTGGCGCGGCTGATGCCATTGCTGGAAGCCATTATGCGCCGCTCAGCCTATATGGCGCTGCTGGTGGAGAATCCACTGGCATTATCGCAGTTGATTCAACTGGCAGCGGCCAGTCCCTTAATAAGTCACCAACTGGCTCGTTATCCATTGTTACTGGATGAATTGCTGGATCCGCGCTCTTTGTATGAAGTGCCCAACCGTCAGGAGCAGGCGCAGCGTCTGGTTAAATATTTAGCATCTACCGAACAGGACGATTTAGAACAGCAAATGAATCGGCTGCGGGAATTTCGGCAAATTGCTTCTTTGCATGTCGCTGCTGCCGATGTCACAGGCGTTTTGCCTTTGATGCGGGTGGGTGATCAGCTGAGCGAACTGGCCGAAATTCAGCTTGAGCAAGTATTAAATCTGGCCTGGCACTATCTGGTGCAGCGCCATGGTTTACCACCACAAGCACAGGCCGAAGATTTAAGTGACTGCGGTTTTGCCGTGTTGGCTTACGGCAAACTCGGCGGACTGGAACTTGGTTATGGCTCCGATCTGGATTTGGTGTTTGTGTTTGACGATAGCCGTGAAGGCATGACTGATGGTGATAAACCGGTCGATTTAATGGTGTTTTACACCCGGCTGGCGCAGCGCATGATTCATGTGATGTCGACGGTCACCTCAGGCGGTACCTTATACGAAGTTGATACCCGGTTAAGACCCAGTGGTAATTCGGGTTTGCTGGTGACACCGCTCAGTGGTTATGCCGACTATCAACAAACTGAAGCCTGGACCTGGGAGCATCAGGCGCTGGTGCGGGCCCGCTGCGTTTTGGGCGATCAGCAACTGGCCGAAAAATTTGCCGATATCCGCCAGCAAGTGTTGGGCAAAACGCGGGATAGTAAAGCATTGGCAGTTGAGGTTGCTGAGATGCGCCAAAAAATGCGTCAGCAGCTGGATAAATCCACGGAAACCTTATTTGACCTTAAGCAAGGCACCGGTGGTATTACCGATATTGAGTTTCTGGTGCAGTATGCAGTATTGGCCTGGTCGGCAGACTTGCCTGAATTGATGGTTTACACCGATAATATAAGGATTTTGGATGCATTGGCGGCGACCGGTAAACTAACCGCTGAAGAGAGCACAATGCTCGCCGATGCATATCGTTTTTATCGCAACGAAGCGAACCACTGTGTATTGCAGGAACAACCGACTTTGGCACCCATCGCCAGCGTTGAAAACTTCCGGCCACAGGTCGAAAAAATTTGGCAACGCTGGCTAGCAGTCTGTCAAACTTAAGATGTTTTTACCGACGAAAACTTAAGTTCGACAGACTGCTAAGTCAGTCTTAATTTAAACGAAACGGAAATAATTATGGCAGCAGTAACAATGGCAGATCGGGATGGCGTTATCTGGTTAGATGGCGAATTCGTGCCATGGCGTGAAGCTAAAGTGCATGTCCTGACCCATACCTTGCATTACGGCATGGGCTGTTTTGAAGGTGTGCGTGCCTATAAAACTGATGCCGGTACCGCGATTTTCCGTTTGCAGGAACACACAAATCGTCTGTTTCGCAGTGCCAAAATTCTCGGTATGAAAATGCCCTTTGATGCCGATACGCTGAATCAGGCGCAACGTGATGTGGTGCGTGATAATAAGCTGGAATCAGCCTATATCCGGCCAATGGTGTTTTACGGATCAGAAGGTATGGGCATTCGCGCCGATAATCTGAACACCCATGTCATGGTCGCGGCCTGGCATTGGGGTTCGTATCTTGGCGAAGAAAACATGACCCGCGGTATCCGCATCAAAACCTCATCGTTTACCCGCCATCATGTCAACATCACCATGTGCAAAGCCAAGGCCAATGGTAATTACATGAACTCGATGATGGCCTTGCAAGAAGCGGTTAACGATGGTTATGACGAAGCCTTATTGCTCGATGCGCAGGGATTTGTCACTGAAGGCAGTGGCGAGAACTTCTTTATGGTGCGTGATGGTGTGTTGTTTACGCCAGAACTGACCTCAGCCCTAGAAGGCATTACCCGCGATACCGTTATTCGCTTAGCCAACGATATTGGTCTGAAAGTTGTTGAAAAACGCATTACCCGTGATGAAGTCTATATTTGTGATGAAGCTTTCTTTACCGGCACAGCTGCTGAAGTGACGCCAATCCGCGAGCTTGATAACCGGCCAATTGGTAACGGTAGTCGCGGGCCGATCACCGAACAGCTGCAAAGTATGTATTTCGACCAGGTCTACGGCCGTAGCGAATATTATCGCGACTGGAACACATTGGTTTAAGCAACACAGATTTTCAGAGGTTTTAAATGGCAGGTCATAGTAAGTGGGCAAACATTCAGCATCGTAAAGGTGCTCAGGATGCCAAACGCGGCAAATTGTTTACCCGGCTGATCCGTGAAATAACGGTATCAGCGCGCATGGGCGGTAGTGATCCGGCAACCAATCCACGGTTAAGAGCGGCGATTGATAAAGCGCTGGGCAGCAATATGACCAAAGACGTCATTGAGCGCGCCAGTAAACGCGGTGCCGGTGAGTTGGAAGGTGCGGCTTATGAAGAAGTCCGCTATGAAGGTTATGGCCCGAGTGGCATCGCCATTATGGTTGATTGTATGACCGATAACCGTAACCGCACCGTTGCTGAAGTGCGTCACGTATTCAGCAAACGTGGCGGTAATATGGGCACCGATGGCTGTGTCGCCTTTATGTTTAACCAAAAAGGCATTATCAGCCTGGCATCAGGCCTGGATGAAGATTCGGTGATGGAAGTAGCGCTGGAAGCGGGCGCTGAAGATATTGTAAGCAATGATGACGGTTCGATTGATGTATTCACCTCGCCGGATGAATACTCGGCAGTCAAAGATGCATTGGACGCCGCTGGCTTTGAGGCCCAATCTGCGGAAGTCACCATGCACCCTGACAATACTGTCAGTTTGGAACTGGAAGACGCGCAAAAAGCCATTGCCATGATCGATGCTTTTGAAGAATTGGATGACGTCCAACAAGTCTATTCCAATGCCGATTTCTCTGATGAGGTGATGGCGCAGCTTAGCTGAGCCTGCTATGTCACGCATTCTTGGTGTTGACCCTGGCTCGCGTAAAACTGGCTTTGGCATCATTGAACTGCAGGGCAAGCAAATAAAGCATGTTATCAACGGCCGCTTACTGGTCGGTGATGGTGATTTTGCCGATCGTTTAAAACAGATTTTTGACGGACTGACCGATCTGATTCAGCGCTACCAGCCGGAGATCATGGCCGTGGAAAAAGTGTTTTTACATAAAAATGCCGACTCTGCCTTAAAACTGGGCCAGGCCCGTGGTGCTGCGATCTGTGCCGGCGTCAGCCAAAACCTGATTGTTCACGAATACTCTGCCACTCAAATAAAAAAAGCCGTGGTTGGCAACGGCCACGCCCAAAAAGATCAGGTGCAGTATATGATGTCGGTCATGTTGCAACTCAATGAACCGCCTGCCGAAGATGCTGCCGATGCGCTGGCCTGTGCCATCACACATGCCAATCACGCCAGTTTGGGGATGGCCAGTAAATTACCGGAAGGCATGCGCACCAGCCGTCGCCGTGGAGGTCGATACAGCCGATGATCGGACGTTTAACCGGAATTGTCATTGAAAAACAACCACCCGAACTGGTGCTTGATGTGCACGGCGTTGGCTATGAGTTATCGGCGCCGATGTCAACTTTTGTGAACCTGCCCGCATTGAATGAAACCGTCAGTCTGTATACTCACCTCGTCGTTCGCGAGGATGCACAATTGCTATACGGATTTGGCTCGGCGCGCGAGCGTTTGTTGTTTCGCAGCCTGCTGAAAGTCAATGGCGTCGGTGCCAAGCTGGCGCTGACCATTCTTTCCGGCAGTGATGTCGATAGCTTTGCCCGCAGTGTACAGGAAGGTGATACCGCCAGCCTGACCCGATTACCTGGCGTTGGTAAAAAAACCGCCGAACGCTTAATTATTGAAATGCGTGATCGCTTGAAAGAAGTTGGCAGCGCGATGGGATTGGACAGCAGTGTCACCCAGGGGATGCCAAGCAGCACAGGCGCACGTAATGAAGCAGCCGAAGCACTGGTTGCATTGGGTTATAAAGCCGTAGAGGCAGATAAAATGATTCGCAGTATCGATGCCGAAGGCATGAGTACGGAACAAATTATCCGGCAGGCCTTACAAAGAAGCTGATGATGGAAGAGCGATTTATTACGCCCGCCGCCGCCCCTGACGAAGAACGCCATGATCGGGCGATCCGGCCGGTGCGGCTCAGTGATTATATTGGTCAGCCTTCGGTGCGTGAGCAAATGGATCTGTTTGTTTCGGCTGCGCGAAATCGCAATGAGGCACTGGATCATACATTGATCTTTGGCCCGCCGGGTCTCGGTAAAACCACGTTAGCGCACATTATTGCCAACGAAATGGGTGTAAATTTACGACAAACCTCAGGGCCGGTGCTGGAACGCCCGGGCGATTTAGCGGCTTTGTTGACCAATCTCGAGCCTAATGATGTGTTGTTTGTTGATGAGATTCATCGCCT
The DNA here is from genome assembly GCA_040882115.1 of Methylophaga sp. Classification (GTDB taxonomy): domain Bacteria; phylum Pseudomonadota; class Gammaproteobacteria; order Nitrosococcales; family Methylophagaceae; genus Methylophaga. The sequence goes on along the minus strand of JBBEBX010000002.1, from coordinate 7,969 downwards.
CAGTCCGGTGGTCGAAGAAGTGCTGTATCCGGCCATGGAAGATTATCAAATCGATATTATGATCGGCGAAGGTCCGGCTGCCCGATCTATCAAACTGGATTTGGAGCCGTTTACGTTAGTGGGTGCTACTACCCGTGCGGGTTCATTAACGTCACCCTTGCGGGATCGTTTTGGCATTGTGCAGCGGCTGGAGTTTTACAATATTGAAGATTTAAGCACCATTGTGCAGCGTAGCGCGCGTATTTTAAATGTGCCACTGGATATTACCGGTGCCGGCGAAATCGCCCGCCGTTCAAGGGGGACGCCGCGCATCGTCAATCGTTTATTGCGCCGGGTACGGGACTACGCTGAGGTCAGATTTGATGGTGTTATTAGTGCCGAAGTTGCCCGCCAAGCCTTGGATTTGCTTGATGTCGATGACTTTGGTTTTGACATGCTGGATCGCAAGCTTTTACTGGCCATTATCGAAAAATTTGCCGGCGGCCCGGTGGGGCTGGATAATCTCGCCGCCGCGATAGGTGAAGAGCGCGGCACCATTGAAGATGTACTGGAACCTTATCTGATTCAAGAAGGTTTTATTATGCGCACGCCGCGGGGCCGGGTGGCCACCAAACGGGCATTTTTACACCTGGGTCTGAAGCCGGATCTGGATTTAGCGGGTGATTAATGCAGCATTTTGACTGGCCAGTGCGCGTTTATTACGAAGATACGGACAGTGGTGGCGTGGTTTATCATGCTAACTACTTGAAATTTATGGAGCGTGCCCGCACGGAATGGTTGCGGCAGTTGGGTTTTGAACAAGACCAGCTACGCAATGAGCAAAATATTTTATTTGCGGTACATTCCATGCAATTAAATTTTCGCCGACCAGCCAGATTTAATGATCAGTTACTGATACGCTCAACGCTCCTGCAAACTAGTGGCGCCAGTATGCAGTTTGAACAACAGGTGTTGCGGGATGCGACATCGTTATGTGAAGCGACAGTTAAAGTCGCCTGTCTCAATGCTGAGTCTTTTCAACCTTGCCCATTACCTAACTCTATCCTGACGGAGATGCAACGTGAATGCTGATATGTCCTTGTTTGCACTGATTTCAGAAGCCAGTTTGCTGGTCAAACTGGTCATGTTGTCATTGCTGCTGATTTCACTGTATTCGTGGACGCTGATTTTTAAAAAGCGTGCCGAAATAGCGCAGGCCTTGCGGGATGCTGACAATTTTGAAGATAAATTCTGGTCCGGCAACGAACTGAACAAGCTTTATGAAGATATTACTGCCCGGCCGCATGCCAACCGTGGCATGGAGGGGATTTTTGAAACCGGTTTTAAAGAATTTATCCGTTTGAAAAAAACGGTACCGGATTCCAATTTTGTACTGGAAGGCACCCAGCGGGTGATGCGGATTTCGCTGGCCCGTGAGATTGATCAACTGGAAATGTCTCTGCCGTTTTTGGCCACGGCTGGCTCAACAAGTCCTTATATAGGTCTGTTTGGTACCGTCTGGGGCATTATGAACTCGTTCCGTGCTTTGGGTGAAGTGCAGCAAGCAACGCTGGCGATGGTGGCGCCGGGTATCGCCGAAGCGCTGATTGCCACGGCAATGGGCTTATTTGCAGCGATCCCGGCGGTTATTGCCTATAACCGTTATTCACATGAAGTAGAACGTTTGATCAATCGTTACGATACCTTTGTCGAAGAATTTTCTTCGATTTTGCAACGCCAACAAAGCTAATTCCGGAGCAGTGTATGGCTGTTTATAAAAAAGTACGGGTGCGCCGCAAGCCGATGGCTGAGATCAACGTCGTGCCGTATATTGACGTGATGCTGGTGTTGTTGATCATTTTTATGATTACCGCGCCATTGCTGACCCAAGGAGTCAATGTGGATTTGCCGCAAGCGGTGGCTAATCCGGTGGAAGCGCCGGAAAACGCTGAGCCGCTAATTATTTCGGTTGATGCCGAAGGCAATTATTATTCTTCGATGGGTGAAAATCCCGATGAGCCGGTCGAGCCACAATTATTAGCCAATCGGGTGGCGGCCGTGATTCGTAATAATCCACAGGTGCCGGTGATGGTCAAAGGCGATGCCAGCGCCAATTACGGTCAGGTGGTCGGCCTGATGGCTTTATTGCAACAAGCCGGTGTGCCCAATGTGGGACTGATTACCAAACAACCTGAAAACCAGCCTGATTCATAAACTATGAAAAAAACGTCGATTTGGCAAAATTTTCTGGCAGGCGGTTACTCTACAGTGCTGCACATCGCGCTGGTATTTTTGCTGTTGTGGAGTTTTGACCTGCCTAATAAACCGGTCAAACTGGGCACTGGCGATAAAAAAGATATCGTGCAGGCGGCTGTTGTGGATGAACAGCAGATCCTGCAGGAAATGGAAAAACTGCAACAGCTGGAACAAGCTGAGCTTGAACGGGAAGCTGAGCGACAACGTAAACTTGAGGACGAATTGCAAAAACAGAATGAAGCAATTGCCGAAAAACAACAGCAAATGCAGGAGCTGCAACAACAAGAGCAGCTGGAAAAAGAAAAACGCCAGCAACAAGCAGAAGCTGAACAGGCGCGTTTAGCCGAGCTTGAAAAACAGCGTGAAGCTGCTGAACAAGCGCGTATTCAGGAAGAAAAGCAGCGCGAAGCTGCAGCACAGGCACGTATTGAAGAAGAAAAACGTCTTCAAGCCGCCGAACAAGCCCGTATTCAAGAAGAAAAACTTAAAGCTGAAGTAGAAGCGCAGCGCAAGGCCGAAGAAGCCGAACGGCAAAAAGCCGCAGAAGAAGCCAAACGCAAAGCCGAAGCCGAGGCAAAGCTTAAAGCGGAACAGGAAGCGAAACGCAAAGCTGAAGCCGAGGCGGAAGCAAAACGCAAAGCTGAAGAAGATGCCAAGCGTAAGGCCGAAGAAGAAGCAAAACGTAAGGCTGAAGCGGCGGCCGAAGCGAAACGAAAAGCTGAAGAAGATGCCAGACAAAGAGCCGAAGATGATTTACAACGGCAATTGGATGCGGAAGCTGAGCAAAGAGAAGAAACACGAATTGCTGGTGTTTTAAATAATTATGCTTCCCAGATACAGAACAGGGTTAAACGTTATTGGTCAAAACCCAGCAGCGCTGAAAACGGTTTGGTGGTCACGCTTGAAGTGAAGCTTATCCCCGGTGGTGATGTAAAAAGTGTCAGAATTATCAATAGCAGCGGTAATGCGTTGTTTGACCGTTCGGCTGAAAATGCGGTTTATAAAGCGGCGCCGATGCCGATGCCGACTGATGCCGCTGCAGCCGAGAAAATTATCCGTGAAGGTATTCAGTTCGAATTTAAACCCGAATAAGAGGATTTAACACATGGCCCCAAAATTTATGCGAATACTGCTGTTAACGGCCATTTTCTGGATGCCGATGCAGGCTCAGGCGGTGCTCAAGATTGAGATCACCGGTGGTTCGGATGCTGCTTTACCAATAGCCATTGTGCCATTTGGCCAGGAGGGTTTTGCGCCGCCGGAAGATATTGCCGAAGTCATCAAAAATGACTTGGCCAGTACTGGCCGTTTTGCACCGGTTGATGAGCAGGATTTGATTTCCAGACCTAGCGAACAATCAGATATTAATTTCTCAGATTGGCGCTTGCTGCGTTCCGAAGGTTTATTAATCGGTAAGGTAGAAAGCCAGGATGGTGACAACTACCAGGTACAATTCCAGTTGTTTGATGTTTTCAAAGGCGAACAACTGGTTGGCAAGCGTTACAACGTGCCGGCTTCCGGAATGCGCGGTCTGGCGCACCAAATTGCTGATATCGTTTATGAAACACTGACCGGTGAAAAAGGAATTTTTTCGACTCGTCTGGCTTTTGTTACGCAAATGACGGCCACCGATGGTAAAAAACGTTATGCGTTGCAAATCTCTGATGCCGATGGTGCTAATCCGCGCACGGTATTGCAGTCAACCCAGCCAATCATGTCACCAAACTGGTCACCAGATGGTGATCAATTAGCTTATGTATCATTTGAAAATGGCAATACCGAAATCTTTGTTCAGCAAATGCGCAGCGGTCAACGTAAATCAGTCGCGTCATTTGACGGCATTAACAGTGCGCCAGTGTGGTCACCGGATGGTAAAAAACTGGCAGTGACGCTGTCGAAAAATGGCAATCCGGAAATTTACGTGATGGAATTGGCCAGCGGCGATTTGTTGCGGATCACCAACAATTCTCAGGCGATTGATACAGAAGCGGTTTGGACGCCCGATGGTCGTAACATCATTTTTACCTCTGACCGGGGCGGCAATCCGCAAATTTACAAAGTGCCTGCTAATGGCGGTCGTGCAGAGCGACTGTCTTTTGAGGGCAATTACAATGCTTCACCTGATATTTCGCCAGATGGCAAAACCATGGCCATGGTGCATGGTTCAGGTGGCAAATTTTATATCGCTGTGCAGGATCTGCGCAGCGGCAGCGTACAGGTACTGACAGAAACCGGTCGTGATGAATCGCCGAGTTTCGCGCCGAATGGCAAGATGATCCTGTATGCTACCGAGCAAAAAGGTCGTGGCGTGCTTGCTGCGGTCTCTGTTGATGGCCGGATCCATCAACGTTTGAGCGAGTCCGGGACAATGGTGCGTGAACCCGCTTGGTCACCACTTAAGCAATAATTTTTTCCAGGAGTATTTTGTTATGAAAAGTCTGAAGATATCCGCATTGTTGTTGGCCGCTCTATGGCTCGGTGCTTGTAGCAGTAACACCACCAAAGATGGCGAACTGGCCGGTGATGATGTATTAGTAGAAGATTTGGGCGCAGAAACCTCAGGTGTCAATGGTTCAGGTGCTGATGGCGATGATATGGGTGCTGAAGCGCGTGTTGTTGTTGGCGAAGGTAGCTACAGCGGTGATGAGCTCAATGATCCGAACAGCCCACTGTCAAACCGGGTCATTTATTTTGACTATGATAGTGCCAGCGTCCGTGCTGAAGACCAGCCGATTCTGGATGCGCATGCTGAATATCTGGGTAAAAACCCGAATATTTCAGTGCGTCTTGAAGGTCATACCGATGAGCGTGGTTCACGTGAATATAACTTAGCATTGGGTGAGCGCCGTGCACTGTCAATTCGTCAATTGCTGATGCTGCAGGGTGCCAGTGCCGATCAGTTCCGGGTCACCAGCTTTGGTGAAGAACGTCCTGCAGTTGATGGCAGTGGCGAATCAGCCTGGGCGCAAAATCGTCGGGTAGAAATCGTGTATACAGGTCGATAAAAAATGTTTGTAAAAAGCCAAAAACGTTTTGTGCTGGCTTTATTGGTGGGCGCCCTTGTGGCGCCTGCTGTCAGCGTAGCTGAAGAAACAGATGCGTTAACCCAGCGTGTTGATAGGCTGGAGCGTATTCTCCAGGGGCAGGGGTTAAGTAATTTGATCACTCAGGTCGATCAATTACAGCGCGAAGTGCGGCGGCTGAACGGCACCAATGAAGAATTACGCCACCAGCTGGAAAAAATGCAGGAACGCCAGCGCGAACAATATATTGATTTAGATGACCGGATTGAAGCCTTGGCTGTACAACCGCCACCGGTAAGCAATAGTCCAGCGCCATCTTCAGAGTCCGCCGATATTGCCAGTCAGGCTGCCGGCGCCGAATTAGCGGAAACGGCTGACAGCGGTTCATCTGAGAGCCGTGATGCCAACAATGGCCCAGTATCAGTTGAAAATGGTGAAGCCGCTTATCAGGCAGCGTTGCAAACATTGCGCAGTGGTCAATACGAAGAAGCCATTGTTGCGTTAGCGAGTTTCCCGCAACAATATCCACAAAGCAGCTATTTGCCGAATGTTTATTACTGGCAGGGCGAAGCCAATTACGTAGTGCGTAATTTTGATCAGGCCATCATCGCTTTCCAAATGGTCTTAGATAAATATCCAGATAGCAGTAAAGTCCCGGATGCCTTACTCAAACGTGGTTTCAGTGAATATGAAACAGGCAGTGTTGATAAGGCGCAAACAACATTAAATCAAGTGCTGGAAAACTATTCGGATAGCTCGGCAGCACGGCTTGCTAAAGTGCGATTGGATCGCATTCAGCAAGCACAGTAACTGCGCTCCATTGAGTTATCACAATGGCGCAATGTCGTATTACCGAGATATTTTATTCACTGCAAGGTGAAACCCGTACCGTTGGTCTGCCAACGGTATTTGTTCGCTTGACTGGATGCCCGTTGCGCTGCGGTTATTGTGATACCGAATATGCCTTTTATGGCGGCGAAAAGCGGGAGATCAGTGATATTGTCGCCGAAGTTGCCAGTTATCATCCGCGGTATGTCACCGTCACCGGTGGTGAACCACTGGCGCAAAACAGTTGCCGTGAATTGCTGACCGCTTTGTGCGACTTAAACATTGAAGTCTCGCTGGAAACCAGTGGTGCTATGGACATCAGCAATATTGATCCACGTGTGGTGCGGGTCATGGATTTGAAAACACCGACCTCCAACGAAGACAGTAAAAATCGCTACAGTAATCTGGATTTGCTGACCGCAAAAGATCAGCTGAAATTTGTCATCTGCAACCGTGACGATTACGACTGGTCGGTGGCAAAGCTTGCAGAATATAAGCTCGATCAACGTTGTGAGATTCTGTTCTCGCCGGTGCATGGCGATTTGAATCCTACCGAACTGGCTGAATGGATCATCAAAGATAATCTGCCGGTGCGACTGCAGATCCAACTGCATAAATATCTTTGGCATGATGCCCAGGGCCGCTGAGCATGAAACCACGCGCAGTCATTTTATTTTCGGGTGGGTTGGATTCGACAACGGTACTGGCGATTGCCCAGTCACAGGGCTTTGCCTGTTATACCTTGAGTTTCGACTATGGCCAGCGGCATGCGACGGAATTGCAAGCGGCGTTGCGTATATCCAATAAGATGGCCGTAGTTGAACACAAAATAGTCAGCATTGATTTGCGTAGCATCGGCGGTTCGGCGCTAACTGCTGATATCGCGGTGCCGGAGGAGCATGCCGCTGGGATTCCGATAACTTATGTGCCAGCGCGTAATACCGTATTTCTGTCAATTGCACTGGGTTGGGCAGAAGTGCTGGAAGCTGATGCCATTTTTGTTGGTGTTAATGCGGTGGATTATTCGGGTTACCCCGATTGTCGGCCCGGCTATATAAAAGCGTTTGAAACCATGGCCAATCTTGCTACCAAACGCGGTATTGAGGGGCATCATCTACAAATCCATGCGCCGCTGCTGCAGCTTAGCAAAGCGCAGATTATTCAGCAGGGCAGTCAGCTGGGTGTCGATTACAGTCAGACGGTTTCCTGCTACCAGGCTGATCAAGATGGCCGAGCCTGTGGACGCTGTGATTCCTGCCGTTTTCGGCAGCAGGGTTTCAGCGAAGCCGGTATTACCGATCCGACGCCTTATCAGATTTAATCGAGGCCGAATTTTGGTGGCTCCAAGGTTTCTGCTTCCAGCTCATAGGCTGCCAACTTTTCCAGTGATTTGACAAGATTGCTGTGTAACTGGGCATCCTGACCAAAGCGAATATATTGTTCAGCAGCGTCAGCAGCGGTTTTCAGTTGCCGTGAATACTCAGCAAGATAAAGTAATACATGCGCAACACCATGACGATCATCATCGATTTCCCGAAGGGTCTCGGCATAGTGCAAAGCATTGCTGATTAGTTTTGTATCTGGTTTTGGTATAACAGCCATAAACACCTCATCTCATCAAATTGAAAAAAATGCCGATTCAGGGCTTGTCATTTTCCTCAGATCAAGTAATATGTCGCGCTTGGTTTGGGCCGTTAGCTCAGTTGGTAGAGCACCGGACTTTTAATCCGATGGTCCTGCGTTCGAGTCGCAGACGGCCCACCATTTTTATCACAAATTTCAGCTTTAGTATTCATTCATAAAACTGTAACAATGTGATTGACACCCGAGCGAGTATCTGTATAATTCTCGCTTCTTTGCTGGCAGGTTCTGGCAAACGCTCT
>JBBEBX010000001.1:0-165755 GCA_040882115.1 Methylophaga sp. | reverse complement strand
CATTCAGTTCAGTAAAGCCTTCAGCCTGGAGCAACTGATCGATTTGGCACTTCTGTGCCGAGTTCAATTCGAATCTCTCAACATCCTTTATAGCGGGCTCCCGAGCATCGTTCATTCCAAAATCGGGCATCTGATCATATCTACGCGAGAGGATGTCATAAGTGCCTGGCCGTAGATGGCCATATCGACTCATGAATTCTTCTCGACCTAGTGTTCCAGACTGAAGATGATGCATGTCTTCCACCAGTTCGCTAGCTACCGTACGTACGCCAGATTGGATATGGTGAATGTCTTCCATGGATAATATCCCACGGTGATTGAGAGACATCAGAATGGTTCGAGCTATAAACCCGTGTCGCGCGAGGATAGAAAAAGGCACGGTCCCCAGTCGAATGCAATCATCTATCAAACCAAACATAGATGTTATATCTACATTTCTAACGGCATTATGGAAACTTGATTGCTTCTCCGCTAAAAGCTCGACTTTTTCCAAAGCTTTAGCAATACCTCCCTTGCCGCGTCCCATAAGTAAATCTCGGGTCATATGGAGAAGCGCGCCCTTAAACTCTGCCTTTTCGCCGGAATTAAGCACGCCCTTTAAAAACGAGTCTATTTTTTCATCAATATCAAAGCTATAAGTCGTGATAGCTACATCGAACTCAATCTTGTCATGAAGTTCAGGGTGCTCTTGTAGCCTTTGAACCCAAGCATCGACAAGTTTATTGCTTAAATCTGCCGAGAGCCCTCGTGGCAGATAAGAGTGAAAACTCAGTCTGGTATCGATAAAAGGTTGACCAGCTAAGGAAAGCATTAAGGGCTGGCCAGTTGGGATCGCATACCCCATTTGCTCCCTGGCTATTCGCCATGCATGATCGGTAATTAATGTCTTGTAGAGAGAAAAAGCCAAAGCTCTTGGCGCTCGCCCAATCATTTCAGCTGGATTCCAATCAGGCATCTGTCCAAGAACAGTTGTTGCCCCAAAAACTCCAGACATCGGCTTTAAACGGTTCTGAACATACGCCTGAATACCTTCCAAAGCGGTATTGATACGCCTGGCAACGGCACGGTTCCAATTTGGCTGTGTGGTTATGGCTCTGGCTTGAAGCAAGTAAGGTGTGAGGCCTTCGCCTATAGCAAATTCAATATCCAGAAACTGGCTGTTAAGTGAAGCCTCGAGCTCCTGAACAGCCTCTAACAATTGTTTAAACCGTACGGAACGCACAGCACCCAGAGCTTCACGGTGAATATAGAGGGTACGATTAGCATATTTGCCATCACCTGAAGTTACAGTATTAGTCAAACCAGATTCATCATCATAATTGATGACGTAATAAGGTGCGCCAGTGTTCAGGTCATGAGTAAATATCACACCGCTCATGCTGGTATTCAACACCATCTCTTGAACAATCACTTCATCGGCACTTATCCGTGGGCCTTTGCGAGTATAACTGTCGATTACCTTTGCAATTGCTTTTCGCACAGCAGTCTGATCATCTGAAGGCACATTAAGTACTGACTCATATTCCCCAGCCAGTGCGTTTTTCTCACCATCCTCATCACTGGCAGAAGATCTAATGATGATGAGTCGACCATCGAATACTTGATTAATCTGTTCGATAACAATGTCAGATGAATTTACATAGTCTGCCGTATCAAAAATCAGTAATTCGGGCACTTTGAATAGTGAAACCCTGGATTCGACATACTTGAGAGTTTTAGCCTTGGAGGCACAATTTTCACTTATCATCTTAAATTAAGCTTGTTGCCTAGTTTCTTTACAACTTTTGCAAATTTAGTCAGGTACATAATTGGCACTTTATCCAAGTTTAAAAATAACTCACGCCACAATATCCACGAGGCTTTCTTTCTACTTATTTCTGAATTGATACCTAAATATTGGGAAACTATACTTCTTTGTTCTTCAGTTACCTTATCTGTTCTTGTTGATAATAATGCTTTGAATTGCACAAAATTTTCAATGTCATCATCGTCGCCATAGTCGGACAGGTTCTGTTTTCCGTCATTAACCGCCTTAGAGCCTTTGATGTGATACTCCGGATAGGGACCAAAAAGGAAAAAGGGTATTCCGGCCTCCAGCAGATAAAAAGTATGTGACCCAATATTAGGTGAGGAGGAAAAGCGAAATTGAGAAATCATTAAGTAGAATCGGTCCACAAAGTTTTGTGAGTTTGTTGTGCCAGCTGTCACCAATGGCAACTCATACTTCCTCAACCTCTTATGTAGACCTTTTTGAATATCGTGGAAAGACAAACATAATACAACTGGTTGATACATGTCAGGCAGTGATTTTAAGTCATTTATATATTCATCCAGATCACTGTACTTCGGTGACGTTGTAGCATTTGAGTGTGCAAAAAAAACCAGCGTTCCTTTTCGGTTTTCAGGGAGTGTCGGATAATATTTTTTCCGGTAATGAACCCATGGATGCGGGATATGATATGACTTCTTTCCATGGTTTTTTTTCATCAAATCATGCTTTTTCTTATTCCAAGTAAAAAAGGCTTTATAGGGATTATCTATTTCATTTGGCCAACATGTGGCCCCCCAATGCACACCATGATCTGAAGCAGCGCAAATAGGCAGAACTCTAGGAAAATATGCCCACTCTCTAAACGTTTTCCCGAAGCTTGAATTTTCAGATTCCCATGTTGCCCAAGGTGAAAAACCGGCATCAAAAGTACTACTCAATTTGCTAAGCATCTCAAGTTCTTCATCAGAATATCCTTCATGAATGCCCTGTGCTTCTGTAATTGTTTTTTCCATCATTCCTGCAATATGTAGAGCTATAGATTTCTGTTTGCAAACTGCTCAAATGCTGAAGCCACGATGGCATTACTTGCTTGTAGCAGTGGAATACCCCCAATGACAGGAAAGACAACACCTGTTTCCGGTGAATAATACCCAGCGTTATCAGCTAAGAGCTGTGTATGGGTGAGAGGACAACGCCAACGAAGACCTGATGATGCCAATTCATCTGCGATGTTTTTTTCAATTAATACTACACCACTGGGATTAAGTGGGTTTCCGGTGTAGTCCAACAGCCGATGGTCGACAACCTTGGCTCCTAATTTTTCCGCCGTATCTTTCAATCCACGCACGTAGCCATGATCTTTCATCCTTTTCTTGCCTTGTTCATCAGCAAGTTCATAGATGGGTTCAATCAAAACAACAGCCTTTCGGGCAATACGCATTAACTCCTTGATTGCCGCTTCTTCTCTCCCGCCATTAGGTTCCAGCGAATGTGATGTATACACCACATCAACACTGTTATCCTCAAGCGGAATTTCAAAAAGGTCGGCAACAAACAGTGTGGCATCCACATTGTTATCATTTAACCAAGAAACGCCATGAGCACATCGTGACCAGCTTATATCAAAGCCCAGCGTCTCAAATGGCGTGTTTTTTTAAACAGCTCACAACACCTGCAAGTGTTGTAGCTTCCCCGCAACCAACCTCAAGTAATGAGCATTGCTCACTAACATAATTATCCAATATCCTGGCCAACTGACCACACCATTTAGCCCGATACTCTGGGTTAGCTTTGGCTGCTTCGATATAGGTACCCGCCTGAAGGTCATAGGCGATTAAAGTCGCAATCGGAGAATTCCCGTAACCACCTTTTAATGCTCTTGCATATTCCATTGCATTGTCACCTTGTGCATAGGCAGCCCGCATGCCACAAATCATACTGCCTAATTCGGTCACATCGTTCTCTATAGTATTTTTGGAGTTAATTTTCATCAGCACATTATCAATTAATGTCATTTTTATTTTTTATTAGATCGTAAGTCACTGCCGTTCCACATTTAATATCCTGCCCGGCGATATTACCTAAAACCTCTTGAACATATTTGGGAGATATTCCATATCCTGGTCTGATACTCTTTACTGTATCTTCAGTAATTATATCGCCCGCTTTCATATCTCTGACAAAATACAAAGATCGCCGAAATTTCACATTACCTTGTTCACTCGACTTTCTACCGTAATTAACTTCGCCCAGAGCTCGCCAAGCTGTTCTAACACCAGCGCATAAAGCTTCCAAGTCAGCAGATTCAAGAGAAAAACTATCATCCGGGCCGCCACCACTCCGGTTTAAGGTTACGTGTTTTTCAATGATACAAGCTCCCAGTGCCACGCTAGTGACAGCAGTAGTGTTATCCAGCGTATGGTCAGAAAGCCCGATAGGAATACCATAGCGTTGCCACATATCTGTAATGGTGCGTAAATTGTAATCTTCAGCAGGTGCGGGATAACCACTCACACAATGAAGAATTGCCAATTGCTCGCACCCACCGTCTCTGGCCGCTTCAATCGCTTCTTGAATTTCTTCTGCATCGGCCATTCCTGTAGAGATAATCATCGGCTTGCCCGTTTCAGCAACATACTTTATCAAAGGCAAATCGACAGCCTCGAAAGAAGCTATTTTATATGCCGGTGAATTTAAATCTTCCAGAAGATCTACCGCAGTCTTGTCGAAAGGTGAGCTGAAAATAGTTATACCCAGCTTCCTGGCGTGCTCAAAAAGCGGCTTGTGCCACTCCCAAGGCGTATAGGCTTCCTGGTAAAGCTGATACAACGATCGTCCCGCCCACAATCCATCAGTAAGTTGAAAGTCAGGCAAATCACTATCTAATGTCAAAGTATCAGGCGTATAGGTCTGCATCTTTATTGCATCCGCTCCAGCCTTTTTTGCCATTTCGATGATCTTGAATGCATTATTTATATTGCCATTGTGATTGGCTGACATTTCGGCAATAACGTAAGGCAAGTAAGCATTTCCAATATTTCGCCCTGCTATGTTGATACTATGACTTTTTTTCACTTAACTCTTCACTTGTCTTTTTGATTTAATCCATTCACTCTTTAGCTGACCATAACAGTGAATATCGTGATATTCCTCATTTAGCAAATGATGCTGCCGGAGTATTCCCTCAAGTTTGAAATGAAATCTTTCGTGCAATCTTATCGATGGAAGGTTGAAGGGCAACACTTCTCCATAAACTTTCAAGGCTCCAAGTTCCTGAAATGCTTTTTCAAGGGCCAGTTCGGCCATGCGTGAACCGGTGCCTCTCTCTGCATGTGGGCCAATATAGAATCCCCACTCCAACACGCCAAGTCCCGTAGTTCGCTGCTGAAACTGGACAAAACCCAGTTTTGAATCATCTACTTCGTAGATAAACATCTTTCGCAAGGCATTGTTCAGGCTACTATCGAACCAGTTTTTATGTTCTTCTTCACTTATCAAGTGCTGAGAAAACATGTACTGATTAATTTTAGGATGATTGCGCCACTCCCTGATCGTGGGTAAGTCACGCTCATTCACTAAACGCAGCGACTGTTTCACCCGTGACTCTCCATCATATCCACCACTCGTTTTATCCCCATACCATCAGTCACCTTTGCAGCGTTTTCAGAATAACCAGTCAAAGCAGAACTGATTTTATCAATCTTTGCACAGAGTACCGACAATGAATCGACAGCTACTGTCTCTATGATTTGTTTCGCTTGCAAGACTTTGGCAATGTTTTTCTGGTTATCCGCAAGCACGAGCAGAATACTCGGTAAGCCCAGACAGCAACGTTCCCATGTTGTTGCACCGGCAGCGCCTATCGCGAGGTCGGAATTCGCCATGAGCTCTGCCATGTTGGACACATTGAACAACACCTCGGTGCGAAACGGGAGTGTCTGCGCAAGTTGCCGGACAGCGGCCAAATGAGGGGACGTAGGCCCCATCACCACCACGACTTTCTGTTCACTGGATAAACCACATTTTCCTATTATTTCCAGCACATCACCCGTTATATTGTTCGGGTCTGCGCCACCAAGATTTACCAGCAGATTTTTGAGCTGAGGCATGACTCTCCGCTTTAGGCTGAATTCCCGCCATTGTGCAAATTCCGGCCTGAGTAATGCGTATTCAGCTCCCAGCAACATAATGGATGACTCAGACACTAGGCGGGAATAATCATTTCTTCTTCTGCTGTAAGTTTGGTCAAGCAGCAAGTCGCAAATGTGTTCTCTATCCGCGAGATCGTCGATCACCATCAGTTTTTTACAATTGGTTTTAGCCGCACTTTCCCACCTGTAATCAAGTGCATAATGATCGACAATTAACCAGTCAGGCTGAATATCATGAAGAATGGAGTTGCATGCCCGTACATCCTGCTGCTGGGATCCTTCCAGCCAGTGGCTGTGATGCAACTTCTCTCCGCTGTCACGGCATGTACTCGTCTGACTCGAATCTAGTACAAACACGTGGTAACTCCGAGATTCAATAAGCTCGATCAAATCACCTTTATGTTTTCTGCAAATAAACTGTACTTTGGCTCCTTGGGTTCGCAAGCTATCGGCTAACGTCAGGCAACGCATCACATGTCCTGTTCCGATTTGCAGCCCAGAATCAACCCGTATGACAACCTGCTCAATCATCGTTAATACAGTTCGGAATCATAACTTTGAGGGTTGCTGTTGCTGCTTCTTTTTCAGCCATAAGGCCCGGGCAAAACTCAGATCTTCATTATCGTCAATATCGACTGCATTTTCCCAAATCATCGGTTCGAAACAATGCTCAGCACCATAAAATGTGCCGGCATTTATAAAATCGGCAACTTTCGCGACCCATATGGCACCGGTAGGGCAATAAAGATCTGGAAGGTCTTGTGAACGCTGCGCCAAGGCATCTTCAAACAATCTGACGGGACGGCCGTTATCATCAAGTTTTACCGCCCACCAAGGGTTCATCCAGCCATAGCGAAAACAACTGAGCTGGAATGTCCTTGATGATTGTTCAAATGCATCCAATGCCGCACTGATATCGGTCGCAGTTCTTAACGGACAGTTGGCCATCAGCTGGACCACGGTGTGGTAATCCTCCTGCCAATGGGCAGTGGCCTGTTTTAACGCGGACAACGTCGCTTCACTGACTGGTGAAAAATCATCAGTCTTGCTCTCCCTGAAAAACGGCACTTCAGCACCGTAGTCACGAGCTATTTGAGCTATTTTTTCATCTTCGGTTGAAACCAGGATGCGATCAAAACATTTTGAACTCAGGGCTGCCTCTATAGTCCACGCGATCATAGGCTTGCCCTCAAAGTCAATGATGTTTTTTTCAGGAATCCGTTTCGAGCCCCCCCGTGCTGGAATAATCGCTATTCTTCCTGTTACCAAATCGACCACCCACCATCAGCTACCAATGTTTGTCCGGTGACCGCATTACTGGTTTCAGAAACCAGAAAGTCCAAAGGTCCTGCAATCTCACTTTCCATTAGCATCCGTCTGCTCGGTGTCAACTCGGCGTATCGTTGCTTGAACGCCTCGTCGACCCGCCCCTCTACACCACCATACGCAATGCAGTTGACGCGCACCCCCTGAGCAGCAAAACGAACAGCAAGCTCCTTGGTAAGGTGATGCAATGCTGCTTTTGCAACGCCATATTGAATTGGTGATTGTTTGGGGTAATCCGTATAGAGGGATGGGTTAGCGGCAACCAGACCATACTGCGAGCCGATATTTGTGACTGTCCTGAGACTGTCAGCCTGTGACTGGTAGAGTGCTATTGCAAGTTCATAGGGTACAACCACATCCATTAGGTATTCGGATACAAAGTCCTCTCTCTGAGTCGCACCATTTTCATCAGTTTTCAGAGAAGACAGACTCCTGGCATTATTGACAAGGTGATTCACTTCCAGCCCCCGGGACTGTATTTCTTCAACCAAAATCCTCGGCGCATCCGGCTGGGTCAAATCAGAAATGAATCCGGTAATTTCTCCAGGATTGCTGAATGCATTTTCCAATTCACTGCTCCTGCTTTCACTGGTCGCGGTGAACAAAACCCGCCAACCTTTACCGACAAAATGCTCGACAAATTTTCTGCCGAACTTGCCTGTACCACCTGTAATCAGAATAGTAGGAACAGTCATTTAATGCCTTCCTCCAACAGCTGCACAACCCTGGAATTGAATTCCTTAGTTGAACGAACAGTCCGGGATAGAATGCCATCTACAAAATCCTGCAGTGCCGCCTTGAATGCGATAAACGAATCGGTAAAGACCAGTTCTTTCCAGCCATGGGTACCATGAATGCGTATGCTGATATTTGTTTGGGCTGCTCCCATCGCATAAAAACTAGTATGTATACCACTCTGCCAATATACCGACAGGCAGCCACTACCATCATCCGACTGGCTGCGACCACAGGAATCGATATTGATGGGCATGTCTCCTGCTGGCAATAGTTTCAAGACTGGTTCAATAATGTGAACCGCATATTTACTCCAGCACTTAGGTGTGAAGGCAACAATTTCCCTTATCTCGCCAAGTTCAGCCATCACACTATCGGATACTGACAATTCAGGGCTGTAGCGTAATGCCGAACATGTAAATATCTGTCCCGGGTATTGTTCAATTTGGTGCAGCCGTTCAAATGCCAATGTCGACAGCGCTATCGGTTTATCAATATAAATCGGCATACCAGCTAATATAAAAGATTCCGCAAATCGATAGTGATTCTCAGCGTCATCTCTTGCAAGCAAAACTGCATCAACCTCAACAGCCATTTCCTCAAGAGTGCGAGCTACATGAGAAATCCTGCTTGCTTCAGCGATATGGCTCGATAGTTCTGCGTCCTGAGTCCATACCGAGACAACTTCTGCTTCCTTTATCGTGTCTTCCGGCCATTTCTGTTGCGCAAGGTAGCGTGGGATAACTGGAAAGCCGCAGTCCTCCATCACTGACGGGTTATAACCGTTAAAGATCGCACTCCATGAATACGGGTGACCGTTTCCCTCGGACATTCCTATTACGCCTAGCTTTATCGTCATAGCTTCCACCGTGCAGGATTAATAAGAGCTTCATCTTTAGCTTCCAGCTCATCCGGCACAGCTAAATTAGCGTGAGGATCGATCTTAATGATTTCTTGCAGTTGCTTTGCTGAATCCGTGCCAACGATGATCCTATCGATACCTTCAACTTGATACAGAAAACCAAGACAGGCCTCAAGTGCCGTAAGATTCTGGCTTTCCCGCCATTGATCGAATTGGTTGAGCAGATGGGTCCACGATGAAAAATAAGCAGGTCTTTCTGTCGGGGTCATTAGCAGTAATCCCTGCAGAAAAGCGGATCTTGTATGAACCTCGACATCGTTCTGCTTCAGCTTTTGCAACCACCCTGACGAAATAAGCCGCCTGTCGAGAATATTCAAAGGGGCCTGTATGATATCGAAACTGAAGCGAGGAATTAGCTCATCCAGATCCTGTGGTTGATAAATTGAGATTCCTATTTGTTCGACAACACCTTGCGATTTCAAATCTACCAACGTTTGATAAGCTTCGTCACCGACTTTGCTCAGCAGTTCCAAGGGCCTGTGGAGCAGTACCCCTCTCAAGGAATCTGTTTTTAAACCGGTGAGCGACTCAGACACTGTTTTTCTGATCCAGCCACCAATGCCGCTGAGAGCATCCGACGGGAACGGCGGAATTTTCGTAATTACTTCAAACCCTGAAATCCCTGCCATACCCAGAGTCGTCTCACTGTTGCCGTAGGCTGCTGCAGTGTCCAATGTCCTGACCTCGGCACTTTTCGCCAGTTCCAATATCGACTTGACTTCCTCTAAGTCGACACGCCCCAGTTTGTTAGCAATTCCGTAATCGAGACCAAATTGTGCTGTACCAAGCGCCAGCTTCATTAGCTGATGACCTCATCCAATATATTCACAACCTGATTTTGTTCCGCATCAGTCATAGCAGGGAAAATCGGAATACTGATAACTCTTTCATAATAAAACTCAGCATTAGGAAAATCGCCCACCTTGAACCCCAACTTTTCATAATAGGGCTGAGTGTGGACAGGAATGTAATGCACATTAACACCCAGACCATTTTCACGAAGATCTTGAAAAAGTTGCTGGCGTGTTTTGCT
This sequence comes from Methylophaga sp., assembly GCA_040882115.1. Taxonomy (GTDB): domain Bacteria; phylum Pseudomonadota; class Gammaproteobacteria; order Nitrosococcales; family Methylophagaceae; genus Methylophaga. Next base: position 155,817 of record JBBEBX010000001.1, on the reverse strand, counting down.
CAGTCTTTCAAGCTCCATCTGGATCGGATAGAGGTGTAATGCCGAATAACTATCTGAGGACTGAGTGGGGAGCACCACTGGGAAATCTTTCAGCAATTCATCGTACCTTGTTCTCAGTTCATGCCTTCTGGCAACGAACTTATCTATCCGCTGCATCTGACTGCTCCCGAGCGCAGCCTGTATGTCCGTCATACGGTAATTAAAACCAAGCTCGATCTGCTGGTAATACCAGCTGCCTTCAGGTTCTTTGGTCATCATTTCCGGGTTTCGCGTAATACCGTGGCTACGTAGTAGTGTCATCTTCTCAGCCAATTTGGCATTATTGGTCGTTGCCAGGCCACCCTCGGCTGTAGTGATAATCTTGACTGGGTGAAAACTGAATACGGCAATATCACTGTATTCACAGTTACCGATGGGCTTATCCAGATAACGACCACCGATTGCATGTGAGGCATCCTCAATAACGCTAAACCCATATTCTAAGCTTAACTGATGAATCCGTTTCATATCACATGACTGGCCAGCGAAATGAACTGGTACTAGGATTTTGGGTAGTCTATTCTGAGCTTTCGCCTCTATCAGCTTTTGCTCCAAAGCCTCTACACTCATACAGTAGGTGCAAGGATCGATATCAACGAAATCAACTTCCGCACCACAGTAGAGTCCACAGTTGGCCGAGGCTACAAAGGTATTCGGGCTAGTCCACAAATAATCACCCCGCCCCAGCCCTAGTGCCAGGCAGGCAATGTGCAGTGCCGACGTCGCACTGTTAACAGCAACACCAAAACTCGCACCACAGTAGTCAGCAACGGTTTTCTCAAAAAGGGGCACCTGTGGTCCCTGAGTGAGAAAGTCTGAGCGCAACACTTCGACAACGGCGTCTATGTCGCGCTGATCAATATTCTGTCTGCCGTATGGGATCATGATTAGATTTTACCGATTTGAGTGTAGTTGGCGTCAATCCAATTCTGGAGTTCTTCGCTAGTCATCCACTCGCTGTTGTTATCGCTTGAATAGATAAAACCTTCTTCTACTTTCTTGCCATCTTTGATTCGTTTTACACATTTTCCCCAGTTGTTGATGGATGGCAAAATTTTGAAGTGTTCCGGATACTCGTAAGTAAAGTATGAATCTTCAGCACCAATCATCTGTTCATGCAGTTTCTCACCAGGGCGGATTCCGACGATTTTATGATCTGCCTCAGGTGCCACGACTTTGGCTAAATCGGTCATTTTCATGGATGGAATTTTCTTGACATATATTTCACCGCCCTCCATGTCTTCAAAGGCATGCCAGACCAGCTTGACTCCCTGTTCCAGCGAGATCATAAAACGGGTCATACGCGGGTCGGTAATAGGCAAAGTACCTTGATCTCTTATAGACATGAAAAATGGAATAACTGAACCCCTAGAGCCCATAACGTTGCCATAGCGAACTACTGAAAAGCTTGTGTTATGAGCACCACTGTAGGAGTTCCCTGCGACGAATAGCTTGTCTGATGCCAGCTTTGTTGCACCATACAGATTTATGGGGCTACTTGCTTTGTCTGTCGATAGGGCGACTACGCGTTTAACACCTTTGTCGATGCAGGCATCAATAAGATTCATGGCGCCATTTATATTAGTCTTAACGCATTCGAAAGGATTGTATTCAGCTGTTGGAACGATTTTGGTGGCTGCTGCATGGACAACGAAATCGACGCCATCCAGAGCCCTATAAAGCCTGTCTTTATCCCGAACATCACCGATGAAAAACCTGAGTCTTTCATCACCTTCGAAAAGCTTCGCCATCTCCCATTGTTTCATCTCATCCCGCGAAAAGACGATGATCTTTTTAGGATTGTACTTTTCCAATGTCATTGGGATAAATTTGTGACCGAATGAGCCTGTGCCACCGGTTACCAGAATAGTCGAGTTTTCTAGCATGAATCGATAATATCCTTTCAATTACTATTATGCGTGGTGAGCCATATGTTTAAACATCGCATTGTTATCAATGAGTTGATCAAAAGTGCCACTATCAATAACTTTTCCCTTGTCCATAAGATAAATTTGATCGCACTGCTTCACCGTCGCTAAACGATGGGCGATCATAATTATGGTTTTCTTACCAGAAAAATCATGTATTGCATCCATGACCAGCTTTTCTGTTATGCCATCCAGAGCGCTCGTGGCCTCATCAAGTACAAGAACATCCGGATCATCATACAGCGCCCGGGCGATTCCAATGCGCTGACGCTGACCACCAGAGAGTTGAACACCACGCTCGCCAACCCGAGTATTCAAACCATCAGGTAAACTATTCAGCAACTCTTCTAGATGTGCCATGTTAGCAGCAAGCGTGACACGACCATCATCAATCTCATCCGGGGACAGGCCGAATGCGATATTTTCCCTGATACTGGCATCGGCGAGGAATATGGATTGTGGAACATACCCAATGGTATTTTGCCACTGCCGCTTATTTGATCCTGTCAACGGCTTTCCATCAATCATCAATTTACCCTTATCTGGCTCTATGAGGCCTAGAAGCATATCAATAGCAGTAGACTTGCCTGAGCCTGACGCACCCACTAAACCTGTCACCTGATTAACAGCAAATGTCATTTCAAGGTGGTTTAATGCAGGCTCAGTTTTACTTGGGTAACGAAATACAACATCTTGCATTGTAATCTCTTTGTTTAGTTTTAATGTCCCCTGCTTTGTATATTCAGAACCAGCATCTGGATGCTGACTTGATACCAAGTCATTTTGTAAATTCTCAAAGGCACTTATATGAGAACGAAGAGTAGATACCCCAGCGTATATTTGCTGAAAGGCAGGTAATAGCTTAAAACCTGCCAGCGCATAAATCGAAAGCAAAGGCAATATAGTGCCTAAATTCCCTTGATAGGTTGCAAGCAAATAAAGGATTAATACTACTATAGCGCCGAAGGCGACTAACTCCATTGCGTAGCGAGGTACTTGAGCCAGACCCTGAATCGTTCCCTGTGCTTTCGCAAAATGTCTACTCGCTTCATCAAATTGCTCAACAAAGCTTTTTTGTCGCCCCAACAATAAAGTATCTTTGATGCCACCAAAGCCTTCATTAATTAATTTAAGCCGTGTCTGATTAGCATGGGTGACTGAACGACCACTACTCGTCAGTCGTTTACGGACAGTTCTGTATAACAAAAAATAAGTACTGACAAATAGCGTAAGGCCAGTAAGCGCAATCAGAGGATTAATAATAAAAATGGCAGTAGCCATGACAGCTACCAAAACTAGTTTGGCGTTGATTTGCAGGAGTGGTGTAATGACTTGATGTGTCAACCGCCCACATTCAAGAGCAATTTTATTTGTTAACTGACTGCTGCTCCCGTCCACGTGGAATAACCAGGACTGGTTCATGTAGTGTTTGTATAGACGACTACTCAGCTCGGCCCCTACTTTATTTGAGTAGAGCGCTAACTTCCAGGTTGTGAACATTGAAATACTCGCCGCCAAGGTCAAGGTCAGTAAAACAACCATACCCAACCAAAACAAGAAATCGTTGGGGTCATTAAAACCTGAGAATTGATAAATTTGGGCTAGTATGCCTTCACCCTGCAAATGAGATTTATCACCAACCACTGCCATGAATGGTCCTATCGATGCTACACCAGCAACTTCTGCAAAGGCCATGACCAATACCAGAATCTGAAGCCTGAAAAGATGCACCCGCTGTTGTTTGGTGAGCACAGAATACAGCTGATGAATACTCGAAATCATTGTGTATTCAACCTTGACCTATCCTCCGAAGAATTGGGACAGATATCGAAATTATCTTCCTGCGTATTGATATAACTTTTGTACGCTTGGCTCAAACCTGCCTGGAAGTTGTTATTTAGACACCACCCCAAACTGTTCAGACGCTCAACACTCATTAATTTTTGAGGAGTACCGTCTGGTTTGCTTGAGTCAAACTCAATTTCGCATGCAGAGCCTGTCAATTTTTTTATTTCTTTAGCCAAATCAGCTATAGAAATATCCTCCCCCACACCAATGTTGACTACCGGAGCAACACCATCATTTCTACGTTTTCCTAAAAGCGGCTCGAATTTCTCATCAGGTAAGTTCATCAAGAAAACACATGCATCAGCCATGTCTTCGTTGTACATGAATTCTCTTTTGGGTGTACCGGTGCCCCAAATTACGACATCAGGTGCAAGTTTTGAGGCACAAGATTCAAGTAACTCTGCTCTGAATGGTTCAGGAATGATGCCGTTGTGTTTTTCATCTTGCTCTATGGCCTCACGATCACCTTCAGAGGCGAGTTTTGCCAAATGAAATTTGCGAATTAATGCGGGCAAAACATGAGAGTTGTTCAAATCATAATTATCGCCAGGCCCATAAAGATTGGTCGGCATAGCTGCCAGAAATTGTGTGCCATATTGGCGGTTATAGCTCCAGCACATCTCTATTCCGGCTATCTTAGCCAAGGCATAAGGCCTGTTGGTTTCTTCTAACGGGCCGGTTAATAAATATTCTTCTTTTAACGGCTGCGGTGCATTTTTAGGATAAATGCAGCTGGAACCCAAGAACAATAGACGTTTAACGTTGTTCAGATAGGCGTGATGAATAACATTATTCTGAATGGCTAAGTTGTCGCGAATAAACTCAGCTGGGTAGGTATTGTTTGCATGAATGCCACCTACTTTGGCTGCAGCCAAAAACACATAGTCTGGTTTTTCGGTCTTGAAGAATTCCGCTACCGCTCTTTCATCAGTTAAGTCCAATTCGGCATGGATTTTCTTTACAATATTGGCATAACCCTTTTGCTCAAGATTTCTGACTAAGGCTGAGCCTACTAAACCACGATGGCCTGCTATATATATTTTGGCGTTGAGTTCCATGATCAACTACCTAAAGCCATAGCTTTGATTTGACTGGATTCCCGCCTGCGCAGGAATGACAGCGAAACTTAAAAGCATGCCGAGAATGTTGTCTATTAGATCCCTCGACTTCACGCGAGATGAGTTTTAGGGAACTACTCATGGTAGTCATACGCTGAATAGCCGTGTTTTTTAACCAGTTCATCACGTTGAGCTGATTTGTAATCTTCTCTGACCATTTCAGCGACGAGTTCTTCAAAGGTGATTTTAGGCGTCCAGCCAAGTTTTTCTTTTGCTTTTGTCGGATCACCTAATAAGGTTTCAACTTCGGTTGGGCGGAAATAACGTGGGTCCACCTGAACAATACATTTACCTTCTGAGTTATAACCTTTTTCATCAACACCTTTGCCTTCCCAGCGTATAGTCATATCCAGTTCTTTTGCTGCGGTGTTGACGAAATCACGCACGCTGTATTGCACACCGGTGGCAATAACAAAGTCTTCGGGTTTGTCTTGCTGCAACATTAGCCACTGCATTTCTACATAATCTTTGGCGTGTCCCCAATCACGTAAAGCATCCAGGTTGCCCAGATATAAACAATCCTGCAGGCCTAATTTGATGCGTGCCAACGCGCGAGTGATTTTACGGGTGACGAAGGTCTCCCCGCGGATCGGACTTTCATGATTAAACAAAATACCGTTGCAGGCATAAATTCCATAGGCTTCACGGTAATTGACGGTGATCCAGTAGCCGTAGAGCTTAGCAACTGCATAAGGGCTTCGTGGATAAAACGGTGTGGTCTCTTTTTGGGGTGTTTCTTGTACCAGGCCATAAAGCTCTGATGTGGAAGCTTGGTAAAATTTGGTTTTCTTTTCCATACCGAGAATACGGATGGCTTCGAGAACCCGCAATGTCCCTAAGCCATCCGCATTAGCGGTATATTCAGGTGTTTCGAAACTGACGGCAACATGGCTCATGGCGGCCAGATTGTAGATCTCATCGGGTTGAACTTGTTGAATGATGCGGATCAAATTGGTTGAATCTGTCAGATCGCCGTAGTGCAGGATAAAGTTTTTATTATCAACATGTGGGTCTTGGTAAAGATGATCGATGCGATCGGTATTGAATAAAGATGAACGACGTTTGACACCATGAACGATATAACCTTTCTCAAGCAGAAACTCAGCGAGATAGGCGCCATCCTGGCCGGTAATGCCGGTGATTAATGCAATTTTTTGCGTCATTGTATTGCTCTTCCATAGGTATCTTCAAAGCGGATAATGTCATCTTCACCGACATAGTCGCCACATTGGACTTCGATGATTTCAAGGGGGACATCACCGCCGTTTTCAAGGCGATGTCGATGTTGCTTAGGAATATAAGAGGATTGATTTTCGGTGAGCAGGCTGACTTTTTCGCCATTGGTTACACGAGCTGTTCCGGTGACAACCACCCAATGTTCAGAACGATGGTTATGCATCTGCATTGAGAGTTTGGCACCGACATTGACACAGATTTTTTTAATTTTAAAATTTGCACCCTCTTCCATCACCGTATAACTGCCCCAAGGCCTTTGCACAGTGGGATGTATTGTTGTTAATTCGGGATGTTGTTTTTTTACTAGTTCGACTAATGGCTTAATCTCTTCTGTACGTGCTCTATCACATATCATTAACGCGTCAGCAGTTTGAATGATTGCCAGATTTTGCACGCCAAGCGTTGTTATCAAGTTGTCATTTGACCAGATGATGCTGTCGCGGGTATCAAGAGAAATGACGTCACCGTGAATGACATTATTTGCTCCATCCTTAGGCAGTTTGTCAAAGATAGCATCCCAACTGCCCAAATCGCTCCACTGCATATCAACTGGGACAACAGCGATTTTTTCGGCTTTTTCGGCAAGGCCATAGTCAACCGACAAATTCGGGAATTGCTGATAAATTTCACTGATGTCACTGTTTGCATCCATCTGTTCAAGCAATTCTGCAATCTCAGGTTGATGTTTTTTAAGCAATGACATGAATACCGAAGCTTTAAAGACAAACATGCCACTGTTCCAGAAATAGCCATCATTGACGAACTGTATAGCGCGCTCTGAATCAGGCTTTTCGACAAAAGCATCAACCTCGTGAACTTGAAATTGACCACTTAATTCTGCAATCAAGCCGGCCGGTTTGATGTAGCCGTAGCCTGTTGCTGGATAATTAGGCTGTATACCCAATAACGTAAAAAAACCTTGTTCTGCAGCAGCTTCTGCAGTTTCCCAAGCTTGGTGAAAAGCCTCGAGATTCTCGATAGCATGATCAGATGGAAAGACACCAATGATAGCGTCGGGATCTTGCAGGCTGATTTCACGAACGCTCCAGGCAATGGCTGGCAGTGTATTTCTGGCACATGGCTCTGCCAAAACGTTTAACGCCGATTTAGGGAATAAATCAGCAAGCTGACCCTTTACCTCGAACTTCTGGTCAATATGTGTCACCGCGACAATATTCTCCGCACCAACATGCTGATTCAATCTCAGCGCTGTTTCTTGCAGTAACGTTTTATCACTACCGATTTTAAGTAACTGCTTGGGATATGCCGTTCGGGATAATGGCCACAGCCTGCTTCCTGAGCCACCACATAAAATGACTGCATAGCGATTACTCATGGGCGGGTTCTTTTGATAATTCATGTTCTTTCTTTAGCAACGCAATTTCGGTTTCTAAAGTCTCATACTCACGCATTTTTATTTTTAAAAAGCTAGAGGTGATGCTGGCTTTTTCTTCGATGCCTTTGGGCGTAAGTTTATAAAGATAAGCTAGTTTATTTTGACTGTTTCGGAAGTTGGTGACTTTAAGGATACCTTTTTCGATCAAGGCTTTTAGACAATAGTTCGTTTTACCAAGACTGATGCCAAGCTCATTGGCCACTTCGCGCTGACTCATCTGCGGATTGGCTTCAATCAGCTTGAGAATTTTGTAGCGGGTTTCATCTGTCAGCATGGCTGCCTGCTGCGTTCAATTATTGAACGCACGATAACGCAGTTTTTGCATTGAGTAAACCTGATGAAAGCAAAATGGGAATAATTCATGCCGTTAAGCAGTGGTTTATGTACATAACGCTGTATTGTCGGACTGAAAATCTCTGGCAGATCGACTTCGGGGAAGAAATCTCGTTTTTCCGTCATCGCGAAGCAGTATCTTTTGGCCGCTGCGGCGATCTCAATAGCCGTTAGACTGCCGCGTCGCTGGGCTCCTCGCAGTGACGGTTTTTTGTAACAAAAGCTTAGTCCAGATTTAATCATCGTTTCCAACCTTCCAGCCTGACATCAAATATAGCCTTGTAATTCAGAAAGAGCTTCATTCAGGCTACGTCCTTGCTGGTCTTTTTCAGACAGGATAACTGAATTAATATCCTTAATTTCCCAATCAATGCCAAGTTCCGGATCATTCCAGACAATACAACGTTCATATTCCGGTGCATAAAAATCAGTGCATTTATACTGAAAATCGGCAGTGTCACTGATCACCAAAAAACCATGTGCAAAACCGGGCGGCACCCAAAGCATCCGTTTGTTTTCTTCTGACAAATACTCACCTACCCATTTGCCAAAGCTGTCTGAGCCAAGACGCAAATCAACTGCGACATCAAATACTTCGCCTTGTGTGACGCGAACCAGCTTGCCTTGAGGCTGCTTTATTTGATAATGCAGGCCACGCAGGGTGTGTTTAACTGACCGGCTGTGGTTGTCTTGCACAAAGGTTGCGTCTATCCCTGCTTCGCGAAAGGCTTTTTCATTCCAGGTTTCCATAAAAAAACCGCGTTCGTCGCCAAATACTCTTGGCTCGATGATTTTTACATCTGGAATGTTGGTTGAGGTTATTTTCATTGGCTTTTGATTGCCTTACTTAATGAGTTTTTTCAGATAAGTGCCATAGCTGTTTTTCTGGAGCTTCTCGGCTTCGGCTAAGAGTTGTTCACTGCTGATAAAGCCCATTCGATAGGCGATTTCTTCTAAACAGGCGATTTTCAGGCCCTGGCGTTTTTCCAGCGTTTCGATAAAACCGGATGCTTCGTGCAAAGAATCAAACGTACCCGTGTCTAACCAGGCAAAGCCACGGCCGAGCAGTTCGACATTGAGATCACCACGCTCAAGATACGCTTGATTGACGCTGGTAATTTCCAACTCACCTCTAGCGGAAGGTTTGACCTGCTTGGCAATATCCACTACATCATTGTCATAAAAATAGAGACCGGTGACCGCAAAGTCAGATTTTGGCTGAAGCGGTTTTTCTTCGATGGAAATGGCCCGCTTTTTTTCGTCAAATGCCACGACGCCGAAGCGCTGTGGATCGGTCACCTGATAACCAAATATGGTGGCGCCAGTGTCTCGAGCGGCGGCCATTTGTAGTAGTTTTGTCAGACCCTGACCGTAATAGATATTATCACCTAGCACAAGACAGACCTTGTCTTTGCCGATGAATTCTTCGCCTATAATAAAAGCTTGCGCGAGACCATCCGGGCTGGGTTGAACGGCATAGCTAAGATTAATGCCCCACTGCTTGCCATCCGCCAGAAGCCGCTTAAAGCTGTCTTGATCTTCTGGTGTGGTAATCACCAATATATCCCGGATACCGGCCAGCATCAGCACCGATAGCGGATAGTAAATCATGGGCTTGTCGTAGACAGGCAGTAGCTGCTTGGAGATACCCTTGGTTATCGGATATAACCGGGTGCCGGAACCGCCTGCAAGAATGATCCCTTTCATGATTGCTGCTCCAGATATTCGCTTAGCGTCAGTGCCAGTTGGCTTTGCCAGCCGGGTAGTTGGATCTTTAAGGCTTTCTCTAACTTACTGACATCAAGTCTTGAGTTTAACGGTCTTGTCGCCGGTGTCGGGTAAGCGCTGGTCGGGATTGGATTTACTTGGATATTTTGCTGGGCAAGCCGGAAAATTTCTTGTGCAAAACCATGCCAGCTGGTGTCTCCTTTTGGCGCTAAATGATAGAGCCCTCTGGGTAACTGCTGGTGAATCGCTAATAAGGTCACTTCTGCTAATAAACGCGCTGGTGTCGGTGTGCCGATTTGATCGGCAACGATATTGAGTTCGGTTTTTGTTTTAGCCAGGCGCAACATGGTTTTCATGAAATTATTACCGCGCGCGCTATACACCCAACTAGTGCGAAAGATAAGGTGATCTGCGCCGGATTCCAATATGCCAGTGTCACCTCTGAGCTTTGTTTCGCCGTAAACACTTAACGGCGCTGTCGGGCTGGTTTCCTGCCATGACTGTTCGCCAGTACCGGGGTAAACATAATCACTGCTGTAATGCACAAGCCGAGCGTTGTGCTTGGTAGCATATTCGGCTAATTGGGCGGGCAATTCAGCATTAAGTCGCTGTGCATCTGCTTGTTGTTCTTCAGCTGCATCAACAGCGGTCCAGGCGGCAGCATTCAGGATAAGCTGCGGTTTGCAGGCATTAAGAAAGGCATCGACTGACTGCGGATTCATTAGATCCAACTGGCTTCGATCAGGTGCTGTGATGGAACCCAGCATTGCGCAAGCGCGATGCAATTCAAAGCCGACCTGACCGGTTGCCCCCAGCAGCAGAATATTCATACGCTGACCCCGAGGCGCTCACGCTGATATTGGCCATCCTGAATGCGCTGGCACCATTCACGATTATTTAAATACCATTCAACGGTTTTACGTATGCCGGATTCAAAGGTTTCTTGTGGCTGCCAACCCAGTTCTTGCTGGATTTTGCTGGCATCGATTGCATAACGACGATCATGGCCGGGACGATCGGTGACATAGGTGATTAAATCGGCGTAGCTTGAGATTACTGCGCGGGTGTCATTCCCATGAACATGGGAATCCAATTCAAGGCCGTGCGTAGATTCCGGATAATTGCTACCGCAATTTCCGGAATGACGAGAGTGAGTGTCACTCTCGCTAACATCACCATCACACCCACGCATAACATCGTCATTCCCGCGCAGGCGGGAATCCAGTTCAGACTGGGATTCTGGCTCCCCGTCCCCGTTTTCACGGGGAGAGACCCTTTGATCGCGGGGATGACTACTTTCTAATTCACCGCTGTTCACACCTTCACGGGAAGGTCGATGGGCTGGGGCGAGTTCATCAAGAATGCTACAGATGGTTTTTACTACTTCGATATTTTGTTTTTCATTGTGGCCGCCGATGTTATAGGTTTCGCCGACTTTGCCTTCGGTGACGACTTTAAACAAAGCACGGGCATGATCTTCCACATACAGCCAGTCACGGATTTGGTCACCCTTGCCATAGACAGGTAAAGGTTTCCCTTCGAGTGCATTGAGAATAATCAAAGGGATTAGTTTTTCCGGGAAGTGATATGGCCCGTAATTATTTGAGCAATTGGTGATAACGACAGGCAAACCATATGTACGGTGCCAGGCGCGTACCAAATGGTCTGAACTTGCTTTAGTTGCGCTGTAGGGTGAGCTGGGAGCGTAAGCGGTTTGTTCAGTGAACAATGGCAGATTCCCGCTTTCGCGGGGATGACGGTGGGCGGGTTCATCTGGATGTGGGAGGTCTCCATAAACTTCATCAGTGGAAATATGATGGAAACGAAAAGCCGCTCGTTTTTCACCCTGCAATTGCGACCAATAGGCGCGGGCTTGTTCTAGCAGATTGTAGGTGCCGACGATATTGGTTTGGATAAAATCTGCAGGGCCGTCGATTGAACGATCCACATGGCTTTCAGCGGCAAGGTGCATGACAAAGTCGGGCTGGTATTGGCAGAAAATACGCTCAATCGCTTTGCTGTCACAAATATCAATTTGTTCGAAGTGATAGCGGCTATTGTCGGCAACGGTCTTTAGATTTTCCAGATTGCCGGCATAGGTCAACTTATCGACATTGACGACGCGGAATTGGGTTTGGCCGATTATATGCCGGACGACGGCAGAGCCTATAAAACCTGCACCGCCGGTTACCACAATGGTTTTATCAAAGGCTGTTGTCATGGTGAATTACTGCTTTCTGCATCACTACGGATCTGCTCTATCTCGCTTTTTAAGTTTTCATACTCTTGCATCTTTCTTTTCAGGAAACGAAGAGTCACCGCGGTCTTTTCTTCAATACCGCTGGGCGTCAGTTTATATAAGTAGCCCATTTTATTTTTGCTGTTACGAAAATTACTGGCTTTGAGCAGGCCCTTTTCCATCAGTGCTTTCAAGCAAAAGTTGGTTTTGCCCAAGCTGATATCCAGCTCACGGGCAAGCTCACGCTGACTGATCTCAGGATTAGCTTCGATAAGTTTGAAGATTTTGTAACGGTATTCGTCAGTGAGCATAGCGGCACATTTATGCGTTCAATTATTGAACGCACAATAACGCAGTTTTCTGGTTGAGTAAACCTGATGAAAACAAAATGGGAATAATTCACGGTTGAGTGGCATGGATGCCACTGAAAATCGCTTCGTGGGCCCTGGGGAGTTTGATTATCAGTGGATTTGAGATTTCTCCACTTCGGTCGAAATGACAGGAGACCTCGGCGCTTGGGTTTCGGATTTCTCCACTTCGGTCGAAATGACAGAGTGCCTTTCCTGGGGGAATTTCTTAACGCTAGTTTCAATAATACTTTGAAGGGACGGTGAAGTGGCATGGATACCGCCAATAATCGCCTCGCCGTCCCTAGAGAATCCGATTATTGGTTGCTTGCGCTAGCGTGGCATCCATGCCGAGCATGAAGTTAACATTAGCGGTATTTAATTTGCAAGTTTTGGTGTTTTTTGATGCTGGCTGGATCCCGGATAATTGCTAAGGCAATTTCCGGGATGACAGTGTTTTTGAAACAACTGACATGTTGATACTGCAATCTGTCATTCCCGCGCAGGCGGGAATCCAGTCTTAGCGTTGAACGGGCTCCTGAATGCTTAGTTATTCGACTATTGAATGTGTTCTCACCCAAAGACGTGCGCTGGACCCCGGATAATTGCTAAGGCAATTTCCGGGATGACTGTGCTATTGAAACAACTGAGATGTTGATACTGCAATCTGTCATTCCCGCGTAGGCGGGAATCCAGTCTTAGCGTTGAACAGGATCCAGAATGCTTAGTTCTTCTTCTGTTGAATGTGTTGTCACCTAAAGACGTGTGCTGGATCCCGGATAATTGCTAAGGCAATTTCCGGGATGACATTATTGTTGTCATTGCCAAGCCAGAGGCTCTGGCAATCTTATCCAAGTTTGACCAACAATATCCATGTCAATCCTGCCCAAACAGGTCACGGGTATAGACCTTATCTCGCACATCCATAATGTCGTCCGTGAGACGGTTAGCAATAATGACATCGGCTTTTGCTTTGAAAGCTTCCAGGTCAGTTATTACAGCTGAATTGAAAAAACTGGTTTGATTCATGGCTGGCTCGAAGATGATGACTTCAATGCCTTTGGCTTTGATACGTTTCATTACGCCTTGAATGGCGGATGCACGGAAGTTATCTGAGCCTTGTTTCATAACCAGGCGATATATACCCACCGTTGGGGTTTTAGATTGCCGCGTCGCATCTGTCCTCGCAATGACAGACTCATTATCTGTTTGTGTCGTTGTGCTCCTCGTAATGGCAGACTCATTTTCAGTTTGTTTAGCTGAGCACTCCGCAGTGTCTATATCCTTATTGGCTTGTACAGCAGATTGGACTTTTTTAATAACCTGATTGGCGATGAAATCCTTGCGGGTAGTGTTGGCATCAACAATTGCTTTGATGAGATTACTAGGGACATCTTCATAATTGGCAAGCAGTTGTTTGGTGTCCTTGGGCAGACAGTAGCCGCCATAACCAAATGAGGGGTTGTTGTAGTGATTGCCAATACGTGGATCGAGGCCGACACCTTCGATGATTTGCCGGGTATTTAAGTCGTGCGTTTCGGCGTAGCTGTCGAGTTCATTGAAATAAGCGACGCGCATCGCGAGGTAGGTATTGGAGAATAGCTTGATGGCTTCGGCTTCGGTCGCGTTGGTAAACAATACCGGAATGTCTTTTTTGACGGCGCCTTCAATTAATAATTGGGCAAAGGTATCCGCCTGTTCGCTTTGTTCGCCAACGACAATTCTGGATGGATAGAGATTGTCGTAAAGGGCTTTTCCTTCTCGAAGGAATTCGGGTGAGAAGATGATGCGTGGGAACCACTTATGTTCAATATCTAGAGTAGATTGCTTCGCTGCGCTCGCAATCACGTTAGTGTTTCCGTCTGCTTGAGATTTCTCGGCTTCGCTCGAAATAACAACGTTTTCATCACTACCATGCCCCACTTTATCATTCCCGCGACCCACTTCGTCATTCCCGCGTAGGCGGGAATCCAGTTCAGACTGGGATGCTGGATCCCCGTCCCCGTTTTCACGGGGAGAAACCCTTTGAGCGCGGGGATGACTGAACTCAGTAATACCGTATTTTAGTTTTATCGACTCGGTATAGCCCACTGGCACCGTCGATTTAATCACCATCACGGTATTTGAATTAATGGCCAGCACATCTTCAATAACCGCTTCTACGCTTTTGGTATTGAAGTAGTTGGTTTCCGGGTCGTAATCCGTCGGCGTGGCGATAATGACAAAATCAGCGTTTTGATAGGCTTGCTGTTTATCCAATGTGGCGGTTAGATTGAGTGGCTTACTGCTCAGAAAATAGCTGATTTCCGTATCAATAATCGGCGATTGTTTGTTATTTAGCAGATCAACTTTTTCCTGGATGATATCCAGCGCCACTACTTCGTGTTTTTGCGCCAATAAGACGGCCAGAGATAATCCAACGTAGCCAGTGCCAGCAACAGCTATTTTCATGAGTAATCCGTTAAGTTTTCAATTATCTAATCAGAGAAGATTTACAAAAATATGAATGCTGTTACAGCTGATCATTTACGATTATTTTGCTGCTCTGACTCAAGCTGTTCACGCAAAAGACTATTTATCAGAGTTTGGTAACCAATATGTTGTTCACCTGCTTTTTTCTTAAGAAATAGCAGCACATCATCATCTAGCCGCAGCGTCGTACTGACTTTTTTAGATTTATAAAAACGCGATCGCACACCAGAAGTAAAGTCATATTCATCCTTTACCTCGTAATCATCAAATGCTGCTCTTTGCTCAGGTGTGCTCATATTGTTGCTTCTCAAGGCCAGTCGCTTTTCGGGCAGAAATTATTCGGATTATCTCTTCGCCTGAATCCGAAAAGAATAGATTGGCGACGACTAAAATTTGATCATTATGCGTTGCACCAATCGTTATCCATCTCTCTTCAAAATAACTGAAACGTTTGTCTAAAACCGATAAGTGCAAGGGATCATCAAAAACTTCTTTCGCCTGCTCAAATGAAATGTTGTGTTTTTGTTGATTCAACCAGTTTTTGGTGTCATCCCACTCAAATTGCATTGTTACTCCATGTAACTACATTGTCAATACAAGCTTACTCAACGGTAACAGATTTGGCGAGGTTACGCGGCTGGTCCACATCGGTGCCTTTGATCAAGGCTACATGGTAGCTGAGTAGTTGTAACAATACGTTGTAGGTAATTGGCGCCGTAATCCGGCCAACATTGGTGGTGGCTTTAACGACTTTAAAGCTGGTTTCAGAGCTTAAATCCGAGCGCTCGTCTTCAAAGACAATCATCTGACCGCCACGGGCTTTGACTTCCTGTAAGTTAGATTTGAGTTTTTCCAGCAGATCATCCAGAGGCGCAATGGCGATAACCGGCATATTTTCATCAATCAGCGCTAGCGGGCCATGTTTGAGCTCACCGGCAGGATAGGCTTCGGCGTGAATATAGCTGATTTCTTTGAGTTTCAGCGCGCCTTCCAAGGCAATTGGATACATGGTGCCACGACCTAAAAACAGCGCGTGTTGTTTATCAGCAAAGGATTCTGCTATTTCTTGGATTTCAGATTCATGTAAAAGCGCCTGCTGAATCAGGTTCGGCAGTTTTTGCAGACCACTGGTAATGAGTTTTTCGCGTTCGGCAGGCATCCGTTTTTGTACTTTGCCAATGCTGGTCAGCATCAATGCCAGTGCCACTAACTGTGTGGTAAATGCCTTGGTAGAGGCAACGCCAATTTCCGGGCCGGCGTGGGTCAGGAACACCAGATCGGCTTCCCGGGTCAGGCTGCTTTCGGCGACGTTGCAGATGCTGAGTGTTGGAATGTTGATTGGGGTAGATTGCTTCGCGGAACTCGCAATGACATTTCGTTTGTCATTCCCGCGCAGGCGGGAATCCATTTCAAGCTGGGGTTCTGGATCCCCGCCTGCGCGGGGATGACTAGGGTTTTGAAAAATATCAGATGATGTCATGTCGACCGAAGTGGAGACATCTGTTTCCCGCCGCTGTAAATCTGTGACTGGCTGGTTTTGCCGTAAGGCTTTGATCTGATGCAAAGCAGCCAGCGTATCGGCGGTCTCACCGGACTGGCTAATCGTCACAAACAGCGTGTTGTTTTCAATCACCGGATTGCGATAACGGAATTCGCTGGCGACTTCGACCTGACAGGGCATGCCGATAATATCTTCAGCCCAGTATTTGGCGACCATACCGGCATGATAACTGGTGCCGCAGGCGATAATATGAATACGATTAATGCTGGTAAAAACCGATTCGGCCAGCGGACCAAAACTCGATACCAGCACTTGATCCTGCGTAATACGCCCTTCCAGGGTATCAATCACGGCCTGCGGCTGTTCAAAAATCTCTTTGTGCATGTAGTGACGGTGTTCGCCCAATTCGACAGAGGTGATACTCAGGCTGGATTCTTTCACCGGCCGCTCGACTTTTTCGCCGGTGGCGGCGCTAAAAACCTCTACCGAATCACGCTTGAGCAAGGCCACATCACCATCTTCGAGAAAGATGAAGTTCTGCGTCACTGGCAATAATGCGGACACATCGGAAGCGATAAAATGCTCGCCAATACCAACACCAATGACCAGCGGGCTACCTTTACGGGCAGCGATCAGGGTTTCCGGATCGTCGGTCGCAACGACACCCAGCGCATAGGCACCTTCGAAGGTTTTAAGCGACTGAATGACTGATTCCAGCAGATCCTGCTTGGCCACTTTTGCATCCGGCGCGCCAAACATCTGCTGGTAGATGGCATGCGCCACCACTTCAGTATCGGTTTCTGAAGTAAAGCGATAACCCTGTGCCAATTGCTGCTGTTTGAGTGACTGGTAGTTTTCGATAATGCCGTTATGCACGACGGCTACGCGCTGATTACAAATATGCGGATGGGCATTGTGTTCGGCTGGTACACCATGGGTTGCCCAGCGGGTATGCGCAATGCCGACCTGGCCACTAAAAGCGCTGTCCAGCGACTCAATTTTGTTTTCCAGCTGCTTGATTTTGCCCATTGAACGCACCCGCTCAATTTGCTTATCAGCGCCAATTAGTGCGACGCCTGATGAGTCATAACCGCGATATTCCAAGCGGCGCAAACCTTCCATCAGGATCGGTGTTACGTTTCGTTCGGCGATGCCGCCTACAATGCCACACACAGTATTGTCAGCCCCTTAATTCAAAATTGGATTATACATTAGCCAGTCCTTGTGGTTTGTGCGGTAACCGCTGTCAGACTTTAAGCCAGTCTTCAATATCGCACTGCGGTGCAAAGCCATCAATATGCTGTAACAATAAGCTGCGAATCCGCTGATGATCAGCGTGTTTAATCGCATCCCGAAGTTGATCCAGGATCGGCTCTAAAGTCACCCAGGGAATAATATGCTCCTCGGCGCGCATAATTTTCTGATGTTTGGTCAACGATACGTTATCGCCAATCAACAACTCTTCATAGAGCTTTTCACCGTGACGCAGGCCGGTAAATTCAATGGCTATATCGCCATCAGGATTGTCGTCATCACTGACTGTTAAACCACTTAAATGAATCAGCCGTTTTGCCAAATCAACAATTTTTACCGGCTCACCCATATCTAAAACGAACACATCACCGCCCATGCCCATGGCGCCCGCCTGAATAACCAGTTCGGCCGCTTCAGGAATCGTCATAAAGTAGCGAATAATATCCGGATGGGTGACGGTCACCGGACCACCATCAATGACTTGCTGGCGAAATAAAGGCACCACTGAACCTGAAGATCCCAACACATTACCAAATCGCACCATGGTAAATCGCGTTGCAATATCATCATCGGAATCGGCAGAAAGTCCCTGCAGAACCAGTTCTGCCAAGCGTTTACTGGCGCCCATGATATTGGTCGGCCGTACCGCTTTATCAGTTGAAATCAACACAAATGTTTCTACATCAGTGGCAACTGCCGCCAGTGCCGTACTGAGTGTGCCAAATACATTGTTGCGCACGCCTTCCGTAATATTCTTTTCTACCATCGGCACATGTTTGTAAGCTGCCGCGTGATAGATCGTATGGATATTAAACTTCTGACAAATAGCTTCCAGCCGACTCTGATCAACTACTGAGCCTAAGATACTGATAATGGGGACCGCGGTATTTAAAGCTTCCAGATCTTTTTCAATCTGGTAAAGCGCGAATTCGCTGATCTCGTACAACACTAAATGTGTCGGCTGATTGCGAATAATCTGCCGGCATAACTCGCTGCCGATAGATCCACCCGCCCCCGTCACAAGAACGTTTTTGCCGGTAATATTACGCTTAAGCAGTGTGGTATCGGGACTGACCGACTCGCGACCCAACAAGTCGGCAATATCGACTTCCTGAATATCTGAGACGCTGATTTTGCCCTGGGCAATATCAGTCATATCCGGCAGCGTACGGACATGCACCGGAAATTTTTCCAGAGACTGCAGCACCTGATTACGCTCACTACGCGTGACAGAGGGCATTGCCAGCAGCAACTCATTGACCTGATAGCGCTCAATAACAGATGGCAAATTGGCGGGGGGATACACCGTCAGACCATTGATATGCTGATCATGTAATGTTGCATCATCATCAATGAATGCAACCGGCCGTAGCTGATGACCCATTTTCAGCATCGTCGCCAGTTGCGCACCCGCATTACCGGCGCCATAAATAATCACCGGCGGAATAAATCCGGCTTTCCGGCGGCTACTTTTTCGTTGTGACGATTGTTTGGTCAGTAACCAGCGGGCCAGCATCCGGCTACCGCCAATTAATAGCACCAGCAGGACAGCATTAATGCCATAAACGGTTCTTGGCACCACGCCTGCCTTATCCTGCGCGAGTAACACCAATATCATCAACAGCGATGTGTACAGCAAAATGGCTTTTAAGATAGCCCATAAAGCATCCATGCCGATGTAGCGAATGACAGCCCGGTAGAGGCCTAATTTGACAAAAATCGGGATCGCCAATAGCGGTGCCAGCAAAAACAGCCACCATTGTTGTTGGGGGGGGATATAAAACGTGCTGAGCCGTAACGAAAAAGCCAGCCATAACGCCAGCATCATCGCCAGATAATCAACGCTAAGTGTGATAAGGCGTTTGACCGGCCGGGGGCGTGATAAAAACCAGGTATTTAAACCAGAAAGAATGCTGCGCACGATAATTGTCTTTCCTTAGCTCAACAACGCTGGATTATCGCAGTATGGCAACTATCAAACAAACTAAAGATAGTTTTATTGCATAAAAATTTTGTCAGCTTAATCACAATTTTTGAATGCCAAAACGATTATTAACACAACAAAATTCACTGGTTAATTTAACGCGATGTAACCTGTAGAAAAATACTGATTCGGTTATTAATGCAAAGAACGCTTCGTCGACAACAATTCTGCCAACGTTTTCGGCTTACTGTAAAAGTAGCCCTGCATTTGGTCACAGCCCTGCTGCGTCAACAGATCAAGCTGCCCTTTGGTTTCGACGCCTTCAGCAATGGTCATCAGATCAAGACTTTTAGCCATACTGATGATGGCGCCAACAATGGCTTTGTCATCGGGATCGGTTTCAATATCATCGATAAATGATTTATCGATTTTCAATTTATTAACGCGAAACCGCTTGATATAACTGAGTGACGAATAGCCTGTACCAAAATCATCAATGGCAATGCCGACGCCTAATTTGTGTAGCGCGTCCATAATAGCAATACCGATTTCGGGCTCACTCATGGCAACGGCTTCGGTGAGCTCCAGCGTTAATTTTGCCGCAGGCACATTATATTTCTTTAACAGGCTCTCTACGTCTCTGACGATATGCCGGTTGCGAAACTGCACCACCGATAAATTCACCGCCATTTGAAATTCACCCGCGACATAACTTTCCAGCGGCTTGATATCGGAAATCGCTTTTTCGAGTACCCAGCGGCCAATTTCATTAATCAGACCGGACTCTTCGGCGACAGGAATAAATTCGGCCGGCGACACCTCGCCATATACCGGATGCTGCCATCGCAACAATGCCTCGACACCAACGACTTGCATATCATTTAAACGTACCTGAGGTTGATACTTCAGATATAGCTCATTATTTTTGATAGCCGTCCTTAATGCGTTGGAAAGCTGCAAATTGCGTTTGGATTTTTCCTGCATTTCCGGCGTGAAAAACATAAAGCCATTTTTTGAGAACTGTTTGACCTTATACATCGCGGCATCTGCATTTCGCGACAGCGCTTCTATTTCAGTGCCGTCTTCCGGATAGATCGCAATACCAATCGAGGGGGTGCAAGACAGCTCATACGGCGAGATTTTAAAAGGCTTTGAAATACTGTCGATTAATTTTTGTGCCAGCACCGCGGCACCATTGGCATCAGTCTTGGGCAGTACCATAATAAATTCATCACCGCCGAGGCGGCCTACGGCATCTTCGGCTCTCAGCGCCGTTTTTAATCGCTGGCTGACTTCAATCAGCAACTTGTCGCCAATCGAGTGGCCGAGTCCATCATTCACATTTTTGAAATTATCCAAATCCAAAAACATCACGGCGAGTTTTTCATGGTTGCGTGACGCTAAATTAATGGCAAATTGAAAATGATCATGCAGCAACACCCGGTTGGGCAAGCCAGTTAATTGATCATAGTGCGCCAGATAGTTGATCTTTTCTTCGACCTGTTTTTTCTCGGTTATATCGTCTTCAATGGCGAGATAGTTAATGATTTCGCCCTCATCGTTTCGGACCGGTGACACCATCAGCGAAACAATATATTCACTGCCATCTTTTCGGCGGTTGTAAAACTCACCCCGCCAGGGTTCGCCCTGTTTTAGGGCCGACCACATTTCCCGATAATCATTTGGCAAGGTTTTATCTGCCTGCAAAAAACGTGGATTTTGGCCTAATACTTCCTCAATCCTGAAGCCAGTTTGTTCCAGAAAGGTCTCATTGACATAAACAATCCTGGCTTCGATATCAGTTATCAACACCGAACTGGGACTTTGTTCTACTGCCTGACTGAGTTTTTTCAGAGAAGCTTCGTTTTCTTTGATCCTGGTGATGTCTTGCATCGCGCCATGAATAGCGATGAGATTGCCCTGCTTATCCCAGTCACCCTGGCCGCTGATCCGCGTCCACAATTGTTGGCCTGATGTGTTGATGATTGGCACATCCAATTCATACGAGCTGCCATCTTCCATACATTAGGCAACGGCTTCACTGACCAATTTGTTATATTTTCCGGGATAAAACGTCAGTGCTCGTTCAACCGAGATGCCTTCATCAGGTGAAACGCCATGAATGGCATAAACCTCATCTGACCAAATCAGTTTTAACGCTGGCAGCTCAATCCCCCAGGCACCAATTTTTGCCAGCTTATTGGCAACCCGGTTCAGTGCCTGGCTGGCCCGTAATTCACGATCATATTTCTGAATGACGCGCGCTTCTTCAAATCTATCAAGCGCATAGCTAATGTCGGTGGCCATTTCCAGCAACAGGTTTTGTTCCGGGGTATCAAACGCCTGGATACTGTCAGAGTACAAATTTAAGGTACCAACCACATGCTGACCACGGTGTAAGGGAATCGCCGCCGATGACTGCCAGCCAAGAGCCTGGCCACGTTCACGCCAGGGTGCTGTCATCAGATCATTTTGATAATCCTGACACCAAACCGGCCGATCTTCACGAAAAGCAACCCCTGTGGGTCCGTGACTTTTCGGCCATTTTCAGCTCGCCATATTCAACGGCATATTTGCATATCGTTTCGAATAATTCTTGCTCATGCTGACAGCGAATAATCGCTTCATTACATTTGCTTAATGCCGCATACAGATGTTTGGATCGCATTAATTTACGTTCGGCAATGACTCTTGAGGTGATATCTCTGGCGGCACCTTCAAAAAAATGACTATCGTTTGCTGAATCAGCAACATAACGGCCGAACAGTTCAACATGAATGGTTTGCTTGTTTTTACGTTGCCAGTCGACCACATCAAGCACCACCCAACCATCAGCATCTTTCATTCGCTTGAGCAGCGACACCCTTTGCTCGGGTTGTATATAGTGCTGCTGACCAAGATTGGTAATCGAAGTCACAGCAACATCAACACTCTCGTAGCCAAGCATTAGGGCAAATGCCGGATTGCAATCCAGTAACTTACCCTGGTGATTACTATGGAAAAATCCTACCGGGGCATTTTCGTAAATATTGCGATATTGCAACTCACTATGTTTGAGCGCCGCTTCAGTTTCCATCAGCCTAGTAATGTCGCGGGCAATTCCAAACAGGCCAATGATCTCACTGCTATCATTTTTAATCGGATACTTTCGGTTATCGACCCAGCCAAATTGGCCGGATTTGTTGAGATACGGCTGGATCTCCTGTGCAACTAACACTTCGCCATTAAACACCTGTTTTTCCAGACGAAAATAGATATCCGCATACTCGCGGGTAAACACTTCATAGTCAGTCTTGCCGATTAGTTCGGACCAGTGGGTGTCAGCACTAGTGATATTGACAAGGGTTTGACTGGCACCGGTAAAGACATGGTACCTATCCTTGAAATAGATATAGTCATCGGTGTTTTCCAACATCGAGACAAAATTCATCAACAAGGATTGATTGACTAAGTCTGCCGGGCTTGTCGACGAAAATGACAGGCTTATCTCAAGCTGAATGACCGCTGACTGATCTTTTTTAAATTTCTCAACAACAGATTTGACGATATGAATTTTGTCATCATCTGCAGCAATCAGTCTGAAGGTAAAAGCTTTGCCCGGTATTAAAAGATTCGTCGCAAATATTTCATCGGCAACATCCTGGTCATCAGGATGAAAAAAGGTTTTGAAGTTTTTGCGTTGCTGAATAAGGTCATTGGCCGTGCAGCCGAGCAACATTTGTATGTCGCCTACCACCGCAACGCATTGAAACATGCCGTCATTAATTTCAAAAGTGAGTTTCGCGTGGAATACTTTTGAAACCGGATAGTTCATACATGACGTCCCTGAAAAACCAACCCTGTTGATGACAATTGCTGAACAATTTGCGTAACACTCGTTCGTATTTAAGTTTACCCAATATTGGCATTGATGACACTGCTCATTATAGCGGCAGGACCTACTACTGATTGAGCTGTTTTACCCAAAAAGCGATTTCAGCTTCTTCATCCGCAGCGATAATCAGGATCGGTTTTGAATCTTCAACATGAATCGCCAGGTTATGCTGAGCATTGCCAATATGATTCAGTTCAAAGCCAATAAATGCCAAAGGTGAAATTATTTGCCGGCGAATGCTCTCAGCATGCTCACCAATGCCACCGGTAAAAACAATGGCATCCAATCCACCAAATTGGGCAGCATAAGCGCCAATCGCGGCCCGCACCTGATCACAAAAATAGCTCACCGCAAAAGCGGCTGTCTCAGATTCACTGTTAAGCAAAGTCTGCATATCACCGCTTTCACCATCTGACAGGGCCAGCAACCCCATTTGATGAAATGTTACTTCTGTCAGCTTTTCGAGGCTCATTTGTTTGGCAAGCGCCAGCATCACGCCTGGATCCAGATCACCACTACGAGTCGCCATCGGAATACCGCCAGCAGGCGTATAGCCCATGGTTGTCGCAACCGATTTTAAATTTTGCAACATACACAGACTTGCACCACTGCCAAGATGAGCAATCAGCACATTTTTAAAAGCAATGTCGCCCAATAAATCTGGCAGTTTGCGAGCAATATGTGCGTAATTAATGCCATGAAAACCGTAACGGCGCAGGCCATAGGCTTTGTCGATCGGCAATCGTGAAGACGACTCAGGCAAGCTGCGATGAAAGGCGGTATCAAAGCAGGCAAATTGCGGCGCCGCAAAATGCTGCTGACAAAATCGCACACCGCGAATATTAGCCGGCATATGTAAAGGCGCTAAATAAGCAATAGCTTGCAAACGGGCAAGCTCATCAGCATCTAATAATCTGGCCGGATCTTCACAGTCACCGCCATGCACAAACCGGTGACCAATGGCATCAATCTGACAGGCCGAAAAAAACTCGCGTAACTTTGCAAGCGCCGCCGGCAAGGCCTGTTCTGATGCATTTTGGCCAAACTGATAATGCTGATCTTGTCGGCTGCCGTCGCTCATAAAAAGACAGGCTTTTAAGCTGGACGAACCGCAATTAAGGGTCAGAATATTCACGTTGCACTGACCTCCAAAAGACTGGTTTATTGTGCTGTTTTCGAGTGTGACCAGGTCCAATCCTCAAGCTCAGGCACATCAATACCGTATTGATAAGCATGATCCAATGCCGCCTGTTGTTTGTTGCGTATATCCGTAGTGACTTCATCAGCATTTGCCAGCAATGGCAGATACTGCAATACATCGAGTACCAGACTGAAACGGTCAATACGGTTGTTGATGGCCAGCTCAAGTGGCGTATTAATATTACCTTTTTCGATGTAACCCCGAACGTGCATATGTTTATGGCCATTACGGCGATAAGCCAGACGGTGAATCAGATAAGGGTAGCCATGGAAGTTAAATAAAATGGGCGACTCCGTGGTAAACAGCGCATCAAAATCGGCATCACTTAAACCATGCGGATGCTGGAAATCCGGGGTGAGCCGGTATAAGTCCACGACATTGATATAGCGAATTTTCAGTGTCGGGAAATACCCATGCAGCAACTCAACCGCCGCCAGCGCTTCTTTGGTGGTGACATCACCGGCACTGGCAATCACAACATCGGGGTTGCCATCATCATTGATACTGGCCCAGGCCCAGCTGTCCAGGCCCTTACGGCAATGCTCCCGGGCGGCTTCTAAAGACAAATACTGTAAATGTTTTTGCTTATCGCAAACGATAACGTTGATGTAATCATGGCTTTTCAGGCAGTGCTCCGCCGTTGCCAGCAATGTGTTCACATCGGGCGGTAAATAGATCCGCGTGACTTCAGGGCTTTTATTGACTACTACGTCCAAAAAGCCCGGATCCTGATGGGTGAAACCATTATGATCCTGCCGCCACACCGTTGATGTCAGCAGCAAATTCAGCGAAGGCACCGGCCCGCGCCAGGCAAATTGCCGTGACATGGCCAGCCATTTGGCATGCTGATTAAACATCGAATCAATAACATGCACAAAAGCTTCATAGGTCGAGAAGAACCCATGTCGTCCTGTTAATAAATAGCCTTCCAGCCAGCCTTCCAGCGTATGTTCTGAAAGCATTTCCATGACCCTTCCATCGGACGCCAGTTCACCGCCATCGGCATCTTCTGGTAAATAATCCGCCAGCCAGGTTTTTTTGCTGACTTTGTAAATATCATCGAGCTTATTGGAGCTGTTTTCATCCGGGCCAAATACCCGAAAAATTTGCTTATTTTGCTGCATGACTTTCGCCAGAAACTTACCGAGCGGCCGGGTATTTTCAGCATAACGTTGCGCTGCCGCAGTAACCGTTTCTGCAAATTCAGCAGCATCGGGTAACAACAAATCCTGACGCATTGCACCATGCACATGCGGACTGGCGCTCATGCGTTTATCACCTGTGGGCGCTAGGGCTTTTAATGCCGGCATGAGTTGACCCTGCTCATCAAACAGCTGCTCCGGCGCATAACTTTTCAACCAGTCTTCAAGTTGCGCCAGATGCGCCGGATTATCACGCACATTGCTCAGCGGCACCTGGTGCGCACGCCAGTATCCTTCGACTTTTTTGCCATCTACTTCAGCAGGACCAGTCCAGCCTTTGGGCGTTCGCAAAATAATCATCGGCCAATGCTGGCGAGTTGCTTTGCCCGATTGCCTTGCCTGGTTTTGCAGCATCCTAATCTGTTCAACACACTGGTCAACAGTTTCTGCCATTTGCTGATGCATTATTTTCGGATCATCACCTTCGACAAAATAAGGTGTCCAGCCATAGCCTTCAAACAGGGTTTTCAATTCCTCATGGGGAATGCGTGATAACAAGGTCGGGTTATTAATTTTGTAGCCGTTCAGATTCAGAATTGGCAACACCGCCCCATCCGTGATCGGATTTAAAAATTTATTGGAATGCCAGGAAGTTGCCAGTGCGCCGGTTTCTGCTTCGCCATCACCGACCACCACAGTGACGATGAGATCAGGATTATCAAAGGCCGCACCAAACGCATGGCTGACGCTGTAGCCCAATTCACCGCCTTCATGAATCGAACCTGGCGTTTCTGGTGTGCAATGACTGCCTATGCCACCGGGAAATGAAAACTGCTTGAAAAACTGCTGTAAACCTTGGGCATCTTCAGTAATGTCGGGGTAAATCTCAGAATAGCTGCCTTCCAGATAAACTGGGGCCAATACGCCGGGCGCACCATGACCGGGGCCCGCTAAAAAAATACAATCAAGGTCATATTTCTTGATAGCGCGATTGATATGCACATAGCTGAAACTCAAAGCCGGGCTGCTACCCCAATGACCAATCAAACGTCGCTTGATATGCTCTGGCTTAAGTGGTGTTTTTAATAAAGGATTGTCTTGCAGGTAAATCATGCCGGCAGCCAGATAATTACAGGCCTGCCAATATTGGTGCAGTGACTGTAACGTTGTTGAATCCATTTCACTCATGGTCTGCACACCTTGTATTAGCTAAAGTCTGACTATAACACCCGTAATCGCCGGTTTTATATTATCTGGCAGACATCGGCATTATGATTACAACGCAATATAAGAATTTGCCAGTAGCGATATTAGGGAATAAAAAATGAACGATAAATCAGCACCTCTGCCAGTTTCATCTGCTTTATTTGCACTAGCTTTCCGGCCACTATTTCTTGGCGCAGCAGCACTCAGTGTTTTGTCACTGCTGATTTGGGGATTGTCGCTGTCGGGATGGCAATTCAAACCCTATGGTGGCGTGCAATTCTGGCATGGCCATGAAATGCTATTTGGTTTTGTCGGTGCCGTCATCGTCGGCTTCTTGCTCACCGCAGTACAGAGCTGGACGGGACTGCGTTCCGTTAATGGCCGGCCGCTGATGTATTTGCTGTTGTTATGGTTGCTTGCCAGGGTGCTGATGGCCGTACCGATAGTGCCAGAGATGCTGATAGTGTTTGTCGATTTGCTGTTTTTCCCGGCCGCGGCAATGTTTTTATTTATCCCCCTGCTGGTGCGTAACCAGACACGTAATTACTTTGCTGTGCTGGCCTTATTTTTATTGATGGTATGCAATGGCTTAAGTCATTTTGCAGTAATCAATAACCAACCGGAGTTGCAAAGTCAGGCCCTATACAGCGCCGTACTGTTAATTACGCTGATGATGGCCATTATTGGCGGCCGCGTGATTCCCATGTTTACCGCCAACACCACCGGCAAGCCGGCAAAAAACCGTCACGTTTGGCTGGACAGAATCGCTTTAAGCGCACTTTGGGCATTATTGATTTTGTCATTATTAGCGCCAGCAATGCAGCTGCCGGCAGCATTATTAAGTGCGCTGTTTGCGGTATCGGCTGTGTTACTTGGCTGGCGTTGTGCAAACTGGCGTTTTTTCACCACCTTAACGCATCCATTGCTGTCGTCGTTGCATCTGGGTTACTGGTGGATTGTTATCGGACTTTTATTGTTTTCCGGCCATTATGCCGGACTTGATATCCCTGCCAGTATCGCTTTACATAGTCTGAGCGCTGGCGCCATGGGATTATTAATTCTCAGCATGATGTGCCGCGTATCATTGGGTCACACTGGTCGGCCGATTGTCGCCAGCTGCCTGATGACGGTTAGTTTATGGGTCGTATTGATTGCCGCCTTCATCCGCGTGTTTGGCGTTTGGCTACTGCCGGAATTTAGTCAGCAGTTGCTGCTGGTCGGTGTTGGTTTTTGGTCGATTGCCTATGCTATGTTTCTATTTACATTTGTACCCGTCCTCAGTCAGCCGCGTGCCGACGGTAAAGCGGAGTAATTCAAGAATTTATTGGTTTTGGGAAAGATGAAAAAAAGCCGGTCACAATTACTTGTGACCGGCAAAAAGGAACAGTCGCCTGCTCCAGCTGAAAACTTTATCTGACCGACATCCTTGTCTTCAAATAAAGCTAAAACGATTTTGAAACCGAGATCACATAACGTTCATCAACAATCTGATGATTATTATCAAAGCCGTAAAAGTCGTGTTTGCCTTCTTTGATATCGGTATCGTGGTAACGCAGATCGACATTAAAGCCAAACACATTGCGACTGATGCCTACACTCCAGTGCGTCCAATCTAACTCTTCTTTACCATTGCCATTGGCATCGAGATTCGGGCCACTGTTATTGAAAAACTGATAGCCCAGACTGCCTGACAAGGTAAAGCCGTGCGGTAAACTGTAGCTCGGGTGGATGGCAATATTATGTGACTGCAGATCTTCAACACCGAACCAATCCGTCAGCGTCGGTGAATACTCCAGTTTCATATTGACTTTGCCGAATTGCTTATCGACGTAGTTAAACATTTCAAGATAATTTGAATCGCGGTCGCCCGGATACACATACTGGAAAAACATACCGTTGTAGTTAAGTCCGGTGCCTGCGATATCTTGCGTCGAATAACCTACATAGGGACCCCAGATAGCGTTAATTTTTGGGTTATTACCCTCGGAATCATTGCCGGGGAACATATTGTTAGCCAGATAATAACCGAGATAAACACCGGTATTATGGGTCCAGGTGATCGCGCCTTTTAATGAAGGAATATCACCATCATTGGTCTCTGACTCACCACGAAACACATAATCTGACGCAAATTCCACCCAGGTGGAAAACTTACCACCGAAGACTTCCTCGCGATCTAAATAATCAACAAAAGCCACCGATTCTTTGGCTGCTTTTGCCGGACCAACTTCAGCTTGGCCTGAGTCTGCAAAACTGGCCGAACTGATTACGGTGCCGGCCATTAATAAAACTAAGTGATTTAATTTAAACGTTTTCATTTGACATTCACTCCGTCAACAAGTGAGGCCTGAATAACCGGCCGACAGGTAGAAAATTCACCGGGCACCATGCCCTGAACGACTTCTGAAACAGCAGGTTTCACGTAACTGACCGGTGGTTCAGCAGTTGGATAAGTTACGGTAACTTCAGCAGGCAGATCCTGGCTTTCGCTGTTTTTGATGCCCCGTGATGTGTTATACGGGTCGCTGAAAACACCGTAATGACCCGGTTGCATTTTGTAGGTCACTTTTTCGGTGCCCATACCGGCGTTGGCCAGATACTTATTAGGATCAGTCCAGTCGCGGCCATCCAGATTTGAGTAAAACTTGATGTCTACCAACAACCCATCACAAAGTGGTGTGACCTCTTCGTAGGTTGTTGGCCAGGATGAGCCACCAGAGGTGTCAGGGTATCTTCCCCAGTCGCCACCTTTTAGCGGGCAAGCACCACCTGAATCATAAGAAGCCCGATCCGGATGGTGAACGCCATAGAGCGGTAAACCGTTTGCCTGACCAGTCTTACCATTCGCTAAATGAAAACGAGGCGTTTTGGTGACAGTAGTTTTGAGCTTGGCAGCCTTATCGCCAAGTGACTCAAAATAAGGCCCTGCTGGACGCACATACTGATGGTCTGTGTTATCCGGGTTGTCATAAACCGCGGTCAGAAAAATATACGGTTTATTAAAGAAAGTTCTTTCAACCAGATAAAACTCGCCGTCAGTTTTATCAGCATCAACCGCTTGCCAGTTGACATGCAAGGCATCTTCATTGGGCTGACCGACGTTTATCCACGTACGTGCATCTGATAAGTGATTCAAACGCAGGACTTTCGCGTAATTTTCTTTTACATCAAGCCCCGCACGTTTCCCCAATGGTCCAATCTGATTGGCTCCCGGCTGAATGAAAGCAAAGTCCAGCGCCTTTTTAGCATAGGGATAATCATTGCCAGACATGGTGCAATACCAATTAGCCAAATCAATTGGCTCATGATCTGCATATTGCTCATCAAAAATCGGATGATTAATAGGCAAGTCAACGAAGTTTAATTTGCCGGCGTCGTTAAATTTTTGGTCAGGGTATTTGTAACCTGACCAGCTTTCTTCAGGCAGATAGTAGCTGTAGTTTTCTTCAATATGCTGCTGATTTTCAGCAGCTAAAACGTCCACATCATTATCCAGACCCTGGCCATCTCTTTTCAGATAAAAGCGGACGGTGCCATTTTCCTGGATCCGCCACAGGCCATGCTTACCCTCACCTATCATAGTGAAAACTTGCTCAACCACGTTGACAAAACGGTAGGTGGAGTTGGTGCTCATATAACCGTAATAAACTGGCAGATGTGGGATCTGTGAATGGGTTTTATCCGGACGGCCAAGGCCCAACAGCGCTTTTTGTTTATTGTCCTCAGTGACCGTTTGGTCAAAGGTATAAAAAAATGGATCGCCACCTGTCAGATCCGTTAAGTCTGCTGCATAAATACTTCCAACAGCAGTGACCGACAGGCTTAATGAAAGTATCTTGCTGAGTTTTATTTTGTTCATTTCTCTCTCCTTAAAAAGTAAGGATGTCTGCCAGCATTGTTATTGTTATTTGCTGTTTGGTTACGCAAACATCCAGGCCGATAGTTACCGGACTAGAACACTGCTCGCTGACCGCAGGCGAATGCCAGGCCTGAGCTGTCAGTGGAAAAAGTGATGGTTGAACCATTAGGGAAGAACAAAACATCACCCGGTTTGGCAGATACTTCTTGCTTGCCATCGGAAAAAGTAATGTTGCCTTCGAGCATGACTTTGATGTCATCGTAATCGTAGGTATAAACCAGAGGCGTGCCAGCTTCGATTCTGAACAAACCACATGAAATCGGTGATTGCGGATGACCGGAGCCCACAATGTCTTCAAAAAATGCTGCAACGCCCGGCTCTTCCATTGAAGAAAGCTCCATTTGCTGGGCATCCGGGAAAAACTTCAGGTTTTTACTGACACCATCATGCTCAACCACACCATGCGCCAATGCCATAGCACCTACTGTTAAACCTATGGCGGCAGCACCAATCATTGGTAATCTGATATTCATTTCTGTATCTCCAAAAATATTTAACTAAATGCATTCAATGATTTAGCAGATTTCATTGCTTCTGCTCTGTCACGTTCAGGAAAAACTTCCTGCATGCGTTTTTAGTTATATTCCTGCTTAATATTACTTGTCAAGTAATTTATTACTCATTAAGTAATTTGCTAGCTATAATAAAGACCTGAAATGTTCGTGCTAACATGATTTGCGGCAGTTAGCTGAATACTGGAAATGGTCACAGGAGTTTTTGCAAAGCGATGAAAAAAAACGGATTTGGCGAACGCCTTAAGGTATTGCTCAAACAAAAATCGCTGACTCAAGCACAAGTTGCCAATGCGATTGGCACCTCTATTCCGTCCGTTAACAGATGGACCAAAGGTGGCGAAATTGAGTATGAAAACCTGCGTTCCCTGGCTGATTTTCTGGAAGTGAATTGGGTTTGGCTCAGATATGGCAATGAAGCTATCGAGAGTCTGCAAACGGCTGCGCCTGATAACGGCCCGATGAAAGATCTTCGCCGTGAATACCTGAATCAGATCCTCGAAAACGAAGCACGGATGAAAACAGCACTGGAAATGGCGCAAATCATCAATTGGGAATGGAATGTGCTCACTGGCACCGTAACCTGCTCAGAAAATGCCACACAGCTTTTTGGGGTCACAGCAGATCATTTGCCGAATTGCATGATGCCTTTCACGCAACTGCCACTGGAAGAATTAGTCACCACGTTTGGCAGTGGCCAGCCGCATAACTGGGATTTTGAAGTCACTGATGATACTGGACAGATAAAATGGTTCTCATCTCGTGCTGAGCTTATTTATGATGCCGCAAACCGGCCGATAAAAGTCATTGGTGTCAGCAGCGACATTACCGATCGTAAACAAGCCGAAATGGCGCTGGCACAAAGTGAATCTATTCAAAAAAGAATTATCGACATTATTCCGGTTGGGCTTTGGGTAGCCGATGAAACCGGTAAAATCTGCCTGGCCAACCCCGAAGTGAAACGGATCTGGGGCGGCGCCAAATATGTTGGCCTCGAACAATACGGTGAATATAAAGGTTGGTGGGAAAAAAACGGCAAAGAATTGACCGCCAAAGACTGGACATTGGCCCGCGCCGTGAAACATGGCGAAATCAGTGAACCGGAAATCGTTAATATCGAAAATTTTGATGGGCAGCGGCGCACGATCATTATGCACGCCACCCCGCTTAAAAATGCGGAGGGCGAAATTATCGGCGCGATTGAAGTCAACCAGGACATTACCGATCTGAAAAACACTGAGCGCACATTGATGACATCATTGGCGCAATGGCAAGCGGTGTTTGATCAGAATGAATTTTCTGTCATACAACTTGATGACAGGCTGCAAATCAAAAAACTCAGTGAAAAAATCAAAGAATCATTAAAAACAACTGGCAAATCAAAACACCTGACTGATTTACTTGATACCGCTATCGCTGAAAAAATAATGCATCAGTTGGCTAACGCCCCGAGTCAGACGCTCAGCAGTTTTCGTATTGATAATGCGATTTTAGCAAGCACTGGGCATCAAACACCCATTTTTGTGATCCATGATGAACGGCACAATATCAAACCAATGACCCTGATTTTTTTCCTGAATGCTGATTTTAACTAAGTGATTTAAATCTCAGCATGCAAATGGCAATATCAGGCATCGCCATCGCCTAGGCCATTTCCCGAATATGCCACGCGCAACACGGTAATAGATGTTGAAGTGCTAAACGGAAATACAGCAGGTGAAGTCAGATTTAAGACTAATGTCGATTCAACTGTGGATAAAGATGGTACGCCCGGCAGGACTCGAACCTGCTACCCTCGGCTTAGAAGGCCGATGCTCTATCCGGATGAGCTACGGGCGCATTGTGTTTCTAAGTGAGGACATAAGGTGAACTGAAAAAGTGGTCGGGGCAGAGAGATTCGAACTCCCGACCCTCTGGTCCCAAACCAGATGCGCTACCAGACTGCGCTATGCCCCGACATTTCGAAGAACAGACATCCCCGAAGAAGGCGAAATAATACGCTGTCACGTAGATCGAGTCAACAAAACTTAGATAATTTTTGCCGTGCTTCACGCAACATGCGATCATGGGCACTTTTATCGGCCGGATATCAGAATGACAGCTCAAATCATCGACGGTAAAGCGATTGCCGCTGACTTAAAACAAAAAATCAGAGCCGCGACACAAATGCGACTGGCTACCGGAAAAAGAGCGCCGGGACTTGCCGTAGTGCTGATTGGTGAAAACCCGGCCTCACAGGTTTATGTCAGCAATAAACGCAAAAGCTGTGAAGAAGTCGGCTTTAAATCGGTCTCCTATGATTTGCCGGCAGACACTTCCGAATCAGCCCTGATGGCTTTGATTGATAAGCTCAATAACGATGATGAAATCGACGGCATTTTGGTGCAATTGCCGTTGCCGGCACATATACAGACGGATGCCGTCATTGAGCGCATTGCTGCGCACAAAGATGTTGATGGCTTTCACCCGTACAATATCGGTCGCCTTGCGCAGCGTATGCCGCTATTGCGTCCGTGTACGCCCAAAGGCGTCATTACCATGCTTAAAGAGTCCGGTATTGAATTAAAGGGCCAAGACGCTGTGGTAGTTGGCGCTTCGAATATTGTTGGCCGGCCAATGGCACTGGAATTATTGCTGGCTGGCTGCACTACTACTGTTTGCCACCGAATGACTCAAGATCTGGAAAGTCATGTGCGCCGTGCCGATCTGTTGGTGGTTGCCGTGGGTAAAGCCAATTTTATCCCGGGAGACTGGATTAAAGACGGTGCGATTGTGGTTGATGTGGGCATTAACCGTTTGGATAACGGCAAGCTCACCGGCGATGTGGAATTTGCTATAGCCGCTGAAAAAGCGTCCTGGATCACGCCAGTGCCGGGTGGCGTCGGCCCGATGACCGTGGCAACACTTTTAGAAAACACCCTTTACGCTGCCGAGCATTTGCATACCTGAATAACGGGGTTTTCACCGAGGACCGTGGGAATCAGTTCTGATGATTTTTTCTGTCGCAGTGAGGTGAGTGGAAATCTCAGCCGTGCATCTGGATCCCCGTTTTCACGGGGATGACACAACTTTTTTATCGCTGGCCTTCATTAGCGTAATTTAGTTGGAGACTGCCAATTATTGTCCCTTTCCG
This sequence comes from Methylophaga sp., assembly GCA_040882115.1. Lineage (GTDB taxonomy): Bacteria > Pseudomonadota > Gammaproteobacteria > Nitrosococcales > Methylophagaceae > Methylophaga. Next base: position 121,467 of record JBBEBX010000001.1, on the reverse strand, counting down.
CGTCGCCTCCGCGCTTAAAGGGCTCTCCCCGTGAAAACGGGGACGGGGACCCAGTTGCACAGCCTTAATTCTGAATTCCATTCTGGGTGAAAATGAGAAAAGCGTTAGGTATATTTGTCGTTGCTTACTGCCGGCGCCAGACGGTTTTACCGGCCTCATCTTCCAGCACAATTCCCATTCCGGTAATGGTATCGCGGATTTCATCGGCTTTGGCCCAGTCTTTAGCGTTGCGAGCGGCATGGCGGTCTGCTATCAGCTGTTCGATTTTGGCAGCATCAATATCATCGTCACCGCTGGTCAAAAACGCATCGGCATCTTGCTGTAACAAACCAAGAATGTCACCCATTGACCGTAGTAAACCTGCCAGATAAGCAGCTTTTTCGCTCTCTTCTGCCTCAAGGGCCAGATTCAATGCCTGGCGAACATCACCCAATACCGACAATGCCAGCGCGGTATTAAAATCATCATCCATCGCTTCACGAAAACGGGGGGCAAACTCTGTATCTTCCTGCCAGCTCAGATCTGTTTTGGCTGTCACGCCACGTAAAGAATGATAGAAGCGTGTTACCGCTGTTTTGGCTTGTTCTAACTGATCTTCGGCGTAATTCAGCGGGCTGCGATAGTGGCTGGAAAGAATAAAAAAGCGAATGGCTTCGGCTGGATATTTAGCCAGCACTTCTCTGACAGTGAAAAAATTACCCAATGATTTGGACATTTTTTCATCGTCGATGCGGACAAAGCCGTTATGCATCCAGTAATTAACGCTCTGGCAGCCATGGGCGGCCTCGGATTGCGCGATCTCGTTTTCATGATGTGGAAATTGCAGATCCATTCCACCGCCATGAATATCAAAATGCTCGCCCAAACACTCGGCAGACATCGCCGAACATTCAATATGCCAACCGGGCCGGCCATTGCCCCAGGGGGAATCCCAGGCAGGTTCACCAAGCTTCGCTGCTTTCCACAATACAAAGTCTAATGGATCGGTTTTCGCCTCATTTATAGCAACCCGCTCACCGGAACGCAGCTCTTCAATATGCCGGCCAGACAATTTGCCATAACCATCAAAGACGCTGACATCGTAATAAACATCACCATTATCGGCAGCGTAGGCAAAGCCCTTGGTAATCAGCGTTTCAATCATGCGGATAATTGCCGGCATTGACGCCGTGGCTTTAGGTTCGACATCGGGACGCAACACACCCAGTGCATCGGCATCGTGATGCATTTCAGCGATAAACCGCTCAGTGAGTTCAGTAATGGTTTCACCATTTTCGGCGGCACGCTGAATAATTTTGTCGTCAATATCGGTTATATTTCGGATATAGGTGACGTCATAGCCCGATGCACGCAGATAACGTGTCACTACATCAAATACCACCATGACCCGGGCATGGCCGACATGACATAAGTCATACACCGTCATGCCGCAGACATACATATTGACTTTGCCTTCTCGCAAAGGCTTAAACGTTTCTTTCTGTCGAGTTAGGGTGTTATGGACTTTTAACATTAGTTATTTGTTTGAAGTATCTTTTAAATCAATGGTCAGGTTGAATACCGGCGTATCGGCGCTGTGATCATAACGATCACTAACAAAATACCCTTCTCGTTCAAACTGAAAAACTGTTTCTGGCTGACAATTCACAATGGCCGGTTCGGCAATGGCTTTGATTACGTTTAAAGAGTCCGGGTTAACGTCATCCAGATAATTTCCGGTTGTTTTGCCCGGTGCTTCTGCCAAAAACAATCTGTCGTATAAACGCAGTTCGACTGCTTTGCCTTCAGTCGCAGAAACCCAATGGATAACGCCGCGAGGTTTCATTTCAGCTGGCGGGTTCTGGCCAATCGTATCCGGCACTAAAGAAGCAATCACCTCAATGAGGTCACCATTGTCATTCTTGACGACATCATCAGCTTTAATGACATAAGCACCGCGCAGCCGCACATAATCGCCAATCACCAGACGCTTGAATTTTTTCCGGCTCAGACTAGTGTCTTCAGTAAAATCTGAGGCATCGATAACAATTTCTTTAGTAAATGGCAATGAACGATGCCCCATCGCTTCCTGTTGCGGATGATTGGCAACTTCCAGCCATTCAGTACTTTCAGGTGCGTTAGTGATGCTGACTTTCAACGGATTCAGCACACACATGGCACGCGCTGCGTTGTCATTCAAATCCTTGCGGATCTCAAATTCCAATTGGGCAATGTCAACAATGCCGTCTGTTTTTGCTACGGCAAGACCGTCACAAAAAGCGCGTAGCGCCGCAGCCGTATAACCGCGCCGTCTCATACCTGAAATAGTCGGCATTCTGGGGTCATTCCAGCCGGCAACGATATGCTCATCGACCAATTGTTTTAAATTGCGCTTACTGGTTACCGTGTAGTTAATATTGAGACGGCCAAACTCATACTGCTTTGGCTGTGACGGTACGGGCAGGTTTTCAATGAACCACTCATACAAAGGACGGTGATCCTGAAATTCCAACGTACAAATACTGTGAGTGACGCCTTCAATCGCATCGCCCTGCCCGTGGGCAAAATCATAACTGGGATAAATACACCATTTATCACCGGTTTGATGATGCGGTTGCTTACGGATGCGATACAGGATCGGATCCCTCAGATTCATATTAGGCGAAGCCATATCGATTTTCGCGCGCAGCACACAAAAACCTTCAGCAAAATCACCTTGCTTCATTTTCTCAAACAGACTGAGGTTTTCATCTACGCTACGATTGCGAAATGGCGATTCTTTACCCGGCTTGGTCGCCCAGCCCCGGTATTCACTGGCTTGTTCGGCGGTCAGATCACAAACATAGGCTTTGCCTTGTTTGATCAGATGGATGGCCCAGTCGTAGAACTGCTCGAAATAGCTTGAGGCGTAATGTACTTCACCCGCCCACTGGAAACCCAGCCACTGTACATCTTCCTTTATGGCTTCAATGTATTCCTGCTCTTCCTTGGCCGGATTGGTATCATCAAAGCGTAAATTACATTCACCGCCGAATTCTTCAGCCAAACCAAAGTTCAGGCAAATAGACTTGGCATGACCAATATGCAAATAACCATTGGGTTCGGGAGGAAAGCGAGTAACAACTTTTCCAGCTAGCCTGCCAGAATCAATATCTTCCTGAATAATTGTGCGTATAAAATTATGATTAACAGCTGCTTCGGACATAGCGAACAATACTAGTTATATGAAGACGCGCATTATACGCTGTCAAGACTGTTGGGTAATAGCGCTAACGGTATACAAGCTCATAAAAAGTGTTTGTTAGGTTCACTTGGATAGCTGAGATGCACTATCATGGTGGTTTTTAGCGTTTTGGATCCAAACCAACATGAAATTACTGTATCGCCATCTGGCGCCCCTGTTTTTTGCTTCTTTTTCTCTGGCCGCTCAGGCGGAAGGTGGCGACGCGCAGCCCAAAGTAAAGCTGGCCACTAATCACGGTGATATTGTTATCGCTCTGAATACCGAAAAGGCGCCCAACACCGTTGCCAACTTTATCCAGTATGTGGAATCAGGTTTCTATGACGGCACCATTTTTCACCGCGTTATTGAAAACTTTATGATCCAGGGCGGCGGTTTTACCGAAGATTTCCAGCAAAAAACCACCCAAAAACCTATTCAGAACGAAGCCAATAATGGCTTGACCAATAAGCGTGGCAGCATTGCGATGGCCCGTACCGGCGATCCGCATTCAGCCACGGCGCAATTTTTTATCAATACCGTTGATAATAGCTTCCTGAATTTTCGCGCTGAAACCACCAGCGACTGGGGCTATGCGGTATTTGGTGAAGTTGTCGAAGGTATGGATGTCGTTGAGAAAATCCGCAAAGTGCAAACCACGTTGCGCGGCCCGCATCAGGATGTACCTGCTGACAATGTCATCATTGAAAAAGCCGAATTGATTAATTAGTTTTTTAGATGAGCCAGCTGTTTATTTCAGATCTGCATTTAAGTCCTGACCGGCCGGATTTAACCCGATTGGTCACCGACTTTTTATTGGATCAGGAAAGGCCCGAAACGCTTTATATTTTGGGTGATATTTTTAATACCTGGCTGGGTGATGATCTGGTATTACCCGAGTATCAGCCATTTATTGGCGCGCTTAAACAGCTGCACGACCAGGGTACCAGGATCTATCTGATGGTTGGTAACCGCGATTTTATGCTCGGTAAAGCCTTTGCCGCAGCCGTCGGTGCTGAATTACTGGCTGATTCGGTTATCCATTATTTTGATGAAACGCCGGTATTACTGATGCATGGCGATAGTTTGTGCAGTGATGACCTGAGCTATCAGCGCTATCGAAAAGTAGTGCGCAATCGTTTTTTGCAGTGGTGTTTTTTAAGATTGCCATTACGCTTTCGGCAAAATATCTCCGACCAAATCAAAGCCAAAAGTAAGGCAAAAAAACGCAGTAAAACCTTTGAAATCATGGATGTTAACCAGTACACCGTTGAAACGGTTATGAATGCGCATCAGGTCAATATTCTGATCCATGGCCATACGCACCGGCCGGCGATTCATGATTTTCAATCTGAGGGGCAAAAGAAATGGCGAATCGTGCTGGGCGACTGGCACGATTCACCCAGTTTTCTGACATTTAAAGATGGTATTTTCAGATTAGTCGATTCACGACTGACATCCGATCAGCTAACTTTTAATTTGTCAGTTTAGCGTTCTCATCGAGAATTTGTCGCAGCCGATCTGGCGGCACATAACCGGGCAACATTTGACCATTTTCCAAAAATAACGCCGGCGTGCCTTCAACGCCCAGACGCTGGCCCGTTTCAAACTGGGCAATAACCGGATTATCTTTACAAACCCTGGCATCTTTTATTTCACGCTCGGCTTTGGCATCAGTCATCGCCTGCTTCGGATCTTTTGCACACCAGACTTGTACCAGCTTTTTAGCCGATTCAGATTCAACGCCGGCGCGGGGAAATGCCATATAACGAATACCGATCCCCAATTCATTGTATTGCTCAATTTCTTCATGCAACTTACGGCAATAGGCGCAATCCACATCGGTAAAGACCGTCAGCATATAGTCGGTTTTTTCCGGTGCGAAGATGATTAAATCTTCCGGATTTTGCCGGCTGAGGATATCGCTTTTAATGCCGAGTTCACGACGTTGTGTCAGATTTTCACGGCTTTCCAGCGATAACACATTACCCTGGATGAGATATTTGCCATCAGTTGTGAAGTAATAAATACGATCACTGATGACCGCTTCATACAGACCACTGTCACCAAGCTCTGTAAGTGACTGCAATTGCATATCTGGCATTGCTTCCTGCAAATCTGCGCGCAGCGATTTGGTCGCATCGGATTCTTCAGCAGACTCCTCCGCACAAGCGTTACCAAAAGCCAATATCAGCATGGCTAAAAATACAGTCCGGGTAAATTTCATTCAGCTTTCTCTTAATCGCGAAAATTATTAAATTGCAGGGGCATCTCGATACTTTCCTCAGCGCGCAATAGAGCGATTACCTGTTGCAGCTCATCGCGTTTTTTGCCGGTCACCCGCACACTTTCACCCTGCACGGCTGCCTGGACTTTTATTCTGCTGTCTTTGATCAGTTTGACAACTTTACGGCTGACGTCTTTATCCAAACCCTCGCGGATAATGACATCCTGTTTGCGAAGTTTGCCGTCGCCTTTAGGATCTTTGATTTCCAAACACTTCACATCAATACTGCGTTTGGCTAATTTCAGTCGCAAAATATCCAGCAACTGCTCCAGTTGAAAATCGCTGTCAGCAAATAATGTCAGTACTTTTTCAGACTGCTCAACCCGTGCCTCGGTTCCGCGAAAATCAAAGCGTGTCGCAAGTTCACGATTGGCCTGATCGACGGCATTGGTTAATTCGTGTTTGTCTATTTCAGAAACAATATCAAAAGAAGGCACTGTTGCTCCTTAACGCTAAAAATGTGGCAAGAGTTTAGCACGACCTGACGTTGCTAGCAGTTCATCCTCGTGGATGAAACTTGCTGTGCAGACTTTGCAGCCGGGCTTTGGCGATATGGGTGTAAATTTGTGTGGTCGATAAATCGCTATGACCGAGCAGTAATTGCACTACCCTCAAATCAGCGCCGTGATTCAATAAATGGGTGGCAAAAGCATGTCTAAGGGTATGCGGTGACAATGGTTTACTAATACTGGCCTGGGCTGCATAGCGTTTAATAATGTGCCAGAACGCCTGCCGCGTCATAGCCGCGCCGCGCCGGGTCGGAAATAAATCCTCGGTGGCATGGCCGTAAATCAACTGCGGCCGGCTTTCCAGCAAATATTGCTGACAATAGTCCAACGCAGTTTCCCCTAGGGGTACCAGTCGCTCTTTATTACCTTTACCGACTACCCGGATTAAACCTTGGCGCATATTAAGCTGTTCCAGTTTTAAACCCACCAGTTCTGAGACTCGTAAACCGGTGGCATAAAGTACTTCCAGCATGGTTCGGTCACGCAGGCCGAGCATGGCAAAGGTATCAGGTTGTGCCAATAAATCTTCGACATCCTGTTCCGATAAAGTATCGGGTAAATGTTTGCCCATCCGGAGCGATTCCAGCATTGCTGTAGGGTCCGATTCACGCAGATCTTCGCGGCACAAATAACGGTAATAACGTCTTAAACTGGAAATAAGTCGGGCATCGCTGGTTTTTTTCCGGCCATCACGCAGCCGGGTTACCAGATAGGCTTCAATATGTTGCCGTTCAGCGCTGGGCAGTCCTGTATCTTGTTTTTGCAGCCAGGCGGCAAATGCCATTAAATCGCGTTGATAAGCGACAACGGTATTTTTGCTTAAACCCGACTCCAGCCAGAGACTATCCAGAAATGGCTGTAAATAGGCTGGCAAAGGCGGTTTTTTGTCTGACTCAATTTTAGGCATCAGCAAATTTTAGCAGCTTCGCAGATTATCATAAGAAATAGCATTTACGGGCAAAAAAAAGGACCGCCGAAGCAGTCCTTGATTTTGCAGTTCGCTTTCGCGATTACAATTTTTCTTTGATACGTGCTGCTTTACCTGTCAGATCACGCAAGTAGTAAAGTTTGGCACGACGCACATCACCGCGACGTTTAACTTCAACACTGGCAATGGCCGGACTGTGTGTTTGGAAAACACGCTCAACACCGACGCCGCTGGACATTTTGCGGACAGTAAATGCAGAGTGCAGACCACGGTTACGTTTTGCGATAACCAGACCTTCAAAAGCCTGTTCACGCTCACGCTCGCCTTCTTTGATCTTAACTTTTACGACGACGGTATCACCAGCTGCAAATGCCGGAATATCGCTTCTCAATTGTTCAGCATTAAGCTGTTCGATAATGTTGCTCATTGTTGTCTCCCCACTAATCCTAATCCTGCCCGCGCTCGGCAATAAATTCTTTCAATAAGGCTGCCTGCTCTTTATCCAGCGTTTTCGCTGTCAATAAATCAGGTCGCCGCAACCATGTTCGTCCTAAAGACTGTTTCAGGCGCCACTTGCGTATTGCCTCGTGATCCCCACCTAATAAAACCGGCGGAACCGTGTCACCTTCTAACTGTTCAGGCCGCGTGTAGTGCGGATGATCCAGCAAGCCATCCATAAAAGAATCTTGCTCTGCTGATTCCGCATCACCCAAAACCCCGGGCAGTAATCTTGCCATGCCATCAATCATTACCATGGCCGGTAATTCACCGCCGCTGAGAACATAGTCACCTATCGACCATTCCTCATCGACTTGCTGTTTTATCAGCCGTTCGTCAATACCTTCGTAGCGACCGGCCAGCAAAATTAAACTTTTTTGTTGCATCAATTCACCCAGCGCAACTTGTGTCAGCGATTTACCCTGCGGCGACAGGTAAATAACTTTACTGTCTTCGCCAAGTAACGTTTTAGCATCGTCGATTGCCGCCAATAATGGCGCGACTTTCATAACCATGCCGGGACCACCGCCATAAGGCCGGTCATCAACGGTGCGATGTTTGTCATCGGTGAAATCCCGTGGATTCCAGACCGTTACTTGCAAACGCCCGTTTTTAACTGCCCTGCCAGTCACGCCAAAATCAGTGACCGCTTTAAACATTTCCGGAAACAATGAAATCACCCCAAGGTGCATTTCATCGACTCACAAATAATCTGATTGCCAATCAACCCGGATCTGCTGTTTAGCCAAATCCACGTTAAGGACAAATTTTTCCATGACAAACGGTATTAAATGCTGGGCCTCGCTACTCTCCTGCACGACCACCAGCACATCATTTGCACCGGTTTCCAGCAGATGATCGACTTTGCCTAACACCTCATCATCCGTATTAATCACGGACAGGCCAATCAGATCGGCCCAATAAAACTCATCTTCATCAGCAGCTTGTAATTGTTCACGACGAATCGCTAACTCACCACCTATCAGCGGTAATGCCTGATCGCGGTCAATAACATTTTTAATACTCATGACCACGGCCTTGCCTTGCAATTGACCGCCACTAATATTGATTTCTGACCATTGCCCCTGACGTTTCAGAAACAATGGTTTGTAACTCAAAATATTGTCGCGTGGGTCAGTGTAAGAAAACACTTTCACGCTGCCCCGGACACCAAACACACCGGAGATTTTACCTACCGGGATAAATTCGCTGGCTTCAGCCATAACGAAACACTCCGGTCAAAAATTAAGCGGCTTTGCGGGCTACTTTAATTAATTGTGCAACACGCTCAGAAGTCTGTGCACCTTTGCTGACCCAATGATCAACACGGTCCAGATCTAAACGTAAAGATTCTTCCTGGCCTTTGGCAATCGGGTTAAAAAAGCCGATACGCTCAATGTAGCTACCATCACGTTTATTACGTGAATCAGTTACTACGATGCCGTAGAAAGGACGCTTTTTCGCGCCGCTGCGAGTCATTCGAATTGTTACCATAAACCTGCCCGTTCAAAATCGGATGGAAAATATTGTTATTTTACGCACTTATGCTGCTTTTGCAAAGCGCTATATGCGTCTGATTTAGAAGGGCATGCCACCACCGCCCATCGGCAGTTTTCCACCAAGGCCGCGCATCATTTTCGCCATGCCACCTTTCTGACCCATTTTCTTCATCATTTTTTGCATTTGTGCGAACTGTTTCAGTAGGCGGTTCACATCCTGAATCTGGGTACCGGAACCCGCAGCAATGCGTTTCTTGCGTGAACCTTTGATGATTTCCGGACGCCGTTTCTCTTTCGGTGTCATCGAGTCAATCATCGCCTCCATTTTGCTTAGTTCTTTATCGTTAGCCTGCTTTTTAACCGCTTCTGGAATTTGCCCCATGCCCGGCAATTTATCCATTAAGGCGCCGATGCCGCCCATTTTGCCCATTTGCCGCAGCTGTTCACGAAAATCTTCTAAGTCAAAACCTTTACCGGTTTTCAGTTTGCCGGCAAGTTTTTCGGCCGCGCCGACATCCATTTTGCGCTGCGCTTCTTCGACCAGTGACAGGACGTCGCCCATGCCCAGAATACGAGATACCAAGCGGTCCGGATGAAACGGTTCCAATGCCGTAGTTTTTTCACCGACACCGAGAAATTTAATCGGTTTGCCGGTGATATGCCGAATTGATAACGCCGCACCACCGCGGGCATCACCATCTGTTTTGGTCAGAATCACGCCGGTCAACGGCAACGCTTCGTTAAATGCCTGCGCGGTATTGGCGGCATCCTGACCGGTCATGCTATCAACGGTAAATAAAGTTTCTGCCGGATTAATCGCCGCATGGATCGCTTTGATCTCAGTCATCATATCGGCATCGATATGTAAACGACCGGCGGTGTCGACAATCAAAACATCGGCATATTCTTTTTTGGCTTGTGCCAGCGCATTTTGTGCAATAACGACCGGATCTTGTCCAGATTCACTCGGGAAGAATTTGGCTTCAACTTCCTCAGCTAACGTTTTTAACTGCTGGATCGCTGCCGGCCGATAAACGTCGGCACTGGCTACCATTACGGTTTTTTTATGGCGTTCTTTTAAAAACCGCGCCAGTTTAGCAACGCTGGTGGTTTTACCGGCACCTTGCAAACCCGCCATCAAAATCACAACCGGCGGCTGATGGTTTAAATCCAAACCATCATTTGCCTCGCCCATGACGGCAGTCAGTTCATCATTAACAATTTTGATGAACGCCTGGCCTGGCGTCAGGCTGCGTAACACGTCCTGACCCAAGGCGCGTTCTTTCACTTTATTAATGAATTCACGCACCACCGGTAAGGCCACGTCAGCTTCCAGCAGCGCCATACGCACTTCGCGCAACGTGTCTTTTACATTGTCTTCGGTAATACGGCCCTGGCCGCGCAGCTTTTGCAGCGTGCCGCTGAGCCGGTCGCTTAAACTATCAAACATATTTTTTCCCGTGAAAACGGTCGATTGGCTTTGAAAATAATTACCGCAGATTATACCTGATTGGTATCACCATCCCTGAAACATCGTTTATCATGCAGATTAAATTTATCTGCTATGCCGGAATAAAGGATTGCCCTCAATGGCCATTGCCAACGCTTTAGCCTTTCTGCTGTATCTCTGCTGTAGTGTCATTTTAATTCGTGGCTTCGTTAAACGTGACACCAGTCGGCCGGTAAAAAGTCTGCCAATTGGCATTTTGACGATTCTGGCTCTGATATTTCATGCCGCTCATTTGTTTTTTATCATGCAAGCAGCTGGTGGCTGGGATCTGAGCCTGATGACCATGTTGTCACTTGCCGCCTGGATCATGGCTTTCATGGCGTTTATCGGCGGCTTCCGCTGGCCGGACTCTCCTCCGGGCATTGTCATTTATCCACTGGTCGCTTTAATTTTAATGATGGTTTTTGAAGTGCCCTCCCCCAGTAATAAACAGCTCCAGGATCCGGCGCTTGAATGGCATATTCTGTTGTCTATTGCAGCCTATAGTTTGCTGATGCTCGCCGCCATTCAGGCGATTATTTTAGCCATACAGGAAAAACAACTGCGGCAGCATCATGCCGGTGGTCTGCTGCGCAAACTACCGCCAATGCAAACGCTGGAACGTGGTTTATTTCAGCTGATTATCAGCGGCTTTGCACTACTGACGCTGGGGCTGATTACCGGTTTTGTATTTGTTGAAAACTTCTGGGCACAAAATCTGGCGCATAAAACGATTCTGTCGATCATTGCCTGGGGGGTATTTGCCTGTTTGTTGTGGGGTCGCCGGCAACATGGCTGGCGCGGACAAACTGCAGTACGCTGGACTCTGGCAGGTTTCGGTTTTTTATTGTTGGCCTATGTCGGCAGCAAAATCGTCCTAGAATATATTTTGCAGGTTAACTGATAGTGCTGGAAGAAACGTCTTTATCTGTGTTATTCATCATCCTGTTTTTTTTGCTGGTGATGTCGGCATTTTTCTCCAGTTCCGAAACAGCGCTGATGTCATTAAACCGTTACCGGATGCGACATCTTGCCCAGCAAGGTCATCGCGGCGCCTTGATCGCCGAATCGTTGCTGGCGCGGCCGGATCGGCTGATTGGTCTGATTCTGCTCGGCAATAACTTTGTCAATATTTCTGCTTCATCAATTGCCACCATTATTGGTTTAAAGTTGCTTGGCGAAAACGGCATTCTGGTGGCAACGCTAACCCTGACACTGATTGTTTTGTTGTTTGCCGAAGTCATGCCAAAGACAATGGCTGCGTTGCATCCTGAGCGCATTGCTTATCCAGCCAGTTTTATCCTTAAACCGCTGTTGTGGATTTTGTACCCGCTGGTTTGGATCATCAGTCTCATCACCCGCTGGCTGTTGGGATTACTCGGCGTATCGGCTGAAGATGCCAAGTCAACGGCCATTAATGTGGAAGAATTGAAAGTCGCGTTGATGGAAGCTGGCAGTATGATCCCGCGCAGCCATAAAGATATGCTGATGAGCATTCTGGAGCTGGAGCAAATCACTGTTAATGATGTGATGGTGCCGCGTAATGAAATTGAGGGCATCGATATCAACATGCCATTTAATGACATTATCAAACAGCTATCCCATTGTGGTTATACCCGGCTGCCGGTGTATCAGGACTCAATGGATAATATTGTCGGTATGCTGCATGTCCGCAAAGCCCTTAATCTACTCACCCAGGACAACCTCAACGCGCAAACGCTGAACAATATTGTCAAAAAAGCCTACTTTGTACCGGAAGGCACCTCGTTAAATACTCAGCTGATTCAATTTCAGCGCAACTTGCGCCGAACCGGCCTGGTCGTTGATGAATATGGTGACTTAATGGGGCTGATTACCCTTGAAGATATTTTTCAGGAAATCGTTGGCGAATTTACCGCCAGTACCATTGATGATGACAAAGATATTCACCCACAAACCGATGGCAGCTTTTTAATTAACGGCACAGCCACCATCCGTGAAATCAACCGTAATAATAAATGGCATCTGCCAACTGATGGCCCGAAAACGATAAATGGCCTGGTGCTGGAAATGCTGGAAAGCATCCCGGACCCCGGTGTCAGCTTGCGCATAGAGGATTATGTAATAGAGGTGATTCAAACCGCCGACAACATTATCAAAACGGTACGGATCCGCAGTATCGAGGCTGAAATCAATGAGGCTGACCCGGAAGGCGTCTGATTATGACTTTACGGATTAAAGCCTGCGGCCTCAATGAGATTGATAAAAGCTCACTAAAATCAATGCTGAATTTGGCTGCGGAACACCTTAGTCATCCGTGGGTTTTGACCGATGATGCCAATGCAGAATTAAAAGTCTATTGCTTTGATTACCCGGAAGGTCAAAGTGCCTGGCAACAGCGCCCGGAAAATGGTCTCAGTGCCCTGCTAACAAATCATGGCAATGTGACGGAAGCGGTCGATATCATTATCAAAAAACCATTACGCACCGCTAATTTTTCCGAAGCTTTAAACCTGATTGATGATCAAATTCGCGGCCCCAAACCGCAGAAAATCATTCCGGTCGCTGCTGCCAGGCAAGTCCAATCCAAAAAAGCTGACACGCCTTCAAAACTAGTGCAGTGGACGGATCTGCTGCAAAAACAGTTATTGGCACGACGCAAACCCGCCAATGACTTGTCGGCGCTGAATATCAAATTTGCCAGTGTTGAACCCGGTAAAAAAACTGATACTTTTACCGACCCGGCACTACTGGCCACATGGTTACAACAATTACCGGCCGATCCGCATCAGAAAGTCAGTACCTTGCTTAGCCATTTACAAACTTTGAGCAGCATTAATCTGAGTCTGCATAAAACGTTGCCACTGCTTGATGAATACCGGCAGACGCTGAGTAAAATGGTTTTTGAACGTGATACTGCAGCGCTGCGTGCTGACAGCCGGCAACTGACTGAAAAGCGTAAATTTCTACGCCAGTTTCAACAATCACTGCAGTTGCTTGCTGAGCAATATCTACGCTGTGCCTGGCAACAATATCAGCGTGGTCAGCGGCCAACTGAAGATAATTATTATTTGCTTTGCCTGCTGCGCGGTGCAGAGCTGTTGGCTTTACAGATCCTGCATGCCTATCAACATTATCAGCAGCAGCCGGCTGGGGTACTTTGGCAACTACACCAACTCTATATATATCTGGAAGCAGCAGGCTGCCTGAAACGTATTCCGGAATTCAAAAAGCCGCTGGAAATCAGCGACTTTTCCAGTATATATGGCCAGATCCTGCTGACGGGGGTTGCTGATCCTTATAGCATGCCGCGCTTTGCCGTGAATAAGATGTTTCAGCTATTGGCACCGCTCATTTCTGACAATGACATTAGTCTGCTCAGTGAAAAGCAAATGTATATCACCAGTCAGTTTTTGCTGACTGGCCATTTTTGCATTGATTGTCAGGGCGATAATTTACCGCAGGCAATGGCCCGTACCGCACCGGATATTCGCGCCGCCACAACCACGCGGCTGCTTAATGTTCAGCCACTATTGCGACAACTCGACAAACTCATCAAACAAGATCAGCAAAAGCTGAGTAGCCTTGAAAAACAATTACTGAATCAGACGATTCCCCAGTTGAACGGCAGTTATGAACGACGCAGTGACCGCCTGATGCTCAGCAAACCGCGAACCGTTGGTATCAATTATGGTCTGAAAGCTATCCATGCATTGTTATCTGACGATCTGCAAGCAACACAGCAACAATGGTTGATGCTTAATGAAGGCAGTGAGGGGCTGATGCTGAGCCGCAATACTGCAGATTGTAAAAACATTCAGATCGGTGATTTATTGGCGATCAGTGAATCGCCATTATTGCCAAAGTTGGGGGTAGTTCGCTGGTTACATATTGGTCTGGAACAAACACAGTTTGGCCTCGCGTTGCTAAGAGGCGAAGTCAGCGCCGGCTTTTGTATCCCTCATGGTGAAGCCACGCAAATGTTGGCTTTATTATTAGCAGAGCCAGACAAGCACTGCCTGCTCACCGAAAAAGGTTTATTTAGCCCGAAACGTAAATTACGTTTAAAAACCAGCAATGAACCATTATTAATCGAAGCCGGGCAACTTTATGACAGCACATTGGATTATGATTATTTCAGCTACAAAGCCCTGAAAGTTTCGTGATCCCGCCACCATGGCTTATTATGTTTTTGGATTTTTTCAGCACAGGACTTCATCATGCGCACCCTCATTAAAGTCATCGTCATTGTTCTGGTTCTCGCCGTCGCTGCACTGGCTGCCATCCCGTTTGTCGTTGACCCGAATGATTACAAAGATGAAATTGCAACCCAGGTCGAAAAAGCCACAGGCCGGCAATTATCCATACAGGGCGACATTGGTCTGTCGGTGTTTCCATGGGTAGCACTGGAATTGGGCCAACTATCATTAAGCAATGCCAGTGGCTTTAAAGCTGATAGTTTTGCCCAGGTTAACAGTGCCCAGATCCGCATCAAATTATTGCCGTTGCTGAAAAAAGAACTGGAAATGGACACCATTGTTCTGGATGGCCTGGTGCTCAATCTGGAAACTGATAAAGACGGTAATACCAACTGGCAGGATCTGACTAAACCCGATGCTGAGACCGAAGCCGACATTAAAGAAGCAGCCCCGGAGTCTGCTAAAGACGCGCCGCCAGCTCTGGCCGCTATAAGTATTGCTGGTGTGCGGCTGAGCAACGCTAATATTCTTTGGTCAAATGCAAAAACCGGCGAAAACTATCAATTACGTAATTTAAACCTTGATACCGATCCGTTAGTGCCCGGTGAACCGACTGCGCTGAATATGAATTTTGATTTGATCAGTGCTAAACCTGAAGCCAAAGCACATATTACGCTGGCCACGCAAGTGATGGTTAATGTTGAAAAACAGCAATATCAACTTAATGACCTGGCCTTAACCACGCTTGCCGAAGGCAAAGAACTGCCAATAGATAAAGCCAATATCACCTTAAATGCCAACATTGCTGCTGATATGGTTAAGCAGCTGGTTACCCTGCGTGACTTTAACCTTGAAACTATTGCCAGCAACGCCAAGCAAGAGATTACAGCGCAATTAAGTGGTGAAGTTGATGCCAATTTGGGCAGCCAGCTATATACCGTTAAAAACTTGTCGGTCGACAGTAATATCAGTGATCCCGCTCTGCCAGGCGGCAATGCTGATATCAAATTAAGCACGGACTTAACTGCAGATTTGGCTAAACAAACCTTGTCACTTGCTGATTTAGCGCTACAAGTTCAGGACTTGATGGTTAACGGTAAGATCGACGCCCGCGATATTCTTGCCGAAAAACCAGCTTTTAATGGCAATATCCAAATAAAACCATTTAACCTTCGTAAGCTGGCCGGCGATATGAATATTGAATTGCCGGAAATGGCTGACAACAGCACATTGGAAAATGTAGCCCTGCAAACGCAGTTAGAAGGTTCCAACAATCATATTAATGCCACCGGCTTGCAGCTGACTTTAGACCAAAGTCAAATCACCGGGCAGTTCGGCGTAGAAAACTTCGCCAAGCCAGGTTTCCGCTTTGACTTGAGTCTGGACGAAATCGATGCTGATCGTTATCTGCCGCCGGTTAAAGAAGGTGATCAAAAGAGTGCGCCACCAGCCAGTGCCGCCGCGGGTGGTGCAGCTGAATTGCCACTACAAACACTGCGTGACATCAATGCAAAGGGCAGCCTGAAAATCGGCAAGCTTAAAGCCAGCGGCATTACCAGTGAAAATGTGGTGGTGACCATTGATGCCAAAGATGGCCTGATTAAATTAAATCCAATGCAGGCGGATTTATATCAGGGTAAATACCAGGGCAACGTCAATGTTGATGCCCGTGGTGAACTGCTGAAACTGGCAATTGATGAGCGTTTGCAAGGTATTCAGGCCGGTCCGTTATTAAAAGATTTAACTGGTGATGACAAAATTTCCGGTAAAGCCAATGTCAATATCAAACTTAATGGTACTGGCAAAGATATTGACGCCATTAAACAAACACTTTCTGGCAATGGTAACTTTTCGTTTAACGATGGTGCTTTGAAAGGCATCAATATCGGTGAAACCATTCGTAAAGCCAAAGCCGCGTTAAGCGGCCAAAAGCTGACAGATACCGGCGCCCCGGAGTCGACCGATTTCAGTTCATTGACCGGTTCATTTACCGCTAATAATGGCATTATCAATAATGATGATCTGGAAATGATGTCGCCACTTTTGCGTATCAATGGCAAAGGCAGTGCCAGCCTGCCAAAGGAAACCATCAACTATAACCTGCGTGTATCGGTTGTTGGCACCTCTAAGGGTCAGGGCGGTAAGGAACTGGAAGAACTGAAAGGTGTAACCATCCCCATCAAAATTACCGGCACCTTTTCCGAGCCAAAACCGAGTGTTGATTTAGCGGCGATTGTTAAAGAGCAAGCAAGCGGTGAACTGAAAGCCAAAGCTGAAGAAAAACTTAAAGAAAAACTCGGTGATGATCTTGGTGGTTTGTTAGGCGGCGCGCTGGGTGGCAACAAAACCACTGACGAAGCTGCTGACCCCGAAAACACCGAACCGGCACCTGCTGATGAAACATCAGCACCGGCTGAGGAAGCGCCTGCCGAACAGCTTTCGCCTGAAGAACAGCTTAAAGAAGATGTTAAAAACAAATTAAAAGGTTTGTTCTGATCCGCAGGTCTCTGTCGCAGCACCCAGCTGCGGCAGTTTTGCTATGAGCACCGACCTGGATTTCAGCCAGCGTTTGCTTGACTGGTTTGATCTTTATGGCCGTAAGAATTTGCCCTGGCAGCAACCTGCTACTCCCTATCGCGTCTGGCTCTCCGAGATCATGCTGCAACAAACGCAGGTGGTAACGGTAATTCCTTATTTTTTGCGTTTTACCGAACGGTTTCCGGATATTCATTCGCTGGCTAATGCCAGTGTTGATGAAGTATTAACCTATTGGGCAGGCCTCGGTTATTACGCCCGTGGCCGTAATTTACATAAAGCCGCGCAATTAATGGTGTCTGAGCATCATGCCGATTTGCCGAATGACTTTCAGGCCCTGATGGCTTTACCCGGTATCGGCCGCTCTACTGCAGGTGCCATTATGGCGCTGGCCTATAAACAACCTTACCCGATTCTTGATGGCAATGTTAAGCGGGTATTGGCACGTTATACTGCCGAGCCCCGCTGGCCCGGCGACAAACAAGCTGAAGCTGATTTATGGCATTTGGCAGAAAATTTGCTGCCCGAAAAGCGCATCAATGATTATATCCAGGCACAGATGGATTTAGGCGCAACGTTATGTACCCGCAGCAAACCACGTTGTCAGGATTGTCCGTTAAATATGGATTGTCAGGCATTTCTGGCAGATACACCGTCCAGCTACCCGATCAGCAAACCGAAAAAAGCCATCCCCAGTAAACAAATCCGCTGGCTGGTGTTTCATCATGCTGGCCAACTATTGTTAGAAAAACGTCCTGTGACAGGAATATGGGGCGGCTTGTGGAGCTTTCCGGAAATGGCCATAGATGCAGAACTGAGTCCGATGCTCAGCCAAGCAAATATAAGTGACATTCAGACGCTGGCAGATATTCGCCATGCATTCACCCATTACCGGCTGACCATTACGCCGCTGCTGATTGAAATCAACCAGCCGGTTTTGGCAATCCGTGACACGGACCAGCAACGCTGGGTTAAAATAGAAAATATAGCCTCGCTGGGCCTGCCGGCACCAGCGAAAACACTTACCCAAAAATTAGCACGAGGTTTTAATGGCACGCACTATACATTGCATCAAACTTAATAAAGAAGCTGAAGGCCTGGATTTTCCGCCCTATCCCGGTGATTTGGGTAAACAGCTTTGGGAATCGGTTTCCAAAGAAGCGTGGCAAATGTGGCTGAGCCAACAAACCATGCTGATTAATGAATATCGTCTGTCTTTGGCTGATCCCAAATCCCAGGCATTTTTAAAAACCGAAATGGAAAAATTCTTCTTTGGTGAAGGTTCAACACCACCAGCTGATTTTGTCCCTGAATAGCCATAGAAGTGTCTGAAAACGCGCACATGACAGAAAAATGACCATTTTTACGGCTTATTTACCAGGCAGGCCCAAATTGGTTAACTGTTGGTTTATTTCTCACAATTCCCCAATATAATCAAAATGTTACACTGAAAAGCAAGCGTTTATGGGTCACAAATCATAAAAATGTCATGAAAAAAATTTGCTAAAACTGAAAAATAAACGTGACTTTTTGCCTTTTTTTGAGCGTACAATGCTGTTAGTCCCTTTTTTAGGGGGACAGTAAAAAGCCGGTTTAGGAGTTAGATCGGCAATGATTTAGATATTGAGGTTGATATGGCAGAGCAAGTAACAGGCACAGTTAAATGGTTCAATGATGCAAAAGGATTCGGTTTTATTGAACGTGCTGATGGTCCGGATGTTTTCGTCCACCACAGTGCAATAAAATCTGATGGCTTCAGAACTTTAAAAGAAGGTCAGGCAGTTACAATGGAAGTAACTCAGGGTCAAAAAGGCCCACAGGCGGAAAACGTCGTTCCTACCTAAATGTGACAATTTTGCAAAGAGCCGGTGCTGGTCACCGGCTTTTTTTTGCCTGTAAGTTGTCCATACTTGACCGTTTACTTTGAAAGCGCACAATAAACTTTTATCGATTTGCACAAGGATACTGAGATGAAAACCACAAGCCTGTCGTTAATACTCCTACTGTTGTTTGCGCCTGCTGCACAAGCAGATTGGGGCAAAATGCTCGAAGATTTCAAAAACGCTGGTAAATCAGTGCTCGGCCAGGAAAGCAACACGGCTGGTCTTGACAATGACACCCTGATTAATGGCCTGCGCGAAGCACTGGAAGTCGGCAGTCGCAGGGCAATATCAACCGTTAGTCAACAAGGTGGTTATCTGAATAATCCGGAAATTCGTATTCCGCTGCCGCCGCGACTGCAGCAAGCATCCGATTTGATGAAGCAATTCGGCATGAGCCAAATGGCAGAAGATTTTGAGACCAGTATCAACCGGGCAGCTGAAAATGCCGCACCACAGGCCACCGAACTGATGATTAACGCCATCAAAGCCATGACTATTGAAGATGCCAGGAAGATTTTGCAAGGCGACAATGACGCTGCCACCCTATATTTTGAAGACAAGACTCGGCCGCAACTGGCGAAATTATTTTCACCGGTAGTCGATGACTCGCTCAATCAGGTGGGTGCCACTCGTTACTATAACGAGTTGGATGAGCAAATGCAGGCAATGCCTTTACTTGGCCAGAATCTCAATATGGACTTAACCGGTTATGTTACCGATCAAGCATTAAATGGCCTGTTTGTTATGCTCGCTGCGGAAGAAATGAAAATCCGTGAAGATCCGGCGGCCCGCAGCACTGAACTACTGAAAAAAGTATTTGCCAAATAAATGGCTAAAGCGCTACTCAGCACAGGCGCATTGTTTTAGAATAAACATAAAAATCATAAGGGAATCAAAAATGGCCTCATCTCACAGACTTAACCTTGCCAGTCAGGGTACTTCACTTAAAGCCTTATTCACTGGCTACCTGATAGTGGTTGCGGTGGGTTATTTGATGGCGCTGGTGCAAATTCAGCTGACACATGGTCTGGCGGATGGAGAATACGGTCTGTCTGTGGATGATATCGTCTATAGCTATTACGGTAACCGCAATAACTCACTGCTGGAAAATAAACTGCACGGTTCCATGAAACCGATGGCGACCGACGATGAACGTGCCCAAATTATTCAGTGGATTCACAGCGGTGCCAGTGAAGAAGCATACGAAAGTACCAGTATCCAGCAGATCTTCGAAGCAAAATGTATTACCTGCCATAATGCCGATGCTGGTGGTGCGATCCCTGATTATTCAGATTTTCAGGCCATTAAAGACCGGGCGCTGGTTGATACCGGTGCCAGCATTGCTGCTTTAGCACGGGTCTCGCACATTCATTTATTCGGTATTGCCTTTATCTTTATGTTTGTCGGCCTGGTTTTCAGTCTGGCCGCCGGGGTGCCAAAAGTTTTGAAAGTAACGGTGATTTCGATGCCGTATATTTTCCTGCTGGTTGATATCGCCGCCTGGTGGTTAACCAAGCTACACCCCAACTTTGCCTATTTTGTATTGTTGGCAGGTGCCGCAATGGCCTTGTCGTTCGGCTTTATGTGGATCGTATCCATGTATGAAATGTGGATTTTGCCAAGACTGCGTGAAGATGATCGTGACGCGCTACTCGATGAGTAAAGTCGCTTAATCAGTTTTTCAAACGCTAGAAAATCCCGCTGCCAGCGGGATTTTCTTTTTGCATGCGCTGATAAAATTCATCGAGCTCAATTGACCAATACTGCATCAATGATTGCAGGCGCTGTGTTGGCAGCGGCGGTGAAAATTCAGGCGCATCATTAAAAGCAAACACCACAATATTCCGGTGGCTTGCGAGTGACAGGCAGACAGTTCGCTTAGCAAACACCTCACGAATAAGTTTCAAAGCAGCCAAAAATCCATTCGCATCATCCACCAGCAAATTAAGCGCTAAATGGCCTTTTGCCGTTAGCTGATTACGGCATTGCTGCAAAAAATCAGCATTCAAAATCCAGTCCGGCGTTCTCTGGTCAACGGCAATATCGAGCAAAATCATATCGTAAGCTGCTTGTGGCTGACGGATAAATTGCTGGATATCTTCAATATGGATTGGCCAGCTTTTGGGGAATTCAAAATATTGTCTGGCAATCCCGGCGATTTCAGCGCTGATCTCTACCGCCTCACCGTGAGTGTCCGGAAACCAATGCGCCAGAAATCGCGCTGAGGCACCTCCACCGGTACCAGCCAGTAACACCCGTTTAATTGGCGCACTGAATAAACTGCCGGCTAACATAGCCCGGTTCAGTGGCAACGGTAATATGCCCGGATCGTTGATATCGATAGCGGATTGCAACAGCCCATCGGCAAAATCTAAATACCGCAGATTTGCCTGTTGCCAAACATGAATACTGCCACCGTCTGCTGTTTTCTGGTTAAGCAATAACGCCATGGCGGCATCCATCGTTACTGATTTTGTTTGGCTTCCAGCGCTGCCCATTTATCAAATATCAACTCAAGCTCTGCTTCAAGTGCAGCCAGCTGTTGCTGGGCTTCGGTAATTTTATCGGCGGCTTGCTGATAAAAATCAGGCGCGCTCATTTTCTCAGTCAACGCAGCCTGTTGTTGCTCAAGTTTTTCAATTTGTTGTGGCAATGCTTTTAAATCCAGCTGTTCTTGATAAGTCAGCGTCGATTTTTTCTTAGCGGTTTTTGCCGGTTGCGTGGTGGTACTGGACGGATTTTTTGCCACCGGTTTTTCACTGCGACTTTGACGTTGGTTTAACCAGTCATCGTAGCCACCGACATATTCACGAACGTCACCATCGTCGTCAAAAACGATACAGCTGGTAACGACATTATTCAGGAAACTCCGGTCATGGCTAACCAGTAGCAAAGTACCAGCAAAACCGAGCAACAGATCTTCCAGTAATTCCAACGTTTCAGCATCGAGATCGTTGGTAGGCTCATCCAGTACCAATAAATTCGCTGGCTGGGTGAATAATTTTGCCAGCAACAGCCGGTTGCGCTCACCACCGGACAAAGCTTTGACCGGCGTGCGTGCGCGCTCCGGGGTAAACAGGAAATCCTGCAAATAGCCGATGATATGTTTGCGACTGCCATTAATCTCGACAAAATCACGTCCCTGACCGACGTTATCAACAACATTGGCCTGCTCATCAAGCTGACTGCGCAGCTGATCAAAATAGGCAATTTGTAAATTAGTACCGAGTTTTACTGTGCCCGATTGTGGCTGTTCACGGCCCAGTAAAATCGACAACAGCGTGCTTTTACCGCAACCATTAGGGCCAATAATACCGATGCGATCGCCACGCTGGATCGATGTCGAAAAGTCCTTAAATAAGGTCCGACCACTATAGGCCTGGGAGATATTTTCGACTTCCACCACCAGCTTGCCACTGCGATCAGCTTCTTGCAGTTGCATATTGACGTTGCCCTGCAAGTCACGGCGCTGGCTGCGTTCTTTACGGAGTTTTTCCAGCGCTCTGACCCGGCCTTCATTCCGGGTACGACGCGCTTTAATACCCTGACGGATCCAGACTTCTTCCTGGGCCAGTTTTTTATCAAACTGTGCTTGTTGCTCGGCCTCGGCGGCCAGCATCGCTTCACGTTTATCCAGAAAGTTACGGTAATCACCGGGATAACTGCTTATTTGGCCGCGATCCAGCATGACAATGCGCGTTGCCAATGCTTGTAAAAAACTCCGGTCATGGGTAATAAACAGTAAGGTGCCACCATAACTTTTCAAAAAGCCTTCCAACCAGGTAATCGACGCAATGTCCAAATGGTTAGTCGGCTCATCAAGCAGCAAAATATCCGGTGCTTTGACCAGCGCCTGTGCCAGCAACACCCGGCGTTTCATACCGCCCGATAAACTGGCAAATTCGGCATCAGCATCCAGTGATAATTTAGAAATGACCGTTTCTACCTGTTGTTCAAGACTCCAGCCATCAGCTGCTTCCAGCTGATGCTGGGCATTTTCCAGGCGCGCTAAAATCGCCTCGCTGTGGTCATGCTGCAGTTGCTGGACAATGTGATGGTAATCGACCAGCAACGGTGCAATTTTGCCAAGACCGGCGGCGACCACATCAAACACGCTGCCTTTGGTACCGGCTGGTACTTCCTGTTCCAGGCGGGCAATTTTCAGACTGTTAATGCCGGCCATTTCACCGGCATCGGCTGAAACGTCACCGGCAATGACTTTCATCAGGGTCGATTTACCAGCGCCATTACGGCCGACCAGACACACCCGTTCACCCTTATCAATTTGAAAATCGATTTTGTCGAGTAAATTGGGGCCGCCAAAACTGACGGTAAGTTGTTTAAGTTGTAATAAGGCCATCAGGATTCCAGCGCTGCGCGCTCTAATTGTTCGCTGGCATCAAGCCAGTCATGTTCGGTTTGTTCCAGCTCGGCTTTACATTCTGCCTGCTGCTGTAACAAGGTTTTCAGCCGATCTTTATTAGCGGCTTCATATAATGTGGTGTCAGCCAGCGCCGTTTCCAAATCCAGTAATTTCTGATGCAGTTTATCCATATTTTTTTCAGCGGCTTGTACATGTTTGCGCAATGGCTGCAATTTTTGCCGTTGCTGCGCGGCGACCTGTCGGTCGGCTTTTTTAGTATTGATGCTGCTGGTTTTGTCATTATCGTTATTGTCTTTGCCTAAGCGCAGCAAACGATAGTCATCCAAATCACCATTAAACACCTCAGCTTTGCCATCGGCTACCAGCCATAAATCATCGCTGACATTTCGCAGAAAATAGCGATCATGCGACACCACTACCAAAGCGCCCTCAAATTCTTGCAGGGCCATAGTTAAGGCTAAACGCATTTCCAAATCGAGATGGTTGGTCGGCTCATCGAGCAGCAACAAAGCCGGCCGCTGATAAACCAGTAAGGCCAATACCAAACGGGCTTTTTCACCACCGGAAAATGGCGCCACGGGTTGTAGGGCATTGTCACCATGAAAGCCGAAACCGCCCAGAAAATTACGTAGATCCTGTTCACCGGCTTCCCGATCCAGTCGCTGCAAATGCTGCAAAGGCGTGTCTTCAGGGCGCAATTGCTCTAATTGGTGCTGGGCAAAGTAGCCGATTTCAATGTCTTTACCTTCGCGGCGCTTACCAGACATGGTCGCCAATTCACCGGCAATCAATTTGATTAAGGTCGATTTACCCGCCCCGTTGGGGCCAAGTAATGCGATGCGATCACCGGCATTAAGGCTCAGTTTTATATTATTAATTAACGGCGCATCACCATAACCGACACTGGCTTTATCCAGCGCTAAGATCGGCGTTGTTAAGCGGCGCGGCTGAAAAAACTGAAAATGAAACGGCGAATCGACATGCGCCGGCGCTATTTTCTCCATCCGCTCCAGCGCTTTAACCCGGCTTTGTGCTTGTTTGGCTTTAGTAGCTTTGGCTTTAAACCGAATAACAAAGCTGCGAATATGGGCAATTTCCCGCTGCTGCTTAACGTGTGCTGCCTGCTGATTGGCTAAATGCTCAGCGCGTGCCTGTTCAAAGTCGCTGTAATTACCGCTGTAAAGCTTGATGGCTTGTTGTTCAATATGGGCAATCTGATTAACGACCCGATCCAGAAACTCCCGATCATGCGAAATCACCAGCAAGGTGCCCGGATACTGGCGCAGCCATTCTTCCAGCCAGTAAACTGCTTCTAAATCTAAATGGTTGGTGGGCTCATCGAGCAGCAATAAATCACTGCGACACATTAAGGCCTGCGCCAAATTCAGGCGCATCCGCCAACCACCCGAAAAAGACCGCACTGGCTGCGTTTGCTGTTCCGGAGTAAAGCCCAAACCATGCAGTAATTTGGCGGCGCGGCTACGACCGGTATAACCGTCGATTAACGCCAATTGATCATGCAAATGGGTTTGCTCATGGCCATCGCCTGCCGCTTCAGCATTTTCAAGCGCTGTTAATAATTGGCTAAGCTGCGCATCCCCTTCCAGGACATAATCTAAAGCCGGGGTATCGACGGCCGGTGTTTCCTGAGCGACATGGGAAATAACCCAATTGCCGGGAAAACTCAGCTCACCCTGATCGGCATGCAATTGACCGCGGATCATGGCAAATAAACTGGATTTACCGGTGCCATTGGCACCGGTCAGGCCAACCCGCTGTCCCGGATGGATCAGCAGACTGGCATTTTCAAATAGCAGCCGCGGGCCACGGCGTAAAGATAATTGACTCAGTTTAATCATGATGCACATCCCTGTGCATCACTGCTAAGCAGCAGCATATGGCTATGAAATTTTGATCCAGTCAGATTTGTCATGGCGCGAATTGTAGCCGATAACGTTAGGGATTGTTTAAACGCTGGTTGGCAGTTGCCAGTCGATCGGCGCTAGCCCGTGTTTATGTAAATATTGATTGGCCTGACTGAAATGCTGACAACCCAAAAAACCGCGATGCGCTGATAAAGGTGACGGGTGCGGCGCTTTTAAAACCAGGTGTCTATCAGTATCGATCATCGCGCCTTTTTTCTGCGCATAACTGCCCCACAGCATAAACACCACGTTTTGCCGCGTGTCATTGATGGTGGCAATCACTTTATCGGTAAATTGCTCCCAACCCTTGCCCTGATGGGCATTGGCCTGATTTTGTTCAACGGTCAGCACAGCGTTCAATAACAACACACCCTGCTGTGCCCAGCTTTCCAGATAGCCATGACTGACCGGATTAATCCCCAGATCGCTTTTTAATTCTTTATAGATATTATTTAAAGACGGCGGGATCGCGACACCCGGTTTCACCGAAAAACACAAACCATGCGCCTGACCCGGCTGGTGGTATGGATCCTGGCCGAGGATCACGACTTTCACTTTGGATAACGGCGTGGTTTCCAACGCATGAAACCAGTGATTGGAATGTGGAAAAATAACTTTGTGCGCCTGTTTTTGCTGCTGCAAAAAAGCTTTGAGCTGCTGCATATAGGGCTGGTCAAATTCATTGGCTAACTGCGCTTGCCATTCGGGTGCCTGTTCCAGGGCCATGAGGGATTCTCCTGCTAGATTGCTGCATATGCTAACAGTTTGTCTGATATTGAAAAATTACCAGCCAGCCGAATAAACAATAAAACCATTAATTTCGAACCTGAGCTGCATATTAACGGTCATTGCATTACACTATTTTGCAAACCAACGATGGCTGTAAACCATGTCTGATAAACTGCAAAAATCTGATGCCGACTGGCAAGCCCAACTGACTGCCGAGCAATACCGGGTCACCCGGCAAGCTGGCACCGAAGCGCCTTTTTCCGGTCAATATTACGAACATCGGGAAAAGGGCCAATATCACTGTATTTGCTGTGGCACACCGCTGTTTAAATCCGATGATAAATTTGACGCCGGTTGTGGCTGGCCCAGTTTTTCCTCGCAAATCGAACATGGTGTACTCAGTCACCACGCTGATCACAGTCACGGCATGGATCGCACTGAAGTACGCTGTAAAACCTGTGATGCACATCTGGGCCATGTATTTGATGATGGCCCACCGCCCACTGGGCTGCGTTACTGCATCAACTCAGTTGCCATCGATTTTAATGACAAAAAGTGACTGGACGCTATATATCATCGAAGCCGAAAATGGGCATCTTTATACCGGTATTACCACCGATTTAGATCGCCGGCTTAATCAACATCAAAGTGGCCGCGGTGGTGCCAAATTTTTTCACAGCAGCGCCGCCAAACAATTGGTTTATCAGGAAAATCACCCGGATCGTGGCAGTGCCAGCCGCCGGGAAGCCGCTATCAAGAAGTTATCCCGTCAAGCCAAACTACAACTTATCGGCAAAGCATTAAAGCAGGTATAATGGCGGGTTTTTCCCGTTACATTCCGCTTTAATCGAGGTTCTTCGTGCTCAGCACCGCCAATATCACCATGCAATTCGGGGCCAAGCCCCTGTTTGAAAATGTTTCCGTAAAATTCGGCGACGGCAACCGTTACGGCCTGATTGGTGCCAACGGTTGTGGTAAATCAACGTTTATGAAAATTCTCGCTGGCGTTCAGGAGCCGACCGCCGGCAATGTGATGCGCGACCCCAATGAATCGTTTGCGGTACTGAAGCAGGACCAGTTCGCTTACGAAGATCAACGCGTCATTGATGTCGTCATCATGGGTGATAAAGCACTCTGGGAAGTTCATCACGAGCGGGATCGCATTTACAGCCTGCCAGAAATGAGCGAAGAAGATGGCCTGAAAGTCGCACATCTGGAAGGTGAATATGCCGAGCTCGATGGTTACACCGCGGAATCACGCGCCGGTGAATTATTGCTGGGTGTCGGCATTCCGGTTGAGCAACATTACGGGCCGATGAGCGAAATCGCCCCGGGTTGGAAATTACGGATTTTACTGGCGCAGGTGTTATTTGCCGACCCTGATATTTTATTACTCGATGAGCCGACTAACCATCTGGACATCAATACCATTCGCTGGCTGGAAGATATTTTAAGCCAGCGTAACAGCACTATGATCATCATTTCGCATGATCGGCATTTCTTAAACCGGATCTGCACCCATATGGCTGATATGGATTATGGTGAGCTGCGCATTTATCCCGGTAATTATGATGAATACATGACTGCCTCGGTCCAGGCACGGGAACGCCTGCAATCTGATAACGCCAAGAAAAAAGCCCAGATCAAAGAGCTGCAAGAATTCGTCTCGCGTTTCTCGGCCAATGCTTCAAAAGCCAAACAAGCCACCTCCCGGCAAAAACAAATGGAGAAAATCCAGCTGGATGACATCAAGCCATCCAGCCGGGTCAATCCGTTTATCCGCTTTAATCAGGATAAAAAACTGTTCCGTAACGCCCTTGAAGTCAGCAATATGAGCCAAGGCTATGAAGGCGAACATAAGCTATTTGAAAAAATCAATTTTATGGTCGAAGTCGGCGAAAAAATTGCTGTTATCGGACCAAACGGTATTGGTAAAACCACTCTGGTAAAAACGTTAGTCGGTGAAATTGCCACTAAAACTGGCAATGTGAAGTGGTCAGAAAATGCCAATATCGGTTATTACGCGCAAGATCACGACAACCTGTTCAAGAGCAATATGACATTGTTTGAATGGATGAGTCAGTGGGCAGCGCCGGAAGACGATGAACAGGTCATTCGCGGTACATTGGGCCGTTTATTGTTCTCTGGTCATCAAATCGACAAGAAAGTGAATGTGCTGTCCGGTGGTGAAAAAGGCCGGATGTTGTTTGGTAAATTGATCCTACAAAAACCCAATATTCTGGTGATGGATGAACCGACTAACCATATGGATATGGAGTCGATTGAATCACTTAATATGGCGCTCGAACAGTACGAAGGCACGCTGATTTTTGTCTCCCATGATCGGGAATTTGTATCGTCTCTGGCGACGCGAATTTTTGATATGGAAAACGAAGGTATTACTGATTTTGATGGTAGCTACGACGAATATCTGAGTAGTCTGGGCATCGTTTAATTACAGCCATTTAAAGCCCGCCGCAAGTGGGCTTTTTTGCTTTCACGTGGTCTTTTTCCATGCTACTTTAGCGATCTGTTTATCGCCGAGGATAATGCCATGTTCACTCGCCTGCTTACCCCTGCTCTGTTGCTTATATTCAGTTTTATGCTGCCGTATACAGCGTTTGCCGCCACCGCTGCCGAAATTGATATCAAAGTTGATGACACGCTCAAACGCTTCAAACAAGAGGTGCCGGGCGGCGATCGTTTTTTAGCCAAAGCCAAAGGCGTTTTGGTATTTCCCAATGTGATTAAAGCTGGCTTTGGTATTGGCGGCGAATATGGTGAAGGTGCCATGCGTATCGGCAGTAAAACTGAATCGTATTACAGTACCGCCGGTGCATCGATTGGTTTTCAGCTTGGCGTGCAAAGCAAATCGGTGGTTATCGTTTTTCTGGAAGATAAAGCCCTGGAATATTTCCAATCCAGCAAAGGCTGGGAAGCCGGCGTCGATGGCTCAGTGGCCGTGGTTGAATGGGGCGTTGGTGAAGACATCAACACCATCAATATTGAAGATCCGATTGTTGGTTTTATGTTTGGCAACAAAGGTCTGATGTTTAATCTGACGCTGGAAGGCTCAAAATTCACGCGTATCAGTAAATAATGGCTGTCAGCGAATTTCCCGCCAAAACCTGCGAATTAGATCGGCTGGTAACGCAACCCAAACTGATTGCCTTAGCGATAAAAGGTGATAAAACCCAGCAACGCCGAAATGGCATTTATGGTTATCCGGGCGAGCGCTTTAAGCTCGATGGTATTGATTTTGAAATCACTACCGTCAGTCATCAGACACTTGGCGATATGACCGAAACAGATGCCAAAGCCGAGGGATTTAACAGTTTAAGTGAGTACCAACAATTAATTTTACGTATGCATCCGGGCATGCAATGGCAGCCAGACGCAAAGGTCTGGCTGCATCAGTTTCGTCGCGTCGATTAACCTTCTAAGCGAAAGCCAAGCTTGATGGTTACCTGCCAGTATTTGATCTTGCCCTCTTCAACATAACCGCGGGTATCTGTCACTTCAAACCAATGAATCATATGCACTGTTTCTGCCGCCTTAGCGATAGCATTCTCAATGGCTTTATCCGAGCTTTCAGCTGAGCTGCCAGTGATCTCTATATGTTTGTATGTATGTTCAGTCATCATTTCTCCTATTGTCACGCAAGTAAATAAACCAATAAAACAGGCCCACTAAAATACTGCCGCCGACTAAATTGCCCAGGGTCACTGGCAACAAATTGCCCAGCAAAAAACCGCTGAGATTCAAATTCTCAGTAACGCTCAACCCCATGCCCTGCCAGGCTTGCATATTGCTGGCCAGCATGCCGGCCGGAATGACAAACATGTTGGCAACACTATGCTCAAAGCCCAACGCCACAAAAGCACTGATAGGCAACAACACCGCTAAAATTTTGTCAGTAACACTGCGTCCAGCCATGGTTAGCCAAATAGCCAGACACACCAGCAAATTACACAGTACACCGCGACTAAAAGCTTCCCAAAACGTCAGATTGACTTTGCTTTCGGCAATTGCCACAGTTTTGGCGGCCAATGCCCCATCACCCTGCCACCAGAGTCCTGATAAAGCGATCAGCAACAAGATGCCTAATGCGCCGACAAAATTGCCGAAATAAACAATCAACCAATTATTGAGTAGCTGCCTGCCACTGATTTTGCCATCCACAAAAGCCATGACCAGCAAGTTATTGCCGGTAAACAATTCAGCGCCAGCGACCACCACCAGGACCAATCCCAAACAAAATGCCAGACCGCCCAGCCATTGCAATCCCCCTAGAGGCGTCATGCCCGGCTCATGAATAACCAGTGTATAAAATGCCGCGCCCAGAGCAATAAATGCCCCGGCCAATACCGCCAATGCCAGCACCCGAAAAGGGTCATTAGTACATTTACTAAGGCTAGCCTGTTCAACACGTTTGGCTACTTCAGCAGGGCTATAGGCATCAATCGAAAACGGATCCATGGACCGCTCCTCAGGTGGCTGATAACACCATCTTAATCCTCCCGGGCAACATTAATAAACAAATGATTTTGCTATCTTTTACGCTGTCAGGTCGGTATAATGCGCGACTTGCTTACATCTCCAAACAGTTTTACATACAAAACTGCACTTCACAGGTTACTCCATGTCTACAGAACAAGTTCAAGCGACGCCCTCATTCAGTGAGTTAGGGCTGGCCCCCGCTATTTTACAAGCCGTGCAACAAGCCGGTTACGAAACCCCCTCACCGATACAGGCACAAAGTATTCCGCCGCTGTTAGCTGGCCGCGATTTACTGGGTCAGGCGCAAACCGGTACCGGTAAAACGGCTGCTTTTGCTCTGCCTTTGCTGAGCCGCATTGATGTCAAAAATAAAGCCACGCAAATGCTGGTGTTGGCGCCAACACGTGAATTGGCCATTCAGGTTTCAGAAGCCATTCAAAGCTATGCCAAACATTTAAAAGACTTCCACATCCTGCCGATTTACGGTGGCCAGAGCATGGGTATTCAGCTGCGTTCATTGCAGCGTAACCCACAAGTCGTGGTCGGCACGCCCGGCCGGATCCTGGATCATATTCGCCGTGGCACCCTGAAATTGGCCAAACTCGAAGCCTTAGTACTCGATGAAGCAGATGAAATGTTGCGTATGGGCTTTATTGATGATGTCGAAACCATCCTCAAAGAAACCCCGGAAAACCGTCAGGTTGCCTTGTTCTCTGCAACCATGCCCGGCGCGATTCACCGGGTCGCACAAAAATATCTGAAAGATCCGGTTGATGTTCGTATTCAAAGCAAAACCTCGACCGTCACCACCATTAACCAGCGTTACTGGCAAGTTACCGGCATGCATAAACTGGATGCGTTGACCCGTATTCTGGAAGTCGAAGATTTCGACGGCATGATTATTTTTGTCCGCACTAAAAATGCCACTGTTGAACTGGCCGAAAAGCTTGAAGCCCGTGGTTATTCAGCATCAGCCATTAATGGCGATATGAATCAGGCGTTGCGTGAGAAAACCATTGAGCGGATGAAAAAAGGCAGCATCGATATTCTCGTTGCGACTGACGTTGCCGCGCGTGGTCTGGATATTGAGCGCATGAGTCATGTAGTCAATTATGATATTCCGCACGATACTGAATCATATGTGCATCGTATTGGCCGTACTGGTCGTGCGGGTCGTAAAGGTGAAGCGATTTTATTTGTTTCACCCCGCGAAAAACGCATGCTCAGCGCTATTGAAAAAGCCACCCGGCAAACCATTACCCGCATGCAGCTGCCAAGCACTGAAGATATTGCTGATCGCCGCGTGCTGCAGTTTATGGAAACGCTTTCCGAAACCATTGAATCGCAAGATCTGGCCTATTTTGAAACAATCATCAGTCAGTATCAGCAGGAACATGATGCTGATCCGACCGAAATCGCTGCGGCTTTAGCATTTTTGCTGCAAAAAGAACGGCCACTGAATCCGGTCAAACACGTCAGTGAACGCGCGCCTCGTGAAGAGCGGCCACAGTCCGAAAAACGTTTCCGTGAAGATCGGCCACCGCGCAGCGAAAAACGCGGTGATCCGCGGCCGCCACGTGCTCATCCAAAAGAAGCCGATATGGACACTTATCGGGTGGAAGTTGGCCGTGCGGATAATGTTGAACCACGTAACTTAGTTGGCGCTATCGCCAATGAAGCCGGAATGGAAAGCCAGTTTATCGGCCGTATCACTATCAATGAAGATCACAGCCTGATTGATTTACCGCAAGGCATGCCCAAAGATATTTTTCAGCATCTGCGTAAAGTCTGGGTCGCTAATAAGCCATTAAACATGAGCCTGGCTGGCGAAGATGATATTGCTGCGACTGCTTCACGCCGCAGCTTCAAAAAAGATCGCCCGCCAGCACCTAAAGGCGATAAACGGCCAAACAAATTCAAAAAGAGCTAAACCGCTCATTTGAACCACTAAAAAGTCACTGCTCGCAGTGACTTTTTTTTTCAGCGTGCCACAATAGCCGCCATGCTGAATATTATCTGGATCGCTTTTTTTCTGATTGCTTTTGCCGTGGCTTTATTTAAGCTGCTGGTGCTCGGCGACACCGAAATATTCAGTCAGATGATGCAGGCGTTGTTTGCCCTGTCCAAAACCGCTTTTGAAATTGCCTTAGGTCTGACCGGCATTCTCGCCTTATGGCTGGGCATTATGAAAATCGGCGAGCGCAGCGGCTTTGTCGAATGGCTGACTCGCGGCCTGACGCCATTATTTACCAAGCTGATGCCGGAAGTACCCCGAAATCATCCGGCATTGGGCGCCATGGTGATGAATATTTCCGCCAACGCCTTAGGCTTGGACAATGCCGCGACACCGCTGGGCATCAAAGCCATGCAAGAGCTGCAAAAACTTAATCCGTTTAAAGACACTGCCAGTAATGCCCAGATCTTATTTCTGGTCATTAACACCTCGGCAGTCACCTTATTTCCGGTGACGATTTTTACTTACCGGGCGCAAATGGGCGCGGCCAACCCCACCGATGTCTTTATCCCCATCCTGATTGCAACTTATTGCTCTACCCTGATTGGCTTAATCACGGTAGCGGCGGTACAAAAAATCAATCTGTTGGATAAAGTCGTCTTGGCTTATCTGGGTGGTATCAGTGCAGTGGTGTTTGGCTTGCTCGGCTATTTTTCCAGTCTTAGTCAGGAGCAGATGCTGCTGCAATCGGCAATGATCAGCAATATTGTAATTTTCACTTTGGTCATCGCCTTTATTATTGCCGCCGCCTGGCAACGGGTAAACGCTTATGAGGCATTTATTGAAGGCGCCAAAGAAGGCTTTAACACGGCCGTTATGATCATTCCCTATCTGGTCGCCATGCTGGTTGCGATTGGCGTATTCAGGGCCAGTGGTGCGTTGGATTTACTGGCTGATGGTGTGCGCAGCGCTGTACTGTTTTTCGGCTTTGATGATCGCTTTGTTGATGCTTTACCGACAGCATTGATGAAACCGTTCAGCGGCAGCGGTGCCCGTGCCATGATGATCGATACTATGGAAGTACATGGTGCTGATTCATTTGCTGGCCGCTTGGCGTCAATTGTTCAGGGCAGTACCGAAACAACATTTTATGTGCTGGCAGTTTATTTTGGCGCGGTGGGTATCCGTAAAGTCCGACATGCCGTGAGTTGTGGTCTGGCTGCCGATATTGCCGGTATTACCGCTGCCATATTTATTGCCTACTGGTTCTTTGGTTAAGCCCGTATAGCAACAGCACACAAAGCCTGAAAATAAATCATCACACTACTGCAATTTCTGCTACATTTTATCGTCTTTTCAATGGCTTACTTTTGATATTAAGCCTTTGTGCTTCTGGAGAAATTGCACATTGAATGCCCCGCTGCTTGTCGATCCTAATTTAATGGATTTGGTTGCTGATCAACTCGCCGAAACCGGTTATTGCGTATTGCCGCAATTTTTACCATTGCCACTCAATCATGGCTTGTATCGCCGTGTAGCCAGGCTTGACGATCACAATGCGTTGACGCTGGCCGGTATTGGCCGCGAGCAGGCTTTTCAGGTCAATACCCAGATTCGCAAAGATGAAACCCGCTGGCTGAACGATGAGCACCCGGTTGATACCGCCTATTTAGCAGCGATGTCCGCTTTTCGGCTGGCGATGAATGAGCGGCTGTTTCTGGGCCTGTTTGATTATGAAGCACATTATGCCCATTACGGGACCGGCGCTTTCTACAAACGGCATGTAGATGCCTTTAAAGGCCAATCCAGCCGCATTCTGACCACAGTTTTATATTTAAACCCTGACTGGCAAACTGAAGATGGTGGCCAGTTGGTGATTTATCAGCCGGACAGTGATGCTATAGTGACCACAGTCGAACCAGAACTGGGGACCTTTGTAGTGTTCTTAAGCGATCAATTCCCGCATGAGGTACTGCCCTGCCAACAGGATCGCTACAGTATTGCCGGCTGGTTCCGCGCCCAGGATCCGCTTCAGGCCCCGTTGATTTAAGATGGCATTGCCCGACTGGCAAATTCTCGAACTCGGCCATCCACTGCTGCGGGAACAGGCTAAACCCGTTGCCCATATTGAATCTCCCGAAACCCAGCAACTGCTGGATGACTTACTGGCTTTTGTCTCCCAAAAACACGGCATGGGTATCGCCGCGCCGCAGGTCGGCATCAGCAAGCAGATTTTTATTATGTGCAGCCATCCCAATCAGCGTTATCCCAATGCACCGGAAATGCCACCAACCTGCGTTATTAATCCACAGATTATCAGCATGGATGGCGGCACCGAAAAAGACTGGGAAGGCTGTCTGAGTATCCCCGGTCTGAGAGCCTTGGTGCCCAGAGCTGAAACCGTGCAGGTAAGTTATGTCACACGTGATGGTGAGCAAGTCGAAACGACTTATCACAGCTTTCTGGCGCGGTTATTTCAGCATGAATTTGATCATTTGCAAGGCAAACTGTTTATCGACCATGCCGAATCAACGCTGGACATTATGACCGAAAAACAATGGCGACAAGCCATACTCGGTGAGGACTGAACGCTTAACAGGAGTTATAAATGGCGCAGCAATTTCCCGCCTTAACCGATCGTTTAATTGATTTTATTCGTGCTCAGCAGTTGTTTTTTGTTGGCACTGCCACCGCAGACAGCCGCGTTAATATTTCCCCCAAAGGCATGGACTCGCTGCGTGTTATCAATGCCAATCGTGTTATTTGGCTCAATGTCACTGGCAGCGGCAATGAAACTGCAGCTCATATACTGCAGAATCCACGCATGACCATTATGTTTGCCGCGTTTAACGGCAAACCGATGATTTTAAGACTCTATGGCAAAGCCCGCGCAGTGCACCAAAACGATGCCGAGTGGGCGGAAATGTTTGTCATGTTTGATCCCCTTCCCGGTGCCCGGCAGATTTTTATTGTCGATATTGATCTGGTGCAAACATCATGCGGCATGGCTGTGCCGCTGTTTGATTATGCCGGTGATCGCGAATCGCTTAATAACTGGGCTGAGAAAAAAGGGGATGTGGGTATTCGTGAATACTGGCGGCTGAATAATCAGCAGAGTATTGATGGCATTGAAACCGATATTGTGAAGAAAAATATATAAGATTCTTATGCCAAACTTATCCAGAGAAGAAAAACATTTTTCCTTTTTTAAAGAACACTTTGAATTTGGCAATAAGGAAAATATTGTAAGGTCTGAGTCACCTGATTTTCTTGTTAAGCTTAATGGCAATATAATTGGTATTGAACATACTGAGATATTTATTGAAAAAAATTATCCTCTCCAAGCCTGCGAAAGTATCCAAGATGATATTTGCAAATTAGCAACCCAATATGCTCATGAAAAAAGTTATGTACCGACATTAACAAAGGTTAATTTTGGAAATATCCAAGGTTTAAAACAGCAAGAACGTATTGATCTTGCTAAAGAAATCGCGGACTTTGTTCAAAAAAATGTACTACTAACGAATTGCATTAAGTTCATGCAACTAAAATTAGATCCTGAAATAAGGACCATAAGAAATATCTTTGTCACCATTGCCCCTGAAGAATTCAAGAATCATTATCAGCCAGTAAGGGTGGGATGGGGAAAAGTTAATGCCACTGCTGAAATTTACAGATCAATCAAGAAAAAAGCACAGAAACTTAATTCATATTCATCCCGGTGTGATGAAATATGGTTGCTTGTTGCCGCCGATGGATATAAACCATCTTCCTTTCTGGGAAGAGATAGTAATGTTGAACCACTTCCATCTCTCCATGGGTTTAATAGAGTTTACTTCATGTTTTATCTATCAAAACAACTCCAAGAAGTGTTTTCAGTAAATTGAGTTCGGGCTTTTTAAGAGCCAAACATTTCCCCAACCGCAACAGACAAGGCTTCTGAACGCTCTGGTGAACGCAACGCCTGCATCATTGGCTCACGCATATCGGGGATAAACAGTAAATCTGCCAGCAAATGACTGAATGCCGCTTGACCGGCATTGTTCTGCGCCAGTTGTTCACAAAACAGACTGGCAAGGTCTGGCTGTTTCAGCGCTTGCCAGCAGCGACCGGCAATTACTGCCAGTACTTCAATATCTTGGCTGCAATCATGACGCAGGGTCTGTTCCACCATTTGATTTAACAAGCCCTGTGCTGGCGCGTTAGATACTGCACGCAGATAAGCAACCACCTTGTCTTGATCCGTTGCTGGTGCTTTTAATGTCTCGCTTAGTTGATTAGCGAAAGTTTCAACCAGCGGTGTCGGTGGTTCGGCATTTTCCAGAAACTGACTTAACGTTTGCAGCG
Source organism: Methylophaga sp. (assembly GCA_040882115.1). Classification (GTDB taxonomy): domain Bacteria; phylum Pseudomonadota; class Gammaproteobacteria; order Nitrosococcales; family Methylophagaceae; genus Methylophaga. The sequence continues at coordinate 84,623 of JBBEBX010000001.1, read as the reverse complement.
GCACTGGGGGCAATTCAGGTAAATATTTTGCGACGGCTAGTGCGGTATCAGCGTCATTCATCCGGATGGCGAAATCCGCCACACCCTGCATGGCTAGTTGCTGCCAGTTGTCTTTATTTTGCTGACCGGTGAAATACTGATAAGCGTTTTGGTAATACAGGGAAGGTGGCAATTTAAGCTGGTAGGTTGCCTGGGCGTTAAACGCCGCCATTTTATCTTCGCGTGGCTTAAAAGTGTACGGACTGTCTTTTAAAGCGCCCTGAATTTTCTGACCATCAGCGGCAGCTAGCATGGATTCACCGACCCGCTCTAAAACCATGACCAGAAATTCATCACGGGCAGATTGTAATAACAGCCCCTGCTCATCGAGCGGCATTTGTAAAAACCAGATGTAATGCTGCGTTTCGGCTTTAGGATGCCAGAAAATAATGCCGAATAACGCCGTACGCTGAAACGGTGCCGGATAGGGTAATTGGGCATTTTCGATTTGCTCAAAAACGTCAGCCGGAATTTTTTTGACCCGGCGCCCCAGATCAAAGACGCGGTATTTTGCACCGCTTTGCCGCAAAAATTCACTCAGATTGCTGATCTTTGCCTGCGCCATCTTAAAATCAGGTGCGGTATTCGGCGTTGATTTTGACGTAGTCGTAAGAGAAATCGCAGGTCCAGACCAGATCTTGCGCATTACCCCGGCCCAGCTCGACATGAATGGTGATTTCGCTTTGATCCATAACCTGTTGGCCGCGATCTTCGGTGTAATCGTCGGCTGGCTGGCCACCAGCAACAATCGCCACTTCATTCAGGGCAATATGAATTTTGGTTAAATCCAGGTTATCTAAACCACTACGACCAATGGCTGCCAGAATCCGGCCCCAGTTAGGGTCTGAAGCAAATAATGCCGTTTTGACCAGCGGTGAATGGGCAATGGTGTAAGCCACCTGCCGGCATTCAGTGGTATCTGCCCCACCTTTTACTGCAATCGAAATAAACTTGGTTGCGCCTTCACCATCACGGACGATCGCTTGTGCCAGAAAACGGCTGAGATCATTCAATGCCTGGATAAAAATTTGCGCTTCAACGCTATCCAGCGAATCAATTTCTGTATTACCGGCTTTACCGGTGGCGATTAATACACAGGCATCATTGGTCGAGGTATCGCCATCAACGGTGATGCGATTAAAAGACTGATCCATTGACTGGTGCAACAACTGGTCCAATATCGGCTGACTAATAGCGGCATCAGTCGCAATATAAGACAGCATAGTGGCCATATCAGGGCGAATCATACCTGACCCCTTGGCAATCCCCGTCAACGTCACCGTTTGGCCATTGAGCTGGCACTGCACGCTGCGTGCTTTAGCTATGGTATCGGTGGTCATAATGGCATGCGCGGCGGCAAACCAATTATCAGCCTGCAATCCGGAAAATGCTGCCGGCAAAGCGGCTTCGATTTTTTCTACCGGTAGCTGTTGACCAATAACACCAGTAGAAAATGGCAGCACAGATTCGGCGTTAACACCGGCGATTGCCGCAACTGCCTGGCAGCTTTGTTTGGCGGCTTGCATGCCTTTATCGCCGGTACCGGCATTGGCATTACCGGAATTAATCAGCAAATAACGTGGCGTGGCGTGTGTCTGATGTTTTCGGCATAGAATAACCGGCGCGGCACAAAAGGCATTACGGGTATAAACCGCTGCGGTATGACTGTCTTCGGCAATTTCAACCAAAACCACATCTTGCCGGCCCGGTTTTTTGATACCGGCACTGGCCGTTGCCAACCGGACCCCCTTAATGGACAGCAAGTCTGCCGCCACTGGCGGCAGTAAATTAACTGCCATTAACTGACTTGTCCGTGGCAGTTTTTGAATTTTTTACCGCTGCCGCATGGGCAGGCTTCATTACGGCCAACTTTGCGACCATCACGGGTGATCGGCTGACTGGCCGATGGCTGTTCTGCTTCATCTTCTTCTGCCTGCATTGATGATGCATCTTCATGTTGATACTCAACATCAGCCGATTGCCGACGCTGCGCATCAACTGCTTCGACATCAGATGGTGCCCGCACTTGTACCCGTGAAATCAAACTGATCACATCATGTTTAATCGATGACAACATGGCGGTAAACAGAGAGAAGGCTTCGCGTTTGTATTCCTGTTTGGGATCTTTTTGCGCATAACCACGCAGGTTAATGCCCTGACGCAGATAATCCATTTGTGCCAGATGCTCTTTCCATTGTGAATCCAGCGTTTGCAGCATGATGGCTTTTTCAAAGTGACGCATCAATTCGGCGCCGACTTGTTCTTCTTTGGCTTTACAGGCTGACTCGGCGGCTTCAACGATTTTGTCGCGCAGACTTTCTTCATGCAGACTGTCATCAGATTCCAGCCAGCCGCTGATATCTAAATCCAGCGCAAAATCATCACGCAGCGCTTGTTCAAGGCCCGTTACATTCCATTGCTCATCAATACTGTTGGGCGGAATATAAATACTGATAACGTCGTTAACAACGCTGCTGCGCATGCTGGTGACCGATACCGAGACATCGTCAGCAGCCATCAGCTCATTACGTTGTTCGTAGATAACTTTCCGCTGATCATTGGCAACGTCATCAAATTCCAGCAACTGCTTACGAATATCAAAGTTATGGCCTTCGACTTTACGCTGAGCGTTTTCGATAGCACGGCTCACCCATGGATGTTCGATGGCTTCGCCCTCTTCCATACCCAGTTTCTGCATCAGCGCTGCCATCCGATCTGAAGCAAAAATACGCATCAAATTGTCTTCCAGCGACAGATAAAAACGGGTAGAACCAGGATCACCCTGCCGGCCCGAACGGCCCCGTAGCTGATTATCGATACGCCGTGACTCGTGGCGCTCAGAACCGATAATGTGTAAACCACCGGCTGCCAAAACAGCATCATGGCGTTTTTGCCATTCTGTTTTGACAGCAGCTTTTTGTTCTGCTGTGATTTCTTCGCCGAGGCTTTCGATTTCAGCATCAAGACTGCCACCAAGCACAATGTCGGTACCACGACCCGCCATATTGGTGGCAATGGTTACCGAACCCGGTTTACCAGCCTGAGCAATGATCTGGGCTTCTTTTTCGTGGAATTTGGCATTCAGCACTTCGTGCGGAATTTTTGCTTTAGTCAACAACTTGTCTACATTTTCAGAACTTTCAATGGACGCCGTACCGACCAGTACAGGCTGTTGTCGTGCCACGCAGTCTTTGATGTCTTCAATGATCGCATCAAACTTTTCTGCCGCGGTCAGATAAATTCTGTCAGCTTCATCCTTGCGTTGCATTGGCCGGTGGGTTGGGATCACCACCACTTCTAAGCCGTAAATAGAATTTAACTCATAGGCTTCAGTGTCAGCAGTACCGGTCATACCAGACAGCTTGCTGTATAGCCGGAAATAGTTCTGGAAAGTAATTGACGCCAACGTCTGGTTTTCGTTCTGAATTTTGACGCCTTCTTTAGCTTCAACGGCCTGATGCAGCCCTTCTGACCAACGCCGCCCCGGCATGGTCCGGCCAGTGAATTCATCAACGATAACCACCTGGTTATCCTGAACGATGTAATCAACATCGCGCTGGAACAGAACATGCGCCCGTAGAGCCGCCGTGACGTGATGCATTAAGCCGATATTAGCGGCGTCATACAAACTGGCATCTTCACTTAACAGACCTGTTTCAGTGAGCAGATTTTCGATTTTTTCATGGCCGGCTTCGGTGAAATGCACCTGTTTATTTTTTTCATCAACGGTGTAATCACCTTCTTTAATGACTTCCAGGGTGTCGCCTTCACCCGTTGTTTCTTGCCTGGTGAGGTTTGGAATCAGCGTGTTGATTTGCTGATAACGCTCAGAGCTGTCCTCGGCGGGACCGGAAATAATCAACGGCGTACGGGCCTCGTCAATCAGTATCGAGTCGACCTCATCGATAACGGCAAAATTCAGTTCGCGCTGTACTTTGTCTTCGATACGAAACGCCATATTATCGCGCAGGTAGTCAAAGCCAAACTCATTGTTGGTGCCGTAGGTAATATCGGCTAAATACGACTGACGGCGTTCATCGCTGCTCATGCCGCCAACAATCACGCCGGTTGATAGTCCTAGAAAACCATATAATTTGCTCATCCAGGCAGCATCACGGCGTGCCAGATAATCATTGACGGTAATAACATGGACACCTTTACCGGGCAGCGCATTCAGATAGACCGCCAGGGTTGCCACCAGAGTTTTACCTTCACCGGTTTTCATTTCGGCAATCTTGCCCTGATTCAGCACCATACCGCCGATCATCTGGACATCGAAGTGTCGCATTTCTAGGGATCGTTTACCGGCTTCGCGAACTACGGCAAATGCTTCCGGCAAAATATCATCGAGGGTCTGGCCATCATCAAGCCGTTGGCGAAATTCTACGGTTTTCGCGGCAAGCGAAGCATCATCAAGTTCAGCGTAGGTGGTCTCAAGTTCGTTAATTTGTGCGATGTTTTTTTGCAGTTTTTTAATGACACGCTCATTACGGCTGCCCAAAAACTTACTGAAGAGATTGCCTACCATGACTAAACTTACCTGTTATCTGTGCAGCGTCTGCGGTGAATAGGATAAATCGCGTGATTATAACGCGGACAGCAGACAAGATCGAAATCTTGTCTGCTTGATTTAATTGGCGACGAAAAACCGGATTACAAGAGGCTTATTCGGTATCGATGTAATTATGTGGATTGACTGACTTGCCATCTTTGAGAATTTCAAAGTGGACATGCGGTCCGGTTGAACGACCGGTCGAGCCCATCAAAGCCAGAACATCACCTTTGGCGACGCGATCACCAGCTTTGACTTTCAGGGTTTTGTTGTGGGCATAACGAGTCATATAGCCATTGCCATGGTCAACTTCCACCAAACCACCATAACCACCTTTCATTCCCGCCCAGCTGACGATGCCATCAGCAACGTTTTTAACACTGGTGCCTGTTTTACCGGCAATATCGATACCATCGTGGAAGACTTTTTTACCGTTAAACGGATCGATACGATATCCATAGAAAGAGGAAACCCAGCCATCTTCAACAGGCCGCCCAGTAGGAATAGCAGCTGTAATGCTATCAGTAGTCAGAAAATATTCCTGCAAAGCGACCAGCGTATCCTGCTGACTGGCAAATTCTTCATTAAGGCTGGCAATGCCTTTTTCCAGTTCTTCGCTGGTCAGCAGACTGGCGTCATGCTCGATACCGCCCATGCCGGGACCGATATCAAAATCAAACTCGCTGGTATCAAACCCAGCCACTTCGGCAAGACGCTGGCTGAGCATTTTTAAGCGGATAGCTTCCGCTTGCAAACCGCCAAGCTGTTGCGCATAAAAGCCTTCCAGAGCCTCATTTTCGGTAGTGTTGGTAGAGATGGGCTGATGTATCGCAGGGGTTAACAATTGTGCAGTTGGAAACGGGGAGTTATCAGATGGTGCCGGTGGATTCAGCCAGTTCATCACCGAATAAGTACTGCCGGCGATGGCGGCAATCAGCAATGCGCCCAGCAATATGAGCCGCGTTCGGCTAAGATGCCATTGTTTATGGCCTGCATTGTTGGTCGGTATTATAATGATCTGCATTGTTTACGCTCAGTCTTGGAAATAATTCATGTCGAACAAGCCCCGGGCTTTCGCCAAGCTCTGCCAACAGCATCCTCACTTACTACAACTCCACAGTCGCGCACAGAAATTAACCCAGCTGGATAGTCTTCTGCAAGCAATTTTACCTAACAACTTTACCGGCCGTTGCCGGCTGGTGAATCGCGATGGCACTGAAGCTACTATTATTGCCGAAAATGCGGCAATAGCCAGTTTGTTACGTTTTCAAACTCGCAAAATTTGTCAGCAATTGTCTACACAACTTGCCGACCCTATTCTTAAAATCACCGTCAAAGTCCGTCCCGATCACCGATTGCAACCAGCACGGGCCCGACTTAAAAACACACTGGCGCTGTCAAATGACAATGCCCAGTTAATAGAACAGACCGCTGAGGGCATCAGCGATCTGCAATTAAAAGCCGCGTTACACCGTTTGGCAAAACGCGGCGGTAAGACTTAATCAGTTGACAATAGAGGCTGCCGGCCGGCTGAACAGGATAGGCGCATCTTTGTCTTCTTCAAAGCTGACCAGTTCCCAGGCATCTTCCTGAGCCAATAATTTACGCAATAAGCGATTGTTTACTTCATGGCCCGATTTATGGCCGACAAAGGCGCCAATCAGACTGTGGCCCAATAAATATAAGTCACCAATCGCATCCAGTACTTTATGACGGACAAACTCGTCTTCGTAGCGTAAACCGTCTTCATTAAGCACACGGAAATCGTCAACGACGATGGCATTATCCATACTGCCACCCAATGCTAAATTCATTTCCCGCAGCTTTTCGATATCTTTCATAAAACCGAAAGTCCGCGCCCGGCTGACTTCACGAACAAAGGATGTGGAGGAGAAATCTACATCCACTTGCTGTGGCCGGCCGGTAAATGCCGGATGTTCGAAGTCGATAGTGAACGATACTTTAAAGCCTTCGAAAGGCTCGAATTTCGCCCATTTATCACCATCTTCAAGCATGACCGGTTTTTTAATGCGGATAAACTGCTTGGCAACGTTCTGTTCTTCAATACCGGCAGATTGCACCAGAAATACAAAAGGTCCGGCACTGCCATCCATAATCGGCACTTCCGCGGCATTCAGATCGATGTAGGCGTTATCGATACCGAGCCCCGCCAGCGCCGACAATAAATGTTCGACTGTTGAGACCTTATGACCATGCTGAACCAGCGTGGTGGACAGTGCGGTTTCACCAACATTGACAGCTTTGGCTTCAATATCAACCACCGGATCTAAATCTACACGGCGGAAAATAATACCGGTATTCGGGGCAGCCGGCCGCAGCGTCAAATAGACCATTTCGCCGCTGTGTAAACCGACACCAGTGGCACGAATCACATTTTTTAATGTTCGTTGCTTGATCACCGTGTGACCCCCTTTTTCATCAATAAGCGAGTAATAATATCATAAGCTTAGGCGCTGTCACCTAACTGAAATATTCCGCTTAGTCAGCCTGGCGCCGTAAAAATGCCGGAATATCCAGATAATCCATATTGACATCACCATTGGCAACTTGTTTCTTCTGCTCTCCCTGACGGTTACGCATCACGGTTGGTTCGTCATAATCGACTTCAACCGATTTTTTAACGATTTCAATTTGTGGTGCTGCCGCTTCGACCGGTTTCACTACCGCGGCACGTGCGCCACCTAAACCAGTTGCCACTACAGTGACCCGCAGTTCATCCGTCATATCAGGATCAATAACCGTACCCACGACAACCGTTGCATCTTCAGAAGCAAACTCTTTAATGGTGTTACCGACTTCTTCAAACTCACCGATGCTCATATCGAGACCGGCAGTGATATTGACCAGTACGCCGCGTGCACCAGCCAAATCAACATCTTCTAACAGTGGGCTGGAAACCGCTAAACGCGCTGCTTCAGTGGCACGATTTTCACCAGATGCACGACCGGTACCCATCATTGCCATACCCATTTCTGACATCACAGTACGCACGTCAGCAAAGTCGACGTTGATCATACCTTCGCGGGTAATCAGTTCAGCAATCCCCTGAACCGCACCCAGCAACACATCATTGGCTGATTTAAATGCATTCAGCAGGCTCATTTCTTTGCCTAATACTTTCAGCAGCTTTTCATTAGGAATGGTTATCAATGAATCAACATGCTGACCTAATTCTTCGATACCTGCCAAAGCCGTTTTCATGCGCTTGGCGCCTTCAAACGGAAATGGTTTGGTGACGACAGCAACGGTCAGAATGCCCATTTCTCTGGCAACCTGCGCGACGACTGGCGCTGCACCGGTACCGGTACCACCACCCATACCGGCAGTAATAAACACCATGTCCGCACCTTTGATCACTTCCATGATGCGTTCACGATCTTCTAACGCAGCCTGACGACCTACATCCGGATTAGCGCCTGCGCCCAGGCCTTTGGTAATGTCCGTGCCCAATTGTAATTGAGTTGTTGCTGCACTACGCCGCAACGCCTGTGCATCAGTGTTGGCACAAATAAAATCGACGCCTTCGATTTTATTCACCACCATGTGTTCCAAGGCGTTTCCGCCACCACCACCGACACCAATTACTTTGATGACGGCGTTCTCTGTATACGTGTCAATCAATTCAAAAGTCATAACATTTCTCCCCACTTTGTTTTACACAAACTTGCTCAGAAATTGCCCTGAAACCAACTCTTCATTCTGGCAAGCATTCCTTTAAAGCCTTCCGACATCACAGACTCGCTGTGACCGGTACTCACTTGTTCATTACCAAATAACAACAAACCCACACCGGTTGCATGAATAGGATTACGCACCACTTCCACAAGACCGCCCACATGCTGTGGCAAGCCCAGTCGCACCGGCAGATGAAACACCTCTTCAGCGAGTTCAATCACACCTTCCATCTTGGCACTGCCACCGGTCAGCACGACGCCGGCGGCCAGCATTTCTTCAAAACCACTACGGCGCAGTTCCGCCTGGACCAGCATCAGTAATTCTTCGTAACGTGGCTCAACCACTTCCGCCAATGTCTGCCGTGCCAGTTGACGTGGTGGCCTGTCGCCAACGCTAGGCACTTCGATGGTTTCATCTTCACGGGCCAACTGCGTCAAGGCGCAGGCATATTTAATTTTGATTTCTTCGGCGTATTGGGTCGGTGTACGCAGGGCCACGGCAATATCATTGGTGACCTGATCACCGGCAATCGGAATCACCGCGGTATGGCGAATGGCGCCATCGACAAACACCGCAATATCTGTGGTACCACCGCCAATATCCACCAGACAAACGCCCAGTTCTTTTTCGTCCTGTTCAAGCACCGAATAACTGGATGCCATTTGCTCCAGAATGATGCCGTCGACCACCAGGCCACAACGCTCGATACATTTAGTGATATTTTGTGCAGCACTGACCGCACCAGTGATCAAATGCACTTTGGCTTCCAGGCGCACGCCTGACATGCCAATCGGCTCCCGGATACCTTCCTGATTATCGATAATGAATTCTTGCGGCAAAACATGCAGCAATTGCTGATCACCGGGGAAATGCACGGCACGGGCCGCATCCAGTACCCGATCCAAATCGCCCTGGGTTACTTCTTTATCACGAATCGCCACCGTGCCATGTGAATTCAGGCTGCGGATATGGCTGCCGGCAATACCAGCAAATACCGAATGGATTTGGCAACCGGCCATCAGTTCAGCTTCTTCAATAGCCCGTTGAATCGACTGCACCGTCGATTCAATATTCACCACCACGCCTTTTTTCATGCCACGCGCAGGATGAGAACCGATACCGATAATCTCCAGCTTGTTATCGCTGGGTCCGGCATCATGAATCGGCGCAGCGACGATGGCGACCACTTTCGAGGTGCCAATATCCAGTCCGACAATCAGTTCGCGTTCGCTTCGTTTAGACATCATACGGTTCCATTAAAATCAGGTTGCTGGCCGCTTTTCCATTGCACAGCAAGGCCATTGGTGTAGCGCATATCAATCGCTGCGATCTGTTCGTGGTAAACCGCCAGCTGACCGCCAAATACACGAATAAATCTTTGCAAACGGGATTCACTGTCAGCGCGTCCCAATTGCAGTTCTAAATCGTTGGTAAAAGTCATACCCCAGCTACGCCGTTCATCCATCTGCAAACTACGAATACGCAGTTCAAGTGCATTCAAATCCCGCTGCATCACAACCAGGCGCCGGGCCATCATTTCACTGGTACCCTGCGGTCCGTGAAGCTGCACCAGTCCTTCAGGAAAACTTGCTGCTTGCGGATAAAACACTTCACCGCGGTTATTCACCAGACCATCGTTATTCCAGCGGGCAATCGCCTGATGTTCGGTGACAATCAAATGCAGTGTGTCCGGCCACACCCGGCGGACCTGGATTTGATCTATCCAGGGAATTTCTTTTGCTGCCAGGCGCAGCCCGGCGACATCAACATCAATAAAACTGCCCGTAACATAAGGTTTAACAACTTGCTGTAATTGCTGACGATCGGTTTGTTTTAAATCACCTTCGACGGTGACATGCATAACCGGCAGCGTGTCTTCCTGATGCAGGTAAAAACCTGCCCCGAGCACAACCAGCAGCGTCAACAGCGTCAGCATCACCCGCAGCCGCTGAGCCCAATCAATGGCTTCCCGCGGCTTTTGCGGCGCAGTACGGGTAGCACCCGCTTTATGGCGTCGTTCGGCAATCATGAAGTCACCTGCAAACTGTTTTCGAGGATCCGCCAGCACAACTGCTGAAAATCCAGGCCTGCCTGTTTGGCAGCCATCGGTACCAGACTGTGGTCGGTCATACCAGGTACGCTATTGGCTTCCAATAAATAGAAATTACCGGTGCTGTCAGCCATCAGATCAATCCGGCCCCAGCCACGCATTTGCAATGCATTAAAAGCAGTCAACGCTAGGGTTTGGCAGATTTTTTCCTGTTCAGCCTCAAGGCCGCAAGGACATAAATATTCGGTGGTATTAGCCTGATATTTGGCTTCGTAGTCATAAAAATCCCGCGGGGTTTTCAGGCGAATTACCGGCAACGCCTCACCATCCAGAATACTGGCGGTATATTCGGCGCCATTTATCCATTGCTCGGCAATGACATCGTGATCGTATTGCAGCGCCAGACTGATGGCTGCTTTAAGCGCTTCACCATCTACCACTTTGCTCATACCAATACTGGAGCCTTCATTGACCGGTTTAATAACCAATGGCAGACCGAGTTTTTTTACTAATTCCACTGGATCAGTTTTGGCATCAACATGCTGAAATTTCGGTGTTGGCAGACCTTGTTGCTGCCAAATCAATTTGCTGATGCGTTTATTCATCGACAACATGGCACCGGTAACACCGCTACCGGTAAAGGGCACACCCATTGCTTGTAATAAACCCTGAATTTCGCCGTCTTCACCACCACGACCATGCAAAATCACCAAGGCCCGGTCATAGTTGCCATGACGCAAACTGACATCGACTTGCTTATTAACATCAATACCGACCGCATCAATACCTTGTGCCTGCAAAGCAGTCAGCACGGCACCACCACTGCGCAGTGAAATTTCACGCTCAGCACTGCGACCGCCCATTAATACGGCAACCCGACCAAATGCTTTAGGATCTGTGACCCGGCGACTCATGCGTGTTCTCCGATAATATGCACTTCCGGCGTTAAGGTAACGCCATATTGCTGTTGTACTTTTTGTTGTACCAAACTGATTAATGACTCGATATCTGCTGAACTGGCATCACCATCATTAACAATAAAATTGGCATGTTTTTCTGACACGCTGGCACCACCAATACGCAGCCCTTTGAGTCCAGCGCTCTCAATCAAGCGACCGGCAAAATCGCCTGGTGGATTACGAAACACTGAGCCGGCACAAGGCTGATTAGTGGGCTGACTGGTATTGCGTTTACGTAATAAGCTCTTAATCAAATCGGCTTCTGCCTGCGCATCACCTGCTGCAAACTGTAATGTTGCGGCTACAAACCATTCATTCGCCGGTGCTTTGACATAACGATAATTGACTTCAAATTCACTGGCGGCGCGCTCTGTTAATTCACCGCTGCGACTGACCGTAGTGACGCTTTTAACAAATTGCCAGGTTTCACTGCCATGGGCACCGGCGTTCATCGCCAGGGCACCGCCAAACGTGCCCGGGATCCCTGCGAGGAAGGCGCCACCTGCCAGGCCGGCACGCGCCGATTGTTTGGCAATTTTGCTGCAATAAACGCCAACTTCAGCCGTCACTTCGTTACCTTCTATGCTGATGTCTTGCAAGCTGCCGGCATAGGCGATGACAGTGCCGGCAAAGCCACCGTCGCGAACCAGTAAATTACTGCCAAGACCCAACCACATAACGGGTTCTGTTACTGGCAACTGACTCAAAAACAACGCCAAATCTTCAATGTTTTTTGGCTGATAAAAACGCTGGGCAATGCCGCCAACACGCCACGAAGTATGACAGGCCAATGGCTCGTTAAAGCGCAGTTCACCTTGCAAGCGGGAATGCAAAACAGCCATCACACTTCGCCCTCCAGCATGGTGTCGAGTTCACGGGCAATGGTGCCAATATCGCCAGCACCTAGGGTCAGCAATAAATCGCCATCCTGCAATAAACCCGGCAGCAATGAATACAAGGCTTGTTTATCTTCTGCAAACACCGGTTCTACCTGACCCCGCAGGCGAATTGCCCGACACAGACTACGGGCATCGGCACCGGCAATTTTTGGCTCACCGGCAGAATAAACTTCCAGGACCACCAGCACATCTACTGCCGAAAGTACTTGAGCAAAATCTTCAAACAAATCACGGGTACGGGTATAACGATGCGGTTGAAACACCACTACCAAACGACGATCCGGCCAGCCACCGCGGGCCGCCGCCAAAGTCGCAGCTACTTCGGTGGGATGATGGCCATAATCATCGACCAGCAAAACGTTACCTTGGGGCGTGACTTTTTCGCCCAATAAGTTAAAGCGGCGGCCAACACCGTCAAATTTGCTTAATGCTGACTGACAAGCCTCAACGCTGACGCCTAAATTACGAGCAACTGCCAATGCCGCTGTGGCATTTAATGCGTTATGCAAGCCGGGCATATTCAGCGTGACCGGATATTGCAGGCCGCTTTGCAGTTCGGTGACCACAAAACTGCTCTGCCCTTGATGCTGATGCAAATCTGACAAACGATAATCTGCCTCATCAGACTGGCCATAACGCATGATTGGCCGGGTTACCTCTGGCAAAACGCTGACGACTTCTGGATCATCGATACATAACACTGCCAGTCCATAGAACGGCAAATGATGTAAAAACTCGATAAAAGTCGCTTTAAGCTTGTTAAAATCGCCGCCATAGGTGGCCATGTGATCATCATCAATATTGGTGACCACAGCGATCATTGGCTGCAAATATAAAAACGATGCATCGCTCTCATCGGCTTCCGCCACCAGATAACGTCCCGTTCCCAGTCGCGCATTGGTGCCGGCACTGTTCAGCCGGCCGCCAATGACAAATGTCGGATCTAATTCACCCTCACTGAGTAAGGCAGCAATCAAGCTGGTCGTAGTGGTTTTACCATGAGTGCCGGCAACGGCAATGCCATAACTGAAACGCATTAATTCGGCGAGCATTTCGGCGCGTGGCACAACGGGGATCCGCTGCTCACGAGCCGCCTGTAGCTCAACATTATCTTCACCGACGGCAGTGGTCACCACGACGACATCGGTGCCCGTCAAATAAGCTGGATCATGGCCAATCTTGATATCAGCGCCCAGCTTACGCAGATGCAGAATAAGTGCGTTCTCAGCCAAATCACTGCCACTGACCTGATAGCCAAGATTAAGTAATACTTCGGCAATACCGCCCATGCCGACACCACCAATACCAATAAAGTGGATATGTTTGACGCGGCTTTGCATTGCTGAGGTTAATTTAGCCATGCAACTGCTCCATACAAATATCGGCAATCACTGCTGCACTGCCGGGTTTCGCTTGCTGCCGGGCCCGATTGGCCATCGCTCGTAAACGCAGCCGGTTATCATTTAATTCACTAAGCACATTGGCTAAATCTTCTGCCTGTAACCCGGCATCAGCTATTAACAATGCCGCATCAGCCCGCGTTAATACCTGGGCATTCGCCGTTTGATGATCATCAACGGCATAAGGATATGGCACCAGAATCGAGGCCACGCCGGCGGCGGCGACTTCGGCAACCGTCAGCGCACCGGCCCGACAAATCACAATATCTGCCTGTGCATAAGCCGCTGCCATATCGTCAATAAAGGCTTTAACATCGGCATCAACACCGGCCTGTTGGTAAGCATCGCGAGCAGCAATAAGATGTTTTTCACCGCACTGATGAATGACCACAGGTCTTGTGGTAGCTGGCATTTTTGCCAAGGCCGCCGGCACGGTTTCATTGAGGCTGCGTGCCCCCAAACTGCCACCCAGAACCAGTAATTTCACTCGCTCATTTTCTTGCTGATAACGTTGTGCAGGCGGCTTAATCGTTTCTATGCTCATCCGCACCGGATTACCGACCCAACGTGCTTTGGTCGTTTTAATACTGTTGTCAAAGCCAAGTAACACCGCTTTGGCAAACGGCGTCAGCAAACGATTTGTCAAACCAGCAATGGCGTTTTGCTCATGAATGACCAGTGGGATCCGGCTCAGCCAGGCGGCGATACCACCGGGGCCTGATGCAAAACCACCCAATCCCAGCACGACTTCCGGTTGGAAAGCTTTGATATGTTGATGTGCTTCACTAATCGCTTTGATAAGTTTAACCGGTGCCGTCAGCCAGCCCAGCAAACCGTTACCACGCAAGCCTTGCACTGAAATGATATTCAACTGAATATCGGCCGCCGGCACCAAACGGGCTTCGATACCAGCTGCCGTCCCCATCCAGCGAACTTCAATGCCCCGGGTACGTAATTCATCGGCCACCGCCAGCGCTGGGAATACATGTCCGCCGGTTCCGCCTGCCATAATCATCACCCGGCTCATCGTTTCACCCTCGCGGCCGCGGTTTCAGGTTTGCGGGTTTCCAAATCCACTCGCAGTAATAATCCAATAGCAATACAGACAATTATCAAACTGCTGCCGCCATAGCTCATCAATGGCAAGGTCAGACCTTTAGTGGGTAAAGCGCCCATATTGACGCCCATATTGACGCAGGCTTGAATCCCCAGCCAAATGCCGATGCCATAAGCGACTTGTGCGCCAAACCGTTGCCCGGCCATTTCAGCAGCACGGCCAATCGACAGCGCCCGCCAGATCAAGACAAAAAACAAGGCAATCACCACCAGCGCGCCAATCAGGCCCAGCTCTTCGGCAATAATCGAATACAAAAAGTCGGTATGCGCTTCCGGCAAATAAAACAGTTTTTGCATGCTACTGCCGAGGCCGACACCTAACCAGTCACCACGGCCAAAAGCAATCAGCGCCTGTGTCAACTGAAAGCCACTGCCAAATGGGTCAGCCCACGGATCCATGAAACTCTGCAAACGCTGTAAACGATATGGCGCCAGTGTGACCAGCAAATAAAATAAACCGCCCAACACGGAAATCATCATGACGAAAATGCTGACCCGGGCACCACCCAGAAACAGCATGGCGACGACTGTCGACAGGATCACCACAATTGATCCCATATCCGGTTGTAACAGCAATAAAAATGAAGCAATGGCTAATAACACCATCGGTGCCAGAATACCGGTCATGGCTGTACTGATTTGGCCTTGATGACGCTGCAGATAATCGGCCATATAAATGATGGCAAACAACTTAATCAGCTCCGCAACCTGCAAATTGACTGGTCCCAGAGGCAGCCAGCGGGCACTGCCGTTAACTTCGCGGCCAATCCCCGGGATCAACACCAGCGCCAGTAAGATAATGCCCACCAGTAACAATTGTGGTGCCAGTTGCTGCCAGGTAAACAGACGCACTGACAATACAGCCCAGGCCAGACCTAGCCCCATCACGGCATAAATCAACTGCCGGATAAAAAAGAACAACGGCTGTCCGGTTTTACTTTCGGCCATGGTGATAGATGCCGAGCAGACCATGATCAGGCCCATCAGCAATAAGGCCAATGCGGCAAATAATATATGGCGGTCAAATTGCTGACTAAGACTCATGTCTGCAACTCCCGCACGGCCTGCTCAAATTGCTGACCGCGATCGACATAACTCAAAAACATATCGAAACTTGCACAAGCCGGTGATAACAAAACCTGCATGCCTTCTGTGGCAAATTGCGCAGCCAGATTCACTGCAGATTTAATACTGTCTGCGGTTTCAGTTATAACGTTTGACGGCATAATCGCAGCGATTTCGTCTGCGGCTTCACCAATTAACACGGCAGCAGTGACATGAGATTTGAGTACCGGCGTCAAACCGGAAAAGTCCTGACCTTTGCCGACGCCGCCTAAAATCAGGACCAGGCCACCGTTACCGGCAAGACCTTCAATCGCGGCAATACTTGCACCCACATTGGTGGCTTTAGAATCGTTGTACCAACGCACACCACGCCGTTCACGCACCAACCGGCAACGATGCGGCAAGCCTTTATATTCACGTAAAGCTGACAACATGGCATGCATCGGTAAGCCCATGACACTGCCCAGTGCCAGTGCGGCCAATGCGTTGGCAATATTATGCTGGCCGGCAATTTTCATATCGCTGACCGGCATCAATTCGTAGGGGCCTTCACACAACCAGTTCTGGCCATCCACCAAACGCACACCAAAATCCTGTTCACCGTGTTGTTTTACACCAAAGCCAATGGTTTGCCGTTGTGGATCGGCCATGGCTGCAACAACCGGATCATCACGGTTTATCACCATCACACCCGTGCCTTGGTAGATCCGTTTTTTGGTTTGCTGGTAGTCAACCACACTGTTATAACGATCCAGGTGATCCGGGCTGATATTCAGTACCACTGATGCAAAAGCATTAAGACTGCTAACGGTTTCTAACTGAAAACTGGACAATTCCAGCATATAAAAATCCACCGGCGCTTCGTCCAGTAAATCCAGCGCAGGTGTCCCCAGATTGCCGCCGGTTGCCGATTTATGACCTGCCAACTGCGCCATCAGGCTCACCAGAGTCGTTACCGTGCTTTTGCCATTTGAGCCGGTTATTGCTATTACCGGCGCATCCGTATGGCGGGCAAATAACTCAATGTCACCGACTATTTCACAACCGGCTGCGGCGGCAGCTTGCAGCTCTGGCAGTCGCGGATCGACACCGGGACTGAGAATGATTTGATCGGCATGTTGCAACCACTCAGTTGATAAACCACCGGTATGTACCAGTACTTCCGGATATTCCTGTTGCAACGTATTTAAGGCCGGTGGCAGTTCACGCGTATCCATAACGGCTACCGCTGCGCCCCGTTTGCGCAAAAACCGCGCGCACGACAGTCCGGTCTGTCCCAGACCGACGATCACGCAGTTTTTATGTTGCAAGTTGGCCATCAAAATACTCATCTGATTTTCAGGGTCGCCAAACCGACTAAGACTAAAAACACGGTAATAATCCAGAACCGGACAATGATGCGCGGCTCCGGCCAGCCTTTTAATTCATAGTGATGGTGGATCGGTGCCATCAAAAACACTCGCTTACCGCGTAATTTGTATGAAGCCACCTGAATCATTACCGACAGGGTTTCAATGACAAACACCCCGCCCATGATCAGCAGTACTAATTCCTGGCGCACCACCACAGCGACCACGCCCAATGCGGCGCCTAACGACAAGGCGCCGACATCGCCCATAAATACTTGTGCGGGGTAGGTGTTAAACCACAAAAAGCCAAGACCGGCGCCAACAAGCGCAGCACAAAACACCACCAGCTCACCGGAACCCGGCACAAACGGAATTTGCAGATAACGGGAAAACTCAGCATGACCTGCCACATAGGCGAATAAACCCAGCGCCGCGGCAACCATCACGGTCGGCATAATCGCCAGTCCATCCAAACCATCGGTCAGATTGACGGCATTACTGCTGCCGACGATCACCAGATACGCCAGCAACAAATACCAGCCACCCAGCGGAATAATGATTTCTTTGAAAAACGGCACGATCAACTGCGTTTCCGCCGGTACCGACGCTGTCATATATAGAAATACAGCAGCACCCGCACCGACAACCGATTGCCAGAAGTATTTATAACGACTGATCAGCCCTTTCGGATCCTGACGCACCAGCTTGATGTAGTCATCAATAAAGCCAATCACACCAAACAATAAGGTCACCAGTAACACCACCCAAACATAATGGTTACTGAGATCGGCCCATAACAGCGTGCTGACTGCAATCGCCACTAATATCAGCGAGCCCCCCATGGTTGGCGTGCCTTTTTTGCTGAAATGCGATTCAGGTCCGTCGTTACGTACCACCTGACCGATTTGTTTGAAACTCAAATGGCGGATCATAGTGGGGCCAACCAATAAGGCAATGCCCAATGCCGTCATCACACCGAGGATCGCCCGTAAAGTCAGGTACTGAAAGACGCTAAAACCACTGTAAAACTGGCTTAAATATTCACTGAGTAATAACAGCATCAGCGGTCTCCTCCGACAGCGAGTGCATCTGCCAGTTTGTCGAGTTGCATAAAGCGCGAGCCTTTGATCAGGCAGGTCACGCCGGCTTGCAGATTTTGCTGTAAATAATTTTGCAGGCTGTCACGATCAGCAAAATGTTCAGCATCATCACCAAATTGCGCTGCCGCTTCGGCACTTTGTTTACCCACGGTTAGCAGCCGATGCACATCAGCCGATTTGGCATCACGGCCCATTTGCTGATGTATTTGCAGACTATCCGGTCCCAGTTCACCGAAATCGCCCAGCACCAGCCAACGCGGACCGGGGAAACTTTTCAGCGTTTGCAATGCCTGGCCGAATGAACCGGGATTGGCGTTATAGGTATCGTCAATCAGCATTGCCTGCTGCCTGGTCGGACGCAATTGCAGGCGGTGTGGCACTGCTTTAATGCCGGCAAGGCCTTTAATCATTGCTGAAGGCTCAATGCCCAGCGCATGACACACCGTCATTGCTGCTAATGCATTCGCAACATTATGGCGCCCCGGTAATGGCAGGCTGACAAAATGATTAACGCCATCAAGTTGCACCATAAAATGACTGCCGGCTGGTGTTGTCTGGCAATCCAGCGCGCTGACATTAGCGGGTTTTTCCAGACCAAATGTCAGTGTTTTACGGTCAGCAATTAACGGCTGCCAAATGTCTTGATACGGCATATCAGCATTGACAATGGCAACACCGTCGTTAGCGATGCCTGTGTAAATTTCACCTTTGGCTTTGGCAACACCTTCTAAACTACCAAAGCCTTCCAAATGCGCTGCCGCCACATTATTGATAATCGCTACTTGTGGCTTGGTCATTGCCACCAGTTTTTCGATTTCGCCATGGTGGTTGGCGCCCATTTCGATCACCGCAAATTGATGCCCGGCTTTTAAACGTGTCAATGTCAGCGGCACGCCCAATTCATTGTTAAGATTGCCCTGCGTGGCAATCACATGATGCTGTTGCGCCAACATGGCACTAATCATTTCTTTGAGCGTGGTTTTGCCATTGCTGCCGGTGATGGCAATGACTTTTGCCTGGCTCTGCTGACGCCAGAAGCTTGCCAGTTTGCCAAAAGCCGCGACCACATCATCTACCAACAATTGTGGTAGAGAATCATCGACTGTTTTGTTAACCAAAGCTGCAACGGCGCCAGCTTCACGGGCCTGCGCTAAAAAATCATGACCATCGACCTGCGTACCCGCCAGCGCAATAAACAAATCGCCTTTTTTCAGCTTACGGCTGTCAATGGCCGTACCGTTCACATTAATGGCGTCACCGTGATAGTTGCAGCCTAAGTGTTTGGCAATCTCAGTCAGTGTGAGCGGCAAACTCATAGATTCGCTCCGAAAAGTTGTTGGCGGGCTTGCAATGCTTCCTGAACAACAGCAACGTCGCTGAAAGGCTGTTTGCTGCCCTGTTTTTCTTGATAATTTTCATGACCTTTACCGGCCACCAGCACCATGTCGTCATTAGCAGCTTCGCTAACGGCATAAAATATTGCCTTGCGCCGGTCACTCAAAATCACGGCATGTTGGGGTTGCTGCATACCAGCAGAGATGTCGGCAATAATGCTGTCGCTGGCTTCTGAGCGTGGATTGTCATCGGTCAACACCACTCGGCTGGCCAAGTGTTCAGCCTGCGCCCCCATCAAAGGTCGTTTACCGCGATCCCGATCGCCACCACAACCAAAAACGCACCATAAATCAGCGCTTTGATTTAGATGCTGCCGCATTGCCGATAAAGCTTGCGATAGCGCATCCGGGGTATGGGCATAATCGACCACCACAGCAGGACTGTTAGCCTGCTGTAGCAATTGCATACGCCCACTCACTGGTTGCAGTTGCGACAAGTAACGCGCAATTTCAGACGGCATGAAATTCAACTTGCCCAGTACCGCCGCTGTAGCCAGCAAATTATCGATATTAAAACGGCCCAATAAACCCGCATCAATGCTCAGCTCAGACGCGTTTACAGATAATTGAAAATGTAAGCCAGCCGCATCAAAACGGATGTTTGTTGCCTGCCAATCGGCGATTTGCTGTTGGCTATAACTTAACCAGTTAACGGCTGCCGGCTGTTGCTGTTCGTGTAATGTTTTACCAAAGGCATCGTCGATATTGACGATGGCGGTTTTTACCGCAGGCATCGAAAACAAACGCTGTTTGGCTGCGGCATAGGTCTGCATATCACCGTGATAATCCAAATGGTCACGGCTTAAATTGGTCAGTACGGCAATATCAATGGCAATGGCATTTAGGCGGTCCTGTGCCAGTGCATGTGATGAAGCTTCCAGCACCACATATTCAATGCCCGCATCGCGCATTTCGGCAAAGGCTTGTTGTAATTGCAGCGGGTTAGGCGTGGTCATACCGGTATCTTGCAAATCGCTGAGCCGGCCGAGTCCCAAAGTGCCGATAACACCGCAGGGTTTTCCGGCTGATTCCAGACTCTGGGCAATAAACTGACTGACTGATGTTTTGCCGTTGGTGCCGGTGATAGCGATCACCGTCATGTTTTTGCTGGGCCGATCATAAAAACGGTCACCGATAGTACTGATCTGTTGATCCAAATCGACCATTTTGATCACAGGCACCGGCGCTTCAACCGGCTGTTCAGCATCAACAATGACCACTTTGGCGCCGGCTGCAATGGCTTGCTTAATATGTTGTTGGCGCATAACGGATTGTTTGGCGCTGGCAATAAATAAGCTATCGGCCTGCACCGCACGGCTATCCATACTGATCGCTGATACTTGGATATCATCTGTCAGCGGCTTGGCAAGATCCTGAATTAATCGATTAACTGAAATCATTGCTTGGCCACCTGTAATTGATTGGTTGGCAAAGCATCCGGGGCAATATTCAATAAACGCATCGCACCCGACATGACTTCGGCAAATACCGGCGCTGCGACGGCGCCGCCGTAATATTCATCTTTACTGGGGGAATCGATCATCACCACCATGGCCAGTCGTGGGTCGCTGGCTGGAATGAGTCCGGCAAATACCGATTGATAATCGGCTTCGGTATAACCACCGGCGTTGGCTTTTTTAACCGTACCGGTTTTTCCTGCTACCCGATAATTCTGCACTGCGGCACGCGTGGCGGTACCGCCCGGCAGGACTGTCAATTCCATCATGCCGCGCACTGTTTGCATCAGATCTTTATTGAACACCCGACGCCCCGGCATCGGCTTATCCTGCTTGATGAATGTTACATCCCGTAAAATGCCATTACTGCCCATCACGCTGTAGGCTCGCGCCAGTTGCAAGGCATTGGTTACCAGGCCATAACCGTAAGCAAGCGTTGCCCGGTCCAGCGTTCGCCAACTGCTTAAATCAGGTAAATAACCCGTGGCTTCACCGGGGAAATAAGTACCGGTATCAATGCCCATGCCAAAGCTGGCAAAATCTTTCCACAAATCCTCAGGTTCCAGCGCCAGCGCTATTTTAGTAGCGCCGATATTGCTCGACTTTTGAATCAAAGTAGCCAGATCGATTTCGCCATAATCACGGAAATCTTTAATTGGATGACCGGCAACCCGAAATACCCCTGGATGGGTATTGATGATCGAATCAAGATCAAATAAACCCGATTTCATACCGCTGACCACGGTAAACGGCTTAACAGTTGAACCTGGCTCAAATAAGTCGGTCACGGCACGGTTACGAAAATCACTGCTGCGAAGACCAGAACGATTATTGGGGTTAAAGGCCGGCTGATTGGCCATCGCCAATACCTCACCGGTTTTAACATCAACAATTACCGCTGTACCGGCAACCGCACCATGTGTTTTAACCGCATTTTTCAGTGCGTTGTAACTCAGATATTGCAGTCGCAAATCCAGACTTAGCTGCAGGTTTTCACCGGCTTTAGCAGCGCGGATTTGCTCACCGCCACCAACAAAATTGCCTTTACTGTCACGCACCATGCGTTTCAGACCCGGCACACCGGTTAATGTCGGCTCGTAAGCCAGCTCTAAACCTTCCTGACCCATATCGTCGATATTGGTAAAGCCGAGCACATGAGCGCTGACTTCAGCCGTCGGATAATAGCGTTTGTATTCACGTTGCAAGGCAAGGCCGGGGATTTTCAGTTGTTTTACTTGCTGCGATAAAGCCGGCGTGATGCGGCGTTTAACATAGACAAACTCCCGGCTGGAATTGTTGAGAATTTTTTGCTGTATATCTTCCAGCCGGACATCAAGGATTTTGGCGAGTTTAGCTAAATGCGGTTGGTCAACTTGGGTGACCTGTGGATTAAGCCACACCGAATGCACTGGCGTGCTGATTGCCAGCGGCTCACCATGCCGATCCAAAATCATGCCGCGATGCGCCACCACCGGCACATTGCGTAAATGGCGGGCATCACCCTGATCACGCAAAAACTCATTATTGAGGATCTGAATATCAATCAGCCGCCACAGCAAACCGAATACGATCAGTACAAAACTCAGCCGCACCAGATTCAGCCGCCAGCCATTAACCTGCAGTACTGATTGCTGGCGACTCATGGCATCACCATCACAGTGTTATCAGAAGTCGGTGCCTGCATATTCAATTTAGTACGGGCTTGCTGCTCGATGCGACCGGGACTGGCCCAGGTACTTTGCTCAAGCAGTAAACGGCCCCACTCTTCATTGAGTTGATCGCGCTGATTTTCCAGCTGTTGCATCACCACAAACTCGCTACGACCCGCATGTTTGGTCATCACAACCGCTACTGCCGAAAACAACACCAACAACATCATCACCAGCATCGGCAAGTCGGCTTTAAGCGTGGCAATAAAGTTAGACATATTCATGCCAGTTTCTCCGCCACACGCAATACTGCACTGCGCGCCCGTGGATTAGCCGCAACTTCGCTATCACTTGCTTGTATTGCCTTACCAACAATTTTCAGCCGAGGATTAAGTTCTGCTGCCCGGATCGGAAAATGTGCCGGCAAATCATCACCTTTGGCCTCATCACGCAAAAAGCGTTTGACGATACGATCTTCCAATGAATGAAAACTGATCACCGCCAGCCGGCCACCGACCGCCAACACCTCTATTGCCTGTTCGAGGGCGCTGCTCAATTCGTCGAGTTCATTGTTAATAAAAATACGAATCGCCTGAAAGGTCCGGGTAGCCGGATGTTTAAATTTGTCTCTGCTGGGGCTGGCTTTATCGATCAACTCAGCAAGCTGCCGGGTAGTTGTTAACGGGGTTTGCTGGCGCTGTTCAACAATGGCACGAGCAATACGTTTACCGTAACGCTCTTCACCCAGTGTTTTTATAACCGTGGCAATCTCAACTTCTTCAGCCTGCGCCAACCATTGGGCAGCGCTGATTCCCGAGCTGGTATCCATACGCATATCCAGTGGGCCATCCTGCATAAAACTAAAGCCGCGAGCGGCTTCGTCGAGTTGCGGTGACGAGACACCTATATCCAGCAAAATACCGTCTATTCGTTGCTGCCAGAGCCGTTGATGAATGACATCGCTAAGCTGCGAAAAGGCACAATGTTCAATATTAAAACGGCTGTCTTCAGCTGCCAGAGCTTGTCCGGCGATAATCGCCTGCGGATCACGATCTAAGCCGAGTAAGCGTCCGTCATCGTTGAGCTGTTGGAGAATAGCGCGGCTGTGACCACCGCGGCCAAAAGTACCGTCGACATAAAACCCATCCGGCTTGATCGCCAGCGCGGTTACGGCCTCTTCAAGTAAGACCGGTAAGTGTTGTGGGAGGCGCTTTGTCATGGTCCACCCTATATGGACAGGCTTTCGAGTTCGGCCGGCAATATCGCGTCGAAATCTTCCTGCAAACAGTCATCCATTAAACCGTTCCAGGTTTGCTCATCCCATAATTCAAATTTGTTGCCCTGACCAATCATCACGGTGTTTTTGTCGAGACCGGCGAATTCTCGCAATTTGGCAGGTAATAACACCCGGCCATGACTGTCCATTTCACATTCCGTGGCATAACCCAGCAGCATCCGTTTTAAACGTCGTACTTGTTGATTAAGACTGGGTAAACCACTTAGTTTTTGCTCAACCAGCTCCCACTCGGGCAGCGGATAAACTTGCAGGCAGCGATCAGCGTGATCAATGGTGATGACCAGACGGCCTTCACAACTGACATCCAGCTGCTTACGGAAACGGGCTGGCACAGCCATCCGTCCCTTTGCATCCAGATTAAAAGTTGCGACGCCTCTAAACACATTGAGTCCTTAAAAATTATGATCCACGAAGATCCACTTTTCCCCACTAATCGACACTATAGGAGTGCAGATCAGACAAGTCAAGCATCAAAATGATCAAAATCCTCTTTTTACGACAAGGACTTAGCTGCATTTCTCAAAAGTGGGAAAAAAGCCCGGGAGCACTTTTTCAAGGACATGTTCTTTATCAAAAATGTGGCATGGGAAGTTAAAGTAAATTCTAGATAACAAGCGGGTATGGCAAAAAATGAAAACAAGCCATGGTCGAAAAATCTGATTAATCACACCTGATATCGGTTAACACACCGGCATATTATGGGGCCGGGATAAATTCAAGCTAAGAATTATACGTGATGAGTTGCAAAATAATCCCCAGCAGCACAGTCATGCCCGCCCCTACAGAGGCTGAGTTGAAGAATATTTACGGCCAATATTTCGCGCCACAATTTTTCATCGTTTTATCTGTTGTAAATTGTTTTTTTCTTTTTTGACTGTTCAAATAAAAAAAAATCACATATGCTCAGTTCCGACAGCTAATAGTTTTTTGCCAGATGCAAGCCAATGACGGCCGGCATCAACTCATGCAAGGAGAACTGTTATGCGCCGACTACTGCATCTGTTCTGTCTCGCTCTTGTATTTATTCCGGGGCCGCTGCTCGCGCTGGAATTTAATATGCCAAAGGGCGTCACTGACACCAGTCAGTCTATCTTCGGTTTGCACATGACCATTTTCTACATATGCCTGGCTATCGCCATTATCGTGTTCGGCGTGATGTTCTGGTCCATCTTTCACCACCGAAAGTCCAAAGGCGCCACAGCCGCCCAGTTTCACGGTAGTGTACTGATTGAAATTGTCTGGACAATCATTCCCCTGATTATTCTGGTGCTGATAGCGATACCGTCCACAATCACCTTGGTCGACATGTATGATGCCGGCGAATCCGATATCGATATTCAGGTCACCGGCCACCAGTGGAAATGGCACTATAAATACATTGGCGAAGACGTCGACTTTTTCAGTATTCTCAATACCTCGCGCGAAGAAATCGAAAACCGGAAAAAGAAAAATCCCAATTATCTGCTTGAGGTCGACAATGCATTGGTCGTGCCCATCAATCAGAAGATCCGTTTCCTGTTTACCTCCAATGATGTGATCCATGCCTGGTGGGTGCCGGAGCTGGCTATCAAGAAAGACGCCATTCCGGGCTTTATTAACGAGTCGTGGACCCGGATCAACGAACCCGGCACTTACCGCGGACAGTGCGCCGAACTATGCGGTAAACATCACGCCTTTATGCCTATAGAAGTCAAGGCGGTCCCGGAAGCAGAATACCTGGCCTGGCTGGATGAGCAAAAAGCGGCCAAGCAGGCAAGAGCCGCCTCTGCCGAGCAAGACTGGAGCATGGACGACCTGATGACAGCCGGCGCGATAGTGTATGAGAAAAACTGCGCTGTCTGCCATCAGGCTGATGGCTCTGGCATGCCCCCTGCCTTCCCGCCATTGAACGGCAGTACCATTGTTCAGGGTGATAAGGCTGGTCACATCGAAATTGTTGTCCACGGACGGCTTGAAAAAGGCATGCCGGCATTCGATGAACAGTTGTCTGCGGTCGATATTGCAGCCGTCATCACCTACGAACGCAACAGCTGGGACAACCAGACCGGAGATATCGTCACCCCTGCCGAGATTCAGGCACTGATGGAAAAGGAGTGAGGTCTTTATGAGCGCCTATACAGAGACAGCACATCACGGCCCAGCAACAGGATGGACTCGCTGGATTCTCACCACCAACCATAAGGATATCGGCACACTCTACCTGGTATTCAGCCTGATCATGCTGTTTATCGGCGGCTCAATGGCTTTTGTCATCCGGGCTGAACTGTTCCAGCCGGGCCTGCAGTTGGTCGTACCGGAATTTTTCAACCAGATGACCACCATGCATGGTCTCATTATGGTGTTCGGTGCCGTCATGCCCGCTTTTGTCGGCTTGGCCAACTGGCAAGTGCCGCTAATGATTGGCGCGCCGGATATGGCATTGCCGAGAATGAATAATCTCAGCTTCTGGATTCTGCCGTTTGCCTTTGCCATGCTCATTTCAACGCTGTTCATGCCCGGTGGCGCCCCCGACTTCGGCTGGACCTTTTATGCCCCGCTGTCAACAACCTATGCGCCGCCCAGCGTGACCTTCTTTATCTTTGCCATTCATCTGATGGGCATGTCCTCGATCATGGGGGCTATTAATATCATCGTGACCATCTTCAATATGCGGGCGCCGGGCATGAAGTTGATGGATATGCCACTGTTCGTCTGGACCTGGCTGATCACCGCTTTCCTGCTGATTGCCGTGATGCCGGTATTGGCCGCCGTGGTCACCATGATGCTGATGGATATCCATTTCGGCACCAGTTTTTTCAATGCTGCCGGGGGCGGAGATCCGGTACTGTTCCAGCATGTATTCTGGTTCTTTGCCCATCCTGAGGTTTATATCATGGTGTTACCGGCTTTCGGCGTGGTGTCACAGATCGTGCCCACTTTTGCCCGTAAACCCCTGTTCGGTTACCAGTCCATGGTCTACGCCACGATAGCCATCGCGGTGCTGTCGTTTATCGTCTGGGCGCATCATATGTTCACCGTGGGCATGCCGCTCGCCGGTGAACTGTTCTTTATGTACACAACTATGCTGATCGCGGTGCCGACCGGGGTCAAGGTATTCAACTGGATTAGCACCATGTTCAGAGGTTCGATGACCTTTGAGACGCCGATGCTGTTTGCCATTGCCTTTATCGTCCTGTTTACCATCGGTGGCCTGTCAGGACTGATGCTGGCGATCGCGCCGGCCGACTTCCAGTATCACGACACTTATTTTGTGGTGGCACATTTCCACTATGTGCTGGTGCCGGGCTCGGTGTTCGGTATTCTCGCCGGAGTCTATTACTGGCTGCCCAAATGGTGCGGCAAGATGTATGACGAAAAGCTGGGCCAGTGGCACTTCTGGCTGTCCTTTATCGGCGTTAACCTGACCTTCTTCCCGATGCATTTTGTCGGCCTCGCCGGGATGCCAAGACGTATTCCCGATTATGCCCTGCAGTTTGCCGATTTCAATATGCTGACCAGCCTTGGCGCATTCCTGTTCGGCACCACTCAACTGCTGTTTGTTTATATCATCGTCAAAACAGTGCGTAGTGGAAAACCTGCAGAACAATTGCCCTGGGAGGGCGCTAAAGGTCTGGAGTGGACGGTACCGACTCCCGCGCCCTACCACACGTTCAGCACGCCGCCTGTATTGGGTGAGAAATGAAACGCTGGCTTAAACCGTCGACACCAACGGGGCTGATGCTTATCGTGGTCCTGATGTTTGGTTTCGGTTTTATGCTGGTGCCGCTCTATGATGTTTTTTGTGAAATTACCGGCCTCAATGGCAAAACTCAGGGACCTTATCAGGGCGAGGTCAACGCGGCACAAACCGAGAACCAGCGTACCGTGACCATTCAGTTTGTCGCCAACCGCAATGACAATCTGCCATGGCGGTTTGCTCCCGAGCAGGAAGAAATACAGCTGCAGATCGGTGAACGCAAACAAACCACCTTCCGCGTCAGCAATACTTACGACCAGGCAGTGGTGGCACAGGCGATACCCAGCGTCTCACCGGCGCGTGCCGCTGATTATCTGAACAAGGTGGAGTGCTTCTGTTTTCAGAGGCAACCGCTTGAAGCCGGTCAGGCAAAAGATTTTCCACTGGTGTTTTTTATCGACCCGGATCTACCGGCTGATATCAGCAAGTTGACCTTGTCCTATACCTTGTTTGATATCACCAATCCGGCTTCAGCCCGAACGCATTAACAGCGCGCCCACAAGGGAGGAAACACGTTATGGCACAGTCTCATCAGGCCTATTACGTTCCGGCACAGAGTTACTGGCCGATTATCGGTGCTGCCGGATTGTTTTTCACGCTGGGTGGTACTGCCCTGCTGTTATATTCAATGCAACAGGAGCAGGCCAGTCTGTTCAGCCAGATCATGCTGTTGTCGGGGGTGCTGATTCTGATCGGCATGATGATAGGCTGGTTTGCCGCCGTTATCGCAGAAACCCGGCAGGGTTTATATTCGCCACAACTGGACAAATCGTTTCGCTATGGCATGTCCTGGTTTATTTTTTCCGAGGTCATGTTCTTTTTCGCCTTTTTCGGCGTCCTGTTTTATATCCGGGTGTTTGCTGTTCCATGGCTGGGGGGTGAAGGCGATAAAGGACTTGCCAGTATGCTGTGGCCTGACTTCAATGCTGTCTGGCCGTTATTGGCAGCGCCCAATACCGAGCAGTTCCTGCCCATCAAGGACATCATCGATCCCTGGCATGTGCCGTTTATCAACACCATCCTGCTGGTGACCTCAAGCTTTACATTACTTGCCGCCCACAAAGCCCTCAAACGTGGTGATCGTGACCGCATCAAAATCTGGCTGGGTATCACCATCGTGCTGGGCCTGGCATTTCTGGCGCTGCAGGTGATGGAGTATTTTGAAGCCTATAACGAACTGGATCTGACGCTCAACTCCGGTATTTATGGCGCAACCTTTTTCTTGCTGACCGGCTTTCACGGCGCTCACGTGACGATCGGCACCATTATCCTGATCGTCCTGCTTTTAAGGGTGTTCAAAGGACATTTCAGTGCGGATAAGCACTTTGCCTTTGAGGCCGGTTCCTGGTATTGGCATTTTGTTGATGTCGTCTGGATTCTGCTGTTTACAACGGTATATCTGTTGTAAGTAAGGAGTTATTTGTCAACAGCACGGGGGGCACAGTGATAACAAAACGCGTTACCTGGACCTGGTTTGGCTGGCAGTTATCCGTGCAATTGATGTTTTTTGTTTTTGTCTGCTGCGCGGTGGCGATCTGCCTGATGTTGTCACACTGGCAGTGGCAAAGAGCCCAGGATGCTGAGCAGCGTTACCAGACTTATCTGTCACGGACCCAGCAGGCGCCGGTTGCCCTAACCGCTAATGTCAGAGATTATCAACGTGTTGAGACACGCGGCAGCATTGAGCGCCTGTTGTTATTGGATAATCAAATCCGTGACGGCGTGGTCGGCTGGTATGTGCTTGCCGTACTGGAGACCGAACAGTTTCCGGTGCTGGTCAACCTGGGTTGGCAAGCGGCCACTGATACGACACCGACACTCGACCTGCTGCCGACAGACATATCGGTAAGCGGATGGGTCAGGCAGCCCGAGGTCGGCCTGATGCTGGCGCCGGCTGAGCAGGATCCTGCCTGGCCGGGCATTCTGCAACAAATTGATATTCCTTTGCTAAATAGTCAACTGGATATGCAGCTGGCATCTTTTGTTATCTATATCAACAAGAGCTTGGCAGGCCTTACCCCGGTTTCTGTGGCGCCTGAAAACAAATATCCCATGCATATCGGTTACACCGTGCAGTGGTTGTTGATTGCAATCGCTTTCGTGATTGGATTTATTTTTTCCTGTCGACAGGAGTCAGTTTAATGAACCGTTCCAAGTGGTTATTTCGTGCTGTCTGGTTAATTGCCCTTATTCCTTTGGTGGTTGCCTGGAGCCTGGCCTTTTTTGGCAGTGAGCTGGGTTATAAAACCAAGAATCATGGTGAACTGGCGCCTGACGGGATCCATGTCCCGGCGGAACTGATGGGCAGTCTGGAGGGAAAATGGGGACTGCTGGTATTGAGCCAGCAATGTGAAGAGGTTTGCCGCAACCAGCTTTATCGCATGCAACAGCTTCATACCGCCATGGGCCGGGATTTTCAACGCCTGCAGCCGATATGGCTGGCTGCACAACAACCGGCGGTCATGCCCGCTGGGCTCGACCTCAAGCAAGTCAAAACCGTTACCAGACCGGCGCTAGTGAACTGGTTCAGTGAGCAACAACTTGCCTGGCAGGATCACAGTATCTGGGTCATCGATCCCAGCGGTGTCGTCGTCATGCGCTTCGCGCCGGATTTGAGCGGCAAGCAGATCCTGTCCGATATTGACTGGCTGTTAAAAGCCTCGCACATAGGATGATCAGATGACCGTCAGAGCGCTTATCAGAATCGCTTTTATCCTGGCTTTTATTGTTATTACGCTGGGCGCTTTGACCCGTTTACTGGATGCCGGGCTGGGCTGTCCTGACTGGCCGGGCTGTTATGGCAAATTGATTCCCCCCTCGCAAACTGCCTTGAATGAACCGACTGTCATGGACACCGGCAAAGCCTGGATGGAAATGATCCATCGTTACACCGCCGGTCTGCTCGGGCTGATACTGCTGCTTGTCAGCCTGAAAGTCGAACGCAGCCCCTCAATCTCCAGCCGGGCTCGCTGGCTGACCCGCGGCCTGCTGTTACTGGTTATTGCCCAGGCTGTGTTTGGCATGTGGACCGTCACGCTGCAGTTACTCCCGCAAATCGTCACCATCCATCTACTCGGCGGCATGAGTTTACTGGTCCTGATCTGGGTGTTGCGCAGGCAACTGTCGCCCCCCCTCCCCGTTGAGGTGGATAAAAGGGTAAAACTTGCTGCCGCGATGGTATTGCTGCTGCTGATAATTCAAATCACGCTCGGCGGCTGGACCAGCAGCCAGTATGCTGGACTTGCCTGCCCGGACTTTCCGACTTGTCAGGGAAAATGGCTACCCGATATGGATATGCAGCAGGCATTCAACATCAGCGACTTTGTTGCCGCCAACCATGAAGGCGGGCTGCTTTCGCTTGAAGCCAGAACCGCGATACAGGTTGTACATCGTCTGTTTGCGCTGCTGCTGACAGTCAGCATCATCGCACTGGGTATTGCCATGTGGCGTCATCCCCGCTTGAAAGCAACGGTGGTGACGCTGATGGGCCTGATCGCATTACAGCTCAGCCTGGGCATCGCTAACGCAGTGTTACTGCTGCCATTGCCACTGGCGCTCGCACATAACACCGGCGCAGCCTTATTACTGCTGTGCATGACGGATATTGTTTTCCGGCTGCAGTCACAGACGCATTCAGTTGTGAGGCAGCACCATTCGCCGATCTCTCAATCTACGGGGTAATGTCATGCAAAATTCCACACTATCAATCAATGTGACCCACAGAGCCGGCTGGAAAGATTACCTGGCCATGTGTAAACCCAAGGTTGTGTTACTGATGTTACTCACCGCGCTGGTTGGCGCTTTTATGGCACCACAATGGCCGGAGATGGGACAACTATTAATCGCGATGGCAGGCATTGCCGCCTGTGCAGCCAGTGGAGCCACCATTAACAATCTGATCGACCACCGGCTGGATGCCAAAATGGCCAGAACGCGCCAGCGGGCGGTGGCCCAAGGCCTGGTTTCCCCACTGCAGGCCCTGGGATTTGCCCTGCTCCTCGCGGGCTGCGGACTCGGCCTGCTCTGGTTTCTGGTTAACCACATCACCATGTGGCTGACACTGTTTGCCCTGATTGGCTATGCGGTAATCTACACCTTGTTTCTGAAACGGGCGACACCGCAGAATATCACCATCGGCGGATTGGCCGGCGCCATGCCACCACTGCTGGGCTGGACGGCCGTCACCGGCAGTATCGATCCCAATGCATTGCTGCTGGTCCTGATTATTTTTGTCTGGACCCCTCCTCATTTCTGGGCGCTGGCCCTGCATAAAAAAGAAGAGTATGCCAAGGCCAACGTGCCCATGCTGCCGGTCACGCATGGCGACGCTTTTACCCGCACTCAGATTGTCCTCTACAGCCTGTTAATGTTTGCCTGCACTTTGCTGCCGTTTGTCACTGGTATGAGCGGCTGGCTTTACCTGGCGGGCATTCTGCTACTGAATACAGGTCAGTTTCGCCTGGTCTGGCGCTTATATGATCAGCAAGATGCCCTGGCACCCTGGCAATTGTTTAAATTTTCAATCCAATACCTGATGTGGCTTTTCCTGTTGCTACTGGTCGATCACGCACTATTCGGCTGAGCAAAAATTCGCCGCTTGAGAATGAGCTGACACGCTTGAACATGCTGAAAAAAGGGCATACAGTGAAATCGAAGCGGTCTTAGATGTGAATGTACGATTAACGACCATGAGGAGGTCTGTTATGTATCATCACCACCGTAAACACTTCTGGGGGTTATTCTCAGTGCCACGAGTCGAGTGGAAATCGATTAGCGACGAGACGCTCGATATCACGCAATTCGGTATATTGCGAATGGCCATTTTATCTCTTGTCCCAGCTGTATCTTTTCTTATTGGCATTACGCAGATTGGCTGGAGTCTGGAAGGTAGTGAGTTCCATCAGGTAGCATTAATGAGTGCTATTCCGATGGCGATAGCATTTTATGTGCTTGTTGTGGCTTTTACTTTGTTGATGGCCTACTTCACTTTTTCTATGGAAAAAACATTCGGCGACGAGGCCAGTTTCGGGCGCTGCTTGCTGTTTGTGACCTATACCGCCACACCGATGTACATGGCCGGCCTGGTCGGTTTTGTGCCCATCGTCTGGTTATGCATGATCATATTATTGCCTGCGGTCTGTTACAGCGTTTATTTGCTCTATCTCGGTATTCCCATCTATATGAACATCGATGAGGGCAAAGGCTACGTGGTCTCGACTTCGATTATTTCAGCTGGTTTGTGCATGCTGGTCGTATTCAACGTGGTCACTGTGATCATGTGGACAACAATGCTTTAAACAAGATTGTGGAGAAATAGTAGATATACCCGCTGGTCACACCAGCGGGTATATCTTTTTTTGCAATTGTTGAGATGGCCATAAGCCGGGTTCTGTCGTGGACAATCATTCATCTGGGACAGATGTCGCCATCTGCCTCAAGCAACCTACCCGGGAACCATGCGGGCCGCATGATGTGCATAAAGCACGTGTTCCCCTATTTGGTCTTGCTCCAGGTGGGGTTTACCTTGCCGTTGCTGTTACCAGCCGCGCGGTGCGCTCTTACCGCACCATTTCACCCTTACCCAACCTAATTGCCAAGCAATTAAGGCCGGGCGGTTTACTTTCTGTTGCACTTGCCGTGGACTCGCGTCCCCCAGGCGTTACCTGGCACCTCGCCCTATGGAGCCCGGACTTTCCTCACCAAAAATACATTCAGTGCGATTGCCTGGCCATCTCAACGCCCTATTTTACGCAAAGCAGTTTATTTCTGCTGAAGTTTCAACGCCAGCTGGTATGCCGCATTTTTACTGACTGATAACCACTCAGCAGTAATAGCGGCGGCTTTTTTCACTGGCATTTCCGGCAGCAGCAAGGTTAATAAGCGCTGCATGGCCAGTTCATCCGCCGACACGGCCTCCGGGGCACCGGCAACTAATAGCACAATTTCGCCTTTTTGCTGATTGCTGTCCGCTTCCACCCATGCCGACAGTTCGTGTAAAGGCCGGGTTTCGATGGTTTCGTGGATTTTGGTCAGTTCCCGCGCTAAACATGCCTGGCGCTCAGCACCAAAAATCTGCTGCATATCATTTAATGTGCCAACAATACGCTTTGGGCTTTCATAAAAAATCAGCGTGCGGGTTTCATCAGCAAGTAACGTTAAGCGTTGCTGCCGGGCACCGGCTTTAGGCGGTAAAAAACCCTCAAAAGCAAACCGATCTGACGGCAAACCTGAAGCAGATATGGCGGCAATCAAGGCACTGCTTCCAGGGATAGGTATGACTTTGATACCAGCGCCGCGCACTAACGTGACTAATCTATAGCCAGGATCGCTAATCAACGGCGTACCTGCATCAGAAATCAGCGCGATTGACTGGCCTTGCTGTAATTTTTCTAACAACAGCTGGCTACGTTGTTGCTCGTTATGCTCATGCAGGGAAATAGTTGGCGTCGCGATTTGCTGATTATCCAACATATATTTGCTGTGGCGGGTATCTTCTGCCGCAATTAAATCGACGCTTTTCAACATTTCAATGGCCCGTAAGCTGATGTCGCCCAGATTGCCAATCGGCGTTGCCACTATATATAAACAGCCGGTTTCGGATACAGCCACAATGAATTCCTGAAGTGAGAAACGGTTCTGGTCGTAATATACGCGAACAGGTAAGATGATGCCCTTAATCCACTAAATTGATGCAGGCCATGATGCAACGAATTTCAGCTTTTCTGTTGGTACTGCTGGTGATGACACTGGCAGCCTGTCAACCAATAGCAATTGACCGTAAACAAAGTACTGTCACGGCTGAAAGTCTGATTTCCGAAACGGAAACCGCCGGCAATTTACAGGCGGCGGCTGATGATTATCTGGCCAAAGCGGCTGATACTGAT
The DNA here is from genome assembly GCA_040882115.1 of Methylophaga sp. Classification (GTDB taxonomy): domain Bacteria; phylum Pseudomonadota; class Gammaproteobacteria; order Nitrosococcales; family Methylophagaceae; genus Methylophaga. The sequence continues at coordinate 49,981 of JBBEBX010000001.1, read as the reverse complement.
GGCGCATTGCAATCGGCTTATTATTTACGAGCAGTCACCGTCCTTTTCGAATTAGAAGACTATCCTAAAGCCGAAGAAGTATTAGGCCAACTGGACAGCACACAGTTAAATGAATCTGAACAAATCAATGCCGCTTTGCTGCGCGCAGAGATTGCTATCATCCAGGAAGACCCGGCGGCGGCATTAACGGCGCTGGATAGTTTTGATAAGACAACCGCCAGTAATGAGCAGCGGGTGCAAGCTTTATCGCTGCGGATTAAAGCTTATGCACTGAGCGACAATATGCTCGACAAAGCGCTGGCGCATATCGAACTGGATCCGCTACTCAGCGGCGGTGATCTGACCACTAACCGTGAACAACTGTGGCAAGCGCTGATGTCGCTGGATACCCAGCAACTGGATTTATTTAATCCGGGTCAAGCGCCCGCTGAAGATAGTGGCTGGTTTGCACTCGCTTATGCCATGAAAGCCTACGACAATAATCCTGAAGCGATGGATGTTGCCCTGGAAGATTGGCAACGTAGTTACCCCAACCATCCAGCAAATTTAGACAGCCTTCGTCAGACCATCAAACCAGGACTGCGTCTGCCCGCTGATGTTAATAGCATTGCGGTATTGCTGCCAGAATCCGGGCCGATTGCCGGCGTTGCCCAAGCCGTCAAACAAGGCATTATTGCCGCACATTTGACCGGTAGTAATAATCGTCAATTGAAATTTTATGATGTCAGAAATAATGCTGCTGCCGCTTATCAGCAGGCGGTTGAAGCCGGTGCCAGTATTGTCATTGGCCCGCTCGATAAACCATCGGTTGAACAGTTAGCCCGCGTCGACAGCCTGCCAATTCCGGTGATCGCATTAAATCGCATCACGCAATCGCACCAACATCGTAATTTATTTCAATTTGGTCTGGCACCTGAAGACGAAGCCCGCACGGCCGCCAAATTTGCCTCGGAACAAGGTTATCGTCGCGCACTGGTATTGGGCCCCCGCAGTGATTGGGGCGAACGGGTCACCGAGGCATTTGCATCGGCATGGCGTGACGAAGACGGCGTCATCGTGCGCAGCAATGGTTATCGCGAATCAGCCAGTGATTTCAGCGAAGTTATTGTGCCGTTATTTGGCCTCAACGCCAGTGACCAGCGCGCCAAAGCGCTGCAAAGTACTTTGGGACGCTCTCTGACTTATGAACCGCGCCGGCGTCAGGATGTGGACTTTATCTTTATGGTGGCCAAGCCATTAAAAGCCCGTCAACTAGTCCCACAATTTCGTTTTCACCGCTCCGGCAATTTACCGGTTATCAGCACTTCACATGCCTATGATGGCCAAGCCAATGCCCGTCAGGATATTGATCTGAATGGCACCATTATCAGCGATATTCCCTGGATGATTGCGCCGTCAAATGATCCGGCCTATCAAGGCTTGCTGAATCAGGCTCCTGGCGACAAAGGCACCTTTTTACGTCTCGCGGCAATGGGCGTTGATGCTTATCGGTTGATTGACCAGTTGGCGGAATTAAGCCGTAACGTTAATAACAGCTATGATGGTGTCACCGGTCGCTTGCAAATTAATCAGGATGGTCATGTCCGACGGCAAATGTCGCAGGGGATTTTTAAAGATGGCCTGCTCGAACCATTATCCACTGGGCAATGAGCCGCAACCGCGGACAACAAGCCGAACAAATCGCCTGCGATTACTTGCAGCAACAGGGACTGCAACTGATCACCCAAAACTATCACTGTCGCCGCGGTGAAATTGATCTCATTATGCGCGATGCTGATACCCTGGTTTTTGTCGAAGTCCGCGCCCGGCGTAGTGACCGCTTTGGCAGCGCATTAGAAAGTATCACCGCTGACAAACAATCGCGTATCATTGCCACCGCTCAACAGTATTTGCAACAAAACCGGTTGCAACAAAATTGTCGTTTTGATGTGATTGCTGTGCGTATTCAAACGACAGCAGACAGTCAAAATCATCAAGTGAGTGACTGGATCCGTGATGCTTTTCAGCTTAGTTGAGCCCGACAGCCTGTACACTGTCGATTGTTAATTTTCTCTTGAGGCCATAACCATGCGTCATTTTTATCTGATTACTTTTCTGCTCAGTTTATGTTTACTGCAAGGTTGTCCGGCAGTGGTCGTCGGCGGCGCAGCAACGGGTGCTGCAGTCAATAATGATCGGCGGACCACTGGCGCCATGATTGATGATCAAGGTATTGAATTCAAAGCCAGCTCAGCCATTTATCAAAACAAAAAAATCTATGACCAGAGTCATATCAATGTCACCAGTTTTAATGGCGTGGTACTGGTCACTGGCGAAACGCCAAATGAAGCGTTAAAACAGGAAGTAACCAATCTCATCAAGGATCTGCCGCGGGTGCGCAAGGTTTATAACGAATTAGCCATTCTGGCGCCAAGTGCTGTACCCTCGCGCACCAGTGATTCCTGGATCACCTCTAAAGTGAAATCCAAATTATTGGCCGATAAAGATGTCAAAGGCCTGAACACCAAGGTCGTCACCGAACGCGGCATTGTTTATTTAATGGGCAAAATTCGTCGCGCCGAAGCCGACAAAGTGGTTAATGTGGTACGCGGCACTGCCGGCGTACAAAAAGTTGTTAAAGTGTTTGAATATATAGACTAAAACGATAAGACCTTGCCTAGAGAAGCCCCGCAATGCGGGGCTTTTTTGTTTAAAACGGTTTGACCACTGCCAGAATGACGATTGCGATTAACACTAAAACCGGCAGTTCATTAAACCAGCGATAAAACACATGGCTGCGCTGGTTGGCATCATTGGCAAATTTCTTCAGATAACGGCCACAAACATGATGATAAGCCAGTAATAACACCACTAATGTCAGTTTGGCGTGCAACCAGCTCATGCTTTTCAGCGTTTCCAGATCATAAAAACTCAGCAACCAAATACCAAATATCACCGTCAACAGGGCGCTTGGCGTCATGATGCCACGATAAAGTTTACGTTCCATAACTTTGAAACGGGCATTACTGGCCGCATCATCAATTTGCGCGTGATAGACAAATAACCGCGGCAAATAAAACAACGCGGCAAACCAAGTCACCACAAAAATGATATGAAAAGCCTGAACCCACAACATGACAAGTGTCTCCCAACAAAAAAACAATGATAGTATCGACTGTACCAGCAAAGGAGATGGCGATGTCAGAATCTGAGCACTCACAACGACGCTTTCAGCGGATCCCATTTTCCGCCCAGGCCCATGTGCATGCTGACAAAGGTGAGTTGCACCTTAATTGCCACGTTGTCGATGTCTCGTTAAACGGTTTGTTAATTGAAAAACCGGCTGGCTGGCTGGGCGTCAATGGCGATCAGTATCAAGTGGATTTATTGCTCAACGACGCCGAGCTGGTTATTAAAATGCAGGCCGAAGTCGCACATATTGATAACGGCTCGGTTGGCTTTCATTGTGAATTAATCGATATTGATAGCATCACCCATTTGAAACGGCTGGTTGAGCTGAATCTCGGCGATGAAGCTTTATTACACCGCGAACTGGCGGCACTGCTGCACGATATCTAGCGCTTATTCAGCCTATAGCCAGGCATTACGCAAGGCTTCAATCGCCGCGGATAAATGTTGCACCGGAATCACTTTCATATCTTTAATCGGTTTACGTGGTGCATTGGCTGCTGGCACCAGAGCATGGCTGAAACCATGTTTGGCAGCATCGCGAATACGCTCTTCACCAGCCTGAACCGGCCTGATTTCACCGGTCAGACCCACTTCGCCAAACATTACCCAATCATGAGGTAGTGCTTTATTTCGCAAACTGGAAATCACCGCTGCCAACACTGATAAATCAGCACCGGTTTCGCTGAGTTTGACGCCGCCCACCACATTGATAAATACATCCTGATCATGGCAGGTAATACCACCATGACGATGTAAAATCGCCAGCAACATCGCCAGCCGGTTTTGATCCAGCCCCACTGACACCCGGCGCGGATTACCAAGCGGACTCTCATCTACCAATGCCTGCACTTCGACCAGCATTGGCCGGCTGCCCTCGCGAATAACCGTAATGACACTGCCCGGCACCGCCTGTTCGCCACGCGATAAAAAGATAGCCGATGGATTACTGACTTCACGCAGTCCCAGCTCGGTCATGGCAAATACACCGAGCTCATTGACGGCGCCAAAACGGTTTTTCACCGCCCGTAAAATCCGGTAGCGGGTCGAGCTGTCACCTTCAAAATAGAGCACGGTATCGACCATATGCTCAAGCACGCGCGGTCCGGCCAAGGCACCCTGCTTCGTCACATGACCAACTAAAATCATCGTGGTACCGCTGGATTTGGCATAGCGGACCAACTGTGCGGCGCTTTCCCGGACTTGCGCCACGGTACCCGGTGCCGATTGCAGTAATTCGGTAAACACAGTTTGAATTGAATCTATGACCATCACCTGCGGCCGGCGCTGCTGGGCGATGTTAATCATTTGTTCGGCATGGGTTTCCGCCAGCAAATCAACCGGAGTGTCTTGTAATTGCAAGCGCTCAGCGCGCAGTTTGATTTGTTGTAAGGATTCTTCACCACTGACATACAGCGGGCTGATGCCGCTGGTTTTGGCCATCATTGCCATTGCCTGCAATAACAAAGTCGATTTACCAATACCGGGATCACCACCGATTAACACGACAGAGCCGGTCACCAGGCCGCCACCCAATACTCTGTCCAATTCCGGTAATCCGGTTGACCAGCGTACAGCCTGTTCGGAGGTGATTTCTTTTAAGGTTTGAACGGTATTTTGCTGTTGACCCGCATAACTACTGTGCCGGCTGATAGTAGCCTGGCTGCTGGCAGGAGCCTGCACCTCTTCGGTCAAACTATTCCAGGCACCACAATCGCTGCAACGGCCTGCCCATTGGGGTGTTTGTGCGCCGCATTCCCTGCAAACATAAACCCGTTTAATTTTTGCCATGCTGATACTCCCTGTCAACGCGGCCCGCCAAAACTGTGGTCAGCTCATACGGGATGGTATCCGCCCGCAGTGCCTGACTTTCTACTGTTAACTGAGCATTACCCCACAGCAGCACTTCATCGCCGGTTTGTGCATCCGGGCAGTTATCCAGCAATACACAAATCGTATCCATTGATACCCGGCCAATCACCGGCAACATTTTGCCGCGGATCAGCACCTGACCGGTATTGGATAAATGCCGGCTAAAGCCATCACCATAGCCAATACTGATAACGCCCATGCGGCAGGCTTGTGTTGCTGTCCATTCACCGCCATAACCGATCTCATCGCCGGCTTTCAACATTTGTGTGGCAATCAGCGTTGAGATTAATTGCATTGCCGGTTTCAAATCCAAATCATGACCGGATTTATCGGCAAAAGGCGAAATTCCATACAGCATCAGTCCCGGTCGTACCCAATCGGCATGTGATTCTGACAAGCTCACCACCGCAGCCGAATTGGCCATACACACCGGCAGGCCGGTTTCAGCAGCGAGTTTGGTCATAACCGATAACTGGCTTTGATTACGCACATCACCAGGCAAATCGGAGTTGGCGAAATGGCTCATTAAACCAAGCTTGCCAACATAGGCAGACTGTTTTTGTAACTGTTCAACAGCCTCGCGAATGACAGCTTCCGGTAAGCCCAGGCGGTGCATACCCGTTTCCAGCATCAACCAGCAAAAAGGTAATGACGGGCAGCCTTGCAACCAGTCAATATGCGCTGACTGATGAATGACAGGTTGCAGTTGAAATTGTTCGGCCAATTGCATTTCAGCCAGAGAATGCACGCCTTCCAGCAGCACAATAGCTTGCTGAAAACCCAAATCGCGTAGCGCAATACCTTCACTGAGCCGGGCCACTGCAAAGGCATCACTATCGGCCAGTGCTTGGGCAATCGCTTTAACACCATGGCCGTAGGCATCGGCTTTAATCACCGACATGACTTTACTGTGCGGTGCTAAACGCCGCACGCAGGCTAAATTATGCTGAACAGCATTAAGATCGATGACAGCGCGCGGATAAAGGCTCACGAATTGTCGTCACCATAATCTTGATAATAGGCCGGTGCGAAGTTATCAAAGCGGGTGTATTTGCCTTGAAAGGTCAGCGCCACGGTGCCAATTGGGCCATTACGCTGTTTACTGATAATGATTTCGGCTTTGCCCTTTTCGGCTGAATCTTCGTTATAAACTTCGTCACGGTAGATAAAGACGATAATGTCAGCATCCTGCTCAATCGCGCCCGATTCACGCAGATCTGACATCACTGGTCTTTTATTGGGCCGTTGCTCCAGTGAACGGTTCAACTGCGATAAAGCAATTACCGGCACATTTAACTCTTTAGCCAGTGCTTTTAACGAACGGGATATTTCTGAAATTTCGGTGGCGCGATTTTCAGCCTGGCGGCCATTGTTGCTGCCCTGCATCAGCTGCAAATAATCGACAATAATCAGGCTCAGGCCATGTTCGCGTTTTAAGCGTCGCGCCCGGGCACGCAGTTCGGTGGGTGATAAACCACCGGTATCATCAATAAATAACGGCGCATCGTTAAGTAACTGAATAGCAGAAGTTAACCGTGGCCAATCTTCATCATTGAGTTTACCGGTGCGTAACCGGTGCTGATCGATGCGGCCCAGTGATGACAGCATCCGCATTGCCAGCGAGTCGGCCGGCATTTCCATACTGAATATTGCGACCGGTGCCTTTGCCTGAATCGCCGCATTTTCAGCAATATTCATAGCAAACGTGGTTTTACCCATCGACGGCCGGCCAGCGACAATTATTAAGTCGGCAGGCTGCATCCCTGAGGTTTGTTCATCGAAATCTATAAAGCCAGTCGGCAGACCGGTAATACCGCTGTCCTGCTCAAACAATTGATCAATACGATCTACAACGCTACTCAGGACTTCTTTCACCTGAATAAAACCACCGCCACGTTTGGCGCCTTTTTCGGCGATCTCAAACACGTGACGTTCAGCAGTATCCAGCATTTCTTCGCTGTTACGGCCTTCCGGGGTGAACGCCATATTGGCGATATTGTTACCGATTTGGATCAGTTGCCGGAGAATCGAACGCTCGCGAACGATATTGGCATATGCGGCAATATTGGCAGCGCTGGGGGTATTTCGGGCTAAGGTGCCGAGATAGGCGAGTTCGCCGACTTTATCCAACTCACCACGTTGATCGTGGAATTCAGCCAATGTGACAACATCGACCGGCTGGGCTTTTTCCATCAATTGTTCGATGGCATTAAAAATGAGTTGGTGATCACGCCGGTAAAAGTCCTTCTCAACGAGGACATCGGCGACTTGTTCCCAGGCATTGTTGTCGAGCATCAAACCACCCAAAACGGATTGTTCTGCTTCAACGGAATGCGGAGGGATCTTTAAAGCCTGCGTGGCATTATCCTGATAATCTTCGGGATAGGTAATCTGTTCCACAGGCAACACCCAGACTGATTAAACACACAACGACCGCAGCTGCGGTCAAAAATAAGACACAGGCCTTAAAGACCTGTGTCCGATTTTATACTAGCCGAGCAGTTTATTCTTGCTCTTGTGCCTTAGCGATAGCTTCTTGCTCTTGGCGAGCCGCATCACGTGCTTTCTTGGCTTCTTCAGCAGCGGCTTTAGCTGCGATTTCAGCTTCTGAAGTGATGTTTACCGCAACGCTAACCAAAACATCAGCGTGCAATTGCACATCGATTTGGTATTCACCGGTATGACGCAGTGGACCTGTTGGCAAACGTACTTCGTTACGATCAACGTCAGCACCGTTGGCATTAACTGCATCGGCGATATCAGCCGCAGTAACAGAACCAAACAACTTACCTTCAACACCGGCATTGGCCATGATGTTAACGTCACCAGCCGCAACCAGCTTAGCTTTACGTGCTTCAGCTTCGCCCAGCAGTTTGGCAGCTGCCGCTTCCAGTTCTTCGCGACGTGCTTCAAACTTTTCACGGTTCAGTTTCGTGGCTGGTAAGGCTTTACCTGTTGGTACCAGGAAGTTACGACCAAAGCCGGCTTTAACGCTGACTTCATCACCTAAGCTACCCAGTCTTTGAACTTTTTCCAGCAAAATTACTTGCATCGTTCTACCCTCATTCGCAGTGTTTACTGCTTATCAATTGAATCCGCATCACCCTTTTGGTGTTTGCGAAAATTAAACCATTGTTCCGTAATGCCAAGTGTCGCCAACAAAGTGGCCATTTGCGGCAGCATAATGACCAGTAGTACGTACATTGCCACCAGCCAGCCAGTTGATTTTTGCCGTTCACGGACGATGGCATGTACCACCGCGATACCCTGAAAAGCAAATAACACCAACAGCACTGAAAAACTGTCTACCAAAATCGGCAGGCTATCTGCCCATGGTGTGACAGATATCAGCATCAATACAGCCGCCACTATTGCCAGTGGTTTACCCAATACAATGTGGGTAAACTCCCGACCGAAGGCGCCGGCATCATACAAACTGGCCTGCCATGCCCGACCAATCAGTAACGCCACGATAATGTTAAAGCTCATCGCCGCCGCCAGCAGTCCAGTCATGATACCGGCCAGATTGACAAACATCTGCTCGGTATCGGCATCATTCAGTTGCCAGCCGTCCTGTTCTGTCAGCAGTTGCATAAACGGCGCCAGCGTTTGCTGCCACCACGCTGTCGGGTCTGCCAAAAACAGATGCATCAGTAATACACCCAGCAAACCAATTGCTGCTGCCGTTATCATGGCTTTTGCCAATGAACGGGTATATCCCAGAACCAGTGTCACCAGATATACCGGCAACCATGCTGACAAAAATAATATTGCTGTCAGCCAAACCTGCTTAAACAACACTGCCGCCGCGATGGCAAAAACAACTAATGCCGCTGCCAACACCCGCGCACCTTCCCGAGGGCCGGTACGCAAGGTCGCCAAGGCAATAATGCCACTGGCCAGATAATTAAGCGGCGGCACTAACATCGCTGCCACTGCCAGCAAGCTGGCCATCAATGCTGCCTGCCAGCGACCTTGCATGGCAAAATTAGCGAGTCCGCGCAGCATATTAAATCTTTACACTTGGATTAATCGAAACTGCTTATTTGTGCATGTCGCAATATGGCAGCAAAGCCAAAAAGCGGGCGCGTTTTACACAAGTAGACAGCTGACGTTGGTAACGGGCTTTAGTACCTGTGATACGGCTCGGCACAATCTTGCCGGTCTCAGTGATGTAATTTTTCAGCAAATTAACATCTTTATAATCGATTTGCTTCACGCCTTCGGCAGTGAAACGACAAAATTTTCTACGTCTGAAAAAACGTGCCATGGGAATTCTCCTGTTTACTGATTAAGATGCTTGACGTTCTTGCTTTTCGTCGTCTTTGCGCAGCATTGGTGAAGGCTCGGTTTGGGCTTCATCCATGTTGACGACTAAGTGACGAATAACAGCATCGTTGAAACGGAAAGCAGTAGTGACTTCATTAAGCTGGGCCACTTCACATTCCACATTCATCAGCACGTAATGCGCTTTATGCACTTTATTGATTGGGTAAGCCAGTTGACGACGACCCCAGTCTTCCAGACGGTGAACTTGACCACCATTGGCAGTCAGCGTTTGTGTGTAACGCTCGATCATGCCCGGTACTTGTTCGCTCTGATCAGGGTGGACCAGAAACACGATTTCGTAATGTCTCATTAGAGCTCCTCACGGTTTAATCAGCTTTCGACGCAGTGTCAAAAGCAAGGAGTTTTTGCCTGAAAACCATTTACGAGGTTTACAGGCAATCGAGCATATTACTTTATTTTATGGGGTGCTCACAAGCTGCGTTGACGAAATGCCTCAAACAGGCAGACGCCTGCCGCCACCGAAACATTTAAACTCTCGGCCTGGCCATGCATCGGGATATACACCACCGCATCACAATGATCGCGTGTTAAGCGGCGAATACCCTTGCCTTCAGCACCGAGAATCACACCCAAAGGACCGGTTAATTCAGCCTGATAAAGACTGGTATCGCTGTCGCCTGAAGTGCCGACCAGCCAAATGCCGCGATCTTTTAATTCGCGCAATACCCGCGCCAGATTGGTTACCTGTACAAATGGCACCCGCTCGGCAGAACCACTGGAAATCTTAATCGCCGTCGTCGTTAAGCTCGATGCGCGATCTTTGGGGGCTATTACCGCATGGGCACCGGCCGCCTCGGCACTGCGTAAACAGGCACCTAAATTATGGGGATCCTGCACACCATCCAGAATCAGCAAAAATGGCGTCTCACTCAGGTTATCAAGTAACTGATCCAAATCAGTCTCCGATAACGGTTCGAGCGGCGTGACCCTTGCCACACAACCTTGATGGCGGCCTTCCGGCACCATCAGGTCAAGTTCTTTACGGCTGATTTTGTGAGTGACTATGCCTTGATTTTGGGCAGCTGAAATAACCGTATTAACCCGCCCATCATGACGTTCATCGGCTAACCAGATTTCAGCGACACGCGATACAGGCGCTTCTAATGCCGCCTGTACCGCGTGTAAACCAAATAGTAGATCTGCGCTTGGCGCAGGGTTATCAGTAACCTTGCGGCGTTTGGTAGGCTTCAGACTCACGCCCCTCTACGATTGGTTTAACAATAATTTCTACACGACGGTTTAGCTGTCGGCCGGATGCTGTGTCATTGCTGGCACGCGGTTGCAGTTCGCCACGACCGGTTGGTTTCAGCCGTTCACTAACCACGCCACGTGAAGCAAAATAGCTAACCACAGATTGCGCACGGCGTTCTGATAACTGCTGGTTATAACTTTCTGAACCACTGCTGTCGGTATGACCAATTACGTGTACTACGGTTTTCGGAAAACGCTGCAGTACATCGGCAACTTTATTCAGTGTTGGCTCAAATGCCGGCTTGATGGCAGAGCTGTCGACATCAAATGACACCTCGTTGGCAATATCAATCTTCAGTGACTCGTCTTGTAATTGCTGAATTTGCAGTTCATTACGCGCTTGCTCTTCAGCTAAAGCCGCTTCCATTTCGCGTTGCTGATTATCCATATAACGGCCAACGCCGGCACCTGCGAGCGTACCCACTGCTGCACCGGCTAATACACCGCCAGCACCATCATCAACAGCATAACCGACAATCGCGCCGGCTGCCGCACCAATGGCTGCACCGGTTTTGGTGCGTTTGTTCGGATCATCTGTTGCACAAGCAGCTAAAGCTGTCGCCATCACTGTCACCAAAACTAATTTTTTCATAGCATTTCTCCTAGCTAATGATTACATTCTAGACCGTTGCAATTACCATGACTATACTGGTTTTTTATAAATTGAACTGAGAACCTGTCGTCATGGCAAATGAATTTATTCCGCTCAACATCGCGGTTTTAACGATTTCTGACAGTCGTAGTGAAACCGATGACGTTTCTGGTCAGCTGCTACGCGACAGATTGTTGGCTGCGGGTCATCAGTTGGCTGACCAGCAGATTGTTCGTGATGATATATATCAAATCAGGGCACTGGTTTCAAAATGGATTGCTGATCCGACTATTCACGTGGTGTTAACCACTGGCGGCACCGGGCTAACCGGTCGTGATGGCACGCCGGAAGCGGTCAAAATTTTGTTTGATAAAGCGATTGATGGCTTTGGCGAACTGTTCCGGCAGATTTCCTACGGCATTATCAAAACCTCAACTATTCAATCGCGGGCGATTGCCGGTGTTGCCAACGGTACTTTTATTTTTTGTTTGCCCGGCTCATCAGGCGCCTGCAAAACTGCCTGGGATGACATCTTACTGGCGCAACTCGACGCACGGCATAAGCCATGTAATTTTGTCGATTTGATACCGCGCCTGCTGGAAAAATAATGTCCGTTACCCTGTTTACCACCGCCGGGTGTCACTTATGCGATTTGGCGCTTGAACAATTACTAACCCTGCAACAGCAGATGCCAATTCAGGTAAATAGTGTCGAAATCGGTGATGATGACGCGCTGATTGCCGAATATGGCGTCAGAATTCCCGTTGTGAAAGTCCCCAACAATGCCGAACTTGGCTGGCCATTTGAACTGCCCGAACTGCTTGCTTTTTTACAAGTCAATTGCGTGGAACTTTAATTTGTAGCAAAACCTCTTACTGACACACGGCCTGTGAGTGACGGAGTTAGCGCAAATGATCCGCTTGTTACACCTATTTTTTCTGCTCAGCATCAGTTCTGCCAGTATCGCCAGTGATTTCCCGCCTGCCCCGGGAGAACGTTACGATGTTGGCGGTTATCAAATGCATATTTACTGCGTAGGCAACGGTTCACCCACTGTTATAGTTGATGTTGGTTTGGGTGACGATTCCACTGACTGGCTGCCCGTTCAGGCCGGTGTCTCAACCAATAGTCGCATTTGTGTATTTGACCGCCCGGGTTATGGCTGGAGTGATTTTGGCCCACAACCACGCAATAGCATGCGTATCGCCTATGAGTTGGAAACACTGTTAGCCCGCGCTGAAATCAAACCGCCTTATGTCATGGTCGGCCATTCATTTGGCGGTTATAACATTCGGGTGTTTACCGCCAATCACCCAGAAAAAGTCAAAGGTATGGTGTTGGTCGATGCTTCACATGAGGATCAGTACGACCGCTTTCAAATCAGCCTGCCGCAAAACTATAACCGGCGCAGCAATATCCTGGTGTTGCCAAAAACTTCGGGCGGCGAAGCCCATATAAATAAACCACGCCTTCTACATGAACGATCTTTTCACGCGGCGCGCGCCGAAATCTCATCATTAAGTCAAAGTGCCGAGCAAGTGCAGAAAAACCGGAGCTTGCCGGATATTCCGTTGGTTATCGTCAGTCGTGGCAAACCAGAATGGTTTGGTGACCTCAGCCAGCAAACCCGTGAACAAACCTGGACCGACTTGCAGCAGGAATTATATTTGTTGTCGAGCAAAAGTCAGCATGTGTTTGCCAACGAAAGTGGCCATGACATTCCACAGCAGCAGCCGCAAATTATCATCGATGCCATTAATAATGTTATCGAACAATCCCGGAGCCTAAACCCTGAAGGTTAAAACCGTTATACTGTCGGCTTTTTGCGCGGAATTATGACTGTTTTATATATCGATGATGCAGCAGCGTTGGCGGCTTTTTGTCAGCAAATCCAATCAAGTGAATGGCTGGCCATTGATACCGAGTTTCTGCGTGAAAAAACTTATTATCCCCAGCTTTGCCTGATCCAAATCGCTAATGACGATGTGATCGCCTGTGTAGATCCTCTGGCGATTGAAGATTTGAGTCCCTTGTTGGATGTGCTGTACCAACCTGACATGACGCTGGTGTTTCATGCAGCAAAACAGGATTTGGAATTACTGTTAATGCTGCGTGGCGACTTGCCACAACATATTTTTGATAGCCAGCTGGCAGCCACTGTTTTAGGTCTTGGTGATCAAATTGGTTATGGCAATCTGGTAAAAACCTGTCTGGATGTCGATTTGGACAAAGCCCATTCGCGTACTGACTGGACGCAACGGCCACTCAGTAACGATCAACTCGATTATGCCGCCGATGATGTTCGTTATCTGCGTTCGCTTTATCATCAAATGACTGCTCAACTTGATAAATTAAATCGTCGTAGCTGGCTTGATGATGACTTTGCCGCTTTATCTGATCCGCAAACTTACACCGCCGATCCAGAAGCTATCTGGCGTAAAATTCGCGGCGCCGGCAAACTTAAAGCTTCGCAATTAGTCATTTTGCAGCAACTTGCCGCCTGGCGGGAACAACGGGCCATTGAACGCGATCGGCCTCGCCGCTGGATTTTGAAAGACGAAGTAATGCTGGATCTAGCACGATTTGCACCGGATTCCAAAAACAAACTCAGTCAAATTCGTGGCCTTGAGCCACGAGATATTGAGCGTAGTGGCAATGCCATTCTCGACGCAATCGCTACCGCCAAAACCATTCCTGAATCTGCCTGGCCGATTTTGATAAAACCGGTGCCACTGACCAATCAGCAAGAAGCGCTTTTGGATGCTTTGATGGCATTATTGCGTAAATATTGTGATGAACAATCGATTACGCCGGTTGCCGTTGCCACGCGTAAAGACATAGAACAACTGGTACGTGGCGAACGTGACAGTGCATTATTACAAGGTTGGCGTAAACGCATTGTCGGCCAGAAGTTACTTGATTTTTTACATGGTGAGTTGGCGATCACCGCCAATAGTCAACAACTTTCTACACAAGAGGTTTAAGCATGTCCGTTTTGATTTGTGGTTCATTTGCCTACGACAACATTATGGTATTTCCGGATCAATTCAAAAATCATATTCTCCCGGATAAGGTGCACATGCTTAATGTCGCGTTCCTGGTGCCGGAACTGCGCCGAGAATTTGGTGGCTGTGCCGGCAATATTGCTTATAATCTGAAATTACTCGGGGACGAACCGGTGCCGATGGGCACCGTCGGTACTGACTTCTCACCCTATGCTGACTGGATGGATAAACACGCCATCAATCGCCAGCATGTGCACGTAAAAGAAGGTCATTACACCGCGCAGGCTTATATCACCACCGATATTGATGATAATCAGATCACCGCCTTTCATCCCGGTGCCATGAATCTCGCACATGAAACGCCCATCAGTGAAGCCAAAAACATCAAACTGGCGATCGTCGCACCGGATGGTCGGGATGGCATGATTCAGCACGCACAACAACTGGCCGATGCCAAAATCCCGTTTATCTTTGATCCGGGCCAGGGTTTACCGATGTTTAATGGTGAAGAACTGATGCAATTTGCCAAGCAAGCCACCTATATCGCCTTAAACGATTACGAAGCCCAGCTATTTATGGATCGCACTGGCCTGACTGAAACGCAGATTGCAGAGCATGTTGAAGCTCTAATCATCACCCGCGGTGCCCAGGGCTCGCATATTTATGCCGACGGCAAACGTATTGATATTGCCTGCCAGAAAGCAGAGAAAATTGTTGATCCAACCGGTTGTGGCGACGCCTATCGTGCTGGTCTGCTACACGGGATTTTAAACGGTAAAGATTGGCAAGAAACCGGCCGGATTGCATCCATGATGGGCGCGATTAAAATCGCCCATCATGGTACGCAGAATCATAACATTTAGTTAGTTAAAGTCTTCAGACCAGGTGCATTCATCATCTTCTGCAATAATTGGTATACCAGCAGCATCGACTGTATAGCTGGTTGTACAACTAACATAATTGACAGGTATGCTCGGAGACTGAATTCCTGGACTTGGTACCGATACACTACCGCCAATAAAAGTGGGGGCAATATAGTTTCTTGGTATTGCACAAGCGTAATCCAAATTGTTATTTTTCACATAACAACTACCCACTTCGGGAAGATAAATTCTTGGTCTATTGCCTGATAATGATGAAATCACTGTTACTGCTGGCATCACACCATCAAATGTAGCTGTCGGGACAACTGTATTAACATTACTGTCGTTAACTCTGACAATTTCTCTCGGTGCTAATGTGTAAAGTAACTTAGTTTCATCCGAAGCGTTTACAGCATTAAAACAGTTTTTATAAGCATTAGGACTGTTCTGCCTGTTAACAAGTAAAAAATTATGATTTCTATAGGATCTATTGATTCCTTCTGAACGTTCTAATCCGTTCGACATCATTTGCCGGGTTACATATAACCTTGTTGTAACCGGGAAAAGATAAGCTTCATTGGTAGCAAAATTACCGCCCCCAGAATTGTAGTTACCATTTAAAACATTTTGAGCATTACTCCAATCAGGCGTATCTTCCAGATAACACATCTGATCCCCACCATTGCCACCATCCAATCCAATCAGGCCTAAATTACCAAACTCGCCGCCCGGACCAACATTTTGGGCAGTTACCTGTTCAGGGCTCACATCTGGATGGCATGTATCACCATCTTCACTGCAGTTACCAGCATAAACACATTCATATGGCATTGAATAAACAGCGCTATTTCCTGAGCCTGTTTGAGCAATTGGGCCGATATAGCATGCTGTTACCTCACTGGATGACCAAACAGCTCTAATCCCAGACAAATCATTATCCGTGTTATTTGCTGAATAAATTGTGCCCGAAGTACTTAGTGATACTCCACCAAAGTGATTCTGGATATAAATGCAACCACCATCAACTCCACCAGCATCACAGCGATAAACAGCGAGGACACCGTCACCAAATTCAGCTGAGTAATAGCGAGAATCTGTCGCTATCTGTTCAAGATTGTATATAGAACCATCATTACCGGTAACATTAAAACTTGACGCAAGCCCGCTCGGTGAACCACCGTCTTCTACAGTACCTGTGGCAGGAAGTGGGGTTTCGGTAGGCGATATTACGTCATCTTCACCAACTTGTTCAGAGGCTGGCCTAACATCTTCAGAGGCACTCTGACGTGGACTTGGGACAGCTACGGCTGCGGCTGTATCATTGGTAGCAAAAGCACTTTTCTGAATGTCTTGTAATCCTACTTCACTCATTAGCGTTACGTTATCAGCATCTCCTGCGGCATCTGTCCATGCAACATTTACAACTACATTAATAATGGTGTTGGCTACGGGATCTTCAGCGACGCTGGTGACTGTGAATAATGCATTCGTCCCTAAAACCGTCTTAGCCGCAGGGTTGGTGGGAACCAGCAGAAAATCATCACTTCTGGTTGCTGCATATCGAATTAATTCGAGCTCTTGTTGGGCTATACCAATTGCCTCCGCTCTCGCTTTGTTACTCCCACTGGCCTTTAGAAGGCTACCCTGAAAATTAGCCAACGCAAGAAGCCCCAAAGAAACGACAAGCAATGCAACCAATACTTCGACAAGGCCTATACCTTTCTGATTTAAAAGTTTTGAGAGATTCATAGCTGAGCCCCGCTCCAAGATGGATTTGCTTGCTTACCAATCACGCCAGGAACCCTCAATTACAGATGTAAGCCCAGGCAGAGGTTGACCATCGTCATTCAAGAAATTTTGCCAGTATACAAGGTTGAGTGTACCGTTACCTTCAAAACCAGTGGCTGAATCTACCCCTCCCTCGTTTTCAACGATACTTGCTCCAACGATCGAAGGCGTCCCGCCAACATCAAATTTATTAACAACATAAACAATGCCATAAACAATAGGATTACCTGTTGTTTTTAAATCACCATCGACAATTACAATAGCAGGGGAATCTATTGAACCAATTGTACCCCCAGTAAGCGATTGGTCTCCTTCTAAATAAATAAGACCAGATTTACCAACCGCTTCTCCAATCTCATTTTCACCAAAAGACTGCTGGTTTGCAGCGGCAAGATCTTTCAATGAAGATCTTTGGGCAGCATTAAAAAAATTGCCGAAAAATCCGGCATCAAGTTTTAACGAGGGATCGCCGGAAATAATATCCGCACCATTACCTAAATTTCTGTTTGACACCAGTTGCGTATTCACATCTTCGTCTACATCAAGAAATTGCTCCTCTGAGGTGAGGGTGGCACCAGGGTCTCTGATGTAAGTACCCATGGATGCGCCAGTAATAACCACCTCATCTGCAGACCAAATATTAGTGTTGGTATATCTGTTAATAATATTTGCATTACCGGTAGTATCAATTCGCGTCCTTGAAATTAACGGAATTTCAGGACCATCTCCATTCAAAATACTTATCGGACCTACACACTGCCCCATTACTCTGGTTGCAAGCGTGTCATCGCTGAAGCCGGTAGCTAAGACCAAACCATTTTGCCAAGATAGCGTTCCGCCACAACGTTCTGCATCTATAATAAATTGAACCTGAGCAGTTGTTATCTGGCCTCCACCAGCCTGTTGTAATGTAAGGGAGCTCGTCACGATACTATCAACAACATCATCAGTGCCTGCTACGGCCGGGGAGACCGTTTCATCGAGCTGATCAAACCCACCTTGGTCAAAGTAGTTGATTGCAAAATCAAGCCCATAGTTAGCTGCAGAAAAAGCCTGTGCTGTCCTATAAGTATTGGCTTCGATTTTCGTATCTTCCAAAACAACTTTCGCAGTAAACAGCGTTACAAGTGTTATGGAAATCAAAAGGACAACTGCAACGACTAGTGTTGCCGCTCCAGACTGATGTTTTTTAAGTGTTTTCTTCATAGTAAAAATCCTGTTTCTTAAGGCTCTATAAGATTGTTTCTAATTTTTACTACGTCATTTACTGCATTTTCATCATCTAATTGTGTATTAATATCCGCATCAGAAACCATTTGCGCTTCAATACGAATACTGACCTGCCGTGCTGTGACGGTATTGCCACTTGCATTAGTCGCTGAATTGTCTGCCACCAACGTAAAAGCAAGCTCCGTAACATTAATTTCTTCTGGATCAGTCAAATTTACCCAAACGCCATCACCACATTGTGCATCAATTGATGTTGTGCCAGAGGTTTTAATCTGCACTGCACCATTGTTTACCCGAAAGCCAAAGTACTCGTCTGCATCTGGGGCAACACTATCAACATCTGGGTCGTAAGCGGGATCATCGTAGGCATCGGCATCGTATGAATATGTAATACAGTTACCCGTTACTGGAGCAACCGTCGGATCACCAATTGCAACATCTCCAATATCCCTTACTGCAACATCTGAAAATGGATTCAACGTTAAATTTGCACCAACTATAGCGCCGCCCCAATAGCCTGCTCTACGAATATCATTTGTCATGATCAATAAAGTCACGCCCAAATCTTGATTTAAACGCGTCAACTTTAGGGTATTTGAGCTACCTCTGATGGTCGTTACATAAATAGTTAATGTCGCTCCAATTACTAACGCACCAATCAAAATAGCAATCATTAATTCGATTAACGTGAAGCCTTTAAGCTTTTTGTTGGGAGACTTAAAAATCATCTAACACGCTCCATAGCCAGCAATCGCTTTCGAACCTGCCGGATAACAAATATCAATAATTCTCTCATTTACAATACGGGTCGTAAGATCGTAATTGTCTGTTGAAAGTGTAATACCAGCACTTTGGTCAGCTCCTCCACGCCGAGAGTTAAACGCCACATTTTCATCGCTAAAAGTTACATTACTAAGCGTGACTTTTTCTGATGGTGAATCAAAAACTCTCGTTGTAGCGTCACACCTGAGAAGAGAAAGTTGCCAAGCAAGACCTGCAGTGAAAGTTAGCACAGTGCCGTTTTCACAACTTTGCTTAATAGCTTCTGAGCGAGCATATTGAAATTCAGCTTTTACAGATTCAGCAGCCCCCTTAATTCTGTTTCTTTCAAGGAAATCTGCGAATGAAGGCATTGCTATTGCAGCAAGTATCGCGATAACGGATATTGTTATCATCAGCTCAATAATAGTGAAGCCTAATTGATTGGTGCGTGGCATGCTTTGTCCTTCTGTTGCCATGAGTTTGATTATAGTCCTGATTTTTAAGGTTTTCATAGCTTTTGCATCTGTTTTTTAAAAAGATTTTGTGATGTGACACGCATTTAATGCATGACTGGGCGTATGATTTGCTCTATCGTTACCGCTAAGGAATTTGCTGAGGATTTGCCGATGAAACATCAAGTGCTTAACAAAGGTTTTACGTTGATTGAACTGATGATTGTTGTGGTGGTTATTGCGGTGTTAGCTGCTATTGCGATTCCGGCTTATCAGAATTATGTTGAACGGGCCCGGCGGGCGGATGCTAAGTCAGCACTTCTAGCCGTACAATTAGCGCAAGAAAAATACCGTGCCAATAACCCGACTTATGGCACTTTGGCTGAAATTGGTGCTGCGGCTAGTTCTCCGGATGGCTACTACAATATTACAGTAAATGTTAATGCTGGACCGCCATCAACATATACTGCAACTGCTACACGAACAGGCAAGCAGGCAAATGATACGAAATGTGGAAATTTCAGTATTAACCAGAATAATGTCCAGTCCGTTACCGGAAGCTTATCTGCGGCTGACTGCTGGCAACGTTAATCTTCAACAAACCAAAGCTTCACCTGCGCCATTTTCTCCCGCAGGCGGAATTCTGACACGCGCTGTTTTACTCAGCACAACTGCTCGGGCTATAGCAATGTCGGCATTGTCCGGGCAAATGGTAAACGTACCGTTTTGTGCTAATGTCATGCCTCTCGGTGTAAAGCGGATGTAATTATTGGAACCAAACGCTATCCAGCCAACTGCAATTGCATCACTGATTTTACTTCTGGCAACCACTTCTTCACTCGCATTCAGAACGCCATCTTTATTTTGATCGGCAAACATCAGCCATCCATCTGACCATTGACCACCACAGTCTTGTCCGTCACTGCTTTTGCAAATCGTTACGATGCTACTGCGTTTGATGGCTTCACTGCGCGCCAGATACAGCATTGAAAACAAGGCATTAGCCTCGCCATTAACTTGCTGTCGACGCAGTAAATCACTGAAAGAAGGTAAAGCCATTGTCGCCAGAATGGCGAGCACGGCAAGCGTAATCAACAGCTCAACGAGCGTAAATCCTTTACTGTTCACTTTGAATATCCTTATTCAAATCAACAGATTTAATTTGCCACAGATAAATACCTGAGGCAAATTGAGTGGGCTATTTCAGACTATAAACGCGATCAGCTGCAGCACTACCAACGCATAAACCCCAGCAATGACATCATCCAGCATAATGCCCAGCCCACCATGCAGTTTTTGATCAGCAAGACTCACCGGCCATGGTTTCCAGATATCAAAAATCCTGAATAGCACGAAGCCCAATACCAGCCATTGCCAGCCAGCCGGTGCGGCAATCATGGTGATCAAAAAACCGACCACTTCGTCCCAGACAACCTCGGAAGGATCGTCACGATGAAATATTTTGATGGCCTCAGCTGAAATCCAGATGCCCAGTACAAAAAACGCCACCGTAATCAACAGATAACTCAGCATATTGAGATGCTGCATCCAGAGAAATAATGGTATTGCCGCCAGCGTGCCGAAGGTACCTGGTGCTTTGGGAATGAGACCGGCGCCCAGGCCACATGCCAGCAATACCGCTGGGCGTTTGATGACGTCAGATAACGTCGGTTTAACTGAAGTGGTCATAGCCGGGATTTACATCCAGATTTTGTTGGGTATTTTCGGGCAATAATTTTAAACCTGAGAATTCGGTAATTTCACCAATACAGGTAACCTGTCCGTCCAGTGCAGCTTCCAGCACACCAGCTTTATTCACTGGTATGGTAAAACAAAGCTCATAATCATCACCGGCGGTCAGTGCCAATTTATTTGCCTGCTCTGCCGGCAGTTTTTGTAACGCTGCTGACAAGGGTAGTGCGGTGGTATCAATAATAGCGCCAACATGGCTTGCTGTTAAAATATGCTGCAAATCTGCCAGTAGGCCATCGGAAATATCAATCGCCGATCGAGTCGCCTCCACCAGCTGACTGGCTAATACATTTCTCGGTGTGGGTAACTCCAAACGATCCAGTAAAAATTGCTGCTCAGGTTCGGTCAAATTAGCCAACGGCAATTTGCCTTGCTTTAACAGCAAACCAGCCCCGGCATCGCCAAGCGTACCACTGACATAGATCTTATCGCCGACTTTGGCAGCATCACGGCGGAAAGCTTTATCGGCAGCCAAAAATCCCGTGACTTGTATGGTTATCGCCAGTGGTCCACGAGTCGTATCACCGCCGACCAGTTGTAAATGATGTTGTTTTGCCAAATCAGCGATCCCTGCTGAGAAGGCTTTTAGCCAATCGCTGTCGGCTTCAGGCAGCGTTAATGCCAGCGTAAACCAGGCGGGTCTGGCCCCCATAGCGGCTAAATCACTTAAATTCACTGCCAGGGCTTTTTGGCCCAGTCGATAGGCATCCACATCAGCAAAAAAATGTACGCCCGACACCAGTGTGTCGACAGATGTCGCTAATAATTGGTCAGCAGGTGGCTTTAATAAAGCACAATCATCGCCGATGCCCAATATGACATCTTCACGGTCTGCTGTTAGTGCCGAGAAATAAGCTTTAATCAGCGAAAATTCGGATGTTTGATTCACAATGGCTGACGCATCCGTCAGTTTTTTTTGGCATCGCGTTTGGCTTTCGCGGCCTGATATTCAACGCTACGCAACCGGGCACCCATTTTATCGAGCACACCGTTAACGTATTTATGGCCTTGTTCGCCGCCAAATGATTTAGCCAGTTCCACGGCTTCATTCAATACCACCCGATAAGGAATATCGGGCCGGTGCATATACTCAAATACTGCCAGGCGCAACACTGAAGCTTCGACCGGATCGACTGCTTTTAAATCACGGTCCACAGCGTGGCTCAGCTCGGCGTCGATCTCGGCAATATTTTTAATAACCCCATCGACCAGGAGCTTAAAATAATTTTTATCAATTTTATTGGCATATTCAGCGGTCACAAAATCCAGTTCAGCCTTATCCGGTGCCTGATCATTGACCAGCGCCTGATATAAGGCCTGAACGGCTGCCCGCCGTGATTGTGTTCTTGGTAAGCCGGCTGCCACTATTTTGCAGCTCCGATTTGACGCAGCACATTCACCATTTCAATGGTACTCATCGCCGCTTCTGCGCCTTTATTACCGGCTTTGGTACCGGCACGTTCGATGGCTTGCTCAATGGTATCAACGGTTAACACGCCAAAAGCAATCGGCAAATCCAGTTCAAGATTGAGCTGGCCAAGACCTTTGGAACATTCACCGGCAACATATTCAAAATGTGGTGTACCACCGCGAATCACGGCGCCCAGCGCAATGATCGCATCATATTTGCCGGTTTTGCCCATGCGTTTGACGGCAAGTGGGATTTCCACAGCACCCGGCACCCTGGCAATTTCAATATCTTTCTCTTTGGCACCGTGACGCAATAAAGTATCCACCGCGCCATTAATCAGATGATCAACGACAAAATCATTAAAGCGGCCGGCAACGATACCGACCCGAATACCCTGCGCTGAAAAATCACCTGAAAAGTTTTTGATATTGCTCATGTTTTTAATATCCCGATAAAAGCGTGTTGTTATTGTACTGTGTTTAAAAATGAATGCCCAACAAGCGCTTATAACCAGTGCTGCTTGTCGGCTGTGGTTTTATTGCGTGCTGCCGGCAAACCATCCGGATCAGCTTCAATTGTTGTCCAGATATAGGGTTTTTCATCAATGCGTACCGCTGTTAGCTGCTCGCCCCAAACGGCGCCGCTGTCCAGCGAAAACACATTGCCATACTGACCGGTGCCCAGCTGCGACCAGTGGCCAAAAACAATGCGATCATCAGCGGTGACACGATCCGGCATATCAAACCATGGTTTTTGCTTAACCGGTTTGTCTTTGGGCGCGCCTTTGAATTTCAAAGCCAACGAACCGTCTTCATTACAGTAACGCAGGCGGGTAAAACAATTGGTGATAAAACGCAGCCGATCCCAGCCAGTCAAATCCGGTGACCAGCTTTTAGGTTTATTGCCATACATATGCTGAAAAAAGTCCCGCCAATTATCCCCGCGGAGCACAGCTTCAACCTCGGCGGCGCGAACTTGGCATTCGGCAATTGACCACTGCGACGGCAAACCGGCATGCACCATTGAAAACTGTAAATCGACATCGTGATAAAACAACGGCTGGTGACGCAGCCAGGTCAATAATTCTTCACGATCCTCAGCCAGTAAAACGTCGTCAATGGTGTCTAAACGATGCTGGTATTCGGAAATGCCGGACGCTTGCGCCAATAAATGCAGATCATGATTACCCAGCACGACTTTAGCGCGATCACCGAGATTTTTGACAAAACGTAAGGTATCCGCTGACTTTGGCCCGCGATTCACCAAATCGCCAGCCAGCCAGATTTCATCTTGCAAAGCATCAAATTGCAGGGCGTCGAGCAGTTTCAACAACTCGTTGAAACAGCCCTGCACATCACCGATGGCATAAACCGCCATACAATCAATTCAGCTTAGCGACGGCGATACAGCGGTTCGGGCCGCAGTACAGTCGATTGATAACTTTCAGTGAACTCGTCAAACGCTGCCAGTGCATTGGTCAAACGATTCGGATTGGCCAATTCAAAACTGTTTATGCCACATTGCGACATATAAAACAGTTGGTCATAAAGCACATCTCCCTGGGCACGGATTTCCGCTTTAAAGCCATAACGCTCGCGCAGTAATTTGGCATACGAATAACAGCGACCATCGGTAAATGCCGGAAAAATCAGCACCACCAGCTGAAAACGCGCCAAATCCGGAACGATCTCTTCCAGCGGATCATCACCGGATAAACGAATACCCAGACCACCCTTATGTTTACTGAGGGTATCGTGCTGTTCCTGCCAGCGGTTCAGTGAAATCGTGATATTGCCATCAGCAATGGGCGAGTCATCATCGAGATGCTGCCAGTTGTCATCAACGATTTCGCGATCTTTAATTATTTGCATCTGCATATACCCGATCTTTAAATGGTTCAATGCCTAAACGACGAACGGTGCCCAGAAAACTCTCGTCTTCATGACGCAATTCCACATAAGCATCGAGTAAATGCCCAACGGTATCAACCACTTCATCTTTGGGAATAGCACGGCCCAAACGCTCACCTAAAGACGCGTCAGCCTCAGAACTGCCGCCGAGAGTAAATTGATACCACTCCTCGCCTTTCTTATCGACACCAAGAATACCGATATGACCAACACTTTGATGGGCGCAACCATTCATACAGCCAGAGAATTTGATCTTAATATCGCCCAGATCATTAAGATAATCGACATCATCAAACCGCTGCATGATTTGCTTCGACAATGGAATCGACGTGGCATTGGCGAGACCGCAATAATCCAGACCCGGGCAACATATAATATCGCCTAATGTATTAATATTTGGTGTTGCCAATTCTTCAGCATGCAAACGTAACCATAAGGCATACAAATCGGTTTGCTTTACGTCGGTAAGGATCAGATTCTGGGTATGCGTTGAGCGTACTTCACCAAAACTGAACTCATCGGCCAAATCGGCAACCACGTCCAATTGCTCAGAACTGATGTCGCCCGGTGGTACACCCGGTTTTTTCAGTGAAATATACGCTGCCCGGTAACCGGGCACTTTATGCCCGACCGTATTTTGTTTGGCCCAACGGGCAAAATCTTTATCTTCCGCCAGCATTTCATCGAAGCTTTTATCGCTGGCCGCATCAGTTTCATAATCCGGCTCGGTGAAATGCGCTTTAACCCGATCAATCTCTTTTTGATCCAGCTTCAGCTGCTGACGCGTATGCACCCACTCAGCTTCAACCAATTCTCGAATATGGTTGATGCCATGCTCACGAACGGTGATTTTGATACGGGCTTTATATTTGTTATCGCGGCGACCAAGGCGGTTATAAACCCGCAAAATTGCTTCCAGATAAGACAATAAATCTTCTTTTTCAAGGAACGGCCGGATCTGCACACCAATCACCGGCGTGCGGCCTAAACCGCCGCCAACCAGCACTTCAAAGCCGACTTCGCCATCATGATTTTTCACCATGCGCAGGCCAATATCATGCAGCTGTGTTGCAGCACGATCTTCTTTGGTAGCGATGATGGCTATTTTGAATTTACGCGGCAGATAAGCAAATTCTGGATGGAAGGTTGACCACTGCCGGATGATTTCCGCCCACGGCCGTGGATCTTCGATTTCATCAGCATTCACACCGGCTAGCTGATCGGTGGTGGTATTGCGAATATCATTACCGCTGGTCTGGATGGCGTGCATTTGCACTGTTGCCAGCTCCGCCAGAATATCCGGCACATCTTCCAGTTTCGGCCAGTTCAGCTGAAAATTGGTTCGCGTGGTGAAATGCACAAATCCCCGGTCATAACGACGGGCAATATCGGCAATTTTACGGATCTGCGTTGCCGACATCATGCCGTAAGGCACAGCGACACGCAGCATAGGCGCATGTATTTGAATATACAGGCCGTTGGCCAGGCGAAGCGGCCGGAATTGATCTTCAGTTAACTCACCCGCTAAATAGCGGCGAGTTTGATCGCGATACTGCGCGACACGCTGATCGACCATCGCCTGATCATACTTATCGTATTGATACATCTAAGATCTCTAAACGGTTTCAATGGACGCAATATTATAACGATGACGGCTTATAACAGGAAATTATAAATAGCTATATCCATATAGCGCTGGCTACTGAACCAGCACGCTAACAACTAATAATCCCGCCAGATCAGCTGCCATTGTCACTGACCAGTAACCGCTACGTTTAGCGTAAATTTATTGATACAAAATTAAGCGAATGCCCGAAACCTCATAAATTGCGCAAACATGCTGTCAATAATGAGCTAAAAATCAGCAGCGTGTCGCAAAAGTGGCCGTTGGGCGCTGCCTGGTTTGCCGGAATATGGCATATTAGCCGGCATGTTCTTGGAGTCAGTTTATGTCTAAACAAAAACGCATGATGCAGCGCATTTGGCTGATTTTCGGTTTTGCTGTGGTGCTATTTATCGGTAGCTTTTATCAGGCAGAAGTCGATCGCCAGGCGTTAAACGCGATCACTGCCGAGAGCTTGTATGAAAATCGTCAGTCAGACGTTCAGCTCGAAGTCAGCGGTGAAGTGACCAGACTATTATCAGATGATAATGATGGCAGCCGCCATCAGCGTTTTATCATCGAATTGCCCAGTGGCTTAACGTTATTGGTCGCTCATAATATCGATTTGGCACCGCGCATCGATAATTTGCAGGTCGGTGATGAAGTCGATTTATATGGTGAATATGTCTGGAACGACAAAGGTGGTATTTTGCACTGGACCCATCATGATCCGGCTAACCAACATCCGCACGGCTGGATCCGTCACGACGATAATCTGTATCAATAATGTCAGAATCGCTGGCACAAAGTTTTGACTGGCTGTCAGCGCCCGAAGTCCAAATTTTGATTGTTGGCTCGATGCCGGGGATAGCCTCGCTGCAACAGCAGCAATATTATGCACATCCGCGCAATGCCTTTTGGCCGATTATGCAGCAGATTTTTAACTGGCCGGATTTAGATTATGCTGCCCGTTGTCAGGTGCTTATCAGCGAAAACATTGCCTTATGGGATGTACTGCGCAGTTGTCAGCGGCGTGGCAGTCTCGATAGCGATATTGAACCGGGCAGTATCGAAGTTAACAACTTTCAGGCGTTTTTCAGTCAGCATCCTGAGATTACGACCGTGTTGTGTAACGGTGGTAAAGCCGCACAACTATTTCAGCGTCATGTAAAAATTCCAGCCGGGATTAGCTTGATACAATTACCGTCAACCAGTCCGGCTCATGCAGCGATGTCATTTCAGATGAAACTGGAAAAATGGCGGAACGCGGTCCGCCCGGCTTAAACAGCAAATAAAGCCGGATCGATATCCGCAACTGACTCAAATGATGGCCGCGCAAAATAATAGCCCTGAAACAATTCAATGCCCATCGATTGCAGCGTTTTCAGCTCTTCGCGACTTTCTATACCTTCAGCAATGACACGGATATTCAAATCAGTACAGACCTGCAAAATACCGCGGATAATAGTTTGACGGATTCTATCGGTATCAATATTTCGCACCAACGCCATATCTAATTTAACCAGATCGGTTTGCATATCCGCCAGCATGTTCAATCCGGAGTAACCGGCACCAAAATCATCAATTGCCGTTTTAAACCCCGACTGTTGGTAATACTGCACAATGGCTTTCAGATGATCATAGTCTTCGATTTTTTCACCCTCGGTAATCTCAAAGATGATCTGCTCAATCGGGAAGTTATATTGCTCGGCTGCCATCAGTGTGGTGCGAATACACAACTCTGGTTTGTAAACAGCATTGGGCATAAAGTTAATACTAAGCATCGTATCGATGCCCAACTCGGCAGCTAATTTGATGGCTTTAACGCGGCAGGCCTGATCAAAACGATACCGGTTACTATCGTTTACATTGGCAAATACATGCCCTGATGGCTCATTATTAAGGCCACGAACCAACGCTTCATGGGCCCAGATACTGTTTGTCGAGGTGTTTACAATCGGTTGTAAAGCCATGGTGAAATCAAAACCCAACAAGCTTCCGTTGGCGCACTCGCCACAGCCTACTTCACGAAAGTCAGGTTGTTGTTTCATAGTTCCTCCGGCAAATTCAGTTTTCTAAATCATCTTTTAAAATAGCCAATCTTGCTCATTCTTTGAATCAGACAAATCCTGATTTTTTATTATGAACAGGCATTTTCCAATAAATTCATGACGCTGACATGAGAAAAACATGTATGTAAGTGATGACTTTAGACGCCATTATAATTTCAGATGGCATTTCGCGCATTGACTGTCAGGCCATAATGTGAAGTAAATTACACTATGGCCTGGAAGCCTTAAATTCTAAGCCAATAGATTTCTGAGATCTTTGCAATCCCAGTGCGGGAAGTGTTTGCGAATCAGCGCGTTCAACTCTATTTCGAAATCACTGAATTCAGTGGCTGAAACCTTTTCGCCCTGCTCATTAACTGCTTCAGTAATCATGCCGGCGCCAATGGTGACATTGGTTAGCCGGTCAATCACAATAAAAGCACCGGTATGCCGGTTACGTTTATAAGCGTCAAAAACCACCGGTTTATTCAACGAAAATTCACACAGACCAATTTCATTAAGGCCTAAGACGCTGGCATCTTTATGCTGCAAGGTATTGATGTCTATCTGGTAATCAACATTGGTCAACACACCGGCACTGTCAGCAACACCAACTTTAATGCTGTATTGCTTATTAGCGACCAGCGGCTGTTCGGTCATCCACACCATCATCGCTTTAAAATGGCTGGAAACATGTGGCTGATGATCGCGGTGGACAATCATATCGCCGCGGCTGACATCAACTTCATCACGTAAAGTCACGGTCACCGCTTCCCCGGGCACAGCAAAATCCAGTTCACCATCGTAGGTGACAATTGATTTAATGGTGCTTTCTTTACCGGATGGCAAGACCGTGATGGCATCACCCGGTTTTACAACGCCAGCAGACAACGTACCGCAGTAACCACGGAAATTCAGATTAGGCCGGTTAACAAATTGCACCGGAAAACGCAGATCTTCGGTATTGGCATCGCGGCTGACTTCGATACTTTCCAGCAGCTCCATCATTGTCTGACCGTCATACCACGGCATATTTTGGCTGCGATTAACAACGTTATCACCATCCAGCGCCGACATCGGCACAAAGTGAATATCTTCTATTTCCAGTTCGCGGGCAAATTCGCTGTAGGTTTTGCGGATATCGTTAAACACCTGCTCACTGTAGTCCATCAAATCCATTTTATTGATGGCTACGATAACGTGTTTGATACCCAAAAGTGAGGCAATAAAACTGTGCCGACGTGTTTGGGTTTGTACGCCATGGCGGGCATCAATCAAAATAACTGCTAACTGACAGGTGGATGCGCCGGTGGCCATGTTGCGGGTGTACTGCTCATGGCCTGGGGTGTCGGCAATAATAAATTTACGTTTGGTGGTCGAAAAATACCGGTAAGCAACATCAATGGTGATGCCCTGTTCACGTTCAGCTTGCAAACCATCAACCAGCAACGCTAAATCAACCTGATCGCCGGTGGTGCCTGATTTGGCACTGTCACGGGTGACAGCCTCAAGTTGATCTTCGTAAATCATTTTCGAATCATGCAATAACCGGCCGATCAACGTGCTTTTACCGTCATCGACATTGCCGCAGGTTAGAAAACGCAGCAATTCTTTGTTTTCATGTTGTTTCAGATACGCCTCGATATCGGAAGCGATTAGTGCATCAGTTTCATATGCCATAGTCTGTGCCTGGTATTAAATTCTTAGGTTTAAATCAATCAGCGGAAATTGCCGGAAAAACTAGAAGTAGCCTTCCTGCTTTTTCTTCTCCATTGAACCGGCCTCATCATGATCGATGGCCCGTCCCTGACGCTCGGAAGTCGTAGTTAACAGCATTTCCTGAATAATTTCCGGCAACGTATCGGCATCGGATTTCACCGCACCGGTCAGTGGATAACAACCCAAAGTCCGGAACCGCACTTTTTCCATACGTATTTTCTCACCTTCAGGAATACGCATCCGGTCATCGTCAACCATAATGGTTAAACCGTTATAATCCACTACCGGCCGCTCTGCCGCGTAATACAGCGGTACAATCGGAATTTGTTCCAAATAGATGTATTGCCAGATATCCAGCTCGGTCCAGTTCGACAATGGGAAAACCCGAATGCTTTCACCTTTATTAACCTTGCTGTTATAAATATTCCACAGTTCTGGCCGCTGCGCTTTCGGATCCCAACGGTGGTTTTTATCGCGGAATGAGTAGACACGCTCTTTAGCGCGGGATTTTTCTTCATCGCGACGCGCACCACCAAATGCCGCATCAAAACCATGTTTACTTAGCGCTTGTTTCAACGCATCGGTTTTCATGATATCGGTATAACGCGGGTGATCAAACGGATTGATGCCCGCCTCTTTACCTTCCTGATTAGTATGCACAATCAAATCCAGACCAAGGTCTTTAGCGCGTTGGTCGCGGAATTTGACCATTTCCTTAAATTTCCAGGTGGTATCAATGTGCATCAGCGGAAACGGCGGTTTGCCCGGATAAAAGGCTTTCATTGCTAAATGCAGCATGACCGCTGAATCTTTACCAATGGAATACAGCATCACCGGGTTTTCAAACTCGGCAGCAACTTCTCGCATGATATGGATGCTCTCGGCTTCCAATTGCTTTAAATGGGTTAATTTCTTGTCAGTCA
Source organism: Methylophaga sp. (assembly GCA_040882115.1). Lineage (GTDB taxonomy): Bacteria > Pseudomonadota > Gammaproteobacteria > Nitrosococcales > Methylophagaceae > Methylophaga. Next base: position 19,279 of record JBBEBX010000001.1, on the reverse strand, counting down.
TCATTGCTCTCAGTTATTTGGCTTTGACGTGCAGGCCACATTCTTTGGATTCTGGATTTTCCCACCACCAACGACCCGCACGGATATCTTCACCCGGCGTAATCGCCCGGGTACAAGGCGCACAGCCAATGCTGGCATAGCCCTCGTCGTGCAGCTTGTTATACGGCACGTCAAAGGCACGGATATATTTCCAGACCTCGCCATTTGACCAATCGGTCAGCGGGCTGAATTTCTGCAAGTTGTGCGCGTCATCCCACTCGGATACCGGCAATTCATTACGGGTGACCGATTGCGAACGGCGCATGCCGGTCAGCCAGGCTTTTTTATTCGCTAACGCGCGCTGCAGTGGTTCAACTTTGCGAATACCGCAACAGGTTTTACGTAATTCAACGCTGTCATAAAAAGCGTTGGGACCATTTTGGGTGACAAAATTTTCGATACTGACGGTATCTGGATAAAAAACCTGCACCTCACGCTGATACTGTGTTTTGACGATCTGCATCAGTTCATAGGTTTCTTTGGGCAAACGGCCGGTATCCAACGTAAAAATCTCAATACCCGGTGCATGTTTGCAAATCAGATCCGTCAGCACCATATCTTCTGCACCATAGCTTGTCGCCAAAATAGCTGGCGAATAATCGGCAGCAATTTCTTGTAATAAGGCGATAGCTACATCGACTTTAATTTGTAGTTTTTCGCTGATTTCAGTCATTTTTCGTTACTTTAATAATTGTAGTGATCACATCTGGCGCGTCGGTCTGACACTGAAAACCATTTTCCTGCAAATGCCTGGTCACTGTCGTCACCGCATCATTGTTGAGTTTCAGGCGTAATGTTTGGCCGGCATCCAGAAGCTGCGCAGCTTGTAAGGCCTTGGTTTTATGCACCGGACAGCCAAACATCGACAAATCTAATATTTTACTTAAATCAGACATTTCACACCTACAGCAATCAAAATTACCGCTAACACCGTACGCATCAATTTGTCAGGGATACGGATTCCCAAGTGGCTACCGATGTATATACCCGGCAGTGAACCCACCAAAAGCCAGCCTAACAATCCCCAGTCAACAGTGCCGACAGCCGAGTGGCCCAAACCAGCAACTAAGGTCAGTGGTACCGCATGAGCAATATCAGTAGCGACAATTTCCACACCCTTCATCCGCGGGTAAAGAAATAATAGCGCCACCGCGCCTAACGCGCCCGCACCAACAGACGATAAGGTCACCATTATACCAATCACGCCACCGGTAAAAATGGTGGCGAATGTTTTGTGTTGCTGGTCTTCACGCAGCTTATAAAGAGCATTGACGATCGGATGGCCGGCTTGTGCTTGTAAAATCCCGCCCAACCAGCTTTTCAGCAGTAAGGCACTGGACGTCAAAATTAAGGCAATGCCCAGCGCGTTGGTAATCAATGCATCATGGCCACCTTCGCTGATGCCGCTACTCAAAAACCATAAAGTCAGTAAGGTTGCCGGCAAGCTGCCCGCCGCTAGTTTTGCAACCACCGGCCAATCCACAACACCATGTCGCCAATAAGCCCAAATACCGCCGGCCTTGGTAATAGCGGCAAACAATAAATCGGTACCAACGGCAATAACTGGCTGTATACCAAAGCCAAAAATCAGAATAGGTGTCATCAATGAGCCACCGCCGACACCGGTCATACCGACCATAATGCCCACGAACAAGCCTGCTAATAAAAATCCCCACTCCATTTGATCGTTCTACCCTGGAAAAGGCAGCAAGTTTATCAGTTCTTATTATTCTAACAATCAACAATAGCTTCTATTTATATTCAAAAAAACTATATAGCTTATTTTCTTACTCACGACTTAACCTGGATTTTGATCTGGATGGCTTGCCATTACTTCAACTAATAAACTGCTTGTTTAGTACCGGCAAAACCATTCACGTTTCTTTCACAGTTGATCGCTGAAAGTCGCATTAAACATAGCCGAAACAGCAGAGCAAAAAATATGACCACCTATCACCGTTTATTGCTATTAACGACTTTGGGTTCTGCATTGCTGACCTTCTTTGTGCTGCAGGCGGGTGGGATCAATGCTTCTGCCAACAAGCACAATCAGTCTCAGCAATTGCAATCAGCGCCACAACCTCAAGCTACTGAATATTACGTTACCGTTCAGCCGAGGTTGATGACACTTGTCTGGCAGCCTTGTGCTGAAAATGCCTGCCAACCTCGGTTTGTGGCGTATATCAAAGCTGCTTCCCGCCAACAATCCGAAGTCGGCATTTAGTAGCTTAAGCAAATGATTGCCTTATATTTATAAAATAAATAAGATTGGTTTATCTTGTTTAATAAAATCGATAAGCCATGAAGCTGCAGCAACTCAAATATGTGCGTGAAATTGCCCGCCAGGGATTAAGTATCTCAGCGGCTGCACAGGCACTGTACGCCTCACAACCCGGTGTCAGTAATCAGGTACAAGCCCTGGAAACCGAACTGGGTCTGCAAATTTTTGAACGGCATGGCAAACGTCTGACAGGCATAACCCCCGTTGGTGAGTCCGTATTGGCAACAGCAGAACGGGTTTTACAGGAAGTCGAGAATCTCAAAGCGCTGGCAGCAGACAGCCGTCACGAGCAAAAAGGCACGCTCTCTATCGGCACCACCCACACCCAGGCACGTTATGCGTTACCTAAAGCGATCAAGCAATTCGCTGCTGATTATCCCGATGTGCACTTAAATATGGTGCAAGGCACGCCACCGGAAGTCGCTGAAATGGCGTCGCTGGGCAAAGTAGATATGGCGATTGCCACCGAGGGTTTATCACAATTCGATAATTTAGCGATCCTGCCCTGTTATCAATGGAATCGCAGCATTATTACACCGCCCGAACATCCTTTATTGTCGCTAAAAAAAGTTACCTTGGCAGATATAGCCGCTTATCCTATTTTGACTTACGTAATGGGCTTTACCGGCCGAGCGCAACAGGATCAATCGTTTATCGACAAAGGCCTCAAGCCCAATGTGGTGTTTACCGCCACTGATGCAGATGTCATTAAAACCTATGTCGAACTGGGTTTGGGTATCGGCATCATCGCCAGCATGGCGTTTGATCCGGGCAAAGATGCGCCGCTGAAGGCGATCGATGCCAGTGGTTTATTTCAGCCAAGCACCACCCATATCGGTATTCGTAAAGGTAGCTACTTACGCCGCTACAGCTATGCATTTATCAGCTATTTTGCACCGCACCTACAGCGCGATGTCGTTGAACAAGCCATTCATTTATGAAAATTTCCCGTGGCGGGTTTTTGCCAGCGATGGTAGTTTAAGGGCCGCTGAATTTCAGCATCCCCGAGAAATATAAGATAAGGATTAATAATGAACGCTTTATTCCAAGGCCTGCTGACGGGTCTGTTGCTGGTCCCGGCGTTAGCATTTGCTCACGGCGCATCACGGCTTCAAGTTGAAGAAACCATAACCATCGATGCTGAACCTGCCAAAGTTTGGGCGGCAATTAAAGATTTTGACAGCCTGCACAAATGGCATCCGGCGATTGAATCCACAGAAGCTAGTGGCGGTAATGAAAAAGGCGCAACTCGCGTGCTGACAATGAAATCCGGTGGCACTATTAATGAAACGCTGAAAAAATTCGATGAAGCCAGCATGAGCTATATGTATCAAATCGATGAAATGAGCACCGTTGGTCAAATTGACTACGAAGGCCATACTTTTGATGTCCCGACCGTACCCGTTAGCAAATATAAATCATGGGTCACGGTTGAAGCTGATGGTAATGGCAGCAAAGTCATCTGGCTGGCCAAATTCTTTCGTGCTTACACCGGTAATCATCATGAGCCGAAAGAACTCAACGATGACACTGCCAAAGCCGCTATCAGTGGTTTTTATCAAGCCGGTTTGGAAAGTCTGAAATCCAGCGTTGAATAAGACTGTTTAGTTAGTCTCATCAAGGCGCCTACGGGCGCCTTTTTTGTTTATAAATTGTATAAAAAATAGGCAAAAAGGGCTGCTTTCTGTATAGTATTTTTTAACAAAGTTTAAGCCTCGGGGTGGTCGCAAGGCCTGAGATTCGCCAGTTGGTGAAGACCCGATGAACCTGATCCGGATAATACCGGCGTAGGGACAGGCGGTAACACCTGCTTGCGATCTCCCGCAATTGATGTGATCCCCCTGTCCTTTTTAGCAATTAAAAAGGATAGTTATGAAACGCTCTCTGCTGCCACTGGCCATTACCAGCGCAATATTCACTTGTGCAACTCAGGCCGAAGTCACGCCCGAAGATTTACCGTCCATGCTGGTTAGTGCCGATTTTCGGCCGGCTGCGGCACAAGATATTCCCATTAGTCTGACCACCTTTGATGATGAAATCATTGAATCCCGTGGTGCCCAGCATATTGAAGACGTGCTCAACCTCGCACCCAATGTGAATGTGTCCAGCGGTGCTTCACGCGGCCAGTTTTTTCTGATCCGTGGCATTGGTGAGCGTAGTCAGTTTGCTGCACCGTTAAATCCCTCAGTCGGTTTAATTATTGATGGCATTGATTTCAGCCGTACTGGTGGTGCAGCAACCCTCTTCGATATCGAACAAGTTGAAGTCTTGCGTGGCCCGCAGGGCACGCGTTATGGCACGAGCGCTCTGGCCGGCGTCATTAATATGCAAAGCAAACAAGCCACCAACGAATTTGATATGAATTTTGAATCAACGCTGGCTGATTACGATACCCGTGCAGTCGGTGTCGCGGTTGGTGGTCCCATTATCAAAGACACGTTATTAGGCCGTATTGCTGTGCATACCCATCAGTTAGATGGTTATATGGAGAACGATTTCCTGGGTCGCGACAACACCCAGGATCGTGATGAAATCACTGCCCGCAGCCATCTGAAATTTCTGGTCAGTGATGATTTAACCGTCGATCTGAATCTGCTGCATCTTGATATTGATAATGGCTATGATGCATTTACTTTCGATAACAGCCGTAACAGTCTGTCTGATCAGCCCGGTGAGGATAAGCAACATACCAATGCCTTTGCCCTAAAATCAGACTGGAAAGTGAATAATTCCGTTCAGCTACAATCCGCTTTAACCTACGCAAAATCAGAAATCACTTATGGATACGATGCCGACTGGGGGTTTTCTGGCCAGTTTGACCCTGCGTTAGTGCCATATATTGGCTATGAGGAATTCGATCGTAGCCGGGAAAACTATTCATTCGAACTTCGGGCATTATCCAACGAAGATGGACGTATATTCGGTAACACTACCGACTGGACTCTTGGTGCTTACTATCTTGATCAAGATGAAAAATTTCAGCAAGACTCGGACTTTGGTATTTTTGGTGCCACCCTTTTGGATGGCAAATACAGCACAAAAAATACTGCCGTATTTGGTCAGCTCGACACAGCACTCACTGAAAAACTAACACTAATTTCTGGTTTGCGAGCTGAATATTTTGATGCCGACTATCGTGACTCCAATAATCTGAAAATTACACCTGGTGAATGGTTATACGGTGGCAAATTAGGTCTGGACTACAAACTAAACCGAGACCACTTGTTATTCACCTCATTGTCTAGAGGCTATAAATCAGGTGGCGTAAATAATAATGCCAGCCTTGCTCCAGCGCAGCGGGACTTTGAAACAGAATATTTATGGAATCTGGAGGCTGGCCTTAAATCCCAATGGCTCGAAGGGCGTTTACAAACTAACCTTGTGGCTTTTTATGCTAAACGCGAAGACGCTCAAGTCAAAAGCTCATTCGATATTGGTCCGCAATTTATTGATTACGTTGATAATGCGGCTAAAGGCAAAAACTACGGGATTGAAGCAGATTTAGATTGGCTAATTAGTGAATCATGGCGATTGATAGCTTCAGTGGGTATCTTACACGCGACCTTTGATGAATTCGAAAATCCAGATTTATTAGCTGAAGGTATTGATATTCAAGGACGCCGGCAAGCACACGCTCCTTCTTATCAATTCAATCTTGGGGCAGAATATTACATTAATCATTCATGGACATTAAGAACTAATATCGAAGGCAAAGACGAGTTTTATTATTCAAACAGTCATAGTGCTAAATCAAGCTCTTATGCAATCACGAATGCCAGCCTTGAATACCGCCAACAGAATTGGAAATTTACACTCTGGGGACGCAATCTATTTGACAAAGATTATGGAACTCGGGGTTTTTTCTTTGGCAACGACCCCGCTGCAGGTTATGCAGAACGCAAATATATTCAGTATGCCGATCCCCGCGTTATCGGTATGACCGTTTCTTACGATTATTAAAGATAAGTCAACTATGCGAATTTCTGTCGATATCAGCCTTTATCCCCTGACTGAGCAATATGTAGAACCCATTCTGGCGTTTATTGATCAACTGGAAAATAATCCTAAGTTGGTCGTTAAGCGTAATTCGCTGAGCACACAGGTGTTTGGTGAATATCAGGATGTAATGGCAGCCATGAACAGCGAAATAGAAGCGGTATTCACGGCGATGCCGCATAGCGCTTTTGTGTTGAAAATGGTTGGCACCGATCGGGCGGATGTTGTCGATAAATGACCGATTCCGGCTGGTTTGATGCGCTATTAAATGGCCTGATGCAGATGAGCGGCTGGGAAGTGTTTGCGGCCAGTCTGGGTATTGCTTATATATTATTGGCTGGCCGTGAATCACAGTGGTGCTGGCCGATGGCATTTATCAGTACCTGTATTTACACAGTGTTGTTCTGGCAGCAACAACTGCCAATGCAGGCGCTATTGAATATTTACTATATTGGCATGGCGGTGTATGGCTTTGTGCTCTGGCACCGTCATGAAACGCGCGTTGCAGAGCTGTTTATTCACCGTTGGCCTTGGCATTTTCATCTAGCGTTTTTGTTGGTCGGCAGTGTTTTGACGATATTGGCCGGGTTTTATTTATCAACCTATGACACGCAATATCCGTTTCTCGATGCCGGCGTGATGGTTTTTTCGGTGATGAATACCGTGTTAATGGCGCGCAAGGTCATTGAAAACTGGCTTTACTGGCAGCTGATAAATTCCGCAGCGATTGTCTTGTATGCGCTCACCAGTTTTTACGCAACGATTGTCATGTTTAGCATTTATCTGTTTTTGGCGATGGTCGGCTATTTTAAGTGGCGGCAATTACTGGAAAATCAAACTGTTCAGAGCTGAAAATGCGCTGGCTTTGCCAGCCATTTCTCGCAATCCGTTTCGCCCAATACATTCATTAAAAACAACAAAGCCCTGTAAGCTGTTCTAACATTAGACAAATCGGGGAATGGGTGAACCTGCTGATATTCTTCGGCAAATAATGCCGCCTGTGGTGCGTTAAGTAATAACTCTAACAGCACCAGCTCCAATTCCCGAGGCGCTAAAACAAAGGCATCCAGATCGACCAGCGCCGTGAGCTTGCCATTCTCAGTCAAAAACTGATCCCAGCGTAAATCCAGCATCACCGGCACAAAGCTATTTGGTTGAATATCAGCCGCTTGTTTTAGTGCATTACCCAGCAACACGGGCAAAATGGCTATGTCATTATTAGCGGCAAGATAAGACAAGGTCTGACGCAGCCGAGATGTCCATGAATCCGCAGTAAACTTAGGTTTTTGTAATGCCCCCCAGTGATCAGCAGTTTGCTGATGCAAAGCGGCAATATGCCGGGCAAGTTGTCTAATGATATCCGGATTAACCATTTCGGCTGCTAAGGTTTTGCCCGCTAATTGCCGGCATACGACAAAACCGCTGTTCGCTGATATACATTGCGGAATTTCCAGTGGGCTGTGCTGACTTAGAAACTGCTGTACCCCCATAGTACCTGCCAGCGAGGCTGGAAAATTCAGCGCAAACAAACGATTCACACCCTGCCAGAATGATGAACAGCGGACTACCGGTTTATCAGCGACTTTCAGTACCAATGGGCCAACGCTGGTCTGGCAAAACCACAGCTGATGACTACTATCATCAAATTGCGCCGCAACCGGCGCTGCCGGTTTCAGTAAAGCGGGTAATTTACGCTGTTGATAAGGGCTAAGCGCTGGATAGGCTACCAAGGCAATTCGTCACCATTCATATGCCAGAAAGTGCCGCTGTTTTCGAGAGTGAGCGCTGCCATACGATCCAACAAACCTTTGGCTGATTCGTCGGCATCAACCAGACCACCATGGCCGGTCATATCGGTGCGTACCCAACCGGGATGCAAAATCGCCACAGCAATACCTTTGTCTTTCAGATCAATTGACAGGGATTTGCCTGCGGCATTGAGTGCGGCTTTAGACATCCGATAGGCATAACTGCCACCAGAATCATTATCAGCAATGGAGCCCATTCGGCTGGTCACGAGGCCCACTTTACTGCCTTGGGGTAAATGTTTCAGCAGCGCTTGCGTGGTCAGCAATGGCCCGAGACTATTGACCTCAAACATCCGTTTGAAACTTTCGACTGTGTTGGCATCAATATCGGCCAGTCCCAAACCACCGGCAATCCCGGCATTGTTCATAAGCAAGTCAATTTTGCGATCACCGAGTTTATCGGAGAGATTATGCAGGCTGAATGGCTCGCTGACCTCGACATCTTCGATGATTTCAACGCCCAGTTCGTTCAGCGCAGGCGAACGATGCCGACAGGTTGCGATAACGTCATAACCGCGTTGTTTTAATTGCCGGCAAAGCTCAAGCCCAATGCCACGATTACTGCCGGTAACCAATGCTGTTTGTGCCATGACTGACTCCTTATGCGTTTAAATGCAGATTGCTCATTGTAGCGACTGAAGGCGACAAAACAACGCCTGCTTCAGTAACAATGGCGGTAATCAATTTCGCTGGCGTGACATCAAACGCCGGATTACTTACCTTAATGCCATCAGGTGCAATTTGTTTATTGCCAATATGGGTGACTTCACTGGGCGGACGTTGTTCAATCGGAATTTGCTTACCGCTTTGACAATGCCAGTCGATGGTCGACTGAGGTGCGGCCACCATAAATTTAACACCATGATATTGCGCTAATACGGCCAGCGCATAGGTACCAATTTTATTGGCGACATCGCCATTGGCAGCAATACGATCAGCGCCGACAATCACCCAGTCAACTTTGCCCTGCGCCATTAGTGCCGCGGCCGCCACATCAGATTGCAGCGTACAGGGAATTTGCTCTTCGACTAACTCCCAGGCTGTCAGTCTGGCGCCCTGTAACCAGGGCCTCGTTTCATCGATATAAACATGATTGATTTTACCTTCAGAAAAACCCTGACGAATCACCCCTAATGCTGTGCCAAATCCGCCGGTTGCTAATGCGCCGGCATTACAGTGCGTTAATACCGTGCTGTTTGCATCCATTAAATCAGCGCCCAATTTTCCCATCGCATGATTGGCCGCAATATCTTGTTGATGAATCTGCTCAGCCGCCGCCAGTAATACGGCTTCGGGATTTTCAGCAGCCGGCAGCGATTGATAAACCGCAGTCATTCTGTCAATCGCCCATTGCAGATTAACGGCTGTTGGCCGCGAAGCAAGTAAAGTTTGCAACGGCACTGACATCACTTGTTGCCAGTTTTCAGTTGCTGTTTGCCAGGCACGCCTGGCTGCCAAAACAACGGCATATGCAGCAGTGACCCCAATTGCCGGCGCACCCCGAACCACCATTTCTTTGATGGCTTTGGCAACGTCATCGCTATTATCAAAATCGAGCCAAACAGTTTCTGCCGGCAAAAGCCGCTGATCCAATAAGCACAATTTATTTTCCTGCCAGCGAATCGGTTGGACGCTTTTGCTTTGGCTTGCCACTGTGTTCTCCTGCTTGGGGCGGTTATAATCGGACGCTATGAAAAAAATCGACTTGTTGATTAACGCCCGCTGGTGTTTGCCGATGACGGCAGATCAGGTGATCCTTGAAAATCACGCAATTGCCGTTCACGAAGGTCATATTGTAGCGCTGTTACCCCAGGCAGAGGCAAAGCAGCAATTTGCAGCGACGCAAATCCATGATTTAACCGATCATGTGTTGATGCCCGGGTTGATTAATAACCATGGACATAGCGCCATGAGTTTGTTCCGTGGCCTGGCTGATGATTTGCCGCTGATGCGCTGGCTCAATGATCATATCTGGCCGGCAGAACAAAAGTTTGTCGGTGATGCCTTTGTCGAGGCCGGTTCAGCACTGGCCATTGCTGAGATGATTCGCGGCGGCACCACGACTTTCAGTGATATGTATTTTTATCCAGAAGCCACTGCCCGCGTCGTTGATCAAAGTGGCATTCGCGCCAGCCTGGGCATGGTAGTGATTGAATTTGCGACCAGTTGGGCACGTGATGTAAATGAGTACTTACATAAAGGCCAGGCTTTACATGATAAGTACCGGCATCATCCCCTTATAACCAGTAACTATGCACCACATGCCCCGTATACAGTCACCAATAAAACGCTGGAACAGATCATCGTTAACGCCGAAGAACTGGATGTGCCGATTCAAATGCATATCCATGAAACGGCCAGTGAAATTAATACCAGCATTGAAGAATATGGCGAACGGCCTCTGGCACGCTTGAAAGCCTTAGGGCTATTATCACCGCGTTTGATCGCGGTGCATATGACGCAACTGACCCCTGCAGAAATCGAAGATTGCGCGCAAGCGGGCGTTCACATCGCGCATTGTCCGGAATCGAATCTGAAACTGGCCAGTGGTTTTTGTCCGGTTGCCACGCTACATAACAGCGGCGTTAATATCACCATCGGTACCGATGGCGCTGCATCCAATAATGATTTGGATATGTTTTCAGAAATGCGCCAGACCGCCCTGCTCGCCAAAGCTGTTTCCGGTGATCCCTGCGCGGTGCCGGCTTATCAGGCGTTACAAATGGCGACCATCAATGCTGCGAAAGCGCTGGGACTTGAGCAAATTACCGGTTCGCTCGAAATTAGCAAAGCGGCTGATATGATTGCCGTCAAACTCAGTGATCTGGAAACTCAGCCCTTTTACGACCTGCCCTCACAGTTGGTTTATGCTACTGGCCGCGATAAGGTAACTGATGTCTGGGTCGCAGGTAAGCACTTACTTAAAAATCGTCAGTTAACCACACTCGACAGTCAAAAAATTCTTGCTGACGCCCGACAATGGGCCAGCCAAATTAAGGCAAATGCATGACACATCAAAATGTTGATCCAGCCGAAGTCGCCAAATTTGACGCCCTCGCCGACAGTTGGTGGGACCCGGAAGGCCAGTCCAAACCCTTACATCAAATTAATCCACTGCGATTGCAATTCATTAAAGATCGCACCGATCTAAAAGTGGCCAAAATCATTGATGTTGGCTGTGGCGGCGGTATTTTGACCGAATCCCTGGCTTTAAGTGGTGCCGATGCCACCGGCATTGATATGGGTGAACTGCCTTTGGAAATTGCCCACTTGCATGCCCTGGAAGCCGGATTAAATATCAATTACCAGCAAACCACTGCCGAAGCCATGGCAGCGAATCACCCAGATGAGTTTGATGCTGTCACTTGTATGGAAATGTTAGAACATGTGCCGGATCCGCAGGCAATTATTGCAGCCTGTGCACAGATGGTTAAACCGGGTGGCGATGTATACTTTTCAACGCTTAACCGTAATCCCAAAGCTTGGTTATTAGCCATTGTCGGCGCTGAATATATCGCCAATATGCTGCCTAAAGGTACTCATGATTACGCGCGATTTATCAAACCCTCGGAACTTGCTCGCGCTTGTCGTGAGGCCGGCTTAACAGTCAGTGCGATTGCCGGCATTAGCTACCATCCGTTAACGCGCAAATATGCGCTAACACAGGATGTGGATGTCAATTACCTGATTCATTGCCGGCGTTTGTAATGGTTATTTCGCCGTTTAATGTGCTGCTGTTTGATCTTGATGGCACGCTGGTCGACACTGCGCCGGATCTTGGGTTTGCACTGAATACTTTGCTAGAACAGGAAGGTCGTAAACAACTTGATCATGCTTTGATCCGTCCCGTCGCCAGTAATGGTAGTGCCGGTTTATTAAAACTGGGCTTTGGCATCGACAGAGAAAACCCTGCTTATAGCGTCTTACAACAACGTTTTTTGCAGATTTATGCTGATAATCTGACCCGTGAATCAGCACTTTTTATTGGCATGCGAAAAGTGCTCGATACCTTAACAGCCAATCAAATCCGCTGGGGCGTTGTGACCAATAAACCGGCATTTTTAACTGATCCACTGATGCAGCAGCTACAGCTTACCGATCAGGCAGCCTGTATTGTCAGTGGTGATACCACCGCCTACAGTAAGCCACACCCTGCACCGATACATCATGCCTGCGAGTTACTGTCGGTATCGCCCGCAGATTGTGTTTATATCGGCGACGCACAGCGTGATATTGAAGCCGCCAAGAACGCCCATATGCGCGCCGTGGTCGCCCGTTATGGTTATATTGAGCATGATGAAAACATTGATCTCTGGCAAGCTGATTGCGTTATCAATCATCCATTGGAGATTTTGCAGTGGATTTAATCCTGAGCTTTATCCAAACCCATCAAACCCTGTTAATTATTGGCTCAATTGCCATGATGTCAGGGATTTTAATTGGCGTATTGCTGCGTAATGGTAAAGTCCGCGCGCAACAATCACAGATTAAAGAGCTGATGCTGAAACTGGACTGGGAACAGCAGCATAAAGCGGAGCTTGATGAAATTCTGGATCATACCCGCGATCAACTGGCCAATACGTTTAATCAGCTTTCAAATGAAGCGTTAAACCGCAATAACACTAACTTTCTGCGTCTGGCAGAAGAAAATCTGAAACGTTTCCAAAGCGAAGCCAAAGCTGAGCTTGGCAATAAAGAAAAAGCCATTGAGCAGCTGCTTAAACCGATTAATGAAGCATTGCAAAACACCAGCAAACAAATTCATGAAATCGAAAAAGAGCGTAAAGAAGCCTATGGCAGTTTGAATACCACGATTGCTCAGATGAACTTAAATCAGCAACAACTGCAGCAAGAAACGCAAAATCTGGTGCAGGCTTTGCGTCGCCCTGAGGTACGGGGCCAATGGGGGGAAATGACCTTACGCCGTCTGGCGGAACTGAGTGGCATGGTCGCCCATTGTGACTTTTATGAGCAAACGCATACGGCAACAGAAACCGGCAGCATCCGTCCGGACATGATTGTCCGGTTACCGGAAAAACGTGAAATCATCGTTGATGCAAAAACCCCGTTAGATGCGTATTTATCAGCTATTCAGGCAAAAGATGATATGACGCGTAAGCTCGAGTTAAAGCGCCATGCTCAGATCATCCGGGGGCGTATTAAGGAGCTTTCCCGCAAAAATTACTGGGCAGAATACAGCCAGTCACCTGAATTTGTCGTGCTGTTTATACCCGGCGAGCAGTTTTTATCAGCAGCACTGGAAGTCGATCCGGCCTTACTCGAAGACAGCATGAGTCAGAATATCATTCTGGCAACGCCGACTAATTTTATTGCGCTACTACGTGCCGTTTCCTATGGTTGGAAACAACAGAAATTAGCTGAAAATGCCGAAATCATCCGTGAACTCGGTGAAACACTTTATAAACGACTGGCTACCTTTGGTAATCATTTAAGCAAGCTGGGCAACAGTCTTGGCCAAAGCGTCAATCACTTTAACAGTGCCGTCGGTTCGCTTGAGCGTCAGGTATTGCCGGGCGCGCGCAAGTTCACCGAGATGGGTATCAGTACCAAGAGTCAGATCACTGACTTACCCCCCATCGAGCAGCAGCCCCGCCAGGTGCAAGACAAAAACGATGCCGACTGATCCACAGGTTCAAGCCGCCTACCACTACTGCCAAAAATTCGCGCGTGCTCACTACGAAAATTTCCCTGTTGCCTCAGTGCTATTGCCAAAAAAACTGCGATCGCCGGTCGCTGCAATCTATACCTTTGCAAGACAAGCCGATGATATTGCTGACGAAGGCGATGCTACGGTAACGACAAGACTGCAACAGCTAGATGAATTCCATCGACAACTTCAAGCAATAGCAAACCAAAACATCACCACAATTGACCCTCTGTGGACAGCGCTGGCTGATTGCATCCGGCAGCATGACTTGCCTGTTTTACTATTTGCAGATCTCCTGCAAGCTTTTCGACAGGATGTCACCGTGAAACGTTATGCGAATTTGGCAGAAGTGCTTGAATATTGTCGTTATTCGGCTAATCCGGTAGGCCGTTTGGTGTTACATCTCAATAACAGTCTTACCGATTCGCAACTGCATCAATCAGACTCCATCTGCACGGCGTTACAGTTGATCAATTTTTTCCAAGATATTGAGCAGGATTATCTGGAGAAAAATCGCATCTATTTACCGCAAGATCGTCTTGAAGCAGCCGGCATTGATGATTCACAACTGCTTGCCAGAGATACACGAAACTTGTCTGTAGTCCTGCGCCCTCTTTATCAATATACGATGCAATTGATGCAAGAAGGGTATCATCTTGGTATGACATTAACTGGCCGGCTCGGCTGGGAGATCCGCGCCATGACATTGGGCGGTATAGAGGCGCTATCACTGTTAATCCAACAACCAGACCATGCACTGCTTAGCCGGCCAAGATTAACCCAACGGCAACATCTCTATGTACTTATAAACGCCTTATCAAAGTGTCGCTACCGTGCCCGGGCGAGCGGCGTACTGCAGCAAAAACATCTTCATCGTTAACAACACAAGCGTTCACCAGACTTTGAATCTCATCTGATTAAATGCTAGGTTAATTCTTATGCCTAGCAAAAATCCATATCAGCCGGTGGCGCATCAACGGCTCAATAATAAAGCTCCGTGGAATTCATTACTTACGGCATAAGGAATTAATATGCCCGCAAAATATGCACCTCTTTTAACAAGCTATTTACTGTTTCTCGGATTGTTGCTGCCGCTGAATACAACCAGTGCTGAAACCTCCTCTCAAGATGTAAAGGCATTACAAAAACAAGTTGAAGCGCTTCAGCAGCAACTCAAAGCAGCTGAGCGCAAACTCTCAGATGCAGAAAGAGAACGCCAGCAGGCCGAACAACGAGCAGAGCAAGCAGAAATTGCGGTGACCAACGATAACGATGAGCCCAAAAAAGATCCCCTGCAGTTTGGCCCACTGAAAATTGGTGGTGCCATGCGCGCTAATTACGTTGTCGGTGATTATCCCAGGAGTGATTCCGGTGCAGCCTCACGTGCTGTTGAGGATGGGGGTGATTTTGCATTGGACACCTTTCGGATCAATCTTGATTACCAGAAAGGCAATTGGCTGGGTAAAGTTGAATACCGTTGGTATCAGGGATATAACTTCCTGCACACTGGTTGGGTTGGCTATCAGTTTGATGAGGATCGTCAATTACAAGTCGGCGTAAACCGTGTACCTTTCGGTCCGGGCCCTTATGGTGTGTCACAAAGCTGGTTATTTGATCAACATTATTATCTTGGTTTATCCGATGATATGGATCTCGGTGTTAAATTCACCCAGAAGCTTGGCAAGCTTCAGCTTGATACGGCGTATTACATCACCGATGAAGGCGCTTACAAAGGTGGCTCCAAAGATAGTGCTCGTTACTCTTATGATGTCGTTAATGAGAGTGATAATGGCTACGAAGAACGCCATCAGTTCAATGTCAGGGCAATTTATAGCTTTGAAGGCGATGACTTAAATACCGATCTGGGTATTTCTTTGCAGTACAGTGAACTGGAAAGTAAAGGTATTCAGAGTGATGGAGACCATCACGCCGCTTCTGTGCATATGATTAATAAGTGGAATAACTTTACACTGGCATCACAAATTACCTACTACGAATTCGATGTTTCAAGTCTTCAACCGCTGGGAACAGACACACTTATTCAAATGGGCGCATATGACTTTCCAAGCACAGCAGCAGCCCGTGGCTGGATCCCTGCGGTTTCATTAAGTTATTACCATAAAACCAATAATCTGCCTTGGCTCGATTATGTTATTCCTTACATAGAGTACAGTTCATTAATAAAAACTGAATCTGAATTTAATGATAGCCAACTGGCAACGCTTGGTGCTGCATTTGGCTATGGTAATTGGTATATCTACACAGACTGGGCCCACAGCACCGGTAATGAGTTTGTTGGCGGTGATACCATGTTTGGTGATCGTTTAGGCGCCAATGATGAAGATGAGTGGGAATCACGGTTTAATATCAATTTTGGATATTACTTCTAAGTCACTTTACGTTAATTACAGGACGCATCCGTCTAACCAATCAGGAGTTTTGCCATGGCAAACGATGCAGAACATATGTCAAAGGCCATTGCTGGCGGTAAAGCACAAATAAATCCCCCGGTATTCTTTGGTTCGGCGATTTTAATTCTGGCCTTTGTAATCTTCGGCGCGACATTTTCAGAACAAGCAGCCTCTGTCTTTAGTACATCACAGTCCTGGATTGTTGATACCTTCGGCTGGTTTTATTTGTTAGCTGTAGCCATTTTCCTGATTTTCTGTCTGTCTCTGGCCATCAGCCCATATGGTCAGGTTAAACTGGGTCCAGATCACTCCACACCAGATTACAATTACACATCATGGTTTGCGATGCTGTTCAGCGCTGGCATGGGGATTGGTTTGCTGTTTTTCGGTGTGGCAGAGCCCATTATGCATTATTCAGCACCACCGACCGGTGATGCTGAAACCATTCAGGCCGCCCGCGATGCTATGTCGATCACCTTCTTTCATTGGGGACTGCATGCTTGGGCAATTTATGCCGTCGTAGGGCTTTCGCTGGCCTATTTTAGTTTTCGTCATAATTTGCCACTGACCATCCGTTCTGCACTCTATCCTATTATCGGTGACAAGATTTATGGTCCTATCGGTCACATCGTCGATATTTTTGCCGTGCTGGGTACAATGTTTGGCGTCGCGACTTCTCTGGGTCTTGGGGTACTGCAAATCAACTCGGGGCTCAATTACCTTTTTGATATGCCAGAGTCCATTTTTGTCCAGGTTACCATCATAGGTGGTATTACCGTATTGGCTACTGCGTCCGTTGTCGCGGGGCTGGATGCTGGCATTAAACGTTTATCTGAATTAAACCTAACGCTTGCTATCATTCTTTTACTGTTTGTACTGATCGCAGGGCCAACACTGTTTCTGTTTCAGTCCTTAGTGCAAAATACTGGCACTTATCTGAATGAACTGATTACCCGTACGTTTAATATTTATGCCTACGACCCTACTGACTGGCTGGGTAGCTGGACCCTGTTTTACTGGGGTTGGTGGATAGCCTGGTCACCGTTTGTTGGGATGTTTATCGCCCGGGTATCACGTGGTCGCTCCATTCGTGAATTCATTTTGGGTGTGCTGTTTGTGCCTGTCGGTTTTACTTTTATGTGGATGACTTTCTTCGGTGGTGCAGCAATCAGTATGGAGCTGGGAGAACTCTCAGGGACTATTTCCACAGCAGTAAATGCCAATGTGCCGACAGCATTGTTTGTTCTTTTTGAACAAATGCCTTTCAGTACGCTGGTTTCTGGCATAGCAACGATATTAGTCGTGACATTCTTTGTAACCTCTTCAGATTCCGGCTCGTTGGTGATTGATATCATCACGTCCGGTGGACACCCCAACCCGCCTGTATGGCAGCGTATATTCTGGGCAGTTACGGAGGGTCTTGTTGCCGCCGTGTTACTGATGGCCGGCGGGCTGGCAGCACTACAAACAGCCTCTATCATGGGTGCATTACCATTCAGCATGATCATGCTTGTCATCTGTTATGGACTGTTCAAAGGCTTACGTGCAGAAGGCGTCAAACGCAAAGTTATGGACATTCAGTTAACTCCGCCAATCGAACCGGGCCGCAAAGGCAACTGGCGTCAACGGCTGAGAAATATGAATGCTCGTCCAACCAAGACAGAAGTTGTGCACTTTATGAGTAGCGTTATCCATAGTGGTTTTGAGCAGGTGGCAATCGAGCTGAGAAAAACCGGTGCAGAAGTCGATGTCAATAATGCATCTGACAACATTGAGCTGATTGTTAAACATAGCCAGGGATTCGATGATTTTCGCTATGCCGTCTATACTACTGGCCATCTGATGCCGCGGTTTGCATTAGGCGAATTTAACCGAGAGATCACCAACGATGTAAGATTCTATCGTGCCGAAGTTCACCTTTCGGAAGGTAGTCAGCATT
Organism: Methylophaga sp.; assembly: GCA_040882115.1. Classification (GTDB taxonomy): domain Bacteria; phylum Pseudomonadota; class Gammaproteobacteria; order Nitrosococcales; family Methylophagaceae; genus Methylophaga. The sequence continues at coordinate 1,137 of JBBEBX010000001.1, read as the reverse complement.
ACGATCTTTACGGTTATACTGAAGAACAGGTCATCAGTGATGTACTGACCCAGTACGAAAAACACGTGTATTACTTACAAGTAGTGACTGGCAAAGCCTGATCTGCTCTGATCCGGGTTAAACGCAATTTCAGCCCCTCATCGAGGGGCTTTTTTATGTTTGCCGATCCTTTTCAGCTTAACTTTTGCCAAACGATAAAAAAGCTGGCTAGACTAAGTGCATGAAAAGCAAAATTCATCGTTATGCAGCCAATTGTGAATATTTTTTTATTGGAGGTTGTTTTGTTACATCAATGAACTTTCCAATAGGGCTGATGATCCCAGCGTATCTATCGCCCGGATGCGTGTTGAGCCAAGGAAAATACACACCACGGAACGTTATGTGATTCTGGAGGGACAGAGTAATGTCGAGATCAATGCTCTCAAAGTCGGTGATGAAGTAATTACTCCCCCTGACAGCAGACAACGTATCCCCAATACTGGCTTTAGTGATCTGATTTTCCTGGCGATTTGCTTACATCGCTTTTAGTAAAGCAATTATCTGGATAGTTAATCTTACTGATCAGGATATCTAACCATGGCACAAACACCTTCATCCACAGAACTACTCAATGCAGCGTTGCCCCTTGCACAGGACAGCTCCGCTTGTATGAGATTGCTGACTATCTCGGTATCAGCCTTGCTCAGGTCAGTTTGGTTGTCCGAGACAAAGAAGCACTGGTTGATCTACCCTGGGATCGCGCTGATGCAAAAATGCTGTCAGTCTGCTCTGGAGATGAGTTTCATACTCAGTCGACGGAACAACAACCGCAAAATTGTATGATGACCTGGCTGAAAGCGCTACACCCCAACCAAAAAACCGTGAAAGAAATGCTGCTGATACGTTTGGAGCCGGGCCACTTACACATACAAATCCCTACGCTTATCCGCGTCAGCCAGACGGTCCAGTGGATACGGGAGTTAACGCGCCGAAATAACACCTTTGTCAAACGCGCAATCGGAAAGCCTATTGACCTTTATATTTCTTAGTCACCTCATCATGTGGCTACATGATCGTACACCTGATGCCATGGCAACAGAGCGAGCATTGCCTGTCCTGACGTTTTTGTCACATGGGTTGTTGCCATGCTCAGGTTAA